>JAPPFJ010000011.1 GCA_028877215.1 Gemmatimonadota bacterium | reverse complement strand
TTCTTCTCATCAAAATAACAAGAAGATCGGTGTCCACCAAATCGGGTCAAGTCCAGATGTATTTTAGATTTGCCCCGCTACCAATCACCAAATAACGCAGGACTATGCGGGGAGAATTGTACATGAACCTGTCGAGGAAAGAACTCATTGCGCGTCGGAGAGCATTTAATATTCCAGGATTCGGATACAAGACATTGGCAGAAGTCGGCTTAGACGGAGACTATGTTTCCCCGATACAAAAGACCTCGAATAGTACCACCGGTCCCATACTAATCGGGAAACATTGGAACAGTGCAAAAAACGCACTGCAGAAAAGAGACTTGCTGGTAGAATTCGGGTACGATGTCTTCTCACGTTTTAATAAAGTTTTGGATGAGGCATTGAAGTGCGCTGGTATGGGCCGTGCAAACGTCTACATCACGCAAGCCTTTCATTTATTACCAGGAACCGATAAAAGCCAGTCCATCAAACTTGAACACATTCGTATGTCTTTTCGAGAAATTACAATACACGAACTTGACGGACGTCCCGTTATTGCAATGGGTAATACTGCACAAAAGGCTTGTGATCGGTTCGGTGTTGAATATATCCCAGTTCCCCACCCGAGCCACCGACAAATGCCGGTTGAAGAACGTGTTGCTGCATTACGGGACGCATTATGTGTATCCCGGCAAATACAGTAGATACCGGAACACTTTTCCCACAAATTGACTCCAGGTGTCCTTAATCTTCCGCACATTGTACTTATAGGCCGCCTCGGCCAGATACAACGGCATCCATTTCTTTGAGTAGTGGTGATGAGTTCCGTTAAACGCCCGTTTCAATAGAGACCGGACACCCTCGATCGTATTGGTGTGCACCTCACCTCGAACATAGGCGATGCCGTGATTTACAGATTCGTGTTTCAAGGACGCCTTAACCTGCCTATGGTGGTATGCCTGATCTGTCATTAATTGGGCGTTCGCCTTTACTTGCTGATTCACGAGAGGGACCATATTTTCAGCATTCGGGTAGTCTATTATTACCATAACAACTCTACCGCCTCGTTCCACAAACCCTAATATCGGAACCTTCGTACTTTCCCACCGCTCCCGCCAGCGTCTGTGTCCGCGAGGCCTACCGCCGATGTGTGTTTCGTCGACTTCAACGATACCCTTTAATAATTGTGAACCCTCGCTGGTCTGCATCTGTTCCCGGATCTTCCGTTGCATTTGGAGGGCCGTCATTGGTAAGACCCCGATGTCTCGGCCAATTTGGTAAGAGGAAATTGTTGATGATCGCCCATATGCGGCCATTACGGGATCGGCATAATGCGGCCACTGCAAGATCGGCCGAATCAGGCCATATGGGATGCGGTTAAGGTTTCGGACCATCCGGCAACGGCTCCACCTTCTGAGTGCCTCCCCGACAGTCAGAAGGGAAGTACATGGCAAACTGGAGGTTCGAGATGTATCAGTATCGCCAGGCCTAGACGGGTATGCGGTTGGGTGAGTGGGATTGTGCGATCGCCCGTTCAGGTCTGATGGGACGCCAGAAGGCCAGTGCCGGTCTGCTTGCGTACAAGCACAGACAGGCTCTACGTGATGTGGCATACCGTGAGAGATGGCTGGAGGCGCCGGGTTAGCCGTGGCGCGGTCGTCCAACAGGCATTGGTTGACACAAGCTGCTATACCGGCTCGTATTTCTTCATCAGTCGTTCCGGTTTTCTGCACAAGCTCAAAGACGTTAATCACGACGTCACCACCGTTTTGGACTTCGATCCGGCCGACGTGGCGCAGGTGAACTTTGCGCGTGGCCCAACCATGGAGGACGTCTTCCCACGCCAGTCCACCACGGCGTGGCTCTTCGTGATGGTGCTCGCGTGGTCTCGCCCGAAGTATGCAAATTCAGGGTGGCCTGATTAGGGCGACGCGTCACGATAGACTCTTTCGGAGCAAAGTCCTTCATCCCCGAAGGCGGGGCGGTCAGCACCGGAAAATCCGCAACCTGTGCCACCAACAAGGGTTGCGTAAGCCAGTGATCGAGGTACACGGGTCGTAGGTAACGACAACGTTCCACAGGCCAACTTCATTGGTGGGAAACCGCACCGGACTAAAGCAAGAGTTAGGCAAGGGTGGGGCAAGAGTCAAGGCACCAGGTCCAAATCCTCCGTAACTGCCTGACAGCAAAGGCGATAGGGACGTCAATGGCGTCAGTCAGCAGAAAGGACCGAACGAAGTTCAGGAACCAGGTCCTGAAACCCCTGTTGGATGCCGGATGGCTGGAAATGACCATTCCGGACAAACCGACCAGCAGCAAGCAGAAATACCGGCTGACGGACAAGGGACGGCAGCTTCTTGCGGAGTCGGGAGAGGACGATGGCTGACAACAGTACCAGGAAAAAGAATCTGGTCGAATAAAGGTAACGTTTCACATTGAGTTTGGAGGTAAATCATGGACCAGAAAGCAGACACTATAGCGGCCGAGATCAAATGGTCGGCTGAATTCGACGATCAAAGTGCAGGCGAGGCGGCCTCGGCAGCGATAAAGGGACGCTGCACGAAATGTTGGGGTCGATTGTTCGGACAGCGAGACGAGGAAAAGCGGTGGACCGAGATAAAGTGCCTTAGCTGCGAGAGGTCTGTCGAAGGGATTGACGCTGTGAGAGAGGCGAAAAAAATGTGGTGCGAGATGGATAAAAATCTGCCTGCGGTAAGGCTTGGACTACCTGCAAACTATCGTGGGGATGCGAAGTTCGTTCTCAAGATTCTGCCCGAAATGGATCGCGACACGGCGTATTTCGACAGGCGGGTCAAGGCGACGGTCGCTAAGGGGCGTAACAGGAATACGATAAGTCGACACGACTTCCCAAAAGGGACGCCCGGATATCTGTATCTTCAGGCCTGTACTTTTATGGCTGGGAGCGGGAGACTTCCCTACGAAAAATCCGTTTTCCAATACTCGGACTACGACTTCGAGGTTCCCCACATTTCGGGCATCGAGGTAGTAAATCACGGTTCCGAAGTTCGTGTATCGGCGGGGGCACCACATCGAAATCCGCAGTCGGCGGAACGTGTGACTACAGAGCGAATGGGTATGATAATGATATCGGGAATGACCGTCGCTTTCGCCTGTGAACTGGCATTGAAGGCTATCTTGATCACGCGCCTAGACGAAGCGAAAAAAACTCACGACCTTTATGATCTGTTCGTCGACCTGCCAGAAGACTGCAAGGCAAGAATGAAGGCAGATTTCATAGAGATTGAGGACGTATTGAAGAACGGGAGACATATATTCGGCCGGTGGCGGTACTTTGAAACAGACGTGGGTGAAATGGGAATGCAAGCACTGGTTAATCACGAACGGGTGTCAATGCTTGCAAAAGTTGCGAGAGTGCTCATTGACGAGGGTGGGATTGCGGGATTGTCATACGAAGTCGACGTCAACATGGAAGCGGAATTTAAGCGAGATAGGGCCGACGACGAAAGTTACGTAGAGGAATATGATTTAAATATTACCGGTACGGAAGCACCGATCCCCTGGGACCGGCTCCTGACACAGCGGAGTGCCAAACGGCCGTAGAACTGACCACGCGATACGTTGGTGCAGTACAAGCCGACGCCAAGTCACCGCACAAGTTGACGAAAACCTTACAGAAGATCCTAACACCCTTTCGAACAATAGGTTACAGATATTTCCGGGAGGCCTGGAGGAATTGACCGCGCAAGTCATCGCCCTAATTACCGCACAGGTCGTCTGGAACTGAAGGCTACCCCGATTTGCGAATGAGATTATGGCGTTCCTCGGACTGAAACACCGGATAACGTTCCGGGGCAAACTACCTTCAGCCGCTAATGGAAGCGGGATGACTGGAAGTGACCATTCCAGACAAAACGAACAGCAGCAAGAAGAAATAAAAGGTGACGGACAAGGGGCGGCAACGTCTGGCCGAGTTAGGAGAGGACGATCGCTGACGACAGCGCGATGAAAGGCGCGAAAAGGGGTGACCGGAAAACCCGGGTAGATAGAGTTGACCAACCGGCATTTCACGGAAGCCAGAACAGGATAGCACCCCCATGGGACTAATTGATGTATTAAAACGGTTTCCTGACTAGGCGTTCGGGGAACTGCGTAACCGAAATCTCAAGTGGCCTGCGCCCACGGCATTTAGACTTGCTTCGAGACCCAGAAATGGGTATGTTGTATCGTGGCAGTTGTGAGCTGCCAATATGAGGCGGAAGGGATGACTCCCGACCCCGAGAACCTGAGGTGACCCTCAGGAGTTGACAGAAAGATACCGTAGATGAGGCCCCGTCGCGATTTGTCGGGGCCATTTTAACGCCCGCAGTAAGGAGAGCCACACTGACGCAAACATCGAGTCTACCGCCAAATCCCAACACTGTGCAAGCCCATTCGCAATGACGCGCCGTTGATTAAGTGAAGGCTTTCAGTGCTCATGGATGCAGACAGCTTCGCATGGACAACTGCGGAAGGCGATCCACAATTGACTGAAAAAGGGAATAAGCTGGCAAATTCGCTGTACTGCGCTCTTGAGACCGACCCTATTGAGAACGGAATGGACCATCCAGCCGACCAAATAATAGAAGATGCACTGCGTTCTTCCAGAGACGAGGGCATTCTTGAGCAGCTTGGCGCTGGGTGCCAGGACATTGAGCGCCCGAGTTTCGCCTCATCGATTCTCCGTTGTCTTGGCCGTCAAACTGATATCGGAAATGCAGCCTGGCGCGCCGGACTCGTGCGTGACGCTCTGGCAACGGATGATGTTGAAATCAGGGACGCGGCAGTTCATGCGGCTGAATTTTGGGGCGGGACGGAGTTTGTCGATGCTCTGATTTCCCACAATGAGCCGGTGCCCTAGTTGCAAGACTACATCCGGGAAGTCGTTGACGACTTAGCGGAGTAGGTGACAATCATGGCGCGCGAGGTCTCGCACGCCATGTGGAGACTCGAGAAGGGGTTCGCTGTAGCAACATCCGCTTTCACGCCAGAATCTGGTATCCAATTTCGTCTCAATTACACTGGGAAGATCAGGACGAATTCCAATGGCGCGTGTGCCAGTACAACAACCAACGGAAGCAAGTATGCCGCGTCTGTACAACCGCCAACGCCTGCTGCTTTGGTTGCTTGACGCGATTGGTGGTGATGTGAGCAATACGGACTTTCAGAAGCTTCTATTTCTCTACTGCAAAGAGCATTCGGCGAACACGGCAACTGGAAACCATCGAGGACGCTACGACTTTGTGCCCTACAGATATGGCCCATTCTCGTTTACCTGCTATGCCGACCGTCGCCGATTGATGGAATGGGGGCTGATCGCGGACGAGGACCAGAAATGGGTCCTGACTAAAGACGGGAGTAAAATCGCGAGAAAATCAGAAGGCAACTCGACTCGCGTGTTCGCTAGTCGCTATCACAGACTGCGAGGGAATGCGCTCGTTGCGGATACCTATCGGCGGTATCCGTATTATGCAATTCACAGTGAAATCGCAGAGCAGGTTTTGCAGGACGATCGACCGACCCTTGAACAGATTGAATCGAATCGACCCAATGCAACTCCGTCGCAGCTTTTCACCATCGGATACGAAGGGCGAACGCTGGAATCTTATCTCAATCTGCTTATTCGTGAAGGCGCGACCCTGTTGTGCGACGTGAGACGGAACGCGATCAGCCGCAAGTACGGCTTTTCAAAAACGACACTTGACCGGGCGTGCTCCGGGGTAGGAATTCGTTACGAACATCTTCCGGAGCTTGGAATTGAGTCGCGGCGACGCCGAGGTCTCAAGACGGATGCAGATTTCAAGACCCTGTTCAAGACCTATGAACAGACGATCCTGCCAAATCGAGGCGATGCACTGGAAAGAATCCGCGCCTGGTTGCGGGCCGACGAATCGGTTGCCCTCACCTGTTTCGAACTTGAGGCCGGTATGTGTCATCGGCATTGCGTCGCCGATGCGCTCGAAGAGATCACCAATCAGGTCCAACAGGCAGATCCAGACGTTGGCCCCCTCCTCCCCAATGGCGTAAAACACCTTTGACCTACATAATCAAACAACGCATCCAGTTTTTTTGAGAATTACCCAGCAATCGCTCCAAGTCGCCCCAATCGCTGAGTGATTGTCAGGTCGTCTCGATACCTAAAAACACTCAGGGTTTTCTTTTCTGGTGGACAATCACTGCTGTCCAGGAACCGCGGGACTCTCAGAGATGGGGATCGAAAAATGGCATAAATTGGCGATTTTGTACGTGCCTTATTCGGATAACGAAAACCAGTTTGCCATCCGTTCATGTTTGTTGCATCGCATGTCGTTCTGAGCAGAGTCGAAGATTCTTTCGCCGCTTCCGTCCTGCGCTGGATGCGGACGTGCTGCCTCTAAGGCATCAACACGTGCAAATCGCGCGGGGATGATCCGATGCTGCAGTAGATCCTTCGTCGGCCCGGGGGGCCTCCTCTGGATGACAGTCTTCGCGAAGGTAGGACAGACTCGTATTGCCAATGGCTGTGGACAATATCTCCAGCCACATGTTTCGCGAATTTTCGAGACTTTCGTAGTGAATCAAACCCGTTTTACGACTGGATTGATCGACAATGTAAATCAGCATTGAGTTGATCCCTGTAAGATTCGCCGAAATCGGCAGAATTAACGGGACGGGTAGTGTAAACAAGAGAGAATGTCCGATGTCTGACAGCGACAGTGTGGACGTGAAATGGAACGCAGAAAACATGATGGACAACGTGCGGTCGTTGCAGCGTGTTGTGCAGGACATCGAACAAGGTTCGAAGCAGTCTTTGGAATCGGATCTGCTGCTCTTCAAAGGACAACTACTGGCGGGTCCAATCCTGTTGTCGCTGGCGGCGGAAATCGCACTGAAGGCGCTGCTGTGCTGGGAAAAGAACGAAATCCCTGTCAAAACTCATGACTTGCTGAATTTGTACCTGTCCCTGAGTGAGAACACAAGAGAATTACTGGAAGCGAGAATGCGAAAAGTAAGCCCATACTCGATATGGGCCGACCAGCCCGGTATGCGAAATCTTAATTCAGAGGTACAGGAGTTGTTTCACGCAAAGATGCATCCCCTACGCGATGTCCTTTGTTCACACCGTGACTCGCACACGCATTATAGGTACCTCTACGAGAAACCTGGAGGCCGTTTCGAAATTGGTGAAATCAGTCACGCACTGAAAGTGATCATTGACGTATACTACGAGAAGCGCCGTAATTCGGCGCCGATGTGATAATGCGCCAGCCGCCGCTAACGGAAGATCATATACCAGTCGCGGTTTTAGCTTCTCCCGTTCTGCATCAAAACAACTCTCATGCAGATTCAGTCACTGCTGCTCTTTTCGAGACTCCGAATTGCGATCCCGTTCGTACTATCGAGACCCCGGTTTACGAGTATGAATCCCTCGCCTGAAGGTATCGGCATCCGATAAGCTGTTAATGATCGGCTTACTGCGGCCAATGGGGGATCGGCCTAATCAGACCAGTTGAAGATCGCTCGCGTTGGTAAACGGAACATCTCGTTACGGGCACTGTGCAGGTCAGACTTCAGGTTGACGATCGGAAACGAAGTTTTCGACAGGCTATGTGATTCACGTCTTGGAATCCGTTTTCCGAGGAGCGGCTTACGTAAAGAGTCGAAAAATCAATCAATTAGGTTGCCTATTGCGAAAAAATGAGGTTCGTTTTCGGCAAGCCCTTGACTTCCTTGTGCGAAGTTAGTATATCCAAGGATGCGGATAGACTTGACCCACGAAATTCTTCGGTCGGAGAGGACGATTCGGAAGGGAAATTCGAAGACGGATTGTACGAAGAATCCATGTCAACCGGGGGCGAGGTCCCAGCGCCAAGTTGCGGTGAGAATCAAACCCAATTGTTGACCTGACTCACCGATGACGGCCTCTCTCGTTCCTGCCTGCCGAGGTCGTTTTTCATTTCCACAAATGCCGCGGAGTCGACTCGTTCCATCGACGGTTCCAGGTGTACTCAATCGAGAGCCGATCACCCAGCGTGAAAACGGGCAATGATCAATATGAACCCAAAGACCCTCGCTCAACTGACTACTCTTGGTGAAGGTTACACCATTGAGTTTAAACGATCGGTCACTTCCGATCTCGGACATGAGATATGCGCCTTTGCCAATGCCACGGGAGGCGTGATCCTGATCGGCATTGCCGACGACGGCGGAATCCGCGGTGTTTCGAATCACAACCGCTTGAAGTCCCAGGTCCGGACGATTGCCCGTAGCGCTGAGCCGCCCATCGCGGTGGAGATCGAAAGCGTGGATGCCGTACTCTGTGTAACCGTACCAGCGCAGCACAGCAAGCCCTACTCTTTCGGCGGAAAGTTTTTCATCCGCGAAGAGGCAAGCAGTCAGCAGATGTCGCGCGAGGAAATCCGTGAGTTTTTCTATAAGGAAGGCCTGATCCATTTCGATGAAACCGCGTGTGACAGGTTTTCATTAGAGAATGACCTTGATGATGAGAACTGGTCCCTGTTTCAACGCCGCGCCAAGATTCCCGAGAACATGGATCCGGAGACCGCGCTCCGAAACCTGCACCTGACGGGTGAAGATGGCCGGATGACACACGCCGGCGCCTGGTTGCTGGCCCGCGACATCCGAAAGTTCAACGTCAGCGCCGACGTCGCGTGCGCCCTGTTTATGGGTACTGACAAGGTGCGCATTCTGGACAGGCGCGACTTCCACGGCGACGTCTATTCGATGATTGAAGAGGTGATGACCTGGATTCTCTCCAAAATCAACGTAGAGTACATCATTAAACACGTAAGGAGGGAGGAGCGACCGGAACTGCCCGAAGAGGCCATTCGCGAGGCGGTTGTCAACGCTTTGGCCCATCGCGACTACAGATCCACCGCCAATGTACAGATTTACCTGTTCAACGACCGGCTGGAAATCGTAAGCCCGGGTGGGTTGCCCGCCGGGATGACGGAAGCGGATTTGGGTGTGAAGAGTATTCCACGTAATCCGCTGCTGTTCGGAATCCTGCACCGCATGGACGCGGTCGAAAGGATAGGTTCCGGTATCCGGCGTATCCGTGACCTGTGCCGCGAACACGGGGTTCCGGAACCGCTGATCGACGTATCCGAGTCGTGGGTGACGACGACCTTCAGGCGGCCGGTGACCGAGTCCCTGCAGGTGGCTGATGACAGGTCTGCACCAGGTCGGCACCTGGTCGGCGCCAGATCACCGCACAAGTTGACAGAAATCTACAAGAAGACTCTAACACACTTTCGGACAATATGTTACATATGCTTTCGGACGCCCTGGAGGACCTGACCGCACAAGTCACCGCACAAGTCACCGCACAAGTTGTCTGGCATTGCAGGCGATCCCGCTTTGCAAATGAGATTATGGAGTTCCTCGGACTGAAGCACCGGAAGACTTTCCGGGCAAACTATCGTAAGCCACTAATGGAAGCGGGTTGGCTGGAAATGACCATACCGGACAAACCGACCAGCAGCAAGCAGAAATACCGGCTGACGGACAGGGGACGGCAGCTTCTGACGGAGTTGGGAGAGGACGATGCCTGAAGACAGCGCATGGAACGAGATGCTGCTAAAGAAAAGGGTGACCTACCACATTGAGTTGGAAGGGAAGCTCTTCCAGATTGAAAACGTCCCGGCTCGAGTCAACGTGGAGACGGACGAGAAGCACTTCTCACCCGAGACCGTTGCACGTTTGCAGCGAGCGGTGTGGGAGCGATGCCGTCCCGTTCGCACGATTGAGACCCTGGTTTACGAGTTTGAATCCATCAGCTGAAGGATTCGAGTCTGGCCAGGCTGTTATATACATACTATATGGCTTTGTACTCCCCCCCACCGCATCAGCTTTCGCTGAAACTGTCATCCAGAGAAGGCCGAAAGGCTGGCAAGGCGTCCGCGCACAGGTTCATCTTCAAAGACAATATGCTAATCGTACAGTCGAGAAGACGGGAGATTCTTCGCTCCGCTCTCAATAACATGACTTGCAATAACCATTGGCGAAATGTATCGCTCAGATCTTCGCTCCGCTCTGAATGACATGATGGCCGATAGCCGAGCACGTTGTTTCCCGCTGTCATCCAGAGGAGGCCGAAGGGCTGGCAAGGCGTCCGCGCACAGGTTCATCTTCAAAGACAATAGCTGGTCGTACAATCGAGAAGACGGGAGATTCTTCGCTGCGCTCTGAATGACATGCGTTACGATAACCATTGGCGAAACGCTGCGCCCACGCCTTCGCCGTAGCTGTCATCGTGAGGAGGCCGAAAGGCTGGTCAGGCGTCCGCGCACTGGTTCGTCTTTGAAGACCATTTGCGAATCGTACAGTCGAGAAGACGGGAGATTCTTCGCTCCGCTCTGAATGACACGCTGGCCGATAGCCGAGCAAGATGCTTCCCGCTGTCATCCAGAGGAGGCCCCCCAGGCCGACGAAGGATCTACTGCAGCATCGGATCATCCCCGTGCGATTTGCATGTTTCGATACCTGGGAGGCAGCACGTCATCGGCAGCCGAATAACCCTCCCTGCCGATGAAATCCTGGAAGACCTCCGCGATGTCCAGCCTGAAGACTGAGCTGGTACGGAGAGTCACCTCCGGGCGAAGAACGATGAGTGGAATCGTAAGTGACGCCCGGTCCGAAGCCGACCACTTCTTCCACACTCACAGGTTCCGTTGCTCCATGTGTGACTCCGGGACACGGTCATTTCGGGGTCTCTTGCAATTTCAAAGGAGTACCCATGGATATCGCGTGGATTCGCGGCCAGATACCGGGCTTGAAGCACGGCGTTTACCTTAACTCCGCTGGAATCGGTCTGTCGCCGGTCAGTGTGAACAAGGCGGTCGCCGAGGGCTATCAGCAGTTGCGCAGCGGCAGTGTCAGTACGAGCGACTGGTACGCCGCAATGAGAGAGGCCGAGGGCGAAATGCCGGCCAAAATCGCCGGCTTCTTCGGAGCCGATGCAGGGGAAATCGCGTTGACGATGAGCACCGGCGAAGGATACGGTCTGGTCCTCGGCGGGCTGCGGTGGCAACCGGGAGACGAGGTTCTCATAACCAATGAGGAACATCCGGTACCCCTTCAGGCCGCCCAGGGTCTGGCGGACCGTGAAGGGGCGATCGTCAAAGTGGTCGAAATCGACCAGGATAAAGACCTTTTTCTGCGCCGGGTGGAGCAGACGATCACGCCGCGTACCCGGCTGATCTGTTTCAGCCACGTCACGACGGATTGGGGGACCCGGTTGCCCGCCCGCGAGATCTGCGCGCTGGCGCGGGCCCGCGGCATTCTTACGCTCTGGGATGGCTGCCAGGCCGTCGGGCAGTTTCCGGTGGATCTGCATGAAACAGGCTGTGACTTCTACGCCACCAACGGCTACAAGTGGTTGCTCTCGCCAATGGGTACCGGCTTTCTCTACGTGAGGAAAGGCGCGCAGCAATTCCTGAAGCCGCTGCGGCAACCGCACGCTCCCGATGGTACGGCCCGGCAGTACGAGACGGGAACGCCGGCGAGCGTACTCTACCTGGGTCTCGGCGCGGGTCTCGATTTCCTGGCCGGCGTCGGAGGGCCGCAGCCTATCGCCGCGGAGGCGGCACAAAAGGCGGAATCGCTGCGCGAACGCCTGGACGCCATTCCCGGCGTGCGGATCAACGGCTCACGCCGCGCCGAAACCCGGACCGGCGTCGTCGCTTTCTCTGTCGAGGGCATGGATGGGAACGAAGTCTCTGACGCGCTCCGGAACCGCTGGCAAATCGCCCAACGGGCGACCAACATCAACGAACCTTCCGGTGTGCGGATTTCGGTGGCGTTCTACACCAGCGACTCGGAGCTGGATACGCTGGTTGAAGCGGTCACGACCATGGCCGGCGAAAGAGGGAATTGGTAAAAGGTGAAACGCCGATTGCTTTCGCCGTTGCGGTAAAGGAGGTTATGCCGGCACGCCGCGTCGTGATCGGCTGGTGGCGACGTAGACAGACTCTCTTCTTGACGTTTGCGCCCTGATCCTGTATATTGCCACCTCGCGGTTATTCGACAAATGGACGCTCTCATAACCGGCAATTGGACGCTAACAAATCCGACAAATGGACGCCAGCCGTTCTCTGTTTCCCCGCTCACTGGAACCCGTCATCCGTGAGGCGTTGGCCGACACGCCGGTGGTCTGTGTGCTCGGACCGCGGCAGTGCGGGAAGACCACGATCGTGCGGCAACTCGCGCCCGACCGCGCATACATCAGTCTGGACGAGTACAACTACCATCAGACCGCCCTGGCCGATCCGTCCGGATTCGTCGCAAGCCTGCCGGATGCGGTGACGCTTGACGAAGTGCAACGAGCGCCGGCGATTCTCCCGGCCATCAAGCACGCCGTGGATCGGGACCGACGTCCCGGTCGTTTCGTGCTGACCGGCTCGGCCAATCTGTTGATGGTGCCCACCGTAACTGAATCCCTTGCTGGACGGATGGAAATCACGCAGTTGCATCCGTTGACGGAATCGGAAAAAGCGCGCGCGCCAGGCCGCTTCCTCAGCGACCTGTTGAACGGCACGATCGAGCCGGGAATCGGGCAGGAGGCGACGCCCGAAGCGCAGTCACTGCAGGACCGGCTGGTCGCCGGCGGATACCCCGAGCCGCTCACGCGCACGCCTGTCCGCTCCCGGCAATGGCATAGGCAGTATCTGCGCAGCATCATCGATCGGGACGTGCGGGACGTGGCTCGGGTAAGAGATGCGCACGAATTGTCCCGCCTGTTGGAGCTGTTGGCCCTTCGCAGCGCCGGACTGTTGAACACCAGCAATCTGGCCGATACCCTCGGCCTTGACCGGTCGACGGTCAATCACTACGTCGTGGTGCTCGAGCGGCTCTTTCTGGTGCGACGCCTGCCCGCGTGGCACCGTAACCCGGCCAAACGGCTCATCAAATCACCCAAGGTCCATCTCCTCGATTCCGGGCTGGCCGCAACCCTAGCCGACCTGACCGCGTACGACTGGCTCGGCAGGAGGGTCCGCATGGGACATCTGTTGGAGTCTTTTGTGGTGCAGCAACTCATCGCCCTGGCCACGTGGACGGAACCTGATTTGCGTTTCTGGCATTATAGAGACAAGGATCGGGTGGAAGTCGATATCGTCATTACCCTGGGTCAAAGGACATGGGGCATCGAAGTCAAAGCCGCCCGTACGCTCGCCCCTGGAGACGGGAAGGGGCTTGTTCGGCTCGCAGATCGCTGCGGCGAGGATTTCCAGTCCGGCGTGCTGCTTTACGCCGGCCGCGATTGTCTCCCGCTTGCGGACAAGCGCATGCTCGCGGTTCCGCTGAGCGATTTGTGGGAGCGGTAGGGACCAGCCAACCGCACAACGAACCAACAAATGGACGCATAGTTAATCGACAATTGGACGCCAATTCAACCGACAAATGGACGCACACTGGAAAGCTCTTGTCGACACGCCGGTGGTTGCCTACCGGGAACGAAGCCGATTTCGGGCACGTGTGACCTTTTGTGTCTTTTGTGATCAATGTTTTTTTGCCGTAAACCGGAAGAGCAGGACAATAGCCACAAAAAGCACAGTAAACACAGAGAGACTGGATGCGATCACTCGGACTTGCAGACCGTGTGAACTGACGCCTATATTCGGATAAACGGAATGAAGACGACGCGTTACTTTGAGGAGCAGGTGCTGCGAAAGCGCCCTTATATCAATCCTAACTGGTGCGTTGACGTCATCGCCTCCCCACTTCGACGCGAAAGACAGCCGGACGGTCGTATACGCTTCTGGGGCGAAGTCTCCCACCCAGGGGATGACGTGCCGCGCATTCTGCGAGTCGTAACGTTGGAAGATGGTGAAACAATCCACAACGCTTTCTTTGATCGCGGTTTTCGAAAGGAAACGCCATGAAACTCCACTATTATCCCGAAACCGATAGCCTGTATGTCGAGTTCAAATCCGGTCCGGGCACGGAAACCCGAGAAGTCGCTAACGGGCTGAATGTCGATCTCGACGCCAACGGGGACGTCGTAGGCTTCGACATCGACGCGGCTTCCAGGCGTCTTGATCTTTCGACACTTGAGACGGAGGCGCTGCCTGTGCGCGCTTACAAGATGGGCTGACGGCTGTACGCTGGCTGCTGATTGTTTATCTATGGAGTCCTATATGAAATGTGTTTTTGACCTCCGTCCTTGTGCCTTCATCGTATTGGGCGCTGTCCTGTTTCTGTTTGCCGTACCCTGCGAAGCGAGTGCCGCGGATGGATCCCGGTTGACCCTGGAGGCGTGCCTGAAGCAGGCCCTCTCCAGCAACCGCCAGCTGCAGGCCGCCGGCTTCGCGGCGGAGAAGGCGAACTGGGACCGGCGGAACGCGTGGTCGCAGTTCGCGCCACGGGTCAGCTTCAACACGGAGGTGACGCGGATTGACGAGCAGACGCTGGCGGAGCGGGACTTTTCACGGTATTTCCCTCCCGAGATCCCCGTACCGCAAGTAGCGTTCCGCACCTCCTACTACTCGTCGTTCCAGGCGCATATTCCGATCTTCGACGCGGAGCTGATCAACGGCCTCTCCGTAGCAACCACCGGACAGGCCGCGGCCGAACGGACCCGGGAGGCCATACGGGACCGGATCCTGCTCCAGGTCACTTCCGGGTACCTGGAAGTGCTGAAACGCGGCGCGATGCTCGAACTGCAGCGTGAGTTCCTCGTCCTCACCGGGCTGAACGTGGAGAAGGCCGAAAGGATGCACCGCGCGGGCAGATATTCGAAACTGGACCTGCTGCGTTGGCAGGTGGAACACCAGGGGCAGAAGAGCAGCGTGGCCGCGGGCGAGTTCGCGTTGCGCGATGCGACGGTCCGCCTGCGCAGGCTGCTCAATCTCCGGTCACTGCACGCCGATGCGCTGGCAGACCGGGTCCCGGACCGGCTCGAGGCGGAGGTCGCACGGGTGGCCGGCCTGTCTGAAGCGGAAATCCGGAAACTTGCGGGCGTCGACAGCCGCACGCTGGTGGACGGAAACGCCCTGCTTGCGGCGGCAGAACAGGACCGCGAACGCAGCCGCCTTGTCTACCGCGGGCAGTATTCGAGCTACCTGCCGGACGTCTCTCTCAGCTATTCCACGGCCTGGCGCAGAAACGATACGCCGGCGCTGGACGAATACAGACCCTCGACGGTCATGCTCAATCTTTCGGTGCCGCTGTTCACAGGGTTTCGCAATCTGTCGCGGCTGAAGTCCGCGCAATTCAGTTACCGCGCTCAGGATACGCGCTTCTCCGACCTGATCGACGAAACGCGGCAGACGCTCGGCGAGACGGTCAACCGGATCGTCAATCTGAAAACCCAGCGTGAACTGATCAGGACCAGCCTCACCTTCAACGAGAACAACTACCGGATCGTCTCCCGTGAAAAAGAAATGGGACGGGTATCGAACCTGGACGTGATCGACGCGAAGCTGAACCTTCAGAACGCCAGATTGCTGGAGATTACCACACAATTCGACCTCACCTCGGCGGTCATCGAGCTGAGCTACCTGATGGGTGGCATCGACGATCTGGTCGAGGAAATCGTGGAGTCAGAATGAAATACAGGGATGCAGTCATCTGCGCAGGACTCGCGCTTTGCTTCTGCGTGATTTCGTGCGCGCCGCAGGAGGACGCCGATTCCGGCGTAACGGCCGACGCCGTCGTGGATACGGTGCGGGCGGTGCCGGTCAGGGCCAGGATTGTGCGGCAGGAACACGTTGAAGAGGCCGTTGAGGTCACCGGCGTGATCGCGCCGCACCGGGCGGTGGACGTGGTTGCGGAGGCCGGCGGCCGGTTGATACGCGTACCGGCTGCGGTCGGGCATCGCGTTGCGGCGGGCGATACCCTCGCCGTGATCGACGACCGCGTGGCCGCAAGCCGGCTGGAACACGCCAGGGCGCAGGTTCTCTCCGCGCGGAACAAGCTGAAGATCGCACGGCTGAATTTCGAGAGCGACCGTCAACTCCTCGACTCGGGGGACATTTCCAGGCTGGCATTCGAAACGTCCCGGTTTGCCGTCAAATCCGCGGAAGCCGAATTGAAGTCGAACCAGGCGGAGCTGAGCCGCGCCCGGAAGGGATTTGAAGACACGCGGCTGACCAGCCCGATCGACGGATGGGTATCCAGGAAGCACATCGAACTGGGCGCGATGATGTCGGTCGGGAAGGCAGCGTACCGGGTGGTCGATCTGACAACGATGAAGATCAAGCTCGGAATCCCCCAGACGGCCATCGGCCGCGTAACGCCGGGCGGGTCCGTGCGCATCACCGTCGACGCGCTGGGAGGCCGGACCTTCGATGGACACGTCCGTTACGTTTCCCCGCAGGCCGAGGAGGATACTGGCGCGTTTCCCGTCGAGGTCCACCTGCCGAATACGCCCGGCATGACGATTCGCGCGGGAATGGCGGCCCGTTGCCGGGTGATTCTGGGGGGTTCCGGTCTTCAGTTCGTCGTACCCGGCAACGCGGTGGTCGCCAGGGACGGCAAGGAGTACGTTTACCGGATTGGGGACGGCATTGCGCGGCTCACCGAGGTGGAAACGCGGGAAACCTTCGGCGCCCACGTCGCGGTGGAGGCGGGCCTCGAGGAAGGGGATTCGATTGTCGTGGAGGGCATGAACCGCCTGGGGGCGGCAACGCACGTGACCGTTCGCGCCTTACAATAGATGCAAGGGCTGTCGAAGCATTCCGATACATGAGGCATTCCTGATATGTCGATAGCGAGATTTTCAGTCCGAAATCCGGTTTTCGTGAACCTGGTCATGGTCGGACTGTTCTGTTTTGGCGCCATCAGCCTCGTCAGCATGCCGCAGGAATTGAACCCGCAGATTGACTTCAACTGGGTGATTGTCTCGATTCCGTACCCGGGCGCGAGCCCTGAAGAGGTGGAGAGCCTGATTGTAGAACCCGTCGAAGCGGAGATCCACGATCTGGACAAGCTCGATGAACTGCAGTCCTCGGCGGCCGAAGGGCTGGCCTTGTTCCTGGTCAAGTTCGAAGACATGTCGGAGTCGGAATTCAGGGAAATCTACACGGACCTCAAGGCGCGTATCGACCGCGTGGACCTTCCGGAAGAGGCCGAGGACCCGGACGTGGACGACTTCGACAGCGGCGATTTCCTGCCCATTCTCACGGTCAACATGGCATATACGATTCCGGAAGAGAACGCGCAGATCGTCGCTGAGGATCTCGAGGAGGACCTGAAGAACATTTCGGGGGTCGCCAGGAGCCAGGTTTCCGGACTTCCCGAGCGTGAAATCTGGATCGAGGTGGACCCCACCCGGTTGACAGCCCGCGGTCTGTCGGTCCTGGACGTGGTCCGGGCGCTGCAGGCGAGAAATCTGAACGTCCCCGGGGGTACCCTCACCTACCGTGCGAAGGAATACGCGATCCGGTCCGTGGCCGAGTACCGGAGTGTGGAGGAGATTCGCGAGACCATCATCCGGGCGGCGCCGGGCGGGGAGACCGTAAGAATCCGTGACGTCGCGAGGGTCAACGACCGCCGCGAAGAGCCCAGGGTGCTTTCCCGGCTGAACGGCGAACCTTCAATCACCTTCTCTTTGTCGAAAACGACCGACGCCAATACGAACGACGTCATCCTGGCCGTCAAGGAAACGATCGGCCGCTATGAGGACCGTGTTCCGGACGGAATCAGCTTCAGCTATACAGACGACAATTCCGTATACATCAACCGGGTGATCGATGCGCTCCGAAACAATGCAATCACCGGGATGATCCTCATATCACTCGTTCTGTGGCTCTTCCTGGGGTCATGGAACGCCTTCCTTGCGACGCTCGGCATACCCATCTCATTCTTCATTACCTTCATTCTGTTGAGCTTCTCCGGTTATACCATCAACGGGAGCACGCTGTTCGCCATGGTGATGGTGCTGGGCATTATCGTGGATGACGCCATCATCGTGATCGAGAACTGTCACCGGTACCGGCTGCGGGGCCGCAGCTCCAGCGAGTCCGCGGTCCTCGGTACGGACGAAGTGACAAAGCCGATCCTCAGTTCGGTGGGCACCAACGTCGCCGCATTCCTTCCATTGATCCTTCTGCCGGACGTGATGGGCAAGTTCATGCGCGTCATACCGCTCACCTTTGCGCTGGCGCTGGCCGCATCCGTATTCGAGGCGTTCGTCCTTCTGCCCTCCCACTATGCGGAATGGACCCGGCGGTCCAATGCCCACAAGCGGGGCGAACAGCCGTTCTTCAGGAGGCTCCGCAGGATCTACGGTCGTCTACTCGTCCGCATGCTGCGGCGGCGCTACTGGGTCATCGGATGCCTTGTCGCCGTGCTGGCCGGCGCTTTGATGCTCATCCCGCTTCTCGGGGTGGATTTCTATTCCGGCGAGGAATTCGACGCGTTCAAGGTGCTCATCAAGTTCCCTGAGGGAACCAGCCTGGAGGAGTCTGACCGCGTCACGCGCGCCTACGAGGCAGAGGCGCTCCGGCTTTCCGACGAGGACGTCGCGGGCGTGGTCACCAACGTCGGCCTGCTGCAGAGCAACACCGAGTGGGTGACCCGAAAGAGCGTCTCCCAGGTCATCGTTCAGCTGAAGCCCAGGGAAGCGCGCGCAAAAGTGTCGGACGACCTGATCGCCGTGCTCCGGGAGCGCACGGAGCACATCGCCGGACCCACGTCCGTTGTCTTCGAAAAATTCACCGGCGGGCCCCCTGAGGGCAAACCCATCTCGGTGAAGGTCCAGGGCCGCTATCTCGATCGGATGAAGGAAGCGGCGCTTGCGCTTCAGGACTCTCTGCGCCGGATCCCGGGCACGCTCGAGGTGACCGACGATTTCCCGCCGGGCAAGGACGCCATCCGGATCGAAGTGGACGAAGTGCGCGCGGCCCTTTACGGGTTCTCGGCGCGGGAGGTCGCCCTGAACGTCCGATACGCGTTCGACGGCGTGGAGGCGACGAAGTTCAGGGACGGAGACGAAGAGGTGGGCGTCATCGTGCAGTACGACCAGAAGGAACGGTCGGCTGTAGAGGACGTGCTGAACGTGCAAGTGACGAACTCGAGCGGCAGCACGGTGGCGCTGCGGGACATGGTCTCGTTCTCGATCGGTCCGGGCCGGACGCAGATTCAGCGCTTCGACCAGAAGCGGACCATTTTCGTCACCGGGGAAGTCGATGAAGCCGAGACGTCACTGGAGCGGATCAACGCCAGAATGCTCGAGATCTTTCCGTCGATCGAGGCGCACTACTCCGACGTGAGCTTCGTGATCGGGGGCGAGTTTACGGATTTCATGGAAGCGTTCGAAGATATCGCGGCTCTCTTCGTCATCAGCGTGATCCTGATGTTTGTGATCCTCGGGTCGCAGTTCAACTCGTACGCGCAGCCGCTGGTCATCCTGACTGCCGTGCCGTTCGCGATCATCGGCGCGCTGCTCGGCCTGCTTATTTCGGGGAATCCGTTCAGTCTGACCGCGATGTTCGGGTTTGTCGGGCTGGCGGGTATTGTTGTCAACGACGCCATTGTCATGGTCGCATTCATCAACAGGCGGCGCCGAAAGGACGGCTCCGTGACGAACATCTGGCGGAGCATCGTCAACGCGGGGCGACTGCGGCTGCGACCGATCATCCTGACGTCGGTAACGACAATATCGGGCCTGCTGCCCATGGCGATCGGCATCGGAGGAAAGTCGGCCCTCTGGTCGCCGCTGGCGAACGTCATCCTTTTCGGATTGCTGGTTTCGACAATCCTGACGTTATTTGTCATCCCGTGCTTCATGGCGGCCCTGGACGACATCAAACGCGAGCGAAAAAAGGCGCGCCTGCGGTCGGATCGACCAGGTATTGAAACGCATGCGTAACGGCTGTTGGAAACGCATTGTCGGCAACAAAGTGGCTCCGATGCGGGACGATCTCATTTTTCGTACCTTGACCAGAAGCTTGTCTTTCGACCGTGGTTCTTTCGCAGTACCTGCGTGTACTCAAGATGAGGCGAGATATTCCTCCAGTCATGGATCCGGAGATCGAGTGTATCCAGCTTCTTTAGATAACGCACACCGTGAGTGTAGTATTTGGACTTACCCCGTCTAAGGATAGAATCCAGGAGTGCGCGGTAGAGAACACTTGCCGTGACCCATCTCCTGCTCGCTTCCATGTGATCCGCCAGAGGCAGAAGGCCTGTGTAGTAATCGCCATCGAGCAGTTCCCATCTATCCAGCAAGTAGGATTCAGCCTCGTCAAGATGATTGATTTCAATCAAAAACGTCGCGTCAGAGTAGGAAAGTTGGTCGGATTCAAGGATGGCTTGAATCTCACCCTCGATCACCTGATCGCGCAGGTCTTCACCGACTGCATCCAGAAGGCATGCGAGGGTATGTTCGGTGCGATCACGACGGAATATGCGCCAGGCGACGCTCTCCATTTTCTCCTGATCGCCGATTGTCTTGTAGATGGTCAACAACAGGTCATCTTGTTCGTGAACTTTGAAATGGTCTCTATTCGGAATCCTGCGAAGCCACGTCAGCGCCGTTTGCGCGTCTCCTGTTTCCAGATAGATCCGGGCAATGTCAATACAGGCGGCCGCGGAAAGTTCGGGCCAAAGAGCCAATCGGGCTTTCTCGTAGAGTGGTGCATCTTTCATCTGGCGCGCAAGGCTTTCAACGCCTGAAATCCAGTGCAGGGTTCTGTCTTCGTCAGTCTCCTTTCTGGACAGATCCCACAGACGGTCTACCATACTGCGCATTTCCTTTTCGGACAAATATTCCGATGCGCATTGAAACAGTGTATCACGAACCCCGTACTCATCCTCCCTGTTTAATTCCAGAACCAGATCTGTTATCTCCTCTTTGTCGTCGCAGTTGGCGGCAAACGAAACAAACAGATTGCTGGCGTCAATCCGAAATATGTCACCAATGTTGCCGTAAGAATCGTCACATTGCCTGAAAATCGCGTCATCCGCTTTGTAGAATTCAACCACCAGCCTTACACCCATCAGGTAGTCGTGGATTCCTGCCCGTAGATCCTGGAGCAGACTTCTGAGTTCATCAGCGAAAGCAAACGACGCGCCGCGACCTAGAAAACGGCGGCGGCGTTTGATCCCGGCCAACTTTGCCTTGAAGCGTTTGGTATTCTCTTGTGGAGTCGCCGTCAACCGCTTGACGATCGCTTCTGCATCTCGATGCCGGTCTGCAAGATTCAACAGGACATCCGTGAGACGTTCCGGTCCCAGTTCTATCAGCCGGTTTCTCGTATCTGTATTCTTCTTTTTGTCGTGCATGGTCACACCTGTCCAAAAACGGGTTTGATTCACTACGAAAGTTGCGAAAATGCGCGAAATGTATCCTTCACACTTCAGCCCGAATGTTATACAGAGGAGGCCGAAAGACTGGCCAGGCGTCCGCGCACAGGTTCGTCTTCAACGGGCATGAGCTACACGTCCAATCGAGAATACGGGAGATTCTTCGACTCCGCTCAGAATGACATGCTTTGCAATAGCCACTGGTGAAACGCTTAGCCCACACCTTCGCCAAAACTGTCATCCAGAGGAGGCCGAAAACCTGGCAAGGCGTCCGCGCACAGGTCCGTCCACAATGGTCATATGCTAATCGTACAATCGAGAATACGGGAGATTCTTCGCTGCGCTCTGAATGACATGATGGCCGGTAGCCGAGTACGATGCTTCCCGCTGTCATCCAGAGGAGGCCCGGGTGCAACGTCCAGGAATCACATTTGTGACACGTTAGTCCAGATCGTCATGCAGAGGACTTGCCCTGAGCCTGTCGAAGGGTGCCCCAAGGCCGACGAAGGATCTACTGCAGCATGGGATCATCCCCATTCGGTTTGCACGTTTCGATACCTGAGAGGCAGCACGTTCGCCTGCAGCGCGGGACTGAAGCCGCGAGAGATATTGCGACTCCGCTTAGATTGACATGCTTTGCAATAGCCGTTGGTGAAACGCTTAGCCCACACCTTCGCCAAGACTGTCATCCAGAGGAGGCCTGCGTACGATGTCGGCGAAACACGTCCGTTACACGTAAGAGCACACTGCCGCAGAGCAGGCCGACGAAGGATCTACTGCAGCATCGGATCATCCCGTTGCGATTTCCATGTGTCGATACCTGAGAGGCAGCACGTTCGCGTGCAGCGTGGGACTGAAGCCGCGAGAGATATCGCGACTCCGCTCAGATTGACATGCGATGCAACAAACACCGACCGATGGCAACATGGTTTCCGTTATCCGGGTCAGACCCGTACAAGATCGCGAATTGAAGCCACCTTTTGAACCCTATCTCTGAGAATCCCACCGCTCTTGGACAGCAGTGGTGCGTGGTGTTTTCCTAAGAGTATGCATTGACGCCTAAGTTGCTGCCCGCGGCATTCCCGTTTTCAATATAGCCTCCGTCTCACATAGAGACAAGAATCCGTGTTGTGAGTTCCTGAATCGAAAATCGGCCTTGGGCTTGTTTGTTTATCGCGTTGAGACTGGCGAATTCAAATCGCGGATTGGCGGAATTGGTCGAGACGTACACGGGACGCCGCCACGACGCTGGGATTCACCTGTCAACACCGACGCCAAGAAGCGAATTGCGAAGACTCAGTGCGGCTATAATTCCGGTTAGATTGGACTTTTCACCAGCCTGCGTATATCTTAATCTTGACTCCAAGCATACCAGCGGTCTCAGAACGCGTCTGCGTGATGCGATTCAATATTGATGTATGGCGGAATGGCCTCACTGTCGGCAGTTGATCAGGCGACGGACCGACGTTCACTAAAATAAACATCCGGGAGATCGAAGGCTGACTGCGGAATTTTGGATTCACGTTGTTGAGAGGCTGGATTACATGCAAAACAAAGCACCCGACATACCGGCTCGAGGGACGCCGATTTTACAGTCATTTTGGAAATCGCCGTCAATCCAGGAGTTGGCGCGTTCCCAAAACGTGCAGCCAATGGCGAACGTAAGGACGCTGTTTGGAACCTGGCCGGACGAGGAAAACGACGGGTTCGAGGCTGCTATCGACGAATTGCGACATCCCAGCGGTGAGACAGATCCTCGTCTATGAGCGAATCCTGGGTCGTCCTCGACACCAATATCGACAGAAAAACCCCATTACTATACAGTCGCAACGGTGAAATCGACCGCAAGACCGTTGAAGTGGAAGGGAGGAACCAATGGCACTGTCAGAAACGGAAATGAGACAATACGAGGAACAGGGCGCCGTCACCGTCGACAGCCCGTTTACAACCGCCGAGCTGGACCGGGCCGAAGCCGCGTGGGACCGGCTGACGGCGAGCGGCCGTCCGTTCTACGAAGAACCGGACTATCTTGACGTCTTCCAGCACCCCTACTTTGAAGAAGTGGCCATGGACCTGTTGCGCGCGGATGCCGTACATCTGTGGTGGGGCGTGTCCCCCCACGGCCGTTCACCTGCCAAAGCGCCTTTCGGGAGCGTGCGAGACCAGTGGGCCGGAGGATGCCACACCGACATCCAGGCCACGTGGGAAGACTTCCAGGCGACGCCTCGAAGGATGCGCGCCGAGCTCTGGTTCTGGCTCAATGACGTGCCGGAGCATCGCGGGGCGATGCGCATACTTCCAGGCAGCCACCGGCCCATCATGGAATACTGGAACCGCGTCCTGAAGCCGGAGCACAAGGCCATGCTGCCGCGCGTTCATGGCGTGCGCCCGGACCCACCCGAAGGCGCGCCGGCCTATCCGGAGCATGTCCCCGACCTGACGGATTCGCCCTGGCTGGAGCAGGAACCGACACCCATGGTGGCGCGCAGGGGGCAGATGCTGATGCTGTGCAGTTCCGGCCTGCACTCGGCCTGGCAGAATGAGGACACGGTTCCCCGAAAAGCGATGCTTTCCGCCTATGCGGCTTCGGGCGTTTCGTGCGGACTCCCGAAGGGCCAGCGCGACGCGCTGATGGATTTCTTCCCGAAGCTGCGCCGGAAATTGCGGCCCGACCGGGCGCACATCGTTCCGGAGGACTTCGACTGGCTCTTCGAGAGCAACTACGAGCCGAAGTGGCCCGAGACGTTTATCGGGACTTCGACCGGATAACACAAACTTACATGGATGGACAGGATAAACAGGATGAAAGTCAAAACCGACCAGGATTAAGCAGGATTTGAAACAAAAGGCAAGATCAAAACCTGATGCAGGAAACGGGCCAGGAGCATGACAAATGCTCACGGGCCAGGGCGATGAATCTGGAGGAAGTACAATGCAGGAAGTCGATCGCGGCCGGTTCCTGGAAGAGGGCTACCTTGTGGTAAAGGAAGCCATTCCCCGGGAAAAGCTGGAGGAAGTCCGTCGGGCCTATGAAGCGCTCGTGAACCGGCAGCGGGAAAACTGGAGGGCAATGAGAAAGGAAGGAGACCCGCCGGGAGGCGAGTGGGAATCCAGCCCGCAGCCCCGCCTGATGCTCAACCGGCCGCCGCTGGCCAGCGCAATCAGCCGGGAGACGGCGCCCGCCGCGGAGGTGTGGCTCGAGCCGAACATTCACGGCATCAGTTCACAGCTTCTGGACGTTGCAGACGCATCGGTCACCGAAATGATGATGATGTGCAATCCGGTTCGGGACCACGGCCCCGCGAAGTGGCATCGCGACCACCACCCGATCGACACGGCCCCCCTCCAGGGGTATATCGACGACATCCTGGAAGGGGGACCCCGTTACGTCCAGTGGAACATTCCCCTTTACGACGACAGCGTCCTGTGGGTGATCCCCGGCAGCCATATCCGGTTCAACACGAAAGAGGAAAACGAGTACCTGCTGGCCGATCCGTGCCAGCCATTGCCGAACGGCGTCCGGACCCACCTTGAAGGGGGAGACGGCGTTGTCTACATCCTCCCGATCCTCCACTGGGGCAGCAATTACAGCCCCAGGTTGAGACGGACCGTTCACGGCGGATTCTCCACGCACACGTCGATCGACGATCTTTCGTTCGTGGAACACCTTTCCGCGGGAGCGGCGGCCGCGTTCCGGCGGTGGAACGACCGGAGCCGGGAGATGATGGGGCATTCGGAGGAAGCCCTCAGGGCGGTTATCGAATGCGACGGTGAGGCGTACGTGGAGGCGTTGAACCGGCTCCATCCCCACAGAGGCGAAAAGGGAGGGTTGCTCTCCACGGTCTTCATGTGCAAAGCGGCCCTGGCGATCCGACTCGCAAAAAACGCCCCGTACCCCGACGTTCCGGACGAACTCTCCCGCCGGCTTCGGGGCGCACATCCGATTACCCTGAGCTGGGGTCCCGAGTTCGCAAAACGATTCAGCGCATCGGAGGCCGAGACATTGTGGAACCGGTTCGAACCTCTGGACAGGATGCTCCGGTCGGAGGCGGAGCATTTCGTTCCCGGATTCCAGTCAGGGCCTATGAAATACCACTTCAACGAGATGCCGGAGAATTATACGACCTCGGACTTCATTGCAGGATGGACTTCGTAAACCGGAATAAGGATGCTGCCTGCGGCTCAGGTTCTGACGCTCAGGCATTGTCCGGCGTGGCAGACTGAAGAGGAGTTGAATGAAGACGTGAGAATCGACGCTACGCCGGAGGAGGTCGCCAGATCGCTATTTAGAGGCGATCCACCGGTTGCGAAATCGGGCAATGGCGAGCAACCAAAGAGGGAATTCGATTTGTGGCTTGAGGCGCGGAAGGCGTTGGCGGGGCTTACTCGGAGACGTCTAAGCGTGCTTCATTTTTGGCAATTCGTTCGCCGAAGGAATCCAGGCGGGTGTCGATCCGATCCAAGCGGGTTTCGATCTTGTCAAAGCGAGCGTCCATTTTGTCTTCGAGTCTGTTTGTGAGCGTCCACATGGCACCTATCAGGGTGAACAGGAATACGGCCATGCGGATGTTATCGGCACTAAAGATTTTCCCTATCATTGCATTCTCCGCCTGTGTCATTTACTGGAAAAATATCCAGGCTATCAACACTTGTCAAGCACGAATACAAGACTCGGCTAATTCACGAAATGATGTATCCCTACCACGGCCGGAATTGTGAGCGTCTGTCGTGCTTTCCGCATTTATCCTGTCTGGCCATGAGTGTTTGGGTTTATGTAGACGAGAGCTAAAACACGAAGATGTCTTCAAGACCGACCTCGCTGACGGAACCGTATTTTTCCAGCGCAGCGAGGTCGATTTTGTCTTTGTCTCCCACGATGGAGATCAGTTTCACCCGGTTCTTCAGGTTCTTGCCGTAGAACGCCAGCATGTCGTCCATCCCGGCGGCCTGGATCCTCTCGAATCGCGACTTCCGGGGATCCACCGGAATACCGAGCCGTTCCCAGGAACGTACGGATCCCAGGACCCGCCGAAAGCTGATCTTGTTGGTGCGATATCGGTTCAGAATGGAGGTGCGGGCTTCTTCGAATCGCTCGGGCGTGACCGGCATGTCGTCCATCAGGCCGATAAACGCTTCGACGGCTTCGATCGTCTTGTCGGGCTGGCAGGCGATGGAACCGGCCAGGGTATTCTGGTCGCCCTTCCGGTTGCCATTGAAATATCGCGCCCACGCCGAGTAGGCCAGCGCGCGGGCTTCCCGCAGTTCCTGGAAGACGATCCCGCTCATCCCGCCGCCGAAATAGCTGTTATAGAGTTCGGTCGCGGGGACGGACGCCTCGTTGAAATCCTCATCGCCGAATTCTATATAAACGAGGGCCTGCGCAAGCGGCTTGTGGAAGAAGCGAATCTCGGTCCGTTCGGGAGTCCGGGCCTTGTAGAACTTGTACGGCGGCGGATCCTCGAGCGAACCCGGGATCCGATGATGTTTTTTCAGAACTGCCAGGACCTGTTGTAAAGGAAGAGAACCGGTATAGGCGATGGTGTGTTTGTGTTTGAACAGGCCGCGGACCAGTCCGTGAAGTTCCTCTACGGCGAGTTCACGCAGGGCTTCGTTCGGCAACGCGCGCAGATATCGGGAGTCCTCGCCGTATCGGTTGAACAGAACGACGCCGCCCTGAACGGTGCGGTGGTTCTTTTTCGCGTCTTCGCGTTCTGCCAGGACGATCTTCACGAGTTCGTCAAGGGTCGATTTGTCCGCGGACGGGCTGTTGGCAAGTTCCGCCATCAGAGAAAGCGAAGCCTCGATGTTTTCGTCCAGCCCCGAGATGGTTACGCTGGTTTCGTTGTTGCCCGCCCGCATCGAGAATTCAGTGCCGAGTTTGTACCACTCCTTCTTCAGGGCTTCGGCGTCGTGACGTGCGGTACCGGACTTGTCGAGCAACCGGGCGGCCATCCCCATCCTGTTGTTCTGGTTGTTGCCCAGGTCTGCGGTGAACGTCAGTGTGAAGAGATCGTTGATGGGGTTCCGGGAGTAATAGAGCCGGACGTCATCGTGGTAATCGGCAATCTGATAATCTTTGCCCGGGTCGACAAAGGAGGGTTCGATCTCCTCGACCGGCATCGCCAGCACGTTGCCGGCAAAAGCCGACTGGCGGGTGGCGTCGATGTTGATCTTGTCGATCCGGGGCTTCTCGATCTTTGGAATTTCGTGCTGTTCATCGACCCGGTATCCGGCAACGTAATTGTCCGCGAAATACGTCCGCGCGACGCGGACCACGTCGTCCTTGGTGACCCGCTCCAGACGGGCGATCTCATTGACCGTATGGTTCCAGTCGTGATACGCCAGAAACGAATTGCGGATCCGGCGCACCCGGGCATTGTCCGACTCCAACTCCCTCTTGTTGTTCTTCTTGAAGTCGGTGACGATCGCGGGCAGTATCCAGTCTTCGAAACGCCCGCCCTTTATGATTTCAAGTTGATCGAGCAGTAACTGTTCCACTTCCTCGAGGGTCTGGTCCTTCTTTGGAATGCCCCAGAGAAACTGTGCGCCGCTATCGTTGTAAAGCGAGGGATACGATCCCGCCCGCCGGACCTTCTGTTTCTGATTGAGATTCAGGTTGATCAGTCCGGCGGTGGCGTTATCCAGAATCATATCCAGGAGTCTCAGCGCGTCCGCGTCCTGGTGGCTCCTTGATGCCGTCCTGAACGCCAGAAGCACGTATTCCTCACCCTGGAACCCAACCTGCACCCGTTCGGCGCCCTTCAGTGGCGCCTCATTCCAATCGGGCAACTTCGGCAGAGGCCCGGGCTCCCATGCCGAGAAGTGCTGGTCGATCAGCTTTATGGTTTCGTCGATCCGGATATCGCCCGATATCGCGATCGCCATATTGTTCGGGACGTAATAGGTGTTGTAGAACGAGTACATGTTTTTCAGCGACGGATTCTTCAGGTGTTCCACTTTCCCGATCGTGGTCTGCTGGCCGTAGGGATGCTTTTTGTAAAGCAGATCGGCGACGGCGTAGATGATCGCCCGGTCCTTGTTGTCCATGGACCGGTTTTTTTCTTCGTAAACCGTTTCGAGTTCCGACTGAAAAAGCCGGAAGACCGAGTTCCGGAAGCGTTCGGATTCGATGACCGCCCAGTGGCGCAATCTGTTGGCGGGCAGATTGATTCTGTACACGGTCTCTTCGTGCCAGGTGTGCGCGTTGAGACCGGTGCCGCCCATGGCCTTGTAGAGTTTGTCGATTTCATTGGGAATGGCGTATTGCGCGGCAAGCTGGGATTCCTTGTTAATCTCGGCGTAAATGGCCTTCCGCTTTTCAGGGTCGGTTTCGCTGAAATGCTCCTCGTAGAGACGGGTGATGTTGTCGAGATGCGCTTTTTCCTTTTCGTAATCCAGGGAGCCGATGCTCGTCGTCCCCTTGAACAGCATGTGTTCCAGGTAGTGCGCCAGGCCGGTGGATTCGGCCGGGTCGTGTTTGCTGCCCGCCCGAACGACGATCTCCGCGTAAAACCGGGGTGTCTGACGGTTTTCCGTGAGATAGACCGTGAGGCCGTTGTCCAGACGGAAGATGTGCACCGCCATCGCATCGTCGGCGCCCGGTTTGTTAATGTGTGTGTATCCGCCGTCTGCGCTGGAAGCGAATAAGCCCAGGAATACGGCGAAGATCAGTGCGGACGAAGCACATCGCAACCTGTACATGAATGAGTCTCCCCGTTGAAAACCAGCATCAATCGATTGGAAATGACTGGAAACAGGCCCGTAAATCGACCCGGCCGGCGAATTAGCCTCAATCCGAAAAAAAAGCAACGCGGCGACGCGATAAAACCCTCCGAAACAGGGCGTTATCGACGTATGGAAAGACGTTTTTTCCCTTCACGGCCAGTGACCTGGTGTATCCTGGTAATCAGCCTTCTAATCGCCTTTATCAAATAGCACATATTCGAATTAACGTCGTCGAAGACTTACGAATCAAGGTTAGCAATATAACAAGAGTGTCGGTGGAATTCAATCCCCTGCGGCCATTTCAGGTTGATCCGGTACCCGGCGACCGGTCGCACCCGCGGCGTACGAGGCGCTTCCTGCAAACACAAAAACGGCCGACGATTTGCCGGCCGTCCCGTGCCACGATCGTAAGCGTTCCAGTTTGAAGAACATCGCGCTTCGCATGGATCCGCAGCCTACTGAAGTTCCGCGGCCTGCGTGACCACCTTTCGGAAGGCCTCCGCGTGTTCTCTGATGATTTCAGGGCGATGGTGTTTGAACCAGGGAATGGAAAACAGGCGCTCCGACATCCGCTCCGTCTGCGGCAGGCTGCCCTCGCCCTGCCGCACGTCGGCGTCGGAATGCGCGACTCGCGTGGGTTCGCCATGGCCGTAGACGTCGGCGTCGTTTAAGACGGGATGCAGGTGCATGAGCAGATTGGCACCCGCGCCGCACGAGGTCCCTTCGGCGCGCACCGCCTCGCAGAATTTCCGCAAGGGCAGCCCGCCGAGTTCCTCGGGCACATAGATACCGTGCGCGGCGTACCAACCGCCCATTGTACTGCCGGAACCCTTCGGAGGCCTGTGGGGGCGCAAGCCGGGCGCGCCTTCGAGCAGGTCCCAGAAGCTGTTCATCGCGCTGTCGATTTCTTCCATCCGTTCCCGGTAATGCCTGAGCTGGACCCGCCCCACGGCTGACGACAGCTGGTGCATTCTGTATTTGAACCCGCCCAGCGGCAGGCCCGCGAACTTCTTCAACTCGGGGTTTTCGATCTGCCCCGTCCGCTCGTAATGGCCGAATGCAACCGCGCGCTCATAGATTTCCTGGTCGTCCGTGACCAGCATCCCAGCCTCGCCAATGGCCAGCGACTTTCCCGCCATGCAGGACATCGCGCCCACGTGGCCGATCCCGCCCGTCAAACGACCCTTGTATTCCGCGCCGTGCGCGTGCGAGACGTCTTCGATGACCTTTATACCCCGGGCGTTGGCGATCTCCATGATCGCATCCATGTCGGTCGGATGACCGAAATAGTGGACGGCCACGATCGCCTTCGTCCGGTCCGTTATCTTCCGTTCCACGTCTGCCGGGTCGAGTGTGATCGTATCCGGATCGATATCCGCGTACACAATGGTCGCGCCAAGATTCATCGCCTGCAGCACCGACGCCCAGAACGTCATGCTCTGGCAGATGATTTCATCGCCCACGCCCACGCCGCAACCGAACATCGCCGAATGGATGGACGACGTGCCCGTGTTGTGCGCGAGCGCGTACTTCGTGCCGAACCAGTCGGCATATTCCTTTTCGAACTGCACCGTGACGTCCGTGCCGGACATGGCCCCGCGCCGCAGCACCTCCAGTGCGGCCTCCTCGTCCTCCCGGGTAATAATCGGCCAGGTGAACATATCTCCCGAATCGGTTTTCACCGCCTTGGATCCGCCCAGAATCGCCAGCTTGTCCATCGTCAATCCTCCTCAGGAGGGTTTCGCCCCCGCGTTCAGGTCAATCGCCGGAAAATACAGCAGATGAGTCCTTCGAAACCATGGTCTTAATAGTAAAAAAAAACCGAATCCGCAAGCGAAATATCCCGCAATCCACCTTTCGCGATTGCCCTTGATTTTCCTCCGCAAATTCGATAACTAATGTCCAATCCCAACCGGAATACCAAACCGTTCGTCCACCTGCCTGTCCTGTGCACAGAGCCCCAGGCAAACCGATTCATCCCATATCGCTGGGTGGTTTAGATAGAGCAGGTCAAAATGGTTTGTAATCTTCACCACCCCCTTCCCCCGCTTTTAAGGAACACGCCGTATGCACGATTTTGAACGGAAAGGCAAAAAAGGATTTGTCATTTGCAAATCGGTTCTTTTTTGATAAATCCTTATTTTTCTATTTCTTACGTCCTTTTTCTTATGCGCGTAAGAAAAAGGACCAAAAAGAACCGCGCCCTTCGGCAGGGGGCCGGTTTTTCCGTGAATCCCTTCAGAGGGACGAATGCAACTCGGTGGCCTGCGACTCCCTGACGTGCACCAAAACATCGGCGCGGAACGGATTAACACGGAAAAACCCCCCGTACCCCCGGTCGCTCGAACGGAAAAATCTGCTATTGCGCGAGACCCGGCCGTGCTCCCTCTTTCCTTTAGGAGAGAGGGCCGGGGAGAGAGGTCTACGGGGCGTGGGGCGTATCGGTGACTACAGACGATATACTTAACAGAAACCGCTTTTGGCTGACGGTTGAAAGCTGCTCCAACCCTGGAAACCACACCGTGTACAGACGCAAAGTCTCTCGCGAGCACTCCCAGAGCAGGGCGCGCTGTTCCGTCCCGCACCGATTTACGTTATCCTCCGTCGTTGGCAGGCCAGCATAGCAGGTGAGTCCTGTGCGGGTATTCGCGCCATGCATATGGCAGGCCCCGCGCCCAGCGGCGACTTTTGGTTCCTTTTGGTCGCTTCAAAAGGAACACGCCGTAGGCAGGGAATCTGGGGAAAGGGGGTTTTGAATTTGGTTTTGCCTTTTCCTTCTTGATTTTAACTGATCGCTGTGTTGCTGTCGATTTCCGTAACATAACACCAGGCATCTCTATACCTGTCGAATATCTCGAACTTAACATCCTTCTCCATGTCTGTTCTCATCACCGGCATAACAGGAAGAATCGGCGCCAACCTGGCCAGAACGCTCGTTAACGAGGGACATTCCGTACGAGGCCTGGTCTGGCCTCGAGACCCCCGCATCGACAAACTGAACGCTCTGGACGTCGAGCTTGTCACCGGCAGCCTTACGGAACCGAGAGACGTCCTCGCGGCCGCAAAGGGCGTCAGCACGGTTTACCACCTCGGCGCGGCCTTTCAGGGCGGCGGTCCCTTTTCCGAAACCGACTATTTCGACATCAACGTACGCGGCACGTTCAACATGCTGGAGGCCGCCAGGGCGCAGGACAAACTGCCCAGGTTCATATTCGCGGGCACCGACGCCATTTACGAAAAGTACGTCCCCGGCGGACTGGCCGAACCGATCCGGGAAGACCGAACCCCCCGGCGCTGCCGTGGATGGTACGCCCTGTCCAAATCGCTGGGCGAAGAACTCTGCACCGGGTACTGGTCCACCTACCAACTGCCGGTCGTTATCCTTCGATTCTGCCTGGTCTTCGGCGCGGGCGAGATTCTGGACTTCCCGCAATTCCGTCTGAGCGGATTGAAGGGCCGTTCCGAACTCAAGGGCATGTGGACGGGAACAGAACGTCTGGTGGTACTCAAGGACCGGGAAGGCAGGCCGTACAAGAAACACGTCGCCGACGTGCGGGATATTGTCCTGGGCTGCCGTCTCGCGATGAGCGCCGAGGGCGTTTCCGGCGAAACCATCCAGCTCGCCGGCCCCGCGCCATTCACCTGGGATGAAGCCGTCCCCCATCTTTCGGAGCGTCTGGGGATCCCGTTTGTCGAAGCGGTCCTGAAGGGCGACCCCACGTTCTACGAATTCGACCTGTCCAAAGCCCGCGGACTGCTGGGTTTCAAACCCGGGTACGATATCCGGCGGATGATCGACGACGCCCTGGCGTACCGCCGAGGCGGGGACATCGGCGTCCTCCCGACGGATTAGAAAAGGAAGTCATGCCACCGGACCGCTCCTTCTGGCCTGAAGGCTTCCACGGCGCCGTAAGTCTCACCTTCGACGACGGCCTCGATACGCAATTGGACAATGCGATTCCCTGCCTGGACGATTGCGGCCTGAAGGGGACATTTTATGTCAACCCGGGGCGGTCGCAAGCCTGGGAATCGCAGATTCCCCGCTGGCAACAAGCCAGCAAGAACGGCCACGAACTGGGGAATCACACCTCCATGCACCCCTGCTCCTGCAATTTCGGATTCCGCGACGACGGCTTTTGTCTGGAAAACCTGAGGCTGGACGACATCGCGCGGACCATCGACGAAGCCACTGAAGACCTGAACCGCCTGTTTCCCGAACAACGCGGTGACCGTACTTTCTGTTACCCCTGTTACCAGACGTACGTCGGCGCCGGCGAGAACCGACAGTCCTACGTGCCGCTCGTCGCCCGCCGTTTCAAGGCCGCGAGGGGCTGGGGCGAGCGCGCCAACCATCCGGAACGGATCGACCTGGCCTGCACCTGGTCCTTTGCCGTCGACGGCCATTCCGGTGAAGAGATCGTCGCATTCATCGAAAACGCCGTCGATGACGGCCTCTGGGCGGTCATCTGCATGCACGGCATCGGAGGACAGCATCTCTCCATATCTTCAGCGGCATTGAGGGAAGTCGCCCGGTTCCTGGACCGTAACCGGAGCCGGATCTGGACCGCCACGATGATCGACGTTGCGGACTACATTATCCGCCAACGTGACTGAAGGCAGCGTTGACGTGACCATCCCCCGCGGGAAAGTTCCGGTGCCGAAGAACCCGAAACCCGAGGATTCCTCATGATCGTTCAGACGCATCTCACCGGTTGCCGCAAGGAAGACCTGGACACCCCGGCCCTCCTGGTGGACCTGCCCACGCTGGAACGCAACACCCGGAAGATGGCAGACGTCATCATCCAACAGGCGGGCGTCCAGTGGCGGCCCCACACGAAGGGCATGAAGACGCCGGCGCTTGCGCACAGGCTGTTGGAAGAGGGCGCCATCGGGATTACCTGCGCCAAGCTCGGCGAGGCCGAAGTGATGGCGGCGGGCGGCGTCAGAGATATCCTCATCGCCAACCAGGTCGTGGGCGCCCGAAAAATCGCACGCCTGGTCAACCTCAGAAATCATGCCGACGTCATGGTCTGCGTGGACGACGAGAACAATGTTCGCGAAATCGATCTCGCCGCCACGGAAAAAGGGGTCCGCATCCGGGTGCTGATCGAGGTCAACGTGGGCATGAACCGCGCGGGCGTTGCGCCGGGCGAAGCCGTTCTCTCGCTTGCGCGGACCGTCGCCGCGTGCCCGGGCCTGCAGTTCTCCGGCCTGATGACGTGGGAAGCGCACACCCTGGCCATCGAGGACATCGACGAGAAACGACGGCTTATCACCGAATCCCTGTCCAAACTCACGGACAGCGCCGACCTGTGCCGGCGCAACGGCTTCCCCGTGGGCATCCTCAGTTGCGGCGGCACAGGCACCTACTGGATCAGCGCGTTCCATCCAGGCATCACCGAAATCGAAGCCGGCGGCGGCATCTTCGGCGATATCCGTTACCGCAACGTTTTCGGCGTGAAACACGAATACGCCCTTACGGTCCTCTCCACGGTCACCAGTCGCCCCACGCCTGCACGCATCATCTGCGACGCGGGGAAGAAGACCATGAGCAGCGACGCGTCCGTACCCGAGCCCATTGGCATTCCCAATGTCAATCTGGTTGCCCTGTCCGCCGAGCACGGCAAGATCGAACTGAGCGCGCCCGCTGAGACACCGCGGGTTGGCGAGACCATTGAATTCGTGGCGGGTTACTCCGACACCACGGTCGTCCTGCACGACGAACTCTATGGAATCCGCGATGGCGCTGTTGAAGCCGTCTGGCCGCTTCCGGCCCGCGGCCGGTTGCAGTGACGAAACCCGTTTCACGCGGAGTGTACCTGCGCCCGAAAACCGCCGCGACAGGGTCTGAATCCGTCGATCGAATCCTCGCGTCGCATCGTCGAAGCGACCTCCGGTTTCGCCCAGCTTCACCTTGATTCGTCATTCTTCGGGGACGTTAATTCAAATATGTGCGCGTTAATAGAGGCGATTAAACTGCGGATTACCAGGATAAACCAGGTCACTGGACGTGAACCGAAAAAATGTCCGTCCGGATGACCTTTCGGCCCGTTTCGGAAGGACTCGTCGCGACGCCGCCTTGCTGTTTTTGGTGAAATTGAGGTTAATATTGACGGGTTTCTCCTAAATCGTTATAATAAACGCTGTTTGCGAACGAACCGAACGCGATTCAACTGCGCCTTCAGGGGACATAAATGGACATACCGATTCACGACGTGCTTCTTGTAGGGGGCGGCGCCGCGGGATTGCGCGCCGCAATCGCCGCGGCCGAGACCGACTCCGGTCTGGACGTCGCTGTCGTCTCCAAGGTCTACCCCATGCGCAGCCACACCGTCTCTGCCGAGGGCGGCGCGGCGGCCGTCATGCGCGAATACGACAATCTGGACCTGCACTCGTTCGACACCATACGGGGCAGCGACTACCTGGCCGACCAGGACGTCGTCGAAGCCTTTGTCAAGGAAGCGCAGGACGAATCCATCCAACTGGAACACTGGGGCTGCCCCTGGAGTCGGGATGAGGACGGCCGCGTCAGCGTCCGGGCCTTCGGCGGCATGAGCGTGAAGCGAACGCTCTACGCGGCGGACAAGACCGGATTCCACATGCTGCACGCCCTGTTTCAGACCTCCCTCAAATACAAAGCGGTTACCCGTTACGACGAGTGGTTCGTCACGTCTCTGCTCGTGGACGACGGAAGGGTCTGCGGCGTATCCGCGCTGAACATGCGCTCGGGCGGCATCCACGCGATCGGAGCGAAAACCGTTATCATCTGTACCGGCGGCGGCGGCAAGATCTTCCCGTTTACGACGAATGCCGCCATAAAGAACGGCGACGGTATGGCCCTGGCCTACCGCATCGGGTGTCCGTTGAAGGACATGGAGTTCGTGCAGTACCATCCCACCGGCCTTCCGGGTACGGGTATCCTGATGACGGAAGCGTCCCGGGGGGAAGGCGGATACCTGGTCAACAACAGGGGCGAGCGCTACCTGAGCGAATACATACCCGGGAAGATGGAACTGGGACCGCGCGATATCCTGTCGCGCGCATTCATGTATGAAATGCGGGAGGGCCGCGTCTTCGACGGTCCCTATGGCAGCTACGTCCACCTGGACCTGAGACATCTTGGCGAGAAAGTCATCGACGAGAAGCTGCCATTCGTCCGGGAACTGGCCAGGAACTACGTGGGTATCGATCCGGTTCAGGAGCCCATCCCCGTCCGCCCCGTCGTCCATTACATGATGGGAGGCGTCCACACGGACATCAACGGCGCCACGCCCGTCCAGGGCCTCTACGCCGCCGGCGAAGCCGCATGCGTGAGTCTCAACGGCGCCAACCGGCTGGGCTCCAATTCCCTGACGGAGTGCCTCGTCTTCGGCGCGCGCGCGGGAAAGGTCGCCGCGGAATACGCCGCCGGCCGGGAATCCCCGGGTGCGGACACCCTCGAAAATCTCAACCGCGACGAACGGCGGCGCATCGAAGGGACGTACCTGCAGCCGCGCAACGGCAAGGAACGCGTCGCGGACATCCGTTCCGAAATGCAGGCGGCCATGGAACGCGGCGCGGGTATCTTCCGCGACGAAGAGACGTTGAAGGAAACCTGCGAAACCCTGAGGAAACTTCAGGAGCGCTTCCGGAACGTCGGTCTGGATGACACATCCAGCGTATTCAACACCGAACTCACGGCGGCGCTCGAACTGGGATTCATGCTGGATGCGGCGGAAGCGCTTGCGCACGCCGCCCTGGATCGCAAGGAATCCAGGGGCTCTCACTCCCGGTCGGATTTCGAGGATCGCAACGATGAGGAATACCTGAAACACTCATTGACGTACAGGACGGAAGCAGGTCCGCGAATCGACTACCTTCCCGTAACGATCACGCGCTGGCAACCCGAAGAGCGCAAGTACTGATTTCGAATCCCGCGCAAGGGGAATTTCATGAGTAATGGCAAGAAAATTACGATAAACGTTACCCGCTATCGCCCCGAACAGGAAGACGAACCCGTCGAACAGTCTTACGATATCGATTTTCAGGACGACTGGGTGGTGTTGGACGGGCTGAACCATATCAAGGACCACATTGACGGCTCTCTGTCTTTCCGATGGTCCTGCCGGATGGGTGTCTGCGGCAGTTGCGGCATGATGGTCAACGGCGAACCCAAGCTCTCCTGTGCCGCATTCCTGCGCGACTATTACCCCGGCGAAGTCCGTGTGGAACCCTTGCAGAACTTTCCCATCGTCCGGGATCTGATCATCGACATGACCGACTTTATGGACAAACTCCAGGCGGTGCAGCCCTGGATCATCCGTGAGGAAGAAAAGCCCGTATCGGAAGGGGAATACCTGCAGACGCCCGATGAGCTGAAGGAATACAAGCAGTTCAGCATGTGCATCAACTGCATGCTTTGCTACGCCGCCTGTCCCGTGTACGGACTCGAGACCGAATTCATCGGCCCCGCCGCCATTGCCCTGGGGCACCGGTACAACCTGGACTCCCGCGACGAGGGACAGGAACGGCGTCAACACGTGATTGCGAGCGCCGAGGGCATCTGGGAATGCACCTACATTGGCGAATGCTCAGTGGTCTGTCCCAAAGACGTGGATCCCGCAGCCGCCATCCAGCGGAACAAGGTGGCCACAACCGGCGGCTGGTTCAAATCCGTTCTCCTACCATGGGGGAAGAAGTAAGATGACGCGCGAACACGAAACCGAACACAAGGCGTATGTGCGTCCGGTTCCGATCACGTGGTGGTTGCACAATCGCCGCTACTTCCTGTTCATGATCCGGGAATCGACCAGCGTGTTTATCGCCCTGTTTGTTCTGGTATACCTGTACCAGCTGTTTCTCGTCTCCCGGGGCGCTGAAGTCCACGATATGTTCCAGGAAACGCTCCGGTCCGTACCTTTTGTCTTGGGTTATGCCATCGTCCTCCTGTTCGCACTGTACCACAGCATCACATGGCTGGGGCTGGTATCCAAAATCCAGATCGTTCGAATCGGACGTCTGACGATACCGCCCTTTCTCGTGGGACTTGGCGCCTATCTCTCATGGATCGTCGCGTCGGCGGTTGTCGCATGCCTGTTTCTGACATTGAAAGTCGGTTGTATAGAGTAGGGGGAATCCGTGTACAAGGAAGACAGAACCGAACCCTTCTGGTGGGGCATGTTCTCAATGGGCGGCGTGGTTGCCGCGCTGTTGATACCCGTCCACATCTTTCTTATCGGGCTGGCCGTGCCGCTCGGCCTGATCGACAAGAGCCTGCTGGAATACAGCCGGATGAAAACCCTGCTTGCGAATCCGCTTGTCAAAGTCTATCTGTTCGTTCTCATTGTCCCTCCGCTCTTTCACGCCGCCCACCGCATTCGTTTCTCACTGCACGAAATGGGCATCCGGAAACTGCTGCTCTCGCTGGACGTCCTGTGCTACGGCGGCGCTCTCCTCGGCACAGCGGCTTCGCTGTACGTTCTGTGGGTAATTTGAAGGTCCTTTCGAAAACAACCTGAATCTTCAGGCCGTGTACACCGGACCTTTCGAATATCGAGACCGCCTATGAAACCGGCATCGGTCATCCCGTCTTCAACCGCGGTTTGGATGGCGGTGTTCCTGTGCAAGGTTCTCTGTTCAGCCGCCCACGCGTCGGATAACCCACCTGACGCCGCCTACGGGAAAGCGCGCGCTTCGGTTGTCGTTCTGGAAGTCGAAAAAAGAAACGGTTCCCGGGTCCGGGGAATGGGCTTTCTCGCCCTGGACAGCAGAATCGCGGTTACAACCTGGGATCTTGTGGACGACGCGGTCGGGGTTGTCGCCAGGTTCGAATCCGGCGAGGCGTTCGGAGTTTCGGGACTGATCGACAGTGACGAAAAACGAAACGTGGCCTTGATTCGGATCAAGGTTTTCGGCAGACCGCTGCTGGAGCTGGACGCCGGGGACACGGTCGAGATCAAGGAGACCTTTATCGTAGAGACGGTCGAGGGGGAGGCATTCAGACTTGTCGACGGAAAGATGAGTCCCGCCGAAATCGTCGACGGCGTGCGCTCCTATCCCCTGGGCGCCGCCGCTTCTGCCGGCGGCAACGGAGGACCGCTGTTGGACGAATCCGGCCGCGTGATCGGCGTGGTATCGACTCACGCAGGCGAAGGGCGAGTTTCAGCCCGCGCAATCCCTTCGGTATATGCTCTGGGCCTCGATTACACGTTGCCCACCCGGCCCTGGCAGAAAGCACGCCGCGGCCCCGAGCGGCTCGAAACAACGCCCGAACCCGTTGCCGAGGCGGAACCACCGGACCCGAGCGCGATCCGGTTTCGCTTCTACCGGGCGGAAGGCCAGCGGTTCAGCGACGTCAACCGCAACCTGTGGACGGAGTCCATTCTCTGGTGGGTGGACAATATCCGGAAGAAATGCGGCGGGAACCCCGACGTCGGCAGCGCGGAGGACCTGGGCGTGGACGCCGTTGCGATTCCATCTGAAAAGGCCCGGTTCACAACCCGGACGACAGGATGGAAGTCCTGGGTTCTGGGTGAGGACAACCTGAAGGGATACATCGCCAGGACGGAACGCCACCGTGATCTTCATATCGGCGTTTTTCAGGAAGTCAGGTACAAACACTCGCCCGAGGAGAAATCGCGTGCGGTTGCGGGTGTGCACGTCCCGCCAAACGTCCTGGCGCTTTACTTTAAGGCCACCCGGATCAAGGAAGACGAACGCGCACACCTGATCGGCAACCTTTTCGGCCTGGACGGCGACGACGGCGGGGTCATGTCTTCCAGACATCCCCGCGGCCCGGGTTCGCCTGCCGTCTACGGCAACATGACCGAATGGCCGCCGCACTGGTGCGGCAAAATAGCGGAATATCTGGATCACTGATGCGTCTTCAAAAACAGCGAGATTACCCGTAATCGCGCTCAGGTGATCCGATCCTGACGCGATGAACACGGGACCGGTCTGAAAGGCAAAAAATGGAAACCTTGAAGAACAGCATCAGCCATGAAATGGTGGATAACGTCGGCGCGGTTCTGTCCTGCGCATGTGCGGTCCATTGTGTGGCAATGCCGCTACTGGTAACGGTTCTGCCGTTGCTGGGGCTCGGGTTCCTCACGAGCGAACCTGCGGAACTAATCATTGTCGGAGCCGTTGCTCTCGCAATGGGCAGCGCCGTTTGGGGCGTCAGGCACCACAGACACTGGAGAGCGTTTCTCATCATCGTAGTGGCAATCGCGTTTATCGCCATCGGCCACGTTGCAACTGAAGGAATCTTTGAAGTCGTCTTCCATACAACTGCAGGAATCCTGCTTGCAACGGCGCACCTGCTGAATCGGCATCTATGCAAGACCTGTCCTGCATGCGGAGACGAACACGCGGGCGATTCTCATTCGCTGCGTTTCTGACGGCCGTCATCGGCTGACCGAATTCTTGACGACTTAAGTCAGGGGATGCCGTTCCGTTCGGCCGCCGTACCGGCTGCTCCCCGGCACATAATCTCCTTTTGACTGACGAAAAGGCCCGGCAGAAATCCTGCCGGGCCTTTTCAGGTCGTTGTGGGGTCATCCGAAAGCGCCGGGTCGGGGGTCGGCGCCCCCGTCAACGTCAGCCGCCCGGCCCCGTCATCTTTTCCGGCCGGACCGCGGCGTCGAACGCCTGCCCGTCCATCATTCCGAGCGCCACCGCGGATTCCCGAAGCGTCAGGTTCTCGTCGAACGCTTTCTTGGCCACCTTTGCCGCATTATCGTATCCGATGCTGGGATTCAATGCCGTGACGAGCATGAGCGACCGCTCCAGGTGGTTGCGGATGTTCTCGCGGTTCGGTTCAATGCCCACCGCGCAGTGATCGTTGAACGCCGCGCAGGCATCGGCCAGCAATCGCACCGACTGCAGCAGATTGTAGACGATGAGCGGTTTGAACACGTTCAGTTCGAAATTCCCCGAGGAACCGCCCACCGCAATCGCCGTATCGTTCCCGATGACCTGTGCGGCAACCATTGTCATCGCCTCGCACTGTGTGGGGTTCACCTTGCCCGGCATGATCGAGCTGCCGGGCTCGTTGGCGGGAAGCGTCAACTCGCCGATACCGCAGCGCGGGCCCGAAGCCAGCCAACGGGTGTCGTTGGCGATTTTCATCAGCGAACAAGCCAGCGTCTTCAAGGCGCCGCTGGTTTCCACCATCGCATCGTGCGCGGCCAGGGACTCGAACTTGTTTTCGGCGGAAACAAACGGATGCCCGGTCAGCTCAGCAATCCGTTCGGCGGCACGGTCGGCGAATTCCGGATGCGTATTCAGCCCGGTACCCACCGCCGTCCCGCCAAGCGCGAGCTCATTGAGATTGGCAAGGCAACGCTCAATCCGCTCCAGGCCCTTCGTCAGCTGCGTCACGTATCCCGAAAACTCCTGGCCCAGCGTCAGTGGAACGGCGTCCATCAGATGCGTACGACCAATCTTGATAATATCCTCGAATTCGTCCGCCTTGCCGGCCAGCGTATCCCGCAACTCGGTGACCATGGGAATCAACCGCCTGTGGATCTCGCTTACGGCCGCAATGTGCATCGCCGCGGGAAAGGTGTCGTTTGAAGACTGCGCCATATTCACGTCGTCGTTAGGATGAATCGGATCCTTGCTGCCCATCCGTCCGCCGGCAATCTGAATGGCCCGGTTGGATATGACCTCATTGGCGTTCATATTCGTTTGCGTGCCGCTTCCCGTCTGCCAGATCCGAAGCGGAAAGTGGTCGTTCAGGTTACCCTCGATGACTTCATCGGCCGCCTGCACGATGAGGTCCGCCTTGTGCGGCGGGAGCTTTCCCAGATCCCGGTTTACAATCGCGGCGGCTTTTTTCAGAATGCCGAACGCTCTGATCAATTCCCGTGGCATGCGTTCTTCGCCAATGTCAAAATGAATCAGCGCCCTGGCCGTCTGGGCGCCGTAGTACCGGTGGTCAGGTACCTGTATCTCTCCCATACTGTCCGTCTCGGTCCTGTGTCCCTCCATCTCTCCTTCTCCTGTCGAATGGCGCGCGGGTGCGGATCAGCAGCGCCGGCATCGTAACTTTATCAACTGAACGTCAGGTATTGTCGGGCATCTCAAGATACAAAAACCGGACATTCCCGGCAACCACATCCGCTTCATTCAGGGCGAACAACAATAAATATAATGGTATATATTATTTTCTTGCTTTTAAAATTACTCTTTCTTATCTTCTATACTTTCCTGCGCACCGTGACGGCGAGGAAATCCTCACAGCACCACCACCTCTGCCGGCCTCTAATTCCGAACAATACTTCAGCGGCAACAAGGCCGGGCAGGAATCATTCGAAGGAGACGAGCACGTGTTGATTCAGAGCCTGAAAATCTTTTGCGACCTCATCGATACCCAGAGTTTTTCGAAGACGGCGGTCCTGAACGGCGTTACGCAGTCGGCAGTCAGCCAGCAGATCAAGAGTATTGAACATCGCCAGGGCAGACCGTTGCTGGAGCGCCATAAGCGCAAGATCGGCCTGACCAAGGAGGGAGAGGTATTCTACAAGGGCGCCGGCGACATCGTCAAGCGATACGACGAGATGTTGCAGCGCGTCGAGGCTCTGGACGGCGTGGTGTCGGGCACCGTTCGACTTTCTTCCATTTACAGCGTGGGCATGCGTGAACTCGGACCGTATCTCAAGACCTATCTCAAAGCCTTCCCCAGAGTCAACTTCAGGCTGGATTACAATCACACCCCCCGCATTTACGACGACGTCGCCAGCGGCGAGATTGACTTCGGCGTCGTCGCCTTCCCCAGACCGCACCGTAACATCAAGATCATCCCCTTCTCAGAAGACAATATGGTGGTCGCCTGCCCACCCGCGAATCCGCTCGCTGAACGTGACCACATTGCCGTCAACGACATCAGCGATCATCCGCTTATCCTCTTCTCCCAGGAAACTCATACCCGGCATGCGCTGGACCAGTTCTTCCGCAAACATCGCATCCAGCCCGACATTGTGATGGAGTTCGATCATATCGACACCATCAAGGATGCCGTCGAAGTGGACCTCGGCATTTCCATCCTGCCCGAACACTCGGTCGACCTGGAACACAAGGAAGGCAGCCTGAAGGTGCTGACCATCAAGGGCGACGTACTCACCAGACCCCTGGGTATCCTGCACAAACGGGGGCGTAGCCTGTCCGTAGCCGCGCGAAAACTGCTTGACGTACTCACGAACGGGAAAGCTCCGGTCCACAAGTCGCAGTTACACGCCACCGGTTAAGTCGAAGCGCCAGACCGCCATTCTCAGCGGCCATTGCCGACGATCATCTCCTGAATCAGGAAACGGAGGAACCGCACTCCCGTGCGGAACGAAGGCGCCTTCGACTCCCCTCCGACCCGATTTCCCTCCCACGTAGGAATCTCCTCGATTCGCATCCTCTGTTTCATCGCACGGATCGTCATCTCGTATTCGATCGTGTAGCCCACCGATCCGGGATCGAGCTTCAGAAACGCCTCCCGTGTAATTCCGCGAAACCCGTTTATCGTATCCGTCACGTACGTTCCCCGATTCCAGATCCAATTGGCGATCCAAGTAAACACCTGATTCGTCCATTTTCTCAGCGGCAGGGCATCGTCGTCCTCCTCGTTGCGTGAGGCGGGCAGAAAACGGGACGCGATCGCCATATCGGCGCCGCCTTCGACAGCGGCAAAAAGCCCTGGGATATCGTCCGGATCTTCATTCCCGTCGGGGCTGAAGAAGACCAGGCACGCGCCGCTCGACGCCCGGACCGCCGCGCGAAACGCCTCGCCCCTCCCCGGACGCGGCTGGTCCACAAGCCGGACGTGGTGGGATGCCAGGACCTCCCGGGTACCGTCCGTGGACCCGCCGTCGACGGCGAGCACTTCGTCGGCCATAGCGGAGAGATCGTGTCCGGTTGAAAACAGCCAGCGGACGCCGTCGACCTCGTTGAGCGTAAGCAGAACAACAGTGCGTCGGGTCATATGGCACCCCAAAACCGGTGAGACTGAAGACGTTAGACGGGAGAAGAGATCTTCGCCTATCTGTTCCTGCTCTATGCCTCCGGCATAAATTGAGACACAACAAGGCGGGGCATCTCTAACCTCTTACGTCTTACGTCTACCCGCCTCTTGGGTAGGTCCGTCCTTGAAGAAACGATCGAACAACTCCACGATACGATCCAGGTCGGTTGACGAAAGATCCTGGTGGCAACCGATATAGAACCCGCTTGTGTTGATCCATCCGGCGACTGGATAGTCCGCCTCGCCGATACCCATCAGTCGCTGGTAGAGAGGCTGATTGGTCAATGGAAGCATCTCGCGGGTTTCGACCCGGTTCTGCTCCAGGAAATCCACGAGCGCGTCCTTCTTCCGGTCCCTCAGGACGATCGGATACATCATGAACGAGTGTTCACATCCCGGTCGAATGCGGGGAAGCTGCAGAAACGCTTCGTGCCCGGACAACTTCCCGGTCAGCCAGGCGGCATTCGTCCTCCGGCGGGCGATCATCTCAGTCCCCACCTCCAGCTGCGCCAGCCCGAGAGCGGCCTCCATCTCGGTGAGTCGAAAGCTGTACCCGAGGCTCACAAAAGAAAATCGCCGGGCGACGATTCTACGAAGTTCCTCCGGCGATTTACGGTCGTCGTCATCTATGTTCAGGTACGTCGAATCCCGCCCGTGGTTGATCAGCGATCTCAGCTTTTCAGCGTACTCCGGATTGTCGGTCGTATTCAGCCCGCCGACTCCGGTTGTCAACAGGTGTGCCGCGTAGGTGGAAAAACACCCGATTTCACCGAGACTTCCGACGCTGCGACCCTTGTATCGCGCGAACATGGTCTCGGCCGAATCTTCGATGACACGGAGACCGTATTGCCGGGCAAGCTCCAGGACAGGGTCCATGTCGCATGGTTGTCCGAAGACATGAACGGGAATGAGCGCCCTGGTACGCGACGTGACCGCGGCCTCGATTTTTTCGGGATCGAGCTCGTAGTGGATCGGATCGACGTCCACAAGCACAGGACGCATTCGCGCGTGGAAGACGATATTTGCCGTGCCTGCAAAGGTCACCGCGGGCAGGATGACTTCGTCTCCGTCGGCCCACCCGTGCAATTCCTTCAGCGCCGCCAGGGCGACCAGCAGGGCGCTGGTTCCGCTGTTGCTCATCACGCCGAACCGGCACCCGTGCGCGCGCGCGAATCCGGCCTCGAACCTGCGCGTCATCGGACCGTAAGACAGCCGGTTGCTGTCCAGGACCTCGTTTACCAGCGCCCTGGCGCGGGGACTGATGTTCAACGTACCCACGCCGATCACCGGCGGCCGGTCATCACGATCTTCGGACACTTCAAGCCCGCCTCCTGTCCTGGACATGCTTATTGATAATCTGAACGCATTTACTCCCGGGGCGGCTGCTTCTCGTACCACGAAATCATCTTCTGAAGGCCTTCATCCAGCGTTGTCGCGGCTTCGAATCCGAAATGCTTCCTTGCCCGCGTCACATCCACGCATCGCCTCGGCTGCCCGTTCGGCCTGTTCCGGTCCCACCGAACCCGGCCGGCGAATCCCGACAGGTTTCTGATTTTCGAGGCGAGGTCGCTGATTGAGATCTCCACGCCCGATCCCAGGTTGATCGGCTCCGGCAGATCATATAGTTCAGAAGCGAGCAATATGCCCTCCGCGGCGTCCTCGACGTACAGAAACTCGCGGGTGGGCGAGCCGTCTCCCCACAGGGTGACGTGGTCGTGTCCCTGATTCCGGGCATCCACGAATTTTCGCACCATGGAGGCGAGTCCGTGGGATGTCTCCGGGTCCAGGTTATCTCCCGGCCCGTAGAGGTTCGACAGCAGAAGATGAATGGCGTTGAAGCCGAACTCCGCCCGGTAGGCCTGGCCCTGCACGAGCATCATTTTCTTGGCCAGGCCGTAGGCCGCGTTTGTCTCTTCCGGGTACCCATCCCAAAGGTTCTCTTCCCTGAAAGGTACCGGCGTGGCCTTCGGATAGGCGCACACCGATCCGATACCCACGAACTTGGGCACGTCGAACCTGCGGGCTTGCTCGAGAAGATGGGCGCCCATCATCAGATTATCGTAAAAGAAACGGCCCGGATACCGCTGATTCGCGCCAATGCCGCCAACGGAACCGGCCAGATGAATCACCAGATCGGGACGCGCTCTCTCGTACATACGCTTAACGGCTTCCTGTTCACGCAGGTCGTGGTCTCGACTGCGCGGCGCGTAGACCTGAAGGCATCCCCGTTCGCGCAGTTTCCGCATGACAGACCGCCCCAGAAAGCCGGCGCCGCCGGTAACCGCAACGCGCCTGTCGGTCCAGAAGTTCATTGGTTGGGCCTCTCGATCTACCTATTGTCCCGCGGTTCCGGGTTGACGGTGTGCCTCCGGTCAGTACGATCGAAGAGGATTCACGTTTCGGTCAATAACCCTTCGGCGGCATTGTAAGGATCGTCTTCTCCCGCGTGGATCCGGACGACGGCGCGGTCCAGGCATTTCCGCTCCAGCGCGGCATTCAATCTGGATGCAAGCCGCCCTTCCACGCGCTCCCGCAATTCACGCCGGATCTGCCGTTCGCGCAGGACCGCCAGCCTGTCTCCGTTCTTCAGATGGCCAGAGTATGCCTCGAGCGTCTCGTAAAGCTCGGCCACTCCCTCCCCGTCTGTCCCGACCGTACGAACGATCCGGGTTTTCCAGCCATCGACTTCACCGCGCGCGTGAACGGTCTCTCTCAGTTCTGCCGCCAGACCCGTCGCCCCGGGACGGTCGGACTTGTTCAGCGCAATCACGTCCGCGATTTCCATCACACCGGCTTTCAGCAACTGGATCTCATCGCCCGATTCGGGCACCAGGGTCAGCACAACGGCATCGACGCAGTGGGCCACGTCCACGTCGGTCTGTCCGACCCCCGCGGTCTCCACGAGCACCACGTCCTTTCCCATGGCTTCCATTACCCTTATCGCGTCCAGCGCGGCGCTGCACATCCCGCCCGGCCGGCCTTCGTTGCCCATGCTGCGAATGAACACCGCGGGATCGTTCGCGAGCCCCTGCATCCGGATGCGATCGCCCAGCAGGGCTCCTCCGGAAAACGGGCTGGCGATGTCGACTGCGAGAATCCCCACCGCCCTTCCGGCTTCCACAAAGCGTTGCCCGAGACACCCCGCGAGCGTACTTTTGCCCGCGCCCGGCGGTCCGGTGATGCCGATCCGGCAGGCGCCGCCCGTTGAAGGATACAGGGCCGACAGCAGCGACGCCCTGTCGCCTTCACGTCTCTCTATGAGCGAGATGGCACGTGCGGCGGCGCTGATTTCACCCGCGAGGACTCGTCCGGCCAGGTCCTTCATTTCACGGCTTCCCGGAGACTCGCGATAATATCGCCGGTGTGGGTCCCCGGCCCCCAGAAAAATGCCAGCCCCCTGGCCTTGAGCGCCTCCTGGTCCGCCGGCGTCATGATGCCGCCGCCCACAACCAGAATGTCGTCCGCTGCGCGCTCCCGGAGGAGATCCATGACTTTCGGGAAGATCGTCAGATGGGCCCCTGAGAGAGAACTGATGCCCAGCACGTCCACGTCTTCCTGGATCGCGGCGGTCACCACCTCATCCGGTGTGCGGTGCAGGCCGGTATAGATGACTTCCATACCCGCGTCCCGCAGGGCGCGCGCCACCACCTTGGCGCCCCGGTCGTGTCCGTCCAGACCCACCTTCGCGATTAGAATACGTATTCTGCGACCCGACATCAATACTCCCGAACGCGACCATTTCCCAGCAGTACTCGGCCCCTGCCAGAAAAGAACAAATATCAATATTTCAGCAGCTTAGGACAACCGAACTGCTCGTTCATTTCCAAACGCGAAGCTGACGCGGGCTTCCTTTATTCCGTGCAGTCCAATTCGACGCGGAAGTATTCTCCAGCGCCCTGCCGAATTTGGGTGAACCAAAATATCACTTCGACCAGAGTAATCGAACGGATCGCACACGGATGTTATTGCGTGCCGTTTCATGACCACTGGGAAGTCCGATGGACATTGAGGATCGTCTGGGTGGGAATTTTGGGAAGGTGAACACGGCGGGCCGGAACACCGCTACGGAACCTGGTGCGCTCAAGAGACGCGGAATTCTCTCGCATCGTTAACGCCACCTGGCTTACTTTACTGCGGGGCGATTAATCCGACTCTCTTTACGTACCTTCCTGTCCGGGCTCCTTCCAGAGCCGAACGACAAAGCGATCGTCTTCTTCTTCAAGATCCGGTTCCGTGCCGTTGTGGCGCCGCATTGACTCGATTATCCGGTTGCGGACACCCATACCTTGATGCTCGATGTAGCGGTAGTCGCGGAGAATCTCCTTGAGCAACTCGTTACGGGCGACCCGCACTACGCCCTCTTTCATCTTGTCAACGGTGACGCCGTTCGGAAGCCTTCCAGGTGAGATGACTTCGAGTCGATCCTTGTACAGCGAGACTTCGATGTCGGTACCCTCCCGCGCATAGTCTCTATGTACCACTGCGTTCACTACAGCTTCGCGTACCGCGTCAAGAGGGAAAGCCCTTTTTCGGCGGCGGCGGGCACCGTCGAGCCACGCGATGCCTCCCATGTTACGTTTCACAAAATCAATCGTACGGTCGATGACCCCTCTGTCGACTTTGCCACCGCTCTTCGAGAGTATTGGCGCCAATGGCCCGCGGATCCGTTCCTCATCGACTGTGTTGTAGTCCTTCTGAACACCATTGAATGCCGCTGCGGTTACACCAGCCTGAGGCAGACGCCGGTTTGGATTCAAGCCGAAAAGCAAGAGGCCTGCGACTGACGTGCAATCACCGTCTCCGACAGTAACCAATAAGTCGGAGTTGAGCAAAAAGCGCCGCCAGCCCTTGACGTCCGCCCGGCCCGGTACTGATCGCTTCAGAACTACGCGTAGGTAGTTCTCAATCCGGTCGAAATCTAGGTTTTCCAACCCCATGTCTGCCACGGATTTTATTTCGTAACGGACGAGCCTGGCAGACTGATACAGCCTGCCTTCTTCCTCTCGCGTCGCCTCACGCGACACACTTCCTACGCGTGTGTAAGTGACCCAGGCTTTACCGCGTCTCGCTTTATGGGGTTTGCCCGGACTATCCGCGGTAAGTTCCATGATTCCGACTACGCTCCCGTCATCCATCGACATCGAGGTCCATACAGGTGTAGTTGGAGGCTGAAGGTTGTTGTGGGCAATATTCATGAGCCATTCTTCCGCATCCTTCTGGCTTCTCGTCAGCCCGGAGATTTGGCCGTCATCTTCTACGCCAAGCAGGATAAAGCCGCCCTCAAGGTTTAGCAGCGCAGACATCTCCTTCGTGACTTCATCCGCATGGCAATCGTCCCGCTTGAACTCAACGAGGGAGTTCTCACCATTCGCAATTAGCTCGAGCATCTCCGTTCTGTTCATCGGTCAGAATCCGTACTTCCGCCGCCGCGTCTCGAACGCCTCGCGACCGCCCTCGAGTATTTCTTCCACGAGTTCACGGACAGTCCTTGAATCGATCGAACCCACATGCTCGGATGCGACACGTGCCCGGCCTTCTTTCGCCTCACCGGCAGCCGAGAGACCGAGAATTAGCTCGGCGTCGCCGAGGACCGGGATATTTGCATTGTGCGTTGAAAAAATGAACTGACGTCGTTGTTTTTCGTCTCGCATACGAGGGACAACGCCCTCAGTGATGAAACGGTTGTCAAGGTCATCCTCCGGCTGATCCACGATCAAGGGTGCGCCCGACTCCAGCAGCAAAAGGAGGAGGACAGCGGTTGCCTTTTGTCCGGTAGATAAATCCTCAAGAGATTGCCATGCGGGGGGCTGTCCGGCCGGGGCTGTATTGAGACGGATCGCAGTCGTGGGCGCGAGCTCGAGTTCCTCGATTCGCATAAACACTTCCGGTTTGCCGGCTGCCAAGCGTTGTGCCTGGCCGGGAGTGATGCCGTACGCATTGCGCAACGCCTCGGCGCCTGATCGGCATGCATCGACGAATTGTGTGAGCGAAAGCTCCGGAGATTTCTTCAAGCTCTCTACGGCCTCCGACATGCGACCACCGATTTCTTCACGCAGAATCTTGAAGAGTGGCTCACGATCTCCCGCGGCGGTGACCTCTACCTGTACCCGATTGTAGAGCTTTTTGCTTACTTTTCTTGCAGCTTGGTCGAAGGTCCGGAATTCTGCGGCCTTAATGTCTTCCCACTCCGCTAATAGCGTGCGACGTTGATCGCTGTGCTCTCTTTGCAGACGTTGGAGAAGAACAAGGCGTTCCTGGACCGGGCGTAGTTCCTCAATCTGGCGACGAAGTCGGATGAACTCCTCACCGTCCACACGTGATTTTTGTAGTTCTCGAAGGATCTTCTCGTACTCAGTCTGAACCTCCTGCCGTCGGACGTCCCACGCAATTCCCACTTGGTCAATGCCGCTATTGGCACGTTCTAAAACCTGCGTCAAATCGCCGACAATACGGTCGATTTCATCTCCAAGGTCTGTCAGAACCTGGTTCGAACGCGTGAGGATATCCCTTCCTGGCAGTTCCGCCAGCGCGCGTTCAGACAGAAAGGCAAGATCAATCGGAAGCTCATTTCGTAATAGATCCAGCGCCTCTCGGAAAGGCGCTATACGTTGAGGAATAGAACCTAAAAGGCGTTCCTCACGTACGAGTAAGCTCTGCTCTCGCAGTCGCTCTTCAAGTCCAACTTCCTGGAATCTTTCGAGCGTTTCCTTCAGTCCGGGAAGCGCGTCAAGACGCTCTTCCGCCGATTCAACCTCGTTACACGTGTCGCATAATGCGCGCCGATTCTTGGCAAGTTCGCTAAGCAGCGATGCCTTGCGGCGGGAGAGTGATTCGTCACGCTCGACGAAGCGATCAAGCAAGCGGGTAAGCTTATCAGGGCTCCTTGCAAGTTCCGAAATTTCGTGCTGACCATACGCCTCGATTCTGGGAAGAACCTCGGTGGGTGTGAGGTGCAGAACCTCCCCACTTACTTCGCGTACCAGCGGTGGATTGGGAATGGTACGTTCGATTCGATATTCACGAATCCCAGGGCGTCGGACGCGCACCGTAAGCGATATCTTCGTCCCGTTGCGTAACACGTGACGGACAATCCCTTCGTGCGCCTGACGAGCTTCTTCTCCTACGGGAACGAGCCCAAGTACGCTGCGGATACTCTCGACAATGGTCGACTTACCGGTCCCGCGGCCTCCAATAAGCACGTTCAGGTTGGGATTCAAGCGTATACTCACGCCGTCGAGGAATCCGCCTTCCCACCCGACGGATACTAACTCCATATGCTCCTCGGGCTCGAACTCGCCGCTCTTAGGATTCACGCGAATGCGTGATCCTGGATCTAGGAACGACTGACGTAGGCCGTCGACGCTAACTTCGTCCATCTTGATCCAGCAAGTGGCCGATGGATCATCAAGTTGTTCAGCTTCGATGATGTCCTTTGCATTGACTACGGCGACCGCGATTCCTCGTTCAGGGGCGTGGGCGCGACGGTAATCTGTGTTATTATTCTCTACGATTTGGCGGATTTTCGGAGGCAGATCGTCAACGGTGCCCGGGATCTGAATGGCCAGGAGATTCTCGTCCCGCCAAACGCGAATCCCGGCTTTGCCTCGCAATACTTTGAATAAACCCCCACTGTTTGTAACGTGCGCCGCGATGGAAATGCCCCCCTGATTCTGAACGATATCCAAAATTTCTGCCACAGTCTTGTTGGCAAGATCGGACGAGGGGTCGGTATCATGAATGCCGAATCCACCGAGATACCGTTCAAGCCTATCGAGTTCCGTTTCTGGAGGGTAAAGGCATAGGATGTGAACACCCTCGCTTGAGGTCAGCTCAAATCCGGGGAAGATACGGATCGGACGATTGCAAGCAGCGGACCGAAAAGCCGCGACCGCGCTGACACTATTGTGATCGGTGACAGCGAGTACCTCGATGCCGAGTTCGAACGCCTTGTCGACAATCGCCTGTGCGTGAGAGATCGCGTCGCCGTCGGACGGTTGCCCCCTGAAAGTACCGCCGTAGTGTTGCGGGTTCACTTGAAGCGCGCACTTGTAGAAACGTGCTCCAGCAGGTGCCCGACCGTCTGAGTTGGTATTTGTTGTTACATTCACATTGGAGTCCTACTCTGGTGTGCATCGTTTGCGAGTAGATCTACCTACCACGTTCCGTGCATTCAGACTCTTCGACCGAGCAATTAATCTAGCATTATGGCTCTTTTGATTGTGCGGCGAAGTTCCTTGCAAACTAAGGTCGTCCCGCACCACCATCGCGGATTACTGACGGGGCAATTCCACGCGCAATCCTCGGCGCAATATACAACACTAATTGTCTATGATCATGCGTGGGAGTCACGCGCGCATTGGCGTTGCGAGACTGCCGCCTACAGACGTCGCCCATTCTGCAATGGTTTGCCGTAGATGCCAGTGATCCGAATCGAATTTAACCGCTGGAGTGAGACTTTCTGCCCTGCCCGGACGACGGAAGTTATACCCGTCATAACAGCCTAAAATAGGATAAGATGTACGTGGGTGTCAATCAGATTCTCCAAGTTACTGCGGATATCGCTAAATAGAAAAGACCCCGTCGGGGTCTGAATTCTACAAACGAAGATTAAGTTCGCTGACGCGCAATACTCTCCCAAAGCAATTAAGGTCGAAACCCGGTACGGCTCTGCATCCTCCCTATCCAAACCTCTACCAGAGCGGAATACCTGATCGTTCCGTCTTCCCAGGAACCGATGTTTTCAGACGGAAATCCAAACATCCCCGTTTGCGAATCCGCGGTGCCGTCCTTATATTCGTCTGAATTATTCGCGCACGTTACTGCAGTGGCTCCATCTCAGGATATCAGACCACCTTGATAGCCTCCGCATATGTCAGAAAGGCGGTATAATGGATACGCCGGCATATCTTGATCCCGACAACGTCTCTGATTTCCACCGGAACGGATTCGTCCTTGTTGAGGACCTCTTCAGCGAAGACGAAGTCCGCATCCTGATCGACGCGGTTGAAACGGGCGCGCGGGTAGCGAAGAACACGCGCGCAACCGAAGACGCATCGGGAAGGGCGTCCAGGCTGTCGATCTGGCACGAACTGGGAGACGACATCTGGACCGCGGTTTCCACGTGTCCCCGCATTGTGAACAACATCCGCATCCTGCTGGGCGAGGAGGTTGCCTTCTTCCACGGCAAGGTGATGTTCAAAGACGCCCATGAAGGGGGCGCCTGGGAATGGCACCAGGACTATGGATACTGGTATAACCAGGGTTTCGTGTTTCCACGCATGATCAGCGCGTTTGTCGCCCTGGACCGATGCACGCGGGAAAACGGCTGCCTGCGGGTCCTTCGCGGGTCCCATCGCCTCGGGCGGCTAGACCACGTCAAAGTCGGAACCCAGACCGGCACGGATCCCGCAAGGATTACGGAGATCGAACCCCTGTTCGATCGCATCAACTGCGAGATGTCACCGGGTTCGGTCCTCTTCTTCGACTGCAACCTGCTCCACTCCTCAACGCCCAATACCTCCAGCCGCCATCGGCGGTCGTTCATCATCTGCTACAATGCGCTGGGCAATCCCCAACTCGGCGAGAGACAGACGGCAGACCAATACCCCTGTCCCGTGGGGCCCGACGACGCCATCTCCAGGTACGGACCGCCCCAGCGGTGACCTCGAACAGAGAATCCCCGCAGATGCGCCCGCGTCCCGGAGCAGATACCTATCCGCTCAAGACCTCGCGATCACGGTCCTGCCCCGTCAGCGGCAAATCAACCCATGAGCCGTTTCCGGCATGGGAGACGTGGAAACCCACGATGGCCTCCAGCGTCCGCGCGGCTTCCGATGCCGCGTACGGAAAGGCCGCTTCCCCGTCCAGCCAGTCCACAATCTCACCCACGGCCCTGGCCATTGAAGATTCAGAGTCCGCACGATCCGTCCAGGCTTCCCCCCGCCCGTCCCGGTTCTCAACGACCACGTCCCTTCCGTCGAGCACGGCGGAGCCCTCCGTGCCATGGACGGAGATCCGCGGCGGCAGCGTCCCATAATCCGCAGCGTCTACCGTGCAGATCAGTCCGCGCTCCAGGCGCAGCATGCCCCAGCCGCCGGGATCGCGGAACTGATCGCCGCGGCAATCCGGTCTTCCGGACAAATCCAGTGTTCCCGACACGGCCTCGACCGCCCGCCCCGTCAACATCTGTATGGTATCGATGAAATGCGTACCCACGTTGCCCAGCCGGCCGGAGCCCCATTGCATGGACGCGGAGGTCAGTTCTCCCAGTGCGCCGTCCGCCACGAGGCCGCGCAGACGCCGGGCGTTGGTCTGAAACCGCCGGTTGTGGTTCACAACGAGGAGCGTACCGGCGGCGGCGCACGCCTCGAGCATTCGTTCGGCGTCTGAAACCCGGGTCGCGACGGGTTTTTCGCAATAGACGGCGCGCACGCCCTGCTTTGCGCATGCGACCGTGATCTCGGCATGAAAGGGCGCATACGTCGCCACGCTTACGATATCGAGGGATTCTCCGGCGAGCATCTCGCGCCAGTCGGCGTAGGTCCGCACGCCCGTTCGGGCCTCAAAACGCTCCCTGCGCCCCTCGTCCCTGCTGGACCCGGACGCCATAACGACCCGGGGATGCCCGCTCAACGCATGGGCGTGGGTGCCGTCAAGGTCGCTCACCACTTGTCCTATTGCGTCGCCCGACACCTCGTCGGCGCCGCCTATGAAGCCGAGACCCACAATCCCGGCGCGATAGGTATTACCTGCCATGAATTCTCCCTGTCTGGTCCGATGACCTGGGATTTGACTAACCGTTCCCGACTCTCATCCCGATTTTCGCGGCCGGTTTCCTGTGGTTCGGTCGGGCTCCATCCGTTCGGGCCTTCGTTACCCGTCCAGCTCCACCGCCCGCCAGAGATACCAGCTTGCCACGGACCGGTATGGACGCCAGATTTCTCCGTGCTCCAACAGCTCCGCATGGTCGGGCAGGTCGTTCAATCCGTAGGTGAGCATAAACCCCTTCCTTACGCCCAGATCCTTCACCGGCAGCACGTCCGCGCGGCCCAGGTCGAATATCAGCATCATCTGCACGGTCCACTCGCCAACTCCGCGGACACGGGTGAAGCGGCTGATGATTTCGTCGTCGGGCATCCCGTTGAGCCGCTGCCCCGACGGGACCGCGCCCTCAAGCGTCTTTTCGGCAAGGTCCTTCACCGCCGCCACCTTGGCCCGCGACATCCCCGCGCCGCGGAACGCCTCGTCGGGTAGAGCCAGGACCTGTTCCGGCTCCAGACACTCTTCTTCAGGAAACAGGTCCAGAACGCGGCCATAGATGGTTCCGGCCGCCTTGCCTGAGAGCTGCTGGTAGACGATCGAACGCATCAACGCACGAAACGGATGGTACGGCGCCCTTGCTTCCAGGCGGCAGGATCCGGCGCGCTCCATCAGGCATCCGAGCGGCGCGTCCACCCTTGCAAGCGCCGCAACCGCTTCTTCCGGATCGTATGTCAGTCCATTCTCGATGTTCGCCTCCGCGTCGCCACTCGATCAGTCCGCGGCACCTGATGCTGCGGCCAGCGCCACCGCGCCCAGCAGGCCCGAATTGCCTTTCAGCCGGGCAGGAAGAATCCTGAGATGGGGCCTGTGCACCGGCATCAGAAACCGGTCCGCCTGTTCCCGCAGCGGCTTGAAGAGCACCCTGCCGGCTTTGGCCACGCTGCCGCCAATCACAATGGCTTCGGGCGCAAGCGCATTCATTGCCGCCGCAACACCCATGCCCAGATATCGGCACGTCTCATCCACTAGCTCCAGCGCGAGCCCGTCTCTGGTCCGGGCGGCATCGAAGACCGCTTTGGCCGTAATCGGACCTCCCGCGGCCTGGCGGATGCCGCCGCCTCTTCCGGGCTGGGTACGTACCGCCTCCTTCCCGCGTCGCCCTATGGCCGTGCCTGAGCATAACGCTTCGAGACATCCCCGGTTGCCGCAATCGCAAAGCGGGCCGTCCGGAAGCACCGGTACGTGTCCCAGTTCCCCCGCGTTGCCGTTGGCGCCACGGTAGATCTCCCCGTCGATGATGATTCCCCCGCCGATGCCCGTGCCGATGTTGTAATAGATCAGGTGGCGGCAGCCCTTGCCTGCGCCGAACGTCAATTCTCCCAGCGCGCCCGCGTTGGCATCGTTATCCACGACTGCCGGAATCCCGAGGTCCCGTTGAATGGTCTCGGGAATGGCCATATTGTCCCAACCCGCCACGTGTGTGGAATTGACAATCCGCTGGGAGGCGAAATCCACGGGGCCGCCGAAACTGATTCCGCAAGCGGACACGACTTTGGGGGATGACGCAATCAAGCGGCGTCCGACCTCCAGGACCCGCTCCATCATCCACGCGGCGCCGCCGGAGCGATCGGTGGAACCGGTCGTCCGCTTCAGAATGCGCCCGTCCGGCGTTCCCAGCGCGAGGCTGAAATTGGTACCGCCGATATCCACCGCAAGGATCATCGACGCTCCGCCAGCCCGCGGGCGCGAAGGAACTCCAGTGACTGCTCGACGCGTTGTTCCACTTCACGCCGCGTCAGGGATTCACCCTGGATGCCCTCCAGTTCCAGCGTATAGGGCCCGTTGCGTCCGTGGCTGGCGAATATTTCGAAAATGGACGGAAAATCCACGATCCCCTCGCCAAGTGCGGGGAAGTGCCAGGTCTGAAAGGCGCCGTTCGTGTCTTTCAGATGCACGGCTGCCACCGCGTGCGAAACCTTCCGAAACTGCTCGACCGAATCCACGCCCTCGTTGTAATAGTGGACGTTCGCCGTATCGAAATTGATGCCGACGTTGGGATGATTCACGTTCCGCATCGTCTCCAGCGCCACGTCGGCATTCGTAACCAGATCCGGATGCGTTTCCATTGCCACGACAATCCCACGTTCGGCCGCGGCGTCACCGATGTCCTGCAGCCTGCCGTAGACGAAATCCCGGTCTACGCCTCCGGTCTTTACGCTCGTGAACACCAGGCCGACCCCCATCTCCGCCACGGTATTTAGTGCGTGCGCGAACCTCTGGACCACGTCGTCCGCGTGCATCTCACAGCGAATGATCAGACTGGACGCGCGCAGTCCGAAACGGTCCAGTTCACACTGAACCGCATCCCTTTCTTCGGGCTCGGGACATGGAATTTCCACGTGGGTCAGACCGATCCGCGCGAGATGTTCGAACGCGCCGTCCCGGTATTGTCGATAGCTGTTTAGGTTGCACGCAATCAGATTTGACATGGATCCTCCACATGACTTGTCGAAGCAACCGCGTCTAACCACCAGAAATCTAAAATCCTCGCAGCCCCCAAACGTCCCCGATTCCCTCGCCCTATTTCTTGCGTTACCACAAGTCGGTTAGACGGTAGAGGGGAGCCGGTAGAAGAAATCCCTGCCCGATATTGTATGCCTTCTTGCCTCCGGCACGAGAAGAGACCTCATAAGGCTGGTTATCTCTACCCTCTCCCGTCTCCCCTCTCCCCGCTTCTAAGGAATACCCTCGAGCCACGGAATCTTGCGAATCCTGGAGATCCATTATAGGGGAACAACACTATCCGTACCGAACCCAACGAACCATTTCCGACAACGTGGCCCGCTTGCCCCTCATCAGGATCCCCACCCGGTAGATCCGCGCGGCCGCCCACATGACCCCGGCAATCGTGCCGATCAGGATCAGGACCGACGCTGCGATTTCGATCCACGGTGGCGTGAGGACGTTTACCCGGACGATCATGATCATTGGCGCAAAGAACGGAATCAACGACATCACCACGGACGGGGCGGCGCCGGGCTGCCGGGTGATAAACGTCATTGCAAGCAGCGAGAGGATCATTGGCACGATCACGAGGATCTGAAGGTGCTGCGCATCCTGTTCGGTGTCGCAGATCGCGCCGATAATGGCGTAGAGTGTGGCATACAGAAAGTAACCCAGGACAAAGTAGACGCCGAAGTAGACCACCACACCCGTTTCGATCGCAAAGGGGAGGTTGGGCCCGAACGCCATCCTGCCGTACGCCGTGGCCAACAGACCCACGCCGATCCAGACGGAAACCTGAACCAGGCTGGCGGCGCCGATCCCCAGAATCTTGCCCGCCATCATCTGAAATGGATCGACCGACGACAGCATCACCTCCACCATGCGGTTGGTTTTCTCTTCCAGGACGCCGCGCATAACCATGATCCCATAGAGGATGGTGACCATATAAAGTAGCATCGCGAATGCGAACGAAGTGAAATATTCCCGGGCAAACCCGCTCTTCTTCTCCTTCCCCTTGACGATTTTCAGCGTCTGCAACTGCACCCTGCGGGTCCACTTTCTCACTTCCTCAGGTTCCAGCCCCCGCTGCGCCAGCCTGTGGGCAACCACAATGTGAGTCAATGCGCTCCGCAATCGCCCGACCTGGCGCATATCGCTTACGTTCTTACCATAGAACCCGGCCTCGCTTTTTTCGAAGATCTCGGGAGGCACCACCAGGTAGGCGTCCAGTTCTCCGGCGTTGATCTCGGACGTGAGCTGACGCCGCGTGGTTTCCAGATCGGGGCCGGGCCGCACTTCCTGCAACAGATATTCCGGCCTGCCATCCTTGAGCTGTTCGTCCAGGCGGGCTTCGAGCGGCCCGTACAGGATACCGGTCTGGTCGACCACCGCGATTCGCTTCTGTTTGCCCACGTCTACCCGCGCCAGAAGGACGGGGACCAGGATACTGGCCACGACGAATACCGGTACCAGGAACAGGCCGATCAGGAAACTCTTCTTGCGTACGATTTCTATGAATTCCCGGCGGACGATCGTCAATACCTTATTCATCCTGCTCCCCTCCCGAATCTTCACCGCCAACAGCCATTAAAAAGATATCTCTAAGCGAGGGCTCCGAGACTTCGAACCGGTGGATCCGGGCCGCGGAAAGCGCCGTTCTCAGCAGGTCGCCCGGATCCGCGCCCGTCTGGAGTTCGACCTCCACGTGATTCCCGCGGTGTTCCGTGTGCCGAACCAGATTCGTATTCTCGAGAAAATCGCCACTCCCCTCAAACGCAATACGCAACCTGTTCCTCGTATAACGGGACTTCAATTCCGTTACCGTGCCGTCAAGTACCTTCCGACCGCGGTTGATCAGACAGATCCGGTCGCAGAGCGCTTCGGCATCTTCCATCTGATGCGTGGAAAAGATGAGAATCTTGCCCTCGGACGTCAGGGTCTGCATGATCTCTTTCAGGACGGCCACGTTGATCGGATCCAACCCGCTGAACGGCTCGTCGAGAATCAATAGATCGGGGTCATGCATGACGGTTGCGATGAACTGCAGCTTCTGCTGCATACCCTTGGAAAGCTGATCCACGCGCCGGTTCGCCCATTCCGACAGGCCCATCCGATCGAGCCATTCTCCCGCGCGGCCTGCCGCTTCCGACCGGGAGAGGGACTTGATCTCCCCGAGAAACACAAGCAGATCCATAACCCGCATCTTGGGATACAGCCCCCGTTCTTCGGGCAGGTAGCCGATCCGGTCCCTCGACAGGCCCGTTCCACCGTTGCCGTAGTCGATGGTACCCGAATCCGGACCGTAAATCCCCAGGATGGTACGAATCGTCGTGGTCTTGCCAGCGCCGTTGGGACCGAGCAGACCGAATGTCTCTCCGGCGGCGATGTCCAGATCCAACCGGTCTACCGCCGTGACGCCGTCGAATGTCTTCGTGACCTGCTGGAGCAGAATCCTGCGCATAGGGTTCTCCCGTACTGATCCGAAGGGTTGGGCGAAGGGCGGGCTATCCGTTAACTGGGGCTGAACGCCCACGTTGAACTGGGATAAGAAGCTGTTTTAAAATTACCGGTGAGTTCCCGAGCACGAGCGAAAAAGTGGCGGTCAAGGCGGGAAAATCCGCCTAAGAGAGGCGAGGGGCGCGCAGCCTCGATACATTGGATACGGGCGGGTTTGACCAACGCCGACCGGCGCTTTTGCAGCCGTGCGAAGACCGCTGGGAATTTTAAGACAGCTTCTAAAATACGTGCAGCGGGAAGGGCACGCAACAGGACTTTCCCGGTCGTTCAATAACACCCTGCCCCGTTCCCGGGTCTATGACGAAAAATAAAAAAGACGCCGGCCGTACTGGGTACGATCGACGTCTTTCGGGAGGGATGTAGCATGGTTGTAACCGCTTAGACGCAACAGCGGCAGGTAGGTTTCAATTTTTCGCAAACGTCAATCGATCTATGTATGTGGGCTCATCAGTTAATCGGGTCGCTGCGAGAAACAGCCAATAGCGGCGGCGCATTCTCCCGCAACTGCGGCCGGGTTGCTGTGTCTTTTGGAATTGACAATGTGTGAATTACAGTTTACATTTGTATTGTGGATATCAAGATTTATCAAAATCCCAACGGCATCGAACCTTTTGCAGAATGGCTTTCATTTATCAAAGACGCAGTAACGGTTGCAAGGATCCGAAGTCGTCTGAGGCGAGTGGAAGAGACTGGAAATATGGGCGATTATCGGTCAGTGGGAAATGGTGTCTTTGAATTTCGGTTCCAGTTTGGAGCCGGATATCGGGTTTATTTCGGCAGAATAGCAGACGACGCCATCTTGCTATTGCGAGGAGGTGAAAAACGTTCGCAGAGTCGAGATATTGAAAAGGCAAAGGCAGACTGGAAGCTGCACAATTCAAGGGACCAAGAATGAATGCCTATAGAGATTTCAAGGACTATCATATTGAGCAGTTGCGCGATCCGGAGGACGCGAAGGTATATCTTTCAGTTGCACTTGATGAATATGAAAAAAACGGGGACCTTGAAGCATTCTTGCTGGCAGTTAGAGACGTTGCTGAGGCACAGGGCGGTATGTCCAGGTTGGCCGAGCGTGTCAGCCTGACTCGTGAGGGACTTTACAAGGCCCTTTCCAAAAATGGGAATCCGCAGCTCAATACGATGGGCGAAATCCTGCATGGATTGGGATTCAGGTTTTCGGTAGAATCAAGGGAAAACTGAATACATTACCTGTCAAAGGCGAGTCAGTGAACGCGACTCCAAATCCTTCTATGCGTCAATTTGGGTGACAGCGATGCGCGCGGCGTTTGACTCACTTTACTTCGGGTGAGAATCGGCTACCGTCACCGCAATGAAAACAGGCACCTGCTTTTCGCAGGTGCGATTTTTTTGTTGAGGAGTGCATTCCTGGCGATACCGTAACAGGGCGGATCTGAACTTGACGTATTTGTGAAATTTGTATATATTATCGTCAAATTACTGCGAAAAATGACGACAATATAGTCAAATGACAATACCTCGCATATTCGACGCTCCCCGGAAGAGCTTCTTTCTCCTGGGACCTCGCGGCGTTGGAAAAAGCACCTATCTGCGATTGGCGTTCCCGGATGCGCACGTCGTGAATCTGCTTGCCGAGGATACGTACCAACGCCTGCTTGCGAATCCAGGTCTCCTGGCCGCGGAACTACGGGCTGTGCCGGGTGACCGGTGGGTGGTTCTGGACGAAATTCAAAGATTGCCGGCGCTGCTCAACGAGGTGCACCGTTTTATCGAAGAACGGCGGCTGCGCTTTGTATTGTGCGGGTCCAGTGCGAGAAAACTCAAACGCGCAGGTGTCAACCTCCTCGCCGGCCGCGCCCTTAATCGCGCGATGCACCCCTTTACTCCAGAGGAGCTGGGTGAGAGGTTCGTGCTCCACGACGCCTTACAACACGGACTGCTGCCCATCGTATGGGATTCGGAGGACAGCGCAGAGACACTGGTCGCCTATACGCAGATGTATCTCAAAGAGGAGGTACAAGCCGAGGCGCTTGTGCGCAATTTACCCGGATTTGCGCGCTTTCTCCCCATTGCGGCGCTCTTTCACGGCCAGACCCTTAACGTGACCAACATCGCAAGGGAAGCTCGGGTTGCGCGCACCACGGTGACGGGATATCTGGAGATCCTGGAGGAAACGCTCCTGGGTTTTCAACTTCCTGCGTTCGAGACGCGATTGCGGGTGCGCGAACGCAAATTGCCAAAGTGGTATTGGTGCGACCCCGGTCTTGTACGGGCGATGAAAAGGGTAACGACGCCTCCCGCACCCGAAGAACGCGGCGCACTTTTCGAGTGCCTGATTGCGCAGTTGATCCGGGCGTACACGGACTACCGAGATCTTTGCGATGAATGCTTCTATTGGTCGACCGCCGCACAGACGCGAACCGAGGTGGATTTCCTGCTCAGTCGTGACGGAGGATTCGTGGCTATCGAAGTCAAATCCGGCGGGACATTTGCGGAATCCTGGTGCAAGGGACTGAGGGCTCTGGCCCAACTGCCGGGTCTTTGCCGCCGGCTTGTGGTCTATCCCGAAGGACCTGAGTTACGTACCACGGACGGTATCGAAATTCTCCCGTTTTCAAAATTCTCCAGCCTGTTGGCCACCGATGCACTGTGGCCTTGAGAATATCCGCTAAGCGAAGACGGAGGCCCACGAAGCTTTCCTGACATCGGATTCGTGTGAGAGTCCGCTACCATCTCCACAATAAAAGGCACCCGCTTTTCGCAGGTGCCTTTTTTTTCTGGTGCCGAAGGTGGGAGTCGAACCCACACGGGCTTGCGCCCACTGGATTTTGAGTCCAGCGCGTCTACCAATTCCACCACTTCGGCGCTGTTGAATCAGGGTTTGAGGAATATCCCCATCGGTGCACAAACTGTCAAGAGGAAACAGGCGTTCGGCGACCCTACCCGCGCATCAACCGTTTCGGAAAGAGCGGGAGTACGTGCCGCCTGCCAGGTCTTGCCAAGGTCAAATGCGCTCCGGTATTATCGGATGCTGCAGTAGATCCTTCGTCGGCCCCGGGGGCCTCCTCTGGATGACAGGAAGGGCGGACGGACACAGTTGAGAGGCTGTGCCAGGTGACGGTATCCTCGCCGCATCAACCGTTTCAGGAAGAGCGGGCGTACGTGCTGCCCGTCAGGTCCTGCCGGGATCCAGCCTGCCTTCAGCCATCGAATGCAAGACTCATTGTATGCAGATTGATGATGGCTCCGGATTCTGTAAGGAAATCCATCCCCAAAATCCCATTGATTTCAAAGCCATAATCCATGCCTCCTATTTCAAGTTCGAAATTAGTCAATTCCTTCTGTCCAACCTGCAAACAATCAACCCGTCGCCTGAATACAACCTCATGTCCACCCACACCGCGAATTGTGACTATCCGGTCATCCGGCAAGGGAAATATACCGATGGAATCAACCAAATCGGCGGATATTACCGTGCTGGCTGATCCAGTATCGACCAGGACTTGAGGGATCTCAATAGTCGATCCCCGATAGTCAATAGACACCGATGTAAATGGCAGATCATACCTGCGTACCAGTTGCATACAGCGCACGAAAACCCGACGATTGTCTTACTTGAATATCAAGTGAATCACGACTGGTATGGAGAAAATAATATTCCCGTTCGGGATATTGATGGTGAAGGGTTTGATACCGTTTCATAGCTGTTTTGCCATCCGGGCATTCTTCAACCACTGACAGACGATTCAGATGCCGCCGATAATCAGAGGTTGTATGGGCTTCTAATGCCTCAACAATCAGCCACTTATCGGGACGGTCTTTGCATATCTCGGGCCAGCGCATATAACCCATTCCTCTACAGATAGCGTTGTTTGAATTTCGCCTGACATCGAACCTTTACAGCCCATTGAAAAAGGCCCTTCCGGGCTGCCTGCCAGGGTCCGGCATCATCGGATGCCGCAGGAAGTTAGTACCGCGCGTTACGGCCTCCGATCCGCCGCGGGCGGTCCCAGAATCTCATTGTAGACAATCGCCTTGCGGACCGTTTTCGGCTTGAAGTCGAGGTGGATTCTCCGGCGGCGGGTTCTGCGGCGAGGCGCCACGACCAGTGGTTGGACGTCGGGCAAGCCGTCCTGCTCTCCTTCGGCCGCGGACTCCGCCGCGTCGCCGCCTGTCGCCCCGCGGGAGTGTTCGTCCTCCGGCAGGTCGAAGCCGGCCGGTCGATACTCATCCCCCGTGTACGTTTCACTCACCGGGCGTGTGCCCGTGACTTCCCGAAACTCTCTACCACCTGCTGGTTCATTGACAGGGCGGGCGCCTCTGATTTCCTGAAACTCCGGTCCCGTGGGCGCCTCGCTCACCCGGCGGGTTCCCCGTACCTCCTGGAATTCCCCGCCCATTGGCACTGGTCCGGGCGGCCCCGGTTCCGGGAAGATGTCAACTTCCGGTGGATCGGCGTCCGGAACGCCCATCGGCGGCATTTCGAGATCCTCTTCCTCAAGCTCCCGACGACGACGGCCTTCCAGCATCTTATTGATCAGCGAGGAGATCACGCTCAACGCGATAAACAGGATGACAACGAGTTCGAAATTCATGATCTACGCGTCTCCCCTGTCCGTATCTTCTTCAGGACTGTCCTCGGTTTCCGCGATTCCCTCGCGCATCGAGGTATCCGCCTGGATATTCTGCATCCGGTAATAGTCCATCACGCCCAGATTGCCGCTGCGGAACGCCTCGGCCATCGCCCGCGGGACCTCCGCCTCCGCCTCCACGACCCTGGCGCGCATCTCGACCACCCGCGCGCTCATCTCCTGCTCGTGGGCCACCGCCATCGCCCGCCGTTCTTCCGCCTTCGCGCGGGCGATCTTCAGATCGGCCTCCGCCTGATCCGTCTGGAGTTTCGCGCCGATATTGTCGCCCACGTCCACGTCGGCGATATCGATCGACAGGATCTCGTACGCCGTACCCGAATCCAGCCCTTTTCCAAGCACGGTCTTCGAAATGAGATCGGGATTCTCCAGCACTGCCTTATGGGTTTCCGAAGAGCCGATCGTGGTCACGATCCCCTCGCCGACGCGTGCAACGATCGTCTCCTCGCCGGCGCCGCCCACCAGCCGATCGATATTGGCTCGCACCGTGACCCGTGACGTGGCTTTGACCTGGATGCCGTCTTTCGCCACGGCCGTGACCATCGGGGTGGAAATCACCTTGGGGTTGACGCTGACCTGCACGGCCTCCAGCACGTTGCGGCCTGCAAGGTCGATCGCCGCGGCCCGTTCCGTGGTGAGATTGATGCCGGCTTTATCAGCCGCAATAAGGGCCGTTACCACGTTCTCCACGTGTCCTCCCGCCAGGTAATGCGCTTCCAGGAAGGATGTGGGAATAGCCAGCCCGGCCTTGGTGGCGCTGATCTGCGACCCAAGGATGATTCGCGGGGGAACGCGCCGCAGGCGCATCCCCACCAATTCGCCGATACCGATCCGGACGCGGGCCGCAAGGGCCGAGATCCACAGCCCGACCGGTATGAAATAGAAGAACAGGAACAGCGCAACGATTACAGCGACAACAATAACGAGAAGTAAAACTGCATCGACCATATTTCAACTCCCCCTGTGACTTCAACCGATTGAATCGATCGGACTCAAGTCAGGACCATTCTAATTGGCGTCCTCGGCTTTGCGTACCACGATCCGGTTGCCTTCAACCTCGACGACCCTGATCTGGCTGTCCCTTTCGATAAACTCGCCATCAGCGGCCACGTTGACCCTGCGCCCGTCGATCAAACCCGTACCCGATGGGCGCAGCGGCGTATAGGCCACCCCCTCTTTTCCCAATAACGCTTCATGTTCTCCGGTGGCTACGTAACCGGCGTCGGCCTTTTCGTCGGCATTGAGCACGAACCATTTCCACAACCCAAACGCAGTTGCGACGGCGAGTACGACCAGAATCGCAATGGCTTCAACCATACCGCGGCTCCTGTCCATCTTCGGCCATTCCGGCCAGACCAAGTGTCCTGTCCCAAAAATTCCTCACCATTCGGCCGCCGATTCATCCCGTCTCGCTACGTTCCCCTCGCTCGCCGACCATTCGCAGGTCGGAGGCGCCTTGCGAGACGGGCGACTCAGCGGCCGAATTTAGGCAACTTATTTCCGGGGCAGAACACTAGCCCGTATGGTCGCTTTCAACGGGCTGCTAACTTGCCTCTTCGGTCTTGCGGACCACGATCCGGTTGCCTTCGACCTCGACAACCGTGATCCGGCTGTCCTTTTCGATAAACTCCCCGTCGGCGGCGACGTTGACCCGCCGCCCGTCGATCAGACCCGTACCCGCGGGACGCAGCGGCGTAAAGGCCACGCCCTCCTTGCCCAGGAGTACGTCGTGTTTTCCAGTGGCAATATATCCAGCGTCGCTGCGTTCTTCTTCGTGAAGCACCAGCCACTTCCACGCGGACGTGCGCGGCAGCATTTTCAACATTAAGCCGGCGATCAGAACTGTCGTCAAAAACGACAGCAACAAAGGCCGGGCGCCCATTCCCACGGACTCCCACGTCCACAATTCGGGTCGTCCCATCAGACTCAGGAACAGGCCGGCTATCATCAGCACGAGCCCCGGGATGGCCAGCACTCCGAATCCTGCTACAAAAAACAGGTCCGCGACGACAAGGATCGTCCCGATCAGGAACAGCAGCACTTCGGTCCAGTCGGCGAGTTCCACCAGCAGATGGCTGCCGAAGAACAGGCCCAGGCAAACCAGGCCGATCGTGCCGCCGACGCCCCAACCCGGGCTCTGGATCTCGAAGATCAACCCCAGAAAACCGAGCGACATCAGCAGCGACGCCACAATCGGGTGGGTGAGCCAGCGCACCACCTGCTCCGACCAGTTCACCGACAGCCGGGTTACCCGCGCATCGTCCAGTTCGAAATGCGCCAGTACCGCCCGTAGTTTCTCACCCTCGCCCGTTGCCGTGACCATGTATTCCGCGATTTTATTCGCAACCGCCTCGGTTGTGGTGAGCGTCAGCAGCTTACCCTTCGGCGCGAGATCCTCCACGTCCACGTCTTCGTCGACCATCGCCTCCGCCAGTTCGGGGGGGCGGCCGGTCTTCTCGGCGGTCGCTTTCATCTCGTTGCGAAAATAGGAGATTACCTTTTCGCTGGCCTTCTTGCCCTGCATGTCAACGGCCGTTGCCGCGCCGATCGTTCCCCCCTCCACCATGACGATGTGCCGCGTTGCCAGTGAAATCAGGGCGCCCGCCGAGATCGCCCGGGGGTTGATGAAGGCAATGGTCTTCACCTCGCTGTATAGAATCGCGTCCCGGATGACCAGGGCCGCGTCCAGTGCGCCGCCAGGGGTGTCGATTTCGAAAATTACTGCCGACACGCCCTCTGCTTCGGCATCCTCCATCACCCGCGATATAAAGGCAGCGAGCCCCCGCTCAATGGTCCCCTCGATGGGCACGACGTAGACTGGACCATCCGCAAGGCAGGTGGCCGGCAGAAACAGGAGGAACGCGAGAACCGCAAGTGAAACGCGCATTACGGAGAACTCTCCCCGCTGTTGTGATTCAGGCGACATGATCTTAAGAAGCTGTCTTAAAATTCCCAGCGGTCTTCGCGCGGCTGCAAAAGCGCCG
>JAPPFJ010000007.1 GCA_028877215.1 Gemmatimonadota bacterium | reverse complement strand
TGAGGCCAACATTTTGTCGTTTTCTCTTGACTTTTAACATAGTAGACGGAAGACGGTAGAAGATAGGCGGGTAGAGGTGAGAGGGTAGACGGTAGATGATATCCTCGCCCGATATTTAATTCCTCGCTGCCTTCGGCACGAAAAGAATCCTCACGAGGCAGGACATCTCTAACCTCTCCCGGCTTACGTCTCACCAGGTGGTGGGCTGTGGTGTGGTCTTCTACCCTCTACCGGCTCCCGTCTCACCGCTCTTGGTCTGCCGTCTCCCCGCATTCAGGCTTTTTGTAGTCAATTTGACTGCTGTCTATTTTCGAATTGAGGTTAAACGTTGAATACGACGGCGAGGCGCGCGGGTAGCGCATGGCCGGGTTGCAAATTCGGCGTACCAAACAACCTGGAGGCGTTATGAGCAAGTCGAAGATGTGGGGCCCGGATGCGTTCTGGGGTCTGGACTACGACTGGGACCCCCAGTGGGTATTGACGAACGAACAGGAGGCGCTCCAGGAAAAACTGATCGACCTGTGCCGGACGACGCTGCGGGATAACGCGGTTGAGAGCGATCGTGAGCTCGTGTTTCCGCGGAAGAACTTCCAGGCGCTGGCTTCGCTGGGCCTCCTGGGATTGAACGTGCCCCGGGAATGGGGAGGCCTGGGAGAAGACCATACGTGTACGGCGATGGTGGTGGAAACGATCGCGCGTTACGGCTGCGCGAGTACTGCAATGTGTTATACCATGCACGTCGGCGCCGTCGCCGCCGCCATGTTCCGGGCGCACGACAATGCAACGCTTCAGGACCTCATGAAGCGCCTCGACAGAGACGTGCTGGTGGGCACCCTGTCCTATTCGGACCCCGAGACGGGATCTCACTTCTGGTATCCGATATCGTCTGGAGCGGAGCGGGTGGATGGCGGCTGGAAGGTGCGCAAGAAGGCATCGTGGACGACGTCCGCGGGTTTTGCCGACTGGTACATCGTACAGACGACGAGTCCGGATTTCGCGGGCGATTATTCGAATCTGTCTTGTTTTCTCGTCATGGCGGACGAGGTGAAGGCGGAGCCGTCCCTGTGGGACGGCCTGGGTCTGCGCGGGAATCAGTCCGGCACGCTGGAGGTCGACAATGTCACGATGCCGGAGAGCAGGCTGGTGGGCCCGGTGGGCGACGGGGCGAATTCCAACGACGAGACGGTGGATCCTTTCTTCCTGTTGTGCTCGTCGGCCTGCTGGAACGGAATCTCACTTGGAATGATCGATATCGCCAGGCGGCACACCACCGCCAGGAGGCACGCGGACGTGGGCATGCGGGTGGCGGACTATCCCACGATCCAGGATTACGTGGGCGAGGCCGTAATCGATACGAACACCTCACGGTCCTTCGTCTACCTGATGGCCCGGGCGATGGACGACGTTACGAATCGGTGCGACTGGTCGATCCACAAGGACCTCTCCCGTATGCCAAGGGCGGACGTGCTGCACTGGATGTGGCAGGTGAAGTTCACGGCGGCGAAGAACGTGGCGAACGTCTCCGACAAGATGCTGCACGCATGTGGCGGGACGGGTTACAAACCCGACCTGGGAATCGAACGGTATCTGCGCGACGGCAAGGCCGGTTGGGTGATGGGTCCCACGAATGAGGTCCTGCGCCAATTTGTGGGCAAGAGCGTGCTGCTTGGGTTCGACTCGCTGGATTACTGGAACCAGTCCGTAAACGAGCGGCTATTGAGGAACGAAATCAAGAAAATGGATGGCGAGAGCAAGAAGGAACTCGCCCGTCAGCTTCTGGCTGAAACCGATCGGGGATGATGCCTGAAGACGTCCAAATGATCGGGACGGGACTGCTGAGATGGACGCCGGGCAGGGAGCGCTATCGGGTGCCGGGCGGTGGGGCGATCGCCCTGGGGTTGGCGCAGGGCGACCGGCTGGCGGTCGTCGACGTGGAAGGGCGCCAGCGCTGCGAACTGGGCGTATTCGGTCCGGACGGCGGCGCCGATCCCTCCCGGCTGGGTCTCCGTGCCGACGGTGCGATGGAGGGTTTCACGGAGGCGCTCCGGCGCGGGGACGAGAGCGCGCAGGCGGCTCGCACGGCCCTGCGGCGAAGGGGCGTCAACGTGAAAGGCGCACCGGCGGTGCGGGTCTTCGGCGGAGAGTCGAAGGCCGGCGCAGAAGCGTGTTTCGACGTCCATAGAGACGCCGTTTGCGTGATTGCGGCTCCCGGCGGGCCGATGCGGGTGGATGCCCAGGATCCCCCGACGGATCTGGAAGTCGTGGTCAGGCGCTCGCGCGTGGAAACGCCGGAACGCCCCCCGCTGCCCGCGCCTCTGGGGGACATGCGCCTGGATCTTGAGGTGGAAAGGGCGTCGGCCATCGCTTATGAGGTAAAGGCGGGAGAGTTCATCCAGGTGATCGACGTCGCCGGGCGCCAGTGTTCCGATTTTCTGGCGTTCGACGCCCGGCAACTGCAGCATGGCGTTGAGCGTGGCCTGGATGCGACCACGACGCGGACCCTCATGGGCGCGGCCTATCCCGGTCCGGGCCTCTTTTCGAAGTTTTACGACCAGGATATGCAGCCGCTGGTCGAGGTCGTTCGGGATACGGTAGGGCGGCACGATACGTTTGCGCTTGCGTGCACCGCCAAATATTACGAGGATATGGGTTATCCGGGCCACGTCAATTGTACGGACAACTTCAACGCGGCATTGGACCCGTATACGATTCAGCCCCGGCGCGGCTGGCCGGCCGTGAATTTCTTTTACAATACGAGAATCGACGGGAATAACGTCCTGTTCATGGACGAGCCATGGTCTCGTCCGGGCGACCATGTCCTGCTGAAGGCCTTAACGGACCTGGTCTGTCTGTCGTCCGCGTGCCCGGACGATATCGATCCGGCCAACGGCTGGGATCCGACGGAGATTCAGGTCCGCGTCTACCCTGATCGGTACCGGTTTTCCACGGGGATTGCTCACCGGATGACGGCAGACGCCGAGCCCAGGTTGACGAGGGAGACGGCCTTTCACCAGCGCACGTCCTCCCTGACTCGCCATTACGAGGAATACCGCGGGTTCTGGCTTCCCGCGTGTTTTACAGGCAAGGGCGCCGTCGAGGAATATTTCGCCTGCCGCGAGACCGCGGCGGTGATGGACCTGTCCGCGCTGCGTAAATTCGAGGTCCTCGGGCCGGACGCGGAGGCGTTGCTGCAGTACACGCTGACGCGGGACGTCCGCCGGCTTACTCCGGGGCAAGTGACTTATTCCGCGATGTGTTACGAAACCGGCGGCATGCTGGACGACGGCACGCTGTTCCGGTTGGGCGCCGAGAATTTCCGGTGGATCTGCGGCGACGATTACGGGGGCACGTGGCTGCGCGAGCAGGCGAGTCGGCTCGGGATGCGGGTATGGGTCAGAAACTCGACCGATCAACTCCATAATCTTGCCGTTCAGGGACCCGGAAGCCGGGATATCCTTCGCAACGTCGTCTGGACGCCACCGTCCCGCCCGTCCTTGGCCGAACTGGGCTGGTTCCGATTCACGGTGGGCCGAATCGGCAATGGAAACGGTCCGGCGATTGTCGTATCCAGGACGGGCTATACGGGCGAACTGGGTTACGAGGTATGGTGCCATCCCAACGATGCGCCCGCGGTGTGGGATGCCATCTGGGAAGCGGGACAGCGGTATGGCCTGAAACCGTTGGGGCTGGAAGCCCTGGACATGCTGCGGATCGAGGCCGGTCTGGCTTTTGCGGGATGCGAGTTTGACGACCGGACGGACCCGTTTGAGGCGGGGATCGGCTTCACGGTTCCGCTCAGGCGCAAGAAAGACGACTTTATCGGCAAAGAGGCGCTGATCCGAAGGCGGTCGCATCCACAACGCGTGCTGGTGGGGCTGGATGTATCCGGGAACGAACCGGTCGCCACCGGCGACGACGTCTACGACGGGCGCGGCCGCGTTGGCGTGATCACGAGCGGCACCCGCTCACCGATTCTGGGCAGGAATATCGCGCTTTGCCGTATCGCTACCCGGTACGCCGCGGTCGGCGCCGAAGTCGAGGTGGGAAGGCTGGACGGCCATCAGAAGCGCATTCCCGCGCGGGTGGTGCGGTTTCCGTTTTACGATCCGGACAAAACGCGGCTACGTTCCTGATTACAGCTTCCAGGATCCGCAATGCTTCTCCGGTCGACGTCGTACCCACGATCGTGCCCTGAAGCTTCGCGTTGGACGGCGCTTTCATTGAGAGGGTATCGGAATGGCCTTCGACCCGATGGAGCAACGTCGGATTATGGGTTGTTTTGCAACCGGCGTCACCGTTGTCACCACGGTTGCAGGCGGCGAATACAGGGGAATGACAGCCAATGCTGTGACCTCGCTTTCGCTTGATCCCCCTCTGGTCATGGTATCCGTTGACAAGGGGGCGCAGATGCACGCCCATTTGACGGAGAGCCGGTATTTCGCAGTGAATATCCTCAGCGAGGATCAGGAAGCGGTTTCAGCGCAGTTTGCCAGACCGGGTCCCAAGGACTTCTCGAACGTGGCCACGACGACGTTTCGGACCGGCGCCCCCGTCCTCACGGACGCACTGGGCCACGTGGAGTGTATGCTGGCCGACGTGCTGCGGGCCGGCGACCACGACATTTTCGTTGGAGAAATTGTTGCGGGCGACGCGGGTTCAGGTCGTCCGCTCCTGTTTTACCAGGGAAAGTATGGCAGGATGTGGGACGGGACGGCTTCTCAGATCTGACGGACACCTGTCGCGGATTCGCGCATTCTTCAGGTTCAAGACGGAGGGATTAGATGGACAACGAACTCAGTGCATTGACCGTCGTGTTTACGGAATTCTATTACTGGATATGTATCGTGCTCATGTTCCTCATCCACGTCGGCTTCTGTCTGTACGAAGTCGGCGTGTCCAGGAGGAAGAATATGATGCACACTCTTATGAAGAACGCGATGCTGATCCCTCTCGTCACCATTACGTTCTATTTCTTCGGGTGGTGGATCTATTTCGCCGTTCAGAACGGACCCGGGATCACGGGTGGGCTGATCGAAGCCGCGTGGGCTACGCCGTGGAATGAGCTGATGGGGACGCATATGGGTGGCAAACCGCACGGCGGCGGGCTGACCGGAGACGATACGGCACTATGGGCTCGGCTGAACGGCGTGTTCTGGGCGGCGTTTCTGCTGTTTTCATGGACGGCGGGATCGATTCTTTCGGGTGCGGTCATCGAACGCATCCGATCCGGCGCGTTCTGGATTTTCGCCGTTCTGGTGGGATCGGTTACCTGGGTGATCGACGCGGCGTGGGGCTGGTCCGCCGACGGCTGGATGGTTCAGGTACTGGGATACCACGACGCATACGCCTCCGGTGTGATCCACGCGATCAGTGGCGGGTCCGCGCTGGCGATCCTCTACCACCTGGGGCCGCGAATCGGCAGATTCAGGTCCGACGGTTCTCCCAGAAACTTCCCGCCTCAAAACACCTGGCTGGTCGTTATCGGTCTGTTCCTGATCTACACGGGGTTCTGGGGCTTTTACGCGGCCTGCAACGTGCCCATCATGGACGTGGACCCCGCCAGCGACCGGGCGTTCTTTTCGGCCACCACGATTTACCTGACGCCCACGACGCTCAGCGCCATCACGTTCAACTTTCTGATGTCGCTCGCCGGCGGATTGATCATGGGGTACTTCGTTTCCAAGGGCGACCCTTACTGGACCTTCTCCGGTGGACTGGCCGGCATCATCACGGCATCGGCCGGCAATGATCTGTACCATCCGATGCAGGCGCTGCTCATCGGCGCATTCGGCACGTTCTGCATGTACAAGCTGCACAACTGGGTCGAGAAACGGTTCAGGATCGACGATGCGGTGGGCGCCGTGGCGGTACATGGCTATGCCGGGGTTATCGGCGTGATTGTCGCGGGGTTCGTACTCTGGGGATATCCGGGCGCCAATCCCGCGTACGCTCCGATAACGCCGTGGGGACAGACGCTCGGCGCCGTCATCATGTTCTTCGTGCTGGGCTTTCTTCCCTGCTACGTCCTGGGGGCGATCCTCAAGAAACTCGGCATTCTGCGCATTCCGGCGCAGATTGAAATTGCGGGTCTGGATCACGTGGCCATTCAGAACGAAACTGCCGATGCGGACGAACTCGCTCAGGCCGAAATCGACGAAGCGCGGGCAGGCAGTTAGTGTTCTGTCCCGAAAATAAGTTGCCTGAATTCGACCGCCGAGTCGCCCGGCTCGCAAGGCGCCGGAGCGCAGGCGACCTGCGTAAGGTCGGCGAGCGAGGGGAACGTAGCGAGACGGGATGAATCGGCGGTCGAATGGTGAGGAATTTTTGGGACAGGACACAAGTGTCTTGTCCCGGAAGCAGGTTGCCTGAATCGGCGGTCGACTGATCGGATGTTTTTAGGACAGGACATTGACAGAAAGGATCTATGCGCGAGCACGACGTATTGCCGGACATCGAGATTGCGAGGCGGGCCCGTCTGCACCATATCGGCCAGGTCGCGCAGGAATTTGGCGTGCCGGAAGACCAGCTGGAGGTCTACGGCAGGTACAAGGCCAAGGTCTCGATGGATTTTTACGACAGCCTTGCCGGGAATGCCGCCGGCAAGCTGGTATTGGTCTCGGCGATCAATCCCACGCCTTCCGGCGAGGGCAAGACAACCACGACCGTGGGCCTGGGCGACGCGCTGAACCGGCTGGGAAAGCGCACGGCAATCTGTCTCAGAGAGCCTTCGTTGGGCCCCTGTTTCGGGATGAAGGGGGGCGCTGCCGGCGGCGGGATGTCCCAGGTAGCGCCGATGGAGGACATCAACCTGCATTTTACGGGCGATATCCACGCCATTGGCGTCGCCCACAACCTGCTCTCGGCAGCGATCGACAACCACGTCCATCACCGGAACAGGCTGGATATCGATCCCCGGCGCGTCCTGTGGAAGCGCGTGATGGACATGAACGACCGCGCGCTTCGGGAAATCGTCGTCGGTCTGGGAGGTACGGGGAACTCCTATCCTCGTGAATCGGGATTTGAAATCACGGTCGCGTCGGAAGTAATGGCTATTTTCTGCCTTTCGGAGTCGCTCGACGAGCTTCGGGAGCGGCTGGGCCGGATCATTGTGGCGTATACGCGGTCCAATGAACCGGTCACGGCGGCGGACCTCAACGTGCACGGTGCGATGGCCGTGCTGCTGAGAGACGCACTGAAGCCGAATCTGGTGCAGACCCTGGAGAACAACCCGGCAATCGTTCACGGAGGTCCGTTCGCCAATATCGCGCACGGTTGCAATTCGGTGATCGCGACCAAGCTGGCCATGCGACTGTCCGAATATACCGTAACCGAAGCCGGATTCGGTGCGGACCTGGGCGCGGAGAAGTTTCTGAATATCAAATGCCGTCAGGCCGGGATCCGGCCGGACGTCGTGGTGCTGGTGGCGACGGTCCGGGGGCTGAAATACCATGGCGGGACGTCACCCAGGCGGCTGTCGGACGCCAACCCGGCCGCGCTGGAAAAAGGTCTCGTGAATCTGAGGAAGCATATCGAAAACATCCGGCGTTTCGGTCTCACAGCTGTCGTGGCCGTGAACCGGTTTCTTTCCGACACGTCCGGTGAGATCGCTCTGATTCAGGACAGCTGCGCCGATATGGATCTGCCGATCGTTCCATCGGAACACTGGGCGAAGGGAGGGGGCGGCGCGGAGGCGCTTGCGCGAAGGGTTGTCGAGGCCGCGGAAACGGCGTCCTGCGATTTCAAGCTTCTCTATCCCGATAATCTGCGGTTGTGGGACAAGGCCAGGATCGTCGCCCGGGAAGTCTACGGCGCCGACGATATTATGGGGGACAAACGGTTGAGAGCCCGGTTCGCAAAGCTCGAGGAAGCCGGGCACGGGAGGCTTCCGGTCTGTATGGCCAAGACCCAGTATTCGCTCTCCACGGATCCGGGATTGAAGGGCAGACCGAGGGGTTTCGACGTGCCCATCCGCGACGTGAGGGTGTCCGCCGGGGCAGGGTTTGTGGTCGTGTATACCGGAGACGTCATGACAATGCCGGGGCTTCCGCGCAGGCCGTCGGCCGAGGCGATCGATTATGATGAAGCCGGACACACGGTCGGTCTGTTCTGAAGGCGGAACCTGTATCGATGTCAGCCACGGACGTTTCGTCTCTTCGTTTCTCGTCTATTCGTCTTCTCGCTTTGCGAGACTACGAATGTACGAAACTACGAAAGAGCGGTGACATCACTCGTCTTTTCGTATTCTGGTCTTTTCGCCTATTCGTTTTCTCGTATTCTCGTATTCTCGCAGTCTCGCTTCTTCGCGTATTTCGTCGTTTCTGGCATAATCTTCCGGGCAACTTCAAAGGAGGAGGCAGATGAGAACGGGTTTGATAGACACGTGGGTGGGGAATCCGGCCGACGTGGGTCCGATGTATCCCTTTGTCGGGTTCGAGGTTCCTCTCTTTGTGGTTTGCGTAGTCCTGTGGCTTGCGTACACGGTCTGGCAGATCAAACACGAGAATGCAACCTATGCTGCCGAGCTGGATCAGTTGGCCGAGGCGGAATCGCCCGCATCGGCGGTGGCAACTGAAAACTAGAATTTCCAACTGAGATTCTGTGGGGAGAACTGACGATGACGCTGGACCAGGTTAAAGAATTCGTAGCCGCGAACGGAATCGACTTCTTTCTGTGTTCGTTTGTGGAGATGAGCGGGATGCCCAAGGCCAAGGTGGTGCCCGTGACCCACCTCGACGACATGGCCTCGGAAGGCGCGGGGTTCGCAGGTTTCGCGGCGGGCAATATGGGGCAGGGCCCGCACGATTCCGATATGATGAACATACCGGACTTCAACTCGATGACCGTATTGCCGTGGCGCAAGAATACGGCGTGGGTGGCGGGCAACATCCAGGTCGAGGGGGAGCCGTTCGGATATTGTCCACGGACGATTCTGCAGCGGCAGCTCGCGAAGGCGGAGGCGAAGGGATATCGCCTGAACCTGGGCGTGGAAGCTGAATTCATCCTCCTGAAAAAGGATGACCAGGGGAACTATGCGCTGGCCGATCCGATGGACACGCTGGAGAAGCCCTGTTACGATCTCGTCACCCTGCATCGCAACCTGGACGTGATGACCACGCTCATCGGGTTTATGCAGGAACTGGGATGGGAACCCTATGCAAACGACCACGAAGATGCCAATTGCCAGTTCGAGATCAACTGGACCTATTCCGACGCGCTGACGACCGCCGACCGGCAGACGTTCTTCCGATGGATGGTGAAGGTGAACGCGGAGCGGCTCGGATACCACGCGACGTTCATGCCGAAGCCGTTTTCTCATCTCACTGGAAGCGGCGCGCACTATCACATGAGCCTGTGGGATCCGGAAAACAGGACCAACCTTTTTCTCGACGACGGGGATGAAAACGGTCTGTCGAAGGAGGCTTACTGGTTCATGGCGGGCATCCTCAACCACGCGAAGGCGATTTCCGCAGTGTCCGCGCCCCTGGTGAACAGCTACAAACGCCTCACGAGGGGGGCTCCCCGTTCGGGCGCGTCCTGGGCGCCGATCTGTATCACCTACGGCGGATCGAACCGGACGCAGATGATCCGAATCCCCGACGCGGGCCGTATCGAGAACCGGGCGATCGACGGGGCGGCGAATCCATACCTGACGACCGCGGCAATGCTGGCCGCCGGGCTCGACGGCATCGAAAACCGTATGGAGCCGGGCGAACGCAACGAGGGCAATCTCTACGAGGTGCCCGAAAGCGAATTGAGAGCGCGGGGCATCGACCTGCTCCCGGGTACCCTGGCGGAGGCTGCCGATCACCTGGCGTCCGACGACGTGCTCCGGGAGGCGCTCGGGACGGAATATGCGGACTACTACGTGCAGGTGAAACGCGAAGAATGGGCGGAGTACCATCTGCACGTGGACCAGTGGGAACGGGAGCGTTATCTGCCGGTGTATTAGGGACGATCAACGGGAATCGTCGATATCCGCGCCGCCGCGTGGGCAACCACAAGGGTTGCCCCTACAAATGCAACGTCGGTGCGGAACCCGGAGAATTCAACTCATGGATGATTGGTTTTGTAGGGGCGCCCCTTGTGGGCGCCCCGCCCGTCGCCAACCGTGCGATGTCAAAAACCTGACGGGATAAGTCTATGGAGAACGCAGCCAGTCGGCCGGTTCGAGAGGCGCCGCGGGGCGTCGGAGGATTGCTGCGGAATATCGGCCCGGGCGTGGTCGTGTCGGGTTCGGTGGTCGGGTCCGGCGAGTTGCTGGTGACCACCCGAATGGGGGCGGAGGTGGGCTTCGTGTTCCTCTGGGGCGTGATCCTGGCATGTCTGGTCAAATTCTTCATCCAGTTGGAGCTCGGCCGCCAGTGTGTCTTGCACAACAGCACGACGATTCAGGTACTGGACCGGGTGCCCGGGGCGCGTCTGGGGAAGACCTCATGGGCGGCGTGGCTCTGCGTGCTGGGTTATTTCTCCGTGATGATTGCCGTGATCGGCATACTGGGCTCCGTGGCGGGGCTGATGGTAACCCTGTTGCCCGGCGTCCCGTACAATGTCTGGGCCATTCTGGTTTTCGCGGCAATCTCGATACTGCTGTACCGGGGCCTCTACGCCGACCTGGAGCGGATGATCACGATACTGGTCGCGGGCTTCAGCCTGGTCGTCATCGGGTCCGTGATTGCGATGCAGGCCACGCCATACGCCGTCGGGGGCGCCGAGGTGCTTTCGGGATTTCGCTTCGCGTTGCCCGCGGACGGGGCGTTCGTCGCCATGGCCGTGATGGGGTCCGTGGGCGCCACGGCGGTGGAGCTGTTCATGTATCCCTACTGGGTGCGGGAGAAAGGGTATGCGGATTTTGTGGGGCCGCGGGAGGATACGCCGGAATGGCGCGCGCGATATCGGGGCTGGATGCGGGTGCTGAAAACCGATGCGCTGGTCTGCACCGGGATCGCACTGGTGATTACCTGCGCCTACTATCTGCTCGGCGCTTCCATTCTGAAGAAGCTGAACGTGGTCCCGCAGGGCATGGAGGTCGTGGAACAGGTTTCACTGATCTTTACGCAGAGCATCGGAACCTGGACCAAGAACGTGTTCATGTTCGGCGCGTTCTGCACGCTGTTTTCCACGCTGCTCGTGTTCACGGCCAGTTCCGGGCGCATCAGCGTGGATTTTCTGAGGCAGACGGGCGTCGCCGGTCTGGATAACGAAGCGGTGCGCCTTCGGCTGCTGAGGGCGCTGCAGATCGCCTTTCCGTTTCTGTGGCTCTGCGTGACCATTGCAACCCCCGATACCCCGCTTGCGCTGGTGCTGATCGGGGCCAATGCCAACAACCTGCTGTTGATTCCGATGGCCTACGGCGTGGTTCACCTGGCGATGCGCGCGGCGGACGCGGAACGGATGTCCGTCTGGACGGAACTTGCATTGCTCTTGACGGTCTGGGCGATCGTCAACTTTACCGCGGTCAATCTGTATTTGAACTGGACGCGTTGAGTACCTGAACAGTCGGAAAAATCCTTAAGGGCGTCCGGCAACGGCCGCCTCTTTTTTTGGATTGCCAATTCGCGGTACCGGATCACGCGGCCAAAGGTCCTGCTGAAGAAGCCGTCCACGTGACGACGCGCCCTCCACGTTGCCTGCGTAGGGGCGTCCCTTGTGGGCGCCCGCATTGCACCCCTCTCCGCGTCGGGGAGGGGCCTCGATCCTCGGCAACGGCCACGGTCAATCCGAAGTCTCCACCCAGATGGGAGTGCTCCATCCCTTCGCGCCCATGGCGTGCGCGACGTTGGCCGGGTATTGGGGGATGGGGTCGGGTGACAGGACTTCGAGATGGTAGTAGTGCTTTCCTGGGCGGTACCGGCGCAACTGGAATTCCTTTCGCTCTCCCCTGGTCCGTCCGACGAACCTCTCATCGTACATAAGACGCCCGTCCCTGTGGACGCGCAGGATGTATTCCCGGCCCGCCTCGCCCTCGACGCGCCACTTCAGCACCGGGTCGTCCCTGACGACCAGGGAACTGCCCATCATCCGATCGTTGATCGTGAACTCGATCAGGATTTTCTGGCCGGCCGTTGCGTAACAGCGCCTGGCCCGGATCGCATCGAGGAAGGCGGCGCGGTCCAGCCGGTCGGCCCAGATGCCCGTGAGCGCGCCGCTCAGACCCGGGTTGCGGTGGTGGCTGTCGCCGCTGCCGGTGAAGGCGAATTTCTGACCCGCGTTCAGGTAGTTGAAATACACGTCGTACAGGTCGATGTTAATCATCCAGCCGGCGCATACGTCGACACCCCACTCGACGTCCGTGTCGTAGAGGTTCCACTTTCCGTTGTGGGGATGGGGGAGCGGCAGGTAGCCCTTTTCCTTGAACCAGTCCAGGCATTCCCTTGTGTCCTTGTGGGTATGCCGCTCGCCTTTTGTGTGGGCTTCCTTGTATTTGAAGTGCAGCAGGTCCATTTCCATTTCGTCGTCGTCCGACATCACGGACCGGTGGTCCCGCCCGGAGTCCACCCGGTCGGTGATGGTCATCTCGTAGCCCGGAAACATGGCGAATCGCCCCGGTTCATTCAGAACCATGGCGTTGCCCTTCACGTAGTCCCACTCATAGTCCTTCAGGTGCCGCACGTTCCTCCGTTTGGGCAGATTCCAGAAACTGTCGTTGTCGGAGACGGTCAGCCCGTCGATCTGCGCCTTGTCACGGGCGTAGTGACCCAACTCATCGGGCTCTCCCTCCACTTCGATGGATGCCGCCGAGTGGCAGTGCAGGTCCACCCAGAAGAGTTGGTACTTGCCGCGTTCCGCGCCGGGCAGTTCATTTCGGGGCCGGGTCGTGTGCCCCCGTTTTTCGAACGGCAGCCGGACTTCGTTCCATTCGGTCAGGTCGATTCGGCGGTTTTCATCGGGTACGGCTGGGAGATCGGCGGCGAGGCGCGCGCTTTCCAGGTATCGTTCATCCGTTATCATGTCTTGGGACATGAGGTGTACCCGGGTCCCGACCTCGCCGTTGTGGGGAAGCTCATAGAAGACGTTCCCTTCCGCCACGCAGAGGGGGTCCGACCAGTCGCCGTTCCTGCAGTGGTGGCCGAAGAGGCGACCCCGGGAGGTGAGCGTGCCCTGCTCACTGTCCATCTTGACCTCGTAGAAGAGCCACACGCCGCCGGATTCTCCGGCCTTGAGGACGGGGAAGAGCCGCCTTCCCATGTGCCCGAGATTGGGTGGTTTGGGGAATTCGGTCAATAGCCCGTAGTGCAGCGGCGCAATTTCCTCCGCGCCGTCAGGGCCCGTCAGGGGTGCCCACTCCCGGCCCTCCAGCCGGGCGCCCCGCAGCGAGTACATCTGCTGGAGCGTGCTGCGCCGGTACATAACGTCCACGCCGCGTACCCACACCGCCCAGAGTGCCCCGCCCGCGTCCCTGCAGAGGCTGGCCCTGTTCTCCCATCCCTCGTCGCAACTGATTCTTACGGTTTTCCCACGGCCGTTCGGACCGACGGCGCAGCCATAGACGTCGTAGGTTCGATCGACGTAGCTGTCCCATACAATATAGACGCCTTCCGGTCCCCATTCGACCATCCTGGGCCGGTAGTTGTAACGGCTCCCGCTTCCGGCCGACCAGGTTGTGGTCTTCCCGTCCGGGAGCGTCTTCAGGATCCGGATGCGGCTCTCTCCCTTTTCGGACTGGGCCCAGCAGATCCAGAGAATGCCGCTTTCGTCGAGGAGGGCCTGCGTCTCCCAGACCTTCGCCGACGCAGGCAGGACGTGCAGCTCCCGGCAGGAAGTGAACCCGCTCCCGTCATTTCTTCGGCTCCGGAACGCGTACTGGCGGCCGGTCTTTTCCAGCCAGACGAATACGGCCTCCTCAACGTTCGGGATGCAGATCGGGCGCGTCTGCATGGTGTTGCTGGGCGATAGTGGCTCTATAGCACAGGCGGTTTCGCGTACAAATTTCCGGACGAATGCCCTCGACCCCTCGGCGCCGTATGCCGCCCAGGCCGTCCAGCAGGTTTTGCCGTCCTGGAGCGTGCACAGGTTAGGTTCGTAACTGTCGTTCGAATAGACGCCTTCTGTGACGGCAATTCTCACGGTAACGGTTCCCTGCGCAGAGACGATATCGGAAAGGTAATGAGAGATCGGCGTCGACGGGCCGGAACGTCCGCCACATTTGTTGGTCCGGGCTGCCCTGCTGACGTTCGGTATGCTACCCTGACTTCCAGGGCTTTCCCGACTCCGTCACTTCCTCCCGGGTCGTAGCGTCGGTTCCAAAGCGGATATGTCGGAAGGCGAACGGGATATGGCGTCGGCCGAACAGGGCGTGGGTAAGCCCCCAATGGCACAATGTGAAGATGGTCGCTGCGGCCAGTCCGATGAGGATCGTGTTCCGGATCCAGTCGGCATCGGCGACTGCCTGCGGCATGGTGGGACCGTATGCGGGGTCGGCAAGCGTTATGGAAGCGGCCAGGACCGTGCAGACGATGGCGTTGAACGTAATTGGACCCTCGGTTACCAGGCGCCGTGGACTGAATTCAACAATCTTCAGGGCGAAGTTGAAATTGACGACCCACCACAGAAAAACCAGGTAAAGAAGCTGGCCCTTGCCCAGCCAGGTATCCGGTATGAACGTAAGGGGCAGAGAGCGGTGCATTTGCATCAGCCAGAAAACGGCGACGCCGATGGCGATGTAAATCAGCTCAAGCCACCCGATCCAGCCCCTGGACCGCACAAACCAGCCCGCTACGGGAAGTCCGTAGGGTCTCTCCGGCAGGCAGTCCACTTTTTCGACCCAGTTTCTGGATGCTTTTCTGTGGTTCAGGTAAGTCAGGCCGATCAAAACGAACCCTGTCGCGAACGTTCCTGTCCACGCCGGCATGGGAATCGCACCGGAACCCGAGGGAGCGAGAACCGAGAGCAGGCCCATTGAGACGGCAATGGCGATACCGTGGAAGAGGCCCTGGGTCTGTTCCATGACACTGTGCCAGTTGGTCTGCAATCCGGTACGGATATTCAGCAGTTTCAGGAACTGACCCAGACTGAAGCCGATTCCTCCGATAAACCCCGTGATCAGCGAGGCAAGCGCTAGTCCGTACAAGTCGTAACGCCAGCAGAAGATCAGAAGACCTGCGGCAAGGCCAAGACATCCGGCCCAGTTATCTCCCCGAGGGGGCGTCATGCGAAGCTTGAGCAGGACGACAAGCGTCAGAAACGACAGGAACCACCCGATCGAAAGGTGAAGCACCAGAGAGGTGGCGATGTCGAAGCCTCCGCGAACGGCTGCGACGATCAACCCGGCGGCCATTGCCACAAGGGTCGCCAGCCAATCGGTATCGTACCAGGAGAGACTGGCTCTGCCAGACTTTTCCGCATTGGAGAATAGCAGGTCGACCAGTACTGACTGAAGCGCCCATCCCGAGAAGATCGCGGCCAGCGGCGCAAAGAAAAGCGCAAGCCGGTCTCCGGTGAGAAATACCGGCAGCGCGGTCCCGGCGCCGCCCATGAACGCCCATAGAAAACCGATGACGAACAGGTTCGCGAATCCGTAGAGCACGGAAGGCGGGTGGCCGGAGTGGGTGTAACCGACCACGCCCATGTATGACATGCTTCCGCCGAAGGACCAGCCGAGCGCGCCGAACATCGCAAAGTAGTGAACATGGGCCAGCCAGTCGGGACGCCCTGAAACCAGCACGGCGGCAACTGCCGCCAGCGCGCCCGGTATGGCCGCGCCGTATTCGTGGCCGAAGTTGCCGCGGATCCCCCAGCCCACAGACAGGGAAAGCCCGCAGAAGACCACGAGTTGCCACGTAATGCCCGAAGTCGCCAGTTGCAGATCCATCTGCGACGCCCCTCAGCCGACGTCGATCACGAGGTTGCCGTAGTCGTCGACGTTGACAGTACACCCGGGGGGAACGAGCGTTGTGGAGTCGATTTCCTCGACGATGGCGGGGCCGGGGAAGCGGTTGTTCGCTTCGAGGCGATACCGGTCGTAGATCGCCGTGGACGACGGACTTTCGTGCCCTGGTATGCGGACGTCGCGTTTCGCCTTCATGGCCGCCAGCGCGGACGGTCCGCCCTGGGGAACCTGCCGACGGCTGGGACGGGGGACGGCGCCGACGGCGGAGAGACGGACATTGACAACCTCCGTGGGCTCATCCCGGGTCGCGAACCCGTACTGGCGCCGGTGTGCCGTGAAGAAAGCGGCGTTCAATTCCCGGGGGAGGTCATCCGACAGTCGGCCGACCGGCACTCGAAGTTCGTAGGACTGGCCGGTGTATCGCATGTCCGCTTCCCGGACGAACCGGATGTCCGAGCGGGAGACGCCCTCGCTCAACAACAGGCGGGTCGCATGCGTTTCGAATTCGCTGTAGATGTCGGAAAGGCCGGCCACGTTCAGTTCATCCGTCGCTGAAATGTAGGTCCGGACGTAGTCGTGGCGCAGGTCGGTTACGAGCAGTCCCAGCGCCGTGGTCACGCCGGGACTGGGCGGAACGAGTACCGTGCCGATATGCAGCGCCTTCGCGAGCGCTACGGCGTGGACGGGTCCTGCGCCGCCGAAAGCGACGAGCACGAACCTGCGGGGGTCCACGCCCTTCTGGACGGAAACGAGGTGGAGGATGCCCGTCATATTGGCGTTGGCGATTTCAATCAACCCCGAGGCGGCGTCTTCAGTACTCATGTTCAGCGGCCCGCCTATACGCCGTTCGATCGCCTGCCTCGCGAGAGATACGTCAAGTGTAAGTTCGCCGCCGAGGAAATAATCGGGATTGAGTCGGCCCAGAACGAGGTTTGCGTCCGTCAGCGTGGGTTCCGAACCCCCTTTGCCGTAACAGGCGGGTCCGGGCGCCGCGCCGGCGGATTGCGGCCCGACGGCGAGCGCGCCGCCCGGATCGACGTGCCCGATGCTGCCGCCGCCGGAACCGATTTCGACCAGATCGATGACGGGGGTCTTTACGGGATATCCCTGCCCTTTGTCCCTGGTGGTGGTTGCGACGGCGGCGTCGCCAACCTCGAATTCGGCGGCCAGCCGCGGCCTTCCGTTTTCGATGAGGGCGGCCTTCGCGGTTGTGCCCCCGATGTCCAGCGCGATCAGGTTCTCGAATCCGGCGAGTTGGCCGATGTACGTTGCGGCGATGACGCCGGCCGCCGGACCGGACTCGATGAGTTGTACGGGCTGTTGCCTGGCGGTGCCGGATGCAATGATGCCGCCGCCGGAGGTCATCAGGAACAGGCCGGAGCCGGGGTTCACCCTGCCGAGCCGGTCCTCCAGCCGTTCCACGTAGGCGCCCACCGCGGGAAGCAGCGCGGCGTTGACGGCGGTCGTGCTGGCGCGGGTATATTCGCGGTACTCGGGGCAAATGTCGGATGAGATGCAGACTGGAAGATTGGGACATGCATCTCTGACGACCTCGGCGGCCCGACGTTCGTGGGTGGGGTCCCGATAGGCGTGCAGGAAGCAGACGAGAATCGCTGCAACCCGGTCTTTCGCCAATTGACGCGCAGCGCGGTACACGGCGGCTTCATCCAGCGGGACGAGCACCTCGCCCCGGGCGTCGATGCGTTCGGGTACGCCGATGCAGAGGTGCCGCGGCACGAGCGGAGGCGGCTTGTCGTAATTCAGGTCGTAGAGGTTGGGGCGGATCTGCCAGGCGATTTCAAACAGATCGCTGAAGCCTTCGGATGCGATGAGGCCTATCCGTGCGCCCTTTTGCTGGATGATCGTGTTGGTCGCAACCGTGGTCCCGTGGGCCACAAAGCGGATCTGATCGGACGTGAGACCCCGGTTGGTGAGGCCGCGGGTATACGCTTCCATAAATGCGCGTGAGGGATCGTCGGGAGTGGACGAGACCTTGACGGGATGGAAGTCGCCGGATTGCTCGTCCATCACCACGGCATCGGTGAACGTGCCGCCAATGTCGATTCCGATTCGGTATAGATCGCTCATCGAGTTTCACTTTCCTGGATGCGTTGACGCAGCGCCCCGGTTTTCTCTTTATCCACGGTCCAGTTCCCTGAATCGTAGACCACACCGTAGGTCTCCCGGGCGGTGCGTGGTGAAATTTTCCTGTCCCTCACGTCCCGCACGACGGCCCCCGGGTCGCGTTCGTCCGGGCGGCCGAACCCCCCGCCGCCCGGCGTCTGCACGCTCACGCGGCCGCCCGCGGGAACCGTGATGCTGGATTTTGACGGCAGCGCTTCAGCGGCGCCCTCTGGGTCCCGGATGAACCGGGCGGGCCGGCCCTCCCCGCCGCCCTCGAGCCCCCAGGGCGGAAACCGGGTGCCGTCGGAGAGGACGGTGAACGTGGTATCGCAGTCGGGAAACTCAAAGTCCCTCCGGATGCCGAGGCCCCCGCGAAACCGGCCTGCGCCACCGCTGTCGGTGATCAGGCCGTAACGTGCGAAGTGGATGGGATAGTTGATTTCCACTTCTTCGATCGGGGCGTTCTCGGTGTTGTGGATGGTCGTCTGAATGGCATCGGGGCCGTCTTTCGTGGGCCGGGCGCCGTTGCCGCCGCCAACGGTTTCCATGTAGCAGTAATAGGCTTTCTTTCGCGGATCGTTGCCGGCAAAACCCAGGTTGCAGATAATGCCCTTTCCACAAGCGGGAATTCTGCCGGGCAACGCCTCGTGCATGGCAGTCAGGGTGAGCTCGGCAGTGAGCTGCGCGAGTTCCCACGCGCCAACCACGGCGGCCGGCCACGTGGCCGTGAGCACGGTATTATCGGGTCCCGCCACCTCCATGCATCGGTAGAGGCCGTCGTTGACCAGGATACGGGGATCGATCAGGCTCTTGACGACCACCGCGATGGCCGCCAGGGTCGTCGCGCGTGTGGCGTTCAACGGGCCGGACTGCTGTGGCGCGGATCCGGTGATATCCAGTGTGGCGCTTCCGTCGCGGATGCGGACGGTAACGGCGATCCTGACCGGTTCGTCGTCGAGTCCGTTGCCGTCGCGGAATCCACTGGCTTTATACTCACCCGTCGGCAGCGCGGAAATTTCGCTGCGCGCCCACCGTTCCGTGTAGTCGAGCAGTTCGTCGAAAAACGCGACGACCTGAGCGACGTCATAACGGTCGATCAGTTCAGCGATGCGCCGCGCGCCCACCAGGTTTGCTCCCATCTGTGCGCGCAGATCGCCTCCGGTCTCCTGGGGCGCGCGCACGTTTTGCAGAACGAGGCCCAGTACGTTCTCGTCGATTTCGCCACTCCGCATGATTTTTGTGGGCGGTATGATGATGCCTTCCTGGTAGATTTCACGATTAACGCCCAGGCTGCACGGCGTGCTTCCCCCCACGTCCACGTGGTGGGCCATGTTGGCGAGGTACCCGAGCCGGTTCTTACCGGAATCAACCGGCGCGATGAGGGCGATGTCGTTGAGGTGGCTGCCTCCACGATGTGGATCGTTAAGGATGATGCCGTCCCCGGGCGCGAGATTCCCGGCGCCGTATTCCCGCAGCGCGTTTGGTACAGCGGACTTCAGGGACGAGAGATGCGCCGGCTGCGAAAAGGACTGCGCGACAACCCGGAATGAAGCGTCGAAGAAGGCGCAGGAAAAGTCCGCGCGGGTCTTGATATTGGTGGAGTACGCCGTGCGGCGTATGGTATACGCCATCTCTTCGGTCGCGTTGAGCAGCGCGTTCTTCATCACTTCGAAAGTGATGGGATCCATGGCGTGGTGAGATGACTGATCGGACATATCTTTTCTCCGTGACGCGTTTTCCGGGACGTGAAACAAGGGGTATTTATCGAGATGTGTTATCCGTTTTGATGCGACGGCTCCCTTTCATCCTTCAGGGGCGGAAAGCTACCGCTGCCAGTGGCCCGATCCGAAGATGCGGAATCGATCCACGCCCGGGTGCAGGGCGGAAAAGGCAATTTCATCACCGGCGGACACGTGTTCTGCTGCGTCGAGGCGCAGGGCGTACCGTGTTCGGATGCGCGTGCCCCGCTCATCCAGAATGTCTTCCGAGACCCGGTCGTTCAGGGGTTGGATGAAAACAAGGCGTCGATCTCGTCCTGCTTTGTAGATATTCAGGTTATCTTCCTTGCCCTGGATGACCGGCGGCGGCTCGACCCAGGCTCGGTCTTTTTCGACCGCGGTGACAAGCAGATAGCCCACGGCCAGGTGCGGATAACCGTCCAGGCGCAGAGTACAGGCCCCGTCAGGACTCCTTTCGGCGGATCGGATGGTGTATGCGGAGGCACGTTTGCGATGACGTATGGTGATGGTCTTTCCCGGGAGTGCGTTGGGGTCCGCAATCTCGGCTTCCGGTTGGATCGTCAGGGTTTTTTCGACGTCGTCGAATCCGGTAAGCAGCCCTTCAATGGTGGGCAGGGGTTGGAGCCGGCGACCGCCGGCTTCGGCGAAAGTGCCCCCGATGATCGCAAGCATGCGGAGGCCGTGTGCATCGAATGACGCGTAGGCGAGTTCGCCGTCGCTGTGCAATTCGCCGCCGTCATTGGAGATTTCACAAGGCGCGCCGGAGGGATTGCTAAGGACCAGATCCGTACCCCGGCTGTGCGTCACCTGAAACCCTTCGGCTTCATGATTCTCACAGGATAGGCGGCTGGCCCGTTCGATGAACGGGCTGTTGCGGTAGGGTTCATGGACGGCCAGAAACGTGTTCGGGAGGTTACTGTTCCGGCGGCGGACGGTGACCAGCTTCATCTGCTCGCCCAGGTCGCGGTTGTCAAGCCAGCGCTGTGCGGGGCCGGTGCCGACGATGATCTCGGATCCGGGCGCGTCAAGCATGTGAAGTTTCAGGAATGCTTCCGTGTCGATCTCCGGAGAGCCGTCCGGGTTCGAGTATTCGGAAACGTCGCCCCAGGTTGCCGTCCACGGTCCGTTGCTGTAACCGGCGCTGAGCTGCGTAACCCGCTGAGTGCCCCACCTGGCGCCGACACGTGGTGTCCGTCGTGAAGGTGTGAATGTAAATCCGCTGAAATCGTAGAGAGATTCCGACGGGTCTGGCCGATCCGTCAGGTCAACGCCTTCGGTGAAAAAACGATGCCCATTGCCGTGGAACGTCCAGTCGTGAGTGTGGCCGCCATTCACGCGGAAGACGTCGACAATGTAGCTGTTTTCGGGGTCACAGTCAATGAGGGCGACAGTGCGCTGGTAGCGGCAGGCCCCGGGCACTTTGCCGAGCTCGTCTGCGTCCTCCTCGGCGGCATCGATCGCCTTGAAGCCGGGCAGATCTGCAAAAAACCGAAGGTCTCCCCGGAGGTTGTCCGTGACCATTGGATCGCCGTCCCGGGTGCGGATGGCGACGGTGTTGTGGGCGGGAAAGGTCTTGATCCAATCCACCGTCATAAAGTGAGTGGATCCCATGTAACCGAGGTCGGTTGCCAGTTCGTGACCAATGGCGAAGAGCGTGAGGTTTAGAGGCGCCATATGGTAATGACCGACACGCTCGGTGTAGTCGAGTGAGAGCGTGCGGGTACGGTCGCCCTGGCCGCTGCGCAGGATGGCCTTGCGGTTCTGGCCCAGCAGGTGGGATGGGAGGGGCATGGGGAGTTTCAGCGAGACGACAGGATCGCCCTCCGGATCGATGTTCAGGTATTCGCGGTAGGCATCCGGGATGCCGCCCCCGTGGGTCTCGGCCAGGGCGAGTGGCTCCATGGGCATGGCGGCCCTGATTACACAGTCTTCCCAGGCGATGGGGCGGCCATCGGGGAAGCCGGTCTTGAGGAACTGGCCAAGTCCGTGCTTGAAGACGGGCAGGGAAAGCATGTTGATCCCGTTGAGGATCCCGTCGTAATAGGGGGCATTCCTGTCAAATGCGCCCCGCTGGCCGTGAATGGCCTCCATCACGCTTGAGATTCCCCAACTGGTGTAGGAGGGCGAGCCCTCCTTGCCCAGACCGTCGCCGGTAAAGAAGTTATGAAGAAAGTAGAGTATGTCTCTGGCCACGTTTTCGATGATCCGGTCGTCGCCCAAAATGCGGCCGAGTTGCAGCCTGGGCATCTGGGTAGAGGAGGAAAGGTTGTCGGCGCCTGTGACAAGCGTATAGGGATGGAGGGTGTATTCCAGAATGCCGCGTTTGAGTTTTCGGCCGCGGTCCCCCAGTTTCGGTGAATCACCTTCGACGGACGTGACGATGCGCAGTGCGGCGGTTTTCAGGTCGGCCTCGGCCTCTTCGAACGTTCCCGCAATCAGGCTGTAACCGACAAGTAGATCCTGGGCGAGGCTGGCTTTCCAGTTCCACACGCCGGGATAGATCGAGGCGCCCTTGTTACCGTAGCGGTCTCCCGGCGCGTTCAACGGTCGTTCAGGGTCCCCCTCGACATGATCGAACGGGGCGTGAAGGCGATACCCGGAATAGGATTTCGCGGGCGTACCAGGCTCGTAGAAATCGGCCAGGCGTTTCCGCAGATTCGATTCGGATGTTTCCAGGAGTGCTGCAAGATAGGCGTCGCCCAGGAAGGCTCTGGATAGCGTAACGAGGAGGACCCGGGCCTTGCGGGCGTGTCGGCTTGCCGTTTCGGGGTCGGATTTGAGCGTTGCAGCGTGGCAGGCTTCGCCCAGGCGATGGAGCACGTGGCCGGATAACTCCCGCAGGGAATTCATCCAGCAGAGGGCCTTGAAATAAAAGGCATTGGTGGGTTCGACATAGCCGTGGGCCTCGCCGTCCCAGTGTTCCCAGGCGATGCCGTCGTGCGCCTTGCTCCAGGCTTCGTCGTGATCGGCGCGCCACACTTCGTCGGTAGGGAAACAGCCGTCACCGTCGTCCGGGTACCGGGGGTTGGGATAGTACGCGTATTCGCGGCGTTCCGACCTGCAATAGGGACAGTGAAGCCGCCACGGGTCATCCAGGGACCAGTCGAAATAGCTGTAGTACCGTACCCTGAAGGGGTGGATGGGACAGGCGCAGGTATAGATGCCGCGCGGCTCCCGGTGCCAGATTGTTTCCAGGAACCACGCATCGGGCTTTACGGACCACTTTTCCGCTGCGGTGAGAGACTCGTCCGCCCAGGCGCGGACCTCCTGGTTTCCGGCCGCGTACCGGCGACGGATCTCGTCAAAGGAAAGGGGGCCAATCCAGATGTTGGGTCGATCGGGGAATGCGACCACGCGGTGGCCCTTGCCTTCCGGGGAAGTCCAGGTTGCATTCACGGCCAGTCGATCTCCAATCGGATCCAAATACAACGAAGCGCAATCCCACGGTACTGTCCCCCTCCCCCGGGGGCGAGGGCATCGATTGGCTGATATTGGCGCAGGGGTTCAAGAAAGAGGACGCGTCCGTCTCAGGCAGCCTCGTCTGCCGCGATTTCCGCGAGGCGCTCGCCGTGATTCGCCACCTTTGAAAAAGCCGCGGCAACCTGGTCCACCCACGTGGAGCTGGGATCGACGGGTGTGGACAGCCAGAAACTTGAGTCGTGGATGCGTTCGCTGACCGGCAGATCGCCCCGGCTGCAGGGGATTCTCGTGTCAGAAGGAAGGTCGCCCCAGGGACCGCCGAGGTCGTCGAACGGGAAGTCGTTGAAGAGCGGCTCCAGGTGCATCACGCCGTAGCCGAAGGGCGTAATTGCAGGCGTGGTTGCCACGCCCTCCGCCACGAGCGCTTTCAGGATGACGGATACCGGTGCGCCGATTTCCCGGGTATCGATGGTGCCGGTATACAGAAGGAGTCCGCCCCGCACGGCCTGCGGGTAGGTCTCCTGGGGATGTATACCCTTGACGGATTCCAGTTTGCTGTTCAGCCGCCCGAACCATGCGCACCTCTTTTCGTTCAGACCGGGCAGCCGTTCAAGCTGCGCGCGCGCCATGGCCACGCCCAGGGGATTCGCCCTGTACTTGATGCCCAGACCCATGTTGCGAAGGTCCCGGAATCTGTCGGTGACAAAAGCCTTTTCACATCTTCCATAGTGGCCCAGAGCCAACATTCTGTCGTAGAGGTCTTCGTCATCGGTCACGACCACGCCGGCTTCGATCCCGGTGACCGGCTTGCTACCCTGCAGGCTGAAGCAGCCGACGTGGCCGAGTGAGCCCACCGGCGTGCCGTTCCAGAGGGCGCCGTGAGCGTGCGAAGCATCTTCGATCAGCGTGATGTCCGTTCCGTCAACGAGTTCCCGGAATGCGTCCAAGTGTGCGGGATTGCCATAAACGTGGGTCACAATGATCGCACACGTTTTCTCCGTGATTCGGCTCTCGGCATCCGCGGGGTCCGCACAGAAGGTACGGGGGTCCGCGTCGCAGAACACGGGCGTTGCGCCGCAGTGCAGAATGGGCGTGATGCTGGCATGCCACGTGACGGAGGGCACGATAACCTCCCTGCCGATCCGGGCGCCCGATGCGAAGACTGCCGAGTGCAGGGCCGCCGTCCCGTTGCAGGTAGCAATTGCGAACCGTGAGCCTGTGAACGCGCGGAATTCCTCCTGAAAACCGTCAATCTGGGAGTAGGAATCGCCCAGACCGCCGTCCAGCACGTTCATTACGGATTGTTTCTCCAGGCCCGTGACGGTTTTCCAGCCGTCACTCTGAGGTTCGGTTACCGCCGGAGGGCCGCCGTCCAGAGCCAGGTCCGACATGGACATATCCAGTGTTCTCCCCTTATTAACGCCATGTGAATCGCTGCGGTACCACCGTGTACATCCCGGACATACCCGGCGGGTATCTTGCGCCCGAAACAGGTATCTGCGCCGTGTCGTCGTGAAGTCGACGGCTGTTTTTCCGAGGTCATGCAAAATAGCAAACGGGATGGGAATTGTCAAAGCGGAAGGCGACCCGGCGAGGCTTGACAGCCGTACCGGTGTACGTTATATATAGACCGTACGATTCATCCACGGGAGGCCGTTCCGATGGTTCGATTCCGGCTTGTATTGAAGGCGATCGTTATTCTGCTGGCTGGATCGGGCGCGGGCCTTGCTTACAACGCCCTGTCCGCTTCCGGAATTCCTCTTCAGACTCCCAAAAACGTGACGCAGGCCGAACATGTGAACTGGAGCCTGTACCTCGAGGGCGTTCGGGCAAGCCTTGCCGACGCGAAAGCGGCTTACGACTCGGGGTCCGTGCTTTTCCTGGACGCACGCATGCCGCGCGCCTATGCGGCCGGACACATACCAGGTGCGGTGAACCTGACGCCTCACGAACTGAATCAGAAGGGCAGGAAGAAGCTCGAAGGCGTTCGGAGGGACGCGCAAATCATCACCTACTGCGGCGGAGCCAGTTGCCAGGCCAGCGTCAGGCTGGCGCACCTTCTGGCGAACGGCTTCGGGTTTACGCGCGTGTACGCTTTCTTCGACGGCTGGGGGGCATGGGCCGGAGCGGGATATCCGGTAGCGAAGGGGGTCGACCCATGAGTCAGGTCTGGCGCGGCGTCCCCGTCGTCTTGCGCCTCGCGCTCGGCGGGGTGTTGACGTGGGCGGGTCTGGCCAAGATTTCGGAGCCGGCGCTGTTTGCGATGACGGTTCGCGCATACAACGTGCTGCCAAATGCGTTCATTAACGGGTTCGCCGTTGTCGTGCCCTGGATGGAAATCGCCGCCGGGGCATGCCTGCTGGCGGGTCTCTGGTCCCGGAGCGCCGCGCTTGCCGCCCTCGCGCTGCTCTGGTCGTTCGGCGTCGCCCTCGCGATTAATATCTACCGGGGCGCGAATCTTGACTGCGGCTGCTTCGGGCTGGACGGCACTCGCGGCTCGCTCAATACGGCGCTCGTGCAGGACCTGCTGCTGATCGCGTGCTCGCTGGTGTTGTTGTTTGTGCGCAATATGCCGCTGTCGCTGGATCGGTGTCTCTTCAGAACTGCCGACACGTAGTGGCGCGGCTCGTCTCATTTCCATATTGTCTGTGTTGGCGTGTTCAGGTGCGGCGCCGTTTTGCTACGGTTCCGCTTTTCTGATTTAAGAGTTAAATGGTCGTCCCACTCCGGTGAATTCGACTGTGAGATATCTTTCCATCGCGCTGGTACTCGCCTGCCTTTCTGGGGCGTGCGACACCCATGTCCCGGAGCCCGGAAGCGAGGCATACCGGCAGGCGGTCACGGATTTCTATACGGGCCTTGCGGCCCTCGACGTGGGCGCCCATGACAGAGCCGCCGCCGCGCTCAGCCGGTTGACAGCAAACGTCCCCGGTGAGCCCGCGGGGTGGGCGAATCTGGCCCTGTTGCAGTTTTCGCTGGGCCGGGAGGAAGAGGCGATCAGATCGATGGAGCGCGCACAGGGACTCACGCCGGAGAACGCGGAGCTCGCGCTCCTGATGGGGACATTCGAGAGCCGCCGCGGCCGCACGGACGAAGCGGTTTTTCACCTTCGGCGCGCGTTGAGCCTTGCCGGCGCCGGGCACCTCAAAGCGGGTCACGCGCTGGCGCGTGAGCTGGAACGGAAGGGAGATGCGGCGGGTGCGCTTGCCGTGGTGGAAGGTCTGCTCGGTGAGGCGCCGACGAATCTGGCGCTCCTTCTCGAGCGGATCCGGCTGGCGGCCAAGGCGCAGGATGCCGATGGGCTGAAGCTGTACGTTGCGCGGGTGTCCCGCCGGACCGGCGGGTGGCCGGAAGCGGCGCGGGCCCAGTTGCAGGCGCTGTCGGATGCGGGAACGGACTTCAGGCTCGCTGCGAGGCACGCGGCATTCCTGAACAACGCGCTGCTGCGAACGCCGGTTTTCCGCAGAGATCTGCGTCTCGTGCGTCTGCCTGCCCAGGCGGCTGGAGAACCGCTGCGGCGGTTCGTGAAGATGCGAAGTCCGTCCGCGGATCCGGCGCCGGCCGATGCGTCGATCACCTTTGTTTCGAAAACCCTCGACAGCTCCGCGGGCGGAACGATGCTTGGCATCGCCTGGGCGGATACGCCCGTCGTGCTGATGGCAACTGACGATTCCGTGCGCTGGCTGGATTCTTCGCGACGGACCGTCCCAACGTCCGCACCCGGGGGTGTCGGCGTGCGCGGTCTGCTGTCGGTGGACTGGAACAATGACTTCGGAATGGATCTGGTTGTGGCAGGCGGCGGTGGTGTTCGTCTGTACCGGCAGGGCGACGGCAGGGCGCTTCTGGATGTGACGGGCCGCACTGCGCTCGACGCCGAAGTGATCGGGGCTGCCTATACGGGCGTATGGCCTGCGGACATCGAAATGGATGGGGATCTGGATCTCGTACTCGGAGGTCAGGAACAATGCCTGGTTCTGCGCAACAACGGCGACGGTACGTTCGCCGTCGTCCGGCCCTTCGAGGGCGTGTCCGGCGCGCGGGCCTTCGAATGGACGGATCTCGATGACGACGGCGTTCCCGATGCGGCACTGATCGACAGCCGGGGTCGGCTGGTTGTCTTTCTCAATAAGCGCAGCGGGTCGTTCGTGCGGTCGTACGAGGGCCGGCACGAGGCAAGCGCACTCGTGTCCGGAGACGTGGACGGCGATGGCAGCCTGAACCTGCTGATCCTGAACGGACGCGGCGGGGTTTCGTCGATCTCGCACGGCGGCGGCCGCTGGGAAGTCAGTGAACTGGTCGGTACGAAGGCATTCGAGACGCCGGCGCGTCTGTTTCTGGCCGATATCGACAATAACGGACAACTGGACCTGGTCGCCAGCGGCGAAGCGGAGGGCGCATGCTGGCTGGGCGATGCGGAGGGTTCCTGGCGACGCAAAGTCCTGCCGAACGGCGTCAGGATCTTCGAAGTCCTGGACTTGACCGGAGACGGACGCATCGATCTGCTGGGACTCTCTGAAGACGGGCGCCCGCGGATAGTCGTCAGCCGGGGCAACCGTAAATACCACTGGCAGGTCGTACGGCCGCGGGTACGGGCCGTCCGCGGGGACGGGCGGATCAACTCATACGCGCTGGGCGGGGAGGTGTTGGCGCGGTCCGGTCTTCTGGCGCAGCGCCGGCCGATCCGGACACCCATGGTTCATTTCGGGCTGGGCGAATACGATCTGGCGAATGTGGTGCGGGTACAGTGGCCTAACGGAACCATTCAGGCGGAGTTCGACGTGGCGGCCGACCAGATCATTCTGGCCCAGCAGCGTCTGAAGGGGTCCTGCCCCTGGGTGTTCGCCTTCAATGGCGAAGAAATGGCCTTCATTAAGGACTTTCTCTGGCGGTCGCCGCTGGGGATGCGGATCAACGCGCAGGTGACGGCGGGGGTGTCCCAGACGGAGGACTGGATCCTGATCCGGGGAGACGAACTGGTATCGCGGGACGGGCTCTATGACATACGCATCACGTCCGAACTGTGGGAGACCCAGTTCGTGGACTGGGTTGAGCTGATGGTGGTCGACCATCCGCCGGACGTGGCAGTATTCGTGGACGAACGGTTTGCGATGCAACAGCCGGATCTGAAGGTGATTCCAACGGGAACACCTGTGGCCCTGAACGCGGCGCGGGACGAATCGGGGCGGGATGTTGCGGCAATGGTAAGCGCAAGAGACGCACGCTATCTCGATACGTTCGAAGTGGGACGATACCAGGGCGTCGCTGCCGATCACTGGGTTGAAGTCGATCTGCCGCAAGCCGCGAAGAACGGCGGAGGGTGGCTGATCGGTTACGGATGGATCTATCCGACGGACAGTTCGATCAACGTCGCGATGGGGCATGGCGCGGACGTAAGACCCAGAGGGCTTCGCCTAGACGCGCTCCGCAGCGACGGCACATGGGAAACCGTGAAACCCGACCTGGGATTTCCCGCCGGGAAGTTCAAGACGATTACGATCGATCTGGCGGGTGTGAAGTCCAGCCGCCTGCGCCTTCGGACGAATCTGGAGATCTACTGGGACTGGCTGGCGTGGGCTGAACGCGCAGACGGCGCGCAGCTGCAGACGCATCGCGTCAGATCCCGGACCGCGGCACTGAGGGGGCGCGGGTTCTCGGAGATCTCGCATCCGGATCGGCGTTCCCCCGACGTCCCTCTGTATTCCGCGCCCGCGAACACCGCGCCCCGGTGGTGGGACCTGAGGGGATACCACACCCGCTTCGGAGACGTACGCCCCCTGCTTGCGGTTGTAGACGACCGGTATGTGATCATGAACGCCGGAGATGAGCTCGTGTTGAGTTTTCCCGATCCCGGGCCCCCGCCGGACGGTTGGGTGCGGGACTTCGTGCTGATGGGCGACGGCTGGGTAAAGGACGGAGATTACAATACGGCGTTTTCAGGGACGGTACTGCCGCTGCCGTCGCACGCCTGGTCGTCGTACGAAACGCCGCCGGGCCGGCTGGAGGACGACCCCGTCTACCGGCGCAATCCGATGGACTGGCAGGAGTACCACACACGGTACGTCACGCCGGCGATTTCCCGGATGCACGCCGGCAGATAGCCATCGAGTGTTCCATGTCTCGTCGAACGGTCCAGGGCATCATGTTCGCTGTCTTCGCGCTGCTGCTGGCGGTACCCGTCGTCCGCAGATACGGTCCGTGGCCGCCGCGGGAAGATGCGGCACACTACGGATTTGCGCTCCAGGAAGTCGCGGACGCAAGCGGCGTCGATTTCGTTCACCGCGGACCCACGCTGGATGCGAAGTTGGACCACATCATGCCGCACGTCGCCGCTATGGGCGCGGCAGTGTCCGTGGCGGATTTCGACCGGGACGGCTGGCAGGATCTTTACGTCACCAACAGCGGCGAGGGTTCCGCGAACCGGCTGTACCGCAATCTCGGCGACGGACGGTTCGAAGACGTGGCCCGAGGGTTGGGCGTGGCGGATCTGAATCAACCGGGTACCGGGGTTTCCGTTGGCGCGGTCTGGGGGGACTACGACAACGACGGCTTCGAAGACCTCTTCGTGTACAAATGGGGTCGGCCGGAGTTGTTTCGCAATGATGCCGGACAGGGGTTTGCGCGGGTGACAGGTGAGGCGGGGTTGCCGGGCTGGGTCAACGCCGGCAGCGCCGTCTGGCTGGATTACGATTGCGACGGGCGTCTGGACCTGTTTATCGCCGGATACTGGCCCGATGGGCTCGATCTGTGGCATCTGGAATCCACCCGCATGATGCCGGAGAGTTTCGAATATGCCGAAAACGGCGGGCGGAAGTACCTGTTGCGCAATCGGGGCAACGGGCGGTTCGAGGATGTCGCGGCGAGCGTGGGCATTCGGAGCCGGCGCTGGACCCTAGCCGTGGCGGCGGGGGACCTGAACCGTTCCGGGTACCCGGACCTGTTCCTGTCCAACGACTATGGCGTATCGGAGCTCTACCGGAACCATGGCGGGAAGTCCTTCGAGGAAGTCGGGCGGCGGGCGGGCGTCGGATACCAGCCGAAGAGCGGAATGAACGCGGTATTCGGCGACGTGTTGAATCAGGGCCGGCTGGCGATATACGAGACGAATATCTCGGAAGCGGGGATTCTGCTCCAGGGCAACAATCTCTGGATCGCCCGCCAGGGTGACGACCTGGCGTTCGAAAACCTGGCGCAGGTGATGGGCGTGGAACTGGGCGACTGGAGTTTCGGCGCGCAATTCGGAGATCTCAACAACGACGGGCGGCTGGATCTGTACCTGACCAACGGCTACGTGTCCGCCTCAGAGTCGGATAGCTACTGGTACGATTTCTCCCAGGTTGCCGGAGGACACAGGGCGATCATTTCGGACGCGAAGAACTGGCCGGCGATGAAGGGACGCAGTCTCGCCGGCTATCAGAGGGCGCGCGTATGGGTGAACGACGGAATGGGCCGGTTTGAAGACGCGGCTACGGCCGTCGGCGTGGACGACAGATATGACGGCCGCGCGGTGGCGCTCGTGGATCTCTGGAACCGTGGTGTACTGGACGTGGTGGTGGCCAACCAGCGCGGTCCGCTGCTGATATACAGAAACACCGTGACTTCCGATCGACAGTGGATCGGGTTCGACCTGGCGGGCGGGACGAGCAATCGAAGCGCGATCGGGGCGCAGGTGAGGCTGTTCTGGAACGGACAGGAGCAGATGCAGGAGGTGTCGGGAGGCAGCGGCTTTTCGTCGCAGAACCAGCGGCGGCTGCACTTCGGGTTGGGCGTCCATCCGAAGCTGGAGAAGGCGGTTGTGACGTGGCCGTCGGGCCGGCGCAGAGTTATGGAAGACCTGGCGTTGAACCTCTACCACCGCGTGGAAGAACCGTAGCAACAGGCTATGTGTCGGCGTTTCTGTCAGCGTTCCTGCCGAAGACGATCAGGATCGCCGGAATCATCGCCAGGCCGATCAGCAGCCCGCACCACACCGGATAGAAAAACGTCGCGCCGACGTACCCTGCGAGCGCGGCGATGCCCATTGTGGTCAGGGCGTAGGGAAACTGGGTCCTCACGTGGTCCAGATGGTCGCATGAAGTTGCGAGGCTGGACATGACGGTCGTGTCGCTAATCGGGGAGCAGTGATCGCCGAAGATTGCGCCATCCAGTACGGCGGCGGCGGCGAGAATGGTGAGCGGGAAACCGCCCATGCTGTGGGCGAGGGGAACAGCGGTGGGGATGAGGATCGCCATGGTCGCCCACGACGTACCGATAGAGAAGGCGACCGAAGCCGCCAGGAGAAAGATGAGCAGCGGCAGCAGGCCGGGCGCCGCGATCGGCGACAGCGCTGCCGCGAGATACGTGGACGTGCCGATGTCCTTGCAGACCGCCTGAATGGCCCAGGCCATGATCAGGACGGCGATGGCATAGTGGATGCCCGTGACGCCCTGCGCCCAGGTCGTTAACGCCGCCAGGGGCCGAATGGGCGCGGGTCCTCCAGCGGGACGGCGCCTGGTAACCGCGATGACCAGCGCGACTGCGGAACCCAGTATGGCGGAAAGGAAGAGTACCCTCGCGTTGTCGGCGTTGGAGAAACATGCGGTCCAGTACGGGAAACTGAAGAGCGAGCTTGCCAGCCGGATCGGCCGGACTTCGGGGTCGTTCCAGGTATCCGCGGCCATGCCGCCGATGACCGCGGCGACGACGATCAGAACGGGCGCGGCCGCGGCCCACCAGGCGGGCCGGACGCCCTCGGCGGGCAGGGTCTCCCTGCTGCGGCGAACCGCCATCGGCGTGGCCCCAGGCCGGAGTACCTGTCCGGTCGTCCTTGCCCGGTATTCCGCGCGGTACATGGGTCCGTAGTCCCGCTGGAGCCACGCTGACGCGACAACGAAAGCAAGCGTAAAGAGGCAGTAGAATCGAAACGGGAGGGCGTGGAAGAAGAGCTGATAGCCTGAAACGCCGGTGCCGAGATCCCGCATGAGGTCGCCGAAGAGTCCAACCTCGAATCCGATCCAGGTGCTGATGACCGCGACGCCCGCGACCGGAGCGGCGGTGGAATCCACGATGTACGCGAGTTTTTCACGGGAGATCCGGAACCGGTCCGCCATTGGCCGAAACGTGGTGCCCACCACGATCGTATTGGCGTAGTCATCGAAGAATATCGCCAGCCCCATGAAGAATGCGGCCAATCGTGTGGACTTCGCGCCTTCAGATCGGGAGGCAAGGAGTGCGGCTATACCCTGGTTGCCCCCCGCCAGCGACGTTACCCTTACCATGCCGATCAGGGCAGCCGTAAAGCCGAGAATGTAGAGCTGAAACGACGATCTGAGCGGCGTCCAGACGTAATTTACGGCTGCCCGTTCGAAGGCGGCGAAAGGGAGTTCATGGATGGGGGCATCCCCGGCCGTGAGGACGCCTCCACAGAGTACGGCCAGGGACAGTCCCAGAAGGACGCGTCCGCTGAAAATGGCCACCAGGATCGCCGCGATCGGCGGATAGAGGCTCCAGCCGTTGATGGATTTCAGTCGCGCCTGCCGTTGCGACGAGGCTGTCGCCGCGGTCAGGAGCAGGCCATCCGGGTCTTCGCTGCAAGCAATCACGATTTCAGAAGCACCGGGTTCGGGAGGCTTTCGACGGCTGTGGACTTCCTCGAAACCGGAACGGCAGCGCGGGTGCCCGTCGTCCGCGAGCCGCCACGGCCCGTCACCCATGGTCTTTGACAGGAGCGGCAACTCCGACACGACCTGCTGGTGAACAACACGGTCCCGGTTTTCCGGTAACACCGCGACGAAAACCGCAGCCAGCGAAAGCGCTGCCAGAACGCGTACCGATGTGTTTACCCTGTTTCTTTCTGTTGTTTTCGGATTCATCGATTGCCTGTCGCTGTGACGGATCTTCGCGAGGACGTCTGTGGTCCCGATTCCGTGCAAGGGACGCGCTCATTGGAAAAAGACGTTTCCATTCGAGCGATACGGTCCTATCTTTGTCTTAGAAGTTGTTTTAAAATTACCGGTGAGTTCCCGAGCGCGAGCGAAAAAGTGGCGGTCAAGGCGGGAAAATCCGCCCATATTTGTCTATACGGGTGGGTTTGACCAACGCCGACCGGCGCTTTTGCAGCCGCGCGAAGACCGCTGGGAATTTTAAGACAGCTTCTTAATCTCGTCGTCCGCAAAAACCCCGATCGGCCTTATCTGAAGAGGTGTCATGATAGACCGGTTTAAGGAACGAACCAACGAAATTCTGGATAAAGCCCAGGCCGGCGACCGGCAAAGCCGAACCATCGACCTGTTCATCATGGGGTTGATTGTCCTTAATGTCGTGGCGGTCATCCTGGAAACTGTGGCGTCCGTTCTGGCGTCGTACCGCTGGGCGTTCGAGGCATTCGACGCCTTTTCCGTAGGTGTCTTTACCGTTGAATACCTGCTGCGCATGTGGTCGTGTACCGCGGACGGACGGTATTCCCGCCCCATTCGGGGTCGAATGCGTTATTTCCTGACGCCACTGGCCCTGGTGGATCTGATTGCAATCCTCCCGTTCTATCTTCCTTTGGTGACAACGGTCGATCTGCGGGTCCTGCGCGCCATGAGGCTGCTTCGGTTGTTCAAGCTGGGACGGTATTCCACGTCGTTGCAAACGCTGGGCAATGTGCTGCGGAAGCACAGGGGCGAATTGGTCGTGACGCTCTTCGTCCTGCTGATCATGCTGGTCATCGCGTCGACGTTGATGTATTTTGCCGAACACCGCGCCCAGCCCGAAGCCTTCTCGAGTATACCCTCGGCAATGTGGTGGGGCATCGTAACGCTAACCACGGTGGGATACGGAGACACGTACCCGGTAACCGGCGTGGGGAAAGTATTGGGTGCGGTGATCGCGCTTCTGGGAATCGGAATGTTCGCCCTCCCGGCGGGAATCCTCGGTTCGGGGTTCGCCGGAGAAATCGACCGCCGAAAGGAAGAGGAAGGCGTCTGCCCGCACTGCGGACGTGAGATGGAGTCGTGAGAAGCTGTCGTGAATTCAGCGAATCAACAAAGGAGCGTCCAGGATGAAGACGACGGTTGGATGTACGACCCGGCCCTATGGCCAGCTGAGTTACAGCGAAGCCTACGGCCGGATTGCGGAAGCCGGCTACTCGGACGTGGCGGTTTTTGCGAATGAAGGCCAAGTGCCCGTGGGACCCGGGAGTTCTCCGGCCGAGGTCGCCGCGGTGCGCAACGCGGCGGATGCCGCGGGCGTGGTTCCTTCGATGCTCATCGGTGGCACCCAACTGGGCGGGGGGCTTGAGGCGGCGGTGGACGCCTACAAGCGGCTGATCGACAATGCGGCCGCGCTGGGCACGACCTGGCTCCTGGATTGCGGCACCAGCAACGAGGCCCACTTCGACGACTATTTCGAGTTGATGCGGCAGTCCGCGCCACATGCGTACGAGGTCGGCGTGAATATAACCATGAAGCCCCACGGGGGCATCAGTCTCACAGTATCCCACCTGCTCGCGGCCAACGGCAACGTCAACCACCCGGCCTTCGGCATCTGTTTCGATCCAGGCAATATCATCTACTATACGAAAGGCGACCTGCGGCCCGAATCGGACGTCTCGGAAGTGGCGCCCGTGGTGACAACGGGGATTATCAAGGACTGTACAGTCGCCGACGGCGTTCCTGACGTGATGGTAACTCCGGGCGACGGGCTTGTGGATTTCCATTCGGTGTTGTCCGGACTGGCCGGCGGCGGTTTCAGCGGGCCGCTCTACGTGGAATGCGTGGGTGGGAAGGAGCCGGATGAGGTGGACCGGGACATCGCATTTACGCGGGGGTACGTGGAGGGGATCCTTTCCGGGCTCTAACGCCGATTCTATCGGCTGGCCGTGTAAGGTTTCTTCCAGGCCGTAGTCCCGACCACGGGGTGCGTGCAGACCCGTGGCCGGTTGTCGCGGCACGGGCGCACACAGACGTTCAGGACAGTACCGCCGTGACTTCGATCTCCACGTTGGCTCCGGCCGGAAGGGCAACCACCTGCACGCAGCTTCGCCCGGGAGGGTCATTCGGGAAATATTCCGCGTAGACGGCGTTCATTTCGGCAAATTCCGATATGTCCGTCATATAGACGACCGTCCGGACCGCGTGGTCCATCGTGGCGCCCGCGGCCTCCAGGATCGCCGCGATGTTTTCCAGCGTCTGCCGGGTTTCCGCGGCAATACCGCCGCTGACAACTGTGCCGGTTGCGGGGTCGATTCCCTTTTCGCCCGCGACGAAGATCAACTCGCCCGTTTTTATGGCCTGCGAATAGGGACCCACTGGAAGCGCGGCCTTATCCGTGGTAATCACCTCTTTCTGCATGACGTGATATCTCCATTCTTAACAATGATTAGTAAGTTTTCATGGACGTCAATTCGAAAGCGGGTAGACGGGAGACGGTAGACGGGAGAGATTTCCTGCCTCGTGAGGATTCTCTTCGCGCCGAAGGCAATGAGGAAAGACATTCCGGGCAATGATCTCTTCTACCGTCTCACCTCTACCGTCTCCCCGCATTCAGGCTTTCTGCGGTCGTCTTTGATAACGTCATGCTGCGGGATTGTCAAGTAGAATTGCCCCGATCGTTCGCACCGGCGCCTCGAACACGGGCCAGGAAACGCGTGCCGGTCCTGACGGCTGCCTGCGGCGGCTCCGAATGGTGTGAGGGAATGCGTCTATGAGTGATGGATCTCGAGATGTCAGACGACTGGAACTGCCCAGTTGCGTAGAGTCGCTGCATGAGGCAGTGGATGCCGCGGCGCGGGTCACTGCAGATCTGGAGATGAGCGAGGATGCATGCGACGAGGTGGCCATTGCGCTCACCGAAGCCGTGAACAATGCCATTTTCCATGGAAATGAGGGTGTGCGGGAGAAAGCGTTCACGGTCGAATTCACCGTAATGGACGGGATGCTGGATATTGCGATCCTGGATCAGGGTCCGGGCTTCGACCCGGCGGAGGTACCGGATCCGCTCGCGGAGGAAAACCTGTTGAATCCGTCCGGCCGCGGCCTGCTGATGATGCGCGCCATGGTAGACGATGTCCAACACCATTTTTGCGAGGCCGGTACGAGGGTCGTCCTGCGTAAACGCATCGCATCCTGAAAACTCTTCGTGGTTTCGAATTCTCGTCTTCTTGTTTATTCGCGTTTATTCGGGTTATTCGTAGTTTAGTTTTCGGTTCTTAATTTTTAGTCGTTTCGTGTTTCGCCTTTCGTTTTCTCGTACTCTCGCTCTTTGGAGGCCTCTCCATGCGTATCGAATCCATCGAAACCATTTCGCTGTCCTGTTTCTGGGGGCCGTCCGATCGGGGAGTCAAGAGGACCTGGCCCCTTCAGCTTGTAAGGGCGGATAACGGGCTCGTGGGCATTGGAAGGGGTGGCAGCGCCGAGCTGATCGAGCGGGAATTCGCGCCGATACTCGTGGGCGAAGACCCGCGCCGGCCCGCCCGGCTCTGGCAGCGGATGTATGATCTCGCGTGGCGCTTTCGGGGTCCGGGACGTGCGGCGATGGGCACGATCGGCGCCCTGGACGTGGCGATCTGGGATTTGTACGGCAGGGCGTGCGGCGAGCCGGTCTGGCGGCTGCTGGGCGGTATTCGGGACCGTGTGACCGCGTACGCGGACGGGATCGGCTATGAGCACCAGAACGCGGAAGAGGTTGCCGCCCTGGTCAGGAAACACGCGGACCTGGGATTCAAGGCTGTGAAGTTCCATCTGTCGAACGACGATCGGGAACTCGCGCTGGACAAGGTCAGGCTGTCGCGCCGGGCTCTGGGCGACGACACGAAGTTGATGATCGACGTCCACAGGATGTGGGAGGGGAAGACGGCGGCCCAGATGGCGCGGCGGTTCGAACCGTACGACCTGTACTGGATTGAGGAGCCCGTGCGCGGCGACGACGAGGCGTCGCACATGCGGATGGTGCGGGAGGCCACCGGGTCTCTGGTTGCCGGCGGCGAGAGCGAAGGCACGCTTTATGGCATTCGCCACCTGATCGTAGACGGCGGCCTGCAGGTGGTCCAGTCGGATATCATCGGCGGCGGCGGGTTTACGGGACTCATGCGAATGGCGGCGCTGGCCGAGGCGCACCACGTCTACGTTGCGCCCCATGGAGCATCGTTTCCTGAAATCAACTGCCACCTGATCGCAGCCACACCCAATGGGCTGATGGTTTCCGCCTGTCCGCACACCGAGCCGTACCAGATCTGGTCGCAACTCTACGATCCGCCTTTTCAGATCGTAGATGGAATCATCCACATGGGGGACGAACCCGGCCTCGGGCTGACACTGAACGAAGAATTCATCGCGGCGCATAGGGTGTAAGGCAAGGAATCAGGCGCTGTCGTACTGTCGTGCCGGAGTTGCCATCCATGAATAGACCAGGCCAGTTGGAACGAGCGGAACTGAACGAGGAGCAGGCGCGGATTTACGACGCCATCCTCGAGACCAGGGGCAGCATCGCCGGGCCGTTCGGAATCTGGCTGCACAGTCCCGAGTTGGCCGACCGTGCGCAGAGCCTGGGGGAGTTCGTACGGTACCGCACCTGTCTGGAGCCGAGACTCAGCGAGCTCGCCATCCTCGTGACGGCGCGATTCTGGGATTGCCAGGTGGAGTGGTCCCTGCACGAACCCTTCGCCGCGGAAAGCGGGTTGAACGAGGGGATCATCGACGCTGTCCGTCACGGGCGGGATCCCGATTTCGGCCGCGACGACGAACGCGCGGTTTACGAATACGTCAGCGAATTGCTCGACAATCGGTTCGTTCCGGACGACGTCTTCAACGCGGCTCAAGAAGCCGTGGGAACAGCCGGAGTCGTGGAATTGACCGGGATCGCCGGCTATTACAGTCTGGTCGCGCAGACGCTTAATGCGTTTCAGGTACGGGTTCCCGAAGGTTGCGCGCCAACCCTTGTCGACTGCCCCACGTTCAATCGTTAGCCTCAATTCCGAAAAAGGCCGTAACTCGGCAACGCGACGAAACCCTTCGAAACAGGCCGAAATGGTCGTCATGAAGGACTTTTTTTCAGTTCACGTACAGTGTCCTGGTGTATCCTGGTAATCAGCAGTCTAATCGCCCTTTTTACTGACACATATTCGAATTAACGTCCTGGAAAAATGACGAATCAAGGTAAGCGGCGCGACGTCGTCAATGGCGGGCTTCGCTCCAGGCTGCGACAGATTCAGACAAAAGTATCCTCCAGTGTTGGATCGCACGTAAGAAGTTGAAAATATGTATCTTCTGTATGGGATCAAACCTGAATATCAATAATCCGAATCTCCGACCGAAGCTGCGCGCGGCGGGGCTGGTGCTGCCGCTGATGGCCTTTGTCGGCTTCACCTTTGCGGCGCCGCTCGGGACCATGCTGGTGCGAAGCGTCTATGATTCCGTCGTCGCCGACGCGATGCCCCGTACACTTGACCTGCTGGGCGACTGGGACGGAGAGGGCGCTCCCTCGGAGGCGGTCTACGCATCGGCAGCGCACGAACTCGTGAAAGCGAGAGAAGATCGGACCCTCGGGCAGATTGCCAGCCGCGTGAACCGGGTCCGGGGCGGGCTGCGAAGCGTGTTGACGAAGAGCGCGCGGCGGCTCCGGCGCGTGGACAGCGGACCATGGCGCGACGCGATGATCGGCATCGACTCCGACTGGGGCGATGCTCGAACCTGGCATGCCATCCGGAGCGCCGGTGAGCGTTATACCGCACGCCACTATCTGAACGCCCTGGACCTTCAGAGCCTGCCCGGCGGTTCAATCGCACGCCAGCCCGAGGAGCGCCGCATCTACCTTCCCTTATTGTGGCGGACCCTCTGGGTGAGCCTGACCATAACGGCGCTCTGTCTGTTGCTCGGCTACCCCATTGCTCATCTGATCGCGCATTCGCCCCCGCGTATCGGCAATCTGCTTCTGATTCTCGTATTGATCCCCTTCTGGACGTCGCTGCTGGTTCGTACCACCTCCTGGATCGTTCTGCTGCAGACCCAGGGCGTCCTCAACGACCTGTTCGTGGCTCTGGGTCTGATTGGCGACGACGGACGTCTGGCCATGATCTACAACATGACCGGGACGCTGGTGGCGATGACGCACGTACTGCTTCCGTTCATGATTCTCCCGCTTTATTCGATCATGCGCGCCATCCCGCCCATTCAGATGAGCGCCGCGGCCTCCCTTGGCGCGAGTCCATTTCAAGCTTTCCGGCGCGTGTATTGGCCGCAGACCCTGCCGGGCGTAAGCGCGGGATCGCTCCTGGTATTCATCCTCGCGATCGGTTACTATATCACCCCCGCGCTTGTGGGCGGAAGCAGCGGGCAGCTTATATCGAACATGATTGCCTTCCATATGCAGACCTCGCTCAACTGGGGTCTCGCCGCGGCGCTGGGCGGCATCCTGCTGGCCTGCGTAGGCGCACTGTATGTGCTCTACGACCGCATGGTGGGAATCGAGCGGATGAGGTTGGGCTGAGATGGCGCCAGTCGAAACGCGGGAACGCGTGGGCCGTTATCTCTACATAGGCTTCTGTGCCGCGGTGTTTCTGTTTCTCGTCGCGCCGATCCTGGTGATCGTTCCCCTGAGCTTCAATGCCCAGCCTTACTTCACGTTTACCGAGGGCATGCTGCGCCTGGATGCCGAAGCCTGGTCGTTGCGCTGGTACCGGCAGATCATCGAGAACGAGGTGTGGACGCGCGCGCTTCTCAACAGCCTGATTATCGGGGTCGCCTCCACGGTCCTGGCGACCGGCCTGGGTACGCTCGCGGCGATGGGCCTTTCCAGCCCGGCCATGCCCGGCCGGCGCCTTGCGATGGGACTGCTCATTTCGCCCATGGTGACTCCGGTGATTATCGCGGCGGCGGGCATGTTCTTCTTCTACTCGAACCTGGGGCTGGCGCAGACGCATCTGGGCCTGATTCTGGCGCACGCGGCGTTGGGAACCCCGTTTGTCGTGATCACGGTGACCGCCACGCTGTCCGGCTTCGACACCAACCTGACGCGCGCGGCCGCGAGTCTCGGCGCGGGGCCTGTACGGACCTTTCGTCGCGTTCAATTTCCGTTGATCGCGCCCGGCGTGATCTCGGGGGCGCTCTTCGCCTTCGCCACGTCTTTCGATGAAGTGGTCGTGGTGCTGTTCATGGCCGCGATCGAACAGCGTACGATTCCGCGCCAGATGTGGGCCGGCATCCGGGAGCAGATCAGCCCGACCATCCTTGCGGTGGCGACGTTTCTGATTGTCTTCGCCATTCTGCTGCTCTTCACCGTTGAGTGGATGCGAAGGCGATCCACTGAGAGATAAGCCACGGGGACACGTAGCCCGTAGCATATCGGCGCAGTTGCGCCAACAATACTGTTATCAATCCAAAAATGGATCCAGAGGCCGCCGCAATGCACGAAAACGAGATAGCGCACGTCGAGTTCGAGGGTGTCAGCAAGAGCTTCGACGGCCGCACCCTTGTCGTCGACAATCTCGATCTCAGCGTCCGTAAGGGCGAATTCCTCACCATGCTCGGGCCCTCCGGGTCGGGCAAGACCACATGTCTCATGATGCTGGCAGGCTTCGAAACGCCCTCGTCCGGCGCCATTCGAATCAACGGGCGTTCCGTGCACGAGTTGCCCCCGCGCAAACGGGGGATCGGCATGGTATTCCAGAATTACGCGCTTTTTCCCCATATGACGGTTGGCCGCAACCTCGCCTTTCCGCTGGAGGTGCGCGGGCTGGACGGGGTGGAATGCCGTGAACGCGTGGCGCGGGCCCTTGAACTGGTCCGCCTCGAAGGATTTGAGGAACGAAAGCCATCCCAGCTTTCCGGTGGCCAGCAGCAGCGGGTCGCCATCGCCCGGGCGCTGGTCTTCGAACCCGACCTGGTGCTGATGGACGAGCCGCTCGGGGCGCTCGACCGGCGCCTGCGGGAGGAAATGCAATACGAAATAAGGCGTATACAGAAAGACCTCGGCGTAACGGTGGTGTACGTGACCCACGACCAGGAGGAGGCGATGGTCATGTCGGACCGGATCGCTGTGCTCCGGAGGGGCGATATCCAGCAGGTCGCCGCGCCCGAGGTTCTTTACGAAGAGCCGGAACGCTCGTTTGTCGCCCGCTTCATCGGGGAAAACAACCGTCTCCACGGCCGGGTGCGGAGCGTCGACGGGGACATCTGCGAAGTCGAGACCGGCGGTCGGACCATCAGCGCCCTTCGCGTCGCTCCTTGCGGTGCGGGGGACGCCACCACGCTTTCCATCCGGCCCGAGCGGGTTGCCATCTCGCCCGATCCCGGCCTCTATACGAACGAACTCGACGCGAGGATCGAGGACATCACCTTTCTGGGCGACCATTTGCGGGTTCGCGTGAGCGTCTGCGGCCGTTCGGACTTCATCGCGAAGATCCCGAATATCGTGGGGCACGGCGCCATGCTGGTGGGAGACGAGGTCCGGATCGGATGGACGCCCACGGACTGCCGGGTGTTGGACCCCGATGACGAGGCGGAAGCGACATGAACCACGTCGGCAAGAATATCGTGCCGGTCGCGTATGCGGTTATATTGTCTCTGACGATTGTGATCCCCTCCGGCGCCGGCGACCGGCCGCTGACCGTCGTTTCGTGGGGCGGGTCCTACGCGCAAGCCTGTGTCAAGGGTTACCACGAGCGGTTCACCGCGCAGACGGGTATCCCGATCAATCTGGAAGACTACAATGGCGGTCTGGCGCAGGTACGCGCTCAGGTGGACGTGGGCAACGTTTTCTGGGACGTGGTGGACCTCGAGATTGCCGACCTCGTTGCCGGATGCGACGAGGGCCTGCTCGTACCCGTGGACGTGGAATCCTTCCCGGCAGGCGCCGACGGTACGCCCGCTGCGGAGGACTTTCTGCCCGGAACGATGACGGACTGCGGGCCGACGTCGTTGTTCGGTTCCACGATTTTTGCGTACAACTGGAAGCATTTCCAGGGCGATAAACCGGAAACCATCGCCGACTTCTTCGATCTGGAGACGTTTCCGGGCCGTCGCGGCATGCGTCGCTCGCCGCAGGTGAATATGGAATTCGCGCTGATGGCCGACGGGGTGCCGATCGATTCGGTATACGCCGCGCTCGACACGCCCGCCGGCGTGGACCGCGCCTTCCGAAAACTGGATACGATCAAGGAATACATTGTGTGGTGGGAGGCCGGGGCGCAGCCTCCGCAAATGCTGGCCGACGGAGAGGTGGCGATGACCACGGCCTATAACGGGCGCATTTTCAATGCACAGGTGCTCGAAAAACAGCCCTTTGTGGTCGTGTGGGACAGCCAGGTCTACTACACGGCGGGGCTGGGTATCGTGGCCGGCACGCGCAACCTGGAAGCAGCCAGGCGGTTCCTCAGGTTTGCCACGAGTGCGGAGTCCCTGGCCGGTGTCGGCCGGTACATCGCATACAGCCCGACGCGCCGTTCGGCGATGGCGCTGATCGCGACGCACGCCGAGAAGGGCGTCGACATGAATCCCCACATGCCCACCAGCCCGGAGAACGTGAAGCGCGCCCTGCGCAGCGACTGGGCGTGGTGGAGCGATCACCTGGACGAGATGAACGAGCGTTTCAGCGCGTGGCTGGCGCGCTGAACCAGCCGGTTACTCACCACCCGCTGCAGATTGTCGGAACGGATGACGAGGAGGAATCATCATGAAGGACGTATTAAGCAGGGTCGTTCGCATCGCGTCGCTGGCAGGACTGTCCATATTGACCGCGGGCACAGCCGCCGCCGATGACCGTCCATTGACGGTTGTTTCCTGGGGCGGGTCCTATGCCCGCGCGTGCGTCAAAGGGTACCACGAGACATTCACCGCCGAAACGGGCATCGCGATTAACCTGGAAGACTACAACGGCGGCCTGGCGCAGATCCGTGCGCAGGTGGACGTGGGCAATGTCTACTGGGACGTTGTGGACCTGGAGATTCCAGACCTGGTGCGCGGCTGCGACGAGGGTCTGCTGGAACCGATTGCCGTGGGTTCGCTTCCCGCGGGGCCCGACGGCACGCCCGCTGAGGAGGACTTTGTACCGGGCACGCAGACCGATTGTGGACCTGCAACGATTTTCTACTCGACAGTGTATGCCTACAACAAGAAGAACATCAAGGGCGACAAACCGGCCACGATCACAGACTTTTTCGATCTGGTGAAGTTCCCTGGGCGCCGAGGCATGCGCCGATCTCCACTGGTGAACCTGGAGTTCGCGTTGATGGCCGACGGCGTACCCATCGACTCCGTCTACGCCGCGCTCGACACGCCCGCGGGCGTGGACCGCGCGTTCCGAAAGCTGGACACGATCAAGGAGCACATCGTATGGTGGGAGGCGGGGGCGCAGCCGCCGCAAATGCTGGCGGACGGAGAGGTCGCTATGAGTACGGCCTACAACGGTCGTATCTTCAACGCGCAGGTGCTGGAAGACCAGCCCTTTGTCGTGGTGTGGGACGGCCAGGTTCTCGATACCGGCGGACTGGGCATTGTCGCGGGCACCCCCAACCTCGAAGCGGCGAGGAAGTTCGTCAACTTCGCCTCAAGCGCGCGGGCCATCGCCGGTGTGGGCCGATATATTTCCTATAGCCCGACGCGTCGCTCGGCGATGGCGCTGATTTCGACGCATGCAGAAAAAGGCGTGGATATGATTCCGCACATGCCCACCAGCCCTCAGAACGTGAAGCGCGCCCTGCACAACAACTGGGAATGGTGGAGCGATCATCTGGACGAAATGAACGAGCGCTTCAGCGCCTGGCTGGCGCGTTGAATTGGCACATTGTTTGCAGCGTCCTTTTCGGCGATATTAACAGTCCGTTGATAAAGTCGCTCTGCAGGCGAGGCCGAGCCATTGCGGCCGAAGACAAGGCGCGCAACCGAGTCCCATCGAGCGATTCGGCGAGGGCGCGCAACGCAGTATTTCGATCGCAAGGGCCGGCCGTAGCCCGGATGGGCTTTTTCAACGGGCTGATTATCTGAGTGCTGGACAAGCCGAAAGGAGTGACACGATGGGCGCGACGTACGTTGACGTAACGATTCGAAATCCTGCCGATCTGCAGCGAAGCTGGACCGGAACATTCCTGGTGGACACTGGCGCGTTCGACTCGCTCGTGCCCAGGGCTCGGTTGGAAGCGATCGGACTTAAGCCGAAAGGCAGTCGCGAGCACACCCTCGCGGATGGGACCGGCATCAGTCTGGAGATCACCACCGCCGACCTGGAATTCGAGGGAGAGGTCGTGGGCGGCACCATCGTATACGGCGAGGATGGTGCGGAACCGCTGCTTGGCGTGACGGCACTTGAATCAGGTGGTTTCGAGGTGGATCCGCGCAACCAGGAGTTGAAACGGTTACCGGCGATTTTGTTGAAGTGAATCGAATGTTTCGCTGACTCGGAGGCTGACTCAGACAAAGGCCGCAAGGATTATTGGCGTGAAGCAGCCTGAGATCTCCAGGCTCAAGCGCGGCAAGTTAAGGTATTACAGCGTCGAACGGCTGATGCGGTTCCTCGAGCGCCTGAATTGTGAGGTGAGTATTCATATCAACTGGCCGGAGAACAAAGGCGCGACAAGGGTCATCGCGATTTAGCGAAAGTACAACGTCGCCAACGCAGCAATACGGTCAGATATCGAAACCGTTTGTCGGAACCGCGATTATGAGCCACCGACAATCTGTACCCCGTGAGAATTGATGGAGCTCCAAAGATGTGCGATCCGATCGTTGAAGAGACGAAGATACTGCGTGAGGAATATGCAGCGCAGTTCAATCATGACCAGAATGCCATATTCCATGACATTCTCAAGCGCCAGAGCCTGCGTGGCAGAAAGTTAGTGAGCTTCCCGTCCCGTAATCCGAAGCGTAGACCGAGACGAACGATCGCACAGCCCTTAAACTGAAAACCTCAAGAAATGGAATCCCAACAAAACCTCGCTCTCGATGATCCACACGCTCGCACGCAAAGTGAGGGACTGGACGTCGTCTACGCGAGCGCCAGCGGCTCGGAGAGATTCCACAGGGACTCCCTGTTCGGGGGCTTCACATCGATGCGTGCGCTGACGTATACGCCGAGCATACCGATGATTATGAGGCTGCTGAGGGACTACGACTACGAGGATTTCGAATGCATTTTCGGTCACAGCGGCATCCTGCCACGCGACGCTGCCGATCTGCTTGGGTTCCAGGCCGTCGTGGACGAAAAGCTGAACAAAGGCTTCGTGGGTATCAAGGGTCTGTCCGAAGAACGGAAGAAATTCATCTATGATCGTGCTGTGGATGAATCCGCCCGTTTTTTTGTCGTCAAGGACACGATCGCGCACGCCAAGATCTACCTTCTGAAACGGGCGGGACTGCATCGGGTCGTTGTTGGCTCGGCCAACCTTTCGGAGACGGCGTTCTCGGGGCGGCAGGCCGAAACATTGATCGCGTTCGACAACGATGACGTTGCGTGGGACCATTATCGTCGGCAATATGACGCGGTTCGCGACATCGCTTCGAGCAGAGTACCACTGCGTAAACAGCCCATTCCGGCGGAACTTCTGCCAATAGAAGAGACACCTGTACTAAAGGAGGCTGAAAGCAGTAATAACGGCGTGTCGATTTTCGTGCCGTTCGAAGAGGATGGCGAGCCCGAATACAGCGTGCCTCGAGTCCTGACGCAGGTTGAACGTATCAAGCCGGCTCGCAGGCAAGCCCTGGCCGACCTCCGGCCGGACAGAAAGGGTATAATCAAGTTCACGTCGTCGATCGTCAGGCAGATGACGCGAATTCGCACGTCCACCCATGATAATGAGGGACCAAAAACGTACCTGTCATGCAACGGAGGTGTCTTCTCGCTGTCTGGCCAGGAACTCAGCCTTGACATTGACCCGTCTCAAGTCAGTAGTGACGTCGACGCGTGGTTAGAGTTCTTCGGCAATTATGAGAATGGCTTTGTTGGTGACATTGACCGATTGCAGCGCGATTACTTCACATTTATGTGCTGGTTCTATTTCTCGCCATTTATGTGCGACTTGCGAAATGCCGCTCTACGGCGGAGTCGTTTCAGCTTCGACCAGCCGATGTTCGCGGTACTCTACGGGCAAAGCAACTGCGGTAAGAGCAGCCTGATCGAAACGCTGATGGCGTCGATGTTTTCTCACCCCCGAATCGTCGAGACGCAGTATTTCACGCGAAGCAACCTTCGTGGGTTGCAGGAATCCTATAGGCGATTTCCGGTGGTCTTCGATGACGTAACGCGCGACCGATTCAGCCGGCACGCTCCCGAAATTATCAAAGATGAGACCATCACCTATTCTGAGTACCCGTGTTTTGCGCTTTCCATGAATGCCGATGCTCGAAGCTTTCTTCCGGAAATCGTAAAGCGATGTCTCATGATCTATACGAGGACGTCTTTGCCGGGTGACGATCCCACGGCCCGGCGAAGACTCCAGCGGTCAGTCGCATCTATTCGCGAAAGGCTGAGTACTGAGCTCTACCAGTCGTATCTGAAGCATATGCTATCGGAAATGGATGAACTGCTCAAGTCTGGAGGTAGGGAAGGCGATGAAGTGGACGCACTTGAGCTGTCATCATCTGTCCTGTGCCGTATCTTCCAGGAGAACCTGCCTCCAGGCATCGAAATGCCCGCCTGGTGTTCTCCGATGACCTTAAGTGAGTATCAGGAACGGGCATTTGAAAGGCCTCGCCTCATACTCGCGAACCTGCTGCACTTTGACAAATACAGTCGCGAACGCAAGCCGCCATCCGGCAGTTGGACGCTCACTGGGGACACGGTTATCATTGCGGCGGACATTATGGCATCGAGCCGGATGAAAAGCGACATTCCGGACTGGATCCTGGACGATACCGCCAGCGTTGCGGACCAGATCGTACTGAAACGCGACCGGCTGGAATCGTTCCTGAACCGGCGGGTGAAGCGTCCGAGTCGCTGGTTTAGTCTGTTCCGAAACTGACCGGGCACTCTACGCCAGACAATTTCCGGTGCGAACGGCAGAGTCGTGAATCCGGACCTGCCGATTCAGCATACGGTAATTAATCAAACCAAGGACGACCGTGTCGGATAACCGCAAACTCAGGATCGCACAGGTGGGATGCGGCAGCCGGGGACTGGGCGTGCGGCTGCCTGTGATCCGCATGATGTCGGACGTGTTCGAACTGGCGGCCGTGTGCGACGTGGATGAAGCGAAGGCGCGGTCGGTCGGCGCGGAATACGGTGTCCCCGCCTATTCGCGGGTCCAGGACCTGGCGGCGAACGAAGACCTCGACGTCGCGGCAATCAGTACGCCCGCCGATTCCCACCACGCCGTCGGCGCGTACCTGGCTGAGCGGGGCGTGAGTCTGATCGTGGAAACCCCGATCTCACCAACGCTGCAGACTGCCGACGTTCTCCTCCGGGCGGTCGAACGCGGCGGGGTGAGGCTGGAGGTGGCCGAGCAGTTCTGCCGGGAACCCATGCATCTGATGAAGCGCATGGCGATCGAGGCCGGGCACATCGGGGACGTCCTGCGGGTGTTCTCCCTCTTTCAGACCGGTGGCTACCACATCGTGAGCAACGTCCGGGCGATGGCGTGCGATTCCGAGGCCGTGCGCGTCACCGGCCTGGCGATGAATTCACCGATTCCCAGGGTGAACGTAAGCGACATTCGTCAATACGAAACCGAATCCTGGACGATGGACCTGGTCGAATTCGCGAACGGCGCGCTGGCCGTGATGTCCTACTCTTCCATGTATCACGGCAGGGCCCTCGGTCGCAAGAGCCAGACGTTGTTTCAGGTCGACGGCACCACCGGAACCATTGTCGAGGATGACGTGCATACCACCACGGAAGCACAGCGGCTGAGCGGCGGCCGCGCAACCGTCTGTTCGATCAGGACGCAAACGCGCGAATTGGACGGGATGCAGGTGCTGGACCGGATGGTGGTGGAGACCGACCCGCCGCTCGTTTGGCGGAATCCGTGGCCGCAATACCGGACGTCTCCTCGCGGGTTGGCGATCGTGGAGGAGATGGACAGTATTGCAAGGGCGGTACTGGACGACCTGCCGACGCGATATGATGGATACAGGGCGCGGAAGGACATCGAGATCGAACTGGCGGTGGCCGAATCCGGGCGGCTGGGAGGGAAGCCGGTGGACCTGCCATTGCGGGAACCCACGTCGCGGGAAACGGACCTGCTTGAACGATTCGAGCGAGAATATGCTGTCGATCCGTTCGACGTGGATGCGTGCGTGGACGTGTTCTTTCCGAAGCGGTAGTCAGTTCCCCGGAAACGCCAGGTTTCGGAGATTCCCTAATGGGCAAAGGACGTACATTCGCTTCCGAGACGAGAAGATTGACGGACGAGAGAACGGGTGCATCGATCCGTCAGATGACGGACCATCCCGCCATCAGTCACAATCTGTACTTTTCGAACCCGTCCTGGACGCCGGACGGAAAGACCATTGTATTTACCTCGTATCGCTGCGGGAAACCCGACCTCTTCAAAATGGACGATGCCGCCGGAACGATCACGCAGTTGACCGATACCGAAGGGTTCGGAGGCTTCGCCGCCTGCCCGTCGCGAGACGGGCAGAGGGTATTCTACAATGCGGGCGGGCAGGTACGCGCCGTAGACATAGACACGCTCGAGGAGTCGGTTCTGGCCGACTTCGGCAGCGGCAGCGCGGGTGGGTGCAGTCTCTCGTCAGATGGCGCGCGCCTCGTGACCTCGCTGCACCGGGACGGAGCATCGGCGGTGGTCGCGGTGGAGACCGACGGGTCCGGATTCCGCGTGGTGCGTGAACCGCCCCGCGCCGTCGGCCACGTTCAGGTCTGCCCGGTCGACCCGGACCTCATCCTGTACTCGAGCGACGTGAATCAGCGCATGTGGGAGGTAAGGATTGACGGGAGCGCTGAACGTGCGCTGTTTGCCCACGACAGGTCGGTCTGGATCACGCACGAGACGTTTCTGGGGCATTCCGATGAGGTGATGTTCGTGCATTGGCCATACGCCCTGCGGGGAATCAGGGCGGGGGAGGACGAAGACCGGACAATCGCTTCCTTTAACGCCTGGCACCCGTCGCCCCGTGCTGACGGCTCCCTCATCGTGTGCGACACCACCTGTCCCGACGTCGGGTTGCAGCTGATCGATCCGAAGACCGGCAATCACGAGACATTGTGCTTTCCCGGCAGCTCGAACGGTGGATCGCAGTGGGCGAAAACGGTCCCCGAGGATGACCGCAAGACGCGTCCCGAAACATACGGGCCTCAGTGGTCTCACCCGCACCCGTCGTTCAGTCCCGACGGGAAACGGGTCATTTATACTTCGGACCGGACGGGCGTCAGCCAGATATACGTCGTGGATGTGCCTGTTTGAGGTACCTCGCTCATCTGAGTGCCGTGCCGCGATTGCGCCGGACTTCAAGCAAAAAATGCTTGACTCCCGATGCGCAATCCTGTAGATTTGCGTTCCGCCTGTTCTTCGAATTATCCTCATTAAAATAAAGAAGATATAAATATCCGCTTTCAATTGTGGGAAGGGCGGAAGCGGTGATCTCATTCCGGAGGACTTCTGTCGGGTGCGGTTGGATCTGGTGTCAAGACCGACACCATGGCGCACTGAGACGCGTGCTTTCGATGCACGGCGGAACGCGGGTGACCCCTGAATACGTCGTTGAGAATTTCGGAACTCGGGTTCGGTTGAAGTGTTGTCTTATTAGAAAGGAGCGGAATTTCAGAATGATCCGGTGGACGTGTGTCCTGGGATTGGCGGCCTCCCTTATCGTTGGGTGCGCCCGCGAATCCGCGGACGAGTTGTTTTCCAAAGGGGCGGCGGCGGCGCACAAGCAGGCGACCTATCCGCAGGCGGAAGTACATCTCAGGAAGTTCCTGGATTTTTATCCGGATGATCCAAGGGCAGACCTGGCGCTGCATGGTCTTGCACGCGTGCAGCTGAATCGACACAAATTCGACGAGGCCGTCGGGACTTATGAGACGCTGGTTCGGCGTTTCCCGGAGAGCCGGTACGCCGATCAGGCCCAGTTTATGATCGGGTACGCCTACGACCTCCAGGGTAAATTTGAAAAAGCCCGCGAAGCGTATCAGAAGGTCATCGATATGTTCCCGAAGTCTGAACTGAATGACGATGCCACCATTTCGATCCGGAATCTCGGTAAGTCGCCCGAGGATTGGTTTCCTGTCGATTCGACTTCGGCCGCAGGTGGGAACTGAATCTGGGACGGATGTGACAGGTTCGGAATGAGATCCATGCCGTCGCGCCCGACCCGACTTCACTCAACGTTGCAGGCTGTCAACAAGTCCGTGGAGCCATGGTTTCTCAACATTCTGTCAACGCAACCCGGCCGGACGGTATCGGTGTATACGGAAACCGTCCGGTGTTCTTTTGGAAGCTGATTTCGAATCAGCGTCTTAGGATACATCGATGATGATCGCAGCCGATATCCAGCAACTGAACGATGAAGTGGAACGTGAGAGCGCGTTCGTCCAGCGCCTCACGGGCGAGGTGGGCCGGGTGATCGTGGGTCAGCAGCCCATGGTTGAACGGCTGTTGATCGGGTTGCTGTGCAACGGCCACGTGTTGCTGGAAGGCGTGCCCGGTCTGGCAAAGACGTTAACCATCACCACGATGGCGCGGGCAATCCAGTCCTCTTTCAGCCGCATTCAGTTCACGCCCGATCTGTTGCCCGCGGACCTGATCGGCACCATGATCTACAACCAGGCAACAGGCGAATTCGTACCGAAAAAAGGGCCTGTCTTCGCGCAACTCGTACTCGCCGACGAAGTGAACAGAGCGCCCGCCAAGGTTCAGAGCGCAATGCTCGAGGCGATGCAGGAGCGCCAGGTGACCATCGGCGACAGGACCTTCCTCATGGACGATCCGTTTCTCGTCCTTGCCACTCAGAATCCCATAGAGCAGGAGGGAACCTATCCCCTTCCCGAGGCGCAGGTGGACCGCTTCATGATGAAGGTCCGCGTCACCTATCCGCGGCGTGAAGAGGAACGGGAGATCATCGACAGGATGGAGGGCGGTGAACCCCCGGCCGCGAACCCGGTGGTCCGGCCTGAAGACATCATTCGGGCGCGGGGGGTCGTCGACCGGGTGTACGTCGACGACAAGATCAAGGACTACATCGTGAACCTGATGCTGGCAACCCGGGATCCGGCGGCCTCTGGTATCCAGGATCTCAACGAACTGATCGAATATGGATGTTCCCCGCGCGGCTCCATCTTTCTGACGCGCGCGGCAAAGGCCCACGCCTTCCTGAGGCGCAGGGGTTACGTGACGCCGGAGGACGTGAAAGCCATGGGCCTGGACATTCTCCGCCATCGGGTGATCGTAACGTACGAAGCCGAAGCGGAAGAGGTCGACTCGGAGGACGTCGTCCGCCGGATATTCGATCACGTCGAGGTGCCCTGACACGATGATTCCTGCTGAAATACTCAAGAAAGTGCGTCGCATCGAACTGCGCACGCGGTACCTGGTCGACACTGTGTTCTCCGGAGAGTACCATTCCGTTTTCAAGGGGCAGGGGATGGCGTTCGCCGAAGTCCGTGAATACCAGTTGGGAGACGATATCCGGTCGATAGACTGGAACGTCACCGCACGGATGGGACACCCCTTCGTCAAAGTCTATGACGAAGAACGTGAGTTGACGGTGATGTTGATGGTTGACGCCAGCGCATCCGGAGATTTCGGCACGGTCTCGCAGATGAAGGGGGAAATCGGAGTCGAGATCTGCGCTCTGCTGGCATTCTCGGCCATTCAAAACAATGATCGCGTGGGCCTGATCGTCTTCACCGACGACGTGGAGGTGTTTATCCCGCCCAAAAAGGGCAGGATGCATGTGCTGCGCGTGATCAGGGAATTGTTGTACTTCAGACCCAGTCGCCGGGGTACGGACATCGGCGCGGCACTGGACTATCTCAACCGGATCAACAAACGAAAGAGCGTCGTCTTTCTCGTCTCCGACTTTCTGGCGTCCGGCTATGAGGCCGCGTTGCGGGTATCCGGCAAGCGACACGACCTGATTGCGGTCGTTCTCCAGGACCCTAGAGAACGTGAATTGCCCGACGTCGGTCTGGTAGAGTTGGAAGACGCCGAGACGGGACGGGAGATGCTCGTCGATACATCCGACGAGGAGTTCCGGTATCTCTTCAGGCAGTTGAACGACAGGGCGGAGAAACGCAGGGATCAGCTGTTCCGTTCGGTGGGCATCGACCGCGTCGATATTCATACCGGGTCGACGTACGTGGACGCGTTGATGCGTTTCTTCAGGAAACGGGCGCAACAGATCGCGGCGTAGGGAGGCCGTTGTGATCGAAGTCGATCATCTGACCAAACAATACGGGTCGCTGGTGGCGGTCAGGGACCTCACGTTTAACGTCGAGAAGGGGGAAGTGGTCGGATTCCTCGGTCCCAACGGCGCGGGAAAGACCACCACCATGCGCATTCTGACGTGTTTTCAGCCGGCGACGATGGGGACCGCCCGGATCGCCGGATTCGACGTTTTCGACGAACCGATGGAGGTCAAGAGGCGCATCGGGTACCTGCCGGAGCATCCGCCGGTCTACAGCGACATGTACGTGCGTTCGTATCTGGACTTTGTCGCGCGGATAAAGGGCGTGCCGTCACATAATCGAAGGTCTCGCGTGGACAGCGCGATGGAACGATGCGGGATAACGGATCGGGCGAAACAGCTGATCGGCCAGTTGTCGAAGGGTTATCGCCAGCGGGTGGGTATCGCCCAGGCCATTCTGCACGATCCGGACGTCATTATCCTGGATGAGCCGACCATCGGACTGGACCCCAACCAGATTCAGGAGATTCGCCGGTTGATCCGCGGACTGGGCCGCGAACACACGGTGATTCTGAGCACACACATACTGCCCGAGGTGGAAATGACCTGCGACCGCGTGATCATCATCAACAGGGGTCGGATAGCGGCCGTGGATACGCCTGAAAACCTCACAGCGAATGCGTCGGGCAACCGGCGGTATTACGTGGCGGTGTCGGGCGACCTGGATGCCGCCGCCGACGCCATCGGGGGAGTCCCGGGTGTCGTGGACGTCAGGCGCGCAAGCGAGGACCCGGCATTGGAGGTCGACGTTTCCGGCGATACCGATATGCGTCCGGCGATTGCGTCCAGGCTGGTGGAGCGCGACCTCGGGCTGGTGGAATTAAGGCCGATTACCGCCAGACTGGAAGACATCTTCCACGAATTGACGACAAGCGAGGAGGCGACCTCCTGATGGGAAACGTCGCCGCGATTTTCTGGAAGGAAATGCGTTCCTACTTCGGCTCGCCGATCGCCTACGTGGTTGCGACGGGGTTTCTCGTGATGATGGGATATCTCTTCCAGAACGAGGTCGTGGAGTTTCGCGCGAAGTGCCTGAATTATACGTTTCAGCATCAGGAGCATGGCGTCGATCCGCCAAACGTAAACGAGGACGTCGTTTTCCATTTTTTCCTCAGCCAGTGTCTCGTCTGGCTGGTGGTGACGCCAATGCTGACGATGAGACTGTTCGCGGAGGAGAAGGGGTCCGGGACGATCGAACTTCTGATGACGTCTCCTCTGACCACGTGGCAGATCATACTCGGCAAATTCGCTGCCTGTCTCGGCCTGTACGTCATTATCGAACTGTTGCTTCTCTCATTGATCGTTGTCGTGTCGCTCTACGGTGATTTGAACTGGGCGCGGGTACTCTCCGCGTCCGCCGCGATCATGCTGCTGGGAGGATCGTTCATCAGCGTGGGCATTCTGGCCTCCTCGCTCACCGACAAGCAGATCGTCGCGGTGGTCATCGCGTTTGTCCTCCTCCTTCTGCTCTTTGTCGTGCGGTATTCGCCCGAACTCATCGGGCGCGAATGGGCAACCGTTCTGTTCTATCTTTCGCTGATCGATCACACGCGGGATATGGCGCGCGGCGTGGTCGACAGCAGCGACGTGATCTTCTTTCTGACGTTTACATTCTTCTTTCTCTTCTTGACGCACGCCGCGCTTGAATCGCGCCGCTGGAGGCGATAGAGGATGATGGGAATCTTTCGTTCACGTCTGCTCAAATACGGTTCGAGTACCATGGTTGCCGTTCTCGCGCTGCTTGCGATTGTGGTTGCTATCAACTATCTGGCCACGCGCTATCACCAACGGATCGACGTGACCGAGGGTGGCATGCACAGCCTTTCCGATCAGACCGCGACACTGCTGGATTCGTTGACGACGGACGTGCACGTCCTGGCGTTTTTCCACGATACCGACCCGGAAACGGCCGGATTCGTGGAGAGACTCGAAGCGTACGCATACCACTCCGGCAGGTTCACCTTTAAAATGGTCGACCCGGCGGTACATCCCGGTGAAGCCAGGCGGTACGGCGTGGGCAAACCACGCATCTCGGTGGTGATTTCGGCCGAACGTGAAGAACGGATTTCGGGAACCGAGGAGAATCACCTGACGAATGCGGTGGCCAAGGTCGTCCGGAAACGCGATAAAACCGTCTACTTTTCAACGGGACATGGAGAACGGACGCTGAAAGCACCTGAAGGTGATTTCATCCGCGTCGGGCAGGCATTGAAGGAAGCGGGGTACGGGGTTCGGGACACCCTTGTACTGGATGCGGGGAAGGGCGTGCCTGAGGATTGCGATCTGCTGATCGTGGCCGGACCGACGGTTGCATTCTCCCGGACCGAGGCGGATTCGATCCGCAACTATCTCGCCGGAGGCGGTTCCGGGTTGTTTATGCTCGACCCGGGCGGCGAAACCGGTCTGGAGTCGCTGCTGGCGGGATGGGGTATCCAGGTCAACAATGACTACGTCCTGGGTTGGGGACCGGGCGACCCCTCGATGCCGGGCTCGGTCTGGTACGCGAGGCATCCGGTTACGGAGAAACACCGAAAACGCAATCTGAGGACCTTTTACAGACTTGCGCGATCCGTTGCCCTGTTGGAAGACGCCGCCGGTATGCAGACTCGCGAACTGGTGACGACGCATCCGCGCAACAGCTGGCGGGAGGAGAAGCTGCCCGACGCCTCGCCGGTCTACGATCCCGGGAGGGATCTGCAGGGCCCGGCATCCATCGCGGTCGCCACGCTCGACAGACCGAAATTTCGTCGTTTTCCATCCGGCGTGGGATTGCGCCACACCCGGATCGTCGTCTTTGGAGACTCTGATTTCGCGGGCAACGAGTTCTTTGACACGGTAGGCAACGGCGACCTGTTCATGAACGCGGTGAGTTGGCTCATGGAGGAGGGAGATCTGATCTCCATCCGTCCCAAGATGTGGGCGTTCAGGGGCGTGGTCATGACGGCAGAAGACCTCTTGTGGCTTTCGTGGCTTTCCGTCGTCATCATACCGGCCATACCCGTCGTTGTCGGCATCGGGGTCTGGCGCAGGCGGCGCTGACGCATGGCTGCAGGGGGAAATCCGACGGGAATCTTGTATGAATTTAAGGACGACAGGTGGTCTTGTGCTGCTTCTGGCGGTCCTGGTCGGTTTTGTCTACTTTTACGAAATCCGGGGCGCCGACGAACGTTACAGGGCCCGCGTCGAGGCGGGGCGCCTCCTTCATCTGGAAGAAAACGCGGTCAGCGGGCTGACGGTCCACCGGGGCGATACAACCATCGTCATGCGGAAGTCGGGAGATACGTGGCGAATTCTGCAACCGGTTGCCACCGGCGGCGACCACGGCGAAATCGTCGGATTGATCCGGACGTTGGGGTCCATGGACCTGGAGCGCGTTGTGGCCGACAGCGTCCGTATCGCGGGGGGCCAGGCCCGTCTCTCGGATTTCGGCCTCGAAAGGCCGAATCTGGCGCTGGAAATAGCGCGGGGGGACCGCGTGGACTCACTCTTCTGGGGAGATCGAAGTCCGACTGGACGGTATGGCTATGTCAGGTGGTCCGGTCATCCGGGAATACTCGCGGTGGGCGCCCCTTTCAGATTGAGAGTGGAGAAAGGGCTGTTTCAGCTGCGTGACAAGCGGGTCGCGGAATTCAATCCGGATACCGTTCGGAAAGTCGAGATTGCCGGAGGCGATACCCGGGTCGTCGTGGAGAAGCTTGCGGAAGCATGGCGCCTGACGTTTCCCGTCAACGACCGCACCGACGAGGGCGAGGTCCTAAAGCTGATCAACCGGCTGCGGACGGCCGAATTCACGCGTGTTGTCGCGGAGGCGTCCAGGGAGCGGGTGCAATACGGGCTGGAGAATCCAACGCTGACGATAACGGTTTTCGAAGGAGACCCGGAGCGGACAAAGACCATAATGATCGGACACAGGAAGGACGGAAGCCGGTTTCCGCCGTTTTTTGCGGCGGTTTCGGCCAGTCCCATGGTTTTTCTGGTCGATTCGACGTTCGTCGTGGATATCAGGAAAACGGCCTCGGACCTGAGGTACAAGCGTATATTTGCGTTCGATGCCGCGGGAGTCGACCGGTTGAAGCTGGCGTACCGGGACCGTGTCGTGGAGTGCATCAGAGACAAGGCCGGCGATACCTGGCAGGTGCTGCAACCGAAGCTGCACATTGTCCTGGAACATCGTATACGACATTTCTTTCGTACCATCGAACTGCTCGAAGCCGATGATTTCGCGGCCGAAGATCTGAAGTCGCCGGAGGCATTCGGATTCGATCGTCCGGCACTGGAGGTCACCGCCTGGCGGGGCGTCGTCGTCGCACAGAGACTGATTATTGGTGAAAGGGACGGCAAGGTGTACGCGCGGGGCCAACACCGTCCTCAGGTCGCACGTATCGATCACAAGGTTTTGACGAAACTGAAGCTTGAACTCGTGTCCGTAAGGCCGGAGGTTGCCCGCCCCGATACTATTAAATCACCGCGTGGCGGGGCAGTGAGGATGCGATGAACGTGACCGACGGAACATGGCACGTGTTTTGATATCGCTGTGGATCGGAGCCTGCGGCCTGTTGATTTCCTGCGTCCACGCCGGCGCCGAAGTTTCGTTCGATGCGACGGTAAGCCGGGATACGCTTACGTTGGGCGATCCCGTTCTCCTGGAGTTGCGGATCGGGCGTGAACCGGGAGATGCCGTTGCGCTCGTGCAGAACGAGGATTTCCTCGCGCCGTTCGAGGTGCGTCGCCAGGTGCCGTCAACGGTTCGGGAGGCGCCGGGCGGTGGCGTGGAGGAGATACTGGCCTTCGAAATCGCGGTGTACCGTCTGGGTGTGATCGAAGTACCCTCTCTGGTGCTTCAGGTGCGGACGGCCGCGGGCGACTCCGGGCTGGTCGCATCCGAGCCGATACCGGTTTTGGTACGCAGCGTCATGCCCGCGGGAATGAAGGATATAAGGGACGTAAAGCCTCCGGTCGACGTCGAGGCCAGAATACCGGAATGGTTCTGGCTCGCTGTAGCCGTTCTGGCCGGCCTCGTGGCAGCGGCAATCTGGTTCTGGTACCGGCGAAGGCAAAAGCCGGTGATCGATCCGCCATCGCCTCCGGTCCACTGGCCGGGGGAAGTCGAGAAGATTCTGCGGATGCAACTCCTCCAAAAAGGCGAGTACAAACGCTTTTACAGCCTACTATCCGAGGTGATGCGCCGTTACCTGGAAGATCGCGTCCGGGTGGACGCAATGGAGCGTACCACACACGAACTGGTGCAAGACCTCGAACGGATACCGCTCGGTCATGCGGAAGTATCGGCGCTGGAGGTGCTGTTGTCGGAGGCGGATCTGGTGAAGTTCGCGAAGCTCCGTCCCCACGATGAGGTTGCAGCGAAGGCCGCGGAAAGGGTTCTGGATCTCATGCGCCGGCTGGACGCGCAGCTTCGGCCGGGTGGGGACGGGACGGTGAATGGCGCGCCGGCGGAAGTGACGGCATGATTGAATTCAAGGACCCGGAATGGCTCTTCGCCCTGGTTCTGGTACCGTTTCTGATCTATCGATACGTACGCCGCCAGAGGCAGAAGCAGGGCAGCATTCGTTTTCCGGACCTGGGTCTGATCGGCCGGATTCCGCCGTCGGTCGTACTCAGGCTGCGCCACGGCCTGATTGCGTTGCGATGTCTGGCGCTGGTCCTCCTGATAATCGCGCTTGCGCGTCCGCGGTCCGGTCGGGAGGGGAGGGAAATCCTGACCCGCGGAATCGACATCGTACTCGCCCTTGACGTGTCCGGCAGCATGGCTTACAAGGATCTGGACCGGCAGCGGAAGACAAGGTTGCAGGTCAGCAAGGAGGTCGTGAGCCAGTTCGTACGCGGGCGGGTCAACGACCGGCTCGGGCTCGTCGTGTTTGCAGGCGAGAGCTATACCCAGTGCCCGTTGACCCTCGACTACGGGATATTTCTCAGCTTTTTGAAGGAAGTCCGGCTCGCGGACGATTCCTGGGACGGCACCGCCATCGGAACCGGCATTGTCACGGCGGTAAACCGCCTGCGACGGTCGGAGGCGAGCAGCCGCGTGGTCATCCTGTTGACGGACGGTGTGAATAACAGGGGAGAGGTGGACCCCGTTACGGCTGCCCGGGCGGCACAGGCCGTGGGCATACGGATCTACACGATCGGTGCGGGAAGCAGCGGCGTGATCGTGACCGGCCAGGGCCTGCTCCAGCAGCGGGTCCGGGTCGAAATCGACGAAGAGACCCTGAAGGAAGTTGCCGAAATCACCGGTGGGCGTTATTTCCGCGCGACCAGCGAGAAGAAACTCGAGGAAATCTACCGTGCGATCGGCGAGATGGAAAAGACGGAGATAAAAACACGCGACTACGTGGACTACTCCGAATTGTTCACCCTCTTCCTCTGGCCGGGTCTTGTCTTGCTGGGCGTCGAACTGATGCTGGCGAACACGAGGTTCCGGAGGATTCCATAGGATGCGTTTCGGCGACGTTCAGGCGTTCTGGTTCCTCTTGATCGTGCCGGCGGCAATTCTGTTCTTTGCGGTCGCGTTTCGAAAAAAACGCCGGGCGCTCACGCGTTTCGGAAGTCCGGAACTCATGCGGAAGCTGACGGCGGCCACGAGCTGGAAGCGGCAGTGGGCAAAGGCCGCGTTGACGGTCTGCGGACTCGTCTTTCTGGTTATGGCGCTGGCGCAGCCCAGGTACGGAATGCGGCTTGAACTGCTGCACCGGAGGGGCGTGGATGTAATTGTCGCGCTGGATACGTCTCTGAGCATGCTGGCGGAAGACATCCGGCCCAATCGACTGACGCGTGCACGCTTCGAAATCGAGTCCTTTATCGACCGGCTGGAAGGCGACAGGATCGGTCTGGTCGCGTTTGCGGGACGCAGCTTCACGCTCTGCCCCCTGACCCTGGACTACAGCGCCGCCAAGCTGTTTCTGGACTCGATCGACACGGATATCATTCCCGTGAAGGGCACGGCCATAGCCGAAGCCATTCGCGCGTCGACGCGGGCATTCGGCAGCGAGGTACGGAAATACAAGGTCTTGGTACTCATAACGGATGGCGAGGACCACGCCGGCGATCCTGTAGAAGCCGCGAAAGAGGCGGCGGAAGCCGGTGTGCGGGTCTTCGCGGTGGGGGTGGGGACGCCCGGGGGAGAGTTGATCCCGGTAAGACAGAACGGTCGGACGGATTTCTTGAAGGACGGTCGGGGAAACTACGTCAAGTCACGCCTTGACGAGGCGAGTCTGCAACAGGTGGCAGGCGTGTCCGACGGGGTCTATTTCCGGTCTCAGGCGGGGGGCGTGGGCATGGACAGGGTATACGACAAAATCTCACAGATGGAGAAGAAGGAGCTGGGATCGCGGAAATACACGCAGTACAAGCACCGGTTCCAGTGGCCGCTGGCCGTCGCCGTGGCCTGTTTTGCCGGCGAGGCGATGTTGTCGGACCGGAGAAGGGTGCGAACGCGTTGGCGTGGCCGGTTTCAGTAAGACCGGATTCACCTGGAGTGTGCTTCGTGTATCGATATCTGATTGGTCTCGTCGTTGTTCCGCTTCTCGGCTTCACGTTTCTGGATCCGGCGGCGGACAAGAACAGGCGGGGCAACCTTATGTTTCACGAAGGCAAGTTCCAGGAAGCGCTCGAGTATTACCGTGAGGCCCAGGTGGAGAATCCGGAAGCGCCGGAGCTCAGGTTCAATGCGGGCGGCGCCTATTTCAAGAAGAACGCCTTTCAGGACGCCCTGCAGGAGTTCGGCCAGGCATTGAAGAGCCAGGATCCCTCTTTTCTCGCGAGCGCGTATTACAATCTGGGCAATGTCCACGTCCGCCAGCAGAACCTGCAGCAGGCGGCCGAAGCCTACAGGCGGTCGCTGTCGTTACGGCCGGACGACCTGGACGCAAAGGTGAATCTGGAATGGGTTCTGGAAAAAATGCGGGAGCAGGAGAAGAATCAGAAGCGTGAACAGGAACAAGGGGAAAACCGAGAGGACGATCGGGACCCCAATGAAAACAGCAACGAGCCGGACGAAAAGGAACCGGATGACGGTGGGAACAAGGAACAGTCCGAGGATCAGCCGGACCCCGACGCCGGCGGCAATCGTGATCGGAATCAGGAACCCCGGAATGATTCGGAGCAGGAACATCGCGGTCAGCCGGAAGACCCCGCCCGGCAGCAGCAGAATCAGCAATCAACGCAGTCCGAATCACCGTCAGGGGCATTGAGTCGGGAAGAGGCTGAGCGCCTGCTGGATGCGATGAAGGACAGGGAAACAAAGTCCCAGAAGCACCGCCGTTTGCGCGTTTCAGGCAAACGATACGAGGGAAACGAGTGGTAGGTATGCTACGCCCGCCCGTCTGTGTTCATTTGTTCGTCCTGGTAGTTGCGTGCGGCGTGGCGCTGGCCGAAACGCCGCGTCTCCGGGTCTCTGTAGACCGTGCGCGCGTGGAGGTGGGCGAACAGGTGACGCTGACGGTAACGTTAACGGCCGGCGGAGACGTCGTTGCGCCGGAACTGCCGGTTCCGGAGGCGTTCGATGTAATCGGGCGTTCGACCTATACAACCCAGGAACTCAACATTACGAACGGTCGGGTCGTAACCACGCGAAACAACTCGTACGTGTATTCCCTGAGAGCGAGGCGCGAGGGCAGTTTCGTGATCGGGCCGGCGCACGTGATGCATGACGGTAGGCGTCACGAATCGTCGAAGGTTCGGGTGAATGTCCTGAAGCGCGGCGGGGCGCCGCGCACGCGCCCGGTGCCGGCGCCGGGACAGCACTCCGGCGATTCGGACGTGGATGAATTGAAGGATGACCTGTTCGTTGCAACCACCGTCGATAAGAAAAAGGTATACGTGGGAGAGCAGGTGACCGTTACGTATAAGCTCTACACACGCCGGACACTCCGCAATATCAGCTACGGCCGCCTGCCCGCCTATACCGGTTTCTGGTCGGAAACCCTGTTTGACGCGCAGCGCGCCAGTTTTGACCGCGAGGTCCATAACGGCCGCGAGTTCGACGTGATGCTGTTGAAGACGATGGCGTTGTTTCCGACCGCGTCCGGAGTACAGTCGCTTGACGCGCTCGAAGTGGTTTGCCAGGTCCAGGAGCGCACGCGCCGCAGAAACCTGTTCGATATGGATGACTTTTTCGGATTCGGCGCCAGCCGGGAAATGCGCGCGCGATCGGAAGACGTGAAGATCGAAGTCTCCCCTCTGCCCGCGGGCGCTCCTTCCGGATTCAGCGGTGCGGTGGGCCGGTTCGACATATCGGTCGAGGCGTCGCCAGTGTCGGTCCAGGCAGGAGATCCGATCGCGGTGAAGGTCAAGGTACACGGGAAGGGGAATCTCAATGCCGTGGGCGAACCCGTTCGCCGGCAACGGGACGCGTTCAAGTTCTACGACCCGAATTCAAGGGTAAGCACGGGGGACTCGGACGGACGAATCGGCGGGGAAAAGACCTTCGAATACGTCGCGATTCCCAACCGGGCCGGCAGCTGGAGGATCGGTCCGTTCATGCTGGCTTATTTCGACCCCGGGGAAAGGCGATATCGCACAACACGTTCGAAGGCGGTTACGGTAAACGTGAAGCGCGGTAAACAGCTGGCAGCTTCCGGGGCCGTGATGAGCCGGAAAGAGATCGAAATGCTCGGTCGGGATATTCGTCACTTGAAGCCGGATCTCGGACATCTGGACGATCACGGAAGGCCGTACATCACGACCACCTGGTTCTGGACCATTCAGTTCGTGCCCGTACTCGGTTTTTTCGGCACTCTCGCATATAAGCGCCACCGGGACCGGCTCATGGGAGACGTGGCGTATGCCCGAAGACGGCGTTCGGGCTCCGAGGCCAGGAAACGCCTGACGCAGGCCCGAAAACGGCTCCGCGAAAAGGACACAGTGGCGTTCCATGTTGAAATCGACCGTGCGCTTGCCCAGTTTCTGGCCGATCGATTGAACCTGCCGGTCGCCGGCATCACCCGGGAGACTGCCGCACAGGCGCTTCGAGAGGTGGATGTACCCGATCCGATCGTGTCGGAGGTGCAGGATGTCTTCCTGCGTTGCGACTTTGCACGCTTTGCCTCGGCCCGGATTCCTGAGAAGGAACGGGAGGGGATCTACAATGACGCGGCGGCCCTGATCGACGCCCTGGGAGCCAGGATATGACGGGAAGGCGCGCGCCGGCCGGCTGTTGTCGGCGGGTCTGCGGGGCTCTGGGCTCGGCCATCCCTTCGGCGAATCCGGTCTCGACGACGTTACTGATATTCCTTGTCTTTGCCGGGGGCGCGTACGGAGCGGGGACCGGCGCGAGCACATACAATGAGGCGAACGCCCTGTACAGGCAGGGCGAATTCAGGAAGGCGGCGGGCCGGTACGAGGAGGTCGTGTCCCGGGGCGTGCGAAACGGCTACGTTTTCTTCAATCTTGGCAATGCCTATTTCAAGGCAGGAGAAACGGGTCGGGCCATTCTCGCGTACGAGCGGGCTCTCAGGTTGATGCCGGACGATGAGGATGTTCTGGCGAATCTTCGGTTCGTGAACGCCGTCAAGGAAGACAAGAGTCCGGATGAAGACCTCAATCTTGCAACCCGCATTCTCTCGTCCGGGTACCGGCTGCTCAGCGCCGATGTGCTGGCCGTATCCGGAAGTGTCTGTTTGTTTTTGCTGGCGGCCGCCGCCGTGATCCGGCTTCTGTCGGCTTCCCGCCGTTCGTTGTGGATCGGGTTGCTGGTGCTCGCGGGTATGGGGTTCTGCGGTTCCGGCGCGCTCCTTACTTACAGGGTTTATGCCGAATCCTCCGTTTCGGAAGCGATCGTCATTGCCGACGAGGTTAGAGGACGCAGTGGGCCTGGGGACGATTATCTGCTTGTATTTACTATTCATGAAGGCACGAAGGTAACGATCGAACGGATGGAAGACCGCTGGTACCTTGTAAGGTTGCCAAACGGCATTGGCGGTTGGCTGCCCGGGGCTGCGATGGAGATAATCTGAAACGTGAAATACGGCCACTCATACGCGTGCGATGCGCAGGATTCCGGTCGTCACGAACACGGAAGACCGGTTTCCCACGGCGTGTCGACCAATCAATTGATCAGGGAGTCGGCGTGATGTCGTTCAGGGCCTGGTTCCAATGTTTCAAGGGTTGCGGCGGCCATTATCCCCTGACGCAGGTCATCTATGCGTGTCCGAAATGCGGCGGATTGCTCGAGGTTCGCCACGACGTGGAAGCACTGCGCGCCATACCACCTCAGCACTGGCGTCAACTGTTCGATCGACGGTATATGCGTACGGAATGGCCATACGGCAGTTCGGTGTGGGGAAAGAAGGAAATGGTCTGTCCCGTGGTGGACGACGAGAACGTGGTCTCGATGTATGAAGGGGGGAGCAACCTGTTCTGGGCAGAGCGACTCGGACGGGAGATCGGGGTGGAGGACCTGTGGGTCAAGCAATGCGGAAACAGCCACACCGGTTCGTTCAAGGATCTGGGCATGACCGTGCTGGTATCAATGGTGAAGCAAATGGTCGCCGAAGGTCAGTGCATTCCCGCCGCCGCGTGCGCCTCGACGGGAGATACTTCGGCGGCTCTGGCCGCCTACTGCGCGCACGCGGGTATACAGGCGGTCGTGTTTCTGCCACGTGACAAGGTCTCCACGGCCCAGCTCGTGCAGCCCATGGCCAACGGGGCGCTGGTTTTGAGTCTGGATACGGACTTTGACGGTTGCATGAAGCTGGTTCAGGAAATTTGCCACAACGAGAACATCTACCTCGCCAATTCGATGAACTCGCTTCGCGTAGAGGGGCAGAAAACCGTCAGCGTGGAGCTGCTTCAACAGTTCGACTGGGACCTGCCGCAATGGATTGTCGTTCCGGGGGGCAATCTGGGCAACGTCAGCGCGTTGGGAAAGGGCTTCAGCGAGTTGAAGGAGATGGGCCTGATCGACCGTACGCCACGAATCGCTGTTGCGCAGAGTGCCCGTGCGAATCCGCTTTACCGGAGCTTCCTCCACGATTTCGACGCGTTCGAACCGATCAAGGCGCAGACGACCCTGGCCAGCGCCATCCAGATTGGTGATCCGGTCAGTACCGAAAAGGCGATCAGGACACTTAAAGACATCGGCGGCGTGGTGGAGCAGGCCACCGATCAAGAATTGGCGGACGCGGCGGCGAGGGCGGATCGCACGGGACTGTTTTCGTGCCCGCATACGGGCGTGGCCTTTGCCGCGCTATTCAAGCTGGTGGACCGCGGCGTCATACGGAAGGATGAACGGGTTGTGGTGATTTCCACCGCCCATGGATTGAAATTTGCTGATTTCAAGATCAGGTACCACCAGGCGGAACTCGGTGCATTCGACGTGGACCCGAATTACGCCAACCTGCCCGTGGAATTGCCGGCCGAATACGGACCGGTCCGGGATCAGATCTTTCGGACGCTCGACTTGAACGGCGGTTGACAGCGGCGATGGATTTGGTTAAATTGGTTGACCAGATTCAGCGTAGTGGTGATTTGAGGCATATTGCAGCCACTATAAAGAAATCGCTAAAAAGCTGATTACCCATACGATAGCTGGTTGCGTATTCAGGTTCTCTGGGGCTTTTTGGCTTCAGTTTTTTTTTGTCAATTCCGGAGGATGCAATGGACAATAAGCCATCGAAGGATGGCACCTGCAATTCAACCCGTGCCGTCCACGCCGGGGAAAATGGAGGGCACTGGGGCCATTCCCTGACGGTTCCGATCGCGCAGACGTCGACTTACGTGTTCGAGAATACAGGGGCGGTGGACGATTTTGTGTCCGGGCGTTCGGCCCGTCTCGATTACGGGCGCTACGGAAACCCGACCCAGCAGATTGCCGAACGAAAACTGGCCGAACTTGAGGGCGCGGATTCGGCGCTGCTGTTTTCGTCCGGAATGAGCGCCGTGACGACGACGCTTCTGGGCATGTTGTCCACGGGACACCACGCGGTGATCACCGACGACTGTTATCGGAAGACCGCGCAGTTCTGCGAACAGATTTTGAAAAAGTTCGGGATCGCCACCACCTTCGTACCCGCGGGCGACTATGAGCGGCTGGAGGCGGCCATGCAGGAAAACACAAGGGTGGTGATTGCGGAGTCCCCGACCAACCCGCATCTGAATGTGATGGACCTCGAACGGGTGGTCTCCGTCGCCAGGGCGAACCGTGCGAAGGTCGTGATCGACAGCACGTTCGCCACACCGTTCAACCAGCGTCCCCTCGAGTTCGGTGTCGACCTCGTCATTCACAGCGCAACCAAATACCTGGGGGGGCACAACGACCTGATCGCGGGCGCCGTTGCGGGGCCCGAGCCGCTGGTTTCGGCCATCAAGGACTATCGCGGTATCCTGGGCGGCGTGATCGACCCCCACTGCGCGTATCTGCTGATCAGGGGCATCAAGACGTTCCCGTTGAGAATGGCGCGTCAGAACGAGACGGCGCTTGCGCTTGCCCGTTTTCTGGATGGGAACCCCAGGGTGCGCCGGGTTTACTATCCCGGGCTGGAGGGCCACCCGCATCACCGGGTCGCGCGGGAGCAGATGAACGGGTACGGCGGCGTGGTGAGTTTCGATCTCGACGCGGACCTGGCCGGAACCATGGCGTTTCTCGATCGCCTGGAGATTCCCTGTATTGGCGCGAGCCTGGGCGGGGTGGAAAGCATCGTATCGCATCCGTCAACCATTTCCTATTACGAAATGGCCCGGGAGGACCGGATCGCCGTGGGGATCAGCGACGAATTGGTACGCTATTCCGTCGGAGTTGAAGACGCGGAAGACCTGATTGACGACGTGAAACGGGCCCTGGAGGCTGGCTAGAGGAAGGAGGAGTGGGGACGTGGCTCGCGTCCCGCTGCGGCGTATGTTCGGTCCGTTTCTTGCATTCGCGCTACGCGCACCCTTGCAGGATGAGCGCTGGCGTCAAAAGGTGCTGGTGGGCGGGTTGTTGTCCCTTCTGCCGAATCTGGCGCTGCTGCTCGCCGTTTTTATGGCATTGGGAAAGGTCTCCAGGATGCTCGCGCCCGTGGCGGTCGTTTTCTTCGTGTTTCCAACGGTCGTTTCCTGGGGATACGTCTATCGTGTCTTTGTCGACGCGTTGAACGGTCTGGAATTCCGCCGCCTTCCCGAGTGGAGCGATTGGCTGAGTTACGCTGGCGTGGGGATCCGGCTGGGAGTGATTTACCTGGGATATCTGTTCCTGGTCGGCCTCGGGGCGCTTGCCGTGATGGCCGTTTTCGGCCTGTTTCCTCCGGGAGCGGATCCAACCCGGCTGAGTGCGGTGACGTTGCTGGCGATCGGTGCCGCCATGATGCTTTACGGGCTGCTGCCCATCGTTTTCGCCCGATTTGCGGCCGAGCGCAAGATATGGGCCTCGTTCGATCCGGGCGCGATTCTGTCGGACCTGGGGCGAGCGTTCAGGGGCGGGAGATATACGCAGGCGTGTCTGGGGTTCTATCTCTGTTTCGGGCTGCTGCTGCTCCTGAATCTGATACTGGGCGCAGTGCCGCCGGTGGCGATGTTCGTCGGGTCGATCGGCTCGTTCTATCTGATGGTGGTTTTTGCCTGGGTATTCGGGTGGTTGATCGGGATCAGGGGTTCAGATTCCCCGTCCGCGGGAGCCCGTTAGCTGATCATATGGGGAAATGGGGCCATCGGCCGGTAGATTCAGGTTGCGCCGGCCACGATGCAGTATGGCCGAGTTGACCTACGGATCAGATTCCTTCCAGTTAATCCATCCGGTTCCACGGTGTCCGAAATCGGTCCGCTCCGGATATAACACCTCCGAGAGAATCTCCGCCGACTCGACCACGCGCGGACCGGGTCGATTGAAATACTGATTCCCGTCCGTAATTACGACTCTTCCCTTTCTGACCGCGGACAGCCTTTCCCACTCAGGATGTTCCGCCAGCGGCGCCATCTCGCGACTGGCGCGTTCGATGTCGAAACCGCAGGGCATTATGGCGATCACATCGGGATCGGCTTCCAGAAGCTGCTCGATCTCGATCCAGTCTGCGTGTTCTCCAGACCGCCCCAATACATCCGTGCCGCCAGCGCAATCCACCAGATCGGGAACCCAGTTTCCGGCGACCATCAAGGGGTCGATCCACTCGATACAAGCGATCGACGGGCGGGATTCCGATGTCTGGGGCCCGGCATGTATCGCCTGGAGTCGACCGGACAGGCGAGCGGCGAGTTCATCGCCTCGTTCGGGGTTGCCAAGAACCGATGCGACCTTCCTTATATCCTTCCATACGTCACGCAGACACATCGGCTCCAGCGAAACGACTCTCGGCTCGGAACCGACCAGTTCACAGACCGCTCTCTCCACGTCATGGAGACTCACGGCGCAGACTTCGCACTGGCTCTGTGTGACAATTGTCGTCGGGGCCAGACGATCCAGAATGCGTGGATCCACGTCGTACACAGATAGTCCGTCGGCGACGATCGAGCGTACCTGACTGTCGATCCCCGAACTGTCTGCCACGACGTCGACCTTCGAGGACGAGCAGACCGGCAGTCGTTCAATGGAGGATGGAAAATCACACTCGTGAGAACGGCCGACGAGCTGGTCCTCGAAACCGAGAGCACACACGATCTCGGTACCACTGGCAATCAGGGAAACGATCCGCTGGTTCATGGTTGCAGGGTTGGCGTCTGTCTCCGCCCTTGGGCGGGTGTAAACAGCCTCCAGAATCTCGACGGGACGGGAATCTCTGTGTCGTCCGTTTCAGTTTCGAGGAAAGCGTTAGGGGCCGCAGCCTGCGGTTTAACAAGGCGTGAAGCTTTCAATCGGTCTGCAAATGCGGTGATCAACGCGGGATTGGCTCGAATTTCGCCGGCAGATCGACGGGAATTGCGGTCAAACCTGCGCCCATGCCGTATCGAGTACCCGTTTCGCGTTGGCGATGACGATTTCGGGTGATTCTCCCTCCATCGGGGAGACTTCAAAGCTCAGAATGGGGCGTTTGTCCGGGTCCAGGAATCCGATGTCGAGCAGTTCGCTGAGAAATTCCACTGCTTCCGGTACGTCGTTCTCACCGTCTTCGCAACCGAAGCGAGGATGGTTGTCGCCGTAGGCCGGATGATCCGGGTTTCGCATCACGCAGTTGCCGATATGGGCGTGTACCAGATGGTCACGGGCGATTCTCAGCGCATATTCGGAGGTTTCGCCCTGCAGGGGGAAATGACTCAGATCTAACATCAATCCGAAGTTGGAATACTCACGCCTGACTCTCGATGAAACTTCGACCGCCAGTGCATTCGGGCCTACGAGACAGTTCTTGCCAAAAGGCAGACGGTCGAACGTCTCCAGAACCACGTTCATGTTCCTGCCTGCCGCCTCGTCGCAAAGGCGATAGAGTGAGTCGACCAGCAGGTCCACGCCCCGCTCCCGGGCTCCGGGACCGGGATCCGTGCCCGAAAGCAGCGCAACCCCTGGGGCCCCGAGCGCCTCGGCCTGTTCAATCCCGGCCTTGACCGCGTCCACGGCACCCAGCCTGTGGTTCTCGTCTTCGGAATTGATATCCAACTTGCCGCCAAGCAGGATGGGTTGAGCGCCGAAAGCCACGTCCATATGGGCCGCCGAGAGTAAATCGGCGGCTTTCGCGAGTACGTTTCCGTCTTTCATGTGCGTGACTTCCACTGCCTGGAAATACGGGTCCAGTGCGATTCTTTCAAGCGTTTCAAGAATCGGTCCTTCACCTCCGATACAGGACTTGTAGGCCATAAAGTGGACGATGCCGATGCGAGCATAGTTCTGAATGGGTTCGGTCACAACCGGGACTCCTTTCTGGCTTGACGCACCTACGGGCCGATTCGCGCGGGAGGCGATTCGGAAAATGGAAACGGAAAGCCGATATCTTCCAGTCGGCACACGTATAAAGAGGTCCGTTGGGATATCCCGATATGCGCGCGGCCCGGAGGAATGGCGGTGCCAAAATACGCATTCGAACGGGTTATGTCAATCGGCAATTCGCACTTTTCCGCTTGACTTTCCAGGCGTCCGCCTGTATAATTTTCGCCCTGATTTCATACGAGAGTGGGGAGGTACCCAAGCGGTCAACGGGGGCAGACTGTAAATCTGTTGGCTGACGCCTTCGGTGGTTCGAATCCGCCCCTCCCCACCATTTCCCGGGCTCTGAGCCCCTCCTCAATAGGAGGGGTTTTGTCGTGTGCCCGGGAACGTCCATCGCCCGACGGGATCCCGGGCGGCGGGTCCGGCCTGCGGCCGCGCACCGTGAGCCGGGGCGGCCCCTGAGAGCGAAAGTGCGGAGATGTGGATGATTTTCTCGTGACAGTGAAAGCTGTTTACCCAATAAAAGTTCTTGACATCCATGCCTCTATATTATAACTTCTTAAGTCTGGAATCTTTCAGGGGCAGCCTGTGTCCAGGCGCGGCCCCACAGGGGTCCGTTTCGTGTTATTTGCGGGAATAGCTCAGTTGGCTAGAGCGTCAGCCTTCCAAGCTGAATGTCGCGGGTTCGAGTCCCGTTTCCCGCTCCAATTCCCTGCTGGCACCTTTACCAGCCCTTTTTCTGTCGACCAGACAGGGTCATGGCCCATGTAGCTCAGTCGGTAGAGCACCTTCTTGGTAAGGAGGAGGTCACCGGTTCGAGTCCGGTCGTGGGCTCCAGAATATCGTCCTGGCACCATCATGCCCAGAGATCTGATTACATTGGCGTGCGCCGACTGCGCGCGCCGAAACTATACAACGAACAAGAATCGGCGTCTACACCCGGACCGCGTCGAATTCAAGAAATATTGCAGGTTCTGTCGCAAGCATACCCTGCACCGGGAGACTCGCTGAGTTTTACGAAACTCTGCTGAGCAAGCAGCCCGTTGAAGAAGCCCATCCTGGCTGCGGCCGGCCCTTGCGGTCGAAACACGGCGTTGCGCTCCCTCTCCGAATCGCAGGATGGGACTCGGTCGCTCGCCTTGTCTTTGGCTACAATGGCAATTGTTACGACCCGGAGATAGTTTGCCGTGCAATCGGCGGATGAATGGTGACATATTTCCGGGACGGGACACCATGCCTTGCCTGCAGAGCGACTTTATCGATAGGACTCTTAGGGTTAGGGCAGTAGCTCAACTGGTAGAGCACCGGTCTCCAAAACCGGCGGTTGCGGGTTCGATTCCTGCCTGCCCTGCCATTTTCCTCCGAAACAGCCACCTGGCTTGCACCCGTGTTCCGCAAGCAGCTACAGGCACCGGGTCTCTTTTACGAATGCCCGCCAACCTGCGTCGATTTCAGCAACCGAATATTCATTCCCGGGCTGCTTGCGATGTTGTGGCGTTTCCCTGACGGTATAAACTCATGTTCGCGAAAGTGGCACAGTTCATTAAAGACGTTCAGCTCGAAATGGGCAAGGTCACCTGGCCGACCCGGGACGAACTGATCGCTTCCACAACGATTGTGCTGGTGGTTTCGCTGGCCCTGTCCTTGTTTATTTTCGCTGTGGATTTCGTGCTTTCGCTGGTTCGCAGGTTCGGAATGAGCTGACGGCCTCATTTTTTCAACAGTGAGTGATGCACCATGGCAATGCGCTGGTACGTCGTGCATACCTATTCGGGACACGAAAACAAGGTGCGTTCCTATCTCGAAAGTGCCAAGGAAGGTACCGAGGTCGCGGACCGGATCAACCGGGTCGTGGTTCCCACCGAAGAGGTCGTGGAGATGAAGGACGGGAGGAAGACGACCTCCTTCAGGAAATTTCTGCCCAGCTACATTCTGGTCGAAATGGAGATGGATAAGGAAACCATGCATTTCGTGACCAACGTACCGGGCGTTACGAGCTTTGTCGGGCCGGGTAAGCGCCCCCAGCCGCTTCACGAAAAAGAGGTGGAACACGTCCTGGGACACGTGGACCGGCGTCAGGAACAGGACGATCAGGAGATACCTTATCAGGTCGGAGATCGGGTCAAAGTCATCGACGGGCCCTTCAGCGAGTTTATCGGCATGGTCGACGTCGTGAACCCGGAGAAGAGAAAGATCAAGGTGATGGTGAGTATTTTCGGCAGAAACACGCCTGTGGAACTGGATGTCCTGCAGGTCGAAGAGGCGGTGGAAGGATAGTGCGATGGCAAAGAAAGTAATGACAATAATCAAACTTCAGATTCCTGCGGGACAGGCGTCCCCAACGCCCCCGGTGGGGCCGGCGCTTGGCCAGCACGGCGTCAACATTATGGAGTTCTGTCAGGCGTTTAACGCACAGACTAAAGACAAGCAGGGGCTGATTGTTCCCGCCGTCATCACCGTTTTTGCGGATCGCAGCTTTTCCTTCATTACGAAGAGCCCGCCCGCCGCGGTGCTGTTGAAGCGGGCCGCAGGCCTGGAGAAGGGATCGCCCGAATCCAATCGAACCAAAGTCGGCAGTGTCAGGCGCGATCAGGTACGGGAGATTGCCGAAATGAAAATGGAAGATCTGAATGCAGGCAGTCTGGAAACCGCCGTACGCATGATCGAAGGTACGGCGCGGAGCGCAGGTATAACGGTCGATGATTAGGAGGACCATCACTATGGCCGGGCGCAACGGGAAACGATACAGGACGGCGCTTTCCGGGATCGATCGACGCGCGCAATATTCAATCGAGGATGCGATTTCGCTGCTGAAGGAGATGCCGGCGCCGAAGTTCGATCAGACGGTTGAAATGGCGATAAGGCTGGGCGTGGACCCGCGCCAGGCCGATCAGCAGATCCGCGGTACGGTGATGTTGCCGCACGGGCTTGGAAAGACGATTCGCGTGGTAGTGTTCGCCAAGGGCGAGCAGGCGGCGGCAGCCGAAACGGCCGGAGCGGATGTTGTGGGAACCGACGATCTGGCCGAACGGATCAACGGTGGATGGACCGATTTTGACGTTGCCATCGCGGCGCCGGATATGATGAGCGTTGTCGGTCGATTGGGAAGGATCCTGGGCCCCAGAGGTCTGATGCCCAATCCCAAGAGCGGCACGGTTACCCCAGACGTGGCGAGGGCGGTGGCTGAAGCCAAGGCGGGACGCGTGGAGTATCGTGCGGACAGGAACGGGAACGTTAACGCGCCCGTGGGCAGGATGTCATTTGAAGAAGACAGTTTGGTCGAAAATGCCAGGACACTTTTCGATACGATTCTACGCGCGCGTCCTTCATCTGCCAAGGGCCAGTATGTCAGGTCCGTAACCCTGGCGACCACAATGGGGCCGGGTGTACGGATCGATCGGTCCAGCGTAACAAACTGACCGCGGTTATCCGCGCAACGGAAGGTAAGAGGATGCCAACGGCTGGAAAGATCAGCGCTGTCGAGGAACTGACCCGTCTCATGAACAGGTCTCAGGGGTTTTACCTGACCGATTTCACCGGCCTGGATGTGCCCGATGTCACGCGGTTGCGGAAACGGCTGCGCGACGAGGACATAACCTATCGGGTCGTCAAGAATCGTCTGGCCCTGATCGCCGTAAAAAACGCAGGGATTCAGGGACTGGACGAGGTATTGCAGGGTCCGACCGGCCTGGCAAGTTCCGAAACCGATCCGATCGCGGCGGTAAGGCTTCTCCACGAATTCGCGTCGGAAACCGACGGTCTGCCAAGGATAAAGGGCGGATTCGCGGACGGTCGGGTCTTTCGAGAGGATCAGCTGGAAGCGCTTGCCCAGCTTCCGCCGAGGGAAGTGTTGCTGGGACAGTTGGTGTCCTCGGTTCAGAGCCCGTTGAACGGGCTGGTATTTTGTCTGGGCGGCCTGCTCCAGAGCCTGGTTCTGGTTCTGAACGAGATTGCAATGAAGAAAGGTGAAGCCGGGGTGGAAGATTGAACATTCCGGAGCATATCAATCCGTTTCCATCATCATGATAAGACGTATGGAGGACGTCCATGGCAATCGCAGACATTATCGATGAGATCGAGAAGCTTTCCGTTCTGGAACTGGCCGAGCTTGTCAAGGCGCTCGAAGACAAATTCGGCGTGAGCGCCCAGGCGATGGTCGCCGCCCCCGCGGCCGGCGCAGGCGCCGGAGCGGACGGAGAGGCCGAGGAAGAAGAGCAGACGGAATTCGACGTGGTGTTGAACGCCATCGGCGACAAGAAGATTCAGGTAATCAAGGTTGTCCGCAGCGTCACAAGTCTGGGCTTGAAAGAAGCCAAGGAACTCGTCGACGGGGCGCCTCGCAGCGTGAAGGAGGGGGTCTCCAGGGAGGAGGCCGACCAGATCAAGGCTGAACTGGAGGAGGTTGGAGCCGTGGTTGAAATAAAATAGCCGGACCGAACTGCATTCCTGCCGTCAATCATTGGTCGATTTCACCTGAGGAGCGTGATCATCTTGGCGAAAAATGGACGTATAGACAGGAAGTCGTACGGTAAGATCGCTTCAGCCATCGAAATGCCGAATCTTCTGGACATCCAGATCGATTCTTACAACTGGTTCTTGCAAAAGGATGTACCGCCTGGCGAACGTGGCAAACAGGGCCTCCAGGCGGTTTTCCATAGTATTTTCCCCATCAGCGACGTTCACAGGCTGTTTTCACTCGAGTTTGTCGATTATTCCATTGGCACGCCCAAATACGACGTGGGTGAATGTCTGGAGCGGGGTACCACTTACGCGGTTCCTCTCCGCGCCACGCTGAGGTTGATTTCCCGCGAAAAGCAGGACAACAAGGAGTTTCGGATCAAGGATATCGTGGAGCAGACGGTATTCCTGGGCGAACTGCCGCTGATGACCGAAGAGGGCACGTTCATTGTCAACGGTTCCGAGAGGGTGATCGTAAGCCAGCTTCACAGGTCTCCGGGCGTCTTTTTCGACGAGACCGTTCACCCTAACGGGAAACGGCTCTATTCCGCGCGGATCATCCCGTACAAGGGCGCATGGCTGGAATTCAGTCTGGACATAAACGACATCATGTACGTGCACATAGACAGGAAGCGGAAGCTTCCGTTTACCACGTTCCTGCGCGCGCTGGGTTTCAGCCGGAATGAAGAGATACTGGGCCTCTTTCACGAGAACACGAAGGCCGGAGTCGACGAGGAACTGGTCGGCGCGGTCGCGATGGAGGACGTGGTCGACAGGGAAACCGGCGAAGTTATCGTCGAGGCGTACCAGACAGTGACGGAAGAGCATCTGCAGGCGCTGAAGGATGCACGCGTCAACCGTTTGACCGTACTCGACGTGGACGCCGAGAACGATGGAGGCGTGATTGCAAATACCCTGCAGAAGGATCCTTGCGACAACGAAGAGGAAGCGCTTTCCCGTATCTACAATTTGCTGCGTCCGGGTGATCCGCCGAATCTCGAGACCGCCCGCGGCCTGCTCGAACGCCAGTTCTTCAGCCCCAAGCGATATCAACTGGGCGAGGTCGGGCGCTACCGCTTGAATCAGCGCCTGAATCTCAACATTCCCCTTGAGTTTACCACGCTGTGCATAGAGGACTTTCACAGGGTAATTCAATACCTGCTCGTCCTCTTCAAGGGCGAAGGCTATACGGACGATATCGACCATCTGGGCAACCGACGCATCCGGACCGTGGGCGAACTCCTGTCCTATCACTTCTCAACCGGTCTGGTCAGAATGGCCCGGACGATCAGAGAGCGGATGAGTCTCAGGGACACGGAGCAGATTACGCCGCAGGATCTGGTCAATGCCAGGACGGTATCGACGGTGGTGCAGGCCTTCTTCGGCAGCAGCCAGCTTTCTCAGTTCCTGCAGCAGACTAACCCGCTCGACGAACTGTCCCACAAGCGGCGGCTGTCGGCACTGGGGCCCGGCGGTCTCACACGCGACAGGGCCGGGTTCGAGGTTCGCGACGTCCATCATACCCACTACGGGCGTATATGCCCCATCGAAACGCCCGAAGGTCCCAACATCGGACTCATCGCGAATATTTCCACCTACGCCAAGATCAACGCGCTTGGATTTCTGGAAACCCCCTACCGGGTTGTGAAAGACGGAAGGGTTACCTCCAGGATCGAATATCTTTCCGCCGACGAGGAAGACAAACACACGATCGCCCAGGCGAACGCAATGCTCGACGCCGACGGGCGGTTCCAGGACGCAGCCGTCCAGGCACGGCGGCGAGGCGACTTTCCGCTCGTGGCGCCCTCGGAAGTGGACTATATGGACGTCTCCCCCTGCCAGCTGGTCAGTACGGCCGCGTCCCTCATTCCGTTTCTGGAACACGACGATGCCAACCGCGCACTGATGGGCTCTAATATGCAACGGCAGGCGGTGCCGCTGCTCCGGACCGAAGCGCCGTTCGTAGGAACCGGAATGGAACACGCGGTCGCCGTGGATTCCAAGGCGGTCGTAACGGCGAGGAGCCCCGGAACGGTCACCTATGTGAGCGCGGACAAGATCGTGGTCAAACGGCGCAAGGGACGGGACGTGGAAATGATCGACCTGTTCGATGAAGATGTCTACCGCTTGATCAAGTTCAAGCGGTCGAATCAGGATTTCTGTATCAGCCAGAAGCCGCTTGTGCAGGTTGGAGACAGGGTTGAGTCAGGCGACCTGCTGGCCGACGGCTGCGCCACGGACCGCGGCGACCTTGCCCTCGGAGCAAACGTGCTTTGCGCGTTCATGTCGTGGAACGGGTACAACTTCGAAGACGCGATCATCGTGTCCGAGCGACTGCTGAAGAAAGACATCTTCACTTCGATTTCCATAGAGGAATTCGAGCTCCAGGTGCGGGACACCAAGCGGGGCGTGGAGGAGATAACCCGGGAAATCCCGAATGTCAGTGAGCAGGCCGTACGCAACCTGGATGAACAGGGTATCGTCAGGGCAGGCGCCGAGGTGACGTCCGGAGACATTCTTGTGGGCAAAGTGACGCCCAAGGGAGAAACCGAACTCTCGCCCGAAGAACGCCTCCTGCGCGCGATATTCGGCGAGAAGGCCGGAGACGTCAGAGATGCGTCCCTGAAGGCACCTTCCGGAATGGACGGTGTGGTCATGGACCGGAAGGTTTTTTCACGAAAAGACAGGGAAAAAACCCGGAAGGCGGATAAGGAAAAGACAGAAGAGGTCAAGAAACAGATCCAGGAAAAAATCAAGTCTATAAAGGACAGCAGGAACGAACAGTTGGCGGATGTGCTGCGGGGCAAGAAGCTGAATCTGCTGCGGAATACGGAAGACGGCTCGGTAGCCGCCCGATCCGGAAGAGTATTCGACGAGAAACTGGCTGAAAAGCTCGACCTGGACGTCGTACGGCCCGACGAATCCTGGGTCGACGACGCCGCGGCCAGCCGGAAAGTCGACCGCATTATCGAGCTGGCCGAGAAACTCACCCGGGCGGCGGAAGACGAACTGGAGCGGGAACTTGAAAAAATCGCGCGTGGCGACGAACTGCCCCCGGGAATCGTACAGCTTGTCAAAGTGTATATCGCACGTAAGCGCAAGCTGATGGTCGGCGACAAGATGGCGGGACGCCACGGCAACAAGGGGGTCGTTTCGATTATCGTACCGGAGGAGGATATGCCGTACCTTCCCGACGGTACCCCGATCGACATTATCCTTAACCCGCTGGGTGTGCCTTCCCGGATGAATCTGGGGCAGATCCTGGAGACCCACCTCGGCTGGGCGGCCCAGGCGCTGGACGTCCATGTCGCCACGCCTGTCTTCGACGGCGCGTCGCTGGAGGATATCAAGTCTGCGCTGGGCCAGGCCAGTCTGCCGGAATCCGGCAAGACGGTGCTGTACGACGGCAAGACGGGAAAGCCATTCGACAAGGAAGTCATGGTCGGCTATATATATATGTTGAAACTGTCGCATCTGGTCAGCGACAAGATCCATGCGCGCTCCATCGGACCGTATTCGCTGGTGACCCAACAGCCCCTTGGCGGCAAGGCGCAATTCGGCGGCCAGCGATTCGGGGAGATGGAGGTGTGGGCGCTGGAGGCCTACGGCGCCGCTTATATGCTGCAGGAGATGCTGACGGTCAAGTCCGATGACGTTGCGGGACGTTCAAAGATCTACGAAGCGATCGTAAAGGGCGAGAATCCACCTGAACCGGGGGTTCCCGAGTCCTTCAACGTGCTGGTGAAGGAATTGCAGAGCCTCTGTCTGGACGTGGTCCTTGAGAACGGTCAGGGCGGGTAGGAACTGATAGCGGGGTCATCTTTATCTTTTGATTTCGATCGCAAAAAGGGGGTAAGGCCCGTGGCGGACATCAACACTTCCAAGCGGCCCACAGAGTTCAACTCGATCCGCATTCAACTGGCGTCACCGGAGACGATCCGGGGCTGGTCACGGGGCGAGGTGACCAAGCCTGAAACCATAAATTACCGTTCGTTCAAGCCCGAGCGCGACGGTCTGTTCTGCGAACGCATCTTCGGTCCGGTTAAAGACTGGGAATGCAGTTGCGGCAAGTACAAGAGGATTCGCTACCGGGGCGTGGTCTGCGACCGGTGCGGCGTGGAAGTCACCCAATCGAAGGTGCGGCGCGAGCGGCTGGGCCATATCGAACTGGCCGTGCCGGTCACGCATATCTGGTTCTTCAAGTCGTTGCCCTCCCGGATGGGGTATCTGCTGGACATTACAATCCGCAACCTTGAAAGAATCATCTATTACGAGTCTTACGTCGTGTTGGATCCCGGGGACGCGCCGGATCTCAAGTACAAGGATCTTCTCTCCGAAGATGAAGCATATGAACTCGAGGCGAAGGGGTACAGCTTCACGGCGGATATGGGTGCGGTCGCACTCAAAAAGCTGCTCAGCGAAATAGATATCGAGGAACTGTCCGCGGAGTTGCGCACCCAGGCGCGGATGGAAACCTCCGTACAACGCAAGCAGGAGGCGCTGAAACGGCTCAAGGTGGTCGAGGCATTCCGGCAGTCCGACAACCATCCGTCGTGGATGATTCTGGACGTCATTCCCGTTATTCCGCCGGACCTTCGCCCGCTGGTACCGCTGGAGGGCGGGCGGTTTGCCACGTCGGATTTGAACGATCTGTACAGGCGGGTCATCAACCGAAACAACAGACTGAAGAAGCTGATCGAAATCAGGGCGCCGGAGGTGATCCTGCGCAACGAGAAACGCATGCTGCAGGAAGCGGTCGACGCCCTGTTCGACAATGGCCGCAGATCTCGAGCGGTACGTGGCGACGGCAACCGCTCGTTGAAGTCGCTTTCGGATTTGCTCAAGGGAAAGCAGGGCCGGTTCCGCCAGAATCTGCTGGGCAAACGGGTCGACTATTCCGGACGTTCGGTAATCGTCGTCGACCCCAACCTCAAGCTGCATCAATGCGGGCTTCCGAAGCACATGGCGCTTGAATTGTTCAAGCCGTTCATTATCAAGAAGCTGGAAGAGCGTGGATTGGTCCAGACCGTCAAGAGTGCGAAGAAACTCGTCGAGCGCGAACGGGTCGAGGTCTGGGATATTCTGGAGGACATCATCCAGGATCACTACGTCCTGCTGAACCGGGCGCCAACGCTCCACCGGCTCGGCATCCAGGCGTTCCAGCCCGTGCTTGTGGAAGGAAAGGCGATTCGCATACATCCGCTGGTTTGCGCCGCGTTCAACGCGGACTTCGACGGCGACCAGATGGCAGTCCACGTGCCCTTGTCTTTTGAGGCGCAAATCGAAGCCCGGGTCCTGATCATGTCTGCGAACAACATGCTCAAGCCGGCAGACGGATCCGCTGTGATTGTGCACAACCCTCAGGACATCGCCATGGGCTGTTATTACCTGACCAAGATGGTCCAGCAGCCAGACAAGAATCACCTCAAGGCGTTCGGAAGTCCCAACGAGGCGCTGATCGCACACGATTACGGTAGAATCGACCTCCACGAAGCCATTCGTCTGCGAGTTGACGGCAAGCTGCTGACCACCACTGTAGGACAGGTGATCTTCAACGAGATCCTGCCCGACGGAATGCCTTATATCAACCAGATGGTGGACAAGCCCGTGATACAGAAAGTAACCACCGACGTCCACCGTCGATTCGGCAATCGCGCAACCGTGGAATTCGCCGACGGCCTGAAGCGTCTGGGTTATGACTACGCCACACAGTCCGGCGTGACGGTATCGATGGACGACGTTGTGGTCCCGCCCAGGAAGCAGGAACTCATCGACAGGGCGAAGGGCGAGGTCGATCGCATTCTGCAACAGTACGTCCACGGCGTCATTACCGAGGGCGAGCGTTACAACAAGGTCATCGACGTCTGGCAGCACACGACCAACAATATTGCCGAAATGATGAACGAGGCCCTGGAGCATTCAGAGGAAGGGTTCAACTCGATTTATATTATGAAGGACTCCGGCGCCCGCGGCAGCGACGATCAGGTGAAACAGTTGGGCGGCATGCGGGGGTTGATGAACAAGCCTCAGAAGAAACTCACCGGAGCGATCGGGGAAATCATCGAAACGCCCATCGTTGCCTCCTTTAAGGAGGGGCTCTCGGTACTCGAGTACTTCATATCAACGCACGGCGCAAGAAAGGGGCTGGCAGACACGGCGCTGAAGACCGCCGAAGCGGGCTATCTCACACGTCGAATGGTGGATGTGGCGCAGGACGGCGTGATAGGCGAAGAGGATTGTGGCACCATTATGGGCATTGAGCTCGAAGCGCTTAAAGAAGGTGAGGAGGTGGTCGAACCTCTGGCAGACCGTATTGTGGGCCGGACACTGCTGGAAGATGTTTTCGATCCCATCAGCGGCGAAGTCATTGTCGGGAGCGGCATGCTTCTGGACGAGGCATCCGCAGCCACGATTGCCGACGCCGGGGTGGAAAGGGTGAATGTACGCTCTGTATTGACGTGCGAAGCCCGCCGGGGCATCTGCGCCAAGTGCTACGGACGCAACCTCGCCACCGGAAGACTCGTTGACATCGGCGAGGCCGTCGGGGTGATCGCCGCCCAGAGTGTCGGCGAGCCGGGCACGCAGCTCACGTTGCGGACGTTCCATATCGGCGGCACGTCCAGCCGAATCGCGGAACAGGCCGAAATCGTCGCGAAACGGACCGGCGTCGTGAAGTTCATCAACATGGATTCCGTCACCCGGAGCGACGGACAGCATATTGCGGTGGGTCGGAACGGCGAATTCGAGGTTCAGGACGACCAGGGTCGTCCCCGCGGCGGACACTATTATGTGCCGTACGGCGCTGTGTTGAAGGTCGAGGACGAGCAGCAGGTCGACGAAAATCAGGTCCTGTACGAATGGGATCCCTACAACAATATTATTGTCTCCAACAGGCCGGGTACCGTCGAATTCGTAGATCTCGTCGAGGGCGTGACATACCGCGAAGAGGCCGACGAAACCACCGGTCTGGCTGCGCAGGTGGTCACCGAACACCGGGATCGTACACTGTCGCCGCGGATTCGAATTCTTGACGAGTCCGACTCTGATGCGCCAGTTGAAGTCGGGCACTACATCATCCCCGTTGGCGCTCGTCTGGTGGTGCACGACGAGGACCGGATCGGCGCCGGAGATACGCTGGCGAAGATCCCCCGCGAACGCAGCAAGACACGGGATATCACCGGCGGATTGCCCCGCGTCGCCGAGCTCTTCGAAGCGCGGCGACCAAAGGATCCGGCCGTGGTCACCGAGATCGACGGTACCGTGAGTTTCGGCGGGCTCGTACGGGGTTCCCGGACGGTGATCGTCACGTCAGACGACGGCGAGGAGCGGAAATACACGATTCCCTACGGAAAACACCTCCGAGTCCAGGAGAACGACCGCGTACAGGCCGGTGAACAACTGTCGGAGGGGTCCGTGAATCCACACGACATTCTGCAGATTCAGGGCATCCAGGCGGTGCAGGAGTACCTGGTGAACGAAATCCAGGCCGTCTACCGCATGCAGGGCGTCCGGATCAACGACAAGCATATCGAGTGCATTGTGCGCCAGATGCTGCAGAAGGTCCAGGTTACGGACCCGGGCGACACGAATTTCCTGGAAGGAGAAACGGTCGATCGCTTCCGTTTCCGGGACGAGAACGACAAGGTGATTGCGGAAGGCGGCGATCCGGCGACATTCCAGCCGGTGTTGCTGGGTATTACAAGGGCTTCCCTGATGACCGACAGCTTTATTTCCGCCGCGTCGTTCCAGGAGACCACGCGTGTATTGACGGAGGCCTCCGTACAGGGTAAGATGGACGGTCTGCTCGGATTGAAGGAAAACGTGATCATAGGGCACCTGATTCCTGCAGGAACCGGTTCGGAGCGGTATCGCGAAATCCAGGCGGTGTCTCTCGAAAAGGAGGTCGAGGAGGTACCCGAAGAGGGCCTCGAAAACGTCGGACTTCCGCCGATAAATGCTTGACAAGCAAGGCACAAAATGTTATAATGAAAGTCTATGGCCGAATTTTCCCGGCTCCGCCGGGATCTGGCTGTGCGACGGATTCGGTCGCGTCGGACCTGATGTGAACGATACAGGAGGTTGAATTGCCCACCATTAACCAGCTGGTGCGCAAGGGGAGAAAGCTGAAGGCGAAGCGGTCATCCGCCCCGGCATTACGGGGATGCCCGCAAAAGCGGGGCGTCTGCACGCGCGTCTATACCACAACCCCGAAGAAACCCAACTCCGCCCTGCGGAAGGTAGCCCGCGTCCGCCTTACAAACGGGATGGAGGTCACGGCTTACATCCCGGGCGAGGGACACAATCTCATGGAACACTCCGTCGTGCTCATTCGGGGTGGTCGGGTACGGGATCTGCCTTCGGTCCGGTACCACATCATCCGTGGTGTTCTGGACACGACCGGGGTCGCCGACCGAAAACAGGGTCGGTCCAAGTACGGTGCCAAAACGCCTCAATAGGACTTACGGACGATATGTAGAGGATTTGTATCGGGGGATAACGCTGGCGCAGGTAGCAGACGGTGTGTCCCCCTTGTTTTGAGGGTATCATGAGAAAACGGCGGGCGGAGAAAAGAGCGTTTTCACCCGATCCCAAATACGGCAGCGTTCTCGTGACGCAGTTCGTCAACAGCCTTTTTCGGAAGGGCAAAAAGAGCATAGGCGAAAAAATCCTGTACCGCGCGCTCGACCTGATTGCCGAACGCACGGAGAAGACAGGGTTGGCGGTATTCGAACAGGCGGTCGAAAACGCCAAACCGATCATACAGGTAAAGTCTCGACGTGTGGGTGGAACGACCTACCAGGTCCCGGTCGAAGTGCGGTCGGATGAGCGGCTTTCCCTCTCGATCGGCTGGTTGATTACATTCGCTCGAGGTCGTGGCGAGAAAACCATGTCCCAGCGGTTGGCCGGTGAATTGATGGACGCGGCCAACGGCCGGGGTCGTGCAATGCAGCGCAGAGAAGAGACTCACCGGATGGCCGAGGCCAACCGGGCGTTCGCACACTATCGGTGGTAAGGAAATGTCGCGGCGAGAACAACTGGAACGGATCCGGAACATCGGCATCATGGCGCATATCGATGCGGGTAAGACCACAACGAGCGAGCGGATTCTGTACTATACGGGACGGCTTCATCGCATGGGCGAAGTGCACGATGGCGCTGCGACGATGGATTGGATGGACCAGGAGCGCGAGCGGGGCATTACCATCACTTCGGCGGCCACTACCTGTTTCTGGGACGGACATCGGATCAATATCATCGATACGCCCGGACACGTGGATTTTACGGCCGAGGTTGAACGGTCACTCAGGGTCCTGGACGGAGTCATCGGGATCTTCTGTGCCGTAGGCGGAGTGGAACCCCAGACTGAAACGGTGTGGCGTCAGGCCGACAAGTACGGGGTGCCGCGGATTGCCTTCGTCAACAAGATGGACCGCACGGGCGCGGATTTCTTCCGGGTACTTGAAATGATGAAGAAGCGCCTGGCGTCGAATTTCGTTCCGGTCCAGATTCCCGTTGGTGCGGGCGAGTTGTTTACCGGATTGATCGATCTGGTAAAGATGAAACTGGTTTCCTATCAGGAAGACACGCTGGGTACGGTTTTTACTGAAAGCGAAATTCCACCGGATCTGCTCGATCGGGCACAGACCTACCGCGAGCAGATGCTTGAGGCTGTTTCCGATTTCGACGATTCACTGATGGAGAAATTTCTCGAAGGCGAGCACATCGCCGAAGAAGAGATCAAACAGGCGCTTCGCCTGGCTGCCATACACGTCCACGCCGTGCCGGTCTTCTGTGGATCGGCCTTCAAGAACAAAGGCGTCCAGCGATTGCTCGACGGCGTCCGGGACTACCTTCCATCGCCGCTGGACGTTCCGCCGGTTAGAGGCACCGATCCGGACACCGGAGCGGACGTAACCCGGGCGTCATCTCACGACGAACCCTTCTCGGCGCTTGCATTCAAGGTGAAGACCGATCCTTATGTGGGGCATCTGACCTATTTCAGGGTCTATTCGGGCTGTTTGACAACCGGTTCGTACGTGAGGAATTCCAACAAAGGGAAGCGCGAGCGAATCGGCCGGGTACTGCAGATGCACGCCAACAAGCGCGAAGATATCGACGAAGTCGTATCAGGAGATATTGCAGCCGCCGTGGGGCTGAAAGCCACAGCAACCGGGGAGACGCTCTGCGACCCTGACCATCCGGTTATTCTGGATTCGATGGACTTCGCGAAACCGGTTGTGTCCGTTGCCATTGAGCCCAGAACCAAGGCGGACCAGGATCAACTGGGGACCGCGCTCAGGAAGTTGTCCGAAGAGGATCCTACGTTCCACGTCTCCTCCGACGAAGACACCGGACAGACGATTATTTCGGGTATGGGCGAATTGCATCTCGAAATCATCGTCGACCGCCTGATGCGGGAATTCCGCGTGGCGGCGAACGTGGGCAAACCCCAGGTGACCTTCAAGGAGGCGATACGCAAGACCGTACAGGTGGAGGGTCGTTTCGTCCGGCAGACGGGCGGCCGGGGGCAGTGGGGGCATGTCCGGCTGGAGATGGGGCCGGGCGAACCGGGAAGCGGTCTCGTATTTGAGAACAAGATCGTGGGCGGAGCCGTACCGACCGAATATATCCCCGCGGTCAGACAGGGTGTTCAGGAGGCCATGCAGTCGGGTGTATTGGCCGGATATCCAGTGGAAGACGTCAAGGTCACGCTGTACGACGGATCGTATCACGACGTCGATTCTTCGGAGCTGGCGTTCAAAGTAGCCGCGTCCATGGCCTTCAAGGACGGCGCAAGAAAGGCAGATCCGTACCTGATGGAACCCCTGATGGACGTCGAAGTCGTCGTTCCGGAAGAATATATGGGCGATGTGATGGGCGATCTGAACGCCCGTCGCGGGCACATCGTGGGTATTGTGAACCGGCCGGATGCCCAGGTGATAACGGCAATGGTACCCTTAACTGAAATGTTCGGTTATGCCACGCGGCTGCGTTCCCTGACACAGGGTCGTGCGATCTATTCAATGGAATTTTCGAGGTTTCAGGAGCTACCCAGGGCGCTCGCACAAGAACTCACCGAAAACTAGCGATTCGAAGATACGTTGCTTTTTACACAGCGGGCGACTGCGATTGCAAAACAAATAGACTTTCGCGACGTCTATTGAACAGGAGGAAGGCGAAATGGCTAAGGAGAAGTTCGACAGAAGCAAGCCCCACGTCAATATCGGAACCATCGGGCACGTCGACCACGGGAAGACGACGTTGACGGCTGCCATTACCAAGACGTTGGCGGCCAAGGGGTTGGCCGATTACATGCCCTTCGATCGGATTGATCAGGCGCCTGAAGAACGTGAACGCGGAATCACCATCAATACCGCACACGTGGAGTATTCAAGCGAGAACCGGCATTACGCCCACGTCGACTGTCCCGGCCACGCCGACTATGTCAAGAACATGATCACCGGCGCGGCCCAGATGGACGGTGCCATCCTGGTGGTGAGCGCCGCCGACGGCCCGATGATCCAGACGAGAGAGCACATACTGCTCTCCCGGCAGGTGAACGTGCCATCGATCGTCGTCTACATGAATAAGGTCGATATGGTTGACGATCCCGAGCTTCTTGAACTGGTGGAGCTGGAAGTGCGCGAGCTTCTCAGCGATTACGATTTTCCGGGCGACGACGTACCCGTGATTCGCGGCTCGGCGCTGCACGCGCTCGAGTCGGACGACCCTGATTCGGAAGCCTGTGGCTCCGTGTGGGAACTGCTGGAAGCCGTCGACACCGCGATTCCGATTCCGGAGCGCGACGTCGACCGGGACTTCCTGATGCCGGTCGAAGACGTCTTCAGCATTACCGGCCGTGGCACGGTGGGTACAGGGCGGATCGAGCGGGGCGTGGTCAATCTCAACGAAGAAGTGGAGGTCGTTGGTATAAGAGAGACTCGCACGACCGTGGTTACGGGTATCGAGATGTTCCGCAAGTTGCTGGACGTCGGCGAGACCGGAGACAACGTCGGCCTGCTGCTGCGGGGCGTCAATAAGGAAGACCTCGAGCGAGGTATGGTCGTCGCCAAACCAGGGTCAGTAACGCCGCATACCAGGTTCAAGGGCGAAGTCTACGTGCTCACGGAAAAAGAAGGCGGTCGGAGCAAACCATTCTTTACGGGTTACCGACCGCAGTTTTATTTCAGAACCACCGACGTCACGGGCGCGGTTCAGTTGCCCGAAGGTGTGGAAATGGTGATGCCGGGCGACAACGTCACCATGGACGTCGATCTGACACCTCAACCCATCGCCATCGAACCACAGCTTCGATTCGCGATACGTGAAGGCGGCCGGACAATCGGATCGGGCGTGGTCACTGAAATCCTGGACTAGGACGGAGGGGGCAGTGCCGGCACAGAAGATTCGTATTCGATTGAAGGCTTACGACCACTTCGCCCTCGATCGGTCCGTCGACGACATCGTGCGGACGGCAAAACGGACCGGGGCGTTGATTTCGGGCCCCATCCCTTTGCCTACCAAGCGTTCGTTGTATACGGTGCTTCGGGGCCCCAATATCGACAAGAAATCCCGTGAGCAGTTCGAGACCCGGGTACATAAACGCTTAATCGATATTCACAACTCGACGCCGCAGACGGTAGATGCCCTGATGAAATTGGATCTGCCGGCCGGGATCGACATCGAAATCAAGGCTTAGTGCTGTGTTGGGATTGATCGGAAAAAAAGTCGGGATGACCCAGGCTTACGACCAGGACGACAACCTCGTCCCCATTACCGTGGTTCAGGCGGGGCCCTGTCCCGTCGTACAGGTCAAGGACGATGTGTCGGATGGCTATCGCGCGCTGAAACTCGGCTTCGGCGCCACGTCGGAGCGGCGGTTGACACGTCCGCATCTTGGCGTTCTGAAAAAATCCGGCGCTGGCCCGCATCGCATCCTGAAGGAGTTTCGGGTATCCGAAACCTCGGAGTACGAGGTCGGCCAGGTCATCGATTCCGGCATATTCGTTCCGGGTGAATACGTCTCGGTTACTGGGCGTACCAAAGGAAAGGGATTTCAGGGCGGGGTCAAGAGGCACCATTTCAAGGGCGGCCCCAAAACCCACGGACAGTCCGACCGGCATCGGGCGCCTGGTTCCATCGGTCAGAGTTCCGATCCTTCCCGTGTGTTCAAAGGGATGCGGATGGCCGGCCATATGGGTCATCGACGGGAGACCGTGAAAGGGCTGATGGTCGTCCGTGTGGATAAAGAACGCAACCTGTTGTTGCTCAAGGGAGCGGTACCGGGCCCCAATGGCGGCATCGTAAGGGTGCAGAAGCAGCGCAACTAATGGGAACCGAACGCGTTATGGCGTCAGTTGAGGTAACAGACCTCCGGGGCGAGGTCGTTGGATCCGTCGACCTACCTGAGACGATCTTCGGAATTGAACCGTCTCACAATGCCATCTACCATACGATAAAATCGTATATGACGAACCAGCGTCAGGGCAACGCCCATTCCAAGACGCGGGCTGAAATCCGGCGCAGCAAACGGAAGATGTATCGACAAAAAGGTACGGGAAGATCGAGAGCCGGCAGCGCATCGTCTCCGGTCCGCGTTGGAGGCGGAGTTGCTCACGGCCCCAGGCCTCGAGAGTTGAACGAACGCGTATCAAGAAAGGTACGACGACTTGCATTGAAATCGGCACTTTCCCTGAAGGTCCCCGACGGCGCGATCAAAGTGGTGGAAGACTTCACGTTCGAAGCTCCCAAAACGAAACGTGTGGCGGAACTGACGCGAGCCATCGAGGTCGACGATCGCAAGGTTCTGCTTCTCACGCCGGAAGCCGCACTTAACGTCCTGAAGTCATGCCGGAATCTTTCCGGCGTCAAGGTTCTGCCGGTAGCCCAGGTCTCAACGTACGACGTCGTCAACGCCGATGCGGTCGTCTTCACACAGGAATCCCTGGGAAGGCTGCAGGCTATCTGGGGGTCGACGTGAAAAGAGACATCAGAGATATCATCCGCAGGCCGCTGATCACCGAACGGGCATCCGAACTCCAGGAAGATCACAACAAGTTCGTCTTTGAAGTTCGGGTCGATGCCAACAAGCTGGAAATCAAGAAGGCCGCCGAATCGTTGTTTGACGTTAAAGTGCTCAACGTCAATACGTCGGCAGTCGCCGGAAAGCTGAAGCGAATGGGGCGGTTTCAGGGCCGCCGTGCAAGCTGGAAAAAGGCGATTGTCACCCTTGCGCCCGGCGACGCCATTGACTTTTTCGGAGAGTCCTGATCGATGCCGGTTAAATCGTTCCGACCGTTCACACCGTCGCTGCGGTTCAAGACCGTTTCCTCCTTTGAGGAGATTACCCGGTCAAAACCCGAGAAATCGCTTGTTGAGGCGAATCGGAAGAGCGGTGGACGAAACAACATGGGCCGCATCACGAGCCGGCGGCGCGGCGGAGGACATCGCCGGCACTACAGGGTTATTGACTTCAGACGCAATAAACCCGGTGTACCGGCCAATGTTTATTCAATAGAGTACGATCCGAATCGCTCCGCCAGAATTGCGCTTCTCCACTATGCAGACGGCGAGAAACGTTATATTCTCGCACCCTCGGGTCTGAGGGTTGGCGCTCAGGTGGAATCCGGCCCCGACGCCGACGTACGACCCGGAAACGCGCTGCCTCTGGAGAATATCCCGCAGGGAACGCACGTGCACAATGTCGAATTGCAGCCCGGCAAGGGCGGACAACTGGGTCGTTCGGCCGGCGCCGAAATCCAGATCATGGCCAAGGAAGGCAAGTTCGCTCAACTCCGCCTGCCTTCCGGCGAGGTCCGCCTGGTACCGGTGACCTGCTATGCCACGGTCGGCCAGGTGGGGAATCAGGAACACGAAAACGTCGTTTTGGGTAAAGCAGGTCGCAACAGGTGGCTCGGAAAGCGCCCGTCCGTCAGGGGAGTGGCGATGAATCCCATCGATCACCCGCACGGGGGCGGGGAAGGACGCGCTTCGGGCGGCGGACATCCGGTAACGCCTTGGGGCGTGCCCACCAAGGGATACAAGACGAGAAAACGCAAGAAACAATCCAACAAACTGATCGTGAGAAGACAACGCAAGAGATAGCAGTCCGTTTATAAAGTCGCTCTGCAGGCGAGGGCGAGAGCCGGCCGCAGTTCGGATGGGCTCTTTCAACGGGCTGACAAGCCCCAGCGAGGATCGAATGGCACGGTCGCTGAAAAAAGGACCCTTCGTGGATCCGGGTCTTCAGGCGAAGATCGAGGGGATGAACAAATCGGGCAATAAGCGCGTGATTCAGACGTGGGCACGCCGTTCGACCATTTCACCCGAGTTCGTCGGTCATACGCTGGCTGTGCACAATGGGAACAAGTTCATTCCCGTGTACATCACGGAGAATATGGTGGGTCACAAGCTGGGTGAGTTCGCCCCCACGCGCACTTTTCGGGGGCACTCGGGAAGCCTGACTGAGCGTTCGACGGGGCTGAAATAGCTTCGGCAGGCTTTCGCGCCGGTTGTCCCCGCCATTCCCGCCGGCGGGGCGGCTGTTTTATCAGGGGAGAATTTCAATGACGGCCAGGGCAGTCTCCAGATACGTCAGGATTTCACCCCGAAAAGCACGACAGGTCGTCGATCTCGTTCGCGGCAAAGGGGTTGAAGAGGCGTTTCACATTCTTCAGTTTACACCCAAGAAAGCCGCACGACTTGTAGAGCGCACACTCCGGTCCGCGGTGGCCAACGCCGCCAACAGCGAAGCGTCTACGGTCAGGGAAGAAGACCTTTACGTACAAGAGGCGTTCGTGAACGGCGCCATCGCCATGCGTCGGATCCGCCCAATGCCGAGGGGCGCGGCCGGGTTTATCCGAAAACGCTGCAGCCATATCACGCTGGTCGTGTCGGACGACGATTAGCCGTCGGGAGGGTTTCTTTTGGGCCAGAAAACACATCCAACAGGGTTCCGTCTGGGCATCGTGAAGGACTGGCGTTCCCGCTGGTTTGCCGGAAGGGATTTTGCCGAACTGCTCAAGGAAGACTTGATGTTGCGGCGCTACATCCAGAGCAGGCTGCAACGGGCAAGCGTGTCTCAAATCGAGATTGAGCGCGCGCCGAAACGGGTAACTATTTCGGTGCATACCGCGCGCCCCGGAATCGTAATCGGCCGTAAAGGGCAAGAGGTCGACAAGCTCAGAGACGAGCTGAAACACATCACCGGGAAAGAGATCTACATAAATATTCAGGAAATCAAGCGGCCGGAACTGAATGCGCAGCTGGTTGCCGACAATATCGCACGCCAGCTGGAGCAGCGCGTATCGTTTCGCCGGGCGATGAAAAAGGCGATCGCTTCGGCGATGCGTATGGGCGCAGACGGCATCAAGATTGTATGCGGAGGGCGTCTGGGCGGTGCGGAAATGGCGCGGATCGAAAAGTCGGAACCCGCCGGCAGAGTGCCATTGCATACGCTTCGCGCCGATATCGACTACGCAACCTCGACGGCCTTTACAACCTCGGGCACGGTGGGGGTCAAGGTCTGGGTGTGTCACGGCGAGGTCGTGGAACGCCGGACACCGGGGGGGCATGCGCAGTAATTGGTAATGAGGATCTGTAAGGATCAGACTCCATGTTAATGCCGAAAAGGGTCAAGTGGCGAAAGCAGCAGCGTGGGCGTATGCGCGGCATGGCGCATCGGGGGAGCAGGATTGCATTCGGGGAATTCGCACTCCAGGCGCTGGAACCCGCCTGGATCACCAGCCGGCAGATCGAGGCGGCGCGTGTGGCCATCACCCGCGCACTCGGGCGCGGAGGAAAGGTTTGGATCCGGCTGTTTCCCGACAAACCGGTCACCATCAAGCCCGCCGAGACCCGAATGGGCAAGGGCAAAGGGAATCCCGAATACTGGGTGGCGGTTGTAAAGCCGGGGCGCATCATGTTCGAAATCGACGGAGTTGAGCGGGAGAGCGCCCGGGAAGCTATGCGCAAGGCCGGCCACAAGATGCCCATAAAGACCCGGTTCATCGAACGGGGAGACACCGAGCAATGAAAGCCAGCGAGATTCGTCAGATGACGCAGGGCGAGGTCGATGAGTTGCTTGGCGACAGACTCGAGGAGTTGTCAAACCTGAGAATTCAGCTTGTCACACAGCAGCTGGACAATCCACTCCGGGTGAAGTCGGTCCGGAGGGACATCGCCCGAATCAGAACGGTACTGAGGGAGCGCGCACTGGAGCTGAACGCCTCTACCGGTGCGGCCGGTACCGAATCCACCGGATCGGAAGGAAACTAGACTATGGCACAAACCGACGCGCGCGGACGTCGAAAAACCCTTGTGGGTCGGGTGCTGAGCAATCAGGCCAATAAGACAATCGTCGTGGAAGTCACCTGGCGAACGCCGCATCCGCTTTACGGCAAGGTCGTCCGTCGTCGTTCCAAATTCGCGGCGCACGACGAGAACAACTCCGCGAATGCCGGCGACACCGTACTGATTATGGAGACCCGCCCGATCAGCAAGACAAAACGGTGGCGTCTTACAGAGATTCTGGAAAAGGTTCAATAGGGAGAATCGGCGGATGGTTACTGAACAGACGGTCTTGAACTGCGCCGACAACAGCGGTGCCCGAAAAGTCATGTGTTTCAGGGTACTCGGCGGGTCCCGGAGAAAATATGCCGGCCTGGGCGATACGATCGTGGTCTCGGTAAAGGACGCCCAGCCCAACAGCGCTGTGAAAAAAGGAGAAGTCGCGCGGGCGGTCATTGTTCGGACCAAAAAAGAGGCTCGACGTTCCGACGGTTCCTACATTCGCTTCGACGACAATGCGGCGGTTCTGATTAACGCCGAAGGAGAACCCAGGGCAACCCGCATTTTCGGCCCTGTTGCACGGGAGCTGCGCGACAGGAGGTTCATGCGGATTGTTTCTCTGGCGGCGGAAGTGGTTTGATTATTTCGACGACGAGGAGAGTCGATAGATGAAAACTCATCTTCGAAAGGGAGACCAGGTCGAGGTCATCGGGGGCGTGGACGCGGGGAGACGCGGACGCGTATTGAGAGTATTCCCGAAAAAGGCGCGTGCGCTTGTTGAGGGCGTTAACTTCATCAAACGTCATACCAAGCCGGGGCCCAAGAACCAGCAGGGTGGTATCATCGAGAAAGAGGCGCCCGTACATATCTCCAAACTCATGCTGATTGATCCGCAGACCGACGAACCGACGAGGATACGCCGGCAGAGACTGGAGAACGGCGTACGGATACGGCTTTCGGTCAAGAGCGGCGAACAGATTACCGAAGCGAGTTGATAGCGAGGGTTGTATGGCTGCGCGACTTCGTGAAATATACAACAACGAGATCGTACCGGCGATGGTCTCACACTTCGCCTACAAGAATCGGATGCAGGTACCCAGGATTGAGAAGATCGTCCTGAACATGGGGATCGGTGAGGCCGTCCAGAATCCGAAGGCGATCGACAGCGCCATCGCGGATCTGTCGACCATCGCGGGGCAGCGCCCGTCGATACGTCGGGCCAAGAAATCCGTCTCGAATTTCAAACTGCGCGAGGGCATGCCGGTCGGGTGCGCCGTCACGTTGCGCCGAGACAGGATGTATGAGTTTCTCGATCGTTTTTTTGCCTTTGCCATACCGCGCACGCGCGATTTCAGAGGTTTGTCCCCCAATGCCTTCGACGGCAGGGGGAATTATACCGTGGGCGTCCGGGAGCAGATCATCTTTCCGGAAATCAACTACGACGAGATCGATCAGGTCAGAGGCCTTGACGTAACCATCGTCACAACGGCCGGAACCGATGAAGAGGCATTTGAATTACTCAGGCGCTTTGGCATGCCGTTCCAGGCTGCCGAAGCGGCCTGATTCCAGGAAAGTGAGCGTACCTGTGGCGAAAAAGACGTTGATCGTAAAAGCAAACAAGAAACCGAAGTTTGCCGTTCGCCGGTATAATCGTTGCCATCGCTGCGGACGCCCCCGAGGCTACATGAGGCAGTTTGGCATCTGCAGGATCTGCTTCAGAGAACTGGCGTTGCTGGGTGAGATACCCGGAGTCGCGAAGGCGAGTTGGTAGGCGTCTTGACAGACAGGAGGCGGTTTGCCCTATGAGTATGAGCGATCCGGTTGCCGACATGCTGACCCGTATTCGGAATGCAGCCGGTGCAGGGCACCGGAAGGTAGACATTCCGGGTTCCCGGATAAAAGCCGAAATTGCCCGGATTCTGAAATCAAAAGGGTTCATCCACAACTACGCCTGCGTGGAGGACAACCGGCAGGGTCACATCCGCCTGTATCTCAAGTACAGTTCGGACGACGAGAGCGCCATACAGGGTCTGGAGCGCATCAGTCGGCCGGGGTTGCGTCGATACGTCCGTGTCGACGAAATCCCGAGCGTGCTCAACGGCCTGGGCGTGGCCATACTTTCCACGTCGCGGGGTATACTTACGGAGAGCGAGGCACGTAGGGCCGGGGTGGGCGGCGAGGTCCTCTGCCACCTCTGGTAAACCGGGAGGATTCCAGGTGTCACGCGTTGGAAGACAGCCGATTGCCGTGCCGGATGGCGTTCAGGTACGGGTAGAGTCTGACGGGGTGCTGGTGAAAGGGAACAAGGGCGAACTGTCGGTCAGGGTCCATCCGTTAACACGGGTTCGACAGGAAGACGGCGCGATCCGCGTTACGGTAGAGGACGTTGAAGACAGGGAGTCGAAGGCGGTGTGGGGCCTCACACGCGCGTTGTTGGCCAACGCCGTTGAAGGCGTGCGTAATGGATTCGAGAAACGGCTGGTCGTCGTAGGCGTGGGGTATCGCGCTGAAATGAAGGGCAGGAATCTGGATTTACAGGTCGGTTACAGCCATCCCGTGATCATCGAACCCCTGGAAGGTATTGAAATAAACGTCGAACAGGCCCCTGCCGAAATTGATACGGCCCAGGCCTCGATTGTTGTTCGTGGCGCGGACAAGGAACGGGTGGGGCAGGTGGCAGCCGACATTCGAAAAGTCCGTCCCCCCGAGCCTTACAAGGGTAAGGGAATTCGGTACTTTAACGAGTACGTTCGTCGTAAGGCCGGCAAGGCCGCTGTAACGTAGACTTCAGTATCCACGGAGCGGACTTTTATGGCAAACCCACAAGTCCAGAAGGCCAACCTGCGGCTGCGCCGCCGATTGCGGATACGAAAAAAGATCCGTGGTACGGCCGGGCGGCCCCGATTGGCGGTGAGCAGGAGCCTGAACCACATTGAGGTGCAACTGATCGACGACACGACGGGGCGGTCCCTGCTTGGACTCTCGAGTAATTCCCGGGAAATCCGCGACACACTCTCGGGCAACAAGAGCCAAAAGGGCCGCGAGGTGGGCCGCGCCCTGGCAGCCAAGGCGCTGGAAGCCGGAATCAAGACAGTTGTATTCGACAGGGGCGGCCGCCTGTATCATGGCCGGATCAAGGCATTGGCCGACGGCGCACGAGAAGGCGGTCTGCTGTTTTAGTGGTGTCAGATTAAAGGGAGCAGCCATTTGAAACGAATAGATCCTTCCGGATTGGACCTGACCGAAATCGTTATCAATAACAGCCTCAAAAGGGTATCGCACGTTCGCAAGGGCGGCCGTCGATTTGCATTCAACGTGATGGTGGTTGTGGGAGACCGTCAGGGTCACGTCGGCGCCGGAATGGGCAAGGCAGGAGAGGTGGCGGAAGCCATCCGAAAGGCAACCGAAAACGCGAAAAAGGAACTGGTGCGCATACCGGTAATCAACGGAACACTGCCGCATGAAATCATCGGCGTCTTTGGCGCTTCCCGCGTCCTTTTGCGGCCTGCTGCTCCGGGAACCGGAGTGATTGCCGGCGGGGGTATTCGCGCGGTACTGGAGCTGGCTGGCGTCCAGAACGTTCTGACCAAATCACTGGGGTCCCAGAATACCCACAATACCGTGAAGGCAACGCTTCAGGGCCTGTCCAGCCTCCGGGACGCGCGGGCGTTTGCACAACTACGGAACGTCGATGAGGCGGAATTGACCGGCGCTCGGGAGTAACGCGGCATGGCAAACGACGGCAGAAAGCTGAGAATCACCCAGGTCCGCAGTGTGATTTCAAGAAATGAAAAGCAGCGGCGAACGCTTGCGGCGCTTGGAATACACCGTATTCGTCACAGTGTGGTTCACAACGATACGGCGCAAATCCGCGGTATGGTAAACACGGTTGCACACCTTGTGGAGGTGGAACCGGCAGACGGCTGACTTTCGGGGATGCATCTCTGCAGGACCGGTCCGCAGGAACCGGGTCGCTTTCTCTCCAGCGAAGCAGCCCGTTTAAAAAGCCCATCAGGGCTACGGAAAGCCCTCGCGGTAGAAATACTGCGTTGCGCGCCCTCGCCGAATCGCAGGACGGGAGACAGCGCCTCGCCTGCAGAGCGACTTTATCAATGGACTTATAAGGACCGCCAGAATGAAACCAGGAAAGTTCAAGCCCCCCGCGGGTGCCGTCAAGAGCCGCAAGCGGCTGGGTTGCGGCGTGGGTTCGGGCTGTGGCAAAACCAGCGGAAAAGGACACAAGGGTCAGAAATCGCGTTCCGGCGCGAAGATAAGGCCGTGGTTTGAAGGCGGGCAGATGCCGTTGCAACGCAGGCTGCCCAAGGTAGGATTCAATAGTCCTAAGAAGGTGGTCTATCAGGTCGTGAATCTGGACGATATCGCCAGGCGGGGATTGTCCGGACAGGTGACTCCCGAAAACCTGAAGCAGACGGGTCTGATCCGTTCAGCTCGGCGGCCCGTGAAGATTCTGGGGCGGGGTGAGGTCTCCGATGCCATACAGGTTCAGGCGCACGCGGCTTCCCGGTCGGCCATTGGGAAGATCGAAGCGGCTGGAGGCAGTGTCAGCCTGATGGACGCCGGTTCCGGGGGCGGTTTAATCTGAAGAGGAGGCGGTGGTGCTTCAGAGTTTCCAGAGCGCGTTTCGAATCCCCGAACTGCGCAATCGCATCCTGTTTACGTTGGGAATTCTGGTGGTCTTCCGGGTTGGCACGTACGTGACCATTCCCGGCATCGACCCGAGGGCCCTGGACGAGTATTTCAGCAGCGCCGCAACCGGCGTCCTGGGTTTCTACGACATGTTTGCCGGCGGCGCATTCGGACGCGCAACCGTCTTCGCGCTTGGCATTATGCCGTATATCAGCGCCTCGATCATACTCCAGTTGATGGGTGCGGTAATCCCGTTTCTGCAGAAACTCCAGAAGGAAGGAGAAGAGGGGCGCAAGAAGATCACCCAATATACCCGCTACGGGACCGTTGCGCTGGCTGCCGCCCAGTCGTTTGGCGTCAGCCTGTTTATGGAAAGCCTCCGGTCACCCATCACGGGAATGCTGGTTGTGCCGGATCCGGGTCTGGGCTTTCGGCTATTGACAATTCTGACCATCACCGCCGGAACCGTATTTGTGATGTGGTTGGGGGAACAGATCGACGACCGGGGTATCGGCAACGGGATGTCGATGTTGATCTTCATTGGAATCATCGCACGTGCGCCCGCGGCCGTGATCCAGGAATATCAGGATTTCGTGGCCAACAACAAGCCCATTCTTCTGGAGCTGTTCGTGGTCGTCATCATCATCGCGGTTACAGCGCTGGTGGTGCTCATTACGCAGGGTACGAGGAAAATCCCGGTGCAATACGCCAAGCGCGTTGTGGGCAGGCGCGTCTACGGGGGCCAAAGCACCCATATTCCGCTAAAGGTGAATACCTCGGGCGTAATGCCCATTATTTTCGCCCAGGCCATTATGTTTCTGCCTTCCACGCTGGCCAATTTTTTCCCGATGAACGAGTGGGTGCAGGATATGGCCTCCCGGTTTTCACCGGCCACCACGTTGCACGCGCTTCCTTACTGGATGCTCTATTCCGCAATGATCATCTTTTTCGCTTATTTTTATACCGCAATTGTCTTCAATCCGGTAGACCTGGCGGACAATATGAAGCGCCAGGGCGGGTTCATTCCAGGTATCCGGCCCGGTAGACGCACATCCGACTTTATAGACCGGATTCTGACCCGAATCACGCTTCCTGGATCGATTTTTCTCGCGGCGATCGCGGTCTTCCCGTTTTTCGTTATCAGTTGGGCCGATGTGAATCCCGGTCTGATCGACTTCTTCGGGGGCACGGGACTTCTGATTATCGTCGGCGTAGCGCTGGACACGCTGCAGCGCGTGGAGTCACACCTGCTGATGCGGCACTACGACGGCTTCATGAAAAAGGGAAGGCTGAGGGGTCGTAGGTGACCGAAAGGACAGGCCGATGAGGGTCCGTGCATCAGTCAAGAAACGCTGCAATCACTGCAAGGTCATTCGCCGCAAGGGTGTGGTCCGTGTGATTTGCAAACACGATCCAAGTCACAAACAGAGACAGGGATAGACCTTCGGAGACCGAACGAAGGGGGAGATATCATGGCTCGTATCGCAGGTGTCGATGTTCCGCGCGAAAAGCGTGTAGAAATCGCGCTGACCTACATTTTCGGCATTGGCAGAAGCTCGGCAAACCGGATCCTTGAAAAGACGCAGATTTCGCCGGACACCCGTGTTGACGCGTTGAGCGAGGAAGACGTCACAAAACTCCGGAGTGTGATCGAGGGGGAATACCGGGTGGAAGGCAATCTAAGGAGCGAAGTGGCCATGAATATCAAGCGGCTGATGGACATCGGCTGCTATCGCGGGCTCCGGTGGCGCAGGGGGCTCCCCGTGCGCGGTCAGCGGACCCGGACGAACGCCCGGACACGAAAAGGCCCCAAAAAGGGTCAGATTGCCAAAAGGAAGAAAGCACAACATTAAGAAGCTGTTTTAGAATCCCCAGCGGCCTTCGCGCGGCTGCAAAAGCGCCGGTCGGCGTTGGTCAAACCCGCCCGTATAGACAAATATGGGCGGATTTTCCCGCCTTGACCGCCACTTTTTCGCTCGCGCTCGGGAACTCACCAGGAATTCTAAAACAGCTTCTAATCAACGTTAAGGAGGCGAACACTTGCCGCCGGAACAGAGAAGAGGCCGACGAAGGAATAAGCGGGTCGACGGACAGGGCGTTGCCCACATCAAGGCGACGTTCAACAATACCATTGTTACACTGACGGACAAGGACGGACACGTGATTTCGTGGTCCACAACCGGCAAGGTGGGTTTCAAGGGTTCGCGCAAGAGTACCCCCTTTGCCGCACAGTTAGCCGCGGAAGCCGCGGCAAAAGAGGCGATGTCCATGGGGCTGCGACGTGTCGAGGTTTGGGTCAAGGGCCCTGGTGTCGGCCGTGAGGCCGCCGTCCGCGCGCTGCAGGGCGCCGGGCTGGAAATTGCGGCGATTCGCGACGTCACACCGATTCCTCACAACGGTTGCCGGCCGCCGAAGCGGCGACGCGTTTAGCGGCATCCGAACGGAGAGGTCTACAGCATGGCAAGGTATACAGATTCGAGTTGCAAGTTGTGTCGACGTGAAGGGGTTAAGCTATTCCTCAAAGGCGAACGCTGCTATCTGGACAAATGCTCGTTTGAAAAGCGCAGCTACGCGCCCGGCATGCACGGACAGCGGCAGGGCCGGAAGCCTTCGGAATACGCCCTTCAGCTCAGGGAGAAGCAAAAGGCCAAACGCCAGTACGGTGTGTTGGAGAATCAGTTCCGAGGCTACTATCACCAGGCCGCCCGCCGTAAAGGTGTCACCGGTGAACTCCTGTTGCAAACGCTTGAGAGCCGCCTGGATAACGTTACCCACCGGCTGGGCTTCGCACCTTCTCACAAGGCGGCGCGCCAGTTGGTACGCCACCGGCACATTATGGTGAACGGGCGAGTTGTGGACGTCCCGTCCTTTCAGGTCACGCCCGGCGATACCATTCAGGTGCGGGAAAAGAGCCGCCAGCTGGCGCTGATTCACGACTCCATCAAGCGGGTCGGAGAGGGGCGACAGGCTGTGTGGCTGTCCCTGGACAAAGTCAATCTCACCGGCACCGTCCTCGATTATCCCGACAGGGAGGGCATTCCGACTCCCGTCGAGGAGCAACTCATCGTGGAGTTGTACTCGAAATAGTCGCCGCAGCCTGACGTTGAGTGGACCCGTTTTTGAGCAGGAACGGACTGCCATATTGTTTTTCAGTGGATCCAAGGAGAATTCTTGTATGAAGCCTAAGAACTTCCAAATGCCCAGATCCGTGCAGATCGATGAGGATAGCCTCACCAATTCTTACGGTTTGTTCACAGTGCAACCTCTGGAACGTGGATTTGGTACCACTATCGGCAATGCGTTGCGCCGCGTATTGCTCTCATCAATTGAAGGTGCGGCCGTCAAGGCCATCCGGGTGGAAGGCGTGCAGCACGAGTTCTCCGTTGTACAGGGCGTCGTCGAAGACATGACCGAAATCGTCCTTAATCTCAAAGAGGTAAACCTGCGAATTCATTCGGACGAAGACAAAGTGCTTCGCATCGACAAGATAGGGCCGGACACGTTGACGGCGAAAGAACTGGAGGTGGACGCCGACGTCGAGGTGATGAATCCCGATCAGCACATCGCATCCCTGGATCAGGACAGCCACCTCGAAATGGAGATCATCGTGGGCAAAGGGAGGGGTTATGTGCTGGCCGAAGAGAATAAAGTCACCGATCCCGCCACCGATACAATTATGCTCGACTCGGCATTTTCTCCCATCAGAAAGGTGCATTACGAGGTGGACAATGCCCGCGTAGGGCAGCAGACGGACTACGATAAGCTCACGCTGACTGTCTGGACCAACGGAGCGGTTCGGCCGGATGACGCCGTGTCTCACGCGGCAAAGATATTGAAGGACCATCTGGAGCTCTTCATACACTTCGAGGAAGAGCCCGAGGAGGAGTACGAGGAAGTCATCGACGAAGACACGCAACGCGTGGCCTCGCTTCTGCAGATGCCGGTGGAAGAACTGGAACTGTCGGTGCGTTCCGCCAACTGTTTGAAGGCAGCCAATATTCTGACCCTGGAAGATCTTGTCCAGAAGACCGAGACGGAAATGCTGAAGTTCCGGAATTTCGGTCGCAAGTCGCTGAACGAGTTGACTGCCATCCTGGAAGGGCTGGGTCTTCAGTTTGGCATGGATATAGAGAAATACAGCGGGATTGCACCCAGGGCCGAGGAAGTCGCGGTGCTGGAAGATGAATTCTAAGAAGCTGTCTTAAAATTCCCAGCGGTCTTCGCGCGGCTGCAAAAGCGCCGGTCGGCGTTGGTCAAACCCGCCCAAGAGTGGCAAGGGGCGCGCAGCCACGATGCATTGGATATGGGCGGATTTTCCCGCCTTGACCGCCACTTTTTCGCTCGCGCTCGGGAGCTCACCGGTAATTTTAAAACAGCTTCCAAACGGAAAGACGGGCTATGAGACACGGAAAGAGGGGGCGCAAACTCGGGCGCACAGCCAGCCACAAGAGGGCAATGTTGAACAACATGGCCGCGTCTCTGTTCACGCACGGATCAATACGCACGACCCACGCAAAGGCCAAGGAGTTGCGCGGCGTGGCGGAGCGCCTGATTACGTTCGCCAAAAGGGGCGATTTACACGCCAGGCGGCAGGTTCTGCGACGGATACGAAACCAGCGTGTGGTTGCCAAACTCTTCGACGAGATCGCAACTTCGTTTTCGGAACGCAATGGAGGCTATCTCCGGCTGCTCAAACTCGGACCCCGCCGCGGCGATCGCGTCGAAATGTGTCTGGTGGAGATGGTCGGGGAGGAATTCAGGGCGGATTTTTCCGGACGTGGGGAATCGGATGGCGATTCCGGGGCCCGCGGTAATAGCGGGAAATCCGCAGGAGCATCTGCCGCGGACGTCGCGGACACGCCGGGTGAACCGTCTTCGGCTCCATCCGGCGAGGCCTATCCCGAGGAAGCCGGCGGATCGAGTGAGGACCAAGAGCGTACGAAAAAATGAGTCCGTTGCGTCGTGACAACAATGGGACGAGAGGGCAAATCGACAGACCAGTCGATTTGCCCTTTGTATTCCGAGCCTTTTCCGGTGGGAAACTCGTCTGTTTTTGCCTTGCGCTCGGCTTCTGGTGGGGTGCCGCCGACGCATCCGGCCGGCCGAATGGGGAATTCAGGGGTTTGTGGGTGGTTCGCCACTGGCTGGCGGATCGCGAGCAGGCCATGCGCGTGGTGCGTATCGCCGTCGACGCCGGGATGAACGCGATCCTCGTTCAGGTTCGGGGGAGAGGCGATGCTTTCTACCGCAGTCGTTTGGTACCCCGGTCGGAAGCCCTGACCGATCCTGAGTTCGATCCACTTGCGCTTCTCGTGGAGGAGGGGCACCGGGCCGGTCTGGAAGTGCACGCGTGGGTGAATATGTACCTCACCTGGAAACCGACAGAGCAGCGGCCGGCGTCGCCGCGGCACATATTCCTTCGGCACCCGGAATGGTTCATGCGGTCCGCAGACGGGATCGATATGGGACGTGTTGCGCTCGACGGGGTCGATCTCGTCAAACGAGGGGTGGAGGGGAGATTCCTCTCGCCCGGTAATCCCGAAGTCAGACACCATCTGCTAAGGGTCATTGAAGAGATCGTGGCCGAATACGACATTGACGGCGTCCACATGGATTACGTCCGGTACCCGAATATCCACTACGACTACAGTCCCGCCGTGAGCGACGCGTTCAAGACGCGCTATGGCTTCGACCCCGCTGGACGGAAAGACGACGAGTCGGGCGCCGGCGCCGCTGCGGACGTGAGCGACGGCGGGAAGCTGTGGCATAAATGGCGTTGCGAACAGGTCAGCCTGCTTGTGGGCCAGGTGCGGGAGGCGGTTGCACGGCTCAAGCCCGATGTCAGGTTGTCTGCCGCTGTAAAGCCCGATATCGATTCCGCTTACATGAAGTATGGACAGGACTGGATCGGATGGAGTAACGGGGGGCTTGTGGACTTTGTCGTGCCTATGTTCTATAAGGGATCTGCCGCGGAGATCGAACGCCAGATGACCGATGCCAGGAAGCGCGTCAAGACGGGAAGTCTGTACGCCGGGATCGGCATCTGGAATCAGAACGCCGACGACACGGTGGCTCAGATTGAGATCGCGCGTCGCAAGGGTCTACAGGGCGTCGTGCTGTTTTCCGTGGATGGATTCGTGCAGCAGAAGGGTCTGATCGGCACCTTACAGCGAGGCCCGTTTCGAGTGCCGCCCGCCCGACCGTGACGGAGGAGGACAGGTGTGCTGAAACCCAGGCGCGGCGATCGGATCGAGATTGACATCGAGCGGCTGGATCGACGGGGAAACGGTCTGGGCCGGCTGGGCGCCTACACCCTGCTTGTGCGGGGCGCGGTGCCGGGAGACCGCGTACGGGCGCGGGTGCGCAAGGTCAGGAACCGGTTGCGCCGGGCTGAAGCCAGTCTGGAGGAACTCCTCTCCACCGACATTCAGCGGTCCCCTGCACGCTGTTCACACTTCGGGCTCTGCGGCGGCTGTCTGTGGCAGAACATTCCCTACAAGATCCAGGTTCGATTGAAGCAGGATCTGGTGCGGACCTGCCTGACGGAGGCGGGAATAGATGCAGAACTAGACGCGCCGATGCCTTCCGCGGAACCGTTCTTCTACCGGAACAAGATGGAATTCTCATTCGGTTCGTCGCCGGAAGGGCGTACGGAGGTGGGATTGCACGTCTGGGGACGTTTCGACCGCATATTCGACCTGGATGCGTGTTATCTTCAGTCGGAAACGTCCAATCGCATCGTCGAAAGCGTACGGAACTTCGCCGGCTCGCTCTCCGTATATCACCTGAAGCGCCATGAGGGTCTGCTCCGTTTTCTGACCATACGCGAGGGTAAGCTGACCGGTGAAACCATGGTGGTGATTACGACGTCGGGGGATGCTTTTCCCGAGGCGGAGTCGCTGGGAAGGATGTTGGAGGAGACGTTTCCGGAGGTGAAGAGCGTCATCCGCAGCGTCAATCTGCGGCGGTCCCAGGTTGCCATCGGCGACCACGATGAGGTACTCTCGGGGATGGGTACCGTAAGAGAAACACTGGGGGATTTCACCTTCGAGATTTCGCCGGGTTCATTCTTCCAGACCAACACCCGCCAAGCTCAGCATCTTTACCGTCGGGTGGTTGAACTGGCGGATCCGGGGCCGGACGACCGGATTCTGGACGTGTATTGCGGCACGGGCGCGATTTCGCTGCATTTGTCGCAGAAGGCCGGATGTGTACTCGGGATTGAGGCCGGTGAGGGGGCGGTTCAGGATGCGATTCGCAACAGTGCCATAAACGGCGTGTCCAACTGCCGTTTCATCGCGGGCGCCGCGGAGGATGTTCTGTGGCAGATCCGGGAGCAGGGAGAACGCTTTGAAACCGTGGTCACCGATCCACCGCGGCCGGGTATGCATTTGAAGGCCATAACGGCGATTTGTGATCTGCGCCCGGAGCGCATTGTATATGTTTCGTGCAATCCGGAGGCATTGGGTGCGGACCTGGTCCGGCTTGAGTCCTCAGGGTACAAGACCGACTACGTGCAGCTTGTGGATATGTTTCCCCATACACCGCACTGTGAGGTTGTGGCACGATTAAGGAAATCAGCCTGACGTTACGGCATTTCGCCGAAGCCGAACACACAGGGGAGAGGATGCAAATTTCGTCTGCATTTGGAATTGGCAGGCTCGCATGTCAATCCCTGCTGATATCCAGAATCTCATAGGCAAGCGTGCCCACCGGAACCTTCGCTTCCACCTGCTCGCCAACGCCTTTGCCCAGAAGAGCACGGCCAACCGGAGACTGCGTCGAAATCTTGTTCTGTTCGAAATCCGCCTCGTCGGTCGATACCAGCGTGTAGCGGATCTGTTCGCCGGTCCTGCGGTCCTTTAACGTGACCGTAGCGCCAAGATAGGCCTTATCCTTGTCCATCAGACTTTCGTCGATGATTTCAGACCGAACCAGTTTGTCCTGGAGTTCGGCGATTTTCTTCTCAATGAACATCTGACGTTCCTTGGCGCTATGGTATTCCGCGTTCTCGCTCAGGTCTCCATGCTCCCGGGCTCTGGAGATTGCCTCTATAACCGCTGGCCGCTCCCGGGTCCTGAGGCGTTCCAGTTCAGTTCGGATCTTGTTGTAACCGTCTTTCGTGAGATAAAGCCGATCCATTGTTCTGTCTCACTTCCTCCTGTCTGGCCTGCCCGGACGTGAGCGTCCTGCGATTTTTAGAAAAAATACCGGGGGTCCGCATCTGCGGACGGCCCCGCCGTGTACAACATGGACCCCGGTGATGGGCCCCACATTTAACTCTAAGATGCTTAAAAATAAGATCTTTATTGAATAAAGTCAAGATCAAATGGTTCCTGGCAGGTTCGGTTTGACAACTTCAATGAAGGTTTGTATACTTTAGGCTTGGCGCAACCTTTCCCGTGGAATGACACTGTGGAATCCATGCGGGGGTGGGAATGGACAGCACGTTTGTGCACGGGCTGATTCCGGCGCTGGTTACTCCGATGACCTGCGACGAAGCGCTGGATGAAGCGGGCCTCGAACGCCTGCTGGATTACGTCATAGACGCTGGTGCGCACGGCGTATTTACCGGAGGGACCGCCGGGGAGCCCTGGGCGCTGAGCGCCGAAGAGAAGAAAAGGCTCTACGAGTGGACCGTGGGCTATACGGCGGGACGGGTTCCGGTCTACGTGGGGACGGCGGCAAATTGCACAGGCGAGGCCGTGCGGCTGGCGGAAGCTGCACAGGAGGCGGGGGCGGATTGTCTCTCCGTGCTGACGCCTTTCTTCATAACGCCGGGTCCGGAGGAGATGTTCAATCACTTTGCGGCGATCGCACGTGCCGTGGACCTTCCGGTGCTCTTGTACGACCTTCCGGCGAGAACGGGAAACACTCTCTCCGTAGATCTTGTAATGCGGCTGGCAACTGAATTCGGCAATATCGTCGGAATCAAGGAGAGTTCGGGTGATTTTTCGCGAACACTCGAGTACCTGCGGCTTGCTCCGGAGAATTTTCGCGTCATTATGGGTCGTGACACGCTGATCTACGCCGCTCTGGTCCACGGCGCCGCAGGTGCGATTGCCGCAACCGCCAATGTCGCGCCCGACCTGGGGGTTGGTATCTACGAGCGGTACATGACCGGAGACGCCGTCGGCGCAATGGATTGTCAGATGCGGCTTGCCCCGCTTCGAGCGGCCTTTGCGCTGGGTACCCACCCTGCAATGCTCAAGGCGGGGGCGGAGCTCGTTTGCAATGCGGGCGGTCCGCCGCGTCGACCCGTAAGCCGATTGTCCGGAAGCGACCTGCAACAGTTGAAAGAGGTGATTGCAGAGATGGGAGAGCTGCAAGCCTCCGACGCCAATTAAACGACATCCAGGTCCACGGGTCTGTACGAATTTTACAGCCCGTCGAAAAAGCCCATCCGGGCTACGGCCGGCCCTTGCGGGCGAAAACCTGCGTTGCGCGCCCTCGCCGAATCGCAGGATGGGATTCGGTCGCGCGCCTTGTCTTCGGCCACAATGGCAAGTGTTCCGTCCTGGAAATAGATTGCCGAAATTCGACCGCCGAGTCGCCCGGCTGGCAAGGCGCCTGAGCGAGGCGACCTGCTCACGGTCACCGAGCGAGGGCAACGCCGCCAGACGGGATGAATCGGCGGATGAATGGTGACATATTTCCGGGACGGGACACCATGCCTCGCCAGCAGAGCGACTTTACCAACGGACTGTAAGGAGCGGCGGAACGATGGAGCGACGGGAGAAACATCGGACGATTCTGGTCGTTGGCGCACCCGGATCGGGTAAGGGCACGCAGGGAAGAATATTGGGGAACATTCCGGGATTTCACCATTTGGCCTGCGGAGACGTCTTCAGGTCTCTGGATCCGGGCAGTGAACTGGGCAAGGTCTTCCTGGCCTACTCCGGCAAGGGCCGGTTGGTTCCGGACCAGTTCACCGTTCAGCTGTGGCTGGACCACATCCGCGGCGCCATCCACAACGGTGGTTTTCGTCCGGACGAGGAAGTGCTCGTACTTGACGGTATTCCGCGCAATCTGCGCCAGGCCGAAATGATGGCGGACTATATTGACCTTAATCTACTCATCTATTTGGACATAGCCGATGACGATGTACTGGTCGAGCGTGCGCTGCGCCGTGCGCTGCGGGAGAATCGGCTCGACGACGCCAGCGAAGCGGTCATCAGGCGACGGCTGCGGGAATTCGAAAGGGAAACCGCGCCTCTCCTGGAATACTATCCCGTGGAGGTGATTCGCAAGGTCGACGGAGAACAGAAGCCGGTAGACGTCTTGCACGATGTGATTGGAATCATCCAGGAAGCCGATACGGTCGCGGATTTCTGAGTCCCGCAACCCTCGCGTTTGGAGGACGGTCGCCTGTCTCAGGCGGCCGTCGTACTTTATTACCCTTTACTTGGGCAATGGATGTTGGAAGACCCTTGTGACGGATTGCGCGGGACTTGCGCGTCCTCGTGAAGGTTGGAAACCCGGTACCGGCCGTATGTTCCCAGGCAGGTATCGAACGTGCGGAGGAGCGTCGGCAGCTATGTCTCGAATGTGTATCGGTCTGGTTCTATTGCTGGGCGTCGCGCCTCGCGCGGATGCACGACCGGTAATGGATTGGACGGTTTACCAGTACAAAGACGGGCTTGCCCACAACGTCGTAACGTCCGTTGTTCAGGCGAGAGACGGTTCCATGTGGTTCGCCACCCGCGGAGGCATTTCCCGATACGACGGCCAGTCCTGGCGGACGTACACTGAAGAAAACGGATTGCCGGGCGGCAGCTTCAGTGGGTTGTTCGAGGCGGAGAACGGCACAATGTGGGCCACAGGGGGATTCGGGTTTCGCGGGCGGCCGGGAAACCGGATCGCCCGTCTGGCCGGCGACCGCTGGGAGCCGGTAATGCTGCCTGGAGACCTCGAGGGGGTCCGCGTGGGGCCGATTGTAGGCGTCGCAGGAGGCGGCCTCTGTTTCGCCACTGCAGGTATGGGTATACTCCACTATGCCGGCGATGAATGGAAGACAATCGACGAAGAGGATGGACTTGCCTCCAACGATGTGCAATGCCTGTTGAGGTCGAAAGACGGTGCGGTTTGGGCAGCGTACGCTGGCCGGCGTCCGGGAGTGCCGTTTTCGGCACGTTCGAGGGGTCGGCGGGGCGGGGGTATGAGCCGGTTCGATCCGGCGAAGAATGCATGGGTGGAGGTCGCCGCACCCGGCGAACTGGCAGGCGGAGCGGTAACGGCGATGGCACAGGCGGTCGACGGGGCCGTCTGGCTGGGTACCGAAAACCGCGGGGTGTTGCGTTACCACGGTGCAAATTGGCAGGTGTTCGATGCCCGGGACGGAATGCCCGCGGACCGGGTGCTTTCCGTCGCGTCGGCTCCTGACGGATCGATATGGGTTGGTACCGTCGGTGGCGCCGTAAGATTCACGGCATCAGAAGAAGCGTCGACAGCCGAGGGTCGCTGGCGGGTTCGTCAGGTCTTTACGGAAGAGAACGGCCTCCCCAGCAATCTCGTGACGTCGGTCTGCATAAGCAAAGACGGCGCGGTCTGGTTGGGAACGGCGTGGGGTGTAGCGCGATAAGGCGCGCCACCCTGGGGCCACCCCACCCCCGGGGCGGGGTGGGGCCACCCGGGCGGGGTGGGCCACGCACCCACCCAGGGCGGGCGGGTATTGGGAGCCACGGGAGAACGGGTCTACGAATACGACGGAGCCGGCTGGAACGAGGCGTACCGGATCGGCAGGAGCGGTCGCCGCAGGCCCGGACGAATCGTGGCGTTGAGAAAGGGAAAGGGTGGAACGCTCTGGGCGGCCGCCCATCGAAGCGTGTTGCGATTCGATGGGGTCTTTTGGAAGGAATTCCCATTGCCCATCTCCGGTCCGGGATCCCGGATTCTCTCGATTTTTCCCGCGCGCACCGGCGGCGTCTGGGCGGGCACGGGAGCCGGGCTGTTCCGCTTCGACGGCGAGCAATGGGAAGCGCAAGCGCCGGAGGATTCACTCAGAGTGAGCGCTGTGTACGAGTCAGACGACGGCGTTCTCTGGTTTGGCGCCAATGGCGGTATCGTTAAGGAGAAAGACGGCGAACGTGAGGTTTTCGATACGGCCGGCGGGTTGCCGGGCGAGCCGGTCATCGCGCTGGAGGAGGCCCAGGGCACTGTCTGGGCCGCGACGCGCTTCACCGGAATGTTTCGGTACCATCAGGGAGAGTGGAACCCCGTGCCAGCCGGTGACCAAACCGTTTTCGGCGGGGCGCATCGACTCTTCGTGGATGATGACGGCATACTCTGGCTTGCCACTCTTGTTGTCGGCGCCGTTCAGACCGATGGCGTGACCTGGACGCGGTACACCACGCGCAACGGCCTTCCGGGCGCCAGGGTGTGGGATGTGACGCAGGACCGGCTGGGTAGATTCTGGTTTGCCACGGATAAGGGACTGGGATGCTATACGCCGGACACCGATGCGCCTGAAACCACGCTTTCCATGCCGTCCAGAGAGGTGGCGCCCTACCAGAGCGCACTGTTCAAATTCTCCGGTCGGGACGCTTGGAAGCAGACCCCGCCGCAGGGCCTGAAATACGCCTGGCGGGTCGACGGCGGCGACTGGTCGAGGTTTTCGAGCGAAGATCAGGCGTTCGTCGGCAGGATGGCTCCCGGACCGCACACCTTCGAGGTGCGCGCAATGGACCGGGGCTTCAATGTCGACGCGACGCCGGCGCGCCACACTTTCACGGTTCTGGCGCCGGTCTGGCAGCGCCCATGGTTCGTCGCGCTCAGCGTGTTCTCGATCGTTGCCCTTTGCGTAACATCGGGCTACGCGCTGCACCGGCATCGGCGGTGGAAGGAGGCTCAGGCGCGACAGATTCACGAATTGGAATCGGAGTTGCAGCAGGCGCACAGGATGCAGATGGGTTTGCTGCCAACGGTTCCGATCCGGGCCGACACGTTTGAAATCGCCGGGGTCTGCGCGCCCGCGAACCACGTCGGCGGGGACTATTTCAACTATTTCTGGTTGGACGAGGCTCGGCGTACGCTGGGTTTCGGGGCTGCGGACGTTTCGGGAAAGGCGATGGAAGCGGCGGTTCGCGCGATGCAGCTGAGTGGCATTTTCCGATACGAATTTCGAGGCAGGCGGCCGCTGGACGAGGTCGCGATGCGGCTGGACGAAGATCTGAGGGAGCAGATGGATGAGGCCAGCTTTGTCACCTGCTGTCTTGGCACGCTGGATCTCGAGTCACAACGCGTGCATCTGATAAATGCCGCTCATCCCTTCCCGTACCACTATTGCGCCAGGACTCAGGAATTGCGGGAGATTCCGTTGCCGTCCATACCGCTGGGTATGGTAATACCTCCGGGAAGTCCCGGAGGGCGCGCCGAAGCCACCATACAGGTCTCGCCGGACGACCTGCTGTTGTTCTACAGCGATGGTGTGACCGACATGAGGAACGTCGCCGGCGAGTTCTATGAGAACGACCGGCTGGAACAAACGGTCAGAGCGCATATCGAGGTGAGCGCTGCGGATCTGGTCTCAGTGATCCTCGAAGACGTGTACCGTTTCAAGGGAGATGCGTCTCAACCCGACGATATCACGCTTCTGGCGATTCGAATGCTGGAGCAGGGGCATTCGGACGGGTGAGGTCTCCGTGTCCGTTTGATCACCCGCGGCCCCCCTCGACGAACGCACCCGGCGTCATCCGCGTTCGTTCGCCGGTGCGGGGCCGGGTCCGGCGGCATCCACTTCCGCGGATTCCACCGTCTGGGCGATCAGCGTGGTAATGGTCATGGGTCCGACGCCGCCTGGCACCGGAGTGTAAGCCGCACATCGGCGAACGACTGCGGAAAGTTCCACGTCTCCGACAGAGCCCGGATGGTAGCCGGCGTCTATGATTACGGCGTTGTCCGAGATCCAGTCGGCCCTGATGAATTCCCGCCTTCCAACTGCGCCGACGACAATGTCGGCCGCGCGCACAATACAGGACAGGTTCCTGGTTCTGGAATGACAGATGGTCACGGTGGCGTTTGCATTCAGCAGCATCATGGCCATCGGTTTGCCCAGAATCGGGCTTCTGCCCACGACGACTGCGTTTCTGCCCTCCAGCGGGATCTGGTAGTGCGACAGGAGCTTCATAATGCCCGCTGGTGTCGCGGCCCCGTAGGCGGACGCGCCCATTGCCATCAGCCCGAAGCCGTGCGCCGTAACGCCGTCAACGTCCTTCCCGGTCGAGATTCGGTCGAAGCACGCCCTTTCGTCGACATGGCCGGGAACAGGGTGCTGCAGGAGGATTCCATGTACGCGAGGATCGTCGTTGAGCCTGTCGATCTCGGCCAGGAGTTCGCGCGTCGTGGTTTCTTCCGGCAGCAGGATCCTCGATGAATCCATGCCCACCCGCTTGCAGGCGTTTCCCTTCATTCGCACGTAGGTGGCCGAAGCGGGGTCGTCTCCAACCAGGATCGTTGCCAGGACGGGGATTCGCCCGCCCGTGCTTCTCCTGATTCGCGCCACCCGGTGTTTCAATTCGTTTTCGATCTGCCTGGCAAGCCTCTTGCCATCCAGAACCGTTGCAGCCATCGCGCCTCCCTTGCAGCCCGTTGAAAGAGCCCATCCGGTCTGCGGCCGGCCCTTGCGGTCGAAAACCTGCGTTGCGCTCCCTCGCCGAATCGCAGGATGGGACTCGGTCGCGCGCCTTGTCTTCGACCACAATGGCTCGGCCTCGCCTGCGGAGCGACTCTCTCAACGGACTGTTGCAGCCCGTTGAAAGAGCCCATCCGGTCTGCGGCCGGCCCTTGCGGTCGAAAACCTGCGTTGCGCTCCCTCGCCGAATCGCAGGATGGGACTCGGTCGCGCGCCTTGTCTTCGACCACAATGGCTCGGCCTCGCCTGCAGAGCGACTCCATCAACGGACTGCTACTACGTTTCCTCGCACCATTCCCGGGCGTTCTGGAAGAGCCGCAGCCAGGGAGAAGCGTCCAGGGAATGCTTCCAGGATTCCGGCATCCAGCCCCACTGCCACTTCAGAAACGTCCGTTCGGGATGCGGCATCATCGCCAGGTGGCGTCCGTCAGGGGAACAGAGGGCTGCGATGCCTTGAGGAGAGCCGTTTGGGTTGTACGGATAGACTTCGCTGATGTGATTCCCGTCGTCGACGTAACGGACGGGCGCCAGGTTGTTCCGAACGACCATGTCCAGCGTGTCCGGAGCTGGGAAATGGATCCTGCCTTCGCCGTGAGCAACCCATATACCCAGTGAAGCCCCCGCCATGTTCCTGAGCATCACCGCCGGACTCTCCTGGACCTGTACCGTGACGAAGCGTGACTCGAATCGCCCCGATGTATTCCGGATAAAGCGCGGCTGAGTCCTCGTCCCGTCTTCCGGCCGGGGTACCCATCCCAGGAGGGCCAACAGTTGGCAGCCGTTGCAAACGCCCAGACTGAAAGTATCCGGGCGTTCGTGGAACGACTGAAACTGATCCCGCAGACCCGGATTGAACCGGATGACCCCCGCCCATCCCTTGGCGGAGTCGAGGACGTCCGCATAGCTGAACCCACCCACGAAGGCGATGCCACGAAAGGCGTCCAGCCGGACACGGTCGGCCTGAAGATCGGACATGGTCACGTCCCAGGGTTCCATGCCCGCCGCATGGAACGCCGAGGCCATCTCACGGTCGCCGTTGCTGCCTTCCTCACGCAGGATGGCAACCGGAATCTTCCTCCGGGCCTCCAGTAATTCGGGCGCGGTCGGCGAAGGCGTGAACGGAAGCGTGTACGCGGGAGTCGTGCGCTGCCTCAGCGAGAGGCGTTCCTGTTCCACACACTGCGGGTTTGCCTGGAGCCGATCGAGACGGTAGCTCGTTTCCTCCCAAAGGTCACGCAGAGTCGCCACGTCGTCGCTGAGAACGGTCCTGCCGTTTACGGCGATCCGTACGGAAGTGTCCGCCGTGGTTCTACCAATGGGAATACAGGGCACGTCTGCGTCCTCGAGGGTCTGGAGAACGTGAGGCGACTTCCCGGCGTGCACTTCAAATACCAGGCCCATCTCCTCGGCGAACAGCGACGCGATCGGATCTGACGTTGTCGGCAGATCGATGCTGACGCCGCAATTTCCGGCAAAAGCCATTTCGAGCAGACAGGTGACGATGCCGCCGTCGCTGCGGTCGTGGCCCGCGGCCACGTTGTCTTCGGCGATGAGCTGTTGCATGGCATTGAACGCGCGTTTCAGCAAACCGGGATCGTCCACGTCGGGCGGTGTATCGCCGATCTGGCCGTACACCTGGGCGAGGGCGGAGCCACCCAGGCGGTTCCTTCCTCCAGAAAGGTCGATAAACAGCAGGCGACCCTCATCAGGGAGTTTCAGGTCGGGCGTGACAACCCTCGTGACGTCCGGACAGGTGACATAGGCCGAAACGACAAGGGCGCCCGGTGCGGTTACGGTCTCGTCGTTCCCATCGGGTCCCGGCGCCAGCGCGGCCATGGAGAGACTGTCCTTCCCGCCGTCTATGGCGATACCCAGTTTAAGCATAATCTCAACCAGGGCCCTGGCTGCATCGTAAAGCGCGGCGCCTTCGCCCGGCAGTTTCGCGGCCCACATCCAGTTTCCGGAGCACTTGACGTCTTCCAGCGCGCTAACCCGCGCCCAAACCAGATTTGTCAGCGCCTCCCCGACGGTCATCCGGGCCATCGCTTCCGGGTCCAGCAGACCGATTACCGGCTGCTCCCCGATGGACGTGGCGGCGCCGGTAATTCCGAAATGGCTTTGTGCGATCACGGCGACGTCCGAGACCGTGAGCTGAAGCGGACCCGCACATTGCTGACGTGCAACCAGACCCGTGACGCTCCGGTCCGCCTTGTTGGTCAGAAATCGCTTGGAGCCAACCGACACGAGGCGCAGCACCCTCTTCAACGCGGATTCCGCTGTGATGTCCTCCGGCAGTTCGAGAGGCGTCAATTCGGGTTGCTTGCGATACAATTCAAAGTTCTTGCGCGGCATGTCGCCCAGCACTTTGTCCATTTCCAGGTCAACCGGCGTGGTATTGTCGTTTTCGTCGTAGAGAACAATTCTTCCGTTTCCGGTTACGTGTCCCACAAACGCCGCCTCGATCTTTTCCCGCCGGCACAGGGCCCTGAAGGCCATCTCGTGTCGGGGATGCAGAAGCAGGGCGTCGTTTTCCTGGTATTCGGCGCCCCAGATCTCCAGCACGGATAGCGACCGGTCGCCCACGGGAAGCTCGCGAACCTGGATGCGGGCGCCTTCCGGCGCCACGATTTCCTTGAGCACGTTGCAGTTTCCGCCTGCCCCCTGGTCGTGGATGCTGACGATGGGGTTTGCTTCGCCCATTTCAACGCAGGCGCGGATCACACGGTTTACTTTCTGCTCCATTTCCGCATCGCCTCGCTGCACGGCGTTGAAGTCCAGTTCCGCCTTATTCTCGCCCTGCACCATCGACGAAGCCGCTCCCCCTCCCATCCCGATGCGGTATGCGGGACCTCCGAGTTTAACCACGCACATCTTCTTCTCGGGGCTTCCTTTCGTCGTATGCCGGGCATCGATCTGGCCGATGCCCCCGGTGAACATGATGGGTTTGATCCACTCGCGGCGCTCACCGTTCGGCAGTCGCAGACCGAAGGCGCGTGTATAGCCCTGGATGAGCGGTTCGCCAAATTTGTTTCCGTAGTCGGATGCGCCGTTGCTGGCTTCTATCTCGATCCGCAGTGGCGATGCGAAATTGTCGGAATATTCGAACCCCCGGTCCTCCCAGGGCATCTCATAGCCGGGAATACGGAGATTGCCAACACAGTAGGCTGCGGTGCCTGCGACAACCAGAGAGCCCCGACCGGCGGCATGTATGTCCCGGATACGGCCGCCGGTTCCGGTTTCCGCACCCGGGAACGGCGCGACTCCGGTGGGAAAGTTGTGCGTTTCAGCGGTGAAGATGATATCGTAGTCCCGTGCGGAAGCGGCGAACGGGCTTGGCTCCCCGGGCCTGACGGGCAGGATGGTTCTCGTGGGATAACCCTTTATACCGCTGGCGTTGTCCCTGAACGCAATGCTGCTGTTGCCGGGATTTGCCCTGAGCGGCTGCTGAATCATGTCCATGAGATGGGCCGGCATTTCATCTCCGTCGATCGTCAGCAGACCACGGAAAAACCAGTGCCGGGAGTGTTCGCTGTTGGACTGGGCGATGTCGAAACATTCCACGTTCGTGGGATTTCGCCGGAAGTGGTCCAGAAAGAGATCCGTGTAATAGTCGAGGTCCCATTCGTCGAAGGCCAGGCCCATGGTATTGTTGACGTGTTCCAGCGCGGCCCTGCCCTCCTGGATGAGCGGAACCTCCGACACGGGCTCCGGTTCTGCGCCGGTCTCGAAGGACGACAGAGGCGAGGCGTATTCGCACTCGGTCATGCGGTCGTGGACTGTATCCAGAAACGAGGTCTTCTGGTCCCGGGTCAGGCCGGGCCGGACCAGATAACGCCTGGATCGTTCGATGCGTGTAATTCCCGTCAGGCCGCACGCCTGGCAGACCGATACGGCATTCGTGGACCAGGCCGTACTGAAGTTCAGGCGCGGTCCAACCTCGACCAACGTACCGTCCCCATCCAGAAACGGCGTCGCGGCGAGCTTTTCCGGTTCGAAGGTCTCGCCCAGAAGCCAGGCGAGCCGCTTACGTTCTTCGGCGGTTAACGTCCCGTTCAGTTCGACATTGAAGCAGGCTTCGGTTTCAAGCCTCGCGACTCGGTGACAGATGCTCTGCCTGACCTGATTGAGCAGGGTGTCCCTCTGCGTCCGTGAGAGGTACGGCGTGCGGTATAAATGAAGAAGACCCATCAATTCCTTTCCGATGGTTCGGATTCGCAATGGAGGTTTTCGGTTTCCAGCAACTCCGGCAGGGATCCGATGACTCGATCCGGACGGATTATACTGTCTTCCGGCAAACCTGCCCCTTTTGCGTCGTTCCATACGCAGTAGATGCCCAGTCTCTGCGGAACCATCACCTCCCACTCCAGGTTGTCGCCCACCATCCACGCGTCCCCGGGCGTGGCATCCAGGCCGCGGAGTGCGTCCATATAGATCCGGGTATCCGGTTTGCCGTAACCACATTCGCCTTCGATGAAAATGGCGTCGAAGAAGGGCGCAAGATTGAATCTGCGTATCTTTTCCCGCTGGGGCTCGGCGCCCCCGTTGGTTACCAGGGCCATACTCACACCGCATTCTCGAAGCTTGCGAAGCGTTTCGAGGGCGCCTGGAAAAGGCTTTATCGTCTTTCCGCGTTCACGTTCGTACGATTCTGCGATCGTTCCCGCCAGTTCCCAGTTTTCAACGCCAAGACGGCAAAGGCCATGGTGGACGACGCGCTGAATCGCGAGCGGCATGTTCTGGCGGTTCGCCCGATGCCGATCGGGATCGGCCCAGAACCATGTTCGGGCTTCGGCCAGCGTCCTGTAGAGCTCCTCTCCACCGACCCCCTCAATTCTGTCTGCCACATTGTGGCAGACCCGTTTCCAGCATGGTCCCGCATACGTGGAGTAGGAGACGATGGTATCGTCCAGATCCATTAGCATCGCGACGGGAAGGTCCAAGACGGAGTCCCTTGCCAGGCCGGGGTCAACTGCCCGCGGGAAGTGGTCGTCGTGTTGCGGGAACGGCACAACTAATATTAGCGTACGACAATCTATATTGCTAATTTATAAAATTGATAAAATCAATAAATAATTTTTATGATATCTCCGTGTCCGGACGTGATGTACCATTCCGATTCACTCGCCATCGGCGGTGATTCAACGCACCGAACTGATCAAGACAGATGCGGTCCCGGGCATCCGGAACCGCCCTTTGGCCGGATACGGCGGCACGCAGGTTCACCCGCACGGTGACTTGATGTACCGAACCTGATTTTGATTGACAACCTGATCTGAAGGTTCTATTTTTGGCGCCGTATCCAAGTGATACTGAATTCGGCCTTCGAGGGAATCGCCGGGAGGGAGCCTTCGAGGGCCGTTTTGACATGGTTGTCGGTTGACCTGTCGGGGAAAGTCATGAAATGTCGTGCGCTCTGTAAGGGCGGTCCCCGTATCTCGGAGGTTGGATTCGGCGCCGGACCGTTTCGCGGGTTGGACTGGGGGCCCGTGAATGACGAGACGTCGATTCGCGCCGTGCACCGGGCACTCGATCTGGGGGTGACGCTCTTCGATACCGCGGACGCGTACGGAAACGGCCGCAGCGAACGGGTTCTTGGCAGGGCGCTGGAGGGAAGGCGGGAACGCGTCGTACTTGCAACCAAGGGCGGCTGGTGGTACGTGGACGGCGCGGCATACTGTGACTTTTCGCTGATCTACCTCTGCCGGGCGCTGGAGGCCAGTCTGCGTTGTCTGCGTACGGACTGTATCGACCTGTATTACATCCACGATCCGGACGTCGAGACCATCCGGCGGGGCGGCGTTTTCGAATTCCTTACCCGGATGAAATCAGCTGGTTCAATCCGCCTGTCGGGCGTATCGATCGATACGGTTGAACAGGGGCGGCTCTGTATCGAATCCGGCTGTGTGGACGTGTTACAGATCTACTATAATATTCTGGACCAGCGTCCGGACCCCGGGTTGTTCGAGGCGGCGCGAACGGCTGGCGTCGGCACGGTTATCAAGGCACCGCTGGCGAGGGGCTTGCTGAGCGGCAAATACAGCAGGGACGCCCGATTTCCGGACGGGGACTTCCGGGAAGCCTGGCGAATTGACGGGCGATTGCATCGAGCCCTGGCCCAGGTGGCCATCGTGGAGGAGCTGGTGGGCGACCGGAGCCCTTCGCTTGCGCAGACGGCGCTGCGATTCGTACTGAGCCACCAGGCCGTCTCGTGTGTGATCCCGGGCGCCAAGACGCCGGAACAGGCAGAGGCGAACGCCGCGGCATCGGAAATGGGTTCACTGGATGAAGCCGACGTAACCGCCCTGAAGATGCTCTACCGGGAGATGGCCGGGCCGTTCGATGCGCGTTAGCCTCAATCCGAAAAAAACAGCAACGCGGCGACGCGATAAAACCCTCCGAAACGGGGCAAAATCGACGTATAGAATGACGTTTTTTCCCTTTACGTCCAGTGACCTGGTGTATCCTGGTAATCCGCCGTTTAATCGCCTTTATTTACAAGCACATATTCGAATTAACGTCCCCGAAGACTTACGAATCAAGGTTAGTCCCGGTGCCGCGTGGCAGTTGAATACGAACTCTATCGACGTACTTAAACGAACGAGGCGGGGCTTACACCCCGCCTCGTTCGTTTTCGGATGCCACGCATGGACGCGAATTCAGTCGGCTGCGATACCCAGGTGTTCCACACCCGAACTCGTCTCGCCCGCCGGCGTCTGCCTGGCATTCTTCATGAACTTCGCGATACGCACCTGAAGGTCCCTGGCTTCCGACTCAAACCGATCCAGCTCGTCCACAAGATCTTCATAGTCGAGGCGCGGCTCGACACCTGTGCGGTTCGCCATACAACGCTCCCTTCGTTCAAGGGGATCAGGGAGAGGGGGGAGGTGAATGCCGTACAAGCTTGCTCTATGTCTGTGAGGGATCAAAATATAGGACAGGGTGCAATTCGGGTCAAGAGCAAAGGCGAAAAAAGAGAAATTCAGCGGTCAGCGCGGTGGTTGACTCTGTGTCCGCGCGTCCATCAGGGCCCGTATCTCGGCTTCACGAGGCAGCGCTGCCTGTGCTCCGACGCGGGTGACCGCGAGGGCCCCGGCGCAGTTGGCGAAGTCGACCGCGTCTCTCAGCGACCGCATCCGGCCGAGTGCGGCGGCCAGCGCGCCGTTGAAGGCGTCTCCGGCGCCCGTGGTGTCGCGCGCAACGACCGCCGGCGCGGGGACCATTACGGCTTCCCGGTCCGTCGCCAGTAGCGCGCCGCGTGCGCCGAGGGTGATAATGACGTTGTTCACCCCGCCGTCCATCAGGACGTCCGCGGCCTGGCGCGCCGTTTTTTCGGTTTCCGGCAGAATGCCGGTCAGAATGCCGGTCTCCGTTTCGTTCGGCGTCACGAGAAACAGGCCGGAGAGCAGCTGCGGGGGCAACTTCCGCGCGGGGGCCGGGTTCAGAATCACCGGTACGCCGTGTTCTTTCGCGAGATTCGCCGCATGCAGAACGGTAGGCAATGGCGTTTCTAGCTGAAGCAGGCAGATGGAAACCCGTTCGAAAAGGGAACCGGCAGCGTCGATCTGAACAGGGGAAAGGGCGGCGTTGGCGCCCGGAACCACGGCGATGACGTTCTCACCCGTGTCGTCCACCAGGATCGAGGCAATCCCCGAAGGCAGATCCGGATCTTTCATGACGAAATTGGTGTCGATTCCCTCCGCCTCGAGGCGGCACAGGGCCTGCGAGCCGTAAGCGTCGCTGCCGATCCGGGCGACGAAAGATACGATCGCCCCAGAGCGGGCCGCGGCTACTGCCTGGTTCGCGCCCTTGCCCCCTGGTAAGCTCGAAAACGAACTCGCCATTACGGTCTGGCCGGGGCTCGGCAGGTTCGGCGATTGAACGATCAGATCCGTATTGGAGCTGCCGATGACCAGAACCCGAGCCTGTGACACGACGGTGATCTCCAAAACTGTCGGATGGCGACGAAACCGGACAGCAATAGCGGCAGGGCTGCGGGCAGGCGTGCCCCGGCCCTGATCGGTCCCGCCCGATCGCGTCCTAAGCCAATTCAGATCGGGATGCAAGTTAACCCTATCCGGCCGCGTTCGTCAAGTCGAACCTCTACAATTCCCTTCCTGTGTTTCCAAAGCAGGCGGAGTTCCTTGTATTTCCTTGACTTGCCTGTGGCGTTTGCTTAAGTTTTTTCGATCTGCGGACGAAAGTGGCACAGGGGCCGCGGTTTCTCGTGTTTTCGGTCTGTCGGCGATAGGGTTGCCGTGCAGGTTTTGTTCGGAACCGTCCGTGGGTTTCCAGAGTCAAAGGTAGGGACGTCGGTAGTGACGACCGGCTCCACGGAATGCGCCACTCGAATACGAACGGATTTCCGGGTGGCCGAACGCGCCGACCGCTCGGGGTTGGGATAAACACGGCCCCGATTTTCTGTTATTACACGATAGGCAGGGGTATGTTGAAGCGGAGTAAGATTGTCCTGTGTTCTCTTGGCCTGCTGGCAATGGCGGGATGCGCGCAGAACAGATATCGCCACCCCACCGCGGACCTCTATCTGGAAAAAGCGAATGAGGCGCTGGAGAAGAAGGACTGCTGGGAGGCTCAGAAGCTGCTCCGCAATCTGCTTTCGGATTTTCCCGGGTCCCATCTGGTCGATCGCGCCCAGTACAAGCTGGGCTTTGCGTATCTGTGCGACAGGGACTACGTAACCGCCGTATTTGAATTCGAGCGTCTTCTGAATGAGTTTCCCACCAGTCCGTTTGTCGATCAGGCGCGATATCAGATCGGTGTGTGTTATTACCGGCAGTCTCGGGGAATCCACCACGACCAGGACGAGACCCATAAGGCCATCAGGGAGTTTGAACGGTTTATCGAGGATTTTCCAGACAGCGATCTCGTACCGGGCACCCGTGACAGAATCCGGGAACTGCGAACGAAGTTGGCGCGGAAGAAACTCATGGTCGCCGAGAACTACATTCAGTGGGATATGTATGAATCCGCCGGGCGCTATTGCGAGATTGTCCTGAAGGAATTCGACGATACCGTGCTCGCGTCGAGAGCGCGCTTTCTTCTGGCCCGGACGAAACATCGCCTGGGGGCGCTGGACGAAGCGCTCGAAATATTGAGGCTCCTGGCCGACGATGGCGTTCAGGATGAACTCAAACAGGACATTGCGGATGAGATCCGCCGGATTGAGAAAACCCGGGCCGAGCAGAAAGGCGAACTTCGGAAGCCCGCGGGGAAGGCTGACGGCTCCAGCGCCGCAAATTCCAGGTGAGGCGGTATGGGGGGCAGGATCGGCATTCTCGGCGGCACGTTCGATCCGATTCATGTCGGCCATCTGATCATCGCGCAGGAGGCGTTGGCAACGTGTCGTCTGGATCGGGTTCTGTTCGTTCCTTCGGCGGACCCTCCCCACAAGAGAGTTGCCGACGTGGCGCCGGCGGAAGCGCGCGCAAGAATGGTGGCCCTCGCCGTGGACAGACATCCCCGGTTTGAACTGTGCCGGATAGAAATGGAGCGAACCGGCAAGTCTTATACCGTCGAGACACTCAGGCGGCTCCGCGGTAAACTGGGGTCCGGGCCTGAATTTTATTTGATCATTGGCGCGGACAGTGCGTTGGAAATGCCAACGTGGTGCGATCCCCAGGGTGTGGTGGACCTGGCCCGCGTAACGGTAATGGGCCGGCCGGGATTTCCGCGCGACGAAGTAGACGAGCGAATAGCCGAAAGAATGTGTTATCTGGATTCCCCGCTGCTCGAGATCTCTTCTACACAGATCCGTTCGCGTATTCGTACGGGTTTGCCCATTCGGTACTGGGTACCGGAAAACGTCGCTCGATTTATCGAAACGCACCGCCTTTACCGATAGCAAAGCGAGCAAGCAATGACCGAGTCATCGGAGGACCAGACCCGCATCAGCTCACAACTCGGCGGAAAGCCCGAGGGACGAATCCAGCGGTATTTCTGTATGGACGACGAAAAATACCACGCGTTGGCCAGGGTTTCCAAAGAGGCGACGGTAATGCGACGTATCCCCAAACGGATTCGGGTAATGGGCAAGGACGTGGACGGATGGGTTGTTGAAGTCATGGTGCCGGCGACCGACGGCGTGGTACGTGTGGATCCGCTCGAAGGCGCGGACAAGATCTGACTTCGGCGCCGCCGGTACAGATCGTATGTTGGGATTCCCATTGTGACCGGATGGCGCCGCCGTGCCCCTGACAGTTGAGGAGGCAGAATGATACTGACAGACGGCCTTAACCGCGGTGAGACCACATTTGTAACGATCTACGGGCGTCAATACCCCGTTCAGAGTCGCGAGTCGTCTGAATATACCCAACGGGTTGCAGACCTTGTCGATCGGCGTATGAAGGAGATCGCATCTCAGCAGAAGCTGGCCGAACCCACGAAAATAGCTATAATCGCGGCATTGGATATCGCCGACAGGCTGCTGAAGTTTCGGTCGGGACGCGAAGCGGCGGGCCGGCAGGCCGAGGAGATTGCGGCGCGTCTGACAATGTTACTGGACGAAGAGGATGGCGGCGCCTAGTGTTCTGTCCCGGAAATAAGTTGCCTGAATTCGACCGAGGAGTCGCCCGTCTCGCAAGGTGTCTGAGCGCAGGCGACCTGCGTATGGTCGGCGAGCGAGGGGAACGTAGCGAGACGGGATGAATCGGCGGTCGAATGGTGAGGAATTTTTGGGACAGGACACAAGCAGTCCGTTGATAACGTCGCTCCGCAGGCGAGGCCGTTTTAACACGGGCCGAACAGCCTGAGTCACGGCATTTTTCTCAGTTTGTATCTGAAGATCGTGTAGAGAATCTTCCAGCCAGCCCGGATCGTGCCGCCGACGGTTCCTGTGATCTTGGAAACGCCGATACGACGGCGATAACTTACCGGGACTTCGAGGAACCGCAATTTCAACCCGGCAGCCTTCACCTGCATCTCCACGGTCCAACCGAAAGTCCTGTCCTGCATTTCGAGCTGTAGCAGCGCCGGATAAGTTATGGCGCGGAATGGCCCGAGGTCGGTGAAGCATGCCTCAAACAGCCGTCGGATGAGCCAGGTGGCCAGCCAGTTGCCGAAGCGGGCTTGCGGAAGCAGTGCGCCGGCCTCCCGGTTGCCGAGTATGCGCGAGCCGATCACGAGGTCCGCGCGACCCTCGACGATCGGCTTTACCAGGCCCGTCATTTCATCGGGATAGTCACTGTAATCGCCGTCCAGGAATACCACAATATCGGGTTTATGCAGGGCGGCGATGCCCGCCAGGCAGGCCCACCCGTATCCTCTTCGATGTTCGTGAACGATACGGGCCCCCATCTGCCTGGCCAGCTCGACCGTTCGGTCGGTGGAGCCGTTATCCACCACCACCACGTCGGCGTCGAGATGGTCCGGAATATCGGACAGTACATTCTGAATGGCTTTCTGCTCGTTGAAAACCGGGATGATCACCGAGATCCTGGGTGGGGTGCGCATGGCGGGGACATCTGTGGGGGTGGGGTAAATCGCGTTTATTCTCGATCCGGCGGTTTTCGTGTCATCCGGGTCATCTTCGAGCCGCTCCTTCCTTTCAGGCGAGCGACAAGAAGAAAGATGCAGAAGACGATACCCAGGATAACGGTACCGGCGACCTTGTCGGGATGATCCACAAACCACATCAGTCCCAGGGTGATCAGCAGGCAGATGCCCGCCATGATACGTTCTCTGGTCATCGGATCCGCCTCTCTTTCGCGTCCGGGGTCGTGGGCGTCTGTCACGGGAAATCTAACGGACGACACGGTCGTTGTCAATTGATTCAGCTCTCAGGCTGCCGCCCGCAAGCCGAACGGAACCTGCGATTCATTGGCCTCAATCCGCAAAAAACAGCAACGCGGCGACGCGATAAAACCCTCCGAAACGGGGCGTTATCGACGTATAGACAGGTGTTTTTTTACTTCACGTCCAGTGACCTGGTGTATCCTGGTAATCCGCCTTTTAATCGCCTTTATTTACAAGCATATATTCGAATTAACGTCCCCGAAGACTTACGAATCAAGGTTAGTCCCCGCCGCCGCGCGTTCGGAGCCGTTCCTATGGACCTGCGCCTCGGGGGCGCGGGTTTTTTTCGCGAGTCGGTTCATGCGTGCTGCCCGCCACGCGGAGGCCGGTCTGGAGGTGCATCGTCCGTGAGGGTTTCCGGTACCAGGAACGCGAAGGTGCCGGCGGCAAGGAGGCCGAAACCTGCGATTGCGAACGTGGCGGGGGAGAGTCCGAGCAAATCGGCGATGCCGCCAACCGCGAGGGGCGCGCCCACATAGCCCGCGTCGCCTACAAGGCGCCATGCACCCAGGAATTCACCCATCGAGTCCCTCGGCGCAAGGTCCGCGCCAAGTGTCATCATGGTGCCGGAGCCGATACCGTTGCCCAGACCCAGGAGCGCTGTAGCCAGAAGCAGTTCCGTAAAGCTGTGGGTAAGAGGAATAGCCGCCATTGCGATTGCCTGGGTCAGGAAGCAGGGTACCATGGCGAATTTTCTGCCGAAGCGGTCCATTATGTGACCGGCGGGATAGAAGAGCGACATGTCAACCAGCGCGGAAATCGTGATGATCCATCCGATGGCCTGAACGTCCAGGCCAATCACGTCGGCGGCGTAAAGGGGCACGACAACGGGGCGCCCGGCCCGGATGGTCTGGGCGAAGAGTTGTCCTGATCCCGCGGTGGCAAGCTCCCGGAAATGTGATCTGAAAATGCGCAGCAACCGTTTGATGTGACCAGCACCCACGGTAGTTGCCGCGGGAGAGGTCTCGGTTCCGAATGTTATCGTGGCAACGATAACCACCATGGACGCCAGGCCGGCAAATACCAGAAATGGCGATTCCAGGCCGTAGTAGGTGCCAAGGGCACCACCGGCTGCGGGTCCGGCGAAGCTGCCGATCCGGTGAATGCCGCCGAAGATCGACAGCGCCCGACCTCGATGAAACACGGCCGTAGCGTCAGCGAGATAGGCGTGGCAGGCGATGTTCCAGAGTGAACCGCCAAAGCCGGCGGCAAGCCGGTAGAACATGACCTCGTAAATGTCGCGCGCCCAGAACAGCATCAGGGTTGAGACGGCAACGCTGCTCACACCAAGAATCATTGCGGGTTTCCGCCCGACTTTACCGATCAGGATACCAGTCGGCAACGCGCCGATCAACCTGCCCACGCCTTCTGCGGCAAGCACGACGCCCACAAGACCGTACGACACGCCGAAAGTCTTTGCGTATAACGGAAGGATGGGGATAAGCATACCGTTGCCGAACATCAGGATCAGCGACGGGACGTAAACGGGCAGGACAAGCGGATTGCGAGCGTGTATTGTCATTGGGATCGAGGGGGTATACGGGGCTTGGAAGACGGTATGTTAAACAGCTGTTGGGGTTTTGTCAAGGAGCGCATCGGATTAAACGTACGGGACAGTTCGACACGCCGCGTACATCCTGGGAAAGGCAGGATTAACCATGAAGATTGTGCTTTGTCCGCCTGTCAGCGACGCATTATGTGAACAGGTTCGCCGAACCGTGCCTGGGGCGGAGGTGGTGACGGCTTCGATGGATGTAGCGCCCGCGGTGGTCGGGGATGCGGACGTGATTTTCGGGATGTATAATGAGGAAATCATTGCCGCAGCAACGCAGGTCAGGTGGATTCAAACGACCAGCGCCGGCATGGATATGTTGATGAACATCCCGGGCGTTCGGGAGGGACAGTTCAGATTGAGCAACGCCAGCGGGCTGCATGCGCTGCAGGTGGCGGAACACGCCTGGGCGCTGACGGCGGCGCTGTTCCGCGGACTGCACGTTTACATAAGGAACCAGCTAGCGTGCAAATGGAAGGGTGCGCCAATTCAGGATCTCTACGGGGCCACGGCGGGGATTGTCGGGTTCGGCGGAATCGGGCGGCGGTACGCATCTCTGGCCAGGGGATTCGATATGCGGGTCCTTGCGGTGGACGTACAGCAGACGGAGAGGCCGGACCACGTCGAGGCATTGTGGGGACCGGACCGGCTGGATGATCTGCTGGCAGCGTCTGACGTGGTGTTTATCGCTTGTCCTTACACGCCTGAGACGGAGAGGCTGATCAATGCAGGTGCGTTCCAGTTGATGAAGGAATCGGCGTTCCTGGTCAACACGGCGCGGGGTCCGATTGTTGACGAAACGGCGCTGGTCGACGCACTCATGTCAGCCGAAATCGCCGGCGCCGGGCTGGACGTCTTCGAAACGGAACCATTGCCGGACACCAGCCCGCTATGGGAGATGGAGAACGTGATCATCACGACCCACTCGGCCGGCGTCTCCAGCTACCGTCCGCAACGTACGGTTGACTTTTTCTGTGAGAATCTGCGGCGGTTTGTGGCCGGGGAGCCGTTGTTGAACGAGACGGACCGGAATCTGGGATACCCCGCGCTGGGAAGGCGCGTCGAGTGACCTGTACACGGAATTATCGGAGAGATCGATCATGGCGGAGATCAGGGCATTTCGCGGAATCCGGTACGCGATTGACAGGATAGGCGACATTGGCGATGTCGTCGCGCCCCCGTATGATGTAATCGACGGGTCGATGCAACGTGCATTGTACGACGCACATCCGAACAACATCGTGCGAATTATCCAGGGCATCGGGAATGAAGGCGATTCGATCGATGAGAACCGTTACACCCGCGCCGCGGATGCATATCGGAACTGGCTCGAACAGGGCGTGCTCGTCAGGGACCGGGACGACGGGATTTATCTTTACGCACAGGATTTCGACGTCAGTACTCCCGACGGGAAACAAAAGAAGACCAGGCTGGGGATTGTCGCGCTGGTGCGCGCGGACGCGTTGGGGAAGGGCGCGATTCTGCCTCATGAGAACACCATGCCGGGACCCAAGGCCGACCGGCTGGCGCTCATGCGGCACACCCGGGCGGCTTTCGGACAGATCTTTTCGTTATACTCCGACCCCACCGGACAGGTGCGGGAAATCCTGGCGCCGGTCCTGGATGACGCCCCGCTTTTCACGTTCCGGGGGGAAGATGGCGTCGGACACAGCTTCTGGCGGATAACCGATCAGGCCGTGATTTGCGGCGTTGCCAATGTGCTGAATGACATGCCGTTTTTCATAGCCGACGGACATCATCGATACGAAACCGCGGTGGTCTACAGGGACGAATGCGCAGCGGCCGATAACGAGGATTGGCAGGGAAAGCCCTACGGGTACCGGATGCAGACGCTGGTGAATATGGACGACACGGAAGGGATGGCCATCAATGCGATTCACCGTGTGGTCGTGGATCTGGGAGCGGACGGGGTCGAAAGACTCATCAGGGGAATTGCGGAACTGTGCGACGTGGAACGGTTGCCCCTCCGGAATACGCAATGGGTATTGCAAGAGTTGAAACGGCGCGCCGGGCGTGGGGCCGTATTCGGATTCTGCCACGGAGCGTGTTCCGACGTTCACTTTCTGAAATTGAAGCGCGGCGTTCGGGCTTCCGATCTGGACGGCGGAAATCACTCGGAGGCCTGGCGAAGGCTGGACACGGGCTTGCTGCAACTGATACTGGGCAGGGTGCTGGAACTGGACCAGGAGACGCTGGCTGCGGGCGAAAAGGTGAAGTTCGTCAAGGTCGAGCGGGAAGTGCTGGACCTGGTGAAGGCGGCGCCCGATCGGGCGGGCTTCTTCCTCAATCCGGTCGGTATGGAACAGTTGCGCGACGTTGTGCTGGCCGGTGAGCGAATGCCTCCCAAATCCACGTTTTTCTATCCCAAGGTATACTCAGGACTGGTGATACAGGATCTGCGCTCGTTCTAAAGACTGCCACGCACCAACGGAAAATCACACGGAAAAAAGGGGCGCCGCGCGTCCCTTTTTCGAATGGAGCTCCTGCGGTGCCGGTTCGGAAGCGTGTGACGAGGGCATCCGGGAGGGGTTAGTGTTCTGTCCCGGAAATTAGTTGCCTGAATTCGACCGTCGAGTCGCCCGGCTCGCAAGGCGCCGGAACGCAGGCGACCTGCGTAAGGTCGGCGAGCGAGGGGAACGTAGCGAGACGGGATGAATCGTCGGTTGAATGGTGAGGAATTTTTGGGACAGGACACTAGAGTACCGGCAGGTCTTCGGGAGCGGGTTCGGAGAGGATCTCGAAGCCACTATCCGTCACAACAACATCCTCTTCAAGCATGAAGTAGGCGCCCTCCGTGTAGAGAGAGGGTTCGACGGTGAGAACCATGCCTTCCTCCAGCAATGTGTCGTCTTCGAGTTCGATGAAGGGGGGTTCGATAATGTCGAGTCCGATGGCATGGCCGATCCCGGTGACGTGCCGCGCCTGCTCCGCGTAGCCCGCCCGCTTCAATGTCATGTTCGAGACGCGAACCAGATCCGATATCGGAATACCGGGCCGGATCGTGCCGACCGCCGCTTGCAGGCATTCGTGGACGGTTCTGTACGCGTCTTTGTGTTTCTGAACAGCCCGTCCCAGCCCGAACATCCGGGTGTAGTCCGACCAGTATCCGCGGTACACGCCGCCGGCGTCGTGGGCGATGAGTTCTCCTTCGGTCAGCACGCGCTCGGTGTGTCGGCGCAGGCTTCGGTTGCTGCTGCGCGCATCCCCGGGGATGCACGCTGCCAGCGTGATCGAACCGGGCGCGTCCATTCCCCGTTTCAGGTGCTCCACACACAGCAGGCTATATAGATCTCTTTCTGTCATACCCGGTCTGACGGTGTCGAAGAGTGTGCGATAGGACCGATTGGTGATACCGACGGCCTGGCGGATGTATTCAATCTCGGCGCTGGACTTGGTGAATCGGGTCTTCCAGAGCAACTGCGAGGCATCAGTGAATTCTACGCCTGGCAGATTGGATTTCAGCTGGCCGAAGTCGTCGTAGGGCATTCGCGACCAGAGTACCCCGCCTGTTTCGGCGCCGACGCGGGCGCCAGGGCCGAGTTCGCGGATGACTTCTGTCAGAAGGGAGACCCCTGCCCGTACGCGGATGGGAGGTTGATACGTGCGCAGGTCTTCGACCCAGGCGTCCTCCTCGCACATCCCCGTTTCCAGTGGCGGGACGATGAGTACCGGGTCGCGTTCGAGCGGAAGCAGGGCGAACAGCGAGGTGAACTTGTGCCCCCAGCGATGCGTCCAGTGTCCGGTGAAGTAGCGATGGTTCGTGTCCGTGGTAATCAGGACCGCGTCCAGGCGGTCGCGGGACATGAGATCCCGGAGCCCGGTCAGACGTCGTTCATATTCGCAGGCATCGAAGTCGGCGTACTGGCTGGTAAGCACAACGGAATCCCCTTTTATAGTTAGTCCGCTGGCGATTTGAAACGGCTGACGCACGCGTCGCAGGCGGGGGTGTGTGAATAAAGGTCTCGAATCGTGGTGGCGGTTAGCCGATGAATTGAGGTTGCCGGATGCCGTTACAGGCTTTCGTCCTGGTTTTGATCTCCACCGTCATGCATGCCGCATGGAATTTCGCGGTTCGAAAAGCGTCCGGCAGTCTGGCGGTTCTGTGGGTGGGCAAGTGGTTTGCGGTGGCCCTGTGCGTTCCGGCCTTCTGCTATTTCCCCCTCGAATCTGACGCGGTTGCGGCGGCATGGCCCTTTATTGCGGCTACGGGCCTGGCCCATACGGTATATTTCCTGATGCTGGCCAAAGCATACGAAGAGGGGGAGATTTCGGTGGTGTACCCTCTCGCGCGGGGCACCGGCGTGGGAGGGACGGCGCTCGCGGCGTGGATTCTTATCGACGAGCGGCTTACGATACCGGGGGCGGCGGGAATTGTGATCGTCGTGCTTGGAATTATCCTTCTTGGCGTCGCCGATTTGCGAACGCCGAAGAACCGCCGGTCCCTGGCGTACGCACTCTGTGTCGGAGTGACGATCGCCGTCTATTCCGTCGTGGACAAGCAGGGCGTATCGCATATTCATCCGGTGCATTACGTCTTTTCCCTCTTTCTGATTCCAGCGGTACTCCTGTCCCCCTACGTGCTCTTGCGGCACCGTCCTTCAGTGGTCCGGACGTGGCGTGGACTCAAGAGATATGCGCTCTGGGCGGGGCCCGGTTCCATGGCGACGTATCTGCTCGTACTGTTTGCAATGCGCCTTGGCAAGGTCAGCTATATACTCGCCGTCAGGGAGTTCTCCGTGGTCATCGGCGCCGCCCTGGGTGTTCTCTTCCTGGGCGAGCGATTCGGATGGCACAAAGCCACGGGGATTGCCGCGATTGTGCTGGGCCTGGCGCTGGTCAAGCTGGGCGGCTAGGCTGCCGGGAGGCAGCAAAGACAGCTTCCAACGTCAGCGCTCTGACGAAGCGGCACCGGAACCGGCGCAGCAAGACAGGATGGATCAGCGGTCCAAGATAGCCGGAGGGAGAGGTAGGGTCAAGCGCTTATCTCGCGTGCGAGGATGCCCCTGGAACAGGAGATTTCGCTTTACAGGCAATCGGCCGCTCCGTATCATAACAGTCCGTTGATAAAGTCGCTCTGCAGGCGAGGCCGAGCCAATGTGGTCGAAGACAAGGCGCGCAACCGAGTCCCATCCTGCGATTCGGCGAGGGCGCGCAACGCAGTATTTCGACCGCAAGGGCCGGCCGTAGCCCGGATGGACTCTTTCAACGGGCTGATAAGGCGCCTTATTGTGACGATCCGACAACGCACGACGGCCGACCTGACCGGTGGTCGAAATCTCCATGTCGAAAGACGTATTACACGTTGTCCCTTTTTCCCGGCTCACACTCTTCGGACTGGGCGACAGAGAGGCGTGCCTGTCTCGCGCAGCGCAGGTCATCTCACGGGTCTTGCGACTGGTGGAATCCAGGGAAGATTTCAGTTTCTCAATCGAGAACCCGGTCTATCTGAGCGCCTATCTCAGGTCTCATCCCGAGGCGGCGGCGCGGGTCCGGGAGGCGGTTTCCCGTGGGCGTCTGGAATTGGGGGCTGCCTGGACCCAGATGGATCACCGTCTGTCCGCCGGCGAAGACCTGGTCCGAAATCTGCTCTACGGAAAGGCCTTCGCTCGCGAGGCGCTCGGCGTGGATCCGACAGTTGTGCATCTGGGTGACGGGGGAGGCACGACTTCGCAATACGTGCAGGCCGCCTTCAAGTGTGGAATCAGGCATGTCGTAATCACCGGTACAGGATGGAAGCAGCCCGTTCTGTTCCGCTGGAGGGCGCCGGATGGCTCGCAGGTGGTCTGCTGGAACGCAACCGGGGGAAGCGGGTTGCTCTGGGAAGCCGTTCGCGGAACGCCGCAGACCAGGCGGCTCCGAAACGCGGAAATTGCACGTCAACGCGAGATGCACGAAGGGAGGTTGCCTCTGCATTGGGGCGGCCCGATGGTTCAGCCGTGCGAAAACGCCCTGGACGAGTTGCTGGAGTGGGCAGAGAACGAAGCGATCCGCATAAGGCTTGGGACGCCGTCGAGCGTCATCCCGAAGTCTCAGCTCGAAGAACGACTGCCCGAGGTCGACGCTGCGAATCCGCCCGGCGGTTCGCATCTAGAACCGGTGTTCCCGGGAACCGCGCCCCTGAACGACCGGGCTGTCTGCGGGCTGTCGCGTGCAGAGCAGTTGTCGGCCATGGCGGAGAGTCTCGTTGCGTTCACGTATCCTCGTGCCGCCCTCGAATCGGCGTGGCTGCGGCAGCTGGAGTCGACGGCGTACCGTTACGACGGCGCGGCTGCAATGGAGGGACTGGAGTACAGGCGGACCGACCAGCAGAACGTGATTGCGGCGGCGTCAGGGATTGTGTGCCAGGCTGAACGGATGATCGCGGAACGGGTGACGCCCCACGACGGTCCGGAAGGCAGGATGCCCGTCGTGGTATTCAATCCGCTTTCGTGGACCCGTACCGGCCTGGCGGAAATCCATGTCACGTTTTACGGGGCGGTGGAAGGGACCGACTTTTCCCGGTACGAAACATATAAGCTGGTTGATGCTTCCGGTGGGACGGTGCCGTTCCAGGAGCTGGCGGGCAGGCAGACCGAGACCGCCGAAGTGCGTCTGATGTTTATGGCTCGCCAGGTACCGGCAAACGGATATGCGACCTATTATCTCGTTCCCGGCGTTACGGAAACGCAGCCGCTCGTGGGCATCCAGCAGCCGGAGACAATGGCGCCGGGGCTGATGGCGCCTGAATTTCCCGAGCCCAGCTTTGTACTGGAAGACGTCGAGGACCGCGTGTCCGAAGCATTCGGAAGCGTGCGGATCGGCCGCCGTTTCAGGACGGCATCCGTCGACCTCGAAGTTGACGAAATAACAGGTCGCGTGCGCGTGTCGGACAGAAGCGCGGACGGTCCGCTGGTCGACGGAATTCATCTCATTGGCACCGAGGAAGCCCTGACCGACCGATCCGCCGTCACCGGCAGGCGGTTCGAGATGGCGGTCGAACGCGTCGATCTCGAAGAGAGCGGCGAGGTGCGGGCGACGTTGCTTGTTGCCGGGAAACTGTTGTCGTCGCCCTGTGAGATCAGGTACCGGGTTTACGGCGAACTGGACAGGGTGGACGTGGAACTCCGGCTCCAGTGGCGGGACCGAAATCCGGTAAGGGTGCAGATGGTCTTCCCGGTCGCCGTCAGCACGATCCGGTATGGCACGCCTCACGGCCATCAGAAACTCGAGGAAGCCGGGGCTGGAAACGCCTCGCTCGAAGTGCAGCGGATCTGTCAGGGATGGGTGGCCGTGGATGGGCCCGATCGCGGCTTCGTGATCGCATCGGACCGGAAGGCGTTTCAGTTCGGCGCCGGCGAAGTGCGCGGCGAGGTCCTGCATTCCGGACTCGACCCTGCGTCGTATTCCTATAACGTCATCTGGCGCGGGTTTCCGGACGCGGTGACGAGCAGATATTCCATACGGGCATATCAGGGCGATTTCGCGCGGGGAAATGCGTTTCGGGACGGATGGGAACTCCGCCAGGCTTTGAACGCCAGGGTCGTGTATGACCTGGTTTCGGAGAAGTCATTGCCGGATCGAATGCAGTTCATCAGCCTCGACGGTCCCGGCATTGTTTGTACGGCAATTAAACAGGCGGAAGACGGCGAAGGGCTGATCCTGCGGGCTTACGAGACCGTCGGCGGCACATGCGAAGCCCGGCTGGTCTCGTGCCGAAACGTCGTCTCGCTCCATGAAACGGACCTTATGGAACGCCGCGTTCGGGATCTGGACGTCGACGCCATCGCATTCACCCCCTTCGAAATCAAGACCCTTCGGGTTGTGTTGAACTGACGTCTGCCGATCAGGCGGCGGCCGGGCGTCCGTTCCCCGCCAAATTGGCAGGTTGCTGCACATGTCTTTCCGTCGTGCTCCCCGTGTGAACCCCGCGGACGCGCGCGACAACAGGGAGGAGGCGTCTCACATGGCGAATATCGAGGTGCCGGTACGTTACTACAAGGACTACCCCGGCGGTTACGATTACGGTTATGAGGACCTTGCGTTGCCGCTCGAACGCTGTTGTTTCCTGCTTGTGGACGTGGATGGAGGCTATTCGTTCAAGGGCGAAAGAATGCCGCATCCGACAACGCAGCACTTTATCGGACCGGCCCTTGAGGCCGCCCGGTCCGTGAAAATGAAAGTGGCGTACGTCCATAACGACTTGAGACTCGTGGCCGATCCCGGTTGTGTGGCGGGACAATTCTGGAGCAGGACCAAGGTGCCCAACGGCGACCTGATGGAGAGCTGGACCAAGAAGCCGGATTACAAACCGGTCTACGTGGATTGCGTGGCGCCGCGCCCCGGCGAGCCGAATTTTCCCAAGTGGATGTGGAGCGGATTTCGCGATACGTTTCTCGATCAGAGGCTGCGTTCCTGGGACATCCAGAATCTGTTCGTGGTGGGCTACAGCCGCCGTGCATGCCTGCACTACACGTGCGCGGAGGCGATGGGGCACAATTATCGGGTGATCCTGCTGCGTGACTGTTCGAATCCGCCCGGTGAAATCGAGTTTCCGGATACCCTGGACGACAGCCTGCCCGAGGGCGGATGGGTGAACCGGATGATGCTTCGCCAGTTCGAGCACCTGATCGGTTTTACCACGACGTCCGCCGAGTTCGCGGCCTCATGTAAACAGCTGGAGAAGCCCGCATGAAAATCCGGGACATCGATACGATTCTGATCAACTCGCCCGGGCGGAAGTGGACAATCGTACGGGTGCACACGGACGAAGGGCCGGTGGGACTGGGAGAGGCAACCTACTCTCAAAAAGAGCCCGTGGTGGCATCGGCGCTGGAACACATGAAACAGGAACTGGTTGGCGAGGATGTCTCGAGAATCGAGTATCTCTGGCACAAGATCTACAGGATATCGTCACGCAGCGGGATCTGGCGGATGGTGGGACCCGTGTGGATGAGTGCCCTGAGCGGAATCGACCAGGCGCTGTGGGACCTGAAGGGGAAGGCGGCGAACCTTCCGCTGGTGGAGTTGCTGGGAGGAAGATTCCGGGACAGTGTTCGAGTGTATACACACTTCAGCGGCGCGACACCCGAAGCGTCGGCAAAGAGTGCCAGGTTCTGGGCAGACAGGGGTTTCAAGGCGCTGAAGACCGGTGCGCGATCGAATACCGGTCGCCCGTTCGAATTCTACCTGGACGATGGCGCACCGGGCGAAACCGCGGCCTGTTTTGCGGCCGCCAGGGAAGCGGTTGGTCCGGATGTCGACCTTCTGGTCGACTGCCACGGACGGTTTACGGTCGGCGGGGCCGTACGGCTGGCCCGCGCGCTGGAGCCCTACGGTCTGTTCTGTTTCGAGGATCCGGTTCCTCCCGAGGATCTGTCCGCGTATCCGAAAGTGAGGAGCCGGACGTCCATTCCGATTATGGGCAGCGAACGGCTGAACACGAAGACACAGTACCGGCAACTGCTGGAACTGGATGGAATCGATATCGCGCAACCGGACCTCATGTACGCGGGCGGAATAACGGAGGTGAAGAAGATCGCGGCGATTGCCGACACCTACCACGTTCCGATTTCCTTTCACAATACGAAGGGGCCGGTGGGTATTCTGGCGGCGGCGCATCTGCTGGCTTCTATCCCGAACGAAGCGCCGATGGAGTTTGTCACCGGAATTGAATGGCGGGATGAGATTCTGGTCGAACCCCTGAGAGTCGAAGAGGGCCGCCTGGTGCTGCCGGAAGGACCGGGCCTGGGGGTGGAACTGAACATGGACGGCGTGGAGAAACATCGGTGGCGCGTGGGGGACCCCTTTTGAAGGGGCGGCGGGTGGCTGACGCCTATGCACCTTGCCCGGCTGCGGCCGGCCTTCGGAACCGACGTTAAATCGCACTCCGGAAACGCACCGATCATGTTTGACGTTCTGATCCGAAATGCCAGAGTCGTCGATGGAACCGGCGCGGCCGCCTTCGTCGGCGACGTGGGTATTGAAGGGGACAGAATCGCGGCCGTGGGGGATGTGTCGGGCCCGTCCAGGGTGGAGATCGACGCGGCGGGGTTGACGGCGGCGCCGGGATTCATCGACATCCACACCCATTCGGACTACAGCCTGCTGATCGACGGACGGGGCGAGAGCGCGCTCTTTCAGGGCGTGACGACCCACGTGTGCGGAAACTGCGGCATTTCGGCATTTCCGGTTGGGGGAAACGGGTTCTATTTCGGCCCGTTCGACTCGGCTCGACTGCGGTCTGCAGTGGCGGCGGACTGGGCATCCGCGGCCGGGTATTTCAACACGCTGGAGCGGAAGGGCGTGGCCATCAATGCCGCGTTTTTTGTGGGCCATGGCGCGGTTCGTCACACGGTGATGGGACAATCCACGCAGCGGCCCGCCCTGCGGGAGATGGAGGAAATGAAAGCGCTGGTGGAGGCCCAGATGGCCCAGGGTGCGCTGGGACTGTCCACCGGACTGACCTACATGCCGGGCAGCAGCGCGAAGACAGACGAGATTATCGCGCTGACGGCCGTGACCGCCCCGTACGGCGGAATCTACGCGACGCACATGCGCAACTATACAGCGTCCATTATGGAGGCATTGGAGGAGGCGATTATGATCGGAGAGGAGGCGGGTGTTCCCGTTCACGCCTCTCACATAACGCCCTGTCCTCCGGCGACGGGTTCCGCGGACCGTCTGCTGGAACGGATCGACCGCGCGCAGGCCGAAGGGCAGGATGTAACGGCGGAAACCGAATTTTATGCGACCGGGTCCACGTCGCTCAAGTCTCTCCTGCCGCCGTGGGCGCTGGAGGGCGGAAATCGACGGATGGTGGAACGATTGAAGGCGGCCCGGCAGCGTCGACGAATGTGGCGGGAGATACAGGATCACGGATCGGAACTCGGTGGGAGCACGAAGACGGTCCTGATGCAGCGCGGCCTCTGGCACAAGCTCTGGCTGGGAAACTGCGCCGTCAACGCGCAGCTGACGGGACGGACCTTCGCCGAAATCGGTCGCATTCGAAACACGCACCCGTTCGAGGCAATCTGCGACGTACTGGTCGATGAGGGCGGCGCAGCCAGCTTTTACGGTGAGGACAAGACCGACCCGGACATCGACCGTCTCGCGCGGGGCAAGTACTGCGGTGTGGGTTCGGATGGACTTGCAATGGCCAATACCGGTCCGCTGGCGGACGAGAGGGAACATCCCCGATGTTACGGAGGCATGGCCTATCTGATCCGAACGCTGGTTCGTGAACGGGGGGTGCTGTCCCTCGAGTCCCTTGTGCAAAAGCTGACGCGGTTTCCTGCCGAAAGAATGGGGTTTGCGGACCGGGGTCTTGTTCAGGAAGGGAAAAAGGCGGACCTGGTCCTGTTCGATCCCGACGGGATGCTGGACCGGGCGACAATTCAGAATCCCTGTCTCTATTCGGTAGGGGTCCGCTGGCTTTTCGTCAACGGCGTCGCCGCGATCGAGGAGGGCAAGGCAACGGGAACGAGGGGCGGGAGGGTGTTGCGGCGAGGGCTGACCAGCAACTGAGAAGGTGTTCCACGTATTGCGGGCGGACGCGCCGTAAATGCGTCCCGTCTATATGACCGTTCTTCGCGGGAATCATTTCACCCGGTATGCGATCACGAAACATCACCTCATCAGAATGTGAGCAGCCCCCGTTTTCCGTCCCGAATGGCGCTTGCGGGCCATCCGCACTAACGCCATGGATTCGGACTCTCGCGGGTGTCATGCTGGTCTGCGCCTTGCGAGTCGACCACGCGCATGCCGCGGCGCCGTCAACTTTCCAGGACAGCGTGAAGCTCTTCCTGCCCGAGGTCCCGCTGGCTTCCCGTCTGGAGCAGTATGGCGATTTGCTGTTTATTCCGCCTGAAGGCAGCGCCCGGATTCTGAGGGACCGCTATGGCGTGCCCCATATATACGGCAGGCGGGACGTCGACGTCGCGTTCGGTTTCGGGTACGCGCAGGCCCAGGATCACCTGATTCCCATGTTGCTGAACTACCGCGCGGCGGCGGGAACGGCGTCGGAAGTGCTTGGCGCCGGTTACCTGGAAAGCGACGAGCGGGCGCTGCTCTGGCGAATCCGGAGCATAGCCGTTGCGCGATACGGCGCGCTGCCGCCCGAGATCCGTGATCTGATCGGCGCATTTGCCAACGGCGTGAACCACTATATCGATGTATACAGGGACGAGTTGCCGGACTGGGTCGCACACGTCGGCGGTACGGACGTCGTGGCGCTGTCCCGATGGCTGGTCATGATGTTTGCGGAGCAGGCGGGGCGGCCGGAACTGGCGAAGAAAGGACTGACGCCGTTCCTACGTACCCGCGCGACGTCGAATATGTTTGTCCTCGGTGGTTCACGGACAGCTGTCGGCAACCCCGTTTTCGTGATGGATTTGCACCTGCCGTGGCGGGCGCCCTTTCAACCGTACGAGGCGCACCTTGTCAGTCGCGAGGGATTGAACGTGGCGGGAGTGACCCTGTTCGGGATTCCGGTCATTCTGGCGGGCCACAACCTGCACATGGCGTGGTCGCTGGCGGCCAACGAGGCCGATGTTTTCGATTTGTACGAGCTGAAACTGGATCCGGCGAACCGGAAGCGGTACGTGTTCGAGAAGGAAAAGAGGCGGATGTCGTCGCAGCGCGTGCAGATCCGGGTCGCGGATCCTCAGGGGATCCGGGAGGTCGAGCGAGAGTTGCTCTATTCCCACCACGGCCCGATCTACAAGGCTGGTGACGATTGGGCCTATGCGGGCCGGTGCAGCGCCGAGGACGTCGTCAATACCATAGGGCAGTTCTACGCGATCAATCGGGCGCGCGACCCGGATGCGTTCGAGGCCGCGTTGCGGAAGCTTCAGCTTCCCATGTTCCACGTCCTGTACGGCGACGCGGAAGGACGAATGTTATACGTGTATAGCGCGCGAAGCCCGAATCGCGCGGAAGAATTCGATTGGCGGAGTCCGGTCCCGGGCTGGGTGCCGGATACGGAGTGGCGTCGTATTATCGGGTACGAGCGGCTCCCGCGAATCCTGAATCCGCGCGTGGATTTCCTGCAGAACTGCAATGTCGCGCCAAATTTCGTGACCCATGACAGCGGGCTCAGGCCCACCGACTTTCCTCCTTACATGGGCTGGGGCGGGCTGGACGACCGCGGTCAGCGTCTGCTGACCTGGCTGTCGGCCAACCGGAAAGCCACGCTGCGCCAGTTAAAGGAACTGGCCCGAGATCCGTATCTGATCGCTTCTGAGGAACTGAAGGCGTTCATCTTCAGGGCGTACAACCGATCGTGGTGGGAAATCTACGATCCTGACAGGCGGCTGGCCCATGCCGTGGAGCTTCTGCGCGACTGGGACAACCGGGCGACGGTCGACAGCCGTGCCACGGTGTTGTTCTCGCTCTGGAAAAACAGGTTCAATGAGCTAAACTCCGGGGTATTGCCCGAGCAGACGAGCCGATTGGAGATTCTGGAGAAACTGGCACTCGAGGCATTGAGGATGGTTGTCGAGCAGATGATGGCGACCTACGGGAGGCTGGATGTTCCCTGGGGCGAAGCGCACGTGTTTGAACGGGGCGGCCGCCTCTTCCCGGTGGGCGGTTCGGCGCCCGGTACGCGGGCGCTGCATACCACCTGGTCGAAGCCCGGTGAGGACGGCCTGTTTCGCGTCGAGGGCGGATCGGCGTATACAATGGTGGTGGAGTTGGCGGATTCCCTTCGGTCCTGGAGCCTTCAGTCCTTCGGCAACAGTGAGGACCCGGAGTCGGACAACTATCACGATCAGGCTGCGATGCAGGCAACCGGCGAACTGAAACGCTTCCGGCTTGAGCGTGACGAGGTACATGCAGACCTGCGGTCGGTGGTATCCGTGCCGCTCGAGCAGGCGGACGTCGACCGGGAACGGTTTCGCATCCGCTGGAAACTGAATTCGGCGTCGGAGGAGGCGGTGGAACCGGAGCCTGACGACGGAGGCGGTTGAATCGTGTTGCCCAGCATGCGCCTGGAGGACAAGGTCGTGATGGTAACGGGTGCCGGTTCCGGCATCGGCAGGGCCGTGGCCATAGCGGTAGCCGAGGCCGGGGCGCATTGTGTGCCCTGCGAATTGCCGGAAAAGACCGATGACGTGGAAGGCGTCTGCGCCGAGATCGAACGTCTGCAACGGCGGGCACTGCCCGTGTCCCTGAGACTGCCGGACCTTGACAGCATTGAACTGGCCGTAGATACAGCCGTGACTGAGATGGGGCGGATCGACGTGCTGGTGAACAACGCAGGGGTGAATATTCCCAGAGACGCGCTGGAAGTCGAAGAGGCGGACTGGGACACCGTGATGGACGTGAATCTGAAGGGTCTGTTCTTCATGTCCCAGCGGGCCGGACGCAGGATGGTGAACTCCGGAGGAGGAAAGATCGTCAATATCGCCTCGCAGAACGGAGTGATCGGGTACTATCGCCGCGCGGCCTACTGTTCGAGCAAAGCCGGTGTGGTGAATCTGACCCGCGTTCTGGCGCTCGAGTGGGCGCCGCACGGAATCAACGTGAACGCCGTCGGTCCCACGTTTATCCTCACCCCCCTGACGCAGTCCACGTTCGACGATCCGGCGCTACGGGAGGATCTGTTGAAGCGGATTCCTCTGGGACGGGTGGGGCGGCCCGAGGACGTCGTGGGCGCCGTGGTTTTCCTCGCGAGTCCGGCCGCGGACCTGATCACGGGGCATACGCTGCTGGTTGACGGAGGCTGGACGGCGGTCTAGACGCCGTGCACGGCGTTTGCCCGCAACGACTGAACCCTGTTGAACTGGATACAAGAATGGATTCGCCCGGCATCTCCGCAGTCGCTATTGTCGGAGCGGGAACCATGGGTTCCGGAATCGCCGGCATGTTCGCCCGGGCGGGGTGTCATGTCCGGCTTGTCGATCTGAGCGATGCATTGCTCGATCGGGCAATCGCGCGGCTGCGGCTGGGACAGGAGGCGCTGGTCGAAGCGGGCCTGCTTCTCCCGCGAGACGCACACCTCTCCATGGAACGGGTCATCACGACAACGGATCTGGCCGAAGCGTGCGACGGGTCGGATTTCCTCCTGGAGGCGGTGACCGAAGACCTCGCGTTGAAGCAGGAGCTGTTCGCGGCATTTGACGGACTCTGTCCGCGTGAAACCGTTCTGGCCACCAATACGTCGGGCCTGTCCGTGACCGCCATTGCCCGTGCGACCGGTCGACCGGACCGGGTGGGGGGTATGCATTTCTGGAATCCGCCGCATCTCGTTCCGCTGGTGGAAGTGATTCGCGCCGACACCACTTCCGACGATACGGCTGAACGCCTCAAGGCCGTCGCCCTGCGGTTGAACAGGAAGCCGATCATGGTGAGGCGGGACATTCCCGGATTCGTGGGCAACCGCCTGCAGTTCGCCGTGATGCGGGAGGCGTTGCACCTGCTGCGGGAGGGGGTGGCGTCCGCCGAGGATATCGATACGGCGATGACGGCGGGCCCGGGCCTGCGTTACAGCTTCATGGGGCCGCTGCGCACCGCCGACCTGGGCGGACTGGATGTGTTCAGGGCCATCAGCAGCTATCTGTTCGCCAGCTTGAGCGTGGACCGGGAAGCGCCCGAGACGTTGCACGCGCTCGTAGAGGCCGGGAAACTCGGCGCGAAGTCCGGATCGGGATTCTACCGCTATTCAGACGCTGATCTCGGCCGGTTCATACGGCGTCGGGACCGGATCCTGCTGAAATTAACGGAGGTTTTGGAAGCGGAAGAGGACGTGAAGGATGGCTGATCTGGCATCCGGATCGGGGCCGTTGTTTACAGATCCCGATCCCGAGGCGGCGCGACGGGTCTTCCGGAAGAAACGGGCGGCCTTCGAAGACAAGGTGACGACTGTCCGCGACGCGGTTTCACGATTCGTGAGAGACGGCGACTATGTCGCGTCCGGAGGGTTCGGCGCCAACCGGATTTCAACCGCGTGCATGCACGAGATCCTTCGGCAGGGCAAGAAGAATCTGGGATTCGCCGGCCATACGACGACCCACGATTTCGAAATCCTGTCCGCGGGAAACCGGAATGGCCGCAAGTTGCTGACCCGTGTGGATGCGGCCTATATCGTCGGGTTGGAGGCAAGGGGATTGTCGCCGCAGGCACGGCGCATGATGGAAAGCGGCGAAGTCACCGTGTGCGAGTGGTCGAACTATGCCCTGGCGGCGCGTTTCCGGGCGGCGGCCGCGGGCGTTCCGTTTTTGCCGATGCGGAGCCTGCTTGGAACGGACACCTTCGAGCGCAGCGCTGCAAAGGAGATCGTCTGTCCGTTTACGGGACACAGGCTTCTGGCCGTGCCGGCGCTCTATCCCGATGTCTCGTTTATTCACGTACACGAGAGCGATCCCTGTGGGAACTCCCGGATTCGCGGCATCGCCGTGGCGGATTTCGATCTGGCGCGCGCCTCAAAACGGCTGGTCGTTACCGCCGAGAGACTCGTCAGCACCGATGAGATCCGGCGGACGCCGGAAGCCACGGTGATTCCAGCGTTCTGTGTGGACGCTGTCTGCGAGGTGCCGTTCGGTTCTTACCCGGGAAACATGGCGGGTGAGTACTTCTCGGACGAGGATCACCTTAAGGAATGGCTGGACGTCGAAAGGGATGAGGAGCGGTTCGAGGCCTTTCTTGAGAAATATATCTATGGGGCGGCGTGTTTTGAGGAGTACGTGCGCCTTTGCGGCGGTGCGGAACGCCTGGAAGAGCTGCGGCGCGTGGAGTTGCACACGGAGTCATAATCCGTGTGGTGGCGGAGGGTTCCGGCGGTATCCGTGTCGTTTCGTGGCGACGAGGTCGAAAGGATCTGTCCATGCCTGAATACAGCGCCACCGAACTGGCGATCTGCACCGCATCCAGAATGCTGGAGGACGGTGCGACCGTGGGCGTTGGAACCGGCGCGCCGTGCGCAACGGCGATGCTTGCGCAGAAACGCCATGCCCCGCGTCTGCTCGTCGCGTTCGAAGCGGGAGGGCTCGCGCCCCTGTTGCCGTCCATGCCGATTTCGGTTGGGGATTCGAGGACATTCCATCGGGCGCAGATGGCGACCAGCATGGGCGACGTCATGGAGGCGTGCCAGCGAGGGATGATGGACTACGCTTTCCTGGGCGGCGCCCAGATCGATCCGTTCGGTAATCTCAACTCAACGGTGATCGGCAATTATACACACCCCAGGGTGCGGTTTCCGGGAAGCGGCGGCGGGAACGACTTCGCCAGTCTGTGCTGGCGCACGATGGTGATGACGCAGCACGATCGGAGGCGGTTCGTGGAGCGACTGGATTTCCTGACGACCCCGGGCTTCCTTTCGGGACCGGGCGCCCGGGAGGCGGCAGGGCTGCCCGGCGGGGGCGGACCCCACAAGGTGATCACGGATCTGGCGGTAATGGGGTATGATCCCGAGACCTGCCGGATGCGGGTGGAGAGCCTTCATCCGGGGGTCACGTTCGAAAAGGTTCAGGAAAACACCGGATTCGAATTGCTGCCGGCGCCTCACGTTCGCGAAACGGCGCCGCCGGACGACGAGGAACTGCGCATCCTGAGGGAAGAGGTGGATCCCTACAGGTATATAATCGGCAGATGAACCGCGGAGGCTTCGCATGGCATCAGTGAAAGAGATTTACCGGTTCGACGAGTTGACGTGGCCGGAGGTGAACGAGGCGGTCGAGATGGGGAAGATTCCCATTGTTCCCACCGGATCCGTGGAACAGCACGGGCACCATCTTCCGCTGAAGGTGGATCATCTCTGTGCCAATGCGGTGGCAACGGAGGCCGCACGTCGGAAGCCGGAGTTCAGCCTGGTATTGCCGCCGGTCAGCTACGGTTACGTTCACCATGTGATGGACTTTCCGGGTTCATTGAATATTCACTTCGAGCATTTTATCCAGTATGTGCTGGATATTTGCAAGAGTCTGGCCTATCATGGGTTCAAGAAGATGATTCTGGTGAACGGGCACGGATCCAACCATAACCTTGTAGACATGGTGGCCAGGCGCACGATCGTCGAGACGGATGCCAGTTGCGTATTCTGTTCCTGGTGGGAGTTGTTGAGGGTGAATCCGGACTTCGACAAGGAATGGCGCGAGAGCGTATTCCCCGGCGGTTGCGCCCATGCGGGCGAGCTGGAGACATCGATGATGCTGCACCTGGCGCCCGATAGCGTACGCAAGGACCGGATCAGGAGTGAAATCGCCAAAACGAACAAGCTGGGTTCGAAATTCGTCTGGACGGACCTGTTCTCCAAGGGAGCGATGGGTCTGATCGAGTGGACGAGCCAGTATACGGACAGCGGCGTGATGGGTGAGGCCGAAAAGGCCACAGCGGAAAAAGGGAGGGTCGTCTTTGAAGAGGCCAGCAGCAATCTGGCGGAGTTCATCGAGGAATACCACGGGATGAAGATTGCCGACCGTACGAAACACCAGGCAAATGTGCCGACGTTTCCGCTGTCGTATCCTACGGATTAGCCGTAATTCGAAGAAGGATTACCGTTAAACTGGCCACAAAGAGCACAAAAGCACAGACCGCACGGAAGGCGACGGTACGAATTGTCGCGGCCCGTCCATCCTGTTTATCCATGCAGGTTCTTGTTTGTGAATTAATCGGGTTAAAGGAGGTGCTGAATGAAGCTCGTTACGTATGGTATCGGTAGAGACCGCTACGCAGGGTCCGTCGCAGCGGATGGCCGAATCGTCGTGGATCTCGCGGCCGCGGAAGGAGAATTGGCAGGCGTCCAGGGCCGGGAAGCGCGCGGATACTTCAGCGATATGCTCGCGTTGCTCGATGCCGGCGGGGCCGGTCTGCGCGCGGCGAAACAGGTAACGCGATTCGCAGAGGGCCGGCTTGGCGGGGATCCGGACGGGCGGCTCGGCCACCACATCGGCAAGGTGCGGCTCAAGGCGCCGGTGCCGAATCCCCGCAAGGTGTTCTGCCTCGCGGGCAACTATCAGGACCATATTGAAGAAGGCGGGGGAAAAATAGCCATCCAGGATAAGGAAACGCCCAGGGTATTCATGAAGCCGCCGTCTACGACCGTAATCGGCCCCGGAGACCGCATTCTGATTCCGCCCGTCGCCAGGTCCATCGACTGGGAGGGGGAGTTGGCCGTCGTGATGGGTCGCAGGGCGAAAGCCGTCAAGGCGGAAGAGGCGCTGAAATACGTGGCCGGATATACCATCATGAACGACGTTTCGGAACGGGATCTGGTTATCAAGGAGCGCACCGACAGCCGCGAACGCGACAAGTGGTTCGACTGGCTGAACGGAAAGTGGCTGGATACGTTCGGGCCCCAGGGGCCATGGATCGTGACGTCTGACGAGATTCCGGATCCCCAGTCGCTGGAGATCAGCACCTACGTAAACGGCGAGAGAAAGCAGAATAACAACACGGGGCAGATGTTGTACCCTGTCGATATGATCATCGAATATATCTCGGCAATCATCACACTCGAACCGGGCGACCTGATCAGCACCGGCACGATTTCCGGCGTGGGCGCGACCACGGGGACCTTCATGAAGCCCGGCGACCGCGTGGAAATCGAAATCTCGGAAATCGGTGTGTTGCGGAATGGGGTGGCGGCAAGCAAACGTTGACTTCGTCGCGGAATGCGCGATGCCATTTTTGGGACGACCGGGGATGGAGTTATGGACGCAAGGAGCAAGCGCAAGATCAGCTGGTACCGGTGCCCGCTGGACCGTGAAACGCTGAACGCTTTGAATCGGCGCAGCGACTTCCTGGGTTTCCTGCAGACCCTGGGCCACCTCGGCGTGCTCACGCTCACAGGCGTGTTTGCATGGGTTGCATCCGAACACCTTGCGCCGCCTTGGCTGATCCTGGCCCTGTTCCTGCACGGGACCGGGTACGCGTTCCTGTTGAACGGGTTTCATGAGTTCTGCCACGGCACCGTGTTCAGATCGAAGTGGTTGAACGTGGTGTTTCTCAAGGTCTTCAGTTTCATGGGCTGGTACAATCCCGTATTCTTCTGGACCAGCCACTCCAAGCACCACCAGTACACCCTTCATCCTCCGGACGATATGGAGGTTGTCCTGCCGGTGGATATAACGCTCCGGAGCTTTCTCAAGGCCGCGGTGGTCAATCCATGGGGCTTGTACAACAGACTGAAGGGTGTGGTTCGGTTGAGTCTGGGCAAACTGGAGGGTCCGTGGGAGCGTGTGCTGTTTCCCGAGTCTGAACCCGCGCTGCGGCGGCGCCTGTTCAACTGGGCCCGCATCCTGCTTGCGGGTCACGCGGTGCTTGCAGGCGTATCGCTCTATTTCGGATTGTGGATGCTTCCGCTGCTGGTCACGCTGGCTCCCTTCTATGGCGGGTGGCTGCTCTTCCTCTGCAACAACACGCAGCACGTCGGACTTCAGGACAACGTGCCTGACTTCCGGTTGAACAGCCGGACGGTCATTCTGAACCCGCTGTTCCGTTTTCTCTATTGGCATATGAACTACCACATCGAACATCACATGTACGCCGCGGTACCATGCTACCGCCTGGGGAAACTGCACAAGCTGATCGCGGCGGACATGCCCCGGGGCCCCGTCGGCCTCGTCTCCTGCTGGAAGGAGATCATCGGCATTCTTAAAAAGCAGAAAGCGGACTCCGGATACCAGTTTACGGCTGAACTGCCCGCGCGGGTGGGCGGTTACGATCCAAAGCCCGCGGATTGACCTCCTCCATAAGCGACAAGACCCCTGCGAGAACAATCGACACCGTGGCCGATCGCCCCAAAATTGCCGCCGTTGTTACCGAGTACCGCAAGTACTCCCACGCCCAGCACATTTGCGACCGCTTTCTCGAAGGATACGGTTGGAACGGCCGACATCACCACCCGCCGATGGACCTCGTCTCTCTGTACGTGGACCAGCGGCCGGAAGGCGACCTGAGTGAGGAGCGGGCGTCGCGCTTCCCCGGCTTGTCCATTTTTCCAACGGTCGCCGACGCGCTGACGCTGGGCGGACCGGAACTGGCCATTGACGGCGTTCTGCTCGTCGGAGAGCACGGGGAGTACGGCACCAATGAAAAGGGTCAGCTCCTCTATCCGCGTTACGAGTTGTTCAAGCAGATCGCCGCTGTTTACCGCACGTCGGGCAGGAGCGCGCCGGTCTTCAATGACAAGCATCTTTCTTGGCGCTGGGAGTCGGCGCGGGAGATGTACGATGTTTCACGGGAGATGGGCTTCGCCTTTATGGCGGGATCGTCGCTTCCCGTGACGTGGCGCACACCCTCCATCGACATGCCGCTTGGCGCCCGCGTGACGGAAGCCATGTGCATCGGATACGGCGGGGTGGACACATACGACTTCCACGCTCTCGAGACGCTGCAGTGCATGGTCGAACGGCGCCTGGGAGGTGAGACGGGCGTCCGCTGGATCGACACGTACCGGGGCGAACGCTTTTGGGAAGCCCATCATGGTCGTGTTTGGTCGCGGGAGCTGTTTAAAGCCTGTCTGTCTCGCAGCCATACGCTCGCGCAGCCGCGTCCGGGGTTCAGTCACGTGTTACCGACCCTGGATGAAATGAAGTCGCTGGACGATGATCCGATTGCCTACCGGTATGAACACAACGACGGCCTGATATCCACCATGATTCTGCTCAATGGCGTCGTGCGGGACTTTAATTTCGCGGCGCACCTGCCGGGAAGGAACAATCCCCTGTCCACACAGATGTACCTGCCGATGCCGCCCGCGTACACAACGCTGGCGAATTTCTTCTCGCCTCAGGTCAACAACGTGGAGCGGATGTTCCTCACCGGAAAGGCCACGTACCCCGTCGAACGGACGCTGCTCACCACCGGACTCGTGGCCGCGGGCGTGGACAGCCTGAACAGCGGCCAGTCCCGCGTTCAGACGCCGCACCTCAACGTGATCTATTCACCCAATCCCGAGTCAACCTACTGGAGAACGTAAGTGTCGCATCTCGAAGTGCGGAACGCGACGGGCGCCGCGCCCAGGCGCGTCGCCGTCATCGCCACCATATATCGCTATCTCTCCCACGCGCAGCACATCGCGGACCGGTTCGTCGTCGGGTACCCGTATGATGGTCAATGGCGGCGGCCCGACATGCGCATCGCGTCACTCTACGTCGACCAGAGTCCGGAGGGCGACCAGAGCGAAGACCGTGCGAGGGAATTCGGGTATGACGTTTACGACACCATATCCGGGGCGCTGCGCTGCGGCACGGACAGGCTGGCGGTGGATGCGGTGCTGATCATCGGCGAGCACGGCGAGTACCCGAATAACGACAAGGGGCAGAAACTCTATCCGAGGTATGAGTTTTTCAGGGAATGCGTCGACGTGTTCGAACAGGACGGTGTTTCCGTGCCGGTGTTCAACGACAAGCACCTCTCCTACAGCTACGAAAGAGCCAGCGAAATGGTGGCGGATTCCCGCCGGATCGGCTTTCCGCTTCTGGCTGGATCGTCCCTGCCGGTCGCCTTCCGGCTTCCCGACGTGGAACTTCCCCTGGAATGTCATATTCGGGAAGCCCTTATGGTGGGTGTTGGCAGTTCCGACGCGATGGACTACCACGCCCTCGAGGCCATGCAGTGCATGGTCGAACGCCGGAAGGGCGGGGAAACCGGCGTCAGGGCCGTGCAAATGATCGAAGGTGACGCGGTCTGGCGTGCAGGCGACGAGGGCCGCTGGTCGCGGGACCTGCTGGAGGGAGCCCTTTCGCGCAGCGATTCGCCCTGCGGCCTGCCCGAAGAAGATGGCCGCACCCGGGACCTCCTCGGCGCCGGAGAGCTGCAGGGTCTCGTGAAGAATCCCGCCGCCTATTTCATCGAGTACCGAGACGGCTTGAGGGCGACCCTGCTCATGCTGAACGGGGCCGTGCGGGATTACTGCTTTGCCGCGCGGGTGGACGGATACGACGCCCCGGTATCCACGCAGTTTCTGCTGACGCCCACGCCGAATGTCACCTATTCGGCCAGCCTGGTCCACAAGATCGTGGAAATGATCGAAAGCGGGAAAGCGCCCTACCCGCCTGAACGTACGCTCATCGTCTGCGGCATTCTCGAAGCCTGTCTCACGTCCAGGTTGCAGGGCGAGCGGCGCCTGGAGACTCCCGATATCGACCTGACCTACACGGCACCTGCGGAGTCACATCACGCGCGGGCATGACGTTTACAGGATGATAGTCCTTTGTCCCGGGCAAGCGCACCGGCTGTCCGGGCTTCTTTGTTGCCAGTTGCTTGAGACAGGGAGCTAGATCGCCGAAAGGAGCAGGAGAGACTGTTCTCAGCCTTCAGCGTGAAACCAGAAATCCGATAATCAAACACAAGATCCACATTTCACCAAATTCCCTGCCTACGGCGCGTTCCTTGAAACCGGTAAGACGTGAGTCACGGTAGACGGAAGAGATCGTCTGCCTTGTGAGGAATCTATCCGAGGCGAAGGCAAGGTGCGAAAACATACCGGGCAAGGTTCTCTTCTGCCGTCTCACCTCTACCGTCTCCCCGCATTTCAAAAAAGGGCATTGGAATGGGGACGTAAGATGACATGAATTCCCGATCGAATTAACCACCTGATGTTTGTCGAACACACGGGAGGTATGCCATGAAAATGCAGGCGTCGGTACTGTTGGAGCCGCTCGAGCCCCTGGTCGTGGAGGACGTGGACCTGGAAGGGCCGAAACAGGACGAAGTCATGGTGCGGATGGTGGCCAGCGGGGTCTGTCACAGTTGCCTGCACGTGGTTGACGGGGGCTGGACAGGGTTTCCGATGCCGATGGTGTTGGGTGACGAAGGGGCCGGCGTGGTGGAGGAGGTGGGCCCAGGTGTGACGCATGTAAAGCCAGGCGATCACGTGATCCTGTCGTGGTCGCCGACCTGTGGCCGTTGTCACTATTGCGTTACCGGGCTTTCTCACCTTTGCGAGCGCGGCGTGCCCTCCAACGGCGTGTTGATGGATGGTACCTCGAGAATGAAATTGCGCGGGGAAACGGTCTACCACTATGGGCCGGCATGCAGCTTTTCGTCCTATTCGGTGATGCCGGCGTCGTGCGCCGTACCCATTCGCGACGATATGCCGCTCGACGTGGCCGCGTTGATCGGGTGTTCCGTGATGACGGGCGTGGGCTCGGTAATCAACACCGCCGCGGTGAGGCCGGGGGCAAGCATGGCGGTTTTCGGATCGGGTGGAATCGGCCTGAACGCGGTCCAGGGCGGAACGCTGGTGCAGGCCCACCCCATCATCGCCGTGGACATCAATCCCGCGAAGCTCGAATACGCGAAATCGTTCGGCGCCACCCACACGGTCAACGCCGCCGAGGAGGATCCCGTGGAGGCGATCCGCGACCTGACGGGTCGGGGCGCCGACTACTCCTTCGTGGCCGTGGGTGAGCCTCGGGTGATCAACCAGGCATGGGACTGCCTGGCGTCCAGGGGCCAGTGCGTGCTGATCGGGTTGCCGCCAACCGGATCCACAGTGACGTTCGATACCGGAAACCTTCAGTCCAACGAGCGGATCATGCGCGGCTCCAGATACGGAAGCGCCAGGACTTGGGACGATTTTCCCCGGATGGTGGAGCTCTATCTGGCAGGCAAGCTCAAGATTGACGAACTGGTGACGCGGAAGTACGGCGTGGATGAAGCGAACGAGGCCTTCGATGCGCTCGTGGCAGGGGAAGTGGCCCGGGGTCTGATCGTCTTCTGATCAGGCCGCCCCACAGTTTTCCGTGAAGCCGGTCTCCGATCGACTTCCCGGTCGTTTCACCCCGTCTATTCGTTCGATCGGTCGTCGCGCCAGGACGGCTCGGTCCATGTGTTGAACCAGTTCCACTTCCAGAGGATCCGCTTCGAGGGCAGTTCGACTTCGTATTCCACTCCGGCCGTGAAAGGCAGAACGCGGGTCCTGTTTCCCACGGCCTCCCGAATCCATTCGATGAACGCGCCCGTGTCCGTGACGTCGGGCGGCCAGGTCCCGTGCGGGATCGGGTCGGACACGCGGTCGGTGCGATAGTGGATGGGTATCACGAACTCCGGCTCGACTGCGTCGATGCATTGAAGGAGTTTGTCCGTGCGGTCCTCGCCGCCCCATTCCGTCAGGCCCAACTTCATGTGGATGAGATAGGTGACCCTGCCGCGGAGTTTCTCGAGTGCGCGGTACGGTTCGGTGAGATCCCCGGTGTGCAGGAAGGAGACGCCGAGATCCCGCACCGTAACGAGGTATCCGCAGTTCGGCAGGTCGGGTCTCTGGTTTTCTCCGCTTTCGATGATGTCCACCTGAATGGCCCCGAGGTCCAGCTCGAAGGGACCGGGAAAGCTCCGGGACTCCCCGCCGACGTGGCTCAGGTGGCGGGGGAAGACCACCTGCACGAGCATCGGGTCCAGGTATTTGGTGATGGGGAGGTCCCGGTCGAACGCGGCGTCGCGGTATTTTTCGTCCACCGGCCGGTCGGGGTCGCAGCAACCGGGGCTGACAAAGACTTTCTTAAAGCGATCGCCGCGGCAGAGCCGGCGAAGCGTTCCCGGGTGGCAGTGGTCGAAGTGTTCGTGGCTGATGAAGATATAGTCGAAATCAGGCGTAGCGCCGGTCAGATACTCACCGAACAGGTACGGGTCGAAGGCGAAGTTGACCGCCTCCGTACGCACTTCGAAACCGCCGCAACCTGTCCATTTGAGAAAAATCGGTTTCATCACAGACTCATTTGGAATCGGATTGATTACGGTTCGTCAGATTCGGTGTGCCCCGGATCCTCTTACGTCACCTCTCGATCATTCCCGTCGCCTGCAGGGGCGTCCCTTGTGGGTACCCTTCCGGACAACATATCGACCGTGAATCGGAAAGCAAAGCACGGAATGGGGTGCACCTGTGGCACGACGCGCTGACACACACCGGAAGGGAGTCCGGTCCGGATGTTCGATCGCCCTCTTCGTCTACGGTACGTTGAAACGCGGGTACTCGAACCACGACGGCTACTGTCACGGCGTGCAGTCAATTGAAGAGGCGCTCGTTCGCGGGCAACTCTATATCCGCCCCGATCGCATCCCGTTCCTGGAGGTTCCGGAACAGGATGTTCTCGCCACGGGAACCGCCGATCCCGCGGCCGACGCGGCCGCGCAGCAACGGGCTGCACGTGGCTTTGAGATTCGCCAACAAGCGGAAAGTCCGGCCGTTCCGCCTGTGAGCGGCCGTGGCGTCGTGCGCGGGGAATCGCTCGTATTCGACGATCCCGAAACCCGCCTGCCGGCCATCGACCGTCTGGAAGGCTTCCAACCCGGCGGTCGAAGCCTTTATCGCCGGGTTCTCGTGCCGGTACGGGTGAAAGATTCGTTCACAGTCGCCTGGACTTACGTGGTGGAGACGAGACCGCGCGATTGGCCGAGACTGAAATCTGACTGTTGGACGGGGTGAAGGCAGGTCAATATGAGAAAATGTACTTCAGGTGTACACGAGGTAGGTACATTTCTTGTTGCCTTGGACGCTGACCACAGAAGATTAAGTGAATCAATAGGATTTCTCCTAGAATTCCATCGAATACCGATCCTGCGCCCCCCGGCACTTCGGAACTCTGCCTCCAGGAACTGCACTCCCTCCTCCGGCTCGCCCAATCAACGCATATAACATTTGTTATAAAACTCCTTGACAACCACACGATCCTTATTTATATTTCGGCTACCTATATAGCAAAGGTCAGGAGCCGGTATGTCAACCGTTATGTCAGGCGTGGTGCCAGAGGATTGTGGGTCGCGGATCAAGAGCGCGCGGGGCGTCATGGGGCTGACCCAGACGCAGTTCGCCAATCGGATCGGGGTCTCCTTTGCGTCCGTCAACCGTTGGGAAAACGGACAGTCGCGTCCAAATAAACTGGCTTGGCAGCGGATTGTCGAACTGGAGCAGGAGGCTGCAAGCTCGCTGGATGTCGGTGAGGCCGATTCAGCGACCACGCCGACCACCGCGCCGGTCCTTGACTTTGCTGCCGACCCGAACGTCGTTTCCGTCCTTGCAGAGGCCCACCGACTGGCTTGGGGTCATCTCTTCAATCCCACGTTCGCCACTGAAACGTCGTCAATAGATCCACTCCCGCATCAACGCATCGCCGTATATGAAACAATGCTCAAACAGGCTCCACTGCGATTCTTGTTGGCCGACGACGCGGGCGCCGGAAAGACAATCATGACCGGCCTGTACGTGCGTGAGATGTTGTCCAGGGGTCTCATAAGTCGCGTGTTGATTTTACCGCCGGCCGGTCTGGTGGGCAACTGGGAGCGGGAGATGCGGTCGCTGTTTCGCCTCGGTTTCAATATTGTACATGGTACGGACGCACGAACCGGCAATCCGTTTATTGGACCGGAAAGCGACCTGGTCATCGTCAGTGTCGATACACTGGCTGGAGAGCGGATGTTCGCCCAACTGGGAAGTCAAGATACGAACCCATACGACCTCGTTGTCTTTGACGAAGCTCACAAGCTGTCGGCCCATAGGGAGCCAGGGTTCCGGGTGCGTAAGACGGACCGGTACAAACTGGCGGAAGCAATTGCTGGCGCCGAATCCGACGACTCCGCCTATACGCTCCAATGGTCTGCCCAGCATCTACTCCTTCTGACTGCAACCCCGCATATGGGAAAGGACTATCCTTACTACGCCCTCTGGCGGCTACTGCTCCCGGAAACCCTCACGACCCAGGACGCCTTTGAAGAATTCTCGCGTGAGTCCCGATCCAGGCATTTTCTCCGTCGGACGAAAGAGGAGATGGTCCATTTCGACGGTTCGCCACTGTATCCACAGAGAAACTGCGATACCCTGAGCTACAGTCTCTCGCAGGGTACGGGTGGCGAACAGGAACTGTACGACGAGACAACTGATTATATCAGGCATTTCTACAACCGGGCCGCACAACTGAACCGATCCGCCGCACGGCTGGCGATGAGCGTGTTCCAGCGGCGACTGGCGAGTTCCACGTACGCTTTGATGCGATCCTTCGAGCGCCGCGCAGAAAAACTCCGCGCTATGATCGACGCAATTCGCGATGGAAGTGTAACCGAGGAACAGCTTGTTCGTCAACAGCGGCGATTGGATGTTCTGGACGACGCATTTGAAACCAGAACCTTTGATGAAGATGCTGAGGCGGACGGAGCCCAGGAGCAGGACGAAGCGTACGAAAGTCAGGCGTTAGGCGGTATCGTGGCCGCCAGCCTTAGCGAACTCGAGGATGAACGCCAGAGAGTGGAAGGGTTGCTAAGTAAGGCACGCCAGAGACTAGAAACTGGCGAGGAATCGAAGTTCGAAAGGCTGCGTGAAGTTCTACGGGATCCGAAGTATACGGACGAAAAATTCATCATCTTTACCGAGCACCGGGACACGGCGATGTTTCTCGTGCGACGGCTCGAGGGTCTCGGCTTCACCGGACGGGTCGCACTGATTCACGGTGGCCTGCCTTACCGGGACCGTGAGAGACAGGTGGAGTTCTTCCGCCGCCCGGCAACCGAAGGCGGCGCCGGCTACCTGGTAGCGACCGACGCAGCTGGCGAGGGAATCAATCTGCAATTCTGCTGGCTGATGGTGAATTACGACATACCCTGGAATCCTGCACGGCTCGAACAGAGGATGGGCCGCATTCACCGTTACGGCCAAGAGAAAGATCAAGTGGTCGTCGTCAATCTCATCGCAGGCGATACCCGCGAGGGGCGAGTATTGAAGACCCTCCTTGAAAAACTCGAAGCGATGCGGCGTCAACTTCAATCCGACAAGGTCTTCGACGTCATCGGACGCCTCTTTGCGGAGGTATCGATACGGGAATACCTTGAGCAGGCGGTTACCGAGGACGCCGTAACGGCCTCCAGGCAACTGGAGAGCAAACTTACAATGGAGCAGATCCAGGCGCTTGAACACCGGGAACGTTCGCTCTTTGGCGAAGGAGGCGAGGTTCGCAGCCGGCTGAACCGCATGAGCAAAGAGACCGAACAGGAATCCTTCCGCAGGCTCCTGCCTGGATATGTTCGCCGTTTCGTGGCTAAGGCTGCACCTCGGCTCGACCTGCGGGTGGATGGCGATCTGGAGAAAACCTTCACGTTGGTTCCAGGTCGCGCCCGCGCCGGCGATTCCCTGTTATCTGCACTTGACGTGTACCCTGAAACAGCGCAGGGCGAGCTGACAGTCTACAAGCCCGCCAGAGGGGAAGACGTTGTTTGGATGCATCCGGGCGAGCCGGTTTTTGACGCCATCTCTTCATCGATCATCGGTCGGTACGGACACGACGGTCTTCGTGGATCGGTGTTCATCGATCCTGAAGCGTCGGAACCGTATCTGTTCCACATCGCACGTATAGTGGTCGAAGAGGAGAGTCAGGTCGCCTCAGGTTCAGGAGATCTGAAGGACGCAAATGGAGGTCGGGTAACGGACTCGAGGCTTGTTGATGCGAGGCTGATAGGGTTGCGTCAATCGAGCGACGGAAAGGTTGAGGAGTCACCGGTTGAACGCCTGCTTATTTTGCAGGAGGCAGAAGGATTCGCACCAGGGCGCGTGCCCCTTGCGGCGGCGGCTCGTGGTCTACTCTCGGAAGCCGAACGGTTTGCAAGTGAGGACATACTCGAGTCGCTCATACAACAATATCAACAGCGTCGCATCGCCGATCTGCCGGCCCGTATCGGCTTCATCAGTCGCGGATTCGACTATGAGGCGGCCGAACTCGCCGCTGCTCGGTCGCGCCTTACGGAGGTTGCACGGGCCGGGGATCAATGGGCGAGTGAGAAACTGACCGAGGTCAAGGCGCGCCAGCGCCGCCAGGCGGCGGTCCGGGATCGCCGGTTGGCCGAACTGACGGCCGAATCGGATATTGTTCGGGCCGGCGAAGTCGAGTTTCTTGTACATGCGCTCGTTGTTCCGGCAGAGGATAGCGAAGTCGCAGAACGGTACGATGCCGACGTTGAAGCGACTGCGGTCGACGTGGCAACTGCGTACGAGCAAGCACGGGGTGCCGACGTGAAGGACGTCTCCAAACCCCAACTCGCCAGACGTGCCGGGTTGCCCGATTGGCCGGGATTTGACCTTCTCTCCATGGATACGAACGGAGAATGCCGAAAAATCGAGGTCAAAGGCCGTGCAGATACCGGAAATGTTGAGATGAGCGGGAACGAGTGGGCTAAGGCCTGCAACCTGCGCGACGAATACTGGCTTTACGTCGTCTTCAACTGCGCATCGTCTCTACCACGCCTGGTAAGGGTGCGGGATCCTTTTTCCAAACTGCTCGTCAGGCGCCGCGAGTCTGTTGCCTGCACCATCACTCCGGGGGACATTATAGAGGCGGGCGAGTGACCAGCCGCGATTGCACTACTCGAACCCCCAGCGCAACCATTGCAGAGTGTTCAACATATGAATCCGAGCGTCTATATCGAAACATCGGTTATCGGCTATCTGACGTCTTGGCCACGCCACGATGTGACGGTCGCCGGTCACCAGCAAACGACCAAATTGTGGTGGTCAACCGCGGCGCACCGGTTCGATCTGTTTGTCTCTCAACTCGTAGTCGTCGAGTGCTCAGAAGGGGATCCGGAAGCAGTAACAGATCGCCTCAACAGCATTGACGGCATACCCGTTCTTCCGCTCACATCTGACGCAGAAACACTCGCCGATGCTCTTTGTCGGGAACACGCTATTCCCGGAAGTCATCCGAACGATGCATTGCATATCGCCTTGGCTGCTACCCACGGAGTACAGTACCTTGTGTCGTGGAACTTCCGACACATCGTGAACGCATCGCTTCGCCCCGCGATTGAAGGCATCTGTTACGCTGCTGAATACAATCCGCCAATACTCTGTACACCAGAAGAATTACTGGAGATTGAACATGATTGATGATCCAATTGTGAATGAAATACGTCAGATTCGTCGCGCTTACGCGGAACGGTTTGATAATGATATTCACGCAATATGCGCAGACCTCAGACGCCAGGAACGAGGATCGGACCGAGAATTCCGAACTCCATCGCGAGCCAATGGTAACCGCACCGAGACTCAAACTGCCCACCAACAACCGGAGGTATAAGGTGGTCGTTGGCTGCTAACCAATGGTGGCGGTACCAATTTCTCCACGGGTGCAGACTCTACCGATTCCCTGGTTGAGGCAGTGGAGCAAACCGAAGAGAACGAAATGGGGCGCAAAAGACGCCAAGGTAGTCATCAGCAACCCGGCCGATCGAAACAGAAGCGGGGAAGGGGACTTCCTTGTCAATACGTTCGCGACCGACAGCTTCGACTCGCGACAACATCTGGAGGCCATCGGCGGCCTTAAACCTGAAGGGCATCGGACGTACGTTTTGGCCGATGGCAGTGAAGTCGAGATGGACATTGCGGTTGCGCGAATCGAACTCATGGGAGAAATCGTGGGAGGCACAGTGCTTTTTGGAGACGCAGACACCGAACCGTTGCTCGGGATAACGGCTCTGGAGTCCCTCGGTATCGAAATCGATCCGCTCAACCAACGACTGAAGAAGCTGCCGGCTGTGCGGCTCAAGAGCCTGCGGATGAGATCGAGAAAGGAGTATCAGCCTGGGAACACGACAGCCACGTTATAGCAAAGAGGACTTCGCCCGACGTGGTCACGTGCTCTACGAGCAACAAGTGAGGTCGCAGGTGGAAGAAAGCAACAGAGGCAGGATCGTGGCGATTGATATTGAGACGGGCGAGTTCGAGGTGGGGGACGATCCCCTTGCCGCTTCGGGCGGTCGCATGTCGGTAGCTCGGTATTAACAAAAAGCTGAGCGGAATGGAGAGGTAGGTTATGCAGGATACCCCCTGCTACAAGTGCGGTAGTCAGGAATCGAGAGTTGAATCTGACAAGGTTTTTCGCCTCGGTGTACCTCATCTGGCGTCGCTTGTGCAAAGAGAGGTCAAGTATGCTTGTTCAGTCTGTAAGGAAATTAGACAGGTGAGTAATAGACTTATAGACTCAGGCAACTATCGACCGCCTATTCCTCTACGTTCTCACGCGAGCAATGACGTGGTAGAGCAAAAACTGGTATCTGTCGGGCAAGTCTTCTCGGACAAGCGTCTTATAGCACTTGATTACCCGGCCGTGTTTCGTGTCGGCGATGATGTCTTATTTCCTACATTCGAAGGCAATATCCAGGATGCCACCGTGATAGACCGGTACGGCAAACCCGATTTGATGGTGGACTTCGCTGAAGAGTATCTCAGACAGTTCTGGATCCTCATGCCTACCGGTCGGTTGCCCAACAGCCTGATAGAGATTATGCCGGCGTTGCTTCTGTTGTTTACGGCAACGGAGCTAGCTGTGAAAGCTTATTTGATTCGATCTGAAAAGCGAGTAAAACCCAACCATTCCTTGGTGGACCTATATAAAGGAATTGATTCTGATCACAGGGAGGAAATACAGCGACGTTTCGCTGAGTCTTACTTAAACTCGGCATTGTCGCCATTGGACATTGACAGCCCAAAGATGGAGGAAATACTGAGACTTTACTCCCAAACCTACGGTGGAAAGAGCAACGTCCACATGGATTCCAGATACTATGCTGAACCGACTACAAAAGCGTTCAACAATGCTAATCTGGCTAAAGGAAATACTCCATACCCTATTTTTCTACCAGACGCGGTGCGAACATTGATTGATACGTACAGGTTCTACTCTGGATCTGAGCGATTGAGACGATTAGGAGCAGACCTCCAGGGTAATTTTCGTGATTCGGGCACTGACAATCACGGAGAGTGGGGGCTGATTCCGTCTTCCTTGGGTCTTGTTGTTGTTGTCGTGTCTCAAAAGGCTGGCAAAGACTCCAGGTATGAAGACTTGAAGGTTTTCAGCGAATTTAAGAAGTCATATCCCACAGGCTTCTCTGCTGACTGGATGTACGGAGGAAATACCCTTCTCTTCTATCGGGACAACGGACAACGGTTTTCTGATGGAAAACGGGTGATAAGTGGCTTAGAGTGTAGGGTATGGAGCAATGGGAGACTGGGTTTACACTCACGAGATCTGTACTTATTGGCAGATGCGCTTGACTGTGCAGATAGGAATGCGGATAGATTCGGATATTTCACGAAGACAGGGGTTGACGGCAAACGGATCACATGACCGACAAACGCCTCATCGAAGTCGCCTTCCCGCTGAAGCAGGTTTCTCTCGACTCCGTCCACGAGAAGAACGTGCGGCACGGGCATATTTCTACCCTACAGATACGGAATAGCCAAAGATGATCAATGTTAATCTGTCATTTTCTCTACCAAAGCCTTGGAAAGGGCAAACTTTCGAAACTCGGCAGATTGGTCCTATCAACTATCTTGTAGGGCCAAACGGGAGCGGCAAATCTCAATTCGCAAATGAGTTGGCCCGGTACTTGCCAAATCCGCGTCTGCTCAATACCGATCGGCTCCGGGGTATGGAGCAGTCAAGAGCATTAGATAACGTCGTCGGTCGCAGTTTCGATCAGGGTTACGCCAGAAATCAATTTTCTAACTTGAAACAAGCGGGAACGGCAGGATCTGGGATCGACACAATAGTGCTCCTGGAAGAACGGGTGGATCTACGTATCCAAGTTGAAGCGACACTCAGCCACCTGTTTGAACGGGAGATCATCCTCGAATGGGACTCTGGCAATCTCGTAGGCCGTGCACGCCGTACTGATGATGGAGATTCTTATAGACTCGATCGTGAGGAATGTCACGGGATCAAAGAACTCTTGATTTTATTGACACATCTTTACGATGACAATCATTCGCATCTCATCATCGACGAACCGGAGCTTAATCTACATCCACAGTATCAGACTTTCTTTATGCAGGAAGTCCGCAAGATTGCAGGTGATCCCCATCAAGATGAAAGGAAGAAGATTTTCTTCCTGATTACACACTCCCCATTCATACTCGACTTGCGGTCTGAAGAGGATCTGAGAGCCGTTTTATCCTTCGACCTTGACTACTCGGTACCAAAACAGGTAAATGCCCTTAATCGAGACATAGACCCACCGATTTCTTTAATGCAACGACTGAACGCGCATCATAAGCAGCTCTTCTTTTCCGACAATCCGATCTTCGTTGAGGGAATTCACGATGCTCGAATTGTGGAGTCGATGATGGAAGCTCGAGGAGTCTCGGTTTCCGGTGCCGGTAGTTGCGTCATTGATGCCGGCGGCTCCGATCAAGTAAACCATTATTTGAACCTTTGTAGAGGTCTTGACAAGCAAGCTTACTTCCTTTACGACCTCGACAGCCTCTTTAGAGGGAGTCTTCGATCTTGCATAAAGAGTGACGAATCGATACAGAGTTTCTTAGCGACCGCGGGACTCGGGGGTGACTTTGCAGGATACTGTGGTAAGCTTGAACAAACTCTGACAGACCTAATTGATCACCTGCTTGGTGCATCTCCACCACCTCCACTCGATCGACTAAAAGACTGTCTTGCGGGACTTGGTAAAAGGAGTTGCTGGAAGACAGAACAATGGGCCAAGGCACGAACAGCAGTTGTGACGGCACTTAGCCGATATAGAGACGAACTGGCATCGGTTTCTGAACAACATGTCGTAGATGTTGAGGGGAGACTGAGGCAAATCGTCACTGCTCTAAAGGAGAAGAATATATTTCTCCTACCTGGGGGTACGATAGAAAGATACTTACCCTGCTACAAAGGTGACGATTACGAGCTTGCTGAAGATGCGAAGCGGCGAGCTATTGACGATGAGATTCGGGTACTCGCCACCCCAATGAGTGAAGCGGACTTGTCGTCCAGGTACGGCGAGTTGTACGAAGTTATCCGTACCTTGCCTTCCAAAGCAGTTGTCGACATCGAGCCGGTGCTCCGCAATTATCTAAGTGATTACATACATGAACTACAAAAGACAGTCGTGAGCAATCCAAATTGGAGCCAAGATCAGATACAAGCACAGATAAATAGGGTTCAATCTTCGCTCACCGATGTGTTTTCTATTATTGAATTGGAGCGCAGCCAGCAAAAGGAGTTTAATGCCACCATAGAAATCGCTGAATTGCTTAGCCAAGGAAGAAGATTGACTCGAATAAATCACCATACCAGAGCGGGTATGGGCGATTTCGAAATTGTGTCTCCAGAAGCAACACATGGGAGCGCGCCATGACCTCCAACGACAAACGCCTCATCGAAGTCGCCTTCCCGCTGAAGCAGGTTTCTCTCGACTCCGTCCACGAGAAGAACGTGCGGCACGGGCATATTTCCACGCTACACATCTGGCCGGCAAGGAGACCATTGGCCGCCTGCCGCGCGGCCTTGATCGCGACGCTGCTTCCAGATCCGGGTGATAGGGAATCCCGAAACGCTATCCTGGAGCGTATGGCGGGGCGCATCGTTGAGAAGATCGACCGCAAGCGGGTGAACGGCCGTTTGGTAGAGAAGATCAAAGAGGAAACGCTTGGCGGTATCCTTCGCTGGAAGCGCGAGAATGGCCCTGATATAGAGTGGTTCCGCAAAGAGATCCGTAAGGCGTACGGCGGGCGTGCCCCTAAAGTCCTGGACCCGTTCGCCGGAGGCGGCGCTATACCTCTGGAAGCGATGCGTCTTGGCTGCGATGTGACCGCCATGGACATCAATCCCGTCGCCTGGTTCATCCTTAAGTGCACCCTCGAATACCCCCAGAAACTCGGCGGGCAGACGCGCCCGCTTCCCGACTTCTCGCTGGAGGACGCCGAATTCATGGAGGCGTTCTTGAAGGCGAAAGGATTAAAGGGGGCGAGCTTGCGCACGTTCCTGGAGCGCATGGGCCACGGCGATCACGCCAGCGAAATCCAGCTCAACGCCCTGGCTCGCGACGACGCTACGCTCGAAGCGGACCTTGCCTGGCATGTGCGCGCCTGGGGCCGGTGGGTGCTGGCGAGGGCGCGCAAGCAACTGGCTTCGCATTACCCGACTTACGCCGAGTTCGAGCCGCAGGAGCCGGGGAGGAAGTTCAAGCCGCAATCGATTCGCCTGCTGGAGATCGACAATGACGGGATTCCGCAACTCGATCCGATCAATGCCGGGTTCGACGCCGCCTATCTCAAGGATCCGCGCAACCCGAGATGGATTGCAAAGCCGACTGTGGCATACCTCTGGGCGCGCACCGTTGTCTGCAAACAGTGCCGCGCCACCTTGCCGCTGCTCAAGACGCGTTGGTTGTGCAAAAAGGACCGAAAGAGGGTGTTATTGACGATTAGCCCGGATGACGACCGGACCGAAGTTCATTTTGGTGTGGAGAATGACGTTCCGCACAATGGGGGCAATGCGGCACAACGCAGGGAGCACGACAAGCGCATCGGCGCGGGCACCATGTCGCGTACCGGAGCAACCTGTCCTTGCTGTGGCGCGATCACGACGATGGCAGATGTCCGTTATGAAGGCCGCGCCGGTCGGCTGGGCGCGGTTATGACCGCAGTGGTGGTCGAGGGTGCTAAAGGAAAGGAATATCGCCTGCCGACGGACCATGAGCGGGCTGAGGCTGAAGTAACTGAAGAGACACTTGATGCGTTGTATCACGACATTCCCTTGGGGTTGCCGCTTGAGCCGACACCGAAGTCGGGAATCGGTGCCTCACGTGCTTTTTCTGTGGACGGATATGGGATCGACACGTGGCGAAAGCTGTTTACGAACAGGCAGTTGATGGCGATTGGCTCGTTCGTTCTTGTCGTTCGGAGACTCATGCAAGAACTTGATGAGTGGCCGGCGGACTGGCGAGAGGGGCTGATTACGAGTCTTATGCTCGTTAATGATCGATTGACCGACTACTCAAGCACGATCTGCTCATGGCACAACAGTGGGGAAAAGCTTGGACACACCTTTGCACGCTTTGCCCTTCCGATTGTTTGGGACTATACCGAAGTAAATCCCTTGTCCGATTCCTCCGGAAACTTCCATGGTGCACTTGATTGGGTCGCACGTGTTGTTGCGCATACACTTGAGTCAGCCAAGTCGGCGGAAGCAACAAGCATACAAAACTACAGCGCGACCGGAATATCGGGAGATTACGACGCTATCGTAACGGACCCACCCTACTACGACGCAATTCCATATTCCGACCTGATGGACTTTTTCTATCTCTGGTTGAGACGCTCGATTCAGGGTCTGTCCCCCGAATTTGAGGAGGTCTTTAGTAGTGTCCTATGTCCCAAGTGGAATCATGACACGAATGATGGCGAACTCATAGACGACGCCAGCAGATTTGGTGGTGACCGAGAGCGGTCCAGGCAGAATTATGAAGACGGTATGGCCCGCTCGTTCCTATCTTGCCATGTTGCGTTGCGGCCAGACGGGCGCCTCGTAGTTGTATTCGCCAACAAGCATCCCGATGCCTGGGAGACGTTGGTAGCTGCCCTGATTCGTGCTGGTTTCGTCGTTGACGGCTCTTGGCCCATCCAGACGGAGATGGGCACCAGGACTCGCGCAATGGCCTCCGCCGCTTTGTCCTCATCCGTCTGGATTGTCTGTAAGAAGCGTTCCGCCGCCCGCCCCGGCTGGGACAACACCGTCCTCAATGAAATGCGCGACAACATCAGGCAACAGCTTCGAGATTTCTGGGACGCTGGAATCCGTGGGGCTGACTTTGTGTGGGCTGCGACCGGCCCGGCTCTTGAAGCATTTAGCAAACACCCCGTCGTCAAGAAAGCGAATGACCCGAACCAGTTAATGTCCGTATCGGAGTTCCTGCGCGAGGTGCGCCGCATGGTCGTCGATTTCGTCGTCGGCCGCGTGTTGACCCAAGACGGCGAACAAGAAGCCGTAACCGGCCTCGACGACGTGACCACCTATTACCTCCTCCATCGCTATGACTTTGGCATGGAAAAAGCCCCCGTCGGCGGCTGTATCCTCTACGCCCTATCGTGCAACCTCTCCGACTCCAAGCTCGTCAACCAGCACGACCTCCTCGCCCAAGAGGGCAAAGGAAGCCCAAGTGAAGGATCCGAAGAGGACGCCCCCCCCGAGGACGCAGAAGAGTCAGGCGGCGGCGCGAAAGTCAAGCTCAAACCCTGGAACCGGCGACAGGGCCGTAACCTCGGCCTCGAAGCGCCGGGAGGACGCCCCACACCCCTGATTGACCAGTTACACAGGCTAATGCACATCTGGCGCGCTGGCGACCAGGTCAAGGTTGACGACTACCTCGACACCCGCGGCCTTCAGCGCAACGCCCTTTTCAACCAGATCCTCCAAGCCCTCATCGAATTGGCCGAAACGGGATCCGACGAGCGCTCCATCCTGGAAGCCCTGAGCAACCACATTGCCGCGCGTGGCGATGTTGGTGCACCGGGGCAGAGTCGGCTTCAATTCGGTTCGCAAAATAGCCCTTGAATTTCACTCAATGCAAGGAAGACGACAATGTTTTTAGTCGCATTTTCGATACGGAAATAGAACAGTACAAATTGCTTTTATGGTATCGGTTTACATCCAGACCTTATCAAAGGTTTCCCATATGAATCAACGCAAGCAGATTTCAGGAAACGTCCTCGGCTCAGCTCGCGCCGAGGCGGATAAGCGCATGCTCGGAGAGGCCTTTGTCGAGACTAGCGACTATCTTGCCCTTAAGAATACAGACGATTTCAATTTCATTGTGGGACGCCGTGGTACAGGAAAAACGGCACTATATCTCAGACTGATATCTGAATTTTCTCATGATAGACGTTCGCAAACGCACTCTGTGAAACCCGAAGAGCACGATTCGCTCATATATCTGAAACTCATCCGTAAACTCGGCCTTAACTCATATGAACGTGTTCGTTCTGCATCGAGAGTACTGTGGAGGATTTCGGTACTTTTCACCGTTGCAGCTGATCTGTGCAGCCACTGGAAGTTCAAGGCTACTCAAGATTATGGGATACTCTCTGCTTACCTATCGAAGCGAAAAAACTTGCTAAAGTTCAATGAACTTCAGCGATGTCACGCTCTGCTAAATGAAGTGTCGAAGACTTGCGCCGGGCCAGACGAACTGCCAGCTTTAGTGGCTTCTACATTTGAACTAAGTGCACTGGAGTCGCTTGTCAGGAGTGGTCTGGAGTGTACCGGCTCTCGGTGTGTGTTCCTTTTCGATGGCCTCGATGAGGGCTTGCGCACTGACACGTTCTCGATTGGTATTCTTGGCGGGTTGGCAATTGCGATCGCCGGCTTCAAGGACGCCGACTTGCCAATACACGGCCAAGTATTCATCCGGGACAATATCTTCAGGTCACTAGCGGCCCAAGATAGTGACTACTCACGCCACATTGAAGGTAACACCCTGCGACTTCACTGGGACGAAGACTCCTTGTTCAACTTCGTCACCAACCGGCTGCGAATGGCTTTTGATTTACAAGATATAGAGAGCAATGTCCGCGTTTGGAGTCGTTTTGCTCGCAGGGGGCTAAGTGGTCGAGAAGGATTTCAGCGCTGTCTCCAACACACGCTGTACAGGCCGAGAGACCTGTTGGTACTGTTGAATGGTGCGGCCGTCAGGGCCGACCGTACTGGTAGAAAAGACATCATTGAGGACGATATTCGGATCACGTCGAAGCAAGTGTCGTTGGATAGACTTGCCGATCTGAATAAAGAATACGAGGGTGTATTCCCAGGATTGAGCATTGTCACTGATTACCTCATAGGTGGAGATGCCTTCCAGACACTTGATTCCATAATGAATCGCCTTATATAGCATTGGACTTGTGGGATTGGTTGAGGCTCCAACAGATGCCGTGCGATTCTGTCACGACGGAGCTCGCTCCAGTATCTCTGACTTGCCAGGGAACAGACGAGTAGCGGTTCATCCCTGCTACTGGAAGGCATTGGACATTCGCACGGGCGAAGTTTCCCCAGATGTTCTCTTGGAGATCCACGATGACTATGCAGTTAGGCCTAGCGACACCGCGCCGGAATTGAGAAATCGGCAGCTTGGCCAGTTGGTTGCGGATCTGACGGATGTTCCGCATGGACGAGAAGGAGCATCAGATTTCGAGAACTGGACGTTGCGGACCTGCAGGATTCTGTTTTCTGGACCACTGAAAAATTTCGAACTTCACCCTACGCCCGGAGGTGTACAGCAGCGAGATGTAGTCGCGACGAACAACGCCGAGAGTGGATTCTGGAAGCGGGTATTGGATGACTACAAAACACGACAGTTAGTGTTTGAGCTAAAAAACTTCGAGGATCTTTCCATTGACGACTTCCGTCAATCATTGTCCTACTCTGGTCGTCAATACGGGCGATTTGTCTTAATTATACACCGGAGCGATGCAGAGGGGCTAACTCAAAAGGTGCGAGCGAGGGTCAAGGAGCTGTGGGACCAACACGAAACACTCGTGATGACGATTCCGACCGTTGTGCTAGCAAGATGTTTAAGGAAGGCACGAAGCCCATTAACCAAGAAGCGAAGCTATGTTGATCGAATTCTCAGCAAGCGCCTCGATAGATTTGAACGTAACTATGTGGCCTTACAGCAGGGCCAGCGCTCCTGACCTGTAGTAACGACGAGAGTCGCAAAGCCATCACAAGACATGGTACGACATAGGCAATGACTGGGAACTCCCCGAGGATTACGGTTACTCGATGAGGGATAATGAAAATGAGGACTTCCGATAAGCCCTGGCACGAAATGGTGCAATTACGCGACGACTTGAGAACCGGTGAATTGCCATTGGCCATATTCGCTGCCGACCTGTACGACGTGGTAATGCAGAAGGGCGGGCGTCCGGTTTACGAGCGCCCGAAGGATTTCTTCGCCCTGACGTATCCAACGTTAAATCTCCGTGAGCTGGTCAAGGATGTAGCGACACGGCTGGCTGGCCAGAGCGACAAGGCCTATCGGAAACTGTCCGTAAATTATGGCGGTGGAAAGACCCACACGCTTATCGTGCTACGGCACCTCGTACACGATCCGGACAATCTGCCGGACGTCCAGGCCGTCCGGGAGTTTAGGGCGCACATCGGGTTTGAGATGCCAAAGGCCCGCGTGGCGGCGATGTGCTTTGACAAGATCGACCTGGAAAAAGGCGTCGAGACGCTTGGCCCCCGGGGTGAGATCAGAATGCTCAAGCATCCGTGGAGCATCCTCGCTTTCCAACTTGCAGGGTCTGATGGCCTTCGACTCATACATGCGGAAGGCGAGGACGAAGAGCGCGAGACGCCGCCGGCCGAGCCGTTATTGGTGGAGCTTCTGTCACGGCCTCAATTGGACGACCTCTCAACGTTGGTGCTTCTTGACGAAGTCCTTATGTATGTTCGTACACAGGTTGAAGCGTATCCGGATTCGCGAGGTCGCCTGGTCAGCTTCTTCCAATATCTGACCCAGGCAGTGGTCAAAGTGGATCGCTGTGCGATGGTGGCCTCGCTTCTCGCATCCGATCCACGTAAGCACGACGAATTTGGAAACGAACTTTTACGTGACGTGAGTGACGTCTTCGGTCGGCAAATGGAGGAGGATGCAAGCCCGGTAAGCAAGGAGGACGTAGCGGAGGTGCTGCGGCGTCGATTCTTTAAGCCGGAATCCATCCGTGATCCGGGCGAATTCCGGCCCCTTGTTACTTCCATTGTCGGCAGCATCGCAATGCTGGACGAACAGACGGCGAAGGAGCGTGCGGCGGCCGAGGAGCGATTCCTTGCCAGCTATCCGTTCCACCCCGACCTCACGGAGGTTTTCTACACCCGCTGGACTCAACTCGAAGGGTTTCAGCGCACGCGTGGTATCCTGCGTACATTTGCCATTGGCCTGCGCGACGCTGAGAAGTGGGACACGAGCCCGCTGGTCGGTCCGAATATTCTGCTGGCCGATCAAGATAGAGATCCTCTGTCCGAAGCCGCCAGTGAACTTGCGTCCTTCGCCAGCGTGGACGCGGCGACCGGTAAGCACCAGGAATGGCGACCGATCCTCGAAGGCGAGCTGTCCAAGGCGCGTGCCATCCAGACCGAGGCGACCGGCCTGAGCCATCGGGAAATGGAACAGGCTGTTATTGCCGTGTTTCTCAGTTCTCAACCGATCGGTCATAAGGCGCTCACCCGGGAACTGACGGTGCTTATCGGGGCAGCCAATCCGGATAAGATAGAACTGGAGAAGGCGCTGCGTCGCTGGACGGAACTTTCGTGGTTTCTAGATGAAGCCGAATTCGATAACGGAGTTGAAGGATCCGACGGGCAGTTGCCCAGGTCATGGAGATTGGGCAATCGTCCCAATCTACGCCAGATGCACCACGATGCTTGCAGCAATCGTGTCCCCTTACCTTTTGTAGAGACGCAGCTGATTGATGCAATTGAGAAACAGCGTTCACTTACCGCCGGCGCAGCCGCAGCCGGTGCAACGGTGCACAACCTTCCCGAGAGACCTCGAGACATTGGGGACGATGGAAAGTTCCACTACGCCGTTCTTGGCCCCAAAATGTCTTCGGAGTCCGGAAAACCAAGCACTGTCGCAAGGCGATTCATCGACGAGACGACTGCCTCCGATCGCCCACGCGTGAATCGGAATGCAATCGTCCTCGCCGTTCCTTCGAAAGACGGTTTAGATGCTTTGCGAATTCGTGTGCGAGAGTATCTCGGATGGTTGGAGGTCGGCGCACAACTCAAGGACCAGCCAATCGATCCGATTCGCGAACAGATGCTCTCAAGCGAGACACAAGCGTCACGTAGGCGAATACCGGAGGCCGTCACGCAGGCCTATTCCATTGTTGTTGCGGTGAACGAAAGTAACGAAGTCCATGCCTTCAAAGTCGTCGTGACTGACGAGCCCTTGTTTACGACCATAAAGGCCGACAAGCGAGCCCGCATCCAGGAGACGCCAATCAACTCAGAGGCGATGATGCCTGGCGGTCCCTACGACTTGTGGCGCAAAAACGAACCGTCGCGTCGAGTGAGGGATCTTGTCGGAGCGTTTTCCCAGTTTGCAAAACTTCCGAAAATGCTGCGGCAGAAGGAGATTCTAGATACCGTAGTACAGGGCGTACAGGAAGGAATATGGGTGGCGCAGCTGGCCCGCCCCGACAGGACGATCAGGACGTTCTGGCGGACGCCCATCGACGAGACTGCCATACAGGATCCGGGCCTGGAAGTGTTTCTTCCTGAAGCGGCCACGTTAAGCGAACTTGCACCAGATCTGTTCGTCCACGGAAAACTCCCTGGCCTTTGGTCGTCCGATAACCTCGCCGTGCAGGATATATATGACTATTTTTCAGGCGGCCACACGGAAGCCGTACAAAGGGAGGGATACGAGGAAATAGTTACGATACCCAAGTGTGACTCAATCAATGTCGAAACTGCCATTTCTCAAGTCGTTGAACAGGGCCTGGTGTGGTTGACAAACGGGCCGGCGTCGATTCTCAAGGAACCTATACCGCCCGGAGTACTCACAGATGCGGCGGTCCTGAGACCGCCGCCAGAGGGAATCGATGTTGCGAAATTGATGCCGCCGTCCATCCCGAGCGCCTGGGTCGAGAACAAGGCCAACGCACTTGCCATTTCCACCGCGCTTTCGGCTCAGTGCGGAACGACCCTGCCCTGGTCTACGGTAGAGTCAGTGATCGACTCTGGTATACGTGCTCGGTGGATCGAGCTCAGTCCTGACAGCGCTGAGTGGCCATGCGGTATCGGAAATGCTCAGCATGTAATCCTGCAGATTCCGTTACAGAAGGGTGTCGGAGACGCTGGCGGCGGATCATATGGGACCGGGGATCAGCGAAAGGGTGCGCTCCGTGCTGAAGCCGTACTTGAAGCAAATGGTATCCAGGATCTTGCTGATCAGATTCCGGACATTACCAAAGCCGCTGTGGGTAATGACCTTAAGTTCAAAGTCCAAATTGATTTCGGAGGAGAAAAGTCTCCTGATCCAGAGGCGGTGAAAACCATCAACGATCTGCTCTCCGATGTGTCAGACTCATTCAAGCTCGAATGACGATTCGTCTCGTTCCCCGATAAAAGACATAACGCTTTCCGCACATTTCTTATTGATCCGTCGCCAGAGTTGCTGTAGTGAGAGAAAACAGATGTATTCGGTTGACGTAAATGAAGCACAAACAGAACTTTCCGCGCTACTGGCGCGGGTCGACGCTGGTGAAGACGTCGTGATTACCCGGCACGGCAAACCGGTCGCGCGCGTTGTCCCGTACGGCAGTCACCGCGGCGTACGACGATTCGGCTCCCTGAAGGGACGGCTTATGGTGGACGACAGATTCTTCGATCCTCTCCCGGAGGCAGAGATGGCCGCGTGGCAGTCGTAGCTTGGTAGGCCTATCGTCCAATCTTCATGTCATATTTCGGTGTTCAGATTCATGCTCGATCCGAGGGATTGAGAACGTGCGCTTGCACATGTTGATACGCGGCTTGAAGAGATCCCTTGGCGGTTGGCAGAAGTAGGAGGATGTATTGGCTGTGAATCAATGAGTGACGAGGTTTTCAGCAGGAATCCTGGGATCCTTGGCGGAACCCCTGTGTTCTCTGAAACAAGGGTTCCGGTACGAATATTGATCGAACATCTGGAAGCAGGAGAACGTCTCGACGACTTTCTTGATAGCTACCCCACCGTGTCACGTGACCAGGCGATCAAGGTCCTCGAAACCGCAAAGCTGCTGCTGCCCGGGAAAGCGGATGAAGCTGTTGTTTGACGAGGCCATGCCAAGACCAATCGGATTCCGTCAGGAATGTGCGTGAGGTCTGTGTCCTGATCTCCGATGAGAGAATCCGGCTGCAAAACGATAAAGACAAAGTGGTGACACAATGCTGACCAAACTCACCATCCGCAATTTTAAGCGCTTCGGCGAGGTGGAGATCGAACTGGGGAGTCCGGTGGTCTTCATCGGTCCCAATAACTCCGGGAAGACGTCGGCCATGCAGGCGCTGGCGCTCTGGGACATCGGACTCATGCGCTGGAATGAGAAGCGTTCCGGGAAAAGTACACCTGAAAAGCGTCCTGGAGTTACGATCAATCGGCGCGACCTCGTTTCGATTCCGATTCCTGAGGCGAATCTTCTCTGGCGCGGCCTCCACGTGCGTGACGTTAGGACCGTCGATGGAAAGCAGCGTACCAGCAACATTCGAATTGACATCGTTGTAGAGGGCGTTACGGAAGACAAGCACTGGAAGTGCGGCCTTGAGTTCGACTACGCGAACGACCAGTCATTCTACTGCAGGCCGATACGGTTATCAGATTGCAAAACGCCAGATCGGATGCCCGTTCCTGACGAGGCCGGTGGCACACGAATTGCATTCCTGCCGCCAATGTCGGGTCTGGCCGCGACAGAGACTCGCCTCGATGAGGGTGCTGTCAACGTACGGATTGGCGAGGGTCGTACCGCAGAAGTTCTGCGTAACCTGTGCTTCCAGGTCCATCAGTCGCAGTCGGAACAGTGGAATGAGCTTGTTGACCAAATACAGACCCTTTTCGGATCTAGGCTCGATCCACCCCGTTACGTCGCAGAACGGGGAGAGATCGCGATGACTTACCGTGAGCAGCACGTCAGGCTCGATTTGTCGTCAGCCGGGCGGGGGCTGCAACAGACGCTGTTATTGCTGGCGTATATGTACTCGAACCCGGGCGCTGTGCTGCTCTTGGATGAGCCGGATGCTCACCTTGAAATTCTCCGTCAACGCCAGATTTACAGTCTCCTCACCGATGTGGCGCGAGCCAGCGGCAGCCAGATAATCGCTGCAAGTCACTCCGAAGTGCTATTGAACGAGGCTGCTGGTAGAGACCTGGTCGTTGCCTTTGTCGGCACGCCGCATCGAATCGACGACCGCGGTAGCCAGGTGCTAAAGGCGCTAAACGAGATCGGCTATGACCAATACTATCAGGCGGAACAGACCGGCTGGATACTCTACCTGGAGGGGTCAACCGACCTGTCGATATTGCAGGCATTCGCAAAGCGTCTTAATCATGAACGCGCGATCAAGGCGCTTGAACGACCCTTTGTTCATTACGTAGGGAACCGCCCACCCGCTGTTCGTCGTCACTTCCATGGATTGAGGGAAGCTTTCCCCTCGCTTCGGGGGGTTGCATTATTTGACCGTATCGAATCTGGGATTGGCGACCTGTCCCCTGTTGAATGTCTAAGTTGGGACCGTCAAGAGATTGAGAATTATCTTTCTTCAAGGGCTACACTCTTAGCTTTCGCAGAGGCGCTGAGTCCCGACGACGTTCCAGGACCCCTATTTGCGGCGCCTGAGAGACAAAGGCGAGTTATCGCGATGCAGGCGGCTATCGACGGAATAGAGAACGCGCTCAAGGAGCTGGGCAAGCCGTCGCCATGGAGCGAGGACATTAAGGCGAGTGATGAGTTTCTGGATCCGCTTTTCGCTTCCTATTTTAAGAAACTAAAACTACCGAACTTGATGGCCAAAAAGAACTTCTATGAACTCGTCGTTTGCGTTCCTGACAGCGAAATCGATCCGGAAATTTACGAAAAGCTCGACGCGATTGCGGCTGTTGCGGAAAGTGCGTCCCCGACAGGAGAACCACCATGAGCCTGACTGCCTTCAGTATCGCCAACTTCAAGGCCTTCGCTGCCACGCAACGAGTTCCGTTGCGTCCAATCACCTTGATCTACGGTGCCAACAGCTCAGGCAAATCCAGTGCGATACATGCACTTGCGCTTGCACATCACGCAGTTGAGACAGGCGACCTCGATGTGCAACGAACCGGGATCGGCGGCGAGTCCCTAGATCTTGGCGGTTTCCGGCAGTACGTACACCGTCGCGAACAGAACAGAGATGTCAAACTCGGTTTTGAATTGGATCCAACGGGCTTATATACGAACCTTCCGGATTCACTGGACTTGGCAAACAAGATTGAGGCAGAACTGGCGGTCGGGGAAGAGGATGGCGGCGCTCAAAATTCATCATCAGATGTTCGCACTCGAAATGTGTTCCTCAGGCACTTTGTGCTGAAAATCGACGACGCCGAACTGCTTTCAGTAAGTGCAAGGCGTGGCACGCAAATGGGGATTGATCGAATTGACCACGAGCATCCGATCCTTCGGGATCTGTTTCGCAGGCGTCTTCTGCAAGTCACACAGACTCGGGAATCTCTCGATGAAGATTTCGCCAATCATTTTCCAGGAATGCTCAACCTGCTGGTTCCCAATATCGCGGCCGGGGCACGAGGCCTATTCCCACGAATTGAAAGAGAGCTTACGGGTAATGATCTATATCGGACTCGCCGGGTGGACACCGTACGGGCGTTTATACCAGTCGACGCGTTGAGTGATCTTGTTGAGGGCGTCGGCGGGTCCTTTGAGAATGAGATACGAAGGCTTAGCTACCTTGGCCCCTTAAGATCGTATCCGTCCAGGCATCTTGCGTATTCACAACACGATGATCCAAACAGGTACGCAGGCGGCGGCTACGCCTGGGAAGTGGTTCGTGACAATCCGGAAGTGCGCTTTCTTGTCAATGAGTGGTTGACCGACTCGGAACGCCTGAAGACACCTTACGAACTCCAGGTACACGATTTGCTACAGGCAGACATGGTGTCCGGCGAGATTCCAGCAAAGCTTCGCAAGGCGATGCACGATCTTCTCGCGTCACTTCTCAGCCGAATGGACGCACGGGAACTTATCGACTTGAAGATTCTCGCGGAACGTGTTGCCAGGCAGATTTCGGGACTCGCAACCGAGGATGAAAGGGATTCGATTCCCGGTATTGAGGAACTTTTGTCCTCGATGAGTGATGAGGTCGAAATATCCGAGCGATGGGTGGAGGAGATGGTGGCGGCACGGTCAGAAGCCCTTCAACAGCTTGTACTCATTGACAAACGCACCGGAACACCCGTAAGTCATCGCGACATCGGGATAGGTGTCAGCCAGGTGCTTCCTGTACTTGTTTCGGCCTACGCCTCCAAGAATAGACTTCTGGCCATCGAACAGCCGGAGATTCATCTCCACCCTGCGCTTCAGGCCGAATTGGGCGATGTCTTTCTGGAGTCGGCGTTGGGTGACAACGAAAACACGTTTCTCATTGAGACACACAGTGAACACCTTCTGTTGCGTATCATGCGACGCATGCGCGAGACGTCGACAGGTGAAAAGAATGACCGGAGTCAGGAAGTGCACCCTGAAGATATTATGGTGCTGTTTGTCGAGCCCGACGGCCCGCAGAGCATCATCCGTGAGATGCCCCTCAACGAGCATGGGGAGTTAGTCAAGGCATGGCCTGGTGGTTTTTTCGAGGAAGGGATACGGGAAATCTTCTGAGTGCCGCTCCTTGCCGATTACGCAATTACGCCTGATGTGTTCGATCTCACGTCATACTCCAACGAGGAAACTGGACGCCTGCACCTCCGCGAAATCGGCGAAGTAATGAGGACCGAGGGCCTGGTTCGCAATCTCCGTTCCGGGGAATGGCGCCGACTTTTCGCATCCAACGGACGTCCTTGGCATCGAACCGGAAAGGAATTGCTGAGGAAACTTGCGACCCAGGGCAGATTGATTGGATTCCAACCAGCACTGGGTACCGTCCCTGCCGATGATGCCGGCTGGTGCGCAGAGGCGCTCGCGACACACGAAGCGTTGCCACATACGGGTGGCATCATTGCGACCGAGCCGGTGAAAGATCTCTATCGAACAGAAACCCTGGTTGCCCGCATCGACCGGCTTAACAGCACTGCCTGGTGGCAGAATCGCAGTCCTTCCGTTCGTCTTCCGCGCAACCTTACGGCCTATCAGCAGCATCTTGAACCGATTCTCCGCTGTGCGAACTCACTGCAGTTCATTGATCCGCACCTGGACCCAACGAGACGACAATACAGAGAATTCGCGGATCTCCTGGATGGTATCGGTGCGCCAGTGCTCGAAATCCACCGCGTGTGTTACTCTGGGTCGGGGAGCAGTCGTGCGATTCTCGACGTAGACGAGTGGGAGTCACACTTTCGCTTGGGGCTTGATGCTTCCTTGCAGACTGCAAATCTCCAGGCAGAGATCTTCATCTGGGATGACTTCCATGACCGTTATCTGATCAGCAATCTGATCGGCATCTCGCTGCCGAATGGCTTCGATACAACGAACAACCCTGATGACGTAACCACATGGACGCGTTTGGGAAGAGACACCCGTGACGACGTACAGCGGGAATTCGATCCCGCCAGCAGACGCCGCACGCTACGTGGTCAATTCACCATCCCGTAGGCCAGCATAAATGTCCGAAACCGAGTTCGGAAAACTCGCCGCTCAGATAGCACGCGAGGAAGCACGGCTAAGAGAGATCGAGGTCGAACAGGCCGCAGCCCGGAAGCGCCTGAAGGCACTATCGGCGAAGCTCGACATGCTGCAACAGCCGGATCCTGGCAACCCGGTTTCGGGCAGTCGAACGATCAGAAAGTCCGCGTCGTTGTCTTCCTGAAAGAGGACGAGGCTCAAATTACACAAACCCATCAACGCCTGATGAGTCTCGCGGGCAAAGTCAGGGCATTTGGAGACGTCGACGACACCGCTGGTTTACAGCGCGATCTTCGGAATTCATGGGAACGTGAGTGGGACCAATGAAACAAATCACCGACGCGCTCATCGACCGGATGGTACGAGCCATCGTAGACGAAGTCGGTCCGGAGCTGGTGATCCTCTTCGGCTCCCGAGGACGGGGGGACGAGCGCCAGGACTCGGACGTGGACCTGGTGGTCGTGGAAGCGGAGCCCTTCGGTCCGAAGCGAAGTCGCCACATAGAAATGGTCAGGCTCTACCATGCCGTAGCGGGCTTTCCGGTCGCAGCCGACGTCCCGGTGTACTCTCGCGACGACGTGGACTACTGGCGCGACTCCCTCAACCACGTGCTGGCGCGGGCGCTACGGGAGGGGAAGGTGCTCCATGAGCGACGTTCCAACGGGAGCCAATAGGTAGACATGCCCCGTCTACGCTTTGTACATGCCGCTGATCTTCATCTCGATAGTCCGTTTGTCGGTGTACAGGCCGTTGCGCCCGACAACGTTTCGAGCGCGCTGCGGGATGCGACATTCAGCGCATACGAGAATATCATCGACCTGTGCATCGAAGAACAGGTCGACGCGCTGCTGGTCGCGGGCGACGTTTACGACTCTGCCGACCGGAGCCTGCGTGCGCAGCTCAAGTTCGTCGAGGGCCTGAAGAGGTTGGACCAGGCCGGCATACGCTCTTTCGTCTGCCATGGCAACCACGACCCGCTCGACGGCTGGGAGGCGCGGCTGGAATATCCCCCCAGCTGTACTCGCTTTGGCAGGGAGGTTCAGTCGGTCCCGGTATTCGAAGACGATCCACGTCGCGGAGTCGTGCATGGGATCAGTTACGCGACAGGCGAAGTCTCCGACAACCTGGCGCAGCGTCTCGGCGAAGGCGATCCCGATGCATTCTCTATCGGTATGGTACACGCCAACGTAGACAGTGACACCGTACACGACAACTACGCGCCCTGCTCGCTCGAAGATCTTGTCCGATCGGGAATGGACTACTGGGCGCTCGGACACGTCCATCGCAGACAGGTTCTAAGCGAACGGTCCCCGACCGTGGTCTATCCGGGCAACCCCCAGGGAAGACATCCCAACGAGCCCGGCGCCCGCGGCGTGTATCTCGTCGAGGTCGACGATGACGGCGACGTCAGTCTCGATTTCAGGTCTATGGATTGCGTGCGGTGGGAGAGGGCCGCAGTGGACATTTCCCGGTTGGTCGGAGAGCAGGGCTTGATCGATGGAATCCACCAGAGAATTGATGAGGCTTTGAATGGCGCAAACGGCGTGCCGGTCGTGCTGAGGATTTCACTGGTTGGAACCGGCAGTCTGCACGGATCGCTGCAGCAGCCGGACCTGTTGGAGCACGTGATGGAGGTTGTTAACGTCGAATGGGCGAAACGTGGTCAGTTCGCGTGGTGTGAGCGCATAGTGGACCGGACCACCGCGCCGTTCAACCGTGATGATCGTATTGACGGATCGGACTTCATGGCCGAGGTGCTCAGGACCGCGGATCGTGCGAAGGAAGACACCGACATGCTGGCCCGTCTGCAAGATGGGCTTTCAGATCTCTATCAGCACCACCTCTATCGCAAACACCTCACTGACCATGTACCCGGTGGCGATGAACTTTCCACGATGATCGATGAGGCTGAGGCGATCCTCGTAAACCGGCTCGACCAAGACGAAGGCGCATGAGAATCCGCGATATACGCATTGATGGCTTCGGGCAGTTTGCCGACAGACGGTTCGGGTCACTGGAACGACCCGTGACTGTCTTCTTCGGCCCGAACGAGGCGGGCAAAAGCACAATGCTGGAGTTTGTCCGAAGGGTACTCTTCGGATTTCCACGCAAGAGTGCAAAGGTCAACGCTTATCCCGCATTGGCCGGGGGGAGTTACGGAGGCTACCTGACCATAGAAGGTGCGGACGGTCGTGTGTACGACGTGCGCAGAAGGGCGGGAAACAGTTACAGCGGAGACGTTCTCCTGACTTCGGCAACAGGGGACACGCTCCCCGAATCTGAACTGGCGTCGTTGCTTGGACATCACTCGAGGGAGGTCTTTGAGAGGATATTCGCGTTCACCCTCGACGACCTCTACAGCGACGACCTGCTGAGCGACGCGAACGTCAACAGCCAGATCTACAGCGCGGGCATGGGCGTTACGTCACTTCCAAACGCCGTGAAGTCCATCGAGTCTTCCCGCATAGGTATCTTTCTCAAGGGAGGGAGCACTCAGAAAATCTACGAGATGTATAACAAGATCGAGAAGATCAACGAAAAACTGCGGGAGGTCGCCGACAACGCGGCAAGGTTTGGCACTTTGACCGACAGTTTGGATCGGGTCGAGGTCGAGCTCGAAAACCTGTCAACCCGCCGGCGAGAGATAAACTCCCAGTACAACCGCCAGATAACGCTTCAAAATGCCTGGGACGATTGGAATGACATAATTGCGGCGACAAAACGACGTAACGAACTGACTGAAATCGACGAGTTTCCCCGCAATGGTGTTGGCGAGTTGGAAAAGTTGGAAAACCTTGAAGTAAACGCACGTGAAGAGTTCGAAAGGTCTGAGCGACACCTGAAGGACATCCAGGCCAGAGCAGACCGACCAATAGCCCATGAAGCTATACTCGAACAGTCATCCCAGATTCGCGATATTGAACGCCGCCGTAGCGCTTTCGATCAATCAGTAAAGGACATACCTGAGCGCAACGCGGAACTCGCGGCGATGCGCGTCGAATTGGACAACACACTTGCGGATCTAGGGCAACGGTGGGACGTCGACCGGCTAAATGGATTTGACCTGTCCATCATTGTCCGAGAAGAAATCGCAAGTTACAGCAATCGCCTCGGTGAAGCGCGAGATGCCAAGAACAGGGCGAAAGCATCCGTCGCATCGGACAAGACCGCGCTGGAAGAAGCAGTCCTGGAGCTCGAACATGCCAGAAGCGAGTTTGATAACGCGTCTCCCGCCAGCCTTGACAGAGGGAAGATCCTTGAAAAGCGTAGGCAAATACGCGCCACGACGGATACTTTGACTGAGCTCTCTCGCAGTGAAGAACGAGCCAGGGACTTGCGCGATCAGCTTGATGATGAATCGAACGTCCCTAACTCAGGGGTTGGCCGTGATTGGAGCAAGTTCATCCCTTCCATCGTCGGCGGGGCTGCATTGATCGTCCTCGGTTTGCTCTTTGCCATAACCAACGACGGCTGGGGTTCCGTTGTAGGCATAGGCTCCGTCGTGCTCGGCGTTACTCTGGTTGCCGTCGCCATCTATGTGTTCGCCCTAGGCAGGCCATTGAATCTTACTATTGAGCCGACCATGTTAGTACGGATTCGGCGGCAACTTAAGGAAGCCGAAGGACGTTTCGACAAACTCAGAGCGGACCGCGCCGAACACGCATCGTTGCTCGAAATCGACTCAATAGACACGCAATCACTTGAAGAGATAGAAGAGTCGCTGAAACTCGAAGAATCCCGTCTGGACGCAATCGACCAATTGGCGAAATCGTTGGACGAAATCAAGAACCGCGTGGTACGCCGAGAGGCACGCCTTGATGATTCAAAACAGGACCTTGAACAAGCCGAACGTATATTCCGTATCATTGAAGACGAATGGAGAACCTGGCTCAGAGAACGTGCGCTGATGGAGACGTTCTCGCCAGAGAATGTTGAAGTCTTAAGGGGCCTCGTCGATCTTGGACGTACTCATCATGCCAAAGTTTCCCAGATGGAAGACCGAATTGCAGCAATCAATACTGATATCGAACAGTTCATCGAACTCGTCCATCCGATTGCGTCCAAACACGGATTCAAGTTTGATAGAAACAACTGGGTAGGGGTAGCTGACACGGCAGACGAGCTCATTGAGTTGCACGCAAAGGTCCAGGAGGAGGCACGTAAGCGCGGGGACGCCCTCAACGGGCTAACGGCCGCTGAAGAGGAATTCGCGGGTCGCAAAGAACGCATGGCGGAAATCGGTCACAGGATTAAAGAGTTGTTTGGCGCGGCCGGGGCCCACAGTCGGGAAGAATTCCTGCGAATGGCAGATGTATTTGTCGAACGGGAAGAGTTGAAGGCAAGATGTGCGAAAGCGCTTGAAGGGTTGCAACGGCTCAGCGGTCCGGGTGAACCCTTGGAAAGTCTGAAAGCGGACCTGAGCAAGACGGACCGCCAATCGATTACCAACGAGATAGACTTGATTGAGGAAATCCGCGACAAGACAGACGCAGAAGTCAAGGATCTGTCAACTGAACTTGGGAGGATTCAGACCGAACTGGATGGGCTCGTCGGTGAGGAGGAGTCGTCGCGGCTGCGGATGGAACGGAATGTGCTCCTGGAGCAACTCAGGGGCCACGCACGTGATTGGACCCGTCTGACGCTTGCCCGGAACCTGCTCGAAGAATCCCGTCGAAAGTTCGAGCAGGAACGCCAGCCTGGAGTCGTGCGTCACGCTCAGGAGTTCTTCACCGCGATCGCCGACGGCCGGTACCGGCAGGTCTATGCACCGCTCGGCGAACAGACGATCACGGTGACGGACGCCGATGGACGGACGAAGCAGCCGTCGGAACTCAGCCGGGGCACACGGGAGCAGCTGTTCCTGTCGCTCCGTTTCGGGCTGATTCGCGAACTGGGGGAGCGAACGGAGCCGTTACCGGTCGTGGTGGACGAGGTCCTGGTGAACTTTGATCCGGACCGCGCGCTTCGCGCCGCCGTCGCCTTCACGGAGCTATCCAGAACCAACCAGGTTCTGGTTTTTACCTGCCATCCGACGGTCGTCGAACTGTTCCGGAACGCTGCATCCCGGTCGGGCACTGAGAAGCCGGAGGTGGTACGGATCAAGTGAGTTGCTCGATTTCACTGGCATAAGCCTCTACGTGACAAGGGCGAGTTCAGTCCTAATGTGTTCCGTGGTCAACGCCATGATCCGTCGCTTCGGATCTAAACCAACAGACATACATGAATGTTGGGCGCCGCAAAGATGTCATGGAGATATACAAAGTTTTTAGGGAAAATGGCTTGACATGGGGGATCGGTAGACATACTTTTTTTCGTATCCGACGGAGACGTTTCCCCCCGAAAGGAGTCAGACGATGCCTCAGGTTTTGGATATGTCGTGTATGTCGCAGGTTGCATCTATCTGGGCGCAACGCGATACGCTTCCCATTAGCGGTAAAGAGGGGCAGATACGAGATCTGAAGAGGAAGATGTCCAGTTTTAGAGAACTATCTTCCCGCACCAGGGCAGCTTTAAGCCGGCTTGATTCTCTGACCCTCGAAGCCATCGGAGAATTGAGACGGGGATTGGATTTTTTAGAGAAGAACCCAGGAGAATATCTGGCGCTGTGTAACGGTGATGCGAAAACTGCGATCGAGGGGATGAATAGCGGAGAATCCATGGCAAAGGAAATGATCGATGACATTTCCCCGTCGTTAGAGTTATTCGAGGAATTCGATGAGCCGATATTCGACGCAACCACGGGGGTTATGGACAATCTTCAATCGCTTGCAGCATTGATTCGAGAAATTCGGTGGAATATTATAATTCTCCATAGGAAGAACGAGCCTGCAACTGGAGCCATCCATTCAGTGGATGAAGCAATCGACCAACTTCGGGGTTGAACGTGCGCGTTGAAAGAGCGCAAAGAGTGTATCCCGAAGCAATACGTCTCCTACCCTTCATACCATCCCGCCTGCAGCGCCCACATCCGGGCATATTCTCCGTTTCGGACGATCAGTTCGTCGTGAGATCCTTCTTCCACGAGCCGCCCATCCTTGAGGACGAGGATCCGGTCGCACATCCGGGCCGAGCCCAGCCGGTGTGAGACCACGATCGTGGTCCGACCGCCGGCCATGTCGAGAAAGCGGCGGAAGATGTCTGCCTCGGCCTTTGGGTCCAGAGAGGCGGTCGGCTCGTCGAGCACGACGAGGTCGGCGTCCCGCATGAATCCCCTGGAGATTGCGACCCGCTGCCACTCCCCGCCTGACAGTTCCGTCGCGCCTTCGAACTCTCTGCCAAGTGGGGTTTCATATCCCTTCGCGAGCCGACCGGCGACCGTGTCGGCCCCGCCCCGGCGCGCCGCGCGTTCGATTTCGCCGGGTTCCCGCATCCGCTCCCAGTGTCCGAAACCAATGTTCTCACCAAGCGTAAAGCCAAAGCGGGTGTAGTCCTGAAAGACCGCGGTGGACCGGTTCCATAACGTTTCACGGTTCGTCCGGCTCGCGGGCAGTTCGCCGTAGTTCAGTTCGCCCGCGCTCTGACGGAACAACCCCAACAGGACTTTTACCAGAGTGGTCTTGCCGGATCCGTTCGGGCCGACCAGGGCGACCCGCTCGCCGGGCCGTATGGTCAGGCTGACGCCGCTGAGAGCGTGTTGCTCAGCCTTAGGATAGCGGAAGGAGAGGTCTTTGGTTGTGATCGCCGCTGTCTCGAGCGTGGAGATGTCGGCGCCGCCGTGCGGGTCTTCGGGGCCGAGGTCCAGGTAGGTGAACAGGTCGGCGATGTTCAACAGCTGAATGGCAAGAAAGCTCATGCGGTTTACGAGGTGGTCGACGCCCGTTCGCGCCTGGCGCAGGGCGATCAGCATTGCCGCGAACTGTCCCGCGGACAGCCCGCCCCCGAGGACCGCCCAAGCCGACCAGCCGACGGCGCCGGCAAATGCCGACAGGCTGACGGCGGACAGGCAGCCACCGGTGGCGTGATGTCTGCGTCTCTGGTGGTACAAGGGATCCGCGACCTGCCAATACAGGTGATCCCACCATCCGGCCAGGACCGTCCCGAGCCGAAACACCCGAACCTCCTTCGCGTCCTCCTTCTCTGTCAGGATACGCTCCAGGTATGCGCGCAGACGCTGCGCCTGGGTCTGGCGCCGTTCCAGGTAGAACTCGTGCACGTTGTGGTAGAGGCCGGCAAGCGGCGGCGGCAGCGAGACGAGGAGGATTGCGACGAGCAGGTACGGGTCCCAGAACCCGACGACGATGCCAACGGAAACCACGGTCAGCCCTCCGGTCAGGATCCGGTAGATCGCACCAAGCAGGTTAAGGAAAAAGCCGGGCGTGGCCGCCACCTGCGCGCGCCGCATTAGGTCGTGGAAATCAGCCCGCTCGAAGACATCCAGACGGAGAGACCGGGACTTGATCTGGAGTTGCTCGAGAAGCCGGTCTTCCATCTCCTGCTTGAGTCGCTCGAGCAGGATGGTACGCGACCACGTCCGGAGGCCGATTTCGGCGAGCGTAACGGACGCCCAACCCGCGAGCCAGGGTAGCATCGAGTTGACGGGAACCCGGCCCTCGTAGACACCAACACTGTGATCGAACAGTTCACGTACGACCCAGACGTTCGCGGCCGGCAGCAGGCCGCTCGTGAACTCCAGGAAAAGGGATAGGACCGAACGCCAGGGATCGATGCGGATCATCCAGCCCAGGAACCTGATGAGTGTCCGGAGACCGCGCGGACGCTGCTTGACAGGATCGGATTCTACCTGTACCACGAAGCCTGTTCCTCCCACATACCTGCGTAAACGCCCCCTTTGGCCACCAGGTCGTCGTGGCAGCCCTCCTCCACGATACGGCCCTGCCCGAGTACGAGGATGCGTTCGGCCATGCGTGCTGAACCGAGCCTGTGGCTGATCAGAAGGGCGGTCCGACCGTGAAGGAGTTCGGCGAACTGCCGGTAGAGTTCGGCCTCCGCCATTGCATCGAGGGCTGCGGCCGGCTCGTCGAGGATGAGCAGTTCCGGATCCCCGGTGAAGGCGCGCGCGATGGCGATTCGCTGCCACTCACCGCCGGAGAGACCCTGCCCTCCGTCGAAGACGTGTCCGACCGGGGTTTCGTAGCCACCGGGAAGCCGGTCGGCGATCTCGTCAACGCCGGCGCGGCGCGCTGCCTCCGGGACCACCGCCATATCCGGTTGCAGCCAGGAGGGCCACAGTTCGCTGGCCGGTCCCTCGCCCGAACCGTCCAGCGTTCCGACGCCGATGGATTGTCCGAGCGTGAATTCGAACCGGGAGAAATCCTGGAAGGCCGCGCTCACGGCGCCGGCCTGGCTCTCGGGGTCTATATCACGGTAGTCGATGCCATCGGCTGTCACTCGTCCTGACGTGGGGGTGTAAAGACCGAGAAGGATCTTTGCGAGGGTGGACTTGCCGGCGCCATTGTCGCCGACGAGGGCGACGCGTTCGCCCGGGGCCAGCCGAAATGTGACGCCGTTCAGCACGGACGGTGCCTCGTCGCCTGCAGCGGACGTCGGGTAGGTGAAGCGGACGTTGTCCACGACCAGACCTTCCCGCAGGGGTCGGGGAAAGGACGCGGGATCCGACGTACCGTCCGTCGTTTCGCTTTCTGGTAGGTTGCCATCCTGGTGATCGAAGAACTCGCGCACATAGCCGACCTCGGCGGAACGAGCCTGCAACTCCCTGGAACTGAAACCGAGACTGCCTCCCGCACGCAGCATGTCGCCCACGCCCTGAAAGAGCGCGACGAATCGCCCGGGCGTGAGAACCCGGTCCCCCAGCAGGATCGCAAGGATGACCGCAACGCCAACACCGACAGCCACGTGGAAACCCGTAACAGGTATGCTCAAGACGACTTGGCGTCGGCGCTGATCCAGCAGACGTTCCCGCAGTACCTGGCGCATCCGTCGCCAACGATCGGTCAATGGCGCGTCCAGGCCGAATAGCCGCGTTTCCTTCTGCTCCGACCGGCCCGTCAGGAGCCGGTTCACGTACCCGGCGCGGCGCTCCTCCGGCGTCTCGCCGTAGGTGAACGCCATGAACATCCGGCTCTGTCGGATTTCCATGCGGACAAGCGGCGCCAGCGCTCCCAGCATGGCCACCGAGATCCATACGGAAACCGGCGCGAACATCGCTGATACCGAGACGGCCGTGATAGCGGCCTGGGAAAAGTGCAGAGCGTTGAAAAATAGCCGCCCGGGTTTGCGCCCCGGATCGCGCGCGCGTTCGAGGCGGTCGTGCGTCTCACTTACATCGAAGAACAGCAGGGGCAGCCGCGACGATCGTTCCAGAAGGCGGCGGCCCAGAACGTGGGCAAGATTCTGCTCCAGGCGCAGGTGGAAGACATCGCGCAGGTGCCACAGGACGTCGTTGGTTGCCAGTTGGATCAGGCCGAATGCAATCAGCCAGGGCAGGATATCGTCAAAGCCGGACGGGCCGCCGCCGGCCGCATCGACCACGGCGTCGACGAGGTGCCTGGTGACGTGGATGAGCAGGGCAGGCTGGATACCAAGGAGAATGTGAATGACGATCAGCCAGAGCGCCGCCGGCCCCGCGTGGGCACGGATGTGGCTCCAGCTCCAGCGCAGGTTCGCGAAAATCGCGCTTGCGTTCTCGCGGCGGTTCCAGTATTCGAGGTCGGATCGCGGCATCATCGGAGGCTCCTTACACGCGTTCGACTATCGCTCAAATCCATCCGGCGGTAAGTCAGACAAAAATAACTCATGTATCGCACGTCTTCAATGGAAAAACCGCACTTAAGTGAATATTTATAAATAATTTATATTCTTGACTTTCGGATTGATTCTTGTTATATTATTTACGTGGGAAATCAAAGAGGGAGTTGAAGGCGGATGCCTTCAACTCCCTCTTTTTCTCTTGAGTCCCCGTCCCGAAAATTGCCTGAGGCACCTTACCGGTGGGTAAAGTGACAGTTTGCGATATCCCCCCGACGCGATCAGTCGGGGGAGCCTCCGCGACCGAAATCTCTGCCGCTCACGACCGCGCCGCCAGATAACGCTCAGCGTAAATGTCCAGCACTTTCCGAATCATGCTCTGATAGGGTACGCCGTTCTGCCGCGCGCTTGACTTGAAGAAATCCACGCTCCTCTTGTTGAGATTGAGCGTCACCCGTACGGTTTCCTCCCTGAGGACAAGCCGGTCCGGTGGCGGCAGAAAGTCCTGAATCACTTCGGCCTGTTCAATTGCCTCCGCAAGTTCTGCCGGTGCATTTTCAAATTTCGGTTTGCTCATAACGTCTCCGTCCTTCGCGCCAATATCCGGCGCCAAATATGCGAATGTTGCCTTTTCGGAACGTAAAACGCACTGTCAATACTCTATCTTCAACCCGTCCAAAACAGAAATACCGCGTTTCCTCGGAGGTGCTATGTTTTCGATCAATGGCGATAACACGACTCGGGTCCATGAACGCCTGCTAGGCACTGGCGAAAGAGACGCCGTGTTTGCGCCGGTTGAGACGGTCCTTCTTGTCATCCCATTCAAAGACGACGTTCGACCTCATTCGAACTCACAAAATTAACATGATTTTATACACATAAATATACATACAAGCGGACTCACGTCAAGTCCGCTTTCACATCAAATCGGGATACCGTCTCGACGGGAGCTAACTGTACAGCGTGTTCCGTATTTCCATTTTCGCCGACCCGTTCCAGGAATGAACTCTCTACAGATGATACGTAGTCGTGATCCGAGGATGGGTTGGACGCGGAATGAACGACAGGCGCACACGGACGCTATCGGTGGTGAAATCCGTGGTTCAGCTCCAGCCGGATGCCCAGAACCATGGCGTTCTCGAGATCCGGATCGGCGCCGGGATTGAGGATGTATTGCAGGTCCGGCTGGATCTGCAACCTGTCCGTGATCGGCAGGACATACGTCAATTCGAAGGCGGTCTCGTGGCGTTCCGCGCCGGCCGCAGCCCGATAGACCATGCCACACCGCGCCATGGCCATGGAAATTCCTATCTCGTCGTCGGGCCTGCGGGGAACGAAGCCGGACATCATCATCCCTGCGCCGAAGTAGCGATCAAAGGGATTCAGCGCGCCATTGGCGGTCCCGTATCGTACGAAAGCCGATGCGGTCCGTCCGAGCGTCGCGTCGTTGTATACAGGTCCTTCAGCAAAGCCATACCAGCCTGCATTGCCGTCCCGGCGCGCGGGATTCCCACCGGCGCTGGTCTCACGAATCGCCTCGAATTCCGCGCTGTACAAGAACGCGCCGAAACCCAGACGGAGGGCATCGGAAAGGTTATGGTTGTACTCCAGGGCATGAAGTACGCCCTCGTTGCTGCTCAGCTTGACCGCGGTGGCAGAGGGATTGTCCGGGTCGCCGGGCACCGCGTCGAGCAGCGCATACCTCACAAGATTGTTGCCCGCCTTCCATTCGAGACGCCCGGCCAGCGAAGTGGCCGGAAAAATCGATGGTCCTCGTTCCCCGGTCTGGGAATACGTGGGCACGATTCCGTGCGACCCGTTCAGGAACCACGCCGCCGAATCGACCGCATCGAACTCGCTGTTGAGATCGTAGAGCCCGATCTTCAGGTTCAGCCCTTCCGTAAAGGGATGTTGGTACCAGAACTCGTATAGCCGGAACGCCTGTTCCGCGTCGATGTTGGAAACGACCTGCGTATCGCCCGAATAGCGGTCAGAAAACGTCGACGCGTTGTTCCAGAGCAGATAGGCGAACAACGACCCGCCCCCACTTCCAATGATCCGCCTGAGGTCGAATGTGAAAACAGCATCGACGTTCTGCAGATAGGCGGATCCGTTTCTGATCCCGCCGGACGCGTTGTGAAGCAGGTCTCCGATGTACCCGAATTGCGCGGACACAGGGCGGGAAGCGGCGTCTGTTTCGGCCGACAAAGGGGCGGGGATCGAGCCGCTCAGCAGCAGGCATATAATCAGACAGCGCAACCTGGATGTCAATTCGCCAACCAGCGTACCCCGCTGCACCGTCCAAATCGCTCTACAAGGGAAATTCGGATCGTTGATCGCCTTGTTCATTGAGTCAGCCCAGAGTCAAGGACCAGGCGAAAACCGTGACTTTCGGCGGACCGGTAGGTCGAAAACCCGCGGCGGTCGAGGGTCAGGATATCGAAACAATTGACCCGTTCGGCCAGAAGCACGAGTGTCGCGTCCGCATAGTCCATCGGCGTATCCGCGTATTTTTCCATCAATGTCGCACACCGGCGCAAGGCAGCGGGCTGAGCGAAATCGAATACCCGAATCCTGGCGGTTGTGACGAATTCGGCGAGCAGCCGAGGCCCGGACGGACTTCCCCCCACGAAATGCATGGCTTCCGTAATGACCGCACCGGTCGTGCAGAGCTGTCCGCTAAAGCCGTCGAGCGCGTCGCCAACGTCCTGGTGGGCGGGATCCGCGGCGTTCAGATACCCGACCAGCGGACCGGTGTCCAGCAGCCAGGACGTCATGTGCGCCAGTTCCGCTCACGCAGGCGATTTCGCCACGAGTCGCCGCCGGGGTCGGAGAGTTCGAGACGCCCCTTCAAATGTCCGACGCGCTGCGCCAGCGGACGTTCCGCTATGGCTTCTTCAAGCAACCGACGCACGAGTTCTGAGACCGTCAATCCCTGCGCCTGAGCGCGTTCTTCCAGCGCCTCACGCATGGTCCGGTCGGTGCGTACCGTGAGTGTCGTATTCATGTATTACAATATATCACATTGTATGACAACGTGCAACGAGAAATATCAACTGTACGGCTTGTTCCTTCAACAACACGGTAGATCCGGTGAACAGGGAACATGGGTGAGGTCAGGGATCAGGAAGCAAAATTCTATGCGGCGCAGGGGCAATTCTCAATCCTGGCGCTGTTTCATTCGTTCCACACCTGCTCGAACAGGCGTATCCAGTTTCCGCCGAGGAGTTTTGTGATCTCTCCGGCGTTGTATCCCCGGTTGGCGAGCCCGTCGGCGACGTTGGGGAACTCGGCCAGCGTTGCCATTCCCTTCGGCTGAAAGCTCACTTCGGTGTACGGGATGGAACCGTCAGCGAACGTGGACGGGAACTTGGTACCCTGCTGCGACGCGATGAAGTGCCAGAATTCAAGCGGTTGATCGTGGGTGGAATCGGTACCGATGGCGACGTGGTCGATGCCGATCCGTTCCACCATGTCGTCGATCGCGTCCACGAAATCCTCTACGGTCGTTTCGTACCCATTGGGAAGGAAAGGCGTGTACGACGTCGCGCCCACAACACCCCCTTTTTCGGCCAGGCGTTTCAACGCTTCCTCTTCCTTGTTTCGTGGATGGTCACAGAAACTACGGGCGTTGGCATGGGTGATGGCGACGGGTTTCTCCGACATTTCGATGGCGTCCAGCGTCGTCTGCGGCCCCACGTGCGACAGATCGATGAGGATGCCCAGCCGGTTCATCTCCTTCACCGCATCCACGCCGAAATTGCTGAGACCGGCGTCGTTCCGTTCCCAGCAGCCGCTGCCGAGAAGGTTGGTCTCGTGATAGGTCAATTGAATCACCCTCACCCCAAGCGCGAGGAAAAGGCCGAGGCGATCCAGTTCGTTCTCGATCGGCGAGGCGTTCTGGAATCCCAGGATAATCCCGGTCCTGTCCTGCTGCTTGGCCGCGCGTATATCTGCTGTCGATTTCACCTGCAGGATGTCGTCGCGTTCCCGGAACCGCCGCATCCACGCCGTGAGATGAGCCATGGTCTGGATGAAGTTTTCCCACGTGGAGACGGTGGCGTTGATTGCCGTAAAGTTGCCGGCGCGCAGCTGCCGGAATACGGCATCGCTGTTCCAGTTGCACACACTCAATCCGTCGATCACCAGCGCATCGTCGTAGACTTGTCTCGGTCTGAATGTCATCGGATCGTCCTCTCAGCTGAAGCGGTTTCCAATCCTGAAAAGATCGCCCAGCGGGTTCTCCCGGTCTTCCACCGCATCCGCGATGACGGGCCCGATGGCGCCGCCAAACTTAAACCCGTGGCCGCATCCGCAGCCTGCGATCAGCACCCGTTCGCAACCCCGGGCCCAGTCGATGACGAACTCCTCGTCCTCCATATTGGCCAAATTGGTATACAGGCAGGACCTGCCGCCGACCAGCGGCGCAGCGCTCAGGCCGGGTATGCGTCGTGCAACGAACTCCCGTGCCCACGCCAGAAATTCGTCGGTCGGTTCCCGGGAGACGTCCACGTCGGCGTCGTCCCACTTGCTGTCTTCCGCCACCTTCACGAACCCCTCGTGCAATTGGGGGAACCCGTACCAGAGGTTGCCAGGTGAAAAGATCATCCAGACCGGAAAACGTCCGCGCTCGAACGGCGTCGGGTCCTCCGGCGCAAAGAAGGCCATCTGCTGCCGCGTGATACGCACGACTTTCTCCATGACCGGAACGAGTTCGGATACCCACGGGCCGGCCGACACCACGACACGGTCACAGTCCTGCCAGCCGGTTTCCGTACGGACCCGTGCGCCGGAAGGCGTGTCTTCAACCGCGGTGACGAGGGCATCTTCGCGGATGGTCACACCCGTGTCATCCGCCAGCTTCGCCAGATCCTCCAGCGCCTGGCCGCTACGCAGATAGCCCGCCCAGGGGTCGAAGAAGAGCGTGTCCTCGTCGCTCACCGTGAACTGCGGAAACCGTTCGCGGACCTGGCTGGCCGTGAGTTCGCAGACGTCCTTCCCCATCCGGTTCAGGGTTTCCCAACCCGCGTGGGTTTCGTGGTCCGCTTCCAGGTCTCGCGACACGATCAGCGCTCCATGCTGGAAGTAAATCGACCGGCTCGTGCGGTTGTGCCACTCGCGCCATTGCGCCGCGGCACGGGTGACGAGTTCCACGTAAGTTGGGTTCGGGTAGTTCGTGCGCCGGATCACCTTGGATACATCCGTACTTGATGCCTTCGGATTGGGGATTTGCCCGCGCTCGAACAGCGATACCTCGTGTCCCCGTTCGCGGAGTTCCAGCGCCGCGGCCATGCCGAAGATTCCCGCGCCGACGATGCAGATATTCATGGAAGTACTCAATGGTGTAGGGTTGGTGTTTTCCGCGCGCCCATCGCGATGCGGCGCTGCCGATCGATCAAACGTCGACGCCCGAACGCCTCAGAAGATCCGGAATCATGTCGGTAAACTCATCCTGGCCCCGGTCACCCCCATCGCGGAACCGGACGATGAGGTCCCTGACCGGCGTACTGACATCCAGCGGTACCCCGAGCTCAGATCCAAGCTCAACCCCCAGACACATATCCTTCACCGCCAGATCGGTGGTTGCACCCATTTGCGCGTTGTTCAGGAACAGCGAGAGGGTGCGTTCGAATATCCTGCTTTGTCCCATACTCGCCGTGACCGCATCGAGCAACAACTGCAGATCGATCCCGGCCCTTGCGCTCATCGCCACGCCTTCGCACGCGCCGATGAAGTTGACGTACATCATCAGGTTGTTGATCAGCTTGATCACATTCCCGGCCCCGGCCGGTCCCGCGTGGACGATCTTGCCGCCGATCGTCTCCAACACCGTCCGCACCAGCTCCAGATCGGCCGCGTCACCGCCCACGAACAGGGTGAGTGTAGCATCCCGCGCGCCAAAGATACCACCGCTGACGGGCGCGTCGAGCACGCGCAGCCCCCGTTCCGCACCGAGCGCGGAGATGCGGCGCGCTGCGGACGGAGCGATGGTGCTGGTGTCGACGTACGTTGTTCCCGCGGCCAGACCGGCAAACACCCCGTTGTCACCCAACACGACCTGCTCGACAGCCTCGGTGCCGGGAAGGGAGGTGAATACCACTTCTGATCGAACCGCGACCGCCTTCGGGCCTTCAGCCCATGCGGCGCCCGCCCCCTCCAGCTCGCGGCCAGTCTGACGCCGGGTATCGTGGACGGTCAGGGGGTACCCTGCATCCAGGATATTGGCGGCCATCGGCTGTCCCATATTTCCCAGACCGATAAACCCGACTCTCATGTTAACCTTGATTTGTAAGTGTTCGTGGACGTCAATTCGAATATGCGCAAGTTGATAAAGGCGATTAAACTGCGGATTACCAGGATACACCAGGTCACTGGAAGTGAACAGGACCTCTCCCCCGGCTCCTCAGAAGCAGGGAGACGTAAGACGGAAGAAGGTAGAGATTACCTGCCATGTGAGGATTCTTCTCGTGCCGAAGGCAATGAGGAAGGACATATCGGGCATGGCTTCTTCTCCCGTCTCACCTCTCCCGTCTCCCCGCATTCAGGCTCTTTGTGGCCAATTTGACTGTTGTCTTTTTTCGAATTGAGTTCAATCGTGGCGCTCTTCGTCGTGGGTGTCAAATTCGGCAGGCATGGTGATTTCAATCACTTCCCAGTCATCGGAGTATTCGAGAACTTCATGCCTGATCCCGGGCGGCTGGTACCATGCGTCACCCGCTTCGACCCGGATCTCGCCGATGTCCTCGAAATAGAGGCGGGCCCACCCGTTGATCAGATAGACCATCTGAAAATCCAGATCGTGTGAGTGATAGCCCAGCGGTCCGGTACATGGTTGATGGGCGCGGATGATGTGCGCCAGGACTTTACCCTCCGTGGCATCCTTGATACCCAGGTCCCGATAGGTGAAATAGGGACGCAACCCCTCCCGCACCCAGCGGGCGTCTTTGGCGTGCGCGGCGAACGACTCGACCTTTTTCGCAGACATAGTATCACTCCTGTGTAACAGGGGATGCGAATGGTTGATGGCGGGACGTACTCAACGGCGGCCGCCCGAAGGACTGCCTGTTAATTGTGCGCCAAACCCTCACGGTGCGCAAGTCATTTTTGCGTGTCGCGTCCGTGGAGACCTGCCTGAACCTGCGGCCCTCGATGAGTCTGCCCAGACGGGCGTTCAGGGTTTCAGTCAGGCCGAGGCGCCGGAATAGTGGCGCAGCCCCCACCGCCAGAACAGACGCGAGGCGATCAGCATGCCGGCCGCCACGAGAATCGCTGCGGTGAGCGATTCCGAATCAAGCCGGCCGGTGAGGGCCCGGGCCGGCACCGTGATCGCGAACGCGACCGGAACGATGAACGTAAGGACGAAACGGAGCCAGTGGGGATAGATGCCGATGGGCCAGCGCCCGGCCTGGACCATCGCATCGAAGATATTCAGGATGTTTTCGACCTTTATGTACCAGAATGAGATTGTGGACAGGACCAGGAAAAAACTGTAGATCGTGGCCGCGCCGCACAGGAGGACCAGGCCAAACGTGAGCGTGTCAACGGCGCCGACGTCCGTGCCCCTCTTGAATAGGGCGTACGACAGCACAATGCCGCCCAGCACGAAGTCGGTCGCCTTCCAGATTCGAAACTGGCTGATGCTGACCAGAAACTGTGCATCCTCCGGCTTCGTGAGGGTGTAGTCGAGTGTTCCCCGGCGGACGTCCGTCATCAACTGCATCATACTGGGTCGGATCACGATGGAGATCGCCCCGCCGATAATCACGAACACACCGATCAGGGCGAGCAGATCGTAGGATCTCCAGTCGCCCAGGGTTTCCGTGTGCAGGAAGACCACGTAGACGCCGAGGAGCGCCTGTGCAAGGCTCACCGCGGACTGGAAGATCTGGACGTAGAAATTCACACGATAGGCGAGTTCGTTCAGAATGCCAATCTTCAGGAACGTCCATATCACGATCAACTTATGCAAGGTCGAGTCCCCGCGACGAAGCCGTTGTCAAGATCCCACTGCGGAATATTTCCTGACGCCCCGGCGCCAGACGAGTTTGAATATAGCGAATCCAATGACGACCCAGAGAAGCTGCATCAGAAGACCGCGTTCGATCTGCGCCGAATCGAGCCTGCCGAGGAGAAGCTCAACGGGAAAGGCGACCGACCACTTGAACGGTAGCGCGTCAGCGATCGCCCGGGCCCATCCCGGCAACAGATCCAGCGGCGCGATTCTGCCCGACAGAAACAGGCCGAAGAAGAAATACATCTGATTGACCGCGTCGGTCCGGGTCGTCCAGAACGCGACGAGCGAGAGCGCCCACTCGACGAAGAATCTGAGAAGATAGGCAAGGATCAATGAGAACGCGAAGAGGAGCACGCTGAAAGCTTCAAAGTGAAACGTGGGTTTGAAGAGGAGGCAGAGCAAGGCCGCGGACGGGATCAGCACACACAACGTCAGGGTCTTGTAACCGATGTTGTCGGCAATGTCGCTATGGATGGGATGGATCGGCTTCAGGAGCATCGCCGACAGCTCGCCGTGCTGGACGCGATAACCCATTTCGTGCATGATCCAGGTGAACGTCCACATATTAACGACCATCAGGACGATGTAATACGCGGCGAACTCACCGGCGTCGTAACCTGCCACTTCTCCGCCGCGGGCTATTGCCACGGTCGACCAGACGACACAATAGATCATCGGTTCGAGAAGCCCGCCGATCATCCAGATCGCCATCGCGACGCGATATTGAAACTGAAGCGCGAGCGTGGTCTTCAGGTATGCCCAGTAGATCGCAAGCATTGGTGTTTCTCGGCTCACGCCGGGTCGGCGTCGTCTTCCGGCGTTTCAACGGAAAAGACCTGCTCGATCACTTCCTCGATGGGCGGGTCTTCAACGGTCAGGTCGAGCACGGGCAAATCACCGAGTATCCTCGCTGTCACCTGCGGCGTGGCCTCCTTGGGTACGCGCAGGGAGTAGCGCAGCCCGGCCGCCTCCACGACTTCTCCGTACGGAGAAAGGTCGGCGTTCTCGGTCTCGAGTTCGACGTCGATGGTCTTGTGCGGGGAGAATCGGGTGACGAGATCCGAAAGCGCGCCATCGAAGAGAATCCGGCCGTGGTGAATAACCACGACACGTTTGCAAAGCGCTTCGACGTCGGCCATGTAGTGGCTGGTCAGCAGTACCGTCGCGCCGTGCGCGCGGTTGTAGTCTTCAACGAAACTCCGGATCCGGCGCTGCATGGTAACGTCGAGGCCGATTGTGGGCTCGTCCAGGAACAGAACCTTCGGACGATGCAACAGGGCGGCCGCGATCTCGCACTTCATCCGCTCCCCGAGGGACAGGTTTCTGACCGGTTTCGGCAGAAGCGGTTCCAGCTCGAGCAATTCCGTCAGTTCATCGAGCGTCTCCCTGTAGTCCCCGCGCGATATCCGATAGACCGCCCGGTTGCGTTCCAGGGAGTCGATCATCGGGATGTCCCAGATCAGCTGGTTCCGCTGCCCCATCACGAGCGTGATCTCGCGGAGGAAAGCCCTTTCGCGCCGGTGAGGAATATGACCCAGAACTTTCGCCGTGCCGTCCGTGGGATATAGCAATCCGGAGAGCATCTTGAGCGTGGTGGTCTTACCCGCCCCGTTGGGACCGAGAAAGCCGACGACCTCACCCGGTTCCACGTCGAAGGAGATGGCTTCGACGGCCTTGACCGTCCTCGTTTGCCGTTTGACAAGGCTTCTGGCTGCGGCGCGCAGACCGGCCTCGCGTTCGGGAACGGCGTAGTACTTGGAGAGACCGTCAACAGTGATGGTGTGCATGGGATCGTGGGGTCCAGCTCGGGGTAATCGTGATTATGGACAACGGGCCGCCGGTCTGTTCGATTCGGCGGCCCGTGAGAGCGAGAAGACGAAGAAACTTCCTTGGATTGCCACGTCAGGAACACTCAGGAGCGGACAAGCTCCTGAACGACGCGCCAGTCGGATTCCGTCATGTCGTTGTAGTGCCAGTAGATCAGGGTGGTCAGGCCGCCCTGTTCAACGGTTTGCAGCAGGTGTTCGAGTTCGCCACTGTCCATGCGGACGCCACCGTGGTGCAGGCCCATCCAGGGCCGGATGCGGGAGACGTCGCCCAGGCGTTCCCGCATCTTGTTGATCTCGCTGAGAGCCACCTGCTCGAAGAACTCGGGCGGCAACGGAGCGTCCAGGTCGGCGAGGCATCCAGCGCCGGGAACCCACAGGGCGAACAGCTCGCGCACACGGTCGAGGGCTTCGGGTTCTGTGATGCCGGGGTTCCAGGCGCAGAGGGTTTTCGCCCAGCGATACACAGTACCCTTAAGGCCATCGATCCCATGCTGCCAGAAATAGAGTTTCGGGCACTGGAAGTCGACGATTTCCGCAAGGCGTCCGAAATTGTAGCCGGTAAGCGGCGCAAAGGCGGGCAGGCGGGGGCCGCAGGCCACCCTTCGCGGCGGCTCGAGCGACCTGGCGGTATCGGCGAATGCACTGACGTAGTTCTCGATGCTGTCGGTCTTGAAGCGGAACCAGTCGAACAGGCCGGGGTTGGATATAAGCGCGTCGAGGCCGTCGATCAGCCCGCGTTCCCGGCGGCCCGGAGGCAGATTCCCTAGAGTCCGCAGGCGGTCCTTCAGGCGCGCCTGCGCCTGCCACAGGACGTCAAAATCGTACCCCCATTCCGCGGCGCGCGCGCGACAGCAGTCGCAGTCGCAACGGAACAGATTGCCCCGATGGTCGGGCGCGATTTCGTACCCCCATTCGGGTCCGTCCAGGATGAATCCGTCCACCCCGGGAAAACTCCGCACGACGTCCCGCGTGCGCGCGGGTCCGTACCGGAGTTTCTCCGGATCGTTGATACAGCCCGGGGCGGATTGAAGCCAATCGTGAAGATACACACCGAAGTTCCGGTCTTTCGCCCGCTCAACGGCGCGTTGGAGTGTTTCAAACCTGGGGACGTCCCCAGGCGCCAGTTCCGGCGGACGGGTCTCACATCCGCTATAGAGTTCGGGCGTGGGCGGATATGCCGGCGACGAGCCGAATCTCAGATCGCCCAGCACGATCGTGTCGATGCCCACTTCTTCCAGGCGGTCCAGGATATGGTCGGCGCCTTCTTCTTCGAAGGCGTCGATACGCCCGATAAACATCCATATATCGAGTGACATGGAAGGTCCAAAAAAAGGGCGGGTATGAAACCCCGCCCCCCATGGTCAGGGCTGTCTGTAAATTCAGCCAATTTCCAGCATCCGGTCCACCGCACGTCGGGCGCGGATGCGGATATCTTCGGGTACTTCGATAATCTGCTCGTTGTTTTTGAGGGCGTTCAACGTGTCTTCCAGTGTGATTTCGTTCATATGCGGACAGCGGATACTGCAAAGCCGTACCATTTCCTTCTCGGGGTTATCGGCCATGATATTGTCGCCCATGCTGCATTCCGTAAGCAGCAGATAACTCGATGCCTCGGTCTCCTGCACGAAGGCGCTCATTTTCGACGTGCTGCTGGAGAAGTCGGATGCGGCCACGACTTCGGGACTGCACTCCGGATGTGCAAGAACGAGTACCCCCGGGAACTGCTCGCGCACGTTATCGACGTCGTCCACCGTGAATTTTTCGTGTACTTCGCAGCGGCCGTGCCAGCCGATCATCTCGTATTCGAGTTCCGCGCGCGGCAGATCAGGTTCTTCACGCGTGGGGAAGATGATTCGTTTGCCGGTCTCCTGGGCCACGTTGGCCGCGAGATACTCGTCCGGAAGAAAGATGACGGTATCGCTGCCCAGCGACTCCACGACCCTCGCGGCGTTGCTGGACGTACAGCAGACGTCGCATTCAGCCTTGACGTCCGCATAGGTGTTGATGTACGTGACGATGGGGACGCCGGGGTATTCCTGTCTCAGCCGGCGGACGTCTTCGGCGGTAATACTTGCCGCGAGGGAACAGCCCGCAATCCGTGCAGGCAGGAGTACGGTCTTGTCCGGGTTGAGGATCTTCGCGGTTTCCGCCATGAATCTCACGCCGCAGAAGATGATGGGGTCGCAATCGGTTTCAGCGGCTTTACGGCTGAGTTCGAGCGAATCGCCCACCACGTCCGGCACGGTATGGAAGAGCGCCGGCTCCATGTAGTTGTGGCCCAGGATAATGGCGCCACGCTCTCGTTTGAGACGGTTGATCTCGTAGACCAGTTCGGCTTTGTAAAGCAGCTCGATTTCCGGCACGATACCGCTGAGTTTGCGCTCCATGCGTTCGTACGTTTCCTGGAGCGTATCCGCCAGAATTGTCATTGAGAAAGTCTCCGCGGCCTCGGGAATGCGAAAAGGTTAGCGGTAAAGATAAACAAAGTTTGATGCATCGGCAAGGGCATAGGACCCGTGAATCTTCGTTTCCTTACCGGTGCAATGCAGGGTTTGTGTGGATACTGCCACATGCTGGTTCGGTCACGAGAGCAGGCCGTAGCCCGGATGGGCTTCTTCAACGGCCTTTTCAGTCTGCAAGATCCTCGCGCCGCGAGCGTTTGAGGAGTTCCGCTTCCGCCGTACGCCTGTCCGCGTCGTTCCTGAGTGGCGTTATGGTGACCCCTGGCGACGGCCTGGGTGAAAGGATTCGACTGGCGCCGGCGCGCTTCAGTTCCCGGATGACCGGTTCCGGATCCGGCGCCAGCGCAATAATGGTGCCGCCTGCTCCTGCGCCGGCCAGCTTGGCGCCCAAGGCTCCGGCATTCAACGCCGCCCGAATGAGGCGTTCGTTCTCCGGGCCGGAGCCGCCAAGGTCCCGCTGGATTTCGTGATTCTCCACCATCAGTTCGCCCAAGGTTCGCCAGTCTGCTTCCAGAAGGGATCGTTTTCCCATTCGCGCCACGTGCGCAATGCGCAAGTAGCTGCGGACGACTTCCCGGTCGCCTTCCAGCCAGCGTTCCCGGATCGGCTGGTGCACGCGTGCGGAGTTTCGTTTTATCCCAGTGTGGGCGAGGACGAAGGGATATTCGTCGATGAATGGCACGAGGGGCTCGACGGTGGCGTAGGGTTCGTCGGCCAGTGCCCGGTAGAACTGCTTTTCCCGGAAATCCAGAAAGTTCAGCCCTCCGATTGTACACATGTACGCGTCCTGGTAACCGCACAATACAAGGTAGTGCAACTCGATGTGACGCGCCATTTCCGCGCGGTAGTATATGTGGACGGTCCGGCCCATGTAGGCCAGAACGGCATTGAGAATGGATACGATCAGGGCCGAGGAACTTGACAGTCCCGCCCGGAAGGGGACGTCGCACGCCCATCGCAGAGAGAACAGCGCGTTATTCAGGTTGAGGTAGTCGACGACGGCCATCGCAACGTCGAAATATCCGCCATCGGGCTTCAGTTCGTCGGAGGGCTGGATCACACGGCGGTGGCCCGCGACCTCGAAGCTCAAAACGTCGGCGGGTTCAATGAGTACGACGGCGCGTTCCCGCGTGGAGCAGGAGATGACACTGCCGCCATACATGTCGGTCGGATTGCCGATAATGCCCGCTCTGCCGGGCGCCGTACACATGTATGCCCCCGGCATTTTCAGAATTCCCTCAACAGCTTCTGAACATGCTGGCGGATGATATAGCCGTGGCGCTGGTCCGAAATGGCGAAGTCGATGAAGGCCTTGTAGTAGGATACCGGGTCGCCGATGCCGTAACGAAGTTCCTCTTTTTTCAGGCGGACGCACCGTACTGTTCGACCCATCTTGATCAGCGTGGCTATCGCGTCCGTCAACTCCAGTTTGCCGCTCGGGCCCGGCAGGGTGTGCCGGATTGCGTCGAAGATCTCGGGATGAAACACGTATCGGGCGGCGACCGCAAGGCGACTGGGCGCGTCGGCCGGGGACGGCTTTTCCACGATGCTCTCGATTTCGAAGTCCGTCCCGTCCCGTCCCCTGGGCTTGACTATGCCGTAATTGGGCACATCCGAAGGTTCCACCTCCACGACAGCGATGGTACACCTGGAATCGTGCTGGAAGTGGGACCTGATCATCCTCCGGATCAGGCCCGCGTGGCTGCCGGACTTGACAATGGTATCACCGAGCGCCACCACGAACGGGTCGTTTGCCGCAAAGTCCTCGGCTCCGCCGATGGCGTCTCCTATTCCGGGAGGCGTGTGCCGCCCGTGAGGGATGAGCTGGCGGGTGAAGAAAAACCTCGCTGACTCACGTGCATAATCCACCGCGTCCAGCAGTTCCCGGTTTTCACTTTCCGAAAGACGATTCAACAGTTCAGGGTCCCGATCGAAGTGATCTTCCACAGACCGTTTGTCGCGCCCCGTGATGAACAGGAATCGCGTAAGGCCCTGATCGACCATCTCTTCCACGACGTATTGGACCACGGGTTTGCACGCAACCGGTAGCATCTCCTTGGGCTGCGACTTGGTGGCCGGCAGGAGCCCCGTGCCCATACCTGCCAACGGGATCACGACCTTTTCAATTTCCATACGTCGGAACTCCCTGTGAACTTTAAAACAGCTTCTTTGTGGAACACAAAAATCAGGGCGTGCCTGCTGCGGCACACCCTGCATTCGATGTGACGGTCATGGATCGTACCGCGGCCGTTGATTCCGCCCACACCGGCGCGTCAACGAGTTCGAGTCCGTCAGGCTGGCGTCAACGGACGAGGCAACCGGTGAGGTTCCTGGTTGGCAAGGGCTAGGTTCTACAATGCGTAGTGCCCGACCAGGTGTTCTATTGACTCCGGGCACCTTGCTTACAATACGGCCTCGAGTTTTTCAACCAGCTGTTTCTTCGGTACCGCGCCGACAACCTGGTCGGCCAATTCGCCGTTTTTGAATATGAGAAGCGTCGGTATACTGCGGATACCGTAGTCGGCGGCGATTTTCTGCTCTGAATCCACGTCGACTTTGCCGACCTTGACCCGGCCCTCGTATTCGACGGCCAGTTCGTCCACAATGGGCGCAACCATACGGCAGGGCCCGCACCACACGGCCCAGAAGTCCACGAGCACCGGAAGGGAGGAATCGACCACTTCAGTCTGAAAGCTATCGTCGGTTATGGTTATAGGACTTCCCACCGTGCCCACCACCTTTCGTTAATTGGTTCAGTTTACCATTCGAGTCTTTGCATTGAAACGTCGGCCGTCTTATCGACGTTGCACCAAAAGGATCCGTCGGATCCGGACCTCTTCACGAATTGTCAAATCTACCAAGTTTTCGGGATCGTGTCAAGAATCAGAAGAACGGGGGAAAGCCCGCTTGAAGGCTTGGCCCGGTACGGATTCAGCCGGACGGACCGGAACACATGCGGCAGATGAGTTGTGTGAGCGTGGCAGCTGGGGCGCGAGACCGGGACTTCAGGCGATTGTCCGCGTTCAGGAGCGCTTCGTAAGCGTGCCAGAGGTTCTGTTCGTCGAAACGGGCCGCCTGGTCGAGGTATCTGGAGACAAAGAATGGAGGAACCCTCAGTTTCCCTGCCAGTTCGGACCGTGGCAGATCCTGATTCCTGAGCCACCGGGCCTTGCGGAGAATACCGATGTGCCGGACGAGCATCGCGACGATTGCCACCGGACTGTCGCCGCGGTCCAGAAGGTGATGCAGCACGGTCAGCGCATCGCCGGTTTTCCGTTGCCCCACTGCATCGGCGAGTTCAAACACCGTCGCTTTTCGAGAAGTGCCGGCCACCTGGGCGACGTCTTCGTGCGTGATGGTATCGCGTCCATTCGTATAAATGGCCAATTTTTGGAGTTCGCTGACCAGCTCGCCCGGATTCGCCCCCACGCCAAGGTGAAGCACGTGCGCGGCTTCGGGTTCGATCGTCTTGTTCATTGCAGCCGCCCGTCTGCGAATCCACTGCGGGAGCTCATTTTCGAAGGGTGGCTTGAATTCCACCGAAACGGCGTTCTTTCGCAATGCGACGGACAGCTTCTTGCGGCCGTCCAGTCTGTCCGCGGTGAATACAAGAACGGTGGTCTCAACGGGATTTTCGATAAGGGGCAGGAGCGCTCGCGCGTCGGTGTCCCGCAAGCGTTCCAGGCGTTTGACCACGACAACCCGCCGCGCCGCCATCATTGGAAAGGCGGTTGCCCTGCCGACTGCGTCGGCCGCGTCCATATCCTCGCCGTGGAAGATATCCAGGTTGAACGCACCTGACGCGGGATCGACGGCGGCGTCCACAAGGGCTTTCAGACTTTCTTCCTTGCTGACGTTCTCAGACCCGTGCAGCAGATACAGCGGCGCGAATTCGCCGCTTTTGATCTGTGCGGTCAGTCTGTCGTGCGCGTTGGCGGATCTTGATCTGGATCTGGCCACGGTCGAGGTCAACCTCAAAGACGCGGAACTGCCATACGACATGTCCGGCGCATTCGCTTGCGGGCATTACACCGGCGGTGTGAGAGCATCAACTATCGAGGTCGCGGAATTCGGCATCCGTGACCCGATCCTTATTGATTCGCCAGGATGGCTTCCTGCCGGTGGGGCGGGAACCGTCTCTCGACGTAAAGGCCCATCGAAGCGACGAGCGCAGAAGGTCTCGAAACACGCGATATACCAGACCCAGAAACAGGACGAAAAGGAATATACGCAGCAACATGGCTAACTCCTGCTAGATGATTTGGACGCCGGAAGCGGTGTCGGTGACGACTTCACCGATAATGTAGCCTTCATCACCGTTTCGATCCAGCTGCTCGACCGCCTGTTCAGCCTGACTCGACGGTACGACAAGCACCATGCCCATGCCCATATTGAATACGTGAAACATCTCGTCGACATGGATGTCGTCTCCCGCCCTCTGTAGGAGATTGAACACAGGCGGTTCGGGCCAGGTTCCCCTGAGAATACGTGCGCCAAGCCCGTCCGGAAGGGTGCGTGGCAGGTTATCCACGATGCCTCCCCCGGTGATGTGGGCCATTCCCCTTATGGACACGGCTTCGATGAGATCGAACACGGACGAAACGTAACTCCGGTGGGGAGCCAGCAGGGTCTCGCCGATCGTGCCGCCGAGTTCGTCCAGATGTGTGGCGACGTCCCATCCCGCGGTTTCGAACAGGAGTCTGCGCGCCAGTGAATAACCGTTGGTGTGGAGTCCGGACGACGGCAGTGCGATGAGTTTGTCCCCCGGCTGCACCCGGGAACCGTCCAGAATGTCTTCCCGGTTGACAATGCCCACGATCGTACCCGCCAGGTCATATTCCCCCTCCGCGTAGAAGTCGGGCATTTCCGCCATTTCGCCGCCCAGCAGCGCGCATCCGCAGGCTTTACAACCGTTTGCGATACCCTCAATGACGGCCTCGGCCACGGCGGAGTCGTGTTTCCCCATGGCGAGGTAGTCCAGGAAGAAGAGCGGCCGCGCGCCCTGCACGAGGATGTCATTGGCGCAATGGGCGACAAGGTCGGCTCCGACCGTATTGTGGATACCGGTCATAAAAGCGATTTTCAGCTTGGTGCCTACACCATCCGTACCCGCTACCAGGACAGGGTCCCGGTAAGCGTCCCACCGGGGTGCAAAGAGGCCGCCGAAACCGCCGACGTCGGCAAGTACTTCCGGGCCGAACGTTGATCGTACCAACGCGGCGATACCCCTCTTGGTGCGACCGGCACCCTCAATATTCACGCCGGCGGCCGCGTATGCGTCTGACTTTCCCGGCATCGGTGTTCCTTCGGCACGTCGTTTGTGTAATAACAGGGAGCGGGAATGTGGTTTCCCACCCGGGTAGAGGTTCTTCTAGACGTGTCAGCGGCCGCGACCTGTTTCGCGGAAAACAGTCGGAGGCGCCCCATTTCCGGAGCGCGACGGGTCCGCGTCCGAATGAACCTGTTGCATTCCCTCGGGTGTACTGCACCCGGTACCGGAGGCAGCCACGATCTGTTCCGCGACACGAACGGCTTGAACCGCGGCGCCCACGTCATGCACACGCACGACGTGGGCGCCCGCGGCCGCGGAGAAACCCACGGCGGCCAGAGTGCCGTGCAGCCGTGCCTCTGGCGGAAGATCCAGTGCAGCGCCGGTGAATGTCTTGCGCGAAGGGCCGATCATCAGAGGGCAGCCGAGGTCATGGAATTCTTCAAGCCGGGCGAGAATCTCAAAATTGTGGGCATTTTGTTTACCAAATCCCAGGCCCGGGTCGATCAGAATCCGGCCGGGATCGATACCCGCTTCGATGGCCGCAGTCTTGCGCTCGTCGAGAAAATCGAGGATTTCGCGGATCAAGTTGTCATACGCCGGCTTGATCTGCATGGTCAGGGGCGTACCCTTCATGTGCATGAGAACGACCGAGGCCTCCGACTGCGCGATCGTTGCGCCCATGAGAGGATCGAAACGCATGGCGCTGATGTCGTTTACGATAGATGCGCCCAACCGCAAAGCGCTTTGCGCGACAGGCGCTTTGGTCGTGTCAATGGAGATGATCAGATTGGTTCTGGCTGCGATCTCTTCGATGACAGGTGCAGTACGGCGAATTTCCTCATCCGCAGAGACGGGTTGGGCGCCGGCCCCGTACGTTCCCGCCGGACGTGTGGACTCGCCGCCCACGTCGATGATGTCCGCGCCTTCTTCGGCCATCAGGAGCGCGCGTTCAACGGCATGCTGCGGCTTGAAATAACGTCCACCGTCGGCAAACGAATCGGGCGTCACGTTGAGAATCCCCATGATCAGGGTCCGTGAGCCCAGATGGAGGATGTTTCCCCGACAGTCGAGCCGACGGCCGGGGGATCTCACGTATTGCATGCTGACACCGGAAATACAAAGGGATGGCAAAATGACACAGCGTTTTACCATCCCTCAATGAAACCCGAGTACCGCGTTTAATCGTCGTCCTCGGACGTTTCCCGTGATTCGGCAGTACGGTCCTCCGACGATGACGGGTCCGCTTCCCCCACTTCGGCGGCCGCATCCTGATTTGTCCGTCCGTTTTGAGATTCGGGCGGTTCAGACGGTTTCTGAAGCTTCTCTCCAGCGAGAATGCGGTCGAGCTGGGAGTCGTCAAGTACTTCGAACTCAAGAAGCGCGTCGGCCAGAACGTGGACCTGAGTGATATTCTCCCGGAGCAGGGATTCCGCTCGTTCCTCGGCGGTGAGGACGAAGTTTCGGATTTCGTCGTCGATCACCTGTGCGACTTTTTCGCTGAAGTCCCGGCGTTGGGCCATCTCACGGCCGAGGAAGACCTCGTCCTGTCTGTTGCCGTACGAAACGGGACCCAGTTTCTCGCTCATTCCCCAGTCGCATACCATGCGGCGCGCGAGGTCGGTCGCCATCTTGTAGTCCTGCTGTCCGCCGCTGGAAACTTCCCCGAAGACGACTTTTTCCGCCACCCTGCCACCCAGCGCGTACGTGAGAACAGCGTCGCTGTAGCTCCTGGAATAGTTATGGCGTTCGTCGATGGGCAGATACGTCGTCAGTCCCAGCGACTGCCCGCGAGGTATAATGGTAACCTTGTGCACCGGGTCGGACTCGGGTACGAGCTTGGCGACCAGCGCGTGACCGATTTCGTGATATGCCGTTCGCTTCTTTTCTGAGTCGGAGATGACCAGGCTGCGTCTTTCCACGCCCATGATGACTTTGTCCTTGGCATTTTCGAAGTCCTCCATAACCACAGAGGTCCGGTCGTGCCTGGAGGCGAGCAATGCGGCCTCGTTGACCAGGTTTTCAAGGTCGGCCTGCGTAAAGCCGGGCGTAGCCCGTGCGAGTACGGTAAGATCCACGTTCTTATCCAATGGGGTGTTGCGGATATGAACCTTCAGCACACCCTCGCGGCCCTTGACGTCGGGCCGGTCCACAACCACCTGGCGGTCGAAACGGCCGGGTCGGAGAAGCGCCGGATCGAGCACGTCAGGCCGGTTTGTGGCTGCAATGAGGATAACGCCCTCCTTGGAGTCGAACCCGTCCATTTCCACCAGCAACTGGTTGAGCGTCTGCTCCCGCTCGTCGTGGCCTCCGCCGATCCCGGCGCCACGGTGCCGGCCGACAGCGTCGATTTCGTCGATGAAGATGATACACGGCGCATTGGCCTTGCCCTGCTCGAACAGATCACGCACACGCGAGGCGCCAACGCCCACGAACATCTCGACGAAGTCGGAACCGCTCATACTGTAAAACGGCACGCCTGCCTCGCCGGCCACGGCTTTGGCCATGTAGGTCTTGCCAGTACCCGGCGGTCCCACCAGGAGGACACCCTTTGGAATACGACCGCCAAGCCGCTGAAACTTGCGGGGATCCTTGAGGTACTCGATTATCTCCTGCAGTTCCTGTTTGGCCTCGTCCGATCCGGCGACGTCCTTGAATGTGACCTTCGGACGATCCTCCGAAACCAGCTTCGCCCTGCTTTTGCCGAAGCTGAACGCGCCTTTCGGGCCTCCCTGCATCTGCCGGAAGATAAACAGCCACAGGCCGACAAAGAGCAGCCACGGCAGGAAATTAAAGAAGACTTTCAACCAGTCGAAGGGCTTTTCCTGGAAGCGAAAGTCGATTTCGTATTTTTCCCAGTCGGCTATTGCGTCTTCTCCGATGACGCCAAGGTTGACGACAAAGGTCCTGTATGCCTGCTGCCCGCCACGGTTGGTCGTATATTCGGGTTCGAGCAACGTACCATGAAAATCGCTGTCTATGATGACGGCACTTTCGATCTTGCCCTGTTTCATCAGGGTGCGGTATTCCTTGTAGCTGACCACGACGTCGCCGGAGCCTGTACTGCTCCCGAAGAACCGGGTAGCAAACAGAGCGACCAATACAAAGAAGACCCAGAATGCCAGTGTCTTTGATCGTCGCCGCCATTCGCTGCCGTCATTTTCGGGAGTGGACCCAGGCTCTCGGTTATTCCGCGGCCGCGGTCGGCTCCGGGGCGGCTCAGGTGCGTCTCGGTCGCCGTCGGATTCAGGTTTCAACTCCGGAACGGGCGGTCTTTGCTTTTTTTTCTCAGCGGCCGGAGTTTCTTCCTGATCTTTATGTTCTGCCATAACTACCGCCTTGACGATATTGCTTAAGAGGAGGCGATTACTCCTCCGCAGCCACCCTTGAGGGTAACCTCCAGCACCGTTTTTGACCGATGGGTAACGGCCGTGGACTGCGCCGTACGTAAGCCGGCCGCCCAGAGGATGACCTTGCCGTCCAGCAGCAGCGGGATTTCATCACGCAGCGGTCTGGGAATCTTGAGGTTGATAAACAGGTCGCTGACTTTTTGTGTTCCACTCAGGCCGAGCGGCACGAGACGATCCGCACGGCGCCGGTTTCTGAGCGTCAGCCGACCGGAAATCGCATCCCGATCGAAACAGGCGCGAAATGGATCGGATGACAGTTCGTCCTCTTGCACCTCGCTGGCCGGCCGGATCTTCGTCTCGACAAATGCGTCGATTTCCGGGATTCCAGTGACACCGGGAACGGCCACTTCGGTTTCGAACGGCGGCGTCGGCCGACTCAGGATCAGCCATGGGCTCGAACGATAAACGGAGACATCGGACCACACCTGAGCCGAGCCGGCAGGCGTCAGACGCGACCCTTCAATGCGGCTGACGCTCTGTTCATCAAGGTCCCGGGCGCAGCCTCGAAGCCGAAAAAATGCCGTTTTGAATATCCGGCGCCGAAGTGCTATATGATAACCGAAAACGGCGTTTTCATCAAGAATTATTTTTCGTTTGCCCTCGTAACGAAGGGCCTCCTTATATGCCGATTTCGCCTGCAGGGCGAGCAGCTGATCTTCATCCCGGATGATCGCCGCGGACCTTGCAAGGGCCGCCTCGATCGACGGGTTGTATTCCGACGCGATCTCCGGCAGAAGAAGATGCCGGATCCGGTTCCGGAGAAAGCGGGTTTCAGAGTTGGATTCGTCATGACGCACGTTAAGGTTCCGGTGTTCGACATATGCCTGTATCTGTCTTCGGGAGACCGCCAGGAGCGGGCGGATCCAGATCCCGTCGCGGATCGGCCTGATCCCGCTGAGCCCGGTCGGACCGGCGCCACGAATCAGGCGCATCAATACGGTTTCAGCCTGATCGCTGCGGGTATGCCCCAATGCGATGCGGGCGGCGCCGGTATCTCGCATTACCTCATTGAGGAACTCGAGGCGTGCATCACGGGCCGCCGCTTCCGGAGAGCCAGCCGTGGATACGGTCGCACTGCCGGAGAAACACGGCAGATCCAGGGTCGCGGCGAGGTCCATCACGAATTGCTGGTCTTCATCGGATGCGGGACCTCGCAGCCGATGGTTGAGATGGGCGACGTAAAGCACGATATCGACAGCTTCACGCAGCCTGACCAGCAGATCCAGGAGCGATACCGAATCAGGCCCTCCGGAAACACCTATCACAATCCCGTCACCTGGCTCGATCATGTGGTGCCGGTCGATGTACGATTGAACCGCTGAAAGCAGGTCGGGTGTACTGGAATTGGTGCGAGGATTCGGTTTCATGGGGTATAATCCGCGTTATCAGAGACCCAATGGAATGTCCTGTTTCAAACTGGCTTTAGCGCGTCTGGTAGCGACCGCTATCGGTCTACGGACAAAGATTACCGGTCTGTCGGCGATCCCACAACTGTATTCAATAATGGTTAACGCGCAGCGATTTACACCACTGCATGGGTAAAGAATCTAACGTCGGCAAATGTCCGAAGCCAGGGTTGACACTTAGACGCATGAGAACTCGGCTCGGTTTCTGAAAACCGGCTTCGTCGGGTCGAATTAAACGTCTGATTACCAATTATATAGCCCAACCGGACAGAAAATGGTCCGTGCACGACGTTCAGGCGGGAAATGAAAAGACACGCCTGAAACAGCGTGTCTTTTCTGCGCCTATTTACTCTGCACGAAATCAGGGTACGCTTTTGCCGAAGTTTCTTGCGAATTCCAGAAAGTCCGCGAAGTCGACCAGTCCGCTTCCGTCCAGGTCGAAGGTCGGGTTATCGGAGTCGAAGGCCTGGGCGAAGGCAATGAAGTCGCCGAAATCGATTTTTCCGTCACCATCGAAGTCGGCCCGGGGATTGACGGGGACGACGATGACTGCTCCGGAAACAACGACCGTGATGCTTCTGTTTTCCGGATCGTCGCTCAGGATTGTGAGGGTGCCGGAAAAGGGACCGGTTTCCGCCGGAGTGAATGTAATTGCCACCCTCGCGCTGTCTCCTGCCGCGACCGATACTTCGGTGGTGTTTATGGTGATTTCCTCGAGATCGGATTGGATATTGCTGATATAGAGCGATTCCCCACCGGTATTGTGAACGACCAGGGTGAGCGTCCTGGATAGTCCGACTGGCACGTCTTCGCCAAAATCGAGTGACGGTTTCGAAAGTTTGATCGCCGGCGGCGGGACCCTCAGCAGTTCGCGGATACGCGCGGCCGTCGCGGTGATTGACGCGGGTCTGCGTATCCCGATGTGACGGATAATGCCCTTGCGGTCCACGACAAGCGTATGGTCAACGCCAAGCGTTCTCGGAAATGCGCGGCCGGCTTGCAGAAGAAGCGGGAATGTGACCCCGGTGACTCTTCGAAAGTCTTGCAGTTGCGATTTGCTGCCATTATAGACGTCGAGTCCCAGCACCGTTACGCCGTCATCCAGGAACGCTTTCCAGATTTGTCTTTCTATGGACGGACCCGTCTCTCTGCACAGGTCTCAGTTGTGTCCCAGATAATACAGTACAAACACACTGCCTTCGTAATTCGCGGGCGTGTAGGTCTTGTCATCCAACCCCGTGAGCGAGAAGGACGGAACTGCATCTCCGACCTTCTGAGCCCTTGCGGGCGCTGACGCGACGAGCCCCAGGATCACCACGGCAATCAAGAATCGAAACACGGGAAACCTCTATCAGGAAGGGTTAGTCATACGGATGCGGCAGGGGCAACTCATGGCAACCGTTTGCCGAAATTTCTTGCGAATTCCAGAAAGTCCGGGAAGTCGACCAGGCCGTTTCCGTCCAGGTCGAAGGTGGCGTTATCGGTACCGAATGCCTGAGCGAAGGCAAGGAAGTCGCTGAATCCGATTTCGCCGTCATTGTCGAAGTCGGCCCGGGGATTGACGGAGACGACGATGGCCGTTCCTGAGATAGCGACAGTGACGCTGCTGTTTTCCGGATCGTCGCTGGAAATGGTAATGGTGCCGGAGAAGGGACCGCCCTTTGCGGGCGTAAAGGTGATATCGACGGTTGCACGTTCGCCAGGCGCGACCGTGAGTTCCGTCAGGCTGAATGTGACGCCCTCGAGGTCGGACTCAAGATTCGTAATGCTGAGGTCTTTGCCACCGGTGTTCCTTACGACGAGGGTAACGGTCCTGGCTTCACCGGCAGGAACGTCCTCGCCGAAGTCGAGCGACGTAATGGGAAGTCTGATTGTCGGCGGCGGGAGCGTCAGCAACTCCCGGATACTCGCCGCAGCAGCGCTGAGACCCGAGGCGCCGCGCCCGATGTGACGGACGATCCCTTCCCGGTCCGCGACCAGCAACGTGTGGGTTCCGTGAGATCCCCTGATACTGCCTGCCCGCAGCAGCAGGGGAAACGTGATCGTGGACGCTGTCTGAAAACCCCTGAGTTGAGCCTGAGTGCCATTGTAGATGTCAAGTCCCAGGACCGCTACGCCCTCGTCCTTGAACGCCTTCCAGATCTGCTGCTCTATGGACGGACCCGCCGCCCGGCAGGTGGGTCAGTTATGGCCCAGGTAATAGAGAGCCAGAACACTTCCCTCGTAAGACGCCGAGGCGTAGGTTTTTCCATCCAGTCCCGTGAGTGAGAACGTCGGTACCGCGTCACCGACGCTCTGGGCTTCCGCCGGACCCGGCGGAAAGAATCCCGGGACCAGCAGGAACACGACGCATGCAACGATTCGACTCATCGCAATCCTCCTGGGAAAAAGTGTGCGGTCTGCGTCAGAAATAGGTTTTTAATCGCATTTCAAGTCCATTGAACGGCAACACCTGATAGCATGTTCCCGATGTACATGCGGCGCCGCCCCTCCTGCGGCCGGCGAAGACGAGGGCTTCGTATCGTTCGAGAAAGGCGACGTTCAGATTGACCGCCAGCCAGGAGCGTGTTCCGGTCTCGACCCGGTCCGGCGTCTTGACATCGTCCACTTCAAACGGATCGCTTGTGCGATCCAGGACGAGTGCGGCGCCCACGCCCGAGCGATGCTGGTAGGAAAACTGGGTAAAGACATCCCAAAACACCGGCTCGTTTCGGGGATGCCTGGCCGCGCGACGGACCTGCAGATCAAAACCCAGGACAGACCCTCCGGGTGTATTGGATTCGGCCCCCACACCGCCGATCCGGTGCTTTCCGATCCCCTTCAGTTCGTCTTTTCCCCAATCGAAGAAGACGGTAGACGTCACGCTGTGCCCGTCGCCCAGCGGCGGCAGTTCGACGTCCACGCCCAGATACCGCTCATTGAAGGTCGTTGAAAAGCCGGGCGCCAGTTTGTTCTCCCCCTTGCTGATGTTTGCCGTCAGCGTGCCGCGCCCGAAAACCGAATACGTGGCTTCCAACTGATAGCCCGTTTCCGCATCGGCAATCAGGGCGTGGGTGGACCGGTTGAGCAGGACGGCCGCGTGTTCGCGAACCAGGGATGGGGGATCGTTGAAACTGAAGGCGAAATTCTCATAGTCCTTGTATTCCAGGCTGAGACCCAGGTTGGAAATGCCGGCATTGGCCGAAAGGTACAGCGCGCCGCCGTCCACGTGCACGTCATTCAGACCGGCGTACTCCGCGTATACGGTCGCATACCCGTCCTGAAGGCCTGATGCTTCAATTGCAGGCGTGACGTCGAGTTCCAGATATCCGGACCACGTCCGTGTCGAGTCTAACCTGGAGGCGTGATGGCTGACCGCCGTAACGCCCACCTTGACCTGACTGACAGGCCGCAGCGAGACCTCTCCTCCGACAAGCCAGTTGTCGCGCCGTGGCAGATCCTGGAGTGGGCTTCCCACTCGAACCGCAGGCGGAATGTCGCTCAATACGGGTCGCCCGATCAGGGCTTTTGCCTCGGCCCGAGGCCCCGCCCAGGTGGCCATGCCACCCTCGAGGTCCCGTGACGGCGAATAGCGGCGCCGGTATTGCCCGCTCTCGAGAATAACTCCCGGCAGATCGAATGCCCTTAACGTGATGCCGCGACCCAGGATGGCATAGTAGTTGCCCGCAACCAGCTCGACGGGTCCCTGCGTCCAGCGCAGGTGTTTCTGTGAAATGTGTACGACCTGGTATTCAACCTGCGACAGCGGCGAGCCCGGTGCGGTATTGCGCCATGCATTGAAGACCTCCGCCCGAAGTCCGGCCTGCAGACCGTGCCGTGTGTAATCGACGTCGAGCTGCTCGTATAGTGATGAAACCGCCAGCGAGTCCGCACCCGGTACGCGCCCCCGCTGGACCTCGGTCAAGCTGGATGCAGTCACCTGCGCTCCCACCGGTTTCTCCGTCGGCAGCAGAAGGAACATTATCAGGCTATTGATCAGCGCTCGCATCGGTCTTCGCCTCGACGTCGGCGCCGGCATCCGGAAAAAGCGCTTCTACGGCAGCCAGCAACAAATCGGCGTTTTTCGAATTGTATCCAACCTGCCGCAATGCAATTTCACCATCTGCCGTGATCAGCAGCGTCGTCGGCAGAACGTTCACCTGCATTCGCCTCATCACCGCGCTGTCTGAATCGAGGGCGATCGGGAAGCTGACCTTTCGCGCCCTGAGAAAGGGTTTCACTCTGTTCTGCCCGCGCGGACCGTCCACGTTGACGCCAAGAACCGTGAGTCCTGATTTGCCGTATTTCTCGTGAATCTTCTGGAGCTTGGGCATTGCCTTGACGCAGGGTTTGCAGTAGGTCGCCCAGAAATCAAGGAGCACCGGACCCTTTGCCAGCAGGGCCTTCAGGTTGACCCGTTCGCCCCGCAGGTTCCGGAGGTTGAAGTCGGGGGCCGAGGCGGCGTTCAGAGTCGTTGCGCCCAGGGATATCGAGGCGGCAAGAGCCACCGATTGAATGATCGATTTCATCCGTGCAGCTTCTCCCCGTTTCCTTGACGATTGGCGGGTTTTGCCCTTCAATTGAAAAACGTCTGATGTGTACACTTGGTTCCAGATCGGACGTCGCGAGCATAATCCACACCGGATTGATTGCGAACCGATAAACGATAACCGAAAAAATCCGCTTCATCAAGGGCTTTCTTGCATTGTATCACAAACACCCTCAACGTGTCAATGCGGTCTGGTGTCTGCAGAACCGGCTGGAAAAACCAAGACCTCATTCCCAACGTTCCGTTTCTGCTTGCCGCGCATCTCCCGTCAATCTATATTGAAGTCAGCATTGTCTCTTTGAGTCGCGAACGACGCGCTCATTGAGTCGCCGGGGTCGCGCCAGGTCCGTTGTGAAGGTCTCGGCAGCGTGACCGTGCGCCAGGCCGTCCATGTTGCGGACGGTCGTTGAATTTTCTCGAAAGAGTCGCCATGGTACACATCGGCATCATCGGTATCGGATTCATGGGGATGACCCACTATCGCGGCGCCCGAAGGGTTAAGGGCGGGAAGGTGGCGGCCATCTGCACGCGGGACGAAAAGAAACTTCGGGGGGACTGGAGGGGTATCCACGGAAACTTCGGGGACCCCGGCGGTATCGAGGATCTGTCGGGGATACGGACATACGGGAAGATCGCCGATCTGCTGGCCGACCCTGGAATCGATCTCGTGAACATCTGTCTGCCCTCGGCGATGCACAAAGACGTGACGATAGAAGCGCTGCGTGCCGGAAAGCATGTATTGCTCGAGAAGCCGATCGCACTGAATCCGAAGGACGCTGACCGGATGGTGCAGGAGGCGGCAAGTGCCGGACGCTCGCTGATGGTGGCGCACGTGCTTCCATATTTTCCTGAGTTCGCCTTTGCCCGGAATGTCGTTGCGGGCGGCGAGTATGGAGCGCTGCTGGGCGCGCATTTCAAGCGTATTATCTCGCAGCCCGACTGGTCTTCGGAATTCAGCGACGTCGAACGGAGTGGCGGGCCGGGTGTTGACCTGCACATCCACGACACCCATTACATTCTTCTGCTTTGCGGCGTACCCGACCGTGTATCGTCCACCGGACGGCTGGTGAATGACCGTTACGCGGAGTATCTTTGCACGAGCTACAGGTACCTCGATCGGCCGGACGTAAGCATAACGTGCGCTTCAGGTGCGATTTCACAACCCGGCCGCGCGTTTGCCCACGGTTTCGAAATCTACCTCGAAAAGGCGACGTTGATTTACGAATTCGCCACACTGGGCGACAAGCCGGTCCTGTCCACCCCTCTAACCCTGCTCACCGAAGACAAGAAGGTTCGAGAACCAAGACTGGGTTCCGGGGACCCGGTGGTGGCGTTTAAACGGGAGATTCAGGCCGCCGTGGATGAAGTGGCGAAGGGGGTCCCCGCCGAGGCGCTTTCAGGAGTTCGTGCGGCGGACGCGCTCCGGCTCTGTTTCAAGGAAGTCCAGTCCGTGCGTCAAGGCCGGGCGGTCCGGGTGAATTGAAAAATAGACGAGGGTAGGCAGGAAGGCGCCGGATCGACGGGAGTTCACAGGTGCAATGCGGTAAGCGGGCGAGCGGCACGGAACAGGCCTCCCGCCCGTTTGCATTGGCAGGTCAGCGCGGATCCCGTTGGGATCATGTGCGTGTACGCCTTAGTGCCGCGAGACGGGATCAATTGCCGGAAGCATGTTGAGTTATTCTTGGGACACACGCTAATTTCGGAACGCGAAATCGACCGGTTTACCCTGTGCGAACTCCGCTTCGACATTGCCGAGGCCGAATAGGGTCGCGGAAAGATCTCGCGGAGACAGGGATTCGGCCACACGCAGACCTGCGGGCATACCGGGTCCCACGAGCAGCGCACGGCCGGCAGCGGTGTCGAGTACCGCCAGGGTCGTGCGATTCCGGTACCGATGGTGCCCTTGCACGATTTCCAGGATTTGCTCGATTGTCGCACGGCTGTCGGGTCCGTCGGCGAGTTGGAGAAGCAGGAGATCAGGCTGGGCCCTTGGCAGGCACGCAATCGTCAGAGATGCCAGAAAGCTGTTCTTCAGTTCCAGATTCCTGTCGGACGATAACAGGGTTCTGACGATCAGGCGCGAAAGGACTTTGTTTTTTACGGTCTTGGTGATTTTTAGTTTTTTGGGGTCGAGGGTCGGATAGACGACGTTTTCAATGAACGCCTGCGATCTCCCTTCCGAGCGCGCGTCGCCAAGTGCCTGGCGGACGGTTTCCGCCGCCCCGGTTAACGACGAAGCCCGTACGCTCAGTGGGCCGAATTTCCTGTATTTCCTGTGCGTGCTGCGCTCCGGCGGGGCGCTGTCGTCCATATAGAACGCCAGCGTGCGGGCGCGTATCTTGTCCTTATTCGCGCGATTGTGATACTCGAACAGTGTCGGGTGTGCGAGCTTGTCGCCCTTCAGCGCGTCGTCGCGTCCCGTCAACAGGGTAGCCAGCCATCGTTTTGACGGATTGGGGGCGGGCGCGGTCTGCAGCAGGGTTCCCTGAGAGATCAGGCTGTCGTTGAACGTTGAATCGGATGTTCCGGATTGCCCCGGCATGATTGCAATCGCCAGAAGTGCGGGCGGAAAGTCCACACCCTTATAGACGAACCGATTGAACGCGGCTTCAATTCTTACCCTCTGTTCGGGCAGGATCTGTATGTCGGGACTTCGACGCCTCTGCTGCGGGGGACCGCCGCGTTGGCCCATGTCTCCTCGCCGGCCGGGACCCTGTCGCCGTCCAATTCCCTGCCGGGCACCCGCGTCGCGACGTTGCCGGGGGCCCGGTCGCCGCGCGAAGATGCCTGCGATTGCCTCGTCGAACGCCTCCCGCAAATCTCCGTCCGACACGTCGCCGGCCCTTTCGAAAAACAGTCTGAATCGCTCCTTCTCCCGAGGGAAGAAATCGTCCCAGTTTTTTAGCGAGACCAGTACAAAAGACCTTATGGGGAAGGGCAGCCGGTTAAACGTCTTCTCGTTCCCCTTCACCAGGTCGTAAGCGCCCGAGGGGAGATCCGAGTACTGGTCGTTTCGAATCGGACTTAGATCGACGCCGCCTCCTCCGCCTCGCCTCCGTCCGCCTCCTCCCCCTCTCTGCGCAAGCACGTCCTCACAGGCAATCAACAGGACGAGCAGGGTTGCCAAGATCGATACCATCCCTTGCGAGGACTTCTGACAAACTGGCATATATCGCCTCCCAGGGCGAATGTCAAAGACTGACAGACCATGAAAAATGGCGCGTACCCTGTATCGCGTCGGAATCTCTGAGCCTCAAGCGTTCGGTTTCGCCAGTGTCAGGATCCTCCGTGCCGGCGCAATCGAGGATTGTACCAAGCCGGAATCCCGCCGCTTTCAGTCCGTTGATAAAGTCGCTCTGCAGGCGAGGCCGAGCAACGCAGTATTCCGACCGCAAGGGCCGGCCGCAGCCCGGATGGGCTCTTTCAACGGGCTGCCAAGGTCGTTCAGAGGTGTGTTCGAAGCCACTGGATGATCTCCGTCCGGGCGTCCGGGTTGTTCAGCAGAGCCAGACCGTTGGCCGCGCCCTGATATCCGCTGACCCGGACGGGCTCCATGGTTTCCCGGGCCAGCAATTCGGACGACGTGAACGTATATCCGTCGCCGTGTGAGGCCATGAACAGGATCGACCGGGGCTTGAAGCCCGCGACGTCGGTGCCCAGCAGAATGTCCTGTCTGAGCCGTGTGATGAGAGAGATGGCCACAGCCGTCTTTACGTCCGGATTTGTGCCCGAACTCACGTACGCGATATTGGCGCCAAGCGCCGCGCCAACCAGCCCGATGCGCGTGGCATCCACGTCGGCGCGGCGTTTCAGCCAGCCGATGGCGCCTTCGACGTCGAGCGGCATGCTGTTGAAGTCTTCGATCTGGAACCTGCTCCGCGGAAAGTAAACGTCATTATGAAACGTGCTCCGGCCATGACCTCTTACGTCGTACGCCAGCACGTGGAATCCCGCGTCCGTCAGGTCCGGCACGAAAGGTACCCAGATGCCGAGGTCCTCGTCGTAGGGGTGGATGAGGACAACAGCGGGCCGGCGCCCCGTCTGACGGTTGGAGGTGAACCAGGCCGCGAAGATGTTGAAGCCGTCCGGTGTCTTGAACGAAACCGTCTCGCCCGTAACCAGTTCCGCGGGAGTCGAAACCTCGTTGTCCGTGGGTTGTTTGCCGCATTGCGTCGCGAACAGCGCGATCGTCAGTACGGCCAGATATGCGCGTGGCGCCATGTCCGGAATTTCCTTCGATCAAAGGATCAATGCGTTCGCGTCCTGGATAAATTAACGACATCATGTACTCAAAAACAAGAGGGTAGTTAATGCCGCTCGAGGGCGATGCCGGGCTCGCCCGGCGGGCAAACGAAATGTCCGCGGGTGGGCATTTACGCTTGCGGTTACGTGGTTTAGACAATAACTTAGAGTTATTCGTTCCGTACAGGGCGTTCCCCGGTGCGTCATCAGGCCGCCGGGATTATCCAACCGCGTTGGTTAAGAAGCTGTCTTAAAATTCTCAGCGGTCTTCGCGCGGCTGCAAAAGCGCCGGTCGGCGTTGGTCAAATCCGCCCGTCGTACGAGATCGAGGCTGCGCTTGCTCGCCTCTCATAGGCGGATTTTCCCGCCTTGCCCGCCACCCTTTCGCTCGCGCTCGGGAACTCACCGGTAATTTTAAGACAACTTCCAAGGGAGATCAAAGATGCATAGTTTCGGCTTTTTCTGGAAGGTTGCTATCGTCCTGGTTGCCGCGATAACGGTCACTGACGGGACCGTCGCCGCGCGAAAGGCTTCCACCAGGCGCAACAGTGTGGGAATGGAGTTCGTCCTGGTTCCTGCAGGTGAGTTTCGCATGGGTTCCACAAGTGAAGACGCCGGAGAGAACGAGAAGCCGCTGACGGCAGTGACCATCAGCCGGGCGTTCTACATTGGAAAGCATGAAGTCACACAGAAGCAATGGGTGAAGGTGATGGGGACCAATCCGTCGGACTTCAATGACTGCCCGGATTGTCCGGTCGAACAGGTATCGTGGAACGACGCACAGGCGTTTATCCGTACGCTGAACGCAATGGAGGACTCGAAGCGGTATCGGCTGCCAACGGAAGCAGAGTGGGAATACGCCGCGCGGGGCGGAACAGGCGGCGACCGCTACAGCGCGGATTTGAACGTGATCGCGTGGTACGACAAGAACTGTAACGAACGTCCACATAAAGTGGGGAAAAAGGCACCGAACGCCTACGGCCTATTTGACATGCTGGGAAACGTCTACGAATGGGTACAGGACTGGAAGGGGCCGTACGCCGGCGGAAAGGCCACGGATCCGAAGGGGCCCGCCCGCGGAAAGTTCCGGATGATCCGCGGCGGTAGCTGGGAGACCGGCGCGAAGAGTTGCAGGGCCCCGCATCGTCTCGACGCGTCACCCGGATTCCGGATCCATGCGGTGGGTTTACGGATTCTGATGGAGAACAAGTAGTCTGAAAGCGGCTTCAATACGCCGGACGTACGGGTGTTCACGGGCCGGCGGCGAACGCTGCCGACGGCCCGTTGGCAGATCGGAGCGCCGCGGGGTGAAAACGTCACGGCGGCGCGGCGGAATTTCGAGGAAGCTCGCGGACGGGGGCGCTCCGGAATCAGATACCGTCGCAAAACGGCGTTTTCGTGTAGAACGCAAAAAAACCTTGACATCGATTTGCCGTTTATCTAAATTTGGAGACTTCCGCTAAAGCGGAGTTTCGCCGTTCTTTGACAATCGAATAACGTGCATGAGTATGCCCGACTGGTATACCCAGGTCTCGTACCTGGATCTTACGGTGTGAAAACCCCGAATTCGGGGTCTGAATTTATTTTCACGGAGAGTTTGATCCTGGCTCAGAACTAACGCTGGTGGCGTGTCTTAGTCATGCAAGTCGAACGAGAAAGCGTCCTTCGGGGCGCGAGTACAGTGGCGAACGGGTGAGTAATACGTGGGCAACCTGCCTCCGAGTGGGGGACAACCCCTTTAACGAGGGGCTAATACCGCATAAAACGGCTTTTTCGCATGGAATTGCCGTCAAAGGTGGCCTCTGCTTGCAAGCTGCCGCTTGGAGATGGGCCCGCGGTCCATTAGTTTGTTGGTGAGGTAACGGCTCACCAAGGCGATGATGGATAGCCGGCCTGAGAGGGTGATCGGCCACACTGGAACTGAGACAAGGTCCAGTCCCTTACGGGGGCCAGCAGTCTAGAAATTTGGGCAATGGGGGAAACCCTGACCCAGCGACGCCATGTGGAGGATGAAGCCCTTAGGGGTGTAAACTCCTGTCAGAGGGGAAGAACGTGAAGAGGTCAATACCCTCTTCATCTGACGGTACCCTCAGAGGAAGCTCCGGCTGACTTCGTGCCAGCAGCCGCGGTAATACGAAGGGAGCAAGCGTTGTTCGGATTTACTGGGCGTAAAGGGCGTGTAGGCGGATCGATAAGTTGAACGTGAAAACTGCGGGCTCAACCTGCAGATTGCGTTCAAAACTGTCGATCTTGAGTCCAGGAGAGGAAAGCGGAATCGACAGTGTAGCGGTGAAATGTGTAGATATTGTCGAGAACACCGGTGGCGAAGGCGGCTTTCTGGCCTGGTACTGACGCTGAGACGCGAAAGCTAGGGGAGCGAACGGGATTAGATACCCCGGTAGTCCTAGCCGTAAA
>JAPPFJ010000025.1:129274-221158 GCA_028877215.1 Gemmatimonadota bacterium | reverse complement strand
CCCGCCTTGACCGCCACTTTTTCGCTCGCGCTCGGGAACTCACCGGTAATTTCAAAACAGCTTCTACGAATTCAAGTCGTCCAGCAGCCTGTCGATCCTGCTGGCCTGTTCCAGAGACTCGTCCAGCCTGAACTCCAGTTCCGGCACGTTTCTCAGCCGGATGCGTCCGCCCAGTTCCCTGCGGAGAAACGGGAGCGCCCGCTGGAGGGTCTTCACGCTTTCGTCGCGAATCTGATCCTCACCCATCACGCTGACGTGTACCCGCGCGAATTTCAGATCTCGCGATACCTGCACGCCCGTGACGGTGACGTAGCCCAGACGAGGGTCTTTCAAGTGCCGGTGAATCAGGTCGCTGAGTTCCAATTGTATCTGCCGTCCCACACTCTCGGAGCGCCACATCACGTCAGTTCCAGAGAATAGTCAACGAGCTCCACGCGATGGTCCCGTTGCACCTGGTCTACAACTTTGGAAAGCACGCGATTGACGTAACGCGATTCATTCGCCACCATCGCAACGCCAACCTCAGCCTTCTGCCAGAGTTCGTTATGACCGACCTCGGAAACGGACACGTTGTATTTCGCCCTGATCCGTTGTCGAAGACTCTCCAGAATACGGCGTTTACTCTTCAGGGAGCCGCTTTCGGGCAGATATAAAACCAGACGACACAGGCCAATGGTCATGTTTTATAGCGTGCGCGCGGTCTCAACGTGTTCATAGGCCTCGATCACGTCGCCCAGCTTGGTATCGTTGAAATTCTCCAGACCGATACCGCATTCAAACCCGGACTGGACCTCCCTCACGTCGTCCTTGAACCTGCGCAGGGACCCGACCCGGCCCTCGTAGACGACAACATTGTCGCGCAGCACCCGCACCATGGCGCTACGTGTCATTCTCCCGTTGGAAATGTAACAGCCGGCGATGATTCCGACCCGCGGCACTTGGAACGTCTCCCGGACCTCCGCCGATCCCACCACCTGTTCGTCGATCTCGGGGGTGAGCAACCCGGCAAGCGCCGCCTTGATGTCTTCCACCGCTTCGTAGATCACCCGGTAGGACCGGACGTCGACCCGCTCCTGGGCAATCACTTCGCGCGCGCGGACATCCGGACGCACATTGAATCCGATGATGATCGCGTCCGATGCGGAAGCGAGCAGCACGTCGGACTCCGACACCGCACCCACTCCGCGGTGGATCACGTTGATGCGGACTTCGTCGCTTGGGATCTGCATCAGGGAGTCGTGGAGTGCTTCTACGGAACCGTCGACGTCTCCCTTGAGTATCAGACGCAACTCCTGGACCTGACCGGCCTTGATCTGATCGTGAATGTCAACCAGGCTGACCCTGCGTATCCTGTGTGCTTCCCGCTCACGGCGCAACTGCTGCCTTTTCTGGCTGATATCCCTGGCGGTACGTTCGTTCTCCACGGAGTAGAACGAGTCTCCGGCCTGAGGCAGGCCGGACAGGCCAAGCACCTGGACCGGTACCGAGGGTCCTGCTTCGGGAACCCGATGCCCGCGCTCGTCCAATAAAGCCCTCGCCCTGCCACTGTAGAGACCTGTGACGAAAGTATCGCCGACGCTGAGCGTTCCTTCCTGAACGAGCACGGTCGCCACATTGCCGCGGCCTCGGTCCAGACGGGCCTCGACAATGGCGCCTTTCGCGCGTTTCGCCGGATTGGCCTTCAGCTCCAGCAGATCGGTTTCCAATGCCAGCAACTCCAGCAGATCGTTGACGTTCTCTCCGGTCTTTGCGGAGATCTCACAGGACTGAACCTTACCTCCGTATTCCTCAAGTACAACATTGTGTTCCGTCAGTTGCCGCTTGATTCGATCCACGTCCGCACCCGGAAGGTCTATCTTGTTGATGGCCAGCACCATCGGAACGCCCGCGGCGCGTGCATGGTCGATGGCTTCCACCGTCTGCGGCATGACATTGTCGTCCGCCGCCACAATAAGGACAACCACGTCCGTCACCTGGGCTCCCCTGGCGCGCATCGCGGTAAATGCTTCGTGACCAGGCGTATCGAGAAAAGTCACCATGCGCCCGTTGTCCAGTTCCACGTGATAGGCGCCGATATGCTGGGTGATGCCGCCCGCCTCTCCCGCGACCACGTTGGTGTTGCGGACATAATCCAGAAGCGACGTCTTGCCGTGGTCGACATGGCCCATGATGGTGACCACGGGAGGACGCGGCGCGAGATCGTCTTCCAAGTCTTCGTCTTCCTGTTCCAGCACGTCTTCCGCAAACTCCTGGAGTTCTTCAACGCCAATCCCGAACTCGTCGGCAACCAGGGTAATGGTGTCCATATCCAGCCGCTGATTGATGGTGACCATAAGGCCCAACGTGAGACATTGTTTAATGACGTCGGTGAGCGGTATGTCCATCAGTGTCGACAATTCGCCTACCGTCGTAAACTCGTTAACCTTGATGATGCGGTCTATACCCTCTTCTTCGCCGGCGTCCTCGTCGTCCCTGCGACGGCGTCGACGTGAACGGGCCGTGCCGGTCTCCATCTGAGCCATCGTGCGGCGTACGCTGGCTTCGATTTCCGTCTGGTCCGGTGCGGGCCTGCCGGGCCTTCGGCGGCGGCGCCTGCCCTCGCCCCTTTCAGGGGCGGGTTTTTCCTGCGGCCGCGCTGACTCGGTCTGGCTGCGCGTTCCCGGTGCGCCAACGACCTCGACCGTCGGTTCTCTGCGCGCCGCATCGCGCCTTCGCCGGCGCGCTGCCTGGTCGTCGCGGATCTCGCGAATTTCTACCGCCTCGCGGACCGGCTCCGCCGGCCTGGGCGTTTCCGGTTTCTTGGATGCGGTCTTTTTCGTGCGCCCGGCTCTGGTCCTGGCGGGTGTCTTCCGGGCTTCCTTTTCGGCTCCCTGACGTTGCCTTCGCTGCTCGGACTTGCGTTTGATTTCCTGGCGTGAGGCGTTACGCTCCTCCTCGAATTTTCCCTGAATGCTGTCGAACATCTCCTTGGTACAGACGGCCATGTGATTCTTGACATCGAATCCCAGACCCCTGACCACTTCGACCATTGCAACACTCGAGAGATTGAACTCCCGTGCAACTTCGTAGATGCGGCGTTTCTTGCCATCGGTGTCGTCGGATGCCGCGGTGGCCGTCGTTGCGGGCGCATTTCTGTTCATCTTCCGACTCACCTCCCTTCATCTTCCGAGGGACTGCCGACCTGATTGTCTTCAGATGCCGCAGGCTGTACCGCCGCGCCTTCTTCCGAAAGCTCAATTTCCCCGTCCGCCACCGGCTCATCCTCGTCCTCGTCCTCGTCCGCTTCCGCGTCCGCGGACGCAGCTGCTTCGGCAGCCGCTGCAGCTTCCGCCTCCGCGATGCGCGCCGCTTCCTCTTCAGCAATGCGTGCCTCTTCCTCGGCCCGCTGCCTTTCAAGTTCCTCGCGGTAGGCCTGCACCTTTACGGTCACGATTTCATCCGCTGCGCTCTGGATTTTTTCGCCGGTGGACTCCCCTATTCCGGGTACTTCGAGCAATCGTACGAGCGACACATCCACAAGATCGTTGGCGGACAATATTCCCGCGGCCTCGAGACGATCCAGCATCACTTTCCCCACGCCGGCGACTTCCGTCAGTGGTACGAACGTCGCCTCCTTTTCCAACTGCATTTCCTGGAATCGGGTCTCTGTGATAATATCGACCTTCCAGCCGGTAAGTTGCGCTGCCAGACGGGCGTTCTGCCCTGACTTACCAATGGCCAGCGACAGCTGGTCGTCTTCGACGATCGCCGTCATCGTCGTTTTGTTGCGATCGACCACCACGCGCTTGACCGTTGCGGGACTCAGCGAACGGGAAAGGAAGATGGCTTCGTCGTCGCTCCAGGGTACAATGTCGATCCGCTCGTTGCTCAACTCCCGAACGACCGCCTGGACACGGGACCCTTTCATACCCACGCAGGCCCCAACCGGATCGATCCTTGCGTCGTTTGAGTATACCGCGATCTTCGCCCTTTCGCCCGGTTCACGAGCGACCGCCTTGATTTCAATGATGCCCTCATAGATCTCAGGGACTTCGAATTGGAAGAGCTTGACCAGAAACTGCGGATGTGTCCGGGACAGCACCACCTGAGGCCCCTTGGAGGTGCGGAGGACATTGACGAGATAGGCGCGTATGGGGTCTCCCTGTCGGTAACGCTCCTTGCGTATCTGCTCCTTGAGCGGGATGACCGCTTCCGTGCGCCCCAGGTTAATCAGAATATCGCCGTGGCTGATCTGCTGGACGGTGCCGCTGATGATTTCGCCGATCCGTGTCTGGTAATCCTCGTAGATTTTCTCGCGCTCTGCTTCCCGAACCCGCTGGATCAGGATCTGCTTGGTGGACTGAATGGCATTCCGGCCGAAGTCGGCGAACCGGAGCATCTGCCTGATTTCCCCGTTGACCTTGACACCCGGTTCAATCTCACGCGCAGCCGTAAGGCCGATCTGAAGGGCCGGGTCCTCGATCTCTTCGTCCTTGACGACGGATTTGGTGGCGAAGACTTCGATATCGCCGGAATTGGCGTCTATATTCACCTCGACGTTGTCCGACGTGCCGAACCGCCTCTTCGTTGCGGAGAGCAGCCCGATTTCAAGGGTTTCGATGACCAGCGCCTTGTCGACGTTTTTTTCCTGGGCAATCTGGCCCAGCGCCTCCAGGACTTCGTAATTCAAAAGAAGATCTCCTCAAAATTCAAAATGCAGGTTGGCTTTTCGTATTTCGTCCGCCTGAACGATCCGGGTCCGGCCATCGACAGCAAGCACAACTTCGGGGCCGTCGAATCGCATCAACCGGCCAATCAGGACGCGCCCGCCATCCAGTATTACCTTTACGGTCCGGCCGACGGCGCGTTTGTAGTCGCGATCCGACTTCAGGGGTCTGTCGAGCCCGGGCGAGGAGACCTCGAGTACGTACCGCCCGCTGATCGGATCGTGTGTATCTAGGACATCCGCGATTCCTCGGCTGAGACGCGCACATTCATCGACGGTGATCCCGTCCACGCGATCCACGTCGATGCGAAGCGTCAGGTTCCGGAGGTTGCCGGAAAGCTGAAGGCCAACCAGGTCCGCACCCTGGTGCTTCAGATAGGGCGCGACCAGCTTTTCGATGCATTCCTGCAGCGCCGGATCGTCCATAAACCGGAAACTCGAACTGTAGCCCACATATTCAAAAGAGCGGGCACCCGCCCACTCTCGCTGTTCAGAAAAATAAATATATGGTATTTCACACTATAGCGCAAGCACAAATTTCCCAAACGAGCCCTTCTCAGGCGCCTCCGTCGACCAGGCGTCTGAGTTCATCGAGCATACCGCGCATCTCCTTCAGGACCTCGTCCAGTTCCGGCGGTTGCCCGACTCCGGCAGTCTCCGTTTCGACACTGAGGTCTCTCCACAGCGAGGGTTTTTCCCGCAGCCGTTCACGCGCTCCCTGAAGCGTATATTTCTCGTCCTGCCTCAGACGTCTGATGGCAAGGACAATTTTGATGTCCCGCTCCCGATAGAGCCGTTTCCCGGCGCGTGCCCGCCTGGGCTGGAGCATGGGAAATTCCTTCTCCCAATAGCGCAATACCTGAGGTTCGATACCGGTCTTTTCAGCGACTTCCCGAATGGAATAGTAGATCTTGTTCATCCGTTATCATCTTTTCTTCTTGAACACGATCCGTACCGGAGTCCCCTCCAGTTCGAACCGCTCCCGCAAACGGCGTTCCAGATAACGACGATAGTGTTCAGGCACGTCTTTCGGTCTCGTTGTAAAGAAAATCACCGTGGGCGGCTCCACCATGGGTTGGACACAATAATACATCTTCGACGCCCGTCCCCGCCTGGCGGGCGGCGGATGGGATGCGTTGACTTCCTCCAGGAGACGATTCAGGGCCGACGTGGCGATTCGCGTGCGGCGCCTGTCGTAGACCTCGAGCGCCGTTTCCACAAGCTTCCAGGCGCGTTGGCCGGCGAGCGCCGAGACGAAGAACACCGGAAAGTCCCGCAGCGAGGGAAACCGGCCGACGATATCCCGTTTGTGTACGATCGCCGTCTTCTCGTCTTTATCAATCAAATCCCACTTGTTCATCGCCAGCAGCGCGCCTTTGCCCAGTTCGGCGGCGTCGCTGAGAATCTTGACGTCCTGAAGTGTGATACCTTCATTCGCATCGGCGAGGACGATGGCGACGTCGCACCTGTCCAGGCTTGTTCTGGTGCGTACCGAACTGTAATATTCGACCTGCTCCTTCACCCTCGTGCGCCGGCGAAGTCCCGCGGTATCGATCAGCAGGAGATCGCGTCCGTTTCGCTTCATCGGAAGGTCGATCGCATCACGCGTCGTGCCGGGTACAGGGCTGACCACCATCCTTTCTTCACCGGCCAGCCGATTGACAAAGGTGGACTTCCCGACATTGGGCCGGCCTACGACCGCAATTCGCGGCGGACCGTCATCCTCTTCGGCGCAAGGATCGGCTTCCGGTATGAGAGAAACCACTTCGTCCAGAAGATCGCCGGACTTCCGCCCGCTCAACGCCGACACTGGAACGGGATCGCCAAGGGCCAGGCCGTAGAAGCCGGACACGTCCGGTTCGTCCCTCTCCGAATCCACTTTGTTGACGACAGGCAGGCACGGTGTACCGTTAAGGCGCACAAGTCGGGCAATGGCCGCGTCGTCGTCGGTCGGACCGGTCCTGGCGTCCATCACCAGCAGGATCACATCCGCTTCCGCCACGGCCAGTTCCACCTGGTCCCCGACGGACCGGGCGATGCCCGCCTCGGGATTGAGCGTATAGCCGCCTGTATCCACCAGCGTGAAGACCCGGCGGTTCCAGTAAACCTCCGCGTAGTTTCTATCCCTGGTCACGCCGGGCAGATCGTCCACGACGGCCCGCCGCTGCCCCAGAAACCGATTGAAGAGCGTGGATTTTCCGACGTTTGGCCGGCCGACTATCGCTACGACACGTTGCTTCGGCACAAAAAAGGCTCCCAAGCCTGCCGCGTCAGGCCACCTGATGCGGCAGTATATATGGATGCTGCGTCGCCATCGGATCGCCGGACGCACCCGGGCGGGCATCCCCACGTGCGATCCGAGCCGCCGTTTCGGCAAGATCGTATGTACCAATGCTGAACCGGCACTTCAGGGCCTGTTCCAGATCGTTCGGGGTCAGGTCGTCGAGAAACAGGCCGTGATGGCTTATGCAGTTGGGCGGCAGGACCACGACGTCGGTTTCCCGCCACTGCGTCTTGAGGGCATGCAGTATATCCTCGCCCGTCAGCAGTCCCGATACCGTAATACCCTCACCCAGGAAACGGTTCTTTACCTCCACGACATGCGCTGTCAACCAGGGGATCCGGTTCAGACTCTCCGCCATTGGCCGGATAAATCCCGCGCCAAGCACACTTGTGACCATCGTCATTGAAATTCGGTTGCAGTTCAGCGATTCCAGCGCGGGGAAGCCCGTCTCGAAGCGATCCGTGAACCGCCGTACCATGCCAACGCCGTTCTCCACAAGCGGAAACCCGTCGTAGTGCGCTGCCTCGGGAATTCTGCGTCCCGCCATCAGGTAGAACTCGTCTCCGAAATAGACGAAATTGACGCCGAACCTGCGGTGAAGCCTGCCCTGCCACGCCCCGGCCTGGTCCAGGCACGACAGCGCGACTTCGGGGGTTACCGGGTCCAGACTCGGCAGATTCCGACGGTACCGGGTCAGGCCCAGCGGAACGATACCCACAGACGCTACCGAAGGGTACCATTGGGCCAGATCGAATACGGTGCGTTTGAGGTGCTGCCCGTCGTTGAGTCCCGGGCACAGAACAACCTGCGCGTGCATCTGAATGTTGTGCTTCGCCAGGAAACCGATACGCTCCATGACGTCCACCGGCTCCGTACGTCCCAGCAACGTACCCCGGAGATCGGGATCGGTGGCGTGGACCGAAATATACATGGGGCTGAGTCGCTGTTCGACAATTCTCTGAAACTCCGCATCGGACAGATTCGTGAGCGTGACGTACGCACCGTGCAGGAATGAGAGTCTGTAATCGTCGTCCTGGTAGTAGAGGGTTTTGCGCATCTTTCTGGGCATCTGGTGGAGAAAACAGAATACGCACTTGTTGTTGCATTTGATGATGGGCATTTCGGAAAGGGTTACGCCAAGGTCATCGTCCGTGTCCTTTTCGATATCCACCACGATGACGTCTTGCCCGCGCCGGAGCACGACCTCCACCGTCTCTTCCGCAATGTGAAAGCGATAATCGATGGGATCGCGCACGGATTCCCCGTTGATGGCCTCGATGACGTCCCCTTGACGGATGCCGACAGCCTCTCCAATACCTCCGGAGGCCACCGCATCCACGCCGAGTCCCACAACCGCCTCATCCACCTGAGGCAAACCCTCTATCTGACCTGGCCTATTCATATGACGATATATCTAACTGTTAGAGAATAAAGTGCACAAAATACTTATACTATTACTTTGAAGTTAAAACAAATGTGGAAAACGTCAAGCAAAATGTCCGGAACCGCTGGCATTTTCGGATCCGGCCAACAGCGACGGGCAGGCGCCAGCACGCCCCACCAAATGGATCGGATGTGCATATCCGCCTCGCCTCTCAATCTTTCGCCGGGGCCAGCAGCCGGGGTCTATGGCTGGCGACCTGTTTCCTGAGGAGCGGGTCCAGATCGATGACGCCACGCAGGTTTCGTGCCTCCAGGATCTGCCGCGCGGTCAGCCCCTCCGCTCCGGTGAACGTGGTACCGCGGAGGTCCGTGTTGTGGAACACGGCGTTTTCAAGGTCCGTTTCCTTGAGGGAGCCTTCGCTCAGATCGCAATCGGTAAAGTCGGCGCCTGCAAGCACCGCCCCGTAGAGGTTCACACAGTTCAGGTTGGCCCGGCGGAAGGTGGCATCCCGAAGATAGGCATCGCTCAGGTCCGTGTGGTCCAGCACGGTGCGGTCCAGGTTCGCGCCGACGAGCGTGGCGGAGCTCAAATTGTCATAACTCAGGTCCATGCCGCTGAAATCCACACCGCTGAGGTCTTCGTAGCTGAAATCGGCGCCGGACAAGTCGGGCGTGAGGCCCCGGTTCTCCGCCCGCCAGCGATTCCAGTCCTGTACGCTGATCCTGATGATCTCAAGATGATTCGGATTCGCCATGTCTCGATCGCTTGGGAAGTATTGAGGCGCTTACGTCGTGAGCGTATTGACGAAATAACTGACGAAGCGCTCGGAATCCACATCCACGCAAACCTCCGCGTTGGCCTCGAATTTGTCGGACCGGACCCGTACCGTCGCGCCGTTGAGCCTGTCTGAACGCGTTTCGACGTGGATGGCGCTCGACCGGGTCTCGCAGAACGTGGGATCGAACACCATCGCTATGGCGAGAGGATCGTGCAGAATGGGATGCTCCCACCCAGAATCCTTCCGCCACAACTGGATTAGATCGAAGCACAGCCGGTTGATTGGCCGGTCCACCGATCCGATCGCCTGTACATGCGCGGTATCCAGACGGCACGCTTCGGTCACGTCGAGGCCCACCATGGTGATCGGAACTCCGGCGCCGAACACCACGTGCGCCGCTTCGGGGTCACAGAGGATGTTCCACTCGGCCGTCATCCTTCCCACACATCCGCCCATCAGGCAGATTGTCGTTTTTTGTGCAAGCCGCGGCTCCACCGTCAACGCGGCGGCGATATTCGTCAGCGGGCCTATCGGTACAAGCGTGACGTCGCCATCGCCGCCCATCAGCGTATCGACGATGTAGTCGACCGCACGCCCTTCGGCCAGCCGCGAAGGTCCCGGGGATTGCCGGATGGCCTCCATCTGCCGCGGTCGATGCGTCTCTATGGCGGCCCGGCCCCTCGATGCGTTGTCGAACAGCGGCTTGCCGAGACCCGCGTATACGGGAACGTCTCCCCTCCCAAGCGCGTCAAGGACGCAACACGCCAGCTCAGCGCGCCGCTCCGTGTCGCGGAACACGGTGGTCACACCAACTAGCTCGATCTCCCCGCAAAGCAGGGCGAACGCCAGCGCCAGCGCGTCATCGATATCGTCGCCGATATCCGTGTCGAGGATGATTTTTTTCATTTGCCTCCTCTCTCACATCCAAGTCCGTGTCTGTACAATCACGGCCGACACTTGTGGTCGCCCTGGAAACAGCCGACTGCAGGTTGAGGTGTCCTCATTCCGTCGGCGACTGAAACTGGAACGCAATGCATTTTTAGAGGTGGCGGACGTCGGGCAAAGCAGCCATCTTCTGGTCCAGCGTTAAGACTTCCATGCCAGCGCGTGAGTAGTCGTCGGCGATGAGGCGGTCAAACAGGCCGGCGCCGCCGGTTGCCTCAAGGGCTTCGATAACCGGACGTCCATTCAGCGGGGAAACCAGGCCGCTGCGCAGCGCGTCGCGCAATGAGGCTCGTGCATCCGCTTTTGATACGCCATAGTGGTGCTGTACCGCAACGTAGGTCTCTCCGACGACCTGGTTTGAAACGAAGATCTCGTGGCCATGGTCGTTAACCAGCGTGCCAAGTTTGCTTACACAGTACGCGAAGCCTTCTTCCGGGTCTCTTGTGAGCAAACGCACGAGGACTGATGTGTCAATCCCGAAGCGAATGGTCATACGGTTGCTCCCGGAAATTCTGGAGATCAAAAGTCCCCTGCCCGCGCCGGATCTTATCGTGCAGCGTACCAAGACGGGAGTGGTCGATTCGTCTGGGCTTCAAGGCGAACCCGTCCGGCCCTTCGACGATCTCGAGTTGGTCGCCCGGTCCAACCCCCAGAGCATCCAGCACCCGCGCAGGAAAGGTGACCTGGCGTTTCGACGTGATTTTGACAATCATGGCTTGTCTCCTTACTAATAGGATAATAAAGTAAGGTAAGCGTGTCAAGTCAAACGTCCAATCAAGACCAGCGAACAGATGATTTGGGACGCCCGTGGTTCGCCACCCTCATGCAAGTGACAGTGCCGCCCGACCTTCATTTGCGTCTATTCGTGTCATTCGTAGTTCATCAGATTTACGTCTTTTCGTGACTTTCGTAGTTAATCAAGCCCACTGCCCCGAGAAAAGGATAAATTGGCGATCCGCACGCTTATTCGCTGCTTCTGTCAAACGCCAGCCCGCCCGCATGTTGATAGAGTTCGGCCAATGCCTCCTCCGCCCGTTCATAGATCTCACGAAGATTTCGCTCCTTTCTCACGACCGGATGACTCCCGACGAATTGACTGACATAGTCCACCGCGACCGACGCTCGATCCATGAGTTCGAAGTAGTGGCCGTCATTGATTGCGTTTTCCGAATCGTCGGGCACCAGGGTTGGTCCATCCGCTGTAGCCTTTTCTTCGAGTATCGGGAAGCGGTACGCCTGGAGAAAAAACCTTGTGTCTTCTCTCAGTTCCGTTGCCGTTTCACCCAGAGGTTCCACGGGATCTCTTGTCCACCGCTCTATTTCCTGATCCTCACCATAATATACCTCGTGGATATGATAGGTCACGGTGCCGGTCTCGATATGACGCTTCCGAATGACCCTGTAGTTCCACGACATCTCATTTCTCCTGGCGGTCGTGATAAACGCCCGTATAAACCCTCGTTGGCGCGTTCCGATAGGTGGACATTCGCTCACACCCCCACCGCCAACTCCCCTGCTTTGCGATCCGGACCCGGCCGGAAGTCCGAGACCTTCATGAGCTTGCCGCCCTGGACAATCGAATCGTGCGCCCGGATGGCGGGTGCGGTCGTATCCATTGCCCGGTAGACGTCCAGCGGCAGCGGCTTTCCCTCGCGTACGGCGTCCCTGAAATGCGTGTGGACGTAATAGTCGGCATCGCCGTGGCCGCTGCCCCGGGCGCCCGGCGGGGCATCCGTACGCTGGTACTGCCAGTCCACTTCCGCCCAGTCGTTCATCTGCGTATCGGCGAGCCAAATCTTCGGCTTTTCGTTGAGCGACCGACGCCACTCGACGCTGCCCTTCGTGCCGATGAACTGCCACCAGTGGTGGTCGCCGTGCGGCCTCGGCTGCGTGAACCCGCACAGCATTCTGATCACCGTGTCCTTCTCCGTCTTCATCAACGCGACCTGCATATCCGCGCGTGAGATCCGGGGCCATGCGTAGCTGGGCTCGTTCGTGCTCATCCCCACCACCTCCACCACCCGATCGTCCAGGACCGTCAGCACCACGTCCATATCGTGTGAACCGATGCCTCCGACTATCACTGGAAGTGAGTGCAGCACCGTGGGTTCGGCTTCGGGATGGTCGGGCAGCGCCTCGATGGGATATTGTCTTCCAGTTTTGAAATCCTGGAAGTACTGGTGGGTGCCGTACCACCCGACGTACTGACCCTCGGCATAGGTGATCTTGCCCAGGCATCCCTCGGCCGCAAGCTGCCGCCAGCTCTCTATCACACCCCAGAAACGCGTTTGCTCGGCCAGGCTGTACACCAGTCCGGTCCGCTCCACCTCGGTGACGATCCGCCAGCAGTCCGCCATCGTATACGCCGCGGGTACCTCCGAGTTTACGTGCTTCCCTGCCTCCAGCGCACGCGCCGCCATCTCCCCCACTTCCTTCCGCCTCACACACAGGCCGACCGCGTCCATCCCGTCGTACGTCAGGAAGTCTTCGTAATCTGAGAACACCCTTACATCGCCGCGGCGGCCGATGTGCCCCAGCGCGCGCTCCTGAAGGGGCTCGATCCAGTCGTAGATCGCCGTAATCCTGTAGCCCGGGATCGCCTGCAACAGACGGATCCAGTGCAGCCCGCGATGGCCCAGACCGGCGATCCCGATTCGCACGTCGTCCATTGTGTTCCACCTTACCGCTGACCTGAAACCTGAACCGGGCCGGCAAACAACTCGTCCGGCAGCAGGCTCGTGGTCACAGTCGAATGCGGGTGGTCGAAGCCATCGGTGGTGACCTGCGCCATTGCCGTGTAATGCGTGCTTTCTCCACTGACGCCGCAGCGGTTGCCCCCACTGTGTCCCCGCAGCCAGTCCGGATCGACCAACTGCTCGCCCTCCCATTGCCCCCGCGTCGCCAGCAGATGACCGAAGCGGGCGATGTCACTCGGGCTCATCACCACCCAGCCCGGACCGCTTCTTACCACGCGGCCGTTGATTTCAAACGGCGGATCCAGATACGTGTACGAGTCCGGAATGGCCGGATAGAAGTACTTGCTTTCACTCATCGTCCTTCCCGTGTACCAGTCCCACCGCTGTGGCGGAATCCCGATTTTTCCGAACAGTCGCTCGTCGAGCACCTCTTTCAGGTCCCGGTCCCAAACGCAGGTCAGGGCCTGACCCAGACGCCAGAACCCCGCGCTGCTATAATGCTCTTCCGTACCCGGTTCGACGTGCGAGTAGAGGTCGTAGAACGGATCCCCGGTCCAGGTCGCCCACGCCGGCCACCAGCGTTCCGCCCTTGCGCGGCCCTCAGGCCCCTTCGACCACACGCTTCCCAGTTCCATGGGAAAGCCCCCCTGGTGCGCGCTCTTCGCCTTCGGACCGATGAGATGGCGCCACGTAAGCGTCCGGTGGTGGCCCCGGTCCAGGTATTTGTGTGGATGCGACAGTTCGCCTTCACCCGTCCAGGACATGTGGATCGGCTCATCCGGATCCAGCATCCCCTCCTCCACCGCAAACCCGATCAGCACCCACATGAACGCCTTGCCCATCGAGGCCGTCTGGAACCGGTAATGGCGATCGCCCCAGGCGTGCACCAGGTACCCGCCGCGCGTGAGTACCGTGCCCCATTTATTGCCTGTGTGGTCCTCACCGCCAAACGACGCGCCCTTTATATCCAGGCCAGACAGGAAGCGTTCGAACTTTTCTACGTCCAGCCCGGCTTCAGAAGGTGTAATCTCGATCCACTCCTCCCGCGGATATGTCACCCATTCCGGGATCTCGCGCTCCACTTTTTTGTCTCCACTAATGAATGTCTACCTCACCTTCGCATGGGTAACAACAAAAACGGCCATTCAGACACGAAGGTTAAATGGCCATTGACTGCGCGGTAAACGTCGCATTTTATGGAGCGGGAAACGGGACTCGAACCCGCGACATCAAGCTTGGGAAGCTTGCGCTCTACCAACTGAGCTATTCCCGCCCCCTGGTGTCCCGCCCCTGAAATATCACACCATTCGGACAGAACACCGGAGTCAAAAATTACAATCTCCATTAATGTGTGTCAAGGAATTTGAGGATGGCGGCCGGCGCATCGACCCGGCCGGCATCGATCCACGTCAGCCGCGTTTCCTTGCGGAACCATGTAAGCTGGCGTTTGGCATAGCGCCTGGTGCCCATCTTGATCTGCGCCGCGGTTTCAGCCAGATCCAATTCGCCGTCCAGATGATCGAATACCTCCCGGTATCCGAAGGTATTGAGCGCGTTGAGCTCACGGCTGTAACCGCGGCGTTCCAGTTCCCGGACTTCGTCCACGAGTCCGGCCGCGATCATCCGGTCCACTCTTTCTTCGATCCTCCGGTAAAGCACCTGCCGGTCCATTTCCAACCCGAACCACTCGACGCGCCAGTCTTCTGTCCGTTTCATGGGCTGCTGGTGAAGCACCGAGAGCGGCGTCCCTGTCAGTTCGAAGACCTCCAGCGCGCGTACGATTCGCTTGGTATCGTTGGCGTGCAATCGTCCGGCCGTCACGGGGTCGACCTCTCGCAGCCTCTGATAGACTCCCGCCGGATCTTCCTGCGCCGCATCCAGTAAACGTCCTCGGACCGCCCGCGGGGTGCGCGGGAGCGGCGAGAATCCGTCGAGCGTCGCCTTCAGATACAAACCCGACCCGCCGACCAGGATCGGAACGCGATTCCGGTCCAGAATCGACTTGATCGCCGCGGACGCATCGATCGCATAGTGCCCGGCGCTATAGGTCTCGTCGGGGTCCACGACATCGAGCATATGGTGCCTCGCGAGAGCGCGCTCTTCCGTCGTGGGTTTGGCTGTACCGATGTCCAAATACCGGTAGACCTGACGCGCATCGCCGGAAACCACTTCACCGCCAAGCGCCCTCGCCAGGGCGATGCCAACCCGGGTCTTGCCGGACGCGGTGGGGCCCGCCAGCGCCAATACCCGGCGCCGACTATCTGTTGAATTGCCGGTCGAGTTCATCCAGAGACATCTTTACCACGGTTGGCCTGCCCTGCGGGCAAACGAACGGTTCGCGCGTGGCGAACAGCCGGTCGATCAGCGCCCGCATCTCCCTCGCGGACAGCCGCTCTCCTGTACGGATGGCGGTGTGCCGGGCGTAGGCGGCGGCCAGTCGGTGCTTAAGCGGAGAAGACGCTTTTTGACCGCCTGCCGGGACGGAAGACTGGCGCTCCCGTTCGCCAAGCTCGTCCACGATTTCCTGCAGAAGCCGGCCGTCTTCCCATACTTTGAGTTCCACGGGAATGGCATCCACGACCACGGTGTTGGCGCCAAAATCCCTTATGCCGAAGCCCATGGCTTCCAGCAGCGGCATCGCCTCTCTGACCCTGTGGATCTGCCGCAAGCCGAAGTCAAGCGTGACGGGAAACAGAAGTCTCTGGCCCAATCCGGCGTTGGATTCGAAAAGACTCAGCGTCTGTTCGTAGATCATCCGCTGATGTGCCAGGTGTTGATCCACAAAAATCAGGCCGTTCTTGATATGCGCGAGGACGTATCTGTCGTGTACCTGCCAGACGGGGACCCGATCGACCGTTTCTTCGTCCGCCAGGTCTGTATCCACGGCGCTGTCGGTTTGTTCCCGGCACCCTCCGGCCGTCTTCCTCACGGTCAGTGAAAGCGCCATCTGCACGTCTTCCAGGCCCAGGGGCTCCGAAAGGTAGGCCTCCTGCTCCACCGGCGCGTCCGCAATGCCACCGGCCAGGTCCGGCGTTGCCTGCGCGGCCGCCCCTGCCGGAATCGCGGGTGAGGCGATGCCGTCGGCCACTTCCGGAACCAGGTCCTCCTCCCTCAACCCCGCTCGCACAACTTCAGCAACCGCGCCGTAAACCTTGGTTTCGTCCGCAAAACGCACCTCGCGCTTGGCCGGATGCACATTGACGTCGAGACGTGAGGGATCCAGATCCAGAAGAAGCGCAAAAGCGGGATGGAAACCCTTCACGAGCAGTCCGCCAAAGCCATCGTGTACGGCAAACGTCACCCCCCTGTCGCGCACCCAGCGACCGTTGACGACCGTTGCCTGCTGCGCGCCCGACTTTCGCGCCAGTTCCGGCCTGCCGGCGAACCCCCAGACCCGAACACCGTGCCGTTCACCATCGAGAAAAACGGCGTCGCGGCCGAACCGAACGCCGAATACCGCCTCCAGGCGGTGTTGGCGCTCGGACCTGGCCAGGTTCAGGATTTCGCGCCCATTGTGAGAAAGCACGAATGCAACGGAAGGATAGGCCAGCGCCAGGCCCGTCAGAGCGTCCGACACGTGTTTGAATTCGGTCTCGACGCCCTTCAGAAACTTTCGCCTGGCGGGTACATTGAAAAACAGGCCGTGAACGGCGACCGTCGTCCCCCGGTCCCGGCCTGTTGGCGACACGTCGCGCACACGGCCGCTTTCGACCCGAACGCGTGTGCCCTGTAACTCCTCCGAATCGCGGGTTTCGATAACCATTCGTGACACCGCCGCAATACTCGGCAGCGCCTCTCCGCGAAACCCGAGCGTACGCAGCGTGCGAAGGTCGGACAGATCGGCAATTTTGCTCGTTGCGTGGCGTTCCAGGGCCAGCAATGCGTCTTCACGAGACATTCCGCAGCCGTTGTCGCTGACCCGAATGGTCTCTTTTCCGCCTTCGGTTACTTCAGTTACGATGCGGTCCGCCCCTGCATCGATCGCGTTTTCCACCAGTTCCTTGATTGCAGAGCCCGGGCGCTCGACGGCTTCACCCGCGGCGATACGATTGGCAATCTCGTCGGATAGAATCCGGATCCGGTCTGGCATGACGAATCGCCCGCCATTTCCACATTGACAGGAAAAAACTCGGATTAACGCAGTTCAGAATTGACTTCGCCGCATTCCCCGGGATCCCGCGATACAGGTTCCCCAATGCACCGGACCGCCTCACGAACGCGCATTCGCATCCCGTCCGTCACCGGCCGGTCAGGCCCTGCCCCTTCAATCTGTGCAGGGTTCGGTCGAATGCGCGTACAACGTGGTCGAGGTCTTCTTCGGTGTGTACGGATGCCGTCATCCCGACCAATCCGTTGAGGTCGACACCCTCGAGTTGCATCCCGGTACGGAACGCATCTCTCAACACGGGATCTGGGGTCTTCAGCCTTCGGTCGTCATACGTCCCCCCTGCTATCTGCTCCAGGCTCTGCGCCAAGGGTCCACTCTCGGGCAGGAATTTGATCCCCGAAAAGTCCCCATAGACGACCCAGTCCACACCGTGGTCCGAGATGACGGCGTTGAGACGGTCGCGAAGGACGCCGGCGTTCCGGTTTGCGCGCGCGATGTGTGTTCCGTCTTCGATCGCACTGAGCGTTGCAATCCCGGCGGCCGCAGAAATGGGATTCGCGTTAAAGGTACCCTGATGCGGCATTTTCCGGCAGGTATCCCACTCCCGTTCTCCCCTGAATTCCAGCAGATCCATGATATCCTGCCGACCCGCCAGGCAGCCCCCGGGAAGTCCTCCCGCGAGAATTTTCGCCAGCGAGGTGAGGTCTGGTCTGACGTTGAAATGGGCCTGGGCGCCCCCGGGCGAGCATCGAAAGCCGGTGATGACTTCATCGAAGATCAGCAGCACGTCGTGCCGAGACGTAACGCGGCGCAGCTCTTCAAGAAAACCCGGACGGAGGGGTGCCACGCCGAATGAGGCGCCTGTAGGTTCCACAATGACACAGGCAATGTCGTCGTCCTGTTTCAGAAAGTCCTCGACCCGATCGATCCGGTTCGGCGCACACAGGCACACGGTATCCGCCACTTCGCGAAGAACGCCGGCGGGCACGGGTTCGTCGAAGGGCGGCAACACGCCCACGATGAGGTTGTCGTGCCATCCATGGAAGTGGCCGAGGAATTTGAGAACCTTGCGCTTTCCGGTAAACGTCCGCGCCAGCCGGAGCGCCATCAGCGTCGCTTCCGTGCCGGAGCTTGTAAATCGCACACGTTCGGCGGAGGGTATAAGTTTCGTGACCCACTCACCCCATTCCACTTCCAACTCGTGACACGCGCCATAGTGAGTGCCACGCGCCACCTGTTCCGATACGGCAGAGACCATATCCGGGAAGCAATGACCCAGCAACAGGGCTCCGTGCCCCATCCACAGGTCCACGTACTCCCTGCCGTCCACGTCCCATTTGCGGCCCGCCCGGGCGCGATTTGCATAGATGGGAAACGGCGCACAGTACCTTAAGTCGTGGGTCACGCCGCCCGGAAAAATCTTCGAGGCTTTTTCATAAAGCGCCCGGGACCGGCTCATCGCATCTCCAAACTCTCCGCTTATTCCTTTAACCGATTCTTCCACAACAGGTTATCTCTCTTATTTAATGTTGTTGTGTTGGAATGTCCGAAAACGACTGCTGCCCTGAGAACGATGCAAACATCGAAAAATAACGATCACAGAGGAAAAAGCAAATGGCGAAATCCAACGTCATGCCGGCTCCTGTAGCGGGTAGACAAACGTCCGGTCGGCATCCACGCCCGAGAGGTCCGGGACAGCTTCCGACAGGACCCAGAGATGCGTCTCAGTCCCCGTGTGCACCAGGAATCCGGTGGTCCCGCCGGTGCCTTCCAGTCCGACCGCCTCGACGCGGCGGACCGACGGCGCCGTGTCCCAGTGATGCATAAGCCCGACATAGGTTGTCTCTCGGGCGTTTCGACGGCGGATGAGCAAATCGCCGGTATCCGACGCAGGTTGCAGCGGCGCTTCTCCCAGGATGATTCGCGTGCGGCCGTCTTCTGGAAGGAATGCCCCCACCCCGCCCTTCGGCAGGCCCCATTCCAACGTTACCATTTGCTTGGGTGCGAATTCAACCGGCTGACGGACGTGGGCGTATCCGTCGCCCGAAAGTGAAATCGACCCGAGACAAGACAGACCCGAGTGCCTGTGACGACGGGCCTGGAACCTGCAGGCCCAGTCCAACTGGCACTCCTGCGGCGCCGCCACGTGGAACACATCCCAGAAGTATGAATCCGTCCAGAGAATGACCCGGCGCATCGTAACCCCGGCGTAGAAGTCATCCTCCCACGTAACGCCGGCATCGACCACTTCAAAGCCGCTCGTGCGTTTTGCATCGAATCTCACCAGTCGCCCTTCCGCCGGTGGCTGGGAGCGGCCGTTTACCGTCACGGTGTTGTGGCTGAGCGTCTGTCGATACCAGGTCTCGTTCAGGCCAACGCCGTATCCGGGCGTGCCCAGGTCCGTGGCCACCGGAAAGCCGCGCGCATAGTAAGAAATCGAAAGTTTGTCGGGATGTCCGTGCCCGCCGCCGTGCGGGCCGTACTTCAACAGCACGCAGCTTTGCGCTTCGATTGCATCCCTGGATCTCAATATGGCGATACCCGACGGCTTAAGTACGGCGCTTTCCGAATCGAATTCGCCGCCCGAGTCGGGCAACTCTTCGCCGTATAGAAGCGACTCCACGGCCGTTCGGGGCCTTCGGGCATAGTTGCGTTCGAGAATCCGGGCGAAATCCGGTTCTCCATACCACCCGTATGCCACCTCGTAAAAGGACTCCGCCGGCGGTACGCCGTGGCAGACGTCCGACAACAGGGAGGAGAAATACCAGCAGTCATTCGTGGCGGGAAGCCTGAAATCGGGAAACGCCAGCAAGACAGGCGCTCGGAACATCGCCTTTAGCCGGTCGTCGTCGTGCAGACGCGCACCGTTGTTTTCCAATACCTGGATGTGGGCAATCAGGGCGGCGAGGGTATAGAAATGGTAGCTGGAAGACCCCTCCCACCACATCCCGTCGTCCAGAACACCCTCCCGCAACTGGTGATGGAATCCGAACCTGTCCTCCAGGGCCATCTTCTGAAACCCCGCGTCGTCCAGGCAGATTCCGACCGCCGCCATCGCCGCATTGTGCCAGCATTCGATGTTGTGAATGCGGTGGAATTTCTGGCCCTGAATATGCTCCGCCGCAAGCGCGAGCAGGTTCGTCTCGATCAGCGTCCGCTCGCGGACACTCAGAAACTCCCGAACCAGATCGTACGCCCTCGCGATGGGAATCAGCCACACCGCCTCGTCAAGTGAATGGTTCGCCACCTTTCCCCAGCCGTACGGCAGTTCCCGCTCAATCGGATACCCCGGATAACGCTCGGCGTACGCCAGCAGAATCTCTCTGCATCGTGTCAGATATGCGCCGTTCGCATCCCATTGCCACATCAGCGCGAGCCGGTATGCCATGTTGGAAAGTCTGTTGTTGACAAACCAGCGCCAGGCGGAATCGTACGGTTCGCCGGAAAAAACCCGCCCGTCTCTGGGACATCGATGCGCATTCGGCGATTCTGCGTCGAACGCGAGTTCAACGGCGTGATCCGGGCAAAAGTAGTTGTGGTAGTATCCCGCCGGGCGATCCTGGGGATGCAGTTTTTCGTCGAGGAAGGCTTTGGCTTCGGATTCCAGTAAAAGGTATGCATTGCGGAATGCCGGACTTGACCGGCGTTCCCTCGCCCGTTCCAATCGCCAGCCTGGTATCAAATTCATCGCACGTTCAACCCATTCGGAAAGGCCGTTTGCCACATCGCCGGCCGCCCCTTATCTTGTGCAGCATCCGATCGGCTCGAGCGCCGCACGAGGGCGGTTCAGGGCATCGAATGCGAGTGGCCCATGGTCGTAAACCCACGTCTTCCTGGTTCTTCTATGTCCGACACCACACCGGAGGTCCTGATAACCGCCGAAAGAATCGAGGAGAGGGTCCGCCACCTGGGCGCCAGGATATCGTCGGACTTCAGCTCGGACCGCGCCGCCTCCCCGGATCGCCCTGAAGTTCAGTCGATGGGCGGTACAAAGCGGCCTCTCATCCTTCTGGGCATCCTGAAAGGCGCCCTGTTCTTCCTCGCGGACCTGTCCCGGGAAATTTCCGTCGCGGCCGAGATCGAATACATATCCGTTGCTAGCTATGGTAAGTCGACGAAGAGTTCCGGCGTTGTGCGGATCCTGAAGGATCTGGATCGGGATATCGCCGGCGCCGACGTGCTCCTTGTGGAGGACATTGTCGATACGGGCCTCACACTGGAGTATCTTCTGCGTATTCTGGCCACCAGAAGCCCGCGAACCTTAAAGGTCTGCAGCCTTCTCAACAAGCCCGCCCGTCGAGTCGTGGACGTGCAGGTGGACTACGTCGGCTTCACCATCCCGGATGAATTCGTCGTCGGATACGGCCTGGACTACGACCAGCGCTACCGGAATCTCCCCTACATCGCGTCATTGAGGAATCTTGAGACGCCCTGACAACGCTGTTGCCCACCGCCGCAGAACATTAATTCCCGCGTGAATCCGCCAGCAGGCGATTCATCGTCTCGAACAATCCTTCAACCATCGGTTCCGTGAGCCTTCCCGTGTTTATATTGTAACGGCTGAAGTGGTAACTGGCAACCAGAATCCTGGAATCGCGGTCGAACCGATAGGTCCTTCCGTGCACGAACCGGTAGCGCCCCACACTCTCGATGATTTCATCCGCCTTCAGAAGTCGCAGGTAGGCCTCGAACGCGTCTTTCCCCATGGCGAGCACAACACGAATCCGCCTCAATCGCTGCATCTCCATTCGCAGCCAGCTCCGGCAGGCGCGTTTCTCGCTTCCGTTCGGCCTGTTCTCGGGCGGGACACACTTTACGGCATTCGTAATGTAGACGCCTTTGAGTTTGAGACCGTCGTTCGCGTGGCTGGATTCCGGTCGATCGCTGAACCCGTGCCGGAATAGCGCGCCGTAGAGTACCCGACCGGCATGGTCGCCCGTAAATGGCCTGCCGGTCCGGTTCGCCCCGTGAGCGCCCGGCGCGAGACCGATTACAAGCAGCCTGCCCGATGCATCGCCGAAACCCGGCACCGGTTTCGCCCAGTAACCGTCGACATGCTCCTGCCGATTGTCCGGGGATTTGAACGTGGCCCGGAAGTCGACCAGCCGTTCACAGTTGTCGCAAGCTGCAATCTGTTTGAAGAGCAGCCGTTCCGCACCCGCCTGATTACAAGCGGCGAGACCCGATTTGAATCCCACTGTTTCGCCTTCGGCGCGGGCCATGTAAAAGAGGCGGTCCCGATGGGGCCGCCTCTTTTATGGATCAATCTGGACCCTGTACGTTAATTTCCTGTCCTGTTGTTGAAGAAAACCACCGGTTGAGACCTCGCCATAGCCTCGTGTTCCTCGTCCGTACAGGCACTGTCCGTGGGAACACCGGGTTCGGGGCCCGCCGGCCGATATCCATTATTGACCAGATAGGCTTCCAGTTCCTCCCCGCTGATATCGGCAAGAATCTGCCCGTCGAAGTCCAGCGTGGGCTGGAGAGGCTGGCCACTCTTGCGAACCATTTCTTCGTAGTTTTCAGGTACGTTGATAATGTCCTTGTCTACGTATTCGAGCCCGTATTTGGCCAACACCGCCCGAATGCCCCGGCTCCATCCGCATTGGGGTTTCAGGTAAGCGGTAATCGCGGGATTACCCATTGGAATTTCTCCTTTTCGATGAATTATCCGACGAAACGCAACATTTCCGATGCCAAACTAACATAACGAACTTTCTCTGAATTTGCAAGTCCAATCGCCACCCGGTGGTGCGGTCCGGAGTGTTCGAAGTTCCCGGTTTCGCGGGATTGCGTTCGGGTCTGCCCGCTGTGCAATCGTGTCCCGGTCCCGCCAGCCGGACCCGAACAGCCGGTATAGGGCATCGGACCGGATGCGGTGCCGCCGTTTATTCAGCGGCATTCACCGCGTTGGCAAAATCGAGGTCTGCCCGGGTGACGGCGTTTTCGCTGTGAGTGGTCACCGTAACCGTGAGGGTCTTGCTCCTGCTGTCCAGATTGAGGTCCGAGTGATGGTTGTTATGGTCCATGACCTGGGTAATCGTGCGCACGAATGCCATCGTCGGGACGAACTTCTGAAAATTCCATACCCTCTGCAGCGCCCTGTTTTCCCGATCGTATTCCCAGCCTTCCAGATCCTTCAGCGCTTCCAGGATTTCATCCTCGGTCACCAGAGTCTTGTCCTCGTGCATCGCGCCCTCCCTGAAATGATGACGGTATTGTAATGTGCTGCGCCACTCCGCGCTCGCATCGCCGTGCCGCGCGACCGAACGTCGGCCGAACACCCGGCTTACGGGCTGCTGCGCGAACCCCGAAATCAATATACCAAGATTTCCCGGGCTGATCAATCCCTGCAGAGGATGCCGGCGGTCGAGAGCGCGTCCCTGTATTCCTCCGGGGTGTTGATATTTCGCAGCGACTCGAGTTCAGGATCGACGTCCCGTAAGGCGGAACCGGGCACCCTGCGGCAGCAACATCGTTCCGACAGCGTCGTGAGTCTGAGGGTGCCGGCATCCAGCATTTCCTGAATCTGTGGCAATACCGACACCCGATAAACGGCCGCAAGCGGATGCAGACGGCCGTCTTCGTGCGGCACGGTAATTTCGGCTTCACCCGCCAATCGCGCCAGGCGACGCACGAATTCCGGACGCAGAAAGGGTGCATCGCAACCGCAGGCAAATGCCGCATCTGCCTGATCGGATATGGCTTCGAGTCCCGCCGCCAGCGCCTCCAACGGTCCCATATCGGACACCCGATCCTGAATAATACCGACGTTCCCGGGTAAACGCGGCAGTCGTTGCCCCGGCGCGGAAACCACAAACACGGGTTCGAGCGTACCCCTGAACACGCGGACCACACGCTGCAGCAGGTACTCTTCGCCGAAGCGCAACCAGGCCTTGGACGTTCCCATTCTTCGGCTTCGTCCGCCGCACATCACGAGGGCGCCGACTCTCATTTCAGATATCCAGAACGACAAACGCCCGCCACCGTCCGTCGACGCGTTCCACGACAAACCGGTGCAGTGTGACTGCCTTCACGTCCACGACCAGGTCGTGGCGTTCCATATCCAGCTCCTCGCCGACAAGGTCGGCCGACACCTTGAAGACGCCTTCACGCGCTTCCGCGACGACGTTCACGGGCCGCAGAAGAAGCCGATTCGCATCCTTGAAAAAGATCACTTCCTGCAGAAAGTCGAACAGCAGCAAGTCGGGTTCTTCGGCCTCGAGATTCACGGTACGCCGGTTTCTGAGCGCCACGGAATCCAGGTCCGATACCATGACGTTCAGCGTCGCTTCCGCGGCCGCGGTAAGTACCCCGGCGAGGTCTTCGCCCCAGGCTTCGAACGCGACGTCCGCGATTGCTATATCTTCGATAAATCGATATGACACCGTGGCATCCCTTTCCGGGACAGAACATTAGACCTGACAAGCTTCGAGTTCCGCAAGAACCCGCACCCGTGCTTCCACCGCGCCCCTGCCAATGAAGACGAGTTCCGTACGGTCGGATTCAAAGGGTTCCAGCGCCCATCTGCCCCCCGCGAAATTGAAGAGAAATGCGGCTTCGACACACCGCAGGAATCCCTTCGAGCGGTAAACTGCCTTTGGCATATTCTCCGCGAGGCGTTCGAATCTTTCTCGATCCATGGGCCTGTCGGAAACGAAATCGAAGCTGTCGATTTCCATAAGATCCGTGTGCGTTGCACGCGTGCGCAGGTGTCTCTGCCCCTTCTCGACAACGCCGAACAGAAGCCCGATGTCCACTTCACATCTCAAGGTGCGCACGACGGACGCGTCGGGATTCACCCGCCCCAGTTGGGCTTCGACCGCGTCAAGCTGGCGGGGCGTGACGAGGTCCACTTTATTCAGCAGCAGCAAATCCGCGGATTCGAACTGAGAGGTGGTCACGTATCCCAGGTCGGGAAACCGCACCATCAGGTCCGCGTCCGCGATCACGACCACACTGTCCATGCGAACGCCCTGAAGATTGTCCTCCACGTCGAAGATGACCGCATCCGGTTCAGCGACGCCGGTGGTTTCAACCACAATGAGTTCGGGACGCACCGTCTCGACGATTTCCTTGACCGCTTCCTCGAATTCACCTGCCAGCGAACAACAGACGCAACCTCCTGCAAGTTCGGTCATGCGGATGTGTTCGCCCTCCACGACCTTGCTGTCGATGGCGATCTCGCCGAATTCGTTCATCAGAATCGCGATCCGCCGGTTGGCACGTGCCACCAGGTGGCGCAGCAGCGTGGTCTTGCCGCTCCCCAGCGAACCCGCAATCAGAATCATGGAGATCTTCATTTCCCCGTATCCCTTCGACACGTCGTCCTTCGTCGGCTCGGGTTCAGCCGCGCGAACGCGGTCTTTCGCCATGATTACCCCTTCACGTTGCCGATGGGTGAGAATCGCACGACACGCCGGCTGAGCCCCGCCCGCTGGGTCGCCTCGATGACTTCGTCGATATCCTTGTACGCGCCGCCCGCCTCTTCCGCAAGGCCAGCAAAGGAGACGGACCGGACGTAGATGCCGCGGGCCTCCAGTTCCTTCTGAAGCCGCTTGCCGTGAAAACGCTTGCGCGCCTTCGTGCGACTCATCGTCCGTCCGCTGCCGTGAGCCGTGGAGAAAAACGCCTGGCCTCCGTCGGACGACCCCGCGAGCAGATAGGAACCGGTTTCCATACTGCCCCCGATGATCACCGGCTGTCCGTGCGCTTTGAAACGGTCGGGGACGCCGTCCATGTCCGGCCCGAACGCGCGGGTCGCCCCCTTCCGGTGAACGAGTACCTTGCGATGCCGGCCATCGACCACGTGGCGCTCAAGCTTGGCGGTGTTATGCGCCACGTCGTACACCTGGCGCATCTCCATGTCCTCGGGGCTGCGTTTCAATACGTCGGAGAATACCTCGCGAATGCGATGAAGAATGACCTGCCGGTTTGCGAAGGACATGTTGATCGCGCACTTCATCGCAGCGAAATAGTCCTGGCCTTCCGGGGATTGCAATGGCGCACACGCGAGTTCGCGGTCACGAATTGAAATCCCGTAATTTTTCTGCATCACCTTGAGAAATACCCGCAGATAGTCGGTTGCCACCTGGTGTCCGAAACCCCGGCTGCCGCAGTGAAACATCACGACAACCTGATTGGGTAGCGTAATGCCGAACGCCCGGGCCGCGGCCTCGTCGAACACCTGGCCGGGTCTGGCCACCTGAATCTCAAGATAGTGGTTTCCCGATCCGAGCGTACCGATCTGGTTGAAGCCCCGCTCCACCGCCTTCCGGCTGATCTTCGTTGCGTCCGCACCCGAAATGCAGCCATTCTCTTCGGTCCGCTCGAGATCCTCCCGCCATCCGAAGTGGTTTTCAACGCACCACCTGGCTCCTTCCTGCACGACCGTTCGAAACTCGTCGTGTGAAATCTTCAGAAACCCCGTACTTCCTACGCCCGCCGGCACGCGGTCGAACAGGCGATCGACGAGCTTCTTGAGGTGGGGCCTGACCTCTTCGTACGTCAGATTGGTGGTGACCAGACGCATCCCGCAGTTGACGTCGAAACCGATGCCTCCCGGCGAGATCACGCCCCGCTCCGCGTCCATTGCAGCCACTCCGCCAATGGGAAAACCGTATCCCCAGTGCCCATCGGGCATACAGAAGGCGTAGTTGAGAATGCCCGGCAGCGTGGCCACATTGGTCACCTGATCGATTACGCCGCGGTCCATTTCCGACATCAGTTTTTGCGTCGCGTAAATTCGCGCCGGGACGAGCATCCCCTCTTTGAATGAAGTTGGGATCTCCCACAGGGTCGGCGAAACCCGGGTTGCCTCGGGCGGGATGGGCATTTTAAACTCCTAAGAATCGTGTTTGCAATCTGCATAGTGGTCCCGTAACGGATCGAGGCCGAAGTCGTTCTCCAGATCGCGCAGTACGGAGTGAATGTGGTTCGCGTCGTTCTGGGTATTGTCGTATTCCACGAGATGAGTGGGTCCGTGAATCCTGTAATAGTGCTTCTCTCCTGGACGGACCCCGCCGGCCCATGCAAAGTGCAACCGGTCCACACCGGCCCCGCGGATTCGCGCCAGGTGCGCTTCGCCGAGATCCGCACGAAGGTTCGCCGCGTACAGACTCAGAATCCGCATCACCGCATCCTTCTGCGACGGCGGCATATTGGATACGGGAAGGCCCGCCGGATCGCCAATCCGGGCCACTTTGCTGTTTCGGGTGAGTATATCGCTTGGCGCCTCGTCCGCGATGCGGACCGCGGCCTGCAGGTCCTCCGACAACGCGTTCAGAAGGCCACGCGCCATGTCCTCTTCATCGCGCAGGACGCGCCAGCCCTTCCGTTTTCCCGAGGGCACCCGCGCCGGGTTCGCACCCCAGAAGGCCGGGGTGGCAGCCACCTTCTTTTCCGCGCCGACCGAGACCGTCACGGACAGATGGTGGCCGTCGATCCGCCAGCCCCAGGGTTCCGTCCCCGAAGCGAGGTCGCCAAATAGTGTCAGGAAATATCCGTCCGGGTCCCTGTCGAAGCGCGATACCGACCGGGACTCGATCTGGCCGAGAATGCCCTCCAGGACCATGATATCCACCGCCTTCTGATATCCGGAATCGCTGAGCGCGCTTCTCAAGAGACGATGCGCCGACTCCCGCTGCGACGGTGACATCTCCCTGAAAGGCACGCCGTTTCGCTTTACGGGTACGTAGTTCCAGTTGAAACGCTCCTCGTGGTCGAACGTGTACAGAACCCGGCTCCGCTGGTCCGTACTCAGTTCGTTCAGGAAATCCTGTGCTGCTCGAAGCATGGTATTCCTCCCTGTCAGGGTGCTGTTGGGTATGTCGGCTTTCCGCGACTGGACGTGCTAATTGGCCGAATCGGCCGCAGCCGCGCGGAATTCCGCGACCGCCCGCTGACTGTTTGTGGATTCCCCCGATTTGAGCGCCACCAGGATCGGGGCCGGATGCGACTCCGAAGCGGCCGAAGAATCCGCGGGGACACCGGTGATCGCATCGACGGGCACCTCGTAGACGTCGTCGGGCTTCCAGAAATCACGCGACGCGCGTCCGGCCGTCGCCCGCGCCATAAACGCCGTCCAGATCGGTACGGCGTCGCGGCCGCCCGTTATCCGGGTCTCTCGGCGGGTCTTCCGGTCGAATCCAACCCAGACACAGGTTGCGAGGTCCGGAGTGAAGCCGGTAAACCAGGCATCGGTATGGTCGTTTGTCGTACCCGTCTTGCCCGCCGCGGCCCGGACGAATCCTCCGGATCGAACCCCGCGCCCGGTACCTCGCTCGATAACGTTCTGAAGCAATCGGATCATGACGTAGGCATCCGCAGCGTCTATTGCGGGAACCGGCTGCACCCGGTGTTCGTATACCACCCGCCCACCGGAATCTTGGATCCGCCGCACGAAAGTCGGGTCCACGCGGACCCCGTAATTGGCGATGGTGGCATAGACCGAGGCCATCTCCAGCGGTGAAACCTCGTTCGCGCCCAGCGCGATGCTCGGATATGGGTTCAATGGACTCCGTACTCCCAGTCGTCGGCCCATCTCCGCAACCCGTTCGGGGCCGATGCGTTCCATGACCTGTACGCTTGCCGAATTCGCAGAATTCACCAGGGCCCACGCGGCCGTGGTCATTCCCAGATACCGGTCTCTGGAATTCCTGGGCGTCCATGGATTCCCGTTTACCGTGTAGGTCCTTGGCTCATCGACAAACAACGACACGGGCGAAATCTCGCCCGACGCCAGCGCCGCCAGATACACGACCGGCTTGAAACCCGAGCCCGGCTGGCGCCTTGCGGCCGTTGCCCTATTGAAGTAGCTGATGAAAATGTCACGGCCGCCCACCAATGCGCGCACGTATCCGGTCGCCGGCTCCAGGCTGACCAGGGCCGCCTGTATGTATTCGCGCCTGCGCTCTTTGTCCGCCCCCTTGTACGCGCCGAATCCAAGCCGTTCATCTACATCTGCAAGTCCTTCCGCAACAGATTTTTCCGCGGCCTTCTGCATGTGAAAGTCTAATGTCGTGTGGATATCCAATGCACCGAAACTGAGCGCGGACCGTCCCCATTGCCGCACGACCTCGTCCTTGATGATTTCAACGAAGTACGGCGTCCGATTCCTGTCGCGGCGTTGCGACGCCAGAACCGGAGACGCAGCGAGAGCCTCGTTCAACGCGTCCGTTTCCAGGAAACCCGCCGCATGCATGCGCCTCAGAACGTGCGAGGTACGCACCGCGGCCTGCCGGCCGCCGTCACGGAACGGATTCAATGCACCGGGTGAATTGGGCAGCCCCGCCAGCATGGCCGCCTCCGTGAGGCTCAGGTCCGCCGCGGTCTTTCCAAAAAACGTCTGCGAGGCATCCTCAACGCCGTAGGCGTTCGTACCGAAAAAACTCCCGTTGATGTAGATCTCCAGCAATCTGTCCTTGGCCGATTCACCATACAACCTTGAAAACATCGCCTCCAGTTGCATGGCCAGCAGTGCCTCGCGCGCCTTCCGCAGATAGGTCTTCTCCCGTGTCAGAAACACGTTCTTGACAATCTGCTGGGTAATCGTACTTCCACCTCTGACTTTCCGGAGATGCCTCAGGTTTGCCATGACCGCCCCTGCGATGCCTTTCAGACTTACGCCCCGGTGGTAGTAGAACGATTCGTCTTCGGTCGCAATAACGGCCTTGATAAACCAGGGGCTCACCTGGTCCAGCCTGACCTGTCTGACCCGACGGTTGAACGTAAACAGCAGCTCCCCGGTATCCGCGAAGATGTTCACTCCCGGCTGGCTGCTCAACGCGTCGGGATCCGGCGGAATTCGCGGCAGTGTCGTCGTCAGCCAGGCCAAGCCAAGGCCTGCGACCAGCAAACCGTCCGCAGCCAGAAGCATTCCTGTCCGGGTCCAGTACTTTCGAAGCAGGATCCGGCACATCAGGGCTGCCCTCCCGCATTGCCGAAGAGTTCGTCCATTCCCCCGGATTCCACCTCGAATCTGACGGGGGCGCGTTCCGGATCGACGTAAACCAGCTCGCCGTGGTAGGTGCCGAGCCCGCTCTGAATCAGAATCTGGCTCACACGACCCGATCGGAATGCTTCCATCAGACGATTCCGCTCATCGGACCGGAATTGTTCGACAAAAACCCCTTCCAGCCGCTCTCGCACGTCCGCCCGGATCGAATCCGCTACGACCATGGAGTCTGCTTCTTCGCGCAGACCGGCCTCGCCCGCGTGCCTGTACAGAGCATTGACCCGGCTCCGTATCCGATCACGGAAACGCACCTCCGGCAAAATTGCCATCTGCAGAACGGACAAACCCAGATTGAACGCGTGAATGCTCTTTAACAGCTCACGGGTTTCCCGCCCCTGGTTCCCTGAACGTTCCGTGCGCCAGACCGCGATAAAGGAAGGCATACCGGACTCCGGCACGCGATCCACGTCGAAGCGGGCGTCCGTCACGGCACCGGGCAGGCCGGCGGCCACGGGTGTTTCCACCGTCCGCAACGAATCCCGGACCTGGGACCGCGCGTCGAGCCGCTTCCATAAAGCGCCGGACATGGCGCGCCGCGGGTTGTTCCGGTCCAGCGCTTCTCCCACCCATATTGCAATGCAGTTGGACCGATATTCCAGAAACGCAAGGAGCGCGCCGGCCGCGGCCAGCAACACCACGCCGGCGGCGGAATACAGCAGTTTCCTGAATCTCAAGGGTGAGAATCCACGATCGACTGACCGCCCGGAACGACAGATACGCCGATAGGTACGTTGCAGGAGATTCATTGCGATCTGATGCCGTCAAAAAAATCCCGAAACAGCGCGCCTTCTGCTGTAACGGGATCGGTGGGCGGATACAGGGAGAAAATCAGGCGGCAATGCCCTCCATCTCCGGAACATATCTGCCGTCGCGTGCGGCGCTGTTGCAGCTTGCCCTGTGATAGAACACTTTCTGTGCCGCCGCCACGTTGGCGGCCTGCCCGTTCCATGCGGCGCGGGCGGGGTCCTGTAACGCCCTGCCGTACGAATAGCTGAGTTCCCAGGGGGATCCGCCAATCCGATTCATCGCGTTCAGGTGCAGCGTAGAAAGTTCCGGGCTCTGTCCCCCGGAAAGAAACACCACACCTGGAATCGAGGCGGGAACCGTACGTCGAAGGCACCGCACGGTCGCTTCAGCCACTTCCTCAACGCCTGCCTGCGCCGGGCAATCGACGCCGGACAGGACCATACTGGCTTTCAGCAATGTGCCTTCCAGATTGACCCGGTGTTCTCCCAATTCCGAAAACACGCTGCGCAACACCCGTTCCGTTACTTCCTCGCATCGTTCGATGGTGTGAACCCCATCCATCAAAACTTCCGGTTCCACGATTGGCACCAGCCCCACTTCCTGACACCGTGCGGCATAACGTGCGAGGGCGTGGGCATTGGCATGGATGCACCCCCGCGTCGGAATCCCGTCGCCAATTGCAATGGCGGCGCGCCATTTCGCGAACCTGGCGCCCCGCTCGCGATAGGCTTCCAGGCGGGCGCGGAGCCCGTCCAGCCCCTCGGTTATCTGTTCGCCCGGAAAGCCGGCCAGGGAAACCAGCCCTGCATCCGCCTTGACTCCGGGAATCATACCCCGATCCGCCAACAACCGCGGAAAGGGCACGCCGCCGTTCGCGGCCGTTTTCAACGTCTCTTCGTACAAAATGACGCCGCTGACGAAGTCCGACAGATCCGGGGTGGTAAACAACATTTCGCGATAAGCCCTTCGTGATTCGGCCGTGGGTTCCAGGCCGATGTCCGCGAAACGCTTCGTGATCGTGCCCATGCTCTCGTCCGCCGCCAGGATACCTCCGCCTGACGGAACGAGTGCGCGGGCGGTGGCTTCGAGTTCTCCTTTTGACATCGATTGCGACCTCATTTCCGGGTGTTAGACCGCAGGCTGTTCGTCTCACCGTAGAATATACGCGATAATCCACCGTTGTCCAGCAGATTCCGGTCTATCTGCGAGGCTTGCCGTGAGGATCCGCGGCGCGGACCCAGACCCGAACTTCCGCCAGCGATGGCTTCCGCACCTCGGATTTCAGTTCGTTGATTCGCCCGTATAGTACTTCGGCGTCCGCGCCCGCCAGGCCCGCAACACCGTCAATACCGGTGTTGCGAAGCAGTGTCGCCGCCTCGCAGCCCATTCCTTTGTGGATGGCGAGTTCCGCGTGGAGGATCGCGTTTTTCAGGCGAAGCGAATCGACGCTCGAAGCGCCCGCGAGATACGGGATTTCGTGCGATTCGGCAGCGCGATAGAGCCGCTCGGGCGTGGAAATGCCCGCCGCACGAAGCCGCTCCCGGTCCCGCGCATCCAAACCGGCCAGTTCGGACATCAGCGGGCGCCTGGACTTGAGTGTCTTCTCCTGCACCATGCGAAACGTCGAGACGCTGAACAAAACCGCCAGCGCGGCTGCCACCCAGCAGCGAAATCGGACAGGCGGCCTGAAACCGCCGACGCCTTCCCAACCCCGTCCGCCCCGCAGCGTGTGGCACAACAGGGCATAGCAGGCGAACCCGTTGACCGCCAGAACGGGAAACCCCAGAAACCCGGGCAGGGGCATTTCGAACAGCTTCCACCCCTCCAGTCCGGGCACGGTGTAGATCCACTTGCACCTCGCCCAGTAGTTGAATCCCTCCCAGATCACCCCCGCCCATGCGCCTCCGCACAGAAGGCGCAGCAGCCTCGCGGGGCGCCCGCTCTCCAGATCACGCAACAGCGATGGCGCGCCCATCCGGTAATTAACCGCTTCCGGAATACCCAGCGTTGCCCCCCAGACCATCCAGAAGGCATACCGCGGCCAGATCAGCGGCAGAATCGCGCAGGCCGCGCCCGCGACCCACATGACCGCCTCCGTCTTCCGCGTCACGCGGAGACCCCGGCATTGGATTGCGCGGAACCGGCGCGTCGATTTCAGCCATTCCGCATGCATGAAACACGCGGGCAATACAGTTGCGAAGGCCGCGGCAGAGAATGCGAACCCCCAGGTGTCCGACCGCAATCCGAAGACGTAGTACCAGTTCTCGATGACCAGGTTATAGGCCTCGTACACGAACCAGAAGGGCACCGACCACAAAAGCAGAGCGACCGTCTCTCTGCGACGGTCGCTCAAAAACGATCGGCCCTGGCTGCGAAGGATCAGCCCGTCAAGCACCAGGAGGTATCCATACCACGCCGGCAGGTACCAGACCGCATTCCAGACGGTGACGTCGGCTGCCAGCAACCAGACGCCGACACCGAAAACGGCGATGCCGGCGTATCCCCACCAGGGAAACGCTCGCGCGGATGCGGTCTTCGATTCGGATCGGGTGCAAGCCACGTGAGAACGCCTCAGGGGTCCGTCAGGCCGTCTCGGCCCCATTGGCCGAATCGGGTGATTCAAGAGTCCAGACGTCGTTATAGACGACACTACCCGCAATGGACCCGCTGTACCCACCGAGCAGCCAGATTCTGCGCTGAAAATCCAGGCAGGGAAACGCGTGGCGCACCCCCCAGGGCGCACAGCGGATGGATTGCCGCCAAGTCCGACCGTCGACGGAACACCAGACGTCGTTCACATTGATGGACGGCTCGATGGCGCCACCGGCAATCCACATCCTGCCGGCGTGGACAAAGGAACTGTGGAACCGGCGGGGGCCCCATCCGGCATCGACAGCCTCCCGCTCCCACGTCAGGCCGTCCGTCGAACACCAGACGTCATTGTAGTTGATCCGACGATCGTGGTAGTTTCCCCCACCCAGAATCCAGATCCTGTTTCTGTATTCGATGGCGGTAAACATGGCCCTCGGCGCCCATGGCGAGCACTTCTCAACCAGGTCCCACCGGACACCGTCGTCCGAGCACCAGACGTCGCCGAAATGCGCCTCTTGCTCCCAGTTGAGCCCGCCGAGAACCCAGATCCGCTTTTTATATACCAGGCTACCGAAGGCGCCTCGACAACCCCATGGGGCGCGCCGCGTCGCGCAATCCCAATGCCGGCCGTCTTTTGAACACCAGACGTCGCCGAGCGTATGGACGCCGTCGAATCCGCCCATCAACCAGATCCGATCGCCATGGACGACGCAGCCCGCAAGATTCCGCGCCGGCCACGGCGCTGTCCGCAACACGCATTCCCACGTCATGCCGTCGGCGGAGTGCCAAACGTCGTTGAGACGCGGGAAGTCGCCCGGGCCCAGCATCTGCCAGCCCCCCAGCAACCAGATCCGGTCCCGGAAAACCGCGGCACCGGGCGAATCTCTGGGTGGCCAGGGCGCGGATTCTGTGATACGGCTCCAATTCGCGGTCATCCTGCAAGTGCACGGCAGATTAGCCCCGCCGGCCTCCCCATCCTGGCTTTTTTGTTTTCCAATACGACGCTTTTCCGATATATTGACAAACGGTTGCCGCTGAAGTCCTGAACCGGAAAAGCCCAACGATCTTATGTACCGCACGCTCGTTTACTTCGTCTTCAGCCAGCTCGCCGTCGGCGGGTTGTTATCGATGCTCGTCGTTCCGCTCGAGGCGGGCAAACGCTTCTTCCGGTTCTGCACACTCGCGTGTCTGGTATTTCTCGCGCTGGCACTGTGGGCGGGGCCCTTCCCTCTTCTGACACCAGCGGCGGCTGGCTCGACGGTTTCCCTGCTGCCGCGCAGGCTGTTTGCGGCCTGCGCCGTGCTCGCGTTCGGCCACCTTATCGCGGTGGTCGCCGAACGTACGGGACCCCAGAAAGCGTTGCTTGCCGTCGCAGGTCTGACCGGGGCCGCCGGCATTGTGTCGGACGGGCTTCTCGCTTGCACCGCGTGTTCCCCTTACGCTGCCAGCGTATTGACCGCCGCCTGCTTCCTGCTCTCCGCCCTGTTCCTGGGCAGCGTCATTTTCGCAATGATCCTTGGCCACTGGTACCTGGTGGTTCCCGCGCTCCACATCCGGCCTCTGCGGACACTCACGCGGATGATGCTCGTCGCCATCCTGGCCAAGACGATATTGACCGCGCTCACGATATACGTGTTCTGGTTGGACGGGGATACTCAAGTGCGGGAAACGCTCCGGTCTTTCTGGGGACTGGGCGGTCTTTTTCTCTGGGTACGGGTGCTATTCGGACTGATCGGTCCGCTCATCGTGGGATTCATGGTCTGGCAGACCGTCAAGATACACTCGACCCAGTCGGCGACGGGTTTGCTTTACGTGGCCACGATATTCGTCCTGATCGGTGAATGTGTTTCCGCCTACATCTTCTTTACAAGCAACATACCGGTTTAAGCACATGGAAATCAGCTTTCGCTGTCCGGAATGCCAGACCGGCAACCGGGTCCAGAGTACTTGTGCTGAATCATCCTGTGAGGCCTGCGGCCGGCACCTGCCGATGGTCCTCTCTGAGAGAATCCTGCACCATAACCAGGTCGACGTCTGCCCCCGATGCGAAAAGACCGATTTTTACGTTCAGAGAGACTTCAACGGAAAAATCGGTCTGGGCATTGCCGTTCTCTTTGCGCTGGTCGGCCTGGTCTTCGTGGCGCTGGACCGCCCGGTATACTTCTATGCCTGCCTGGGCGCCGCCGCGATTATCGACCTCCTGCTGTACCTGAGTCTGCCGGAAATCACGATCTGCTACAGTTGCAAGACCGCCTTCCGCGGCGCCCGAAAGAACCCGGCGCATGAACCATTCGATCTGCATACGGCGGACATGTACGACAATCGCGCCAAGGGATGACCCGCTTCCCGTCTCTGCGGCCGCCGGCCGGCAATCTGGCTGACTTCCTCCTCAACCCTCCCGATTCCGCTGAAGCAATTCGAGAAATTCCTCACGGGTTGTGCGATCCCTGAATGCGCCCCGGACGGCGGAGGTCGTCGCCCAGGCGCCCGGTTTTTCCACGCCTCGCATTTCCATACACAGATGGCGGGCCTCAATCACCACGATTGACCCCTTGGGTGCAAGTTCACGTTCCAGAAATTCGACAATCTGGTGGGTCATCCGCTCCTGGATCTGCGGCCGTCGCGCGTAATACTCCACGATCCGCACCAGTTTGCTTAAACCCACGATCTGCTCCGTGGGAATATAGCCCACGTGAACCCTGCCCCAGAAGGGCAACAGATGGTGCGCACACATCGAATAGAACGAAATATCGTTCATGGCCACCATATTGTCGAACCCGTCTTCATTGGGAAACATCCTGACGTCGGGTTCGTTGTCTTCGTCGAGCCCCTTGAAAATCTCGAGGTACATCCGTGCGAAGCGCCGGGGCGTGTCCCTCAGGTTCGGATCCTTCATATCCAGGTTGAGCACTTTCATGATTTCCGAGATATGATACCCGATCCGCTCGATCTTGTCTTCGGCCATGCCTTCTCCTCTACTTTCTATTCACACGGGCGTCCGTGGAGGCCCGCTGCTTCGGCATCCATTCCGGGTGATATGTAGACTCGCCCCACAGAAGCCGGTGTCTGGCCCGCATTACGGGTCCTCAATCCGACGCGCCGAAGGCCAGTCCCAGACTTAACCTCAACGAGGAGTCCTCCTCCTGGTCGGCGATAATCATCTTGAGTTCACCGAACCACAGTACTCCCGGTCCGACCCGTCTTCGGAACCCGAGTGGAATATTCAGGGTCACCTTCGTGTCGTCCGGAACAGCCACGTTGATCGAGTTTCCCTGTCCGCCCGTTTCTACAATGTCGAACCGGGTGAGATGCACGCCGATTCCACCGCCCACGTACCCGTAGGTGCTGCCCTCGCCGAAAATGAACTGGGCCTCGCCGTTCAGCGAGTAGACCTTCAAGTTGTCCTGGATCACCAGATCCACGCCAGGAACAAGATGGAGACGGGGAACGAAGATGGATCCGAAATCGACGTGTCCGCCAAGCGTCAACCTCGCGGAGTCGAACTCGTACCCGACGTACTCGGCGGACTCCTGCCGGGTCAGGTCCACGCCGACCTTGACGCCGAGACCGCGCAGTCCGAGCGCGTCTGCCGGAAAATGACCGATTGTGAGGCAGGCAACAATTACTCCGACATTCACGCGTACACAATTGCCCATAGGGTTACCCCCTGTCTTTTTGAGCGCCCCGTGGTCGGCACAGTCCCTGCGATGACTGCCGCCGCCGGCCATCGTGGGCTTATTCGTTGAAGAGAAATCGAATCACGTCGCCGTCCTGAACGGCATATTGTCCGCCCTCAGCGCGCATTCTGCCCGTTTCGCGCAATCCGGCGATGCTGCCGGCGGCCAGGACGTCCTTATAGCCGGCAACTTCGGCCCGGATGAACCCGCGCTCCATGTCGGTGTGAATCCTTCCTGCGGCCGGCGCGGCCCGCGTGCCTTCACGAATTTCCCAGGCCTGCAGCTTTTCGTTTGTCGTGGTATAGAAGGTAATCAACCCCAGCAGGTCGTATCCCGCGCGAATCAACCGGCTCACGCCCGGCTGTTTCAACCCCATGTCCGCGACAAAGAGCTTCTGGTCGGCCGGTGACAGTTCGCCAAGCTCCGCCTCAATCTGCGCCGCCAGCGGAAGTACGTTGCCGCTGCCAACCAGCGCCCGCAACCGGGCCGTGGGTGCGCCCCCGTCCGGCAGATCGGTCTCCGAAACGTTCGATATGTACAGCACGGGTTTGGCGGTAAGAAAACTGAAGGGCACGAGAGCTTCCGACTGCGCTTCCGTCAGATCCTGTTCCCGTACGGGCACGGACCGCCCCAGACCTTCGATGGCCAATCCAAGCGCTTCGTATGCTTCGCGTTCCGGGGCGCGCGGATGCGAACGCAGGGGTTTCTCGAGCCGGCGGGCGATTCCTTCGGCCGATTCGAGATCGGCCAGTTTCAGTTCGGTTTCGACGGTCTCAACGTCCCGCACGGGATCCACCCCGCCGTCCACGTGCGGCACATTCCCGCTTTCGTAACATCGTACCAGATGAACAAGCGCGTCGACCTCCCGAATCCGCGCCAGAAACCTGTTGCCCAGGCCTTCGCCGCGGCTGGCTCCCCTGACCAGGCCGGCGATATCCACAAAGTGAACGAACGAGGGTATGCAGGCTTCGGGGTGAAGCAGCTCATTCAACCGCTGAAGACGCCCGTCAGGCACTTCCACGACACCGACATTCGGTTCAACGGTACAAAAGGGATAGTTCGAGGCTTCAACGCCCGCCCTGGTCAAAGCGTTAAACAGGGTCGACTTGCCCACATTTGGCAGGCCGATAATGCCGATATTGAGGGCCATACTCGCTGCCCGGATGCAGCAGACGCACCTGCGCCTGAAAAAAGAAACAGCCAGCGGCTAGACGCAAACCACTGGCCGACAGAAGCTTGACCATCTATCGTTAACGTCCGCCACTGATGGCGGTAACAAAGTGAACCTCGCTCTCCTCGGCTACCCTCTGACGCATGCCGTCGTTGCCGACCACGCCGTCGATGGCAACCGCCAGACCGGGCCTGATACGGCCATCTTCGCAGATTCGCTCGCTGATTCCGGGAAACCGCGCTTCAAGGTTCTCAATAACCTCCCGTATCGTCTCGCCGGGAACCCGAACCTGCTCTTGGCCGTGGGTGAGACTGCGCATAAGGGACGGTATCCAGACCTCTGGCATGGTTCACCCTCTCCCGTTGCCTCCGCCGTTTTTCTCAATGAGTGTCTTCAAGACACGGCCGGGTGACATGGGCAGGTCGCGCAGACGCACGCCCACGGCATCGTAGATCGCATTCGCCACGGCGGCGGGCGGCGGGACAATTGGTACTTCCCCCACGCCACGCACACCGTACGGGTGGCCCGGATTGGGAACTTCCACGATTATCGTCTCGATCATCGGCAGGTCCAGGCAGGTGGGCATCCGGTAGTCCAGAAGGCTGGCGTTAACCAGGTCGCCTTCTTCATTGTAGAAGTATTCTTCGTTCAATGCCCATCCGATTCCCTGCGCCACGCCGCCCTGCATCTGTCCTTCGACGTACGAAGGATGTATGGCCTTCCCCGCATCCTGTACGATGGTTACCCTGAGTATGTCTACCTTCCCGGTATCGGGATCGACTTCCACGTCCACGACCATGACGGCGTACGCCGGCCCCGCCGCCTTTCCCGCCACTGCCGCCCGACCGACCACAGGGCCCCCCGTCGCGCCCAGCTTACCCGCCAATTCGGTAAACGTGATGGATTTCTCGGGCGCCGACCTGGATCTGAAAACACCGCCGTCAAACACCACGTCGTCCTCAGATATCTCCCACAATTTCGCCGCCCTCGCCTCCATCTGGCGTTTCGCGTCGACTGCGGCCTCGTAGCCCGCCCAGCCCGTGGCGAAGGTCACCCTGCTGCCGCCGGTACCGTCCGTCTGTCCGATGGCGTCGGTGTCCACCACCATGGGTTTTACCTGGGCTGCGGGGATGCCCAGTACCTCCGCGACCTGCATTGCAATGGACGTCCGCGTACCCCCGATATCGGGTGAGCCTTCGACCAGGCTGACCGTGCCGTCGGCGTTTACGCTGACCACAACGGTCGACGTGCCGCCTCCATTGAACCAGAATCCGGAAGCCACACCCCGACCCCGATTCGGTCCGTCGAGTCCGGATCGGTAATGGTCTGACTCCATCGCCGCTTTCACGCATTCGTCGTGGCCGATTCGCGGAAAGACGGGACCGTCGGCCCGCCGGCTGCCTTCCCTGGCGGAGTTATTCAGGCGAAATTCCAGGGGATCGGCGTCGAGAATCTCGCAAATCTCGTCGATGACCGTCTCCGCCGCGAATGCGCCATTGGTCGCTCCGGGCGCGCGATATGCCGAGGTCTGTGGCTTGTTCACGACCACGTCGTACCCATCGATAACCACATTGGGAATGTCGTAAGGAGAAAAAATACAGCCAGCGCCTGCGCCCACCGGCGATCCGGGATAGGCCCCGGCTTCGTAGGCGAGATACGCCTGGGCGGCGACCAGACTGCCGTCGTTCGTCGCGCCCATCTTCACTTTCATGTAGGAACCCGGCGTCGGACCCGTAGCCTTGAGGACCTCCGTCCGGCTCATTACCATCTTGACGGGCTTGCCCGTCATCCTGGACATCACGGCGGCCGTCGGTTCCTCGTAGACGCGGAACTTGCCGCCGAACCCACCGCCGATCTCCGCCGGCACCACCCGGACCCTGGAGGCGGGCACTCCCAAAACAACCGCGACCTGGTCTCGTACCTCGAACGGCCCCTGCGTGCTCGTCCAGATGGTGATCTGATCGTCGAGATTCCAATAAGCCGTCGCGTTATGGGGTTCTATGTACCCCTGATGTACCGTCTGGGTGCTGAACTCCCGTTCAACCACGACATCGGCTTCGGCGAATCCACGCTCGATGTCGCCAAGGGAATGCTGGAAGTGACTGGCGACGTTTCCCGGTTTATCCGTTGTCTGACCCAGTGATTTCATTCTCAGGTTTTCGTGCAGGATGGGCGCGCCGTCTTCCATGGCGGGACGGACGTCCAGCACGGGCTCCAGAACGTCGTATTCCACACGAATCAGTTCCAGGGCTTCCTCGGCAATATGGGACGTGGTTGCCGCGACAGCAGCGACCGCATGCCCCTCGTAAAGCACTTTGTCCGAAGCCAGCACGTTTTTTATGAGGTCGGGAAGGTTTACGGACTCCTCCCCGATGGCGGCCACCTTGTCCTCGTAGTGCTGCGCGAGGTCGGCCCCGGTCATCACGGCCTTTACGCCCGGCAGGGCCTCGGCGGCGCTCGTATCGACTGACAGAATACGGGCGTGCGCATGCGGGCTGCGGAGGGTTTTACCGATCAACACACCCGACGTATGGGTATCCGCTCCGTACTTCGCACGGCCCGTTACCTTATCCGTGCCGTCGTGGCGAATCGGCCGGGTTCCCACCACATTGTAGCTTTCGATGCCAAGATAGTCTTCGGTCTTCGTGGCCATTGCGATCAACTCTCCCGAAGTGGGCGCACCGCGCTTCTGTGCGGGGCACGCGCACGGAACCTACCTATGATCCGTTTTCATTCCACAGCGCTTTCAGGACATTGCCAGGAGACATCGGCAACACGTTCATCCGGATTCCCGCGGCACGGTAGATGGCGTTGGCGAGTGCGGCAGGCGGCGGCACGATTGGCGCCTCCCCCACACCGCGCACGCCATAGGGATGACCGGGATTGGGAACTTCCACAATAATGGTTTCAATCATTGGAAGGTCCAGGCAGGTCGGCATCCGGTAGTCCAGAAGGCTGGCGTTGGTCAACTCACCCTTGTTGTTGTACCAATACTCTTCGTTCAGGCCCCAACCGATCCCCTGCGCCGCGCCCCCCTGCATCTGGCCCTCCACGTATGCGGGATGGATGGCCTTGCCCGCGTCCTGCACCATGGTGACCCTGAGAATATCCACTTTTCCTGTATCCGGATCGGTTTCCACGTCCGCGATCATCAGCGAGAATGCGCCGCCCACTCCCTGCGGGTCGACGGTCGCACGCCCGACGACCGGACCGCCAGTCTCATTAAGTTTTCCAGCCAGCTCCTTGAATGTCAAAGATTTAGAAGGATCGGACCTGGATTTGAACGTACCGTCTTCAAAAGCCACGTCGTCCGGCGGAATCTCCCAGTATTTCGCGGCGCGCTCGACCATTTGTGCAATGATGTCCTGTGCGGCGTTGTAGGCCGCCCAACCCGTAGCGAACGTCACCCGGCTGCCGCCGGTCACGTCGGTCTCCCCCACGCCGTCGGTATCGGCCACGACCGGATTCACGTCTTCCGCTGGGATGCCCAGCGGCTCGGCGAGCTGCATCGCCACCGAGGTTCGCGTGCCACCGATATCCGTTGACCCCTCGACCAGGCTCACCGTGCCGTCGGTATTTACAGACGCACACGCGCTGGACTTGAGCCCCACGTTGAACCAGAAGCCGGAAGCCACGCCGCGACCCCGGTTTTTCCCGTCCAGCTGCGCGTTATAGTGTTCGCTCGTCATCGCCGCCTTCAACACTTCCTCGTGTCCGATACGGGGAAAGGTTGGACCGTCGGCCCTGCGCGAACCTTCTTTTGCCGTGTTCTTCAGGCGGAATTCAAGCGGGTCCTCGCCAAGCCTCTCGCAGATTTCGTCGACGATGGTCTCGGATGCAAAGGCCGCGTTCGTGGCACCCGGCGCCCTGTAAGCCATCGTCTGCGGCTTGTTTACAACAACGTTGTACCCATCGATGACCACGTTCTCGATATCGTAAGGGGCGAAGATGCACATAGCGCCGGGTTCGGCCCACGCTCCGGCGAATCCACCCGATTCGTAGGCCATGTAGGCCTCCGCGGCCACCAGTTTACCTTCGTTTGTGGCCCCCATCTTGACCCGTATGTAGGAACCGGGCGTGGGTCCGGTGGCCTTCAACACCTCGTCGCGGTTCATCACCATTTTCACAGGATGGCCGGACTTTTTCGAAAGAACAGCGGCAACAGGTTCCAGGTAAACCCTGATCTTGCCGCCGAATCCACCGCCGATTTCGGTGGGGATCACCCGGATATTGACCGGCGATATCTGCAGCAGTCCCGCCAATTGCTCGCGCACCGTGAACGAACCCTGGGTGCTGCACCAGACCGTAAGACGCCCGTCGGGGTTCCAGAGCGCCGTGGCATTCTGCGGTTCGATGTAACCCTGGTGCACCGTGTCGGTTACGAATTCCCTTTCGATGACCACGTCGGCCTTTGCGAAGCCCGATTCGATATCCCCCAGCTTGTGCTGAAAGTGCGTGGCGACATTGCTTGGCTTTCCTGTGTCTTCGCCCAGCGACTCCGTAGTGAGGGAATCATGCAGAAGCGGCGATTCCGGATTCATTGCCTCCCGTACGTCGAGCAGAGGCTCCAGGACCTCGTATTCCACGTCTATCAGCCCCAGCGCCTCCTCCGCGATATGCGGGCTCGTTGCGGCCACGGCCGCCACCGCGTGGCCGTCGTAGACTGCCTTTCCGTCGGCAAGCACGTTGGCGCGCAGGTCCACCATATTCGCCGCGCCCTCACCCAGGTCTTCCACCTTCTTCTCGGGTACGGGAATGTCGTCGACGGTGGCAATGGCCCTGACGCCGTCCAGCGCTTCGGCCTTTCCGGTATTGATGGATACGATGCGCGCGTGGGCATGAGGACTTCGCAATACTTTTCCGTAGATCATGCCGGACATCCGGACGTCGGCTCCATATATCGCCCGCCCCGTGACCTTGTCCACGCCATCGTGCCGGATCGGCCTGGTGCCCAGCACCCTGTACTCCTGAATTCCGAGATAATCCTCAGTTGGCATCAGGCCGTCTCCTTCATCGTTCCGGCGGTGTCCATCACCGCTCTGACGATCTTGTCGTATCCGGTGCACCGACAGAGATTCCCCGCCAGCCACAGTCGAATCCGATGCTCGTCGGGTTCCGGTTCCCGATCGAGCAGCGCTTTCGCCGCCACGATAAACCCGGGCGTGCATACACCGCACTGAAGCGCCGCATGTTCCAGGAATTTCTGCTGCAACGGATGCAGGCCCTCCGCGGTGGCCACCCCTTCAATTGTTGTGATTTCGCACCCCTGCGCCTCAACCCCAAGCGCCAGGCAGGAGTTGATCACGCGTCCGTCGACGATGACGCTGCAGGCGCCGCAGTTGCCGTTTCCGCAACCCTCTTTGGCGCCGGTGAGACCCAGGTTGTCCCGAAGCACCTCCAGCAGCGTATCGCGTGGTTCACACAGGAATTCCGTTTCTTCTCCATTGATCGATGTTTCAACATGAACTTTGCCGGCCATCTTTTGCGGACTCCTTTATTCGCGTATGATCGGAAGATTCCGGAGACGTAGCCTATCGGGCGCGTTCCACGGCGCCGCAAACCGCGCGCCTGGTAAGGACGCCCGCCAGGTGAACCCTTTGCTCGATGGTCCCGCGCATATCCGTAATGGGTCTGGCGGACTGCCGGGCGATCTCGGCTGCCATTTCAATCGATTGATCCGATACCTCGCTGCCGGCAAGTGCGGCCCCGGCCGCGGGAAGGTAAAGCGGGACGGGCGCCACGGCGCCGACGGCGACCCGTGCGGACTCAAACGCGTTCTTCCCGGCGTTCAACACCACGGATGCCGCTGCGTTGACAACGGCGATATCCATTTCGTTCCGAGGAATGAACCGGAGGAAAAACGCCCCGGAGTTCGCCGCGGGAGGTGGAAAATGTACAGAAACGAGAAACTCGCCATCCTGCAGCACCGTCTGCCCCGGCGCCGTGCAGAAGTCCTCCACGGCGACGTCTCTTTCTCCCGACGGGCCGGCGATCCTCGCGGTGGCCCCCAGAACGATGAGCGTTGGAATGGTATCCGCCGCGGGGGAGGCATTACAAAGGTTTCCACCGATCGTCGCCCGACCCTGGATCTGGATGGATCCGATGAGTTCCGTCGAATCCACGAGCGCCGGATAATTCGACGCGACGTGCTCGTTCTCGTAGATGTCGCAGCAGGACACCCCGGCGCCGATCGTCAATCCCTGCCGGGCGTCGAACGCGAGCTCGTTCGCCGCGGGAATCTTCTTGACGTCCACCAGCACCTTTACCTGTCGCCGCCCCTCTTTCAACTGTGCAATGATGTCGGAACCGCCCGCCAGCATCCTGGCATCAGACCCGTTTTCCGAGAGTACGGCGACGGCTTCGTCTACAGATTGTGGCGCTACGTAATCGAACGCATACAAGGTTCGTTCCTCCTGTACTGATGGCTTGGCAGCCCGTTGAATATTCCATCCGGACTGCGTAGATCTCGCGACCGCATTTTACACAAATGAAATGTCCCAGGATTGCGGCTAACGATAAGGCTTCATTCGCGTATTGTCAAGGGTTTTCCGGGCACCCGATGCGGTCCGCCTCGCCCCGGGGCGATCGTGGCCGGAACCCCGTTTGCGGGTGCGAACCCATACAATCCGCGGCGCCTCAAGCAGCCGGGATGGCCGACTTCGCGTCTCGAGCACACAAGACGGTATATCCTTTACGGAATTCCAGTTGATCCACGGTGTCGAAAACGCGCTTCATCTGCTTGAGGTACAGGCCCGGTCGCATCGCGACGACCGCGAATCGCCCCTTCGATTCGAGATGGCGGGCGGCGCCATGGACGAATCGCCTTGCCGTTGCGACGCCCTCATGCGTGGGCGCATTGCACAGGATGAGATCGAAGACCCGTCCCGTAACGGCTTCGAATCCGTCGCTGAGGGCAACCCGTGTGTTTGCCAGCCGGTTCCGGACGACATTTCGCCTCGCGCTGCGAACCGCCAGCAGGTCGGAATCGAGCAACCGGACTTCGCGGGCCCGATTCGCGGCGGCGATCCCGATCGCGCCGTAGCCGCAACCCAGATCGAGCACGAGATCACCAGCGGTGACGTCGACCGTATCAATCAGAATCCGGGTGCCCGGATCCAGTCCCCGGCTTGAAAAGACGCCTGCGGACGCCTCAAACGTGTAAGGGCCTCCAGGCAATTCCTCCTCCTCGAATACATGTGTCGCGTCCACCGGAAGCGCGCCGGTTTCCGGAGTGCGCTTTTGCGACCGGTACACGCGAAAACCGGATTTCGACGTCGCCGTTTCAACGGGCCCGAAAACCGCCTCCAGGCGGCGGCGATAGCTCTCCACGCCCGCGTTTCGCCGACCGGCAAGCAGAAAACGACCGTGCATGGCCATTTTCCCGAATGCAGCATCGATAAGCTCGAACACACGCGCTTTGGACTCCCATCGGGCGGGAGCGTAAAGAACCGCGTCGAACCACGGGCCGGCGAGGACCGCCGGCGACACTTCGAGCCAGGCGCACGCATTGTCCAGCGCCATTTGCCGGATCGCGTCCTCGCAAAACCTCACGGCGCGCAGATCGGGACTAACGAAATGGATACCGGCGGCGTCCAGTTCGAGCCCGGCGGGACGCCCGGCCAAGCCCAGATCCAGAACGCGTTCGTGGGGTTCGACTGCCGCAGCCGCGAGCAATGCGGAGGCTTCCTGAGACCGTGGTTTTCGGATTCTGTCGATGAGCCGTCCCTTCAATTTCCCTGTCGCGTGCGGTACGGACCGGCGCAACGGCGTCTTGACAACAGGCGGTGAGTCACATAAATTAATCTAGACCGTCTAGATCTTTAAACAGGAGGCTAATCGATGAATACAGTTTGGGCGTTACAGGATGCCAAGAATCGATTGAGCGAGGTGGTGAACAGTGCAGTCCGTGAAGGCCCTCAAACGATCACCCGCCGAGGCAAAGAAACGGCCGTCGTGATTTCCATTGAAGACTTTCAGCAACTTACGACATCCCCGGGCTCTCTGGTTTCCTTCTTCCGCAATTCCCCCCTGTCCGGTTCGGCCCTTGACCTGGAAAGGAATCCGGATGACGGACGGGAGGTTGTTCTATGAGATACCTGCTCGACACCTGCGTCATTTCGGACGTCGTGAAAAAGGCGCCTTCAAGCAAGGTAACGCAGTGGCTGGAACGGCAGGACGAACTTTCGCTGTTTCTGAGTGTCATCACCTTCGGTGAACTACATAAGGGTATCGGACAATTGCGGGCAGGGCAGAAACAGCGGGAACTGCATGATTGGGTCGAGGGCCAGCTGAGCAGGCGATTTACTGGACGAATTCTGGACATCGACAAGGATGTTGCCGTCCGTTGGGGCGAGATCTCGGCGGCGGCCGGAAGGGTCGGACGAACTGTACCCGTACTGGACGGTCTGTTGGCGGCAACCGCGCTGACTTTCGGCTTGACGTTTGTCACACGAAACACCGATCACGTCCGTGAAACCGGTGTTCGTCTGCTCGATCCCTGGGAAACATGATTCGCGCGATGGGCCTTAACGCGAGGGCTTCAACCGCTGCGCTTCAGACGCCCCGTCCGCTTGGCGTACACCTCGGCCACGTGGAAGATCCACAGTCCCAGGGGAACCATGATTACGCCCGAGACCGTCAGAATAATGAGGTCACCCTGAACGTCGGCGATACTCGCGTTGTCGAGCAGAGCCGTCCTGATGGATCGGAGCGCATAGGTTCCGGGCGAAAGGGTCGATAGCGGCCGCAGCCAATCGGGGAGTACTGACACATCGTAGTAGACCCCTGATATCAGCAGCACCAGCGTTCCGAAAATGTCAGTCGCCCTTGCGCCTTTCTCCGGCGAAAGCAGCGGAAAAACGGCGGCCATCAGCCCCATTCCCAGAAACGAGAGACTGGCGGTGGCCAAAACGGCGACCGCCGTGGTCAGATTCGCATCCGACAGGCTCAGATCGAAAAACAAAACAGCCGATACGAGGACGATGCCTGACCTTAGAAACCCGTATATGATCGCATATATGCATTGTCCGGCGAGATGCGTCAGCCTGTAGACCGGAGACATAAAGGTGTATTCGATGGTCCCTTCCCAGCGCTCCCAGGCGACGGCGTCAGCGACTTCGAAGAACAGAAGCCGCAGGAAGTTCCATAGCACGGCGCCCACAATCAGGAAGAGCACTGCCTCCCGCACCTTCTCGGGGTCGTCTCCGCCCATATACACACCGATCAAACCGATCGTCAACGCGTGCACCACGTTCCAGACTACAAAAATCAGTTCCCAGCTTGCGTATCGCCTCGCGAGATTGAAATTTCGCTCGATAAAGGCTACCGACGCCTTGATCTCGGCTGTCAAGGGGTTCACTCCCGGTCTCCTTCCGCGTCGCCTTCCAGATCGGCATGGGCAAGATCCATTCCCGTCATCCTGAAAAACACATCCTCCAGACTACCCCCCACGCAGCCTGCGCGGACCTTGAGTTCATCGACCGTTCCCATGGCGATGAATTTCCCGTGATGGATGATCGAGACCCGGTTGCAAACCCGTTCCGCTTCGTCCATGTCGTGCGTCGTTAACAGAACGGTCGCTTCGTGGCGCTCTCGTATTCCCATCACGTAATCCTGGACCTGTCGTTTCGACACCGGGTCCAGTCCCGTCGTCGGCTCGTCCATCAACAGCAGAACCGGTGAGGTCAGGAGTGCGCGGGCGACGGCCACTTTCTGCTGCATGCCGCGTGACAGGTCCTCCACGGGCTGGTCCACCCGGTCTGCGCCAAAGCCCAGCTCGGCCAGAATCGCCCTGGCTCGACGTCGGCCCTCACGCACGGGAACTCCGTACAACCGGGCCGCGTAACTCAGGTTTTCCCACGCCGACAGCTTTTTGAAAAAGGCCGCGTCGACGGACACCCGATTGATACAACGCCGCACGCCCATAGCATCCCGTTCAACGTGCAGCCCGAATACATGGGCCTCGCCACTGTCCGGGAAGACCAGGGTCGAGAGGATTCGAATCAGTGTCGACTTCCCTGAGCCATTCGGACCCAGAATTCCGAAAATCTCGCCACGTTTCACCTCAAACCCGACCCGGTCCACGGCCAGGATTTCTCTTCGGCGCCGCCTGAATCGGTCGAAAAATCCGTTCCCCCGGGACCTCTCGTTATCGGGCACCCGGAAGACCTTGGTCAAATCCGTCGCCCGAACCGCTGGCGCGTCATAATCGATGTCCAACGCGGATTGCCCCTTCCCGGCGGCGACCGCCGCCTCTGCCACGATTCACCCGCACCCACCCGGTGCCTGCCGGTATGCTCCTGAGTCCCAGACGGCACGAACCAGGAACGAGAGCGGCCGCGGTTGATGAAAACAGAAAACAAAAAGGGATGCGCCTCTGCGCATCCTGGTATGGACCCACGTTACGTCGCCCGCAACATCCGAACCGCTCCGCGTACGCCGTGCGAAGCCACGCCTTTGCAGCGATACCGCCCATTCCCTCGGCAACCTCCGGCTGCGCCTCGTTGGCGACGCGACCCGGATACCCCGAATTCCAAGTTATCTGACCTTCTGGACTGCCGTCCTGAAACGCAATTCCGCGCTCAGCGTCCCTTCTGTCCATCGTAGGAATTATGATCCGTGACCTGTGTTGATACCGGCAACCCCGAATCCCGCCATCCGGCGACCTCCACCATCCCGGTTCCGGGATTGACCTTGCCGCCGAAACCCCCGACAACATTTGCAATGTTCAGATACCCGGCATTTTCCAGCATTTCCGCCGCGTACTGTGAACGCACACCCGACTGGCAGCCACAGAAAATTTTCGTCTCACGGTTCAGCACACGCTCCGCCACGGCCTGAAATTCAGGGTTGGGCATCATGCCGCCGGCCGGACTTTGAAAGGCGACCGGAATATTGACGGCACCCTCGGGGTGGCCCGCGGCGAATTCAGCTTCGGTACGCACATCCAGGTAAACCGCGTCGGCTTCGGCGTCGAGTCCCGCCTTTGCGTCGGATGCCGAAATCTGCTCAATTGCCATAAACGAGTCCCTCCTCGTATCCGCCAGTCCATCACGCCTGCGTAGTCCTTCAGACGCGCCATATACCTTAGCCGCGTGTTCAATTGACACAGCAGATCGAGCCGCGTTCGTAACACGGCGGTCAATTCCCGATCATCAAATATACGCCCTTGCACCCCGCTTTGCAAGTCCTCTACTCTGAACTTTCCAATTCTCCCAGATTCACCTGGCAAATCTCGAATCCGGAGGCGAAATACAGCGTACGGTCAACGATTGTGAGAAACTCTCCACTCTCGTGAATCACGGGTATATACTCGACCTCATCGCCGCGGAATTCCAGATGACCGATCTTGCCCCCGGCAGACGTCCACAACCGGCCTGCCGGCGCGTCCAGCACCACCTCTCGACATCCCGGTGGCGCCGGGCCCAGATCCCGCAAATCGCCCTCCCGGGCATTCCATCCGTAGAATCTCCCCCGCTGCGTCGCAAGCACCTCTCCCGACGCCAGGACGACCAGCACCCTCGCGGCGCTTTCGCCGTCTGTAATGGGCTGAGATCGGGCGACCGTCAGACTGTCCATATCGAATGACAGCAGGCGGCCGGTGGTCTGGGTGGGCGGCGTGGAGTTCGCGTCCGCGAAGATCTCGGTTCCGCAGTAGACCCGGCGGCGGTTTGAATCGACCTGAACGGAATTCACCTTCTGATCCTGCACGAGATGGCGCCAGACCAGGATCTCGCCTGTCTTCGGATCGATGCGGCTGAGCGCGCCGCCCAGATGTCCGTATTCGGGGCTGGTAGCCATCCAGACGTACCGGCCGTCGTGCACCAGGCCCGTGGGTCTCATCTGGCCTTCGTGCTGCGCGCTGGCCAGCACGCACGGGTTGTTGGGCCAGTCCGGCCTTGCTTCGGGATCGAATGCGGTCACACTGGAGGTTGTGTAGCTGCTCTGGAGGACCCGCCGGGTGATCGGCTCCCAGATGATCTGGTTGATCTGCCCTCCTCCCGGCGCCGCCCGCCCGAAATCCTCGCCGCCTCCGGTTTCCATGTTGACCATCCAGAACCGCTGATTGATGAACGGGGCGCCGAAAATCAATCCCCTTTCCGGCACGGGGCAAAGGGCGTGCGCGCTCATCGGGCCGGTACTTTCCAGGTCCATTCGGTCCGTGTTTCCCGTACCCGGATCGAACCGGAGGGCGATGCCATCCAGGGACACGCCGCAGACGAAGCGCTCGCCCCAACGACGAATAGTCGCCGGTCCGCCTTCCGTCCAATCCGCCGCGGCAACGCCCCATTCCGCCGCTTCGCGATCCAGAATGTAGAGGTGACCATCTGACGCGCTATAGGCGAAGAGCCGCCCGTTGACCACGCAGGCGCCGCTACCGACGTTGCCACGCGCGGGACCCGGAATCCTCTGTTGCAGTTTGAGATCGGGATAGGACATAAAGTGAAGTTCGCCACGCGCAAACGTCGCCAACGTCCGGTTATCCCAGAAGAAAGTGTCGGACGTCGAGCCGACACCCATTAAGTTTTCCGGGGTATGGGATTCCGCGGTCATTGTTTCAGGGTCCAGCAGGATGAATCTTGCCTGCGGGACGCTTATGGCCAGGAGGACCCTTCCATCAGGTGCTTCCACCACACGGTGTGCATAAAGGGCGGTCGGGTATTCCACGTCGATGGGTCGAAATACCTTGACGAGCCGCGACTCCCGCCAGTCGTACACCCCCACGTCGCCAGGGGATGCCTCCCAGACCGCATACCGGTCCGTCACGCATCCGCCCCACGTGATGGACTTCAATTCGCCGGTTACCAGGATTTCGAAGCGATCGGCAACAGGGTCGTACCGGATCAGGTCCCCGTTACCACAGCCCAGATAGAGGCAACCGTCGGCTGCGGTTCTCAACATATAGGCGCCGGGTATTCCTTCGGGAAGATTCCGCGAACCTCTTGATCCGGAATCCGGATTCCAGAAATAGATCCTGCCTCCCGAACTGCCGCCCCATACACTGCTGACCAGATGGTCTTCACCCTGAAACGAGACCTGCTCCACCTCGGCATTGATGAAGGGCAGCCTGCTGTGCGGTATGGCGTACCGTCTGATGGATGCCATTTCCACTCCTGTCATCCGGATCGCGCTGGTAAGTTCTTCAATGAAATCTCCAGCGTCGACCCGTATAGATTCAATGTCTATAAATTTAAGTTACTGTTACACCGTTATATACCACGAATTTTTCATGTTTTACTCTATATATCTGCGAACCTCAATAACCTTTCCCAGGATCGAAAACGGATCTCCGTCTTCACGAGGAATAATGGATTCGAAGGCTTCGTTCTCCGGGTGCAGTTCGATGCGGCCGCGCTTCTCCCGGTATCTCTTGACCGTCGCCTCCTCGCCAACCATTGCGACGACGATATCTCCCGGCCTTGCAGCCTGCTGTCGACGAACAATCACGGTGTCGCCGTGCAGGATTCCCGCCCTGAGCATGCTGTCCCCCTGTACCGTGAGGGCGAAGAGTTCCGCGCCGTCGTATCGGGTCTGCTGGACCGGGAGGTAGTCATCCGGATTCTGAATGGCCGCAGTCAGGTCTCCGGCCTGGACCCGCCCCAGCACTGGTATCAGATGAGAGGAACCCATACTGCCCATCTTCGGCAGCCGGTGCGACCTGGCCTTACCTGAGTCCTTGACCAGCCTGCCCTCCAGGACAAGCGCCTCCAAATGCTGCCGGGCCGATTGAACCGCCCGGAATCCGAACGCCTTCTGCACCTCCCGCGTGCTGGGCGGGGTTCCATTCAGGATCCGCTCCCTTACAAACTCATAGATTTTCTCACGCGTCTGCCCGGGCGGCGTATAGGCCATCTTTCACTCCTGAACACGGTCCACGACAAAACCTGACGACCGAAACGAACCAATTATTAAAAAACAGACAAATATCTGTCTTGTCAAGTGAATTCCGGCATTTCATGACGATGCCTCGCTGGTTCAGGCGGAATCGAGGGTCGTATCCTCCCCGCTATCGGCTTCCGGAACGTAGAGCAACACGGTTGTATTGTCCTGATACGGGTCGCCGGCCGCTTCGACGGCCTTCATTAGCGAATCAACTGCGTTATCCAGGGGCGTGTCGTTCATTTCCCGCAGGATGCGCGCGATCTGCTCCTCCGTCAGCGTCATCAATCCATCGCTGGCCAACAGCACACGGTCGCTCTTCCGCACCGCAACAGGCGGCAAATCGTCCTTCCAGTCGGTTCATGTCATTCCTCCGCGACCGCGCAGGACCGCTGACGTGCCATCGAGGGTTGACGTAAACCCAATCGCCACTATTCAAATAACCACGTGCCGAAGTTTTCGAACTCCACGCCACGGTTGTAGCGGGTCTCCGACCACGTGCTGAACTCGAGCACGCCGGTCGCGGGGCGTCGGTGGGTCCACCGGTGCAGGTTTCCCATGAGACGGTCGCCCGGCTTCGGCGAGTCCATACCCAACGTCGGCCAGGGAATGGCGAGTTCAGCCGACCAGGAATCCGCTTCCTTCCGGGTAGCCGTTCGATATTCCCCCGACCACGAGGAATCACGACCGTAGACCTCCCGTCCGGTGACAATATCGCTGCCGTGTTCACTTCGTCCCGTCCCGGTCCGCGAGTCCCAGCGCGCATTCGAGAGATCCAGCCGGATATGAAAATAGGCCGCTATCCCCTCGTCGGCGGCGACGGCCACCTCCACCTGATCGGCCCGACCGCCCAGATCGGTAAACATGGTCGGGTGGGTCTTATCCATCTCGGGTTCATTACAGCGAAAAGCAACGTAAAGCGATGTATCATCGTACGTCATGAGCGCCTCGGTAACCGTCTCCAGCCGTTTCGCCCGGGCCGCGACGTAGTTGACAAAGGATCCCGAAAACACCGCCTCTTTCCAGGCTTCGTCCGTCAAATCCCCATCGATGTCTGGCGCAGCGGCGCGCAGGCGGGGAACCCGCAACGTCTTCGGTTGAATCGGCCGTTCCTCTGCCCGTACCTTCCCCAGGTGGCCCTTGCGGGCAATCTCGTCCACGTCGAAACCCAGAGGCCTTCCCCGCGCGATTTTCTCCTTTGCAGACCTGAGGGCGCTTTCCAGATAGCCGGGCAGGTTTCGTCCGTTCCACCAGTCCATGCGTTCGCTGTAGAACCACACGTACCGGTCACTGCTCTTGAGCGCCCAGTAAGTATTGTGTTCCACCCAACGCGCCCGTTCCTCCGGTGTGACGTAGGTCGCTTCGGTATGGGTGGCCATGGTGCCGCAAAGATAGTCCCCGTAAACGGCGTGCCCTGCCTGAACCTGCCGGCGGTATTTGCCGCGAAGCTCCGGGGGAATCAAAGCCTGGCCCGTCTGGTGGATGTTGTGGTAGGTCCGGAAATAATGCAGTTCGTTGTTGTTGTAATAAGAGTGCTCGTCCCCGTCCACGATTATGGTTCCCGGGCCGGCGGCCTCGAGCATGCCCGTCATGAACGCGGGCAGGAGGCCATAGTAGTCGGACATGAGAATGGCTTCCCTCCTGGACGGGTCGGTCTCCAGCGCGGCCTCCTGAAAACGATGCATCGACGTCCAGAAAAGGGTGAGAATCACTGGATCGGGGAATTCCTCCTGGATCCGGTCCATATACTGCGCGCCCCGTTTCCGCACGATCCGCTCGTACTCGGCGAAGCTCTTCTCCTCCCGGTGCTTCTGCCACTCATATTTCCACGCGCAATACGGCCGTCCCCAGTAAACGAACTCCGGATCGAAAGCGAGGCCCACACAGCCTCCGACACGCGCGGCCTTCGCGCACCAGCCGATATTTCGCAGGAACGGGCTGTTCTCGCCCCACAGCGAATCGTCGAACCAGTCCACGTTGTCGTCGCAGTGGAAGTAGATGAAATTGTCGGTGAATTTCCGCCACTGGATCCTTCCCATTGCTTCGATCTCCGCCTCGGCGGCCGTGTCGTCCAGATCCACCATGTAGAACGTATGGCCGAAGGTCGGGCGGATAAAGATCCCGTCGAAAGGGCGTTCCTCCATCTCCCGGATATGCTCCGCCACGTAGCTCGGCGGCCTAAGGTCCCACCCCATCTTGACCAGCTTCTTCGGAACGGTCCCGGCGTAACCCTTGAGCGGCATCGTGACCAACAGCACGCATATCAGCGAGCATACGAAAACCGTCCACTGTAACATTTCGCGACCCCTTGTCTGGGCTTCAGGTCCATATCAGATTGCCTGGTATGGACCTGTGACTGCTGGTTCACGGCCGGCCAACGGTATTCCGATTCGAAATAGGCCATCCCGTCCAGATCGGCGTCAGGGCTGTGGAAGACGATATTGTCCGGTTGCGACGTCAACTCCCAGAGCATGGCCAACCCTTCCGTGGCCAGGAAGTTCTCATTGCAAATGTCGTTGTTCATATCCCGCTCCGTCTTTCATTCTGCGTTCGCCCGCGTTGCGAGTTCGACGACGCGCCGTCTATTTCAATATATGCGCAGATATTCACGAAACAAGGGTTTACGCCAGATTGGCATAAACCCTTGAAATAATGGTCGGGGCGCCCGGATTCGAACCGGGGGCCTCCTGCTCCCGAAGCAGGCGCTCTACCGGACTGAGCCACGCCCCGAATTCGACTCCTAAAATACAAGAAACCGTACCGGTAGCAAGGAAAATCTCCGAATTGGCAAACGCGGAGCGCTGGGCCCGGAAGTCGTCGACCGCGACATTTCCGGGCGGAACCCACAAGCGCCGCGGGTGCCTTTCAACGGCGGCTTTCAGACAGCCGCTCCAGTACAACCACCATTGCGAAACCCGCTGCCGCCAGCCCGATGGCGGCGGCCAGATCCCCGTCAATTGTCCCGGGCAGCACGTTGATTTGCATTATCGGGACCTCGGCGCCGCACGATTCGAGAGGCGATGATACGTCCGTTTTCCACGGCCAGACTTTCCTTAAGGAACCGGCCATTAACCCGGTCAACGCGGCTACGGTAACGTCGTGGTGCCGTTTGAAAATCCATGCCAGAACCCGCGCAGAACTGAGGATCCCGACGGCGGCGCCCGAGACGAACAGGAAGATGGGGAAAAGCTCCCGGTCGTTCAATGCCGCCAGGAGATACTCGTACTTGCCCAACAGCACCAGAATAAACGAACCGGAGATACCCGGCAGAATCATCGCCGATATGGCAACGACGCCACAGATGAAAAGGAACCAGGGCGAATCCGGGGTCTTCACCGGTACCATGCCGACGACAACATAGAACAGCAATCCGGAAGCGAGCGCAGCAATCCAGGCGGGTCCGCGCCAGGCGACCACTCGTTTCCGTACGACGAAGACGGACGCCGCAACCAGTCCGAAGAAAAACGCCCAGATCAATTCCGGTTCATGTTGGAGCATCCACTGAATGCCACTGGCCAGGGTCACCACAGCCAGCAGAATGCCGGCGAAAACGGTTCCCAGAAACCGCCACGGCACCCTGTTCAGCGCCTCCCTGAATCTGAGGACCACCAGCAATCCGGCGAAGCGGCGATCGAAGGAACGGATGGAATGGATCAGTTCCTCATAGATTCCCGTAACAAACGCGATTGTTCCGCCGGATACGCCGGGAACCACGTCCGCCGCGCCCATGCAGACACCTCGCAGGCCGAGGCCCGTGTACGCCTTCCAACCCCGCCGCACGATTTCAGGCTCCATTTCCGCCACGCATTCCCGACCTCGGAAGTATTTCGGTGGCAACGTTGCGGCGACCGGCGGTATCGAAACCCGTACCGGCCGTTTCGCCACCGAAACCGGGCGTGACCCTGTGGACCGCCACTCGAAAAACAGGGACTCACGATCCACGTCGTAAGTCCCTGTCTGTATGGTCGGAGCGACTGGATTTGAACCAGCGACCCCTATCACCCCAAGATAGTGCGCTACCGGGCTGCGCCACGCTCCGAACCCAACTCTTTAATTGCCGGGGAAAAACTAACGGGTCTTGCCATCGGCGTCAAGGGAAATGTCGTCCTCGGAGACCCGCGCTCCCCAAAACCGCCCTCGTGCCTTTATTTCAACGAAATACCGGTCGAGCGTTCTTTTCATTCGGTCTTGTAGTAAAGAGAATTATAGTAACGTTCCGCGATGACTTTGCACAGGATATTGACGACGGCCGCAACCGGGATTGCAATGAGCATGCCGATGAAACCCCAGAAATGGGCGCCGACAACCAGCGCGAACATCACCCAGACCGGATGCAGACCGACGCGCTGACCCACGACGCGGGGTGACAGAAAATTGCCCTCGATACTTTGAACGACAACGAATACGCCGATGACCTTGAGCAGGCTGCCGGCCGGGTCAGCATCCAATAACGCGACGAGGCACGCGACGCTGAGTGCGACCGCGATTCCTATGTATGGAATCAGGTTGAAGAGCCCGGCCATGAGTCCCAGCAGAACCGCGTATCGGATCCCGAACAGCATGAGGCCGGTGGCGGTGAGCACCGCAATAAAGGTGCAGACCAGCATCTGCCCGCGGAGATATTGACCCAGAATCTCGTCCACCCGCGCCAGGAATTCCCCGATGGACGCCGCGTGCCGGCGCGGAAGGACGCGAGCGACGGTCCTGACAATGCGGTCGTAGTCCTTGATCATGTAGAAGGTCACAAAAGGGATCATCAGAAAATTCAGCAGCGTTGCCAACCCGGAGCCCAATCCCTTCAGGGCCGCGGTTGTCTGTTCCGCGAAGAGTTCACCCAGCTTCGGCAAGCGCTCCAGAAGCAGCTGTTGTATCTGTCCCTTCGGCAGGTTCACGCCGATCGACTGCAGCCAGTTGAATATCTGATCGTAGAATTGCTTCAGCATCGCCGCATAGACGGGAATGCGCCGCCCGAAATCGAGAATTTCCTGTGTGACCAGAGGAATGACCACGATGCCGATCCCTGACAACGCCCCCAATATTACGACTACGATCAGGGCGATGGCGATTGTGCGCGACATCCAGCGTTCCATCAGACCCACAAGCGGCGACACCAGATAGGCCAACACGAACGAGGTCACAAACGGCCAGAACAACCCGGCCATATCTCCCATCAGCCAAGCGCCGAACAGCAGGACCACAACAACCCCCACGCCGGCTTCGAACCTAATCCCCTTTTGGACCATGACAAGGATGGCCAGCAGGGTGAGGCCGATCAGGAAGGGGGAGAGATCCTGATGGAGCACAAAGAGGAAGCCCACCAGAAACAACAGAATCGCCATGCGAAAAAACGGCCTGTCGCCGGAAAGCAGGCCGGACGGGTCATTGTCCGGCCCGGTCGGCCGGCGACCCCGACTCCCGTCCGGATTATCCTCGCAATGCCCCGGCTTTGACTGTGATTTCGTATCCATGCCGTTGTCCGTAATCGGTCATTGTCCCGATTTTGTCTGCTCTTCATCCTCCGGCACGACCAGAAACGTCTCTGACTGGGTGTCTACATTGAATATGCGAAGGTAGCGGCTGTGGCGAAGCCCGCCCACCTCCCCGATCAACTCCAGGACGCCGTCGCCGTCGATATCCAGATATCCCAGACGGTCTCCAAAGCCGTCGGCAAAGTACCACTCCATGATCAATGTATCCATGTCGACGACCACACCCGTATTCAACACGGCCTCCAGGCCGTAGTCGTCGTCGAAATCCGCGATCACCATGCTCTGCGCGTGAATCGATTCTTTCGGTATCACGTCACTGATACCCTGTTCGAACAGCTCCAGGCAGTCGTATACATGGATGTGCATCTCGCTATGGCTCAGACTCTTGACCAGATAGACGAGTTCCAGTTGAGGATCTTCGTCCACGTTCGCGATTTCCATGTGGGTGATATCCTCCTGGATCTGCCAGATGAAACTGTAGTCCTCCGCGCTGTACAGCACAATACGCGTAAAGGTGTAGGCGACGATTTCGAATTCCCCGTCGGCGTCGACGTCTTCCACGAATACTCCCAGGACTGCAGATCCCAGTGGTTCACTCTTCCACTCCTCGTATCCGCGCCCGTCGACGTATCTTACAACGTACAGGTTTCCCTGTGCGTCTCCGTAAACGACCCGCGGATTGGCTTCGTCACCCGAGGGGAGGATGCGAATCTGAGGAAGTTCATCTATGCTTCCGCCCCAGCGGATGTGCCGGTTGTCGCGAAGAAGATACCAGTCCGCACTACCGGCCTGAACCGGTACGTGCGCCGAAATCCAGAACACCACGACTATGCAGAGGTTATGTTTCATGTCTATCGGTCCTTCAATTCGGAAAGAATCGAATAGATCTCCGTGTTCGCCCGTATTGCTTCCTCGCCATCGGGAACGGTACGCTGGTGGCACGCCAGGCATACCTCCCGCAGTTCCGGTTGGTGACAGTTCGTGCACTCGTTCACATTGCCGTACGGCGCAAAGAACGGCGCCTCCCGCAGATGATAGGCCTCCTCGTCGATACGTCCGCCAGGGTTCTGATGTCCGACGGTACTGGTTACACCCTCTCTCTCGTGGCAGTCCTGGCAGAACGCCCTGAGTTTGTGGCAGGAAGCGCAGTCCGCAATCCTTCCCGACACCTCCGCTCCGTGGTTGCCGCGAAAATCGGAGGTGATTGAAATCACCCTGATGTGTCTTTCGGGCCGCAAACTTCCGTACTCACCTATCAGATCCGGCGTGCCATCGTAGTTCACGTCCACGTACCCCATGCGGTCGCATCCACCGAAGTGCCATTCGAAGTCGAGAGATCTCGCGTCGATCACCACACCGGTGTTGATGGCAATTTCAAGCTCGGCGTCTTCATCCAGGTTCGCGACGACGATGCTTTCCCCGATCAAGGTCTGTTCTCCGCGCCTCTCCTCCGCGAGATGCCTGGCGTCGTAGACGAACAACCTCGAGTCGCGTTCTCCCGACGCGTCCTCCGCTTCACCGAGGAAGATCAATTCCAGTTGCGGGTCGCCATCCAGGTTTTCGATCGCCATCGTCGAGATTGTCGCATACTCGTCATCTTTGCTGCGCCAGATCAACTCGTACGAATTCGCATTGTAAATCACGATGTCGCCCCAATGCGAATATGCTACGATCTCGAGGACACCGTCCGCGTTCACGTCCGCTACGAAAACCTCTGCCACGGACGATTTCAAGGACTGGCTGACCCAGACCTCCCGGGAACGCCCCTCGGTGAACTCCAGTACGTGCAAAAGGCCCTGGCGGTCTCCGTAGACCAGTCGCTTTACCGAGTCGGCCGCAGCGGGAATGACCCTGACAGTGCGCATTTCGCCAAGCGCGCCGCCGAAGGACACATCCTTTCCCCTTGCCCATCGGAACCACTCCATGTCCCCGGCGTGCGCCAGGGTCAGACCCGCGCACAGGCAGGCCAACACCCAGAATACATTTCGAGCAAATACCTCCCGCACGCTTTTTACCTCCACTCAGAACAGGCTGACGTCCACGTTGAGATAGCGTTTGGGGTCCTCTTTGATGTCGTTGATTAGGCTGTCTACGGAGACAAGCGTCCGCCGGAGGTCTTTGTACAGTGTATCGTCCTGGATAAGGCGGCCCAGCGTACCCTCGCCGCGTCGAAGTCTTCCGCTGACCTCGTTCAGATCGGAAAGTGATCTCCTGAGCGATTCCAGTACGGTCTCGATGTTGCGCACTACCCCGTCCAACCTGTCGGTCGTGAGCAGCATATTCTCGACAACCCGGCGCACATCGGGCCGATTCTCGCCGATCATGTCCCGTGCGTTGCCGGTGGCCGCGGCCGCGGAATCCAGGACTGACGCGAGCGTCTCGCGGTTCTCCAAAACCGTCTGCTTGAGAATCACGGCCGCGCTGTCCAGATTGGCCAGCAGGACCTCGACATGCCCCAGATTCCTGTCGGCAAGAACCGCTTCCAGACGCTGAGCCAGCACGCCGGCATGTTCCGCTATCTCCTCGATGCCGCCTTCAGACGACCCGCGAAGCGTGTCGTGGTCGGCGTACACCCTGTCGGATGCCGTTCCTACCTGCACGTCGATCATCTTACCGCCCAGCAATCCCTCGGCCTGCAACAGAACCCTCGAGTCCCGAGGCAGATTTCGAAATTCGGCAAAACCGATACTTACGAGGGGCAAGCCGTGCGTAAGTCCGATATCGAGGACCTTGCCGGCCCAGACACCCCGGATGAACACCGGGTCTCCAGGCTGCAGCCCTGGTACACTGTCGAAAAAGACATGCAACTGATATCCACCTGCCGCTCCGGCGTAATTCTCAGACAGCCATGCCGCACCCAGTACGGCAATCGCGATCGCCAGAAAAATGACCGCACCCAGAAACAACTGTTTTTCCCGACTTATCATTTGTCACCTGTTTCAGATTTTTCCCTGAACGAAAAGGTCGTAGACATCGTTCCCGCTCCTCTCGATCTCCTCCGGTGTCCCTTGAATGGCGGTTTCTCCATTGTAAAGCAGGGCGATCCTGTCCGATATTCTACGGGCAAGCGGCAGGTCGTGCGTAACCACAACCGAGGTTACGTCCAGCTCATTCTGAAGCTTCAGAATGTAATCGCCAACCACCGCGGCCGTACCGGGATCCAGACCCGTTGTCGGCTCGTCATACAGTATGAAATCAGGCGACATTGCAATTGCCCTCGCCAGTGCGGCGCGCTTCCGCATGCCGCCGGACAGCTCGACGGGCATCGTCTGCTCCGCCCCGGCAAGACGAACCGCACCCAGGCATACGCCGACCCGTTCCTCAATCTCTTTCTCGGACATCCGGGTATGCATCCGAAGCCCGAATGCCACGTTTTCCTTTACATTCATTGAATCGAAGAGTGCGGCGGACTGAAACAGGACGCCGATCCTTTTGCGCAACGCCTTCAGATCTCTGTTACTGATTGAGTTCATGTCGTGACCGTCCACCGTGACCCGACCGTGATCGGCCTGCTCGATGCCAATAATGTGTTTCAGCGTCACACTCTTGCCACATCCGCTGGGGCCCAGAATGGTGGTTACCTCCCCCCAGCGGACTTCCAGATCCATACCCGTCAAGACCTGTAATTCATCGAATCGTTTATGCACCGATTCGAATTCGACGGCTATGCCATTCTTTGCCATTGTCTTGTCTCATTCACCGAAACAGCACCGCGACGGGGCCCGATTAACGCTCAAGTCTTCAAACCGCCGTCAATACAGCAATGTCTTGGTCAGGAAGTAGTCCAGGATCAGAATGGACGCAGCCGAAATCACGACCGCCGCCGTCGCCGCCCGGCCCACGCCCTGGGCCCCGCCCGTTGCCGTCAGACCGGCGTAGGAACCGTAAAAGGTGATCATGCCCCCGTAAACCACGGACTTGATGACGCATACCACGAGATCGTACGAACTCCAGTCCAGCTTCATTCCCTTCACAAAATCGGCAACCGTGATGTCCATCAGCAGGATCGACATCACGTAACCCGCATAGATCGACGTAAAGGCGGAGAAGACCACCAGCACGGGGATCATCACAATACCCGCGAGAACCCTCGGCATGAGGAGGTACCCAACCGGATCCACTGCCAGTGAAATCAGTGCATCCACCTGCTCGGAGACCTTCATCGTACCCACTTCAGACGCAATGCCAGCACCCACCTGACCTGCCAGGACCAGCCCCATGAGAATCGGCGCCAGTTCCAGCAGCACCGATCGGACAACGATGCTGCCGACCATGTAGTCAGGTACATAGTCCTCCATCTGGTAGGCCATCATCGTGGATACAGCCATGCCGCTGAAGGCCGAAACAAGGATTACCAGTGACAGCGAATTCACGCCAACCGAGTAACACTGCTCGATGATCTGCCGCCTGTAGAAATAGACGTTCGACAGTTCGCCAAGAAACCGTCGGAAATACCCGTACATCGAATAGGTAAGCAAAAGAAACCGGGCGGTCTTCATGCCCACAAATTCCATCAGGCGCTTCACGGGTCACTTCCTGAATTGGCTGAGCGGCCATATGCGACCAGGTACGCCATCCCGCGGATCGGGCGGCGCAAAGGGACGATGCGGTCGGAACCGGCGCGCCACGAAGTGCGAATTACGCTTTCAATTTAACCATTAAATACCGTTGGATCAATGACTTTATACGTTTCCGGCATTGCCGGATCCGTGCCTGAAAAGGCGCCGCGCCGGGGTTTGGGCAATATCATGAAAAATGCGGGCCAGGGAGAGTACCCTGCCCGCGAATTACCGAGTCGCTGCCGTTTCTCAATCAAACCTGGTCCTGCCACGACTCTTCGGCGCGTACGCGTTGCCTGAAATATCGGCGCAGTTTGCCGAGGGCGCGATTTCGGATCTGCCGTACGCGTTCCCGCGTAACACCCAGTTCCCTGCCGATTTCTCCAAGCGTCCTTCGATCTCCGCCATCCAGGCCGAAATAAGAGCGGATGACGTTTGCCTCCCGCGGATCGAGGCTGCACGCGAGAGAGGCGCTGATCAGTTCGGTGCGGTCTCTTTCCAGGACCTCCAGATCGGGATAGGTTCCGGCACAGTCGAGCACCTGCAGCAATGTCTTCTCGCCTTCAGCGTCGATCGGAGATTCCAGGGAGAGGTCCGACCGGGCGCACCGAAGCGCGCGTTCAGCGCGCTTTCGACTGATCTTCATATCGCTGGCCACCTCTTCGACCGTCGGCACCCGCCCTAACTCCTGAGTCATCTGGCCCCATCGCCGGGCCATGCGATCCATGTCCTCCTGCCTGTTGGCAGGCATGGACACCGCGGACGTCCGTTTGAGCGCATTCAATATCGCCTGGCGAATCCACCAGACGGCATAGCTGATGAACTTGTACCCCCGGGTCTCGTCAAAACGGTTCAGGGCCTCCATCAACCCCATGTTGCCTTCGGCGATCAGATCCGAGAGTGGCACCCCCCGGCCCTGGTATTCGAGGGCGACGCTTACGACGAATCGCAAATTGGACGTAACGAGCCGTTCGATCGCCTTTTGATCGCCCTTCCGGGCCCGCGCGAGCGTTTCCATCTCCTCTTTGCGCGTCATCGGGGGATAGCGGCGCAGTTCCTTCAGGTATCGCTGTACGGAGGCGTCGTGTGGCAGACGTTTCCTTGTCGGTTCCTGGAAGTCCAAAGCTGAGTGCAACCCCTTTTTGCGGCGGTGAAGCCGCCGTCCAATCCCGCCGGCGTTTCCGGAACGGATGTGGATCGACGTACGCATGGAACGATCTGGAATCACGAAAGTTCCAATTTCTTCGGATCCAGTACACGAGTCGCGGGCTGACTCCCGCCGCAAACGCGGGGATCGCACTCCGGGTTCGATAGCCCAGATAACCCGGAATCGGTGTACAAACTAAAAAAAGAAACGAGCCGTCGAACAATCGACGGCTCGTCGTGACAAGGCATGGTGGGACATACAGGATTCGAACCTGTGACCTCTGGTTCCGGAGACCAGCGCTCTATCCAGACTGAGCTAATGCCCCGCTGGACCCTTGCAAGTGGTCAGGCTTTCTTGTGGCGATCTCTTCTGCGACGTTTCTTGCGCTTGTGAGTCGCGATCTTATGGCGCTTTCGCTTTCTTCCGCAGGGCAATTAATGCTCCTTGTCGTGAGACTGATTCTGATGCGACATGGGTTCAGACCGCCTATTCACCCGTAAGGCCCGCCCGCAACTCCCTGGAAGGCTTGAAAACCGGCGCGGGGCGTTCTGGAATTTTTACGACGTCGCCCGTTTTTGGATTGCGCCCTATCCGGGGTGCCCGGGTCACGACCTTGAACGTCCCAAACCCTCGAATTTCAATGTGCTCGCCATGTTTCAATGCCGCCACAACCGAGTCGAGGAAACCTTCCACGACCGCCGCCGTATCCGATTTCGGCAACCCCGTGGCCTCTGCAATCTGACTGACGATATCGGCTTTGGTCACCAGAACCCCTTTCGAAACTGGCTAATGACTCAACGAAAAACCGACCTGTCGAATTGGTTTGGACAAACGAAAAGGATATACAAATGGAATCGCTTTGTCAACAAAAAACAGTCTACTGCCGGGCGCTGCCGATGTACTGGAGTTTGTGAAGCCGGTGATAGATACCCTTTCCGGCCAACAGGGCTTCGTGCGTCCCCGATTCGCGGATTTCACCCTTGTGGAGGACCAGAATCCGGTGCGCGCGCCGAACAGTCGAGATGCGATGCGCGATTACGATGGAAGTCCTCGACCGCATCAGTCTGCCCAGGGCATCCTGAATCCAGGCCTCTGTCTCGGTGTCGACGCTGGACGTGGCTTCGTCCAGGACGAGAACGTCCGGATCAAACGCGATCGCCCGGGCGAAGGCCAGCAACTGCCGCTGTCCGCCGGAGAGGGTGCCTCCCATTTCGGTGACGGCATGCCCGTATTCCCCGGGCAGCCGACTGATAAACCGGTCCGCGTTTACGTCTCTCGCGGCCTGCTCGACCTTCTGCTCCGAGATCTCGCGGTTTCTCAAACGGATATTCGCCCCAATATCTCCCGAGAAGAGGAACACATCCTGCTGGACGACGCCGACGCGCCGCCTCAGTTCCTCCACGTTCCAATCCTTGATATCGACCCCGTCAATTCGGATGCGCCCCCGCTGAATGTCGTAAAACCTGCACAGCAGATTGATAATCGTCGTCTTTCCTGATCCGGTCGCACCGACGATGGCCAGGCGTTCTCCCGGTTTCACCGTGAACGAAACGTCTTTCAGTACCCAGTCATCGTCGTTGTATGCGAACCAGACGTCGGAAAACTCGATCTCGCCCCGGATCTTCTTCGGCCCCTCCTTGCCGAGGCCGGGCTCCGGCCGGGTATCCAGAAGTTCAAATATCCGCTCCGACGACGCCATCGCCGACTGAAGAATCGCGTACCGCTCCGCCACGTCCAGAATGGGCCAGAAGAACCGCGGAATGTACTGCAGCATGGCGACCAGAGCACCCCACTCGATCTGAGACCGGATCACATCGCTGCTGCCCTGCCAGATAACGAGTGCCGTGGCAACGGAACCCAGCAGCTGCATAATCGGAAAATAGAGCGAATAATACAGCGTAGACTCCAGATTTGCATTCAGGTACCGGCGGTTGATTCCGTCAAATCGATCCGCATGCCGGCCCTCGCGACCAAATAGCTGCACAACCGGCATACCCGTGATGTTTTCCTGCAAATAGGCGTTTAGTCGCGCCAACCGGGTGCGGGCAAGGCGAAACGCCCGCAACATGCGGCCCTGGAACCAGAACGTCACCCCGAACATAACGGGCACGGTGGTGCAGACCAACAGCGCCAGCGACGCGTCCATGTAAAACATATACGCCATAATCGCAATCAGCGTAAAGATATCGCTGAACACGGCCACGACCCCGTCTGTAAACAACTCGTTCAGCGCGTCCACGTCGTTGGTGTTTCGGGTCATGAGGCGTCCGATCGGCGTGCGGTCGAAGAATCGTATGGGTAACCGCTGAAGGTGCGTGAAAATCGCCTTGCGTATATCGTACATGACCCACTGTCCGACCATCTGCGTAACCATCCTCTGGGCGACGTCGGCCAGGAACTGAAACACAAGCAGGCCAACGAACACCAGGACGATCCGGTTCAGGCCCGCCAGATCTCCCGGCAGAATATGGTCGTCCACGGCAATCTTGCTCAAATATGGACCCGCCTGCCTGGCTGCAGACGTCAGAAGAATCAGCAGAAACGCGACAATTACCCAGACCCTGTACGGCCTGAGGTATTCCAGAAGACGCCACATCAGCCGTGCGTCGAACGGTTTCCTGGTTATTTCCTCTTCGTGTATGTCGCGGTCTGTTTCAGTCATCCGGTGCTCACGGGTTCGCGCGGTCTCGGATACCGGGTTTCAGATCGCATCCAGTTCTCGGGTCAACTGCTGCCGGCGGTACATAGCGGCATAGATTCCGTCGTGGCCGATCAGTTCGTCGTGGGTACCGCGTTCTGCAATCGCCCCTTCGTCCAGTACCACGATCTGATCCGCATCCTGTACGGTCGAAATCCGGTGCGCAATCAGTATGGTGGTTCTGAGTTCCATGACGTCGCGCAGGCGATTCAATATCCTCTCTTCAGTCTGTGTATCGACGCTGGCGAGCGCATCGTCCAGGACAAGAATCTCCGGTCGACGAATCACCGCCCGGGCCAGAGCCGTGCGCTGCTTCTGGCCACCCGACAAAGTGACGCCGCGCTCACCAATTACCGTTTCGATCCCGTCAGGGAAGTTCGCCAGATCGCTCGAAAGCCCGGCAACCTCGCTCGCCCACCGTACGTCGGTCTCGGTTGCCCGGTCGCTTCCCAGGCAGATATTCTCCCGAAGGGAGTCGGAGAAAAGGAACGTATCCTGCGGGACAAATCCGATGCAGGCCCGGAGTGTGGACAGCGGGATCTCGTCCACGGGAATGCCGTCGATCAGCACGGCACCCTCCGGTGCCTGGAGCAGCCGCGGGATCAGGCGAGCCAGCGTGGTTTTTCCGGATCCCACGCGTCCAACCAGCGCCAATGTGCTTCCCCTGGGGATGTGAAGGTCGATGTCTTTCAGCACCGGCGCGCCGTTGTACGAAAAGGTCAGATTCCGGAACTCGATCTCGCCACCCAGCGTTGCGATAGCCCTGGTATTCGCCGAATCCTGAATTTCGGGCGATGTACCAAGGACTTCCTGAATTCGCTTCATGGACGCCAGGCCCCGCTGGTACCGATCGATCATCCAACCCAGGGTAATCATCGGAAAGATCAGCCTGGTCAGGTAGGCGTTGAATGCCACGAAATCCCCCAGGGTCAGCCGCCCGTCGATCACGTGTGCCCCCCCGATCCAGAGAATGACCGCCAGCGATGCGCCGCTGATCAGAAAGGTCAAAGGAAAAAGCAGACTCTGAATACGAATCAGGCTGCGGTTCTTTACCAGGTAGTCCCGGCTCAGTTCGTCGAACGCATCCATCTCCGCGCGGCCCTGGGCGAATGCCTTGACCACCCGGATGCCGGACAGGTTTTCCTGGACCCGGGAGCTGATACGCGAGAACTGTTCCTGCACGGATCGAAATCCGTGATGAACCCTGCCGGCCAGACGGTTCATGACCAGAGCCATCACTGGCATCGGGACCACGGCGAGAATCGCCAGCTTCCAGTCGATCCAGCACATCACCAGCATACTCAGGGAAAGGCCCAATACCGCGCCAAACAACATGCGTACTCCGAATCCGAGAAACATACGGACGGCGTTCATGTCGTTGGTCGCGCGGGATATCAGGTCTCCCGTCGGCGTCCGATGATAGTAGCTCAGGGACAGTCTCAACAACGCCTTGAAGTAGCCCTTCCGAATATCATACTCGACGAGTCGCGAGACGCTGTTCAGGCACCAGCGCATCCCCATTTCCAGGCCCATCTGGGCCAGTGCAAGACCGACGATCAACAGTACCCAGAATACAACCTGCTCGCCCACACTCTCCACCGAAGGAACGACTCCGCCATGCTCGCCGTCCGTCCACTCCTTTACCAGATCGACCGCCTCCCTCAACGCGAGCGGGATCGCGCTTGACGCCAGCTGACCGACCGACAGCAGCGCCAGACCCGCGAGGATACGGTTCCTGAAGGGTTTTAGATGCTTCCAGAAGGGTCTGAAAGGATTGAGCGTCACGGTCGAATCCTATGGCTGATTCAACAATCCGTCCCACAGCGGCAAACCGTCGGTCTATGGGTCGGCGTGCCACCGATACACGTCCAGATCGACTCTACCGTTCACGAAGGTCACGCCCTCGGCCTCGAGGAGCCGTTCCTGGACCAGATGCGCCTTTCTTGCGCCTGTGCGAATCGACACGGTCCCCCGCGCGTTTATCACCCGATGCCACGGACACCTGGTACCTGCCGGCAATGCCTTGAGCGCCTGCCCCACCTGCCTGGGCCCCACACCCACAATCCGGGCAATCTGTCCGTAGGTGGCCACGGTCCCTTCGGGAATCCTGGCGACCACCCGATAGATCCTTCGAAACGTGCGCTCGAATTCTGGCATTTTGTGCATGACCCGTGCGCATTGGATGGATCCGGCCTGCTCTGTCCGCGTGCCGGAGACGGCCGGTCTACCGATCCGCTGCGCTGTTTCTCAGCAGCCAATCTTCCAGATACCGGGAGGGATCCGTCTGCGATTCACATTGCTTGAAGATCCGGACGGCTGCCTTGAGGTCTTGACCCAGCGTCCGGTGCACGCGATCGAAAACGTCGACCTTTTCGTGGTAGGTTCGATAGGCCATCATCACGGCGTTATTCAACCGGCGCCGGGGAAAGTGGGAATACACGCCGGTCTTCAGATCCAGCCCGTAAAAGCGATGCTTCGCACGTTTGAAGATGACCTCTCGCTCTTGCAGCTTCTCTTCGTAGGGGCGCTCCGTTTCGTAGAGTGCCTGGAGTTCTTTCGCGACGCCATGCATGAATCGCTTGAACGTTCGTTCGTCGGACCTCCTGTCCAGCATGACCTTCACGACCTCAGCCTCCGGTCCGTAACGCTGCCGCATGAACTGCAGCGCTCCGATTTCTCCCACAAATGTCGCCAGGCTCTCGTTGAAGGAGACATGATCCGGAATCCACACCGTCCCGTGCGCCAACTCGTGGATGATGAGTTCCGCCAAGTCGCCATCGCCGTATCGCAGCATCGTACTCAGGATCGGATCCGCGAACCAGCCCAGCGTACTGTAGGCGCCAACGGGACGCAACAGTGTATCGAAATCTTGCGCATCCAGTCGATTCCGATCCACTTTCGCCCGGTCCAGATCAAAATAACCCCGGTAGGGAAATCGTCCCACTACCGGGTACGTCCATATCACGGGCTCGATCCGGTCCTTTGGCGACGCTGTCAACTGCCACGAAACCGGTCCCTCGCCGATATCGATGTAGGTGCCGTAATTGCGGGAACGGGCAAGCCCGATCCGTTGTTCCGCGAACCGTCGCACCTCCTGAACGAATTCGAGCCGCTTACGGACCTCCTGATCCAGATTCCCACCCGCAAGCAGGTTCGTTACGGGTTGGCGGCTCCAGAGCAGTTTCGCCTGGCCGCGAACCAGGTGCCAATAGTATCCGAATTCCAGGTTCAGGCCGAAAATCAGGGGCAGCAGAACGACCATGGCCGGGTGGGTCCTGCTCATCTCGACCGTTCCGCATCCATGAAATAGTAACAGACGATGTGCTGAAGAACCATATGGATGTCTTCAACTCTCCCCATGTGGTCCGATTCCACCACGATGCAGTGACGAACCAGATCTTTCAGCTTCCCGCCGCCGAATCCGGCAAAACCCACCGTATAACAACCCAGCCGGTTCGCAAATCGCACGGCCCGGAGGACGTTTTCTGAGTTCCTGCTCCCGCTGATCGCCAGCAACACGTCCCCGGGTTCCGCGAAGTTCTTCATCTGCTCGACGAACACGTCCTCGTAGCTCAGATCGTTGCTAAGCGCCGTCATCCACGCCACGTTGTCGGTTAGCGGAATCACCTTGAACCGGGTCTCCCGGCCGACCGATGCCCCCTTTCCCATGTCGTTCACGAAATGGGAGGCCGTACCCGCGCTGCCGCCGTTTCCTATGGCAAAAATCCGGTTTCCGGAGTCCCTGGCGGTTCGCATGAGTGTTATGACAGACGCGATCTGGGCGGGATTCAACGACGCCAGGAGTTTCCCGCTTTCCTGGATATATTTGGCGGCAAAGGTCTCAATGGATTCCATGAGATTCCCCGATTTCCTGCGCCGAGACCGCACGCTCCGCCGTCCGGGCTTCGTTGCAACGCCTTACGGTCAGTCGCGTGAATTCAACCCCGCCGCGCGCCAAGCTTCGTCCAGCCCCCGATGAGTCACGCGTACAGCTTCGCTCGCAGGTAGTTCCCTGACCTTCCGGCTAAATGGCTCCGGCGTGACGGGCCCTTTGTATCCGATCACGTTCAACGCGCTCAGGAAGCCTACCAGATCGATCACGCCGGTCTCTGAGGGAAGCGCGCGAACCTGATCGACCTGTTCCCCCACGGCCACGTCGGCCGGCGCGTCGTTCACGTGGACGTGGATGACGTCGTCCGGCGTGAGTCCCCTCATATCCGCCAGAGTTCCCAGCGAGGTATACCAGTGCCAGCAGTCGAGCAAAAGACCCGCGTTGCCGGTTCCGAGGGCCTCGCAGAATCCAAGCATGCCGGCAATGGAGTGGATGAAACCGTACGTCCGGTCGATACGCTGCGTTCTCGGTCCGATGAACTCCAAGCCAAGGCTGCATCCGTGGTCCTTCAACACATCACAAATCGGGCGCAAGCGGCCCAGGCACCACTGGAACTGTTCGCGGAAGGGCCGGTCATCGGAAGCCGGCGGAATCCACTGCGAGACCCTGAACGCGCCCACGGACGCGGCGGCTTCGGCCAAACCGGGCAATACGTGCAGTTCACGCTTATAGTCCTCGAGCGGACCGTTCCAGGCAACCGGCAACCCCCAGGCGCCGATTTTCAAGCCTGCATCGCGGAACAACCCCGTGACGTGGTCCGCACCCTTCTCTCGCACATACGCCGCCACTTCGCGAATATTGACATCCAGACCCTGAAACCCCGCGGCCCCCGCAAATGCCAGTCCTTCCTCCAACGTCGCCTTGACACCGATGGCGCCGGGCGCCAGAGACTTGAACATGCGGCCCTCCATCGACTAATTCAACGCTGCCGCGTGCGCTTTGAGCAAGTCCGGATTCAGTTCCACCCCAAGGCCAGGGCGCCGGCCAGGGCGGAGTCTGCCATTGACGATGTCTTCCGGCGGGAAGGTCAACTCCGTTCGCCACCCGATCTCGCCCCATCCATACTCCAGAATCAGGAAGCCGGGGTGGGTGAGCATGACCTGCATCCCGGCGCTTACGGCTACCGGTCCGAACGGACCGTGGGGCGCCGTCGGTATGCCGAACGTCTCCGCCGTTTCCGCGATCGCCTTCAGATTCGAGATACCCCCCACAACCGTCACGTCCGGCATGACCACGTCCATCGCCGCGTTCTCCAGCACCTCCCGGAATTCACTTCCCGCCATTCGCCCTTCGCCGCCGGCCGTCAACAGCCCGCAAAACCGATTCACCTCAACGACGGCATCCAGCCGATCTTCAGAAACAGGCTGCTCGAACCAATAGACGTCCAGATCTTGCAGCGCCGCGGCGGTTTCAAGGGCGCCCCTCACGGTGAAATGGCTGTGGCAGTCAACCAGCAGGTCCACATCCGATCCGATCGCCCGGCGAACAGCCTGCACGCGCGCGATGCCCGGCCGGGCTTCTGCCGCGGAGTCTATATTGCGATGCATCCCGTCAAAGGGCGCCAGCTTTACGGCATCGAAACCCTCCGCGGCAGCCCGGGCCGCCAGGGTCGCGAAGTTCTCCGGGCTGCGATCCTGCGATGCCCTGTTGATGTTGGCATACAGGCGGACGTCATCGCGGACCGGCCCTCCCAGAAGTGTGTAAACCGGTACCTCGAGCGATTTTCCAAGAAGATCCCAAAGGGCCTGCTCCAGTGCGCTGACGGCGCCGAAGGTGTCTCTGTCGCAGTCAATTCGGGTAAACCGGTCCGAAAAATCCCGAATCCGCCGGGGGTCCCTGCCACGAAGCCACTCGGCCAGTTCCTTCGTAGCCCGCAGTCGACCGGCGTAGTTCCTGCCCGCGCGCAGTTCACCTAGGCCACGCAATCCCTCGTCGGTATTGACGTAGACAAAAACCCAGTCTCCCAGGTGATTCACCCTGACAGCGGTCAGTTCGACACCGGTAATTCTCATTTCACCGACCTATGCCCGATAGACTTCAGCGACGCGCTTCGCGATCCCGCGCCAGTCGAGCGATCTGGCGCGTTCGAACGCCGCACGGCCGGCCATGTCGAGGTCGCGCCGTCTGATGTCGAGCAGCGCGTTTGACAGAGCCCGGCTGTCCTTCGGATCGTACAAAATGCCCATCGATTCGTCGACCAGTTCCGGCAGGCAGCCGAGCGCCGGTACGATAACCGGTTTCCCGAATGAAAGTGCGGCGATCGCAGATCCGGACGTCAGAACCTGTGAAAACGGCAGCACGGCTGCGTCCGCAGCATTCAGATAGACCTGAAAATCCTCATTGGGGAAGAAGGTGTGCGTAAACACGTGTATGCGTTCGTCCTCTTCCGCCAGGGCGATGACCTGGTCGGCGTGACTTCCGTCGAAAGCTCTTCGGGTCATGATGGCCAGCCGCGTATCGGCGGACGCACATTCACGATACGCCCGGATCAGCTTTTCGATCCCCTTATATACCCTGGCATTACCGAAAAACAGATAGACAAACGCGTCCGCCGGCAGCTGCAGCCTGCGCCTTGCCTCGTCCTTCGAGATTTCGTTGGGGAAGATGTCGATATAGTGGCCGTGCGGGATGACGTGCAGATGACCGGTACGGTAGAAAAGCCTGCGTGCAAGCCGGGCGCCGTAGTTGCAGTGCGCAATCATGGCGTCTGCCAGGTGCCCAACGATCAGCCGCGCCAGATGATCCAGCTCCGGAAACGGGCGTTCGTGAGGATACCGGTTGTGCAAGGTCCAGACAACCCGGTACCCCAATTCCCTGGCATAGTGCAGATTGTCCGCGAATTGGTTGAGCCGGGAAACCGATTTCTCAAGGGTGTCGTCCCGGTAGAACCAATGGAGCCAATTGAGATGCAACACCGAATAGTCGTCGCGGGCCTCTTTCAACCAATCCTTCCCGAACGCGTAGTCGCCGAGTTCGAGCTGGATGTCGAGCCGTGCCAGATCGCGAGCGAGCAGGGGCCCATAGGGATTGCACCTGTCGTGAAGCGACAGGCCGCCGGCCGCGGCTTCCCAGAAAAAAAACGCCCGCATCGCTCAATAGCCCTTCTTCTTGTCGATCACGCTCAACAGCGGCCGTCCGGCGTGCAGCCGCTTCAGGTTTTCGCAAAACAGGTTGACGATGCGGTCCTGCCGGTTCGGCGACCCGCCTGCCGTGTGAGGAGTGATCAGGACGTTGTCCAGCTTCCACAACGGATGGTCCGGCGGGAGCGGCTCCACAGGGACGACGTCCAGGCCCGCTCCGGCGATCCGTCCACGCGCCAGTGCGTCGACCAGCGCGTCTTCGTCCATGATGCCCCCCCGCGTTACATTGATCAGCAGCGAACCTGACTTCATGCAACAAAAAGCGCGTTCGTCGAACAGTCCCCGTGTATCGGGCGTTAGCGGCGCGCATATTGCCACCACGTCGGACAGTGCCAGAAGGTCGTGAAACCGGTCCATCTTCCAGCAGGACGCCACGCAGGCGGGAACGTCCACGTCTTCCGGATCCACGGCCATCACACGCATGCCGAACGCGCAGGCTCTCTTGGCAAGTTCCCTGCCCGTTCCTCCCAGACCCACGATTCCCATTGTCAGGCCCACCAGTTCCCAACTCGCATTCCGGATCGGCATTCGCTGGTCCCACCCGGGCTTCCGTACGGCCCATGCGATACCCCGTGTGAGGCCCAGCAACAATGCCATCGCGTGTTCGGCCAGATGCACGCCGACGGTTCCACGCCCGCTTGTCAATACCACGTTGCTGTCGACAAACGCCTTGAATAACTGCCCGTCAACGCCGGCGCCCCAGGTCTGCACCAACCGCAGGCGTTCTCCCCGCCGGAACATCTCCCGGCTCAGACTGCCAAAAACCACCTCCACCTGCGGCATGACGTCCAGCATCTCAGATTCGGATTCGGGCGCCACCAGTTCCACGCCCTTCACTGCAGACGCAATCTCTTCCCTGTGGCGATCCGACAACTCCACGCGCAACAGGATTTTCATGACGATGCCTCGGATCCGCTGTGTGAGATGGACCGCCGTTCCGGTCAGAATACCTCCGCGGCGGAAGCGCGAACGGCGGCGGCGAGAGCGTCGATTCTTTCTTCAGGAAACCAGGGATTGACGGTGGTCAGAAGGAGTACCCGTTGAAGCAGGTCTTCGGTGCGCGGGCAGAGTCCGGGGCCGTACGAAACGTCGCCGTCGTACGCCGGCGAATTCCATGGATTGGAGTGGGGTGAGGCCGTGGCCTTGTTCTGTATGGGAGGTCCCATATAGACCGGCTTCCCGCCGTATCCCAAACCGGCCGAAAACCCTCGGGCGCGCATAGCCTTCGCGAACCGTGAGCAGGTGCGGCGATCTTCGAAGATCAGGTCCCAGTGTACCCCAAGGTGGCCGTCTTCGTCGTTTGTCGGTCTGATATGCACACCGCGTACGCCTGCAACGCCTTCCTGGAATCGCCGGAATTTGCCGCGCATGGCCTCGACAACGTCGTCCATCTTCTGAAGCTGCGCCAGCGCGACCGCCCCGGACATCTCGGGCATGCGGTAATTCTCGCCCACAAAGGGCTCCAGGGTCGGCTCGAAGTCCGGGAACCGGGTCTTTTCCCGAAACAGCCCCTGGTCGTGGTAGCGTACGGCGCGTTCGTAGAGTTCCGCGTTGTCGGACAAAACCACACCGCCCTCCCCCGACGTGATAATCTTTCCGAACTGCAGGCTGAACGCCCCAAGATCGCCCCAGGTCCCAATGGCCTTTCCGTTGTAGGAAGCGCCGGCGCTCTGGGAGCAATCCTCAATCACTTTCAATCCGTGCCTTGCAGCGATCTCCATAATGCCATCCATCCGGCACGGCGTGCCCCACAGGTGCACCGGCAGAATGGCCTTTGTCCGGCGCGAAATCCTGGCTTCGATATCATCCGGATCCAGCGTCATCGAACTGTCGACTTCGGAGAAGATCGGCACGCCTCCGAGCAGGATGACGGCCCCCGGCGTGGCCACAAATGTGACCGGGGGCATAATCACCTCGTCGCCCGGGCCGACACCCGCGGCAACCAGGGCGACCTTGATTGCCGCCGTTCCTGAAGTGACCGCCAGCGCGTAGGCGGAATCCATCTTCCGTGCAAAGCCCTGCTCAAAACGCGCCACCATGTCCAGGCGGTCGGGACCGTAGTCTCTTGAAAGCGATCGACTCTTTATGACTGCCAGGACCTCCTGAACCTCCTCGTCGTCCAGTACGGAAGCCCCGGCGTGGAGATTTCGCACCGGACTTTCCGGAGGCAACGTCCGTTTCTTCGCCATCCCGGTTTTCCCCTCGCGTCATGCCGGCCAGGCAGGACGCAGAAAATCGCCGGTTTCCCGCATCCAACCGGCGAGTTGCGTTCTCAGGTCGTCTCGCGCGCCGCGAAAACGCGGATCTTGCGCGAGGTTTCGCAGTTCGCTCGGATCCGCTTTACGATCGAAGAGTTGATCCGCATCACGATGGTGATAAATGTACTTGTAAGCGTCGGTCACCACCCCCCTCGTATGGATCCCGCCCCGGTTGTACCCGTTGAACTCGACAAACGCCGCGGAGCCGGTAGCGCTTCGCGCACCAGTCAGGTCCGGCATCAGGCTCCTGCCCTGCACCCGACCCATCGGCGGCTGATCCAGCAGATCCAGAATGGTCGGCGGCAGATCGACGTGAGAAGCGAAACCAACTCTAACTCCGGGTTCTATGCCCGGTGAGGCGATCATGGCCGGCAGATGGATGGATTCCGCGTAAAGCACCCCCTTCTGATAGAGGTTGTGGGCGCCGAGCATTTCGCCATGGTCGCATGTAAAGACCACAACCGTATCGTTTGCACGCCCCGAAGCCTCCAGCGCGTCCAGCACGGTGCCAACGCAGAAATCCAGAAACGCGACAAAACCCCAGTAGGTTGCCGTCGCCAGCGCCCAGCGTTCCCACGACCAGCCGCGCACGCACTGCGCCCCGGCCGCGTTCCGAACGGGACCCGGCAGGCCGTCCATGTTCTCGCCGAAGCTTGGCGGAGGTACCATCTCGCCAGAAGAAAACATGCTGAAATACGGTTCAGGTACCAGAATCGGGGGATGCGGACCGCCCAGCGAACACCACGCGGCAAACGGCCGATCGTTCGGCGCGGAGCGGATGAACTCGCTTACGTTCGTCGCAATCTTCATATCGGGATGGGCTTCAGCCGGCTCCAGCCAGCGCGCAGGAACCGGAATGCTTATTCCCCAATCGTACATTGCCCCGCCGTCGGTGGGCGTGGAGATGGGCGCCCTCTGATCTCCGTCTTTGCCGCCCTGTGCAATAAGCATCCGGAGATGGTCCTTGTACGGGAAACCGCGCGGTACAAAGTGGGCGTATTCTCCGGACCGGTCGTCCTCAGGCTGACGGTTGACGTGCCAGATACCCTCGTATCCGACGTGGTAGCCGTCATCCAGCAAAGCGTCAATCAGCAATTGCTCCCCGGCGTTCAGTGTTTCGTACCCCGGCCCGAACGTCGTCGCGCCGTGGGCGTGCGGCCAACGCCCCGTCATCATTGAAGGCCGCGTGGGCACGCACAGCGGGGATGCGCAGTAGAACTCCTGGAACACCGCGCTTCGACCCGCAAGCCGGTCGAGACGTGGCGTCGGAATCCGCCCGCCGTAAGCACCCAACGTCTGTCGCTGGAGCTGATCGCAGAGAATCACGAGGAGATTTTTCTTCACCTGCATGTACTGTCCCCGTCCGTCGCACTCCCGTTTCTGAACAACGCTTTCCTGGACTGACCTGAAAGAGAGCCACCTGTGTATTCGTCCCCGTGTACTTCGGCCGAAAGACCGTTCGCGGACGACGGGAAGCGGTTCCTTTTTTTATCGGCTGCCGTGCGTCGGTTCAAACCGTTTCAAGGACCAGGGAAACCGCGAGCCAACCTCCAACCGGAATGACATTCGATACCAGGCCCGGGTGCCCGGCCACGCGTCTGTTGTATTCCTGGATCCCGCGCCGGCCGTCTCCAGCATCCAGCGATTCGTGTACATGGCCGTGTCCATTCGCGTTGTCTGCCACGATCAGACCGCCGACCCTCGTGTTTTCCAGGGCGTAATCCAGATACACCGGATAGTTTTCCTTGTCGGCATCGATAAAGACGAGGTCGAACGGACCTTCGTCCGCCACGTCTCGCATTAACGCGGCACCTTCCCCGACCCGCACTTCAGTCCGATCCGCCAGACCTGCCGCAGCCAGATTCTTACGAGATACTTCGGCGTGTTTCGGGTCCACCTCGAGAGAAATGAAGCATCCGTCGACCGGCAATGCCCGCGCCAGCCAGATCCCCGAGTAGCCGGCGAGAGAACCAAACTCCAGGATTCTTCTCGCTCCGATCGCTTTCGCCAGCAGATAGAGTGTCTTGCCCGATTCGGGACTGATGGATATTCGCGGAAGCCCCTGCGAGGCCGCGCCGGGCATGACGCCCTTCAACAGTTCATCTTCCCGGGCGAACACTTCCCGCCGATATGTATCCAGGTCCGGATACGTCAACTCAGCCACGTCGCCTTCCTCCGTTCTACGCGCCCGCGTTCGCCAAATAGGCGTGAAAATCGATTACGCGCCCCTCGTCCGACGCCACCCCGATTCCTTCCACCATGCCCACTGTCGGAAGATTGCGGTGTCCGCCGAATTCCGGTTCGACGCCATCCGTCACGTACTGCCGAAAGCCGTCCAGCAGAACCTCTTCCGGCGGCGGGACCTGATCATGAGCGATGACGGTGTCTTCGTCTTTGCCCTGTTCACGCAGGACCAGTCCGGCGTCGGTCACTTCCAGGGCGCCGCCTTCCAGTTCCAGCCTCAAGGCCGACCCGCCCTTGTGCGCCGCGAACGTGCAGAGATACCCGCAGGTCGCGCCGCCTTCGAATTCGATCCAGGCGTGGACCCCCGCGCCGCCCCGGTAGGGGCTCCAGGGCGGATTGAAGCTGTGCCCCCAAATGCGTACGGGATCGGCATTGAACAGATATCGCAACGTGTCCAGATCGTGTATCCCCCGCTCCCAGAGATACGCGTGTTCGTCTTCCCCGGAGTGGTGAACGCGGGGTCTCCAGCCGTACTTGGTCATCAGTCCGAACACGGGCCGGCCGTAGGCGCCCTCTCTAACGAGACGATTGATCGTGACGTGCGCCGCAGCGTACCTCGCGTTCTGGCACACGGCCACCCTGACGCCCATTGCGTCGGCTTCACGCATCACACGGCACGCTTCCTCCAGACTCTTGGTGAACGGCTTTTCCACCAGAACGTGTTTGCCCGCGCGAACCGCCTCCAGGCACTGATCGGCGTGCAGTTGCGGGGGTGTAATGACGACGACGGCGTCGGCCTCCACGCCTTCGATCGCTTCGCTCAGAGAACGGTAACACGCGGCTTCGGTCAAGCCCGATTCCTCCCGCGCCGACCTCAGATTGTCTTCGTTTACATCGACGAGCGCCGCGCTCTCAAAGTCCGTCCGTTCCAGCACGCGACGAACCGGCCATCTCCCCCTGCCTCCTGCACCAAGGTGAATGAGACGAATTGGCATACCCTCTCCTCTATCAGCCCGTTGAAAAAGCCCATCCGGGCTACGGCCGGCCCTTGCGGTTGAAATACTGCGTTGCGCGCCCCCGCCGAATCGCAGGATGGGACTCGGTCGCGCGCCTTGTCTTCGGCCACAATTGCTCGGCCTCGCCTGCAGAGCGACTTTATCAACGGACTGCTAACGCTTGGCGACCATTTGCGTATGAATATCCGTGCCCGGCACAATATAAGGAACTCGCCAGGATGCTGCACGACTTTCCTTCGCCCCGCCGGCACTCAGGCCCAACTGTCGTTTATCCGTTTGACATTGGTGTCCCAATGCGCTAATTATGTTCCCCAAAACAGGGGTATTCCATGAGGTCGGAGAAGGGAGACCGAATGCTCGACACCGTCGATCTTTCGCAAAAAGTGAAAAAATCGAAATATAAGGAGCTCATACCGGGCCTCGAACTGAGACTCGGGCAACTTCAGCGAAACGCCAGAAACTGGAAGATCCCGATTGTCGTTGTCTTCGAGGGTCTGGAGGCGTCAGGCAAGGGTACGCAAACCAACAAGCTCCTCCTGGCGCTGGATCCCCGCGGCTTCACTGTATACCCGACGCACCCGGCCAACGAGGAAGAGCGCAGAAAGCCATTCCTGTGGCGTTTCTGGACGAAAATACCCGAGGGCGGGAGAATCGCGATTTTCAACCGGTCGTGGTACGGACGCTTTCTCGTGGAACGAATGGATCAGACGATTACTGAACAGGACTGGAATCGGGCTTACGGCGAAATCAGATCATTTGAGAAACAACTCGTTGACGCAGGCACGGTTATCGTCAAGTTCTTTCTGCACATTTCCCAGGCTGAACAAAGAAAACGGTTCATGAAGCTTCAGAGCAGCCCGTCAACGGCCTGGCGCGTTACTGATTACGACTGGCAGAAGCACGAGAACTACCAGGAGTGCCTGTCGGTGGCTTCGGAAATGCTGAAAAAAACCCATTCGGAGTTTGCGCCGTGGACGCCGGTCGGGGCCGAGAACTGGCGATCTGCCAACATCAGAATTTTCAAAACCGTAATTGATGCCGTTGAAGGCAGAATCCGTCAACTGGAGAATGCCGGCGCCTCCGCCCGGCCGTCGCCGCCCAAACTCGAAAAAACCCCCTCCGGCATTCTGAAGAAGGTCGATCTGTCGAAATCCATGAAGAAGTCCGACTATCGCAAAGCCCTTAAAAAGTACCAGGCCCGTGTCAAGAACCTGGAACACGAGGTCCACCGCCGCCGCATCCCGGTTGTGCTCGTCTACGAGGGATGGGACGCGGCGGGCAAGGGCGGCAATATCAAACGCCTTGTGCAGAATATGGACCCCAGAGGGTATGAAGTCATTCCCATTGCGGCGCCCAACGATATTGAACTGGCCCACCACTATCTCTGGCGATTCTGGAACCGGATGCCCAAGACCGGCCACATCACCATTTTCGACCGGTCGTGGTACGGACGGGTCCTGGTTGAACGAATCGAGGGATTCTGTTCGGAATATGAGTGGAAACGCGCCTACCGGGAAATTAACGAAATGGAAGAACATCTGACGAACTTTGGCGCCGTCATTCTCAAGTTCTGGATGCACGTGGACAAAGACGAACAGCTCAGCCGGTTCAAGGACCGGAAGAAGAACCCCCACAAGCGGTGGAAGCTCGCGGACGAAGACTGGAGAAACCGTGAGAAGTGGGACGCTTACGAGGAAGCGGTGGAAGAGATGATCCATCGGACCAGCACACCGAACGCACCGTGGGTGATTGTCGAATCTAACTCGAAGTATTATGCCAGAATCAGGGTGCTTAGAACCGTTACTCGAAAACTGGAGTCGCGCCTCGGCATCCGGCATTGATCCAATATCCGAGGAGAATCCCGATGCAGGTCAAAGAGGTTGATATCACGTTCCTGGACGTGCCGTTCACGCCGCACAGCAACGAACACCTCCAATACTGGCTGCCCCACTGGCGCATCATCCAGATTTGCCGGCTCACGATGGACAACGGAATCGTTGGGTACGGCGAAACCGTTCACAACTATACCTGGGCCCAGGTGCCCGAAGGGATCGAATGCCGCATCGTTAACCGGCCCGCTGCGGAGTTGATGTGGGACGACAGTCTGGGCGCGGGCGTTCAGATGGCGTTGTTCGACGCGGTGGGGAAGAGCCTAGGCGTGCCGGTCTACCGATTGCTCGGCACGAAGATCCGGGACTGGTGCCCCATCTCCTGGTGGCACATGGACATGCCGGCTGAAGACTGGGCGGAGGAATGCCGTCAGGCCGTAAACGCCGGATATATGAGCGCCAAACTCAAAGCCCGTCCATGGTTCGATCTGCACGCATCGGTTCGAGCCGTACAGGACGTCGTCCCGGACGGGTTCCATCTCGATTTTGACTACAACGGAACGCTGGGCAATTCCGCAAACGCCGTACCTCACCTGAAGGAATTGGAAGCCTATCCCGAAATCGCAATGGTAGAAACGCCGATTCCTCAGAACGACGTGGCCGGCAACCGCCAGATCCGAACCCGATTCAATCGGCCTCTGGCCATGCATTACGGCAGTCCGCCCGCAATCACCGCGCTGAAGGAGGACGTGACGGACGGCTTCGTGCTGTGCGCGGGCGCGTCGGGGCTGTTGAGGCAGGGCGCCGTGTGTGACGAAGCCAACAAGCCCTTCTGGCTGCAGCTTGTGGGTACGGGGATCACGACGGCGTGGGCGGCGCACCTCGGCGCCGTACTGGCGCAGGCCAGATGGCCGGCCATCACGTGCATGAACATATGGGAACATGGATTGATCGACGCGCCTCACGACGTGCGTGGCGGATTCTACAAAGTACCCGAGGCCCCGGGCCTGGGAATCAACGTCGATGCCACCGCATTTACGCGATATGCAGTCTCTCACGCCTGGGTGGACCCGCCCCGTCATCTTTACAGGTACGCCCGCGCCAACGGAGAAATCACCGACTACGCCTGCAACCGACAGGACCTGCACCGGATTTACGTGGCAGACGCACAGCCGATTTCAGAACCCGGCTCGAAACTGGTGATCGTACCCGACGACGGGAGCGATGGATTCGACAGCAGATACAAGGCGGCGTCCCGATCGCCGGTCAGGGAAAGCGCCCTCCACTGACGGCTCGAATACCCTCTCCACTTTCATTTACAAACAAAAAAGGGGCTTCCTTCAAGGAAGCCCCTGCTTCGGGAATGACGCGTACACGGATCAGTTTACAAAGGCATCGTATATGGCGCTTACAGCGCGCTTGTAGTCCGCCTCTTCCACACCGACGATGATATTGATTTCGGATGCGCCCTGGTCGATTACCCGTACGTTGACCCGTGCATCCGCGAGCGCAGTGAACAAACGGGCGGCGATGCCGATCCGGTGCGACATGCCTTCGCCAACGGTTGCTATGAGCGCCAACCCCTGCAGCAATTCAACACGGTCCGGCTGCAGGACTCGTTGGATATCGTCGACGAGCCGCTCGCCTTTCCCGCCCAGCTGGTCGTCCCGCATGATAACCGACATGGTATCGATTCCGGACGGGGTATGTTCGTAACTGATATCGTGCGAAGCCACCACTTCGAGCACCTGCCGGCCAAACCCCTTCTGCTGGTTCATCATTGCCTTTTCAATAAACAGCATCGTAAATGCCGGCTGTCCGGCCACGCCGGCAATGAGATCGTCTGTCAGTTCCCGGCTGGCCAGGATGCGGGTTCCGGGATCCCCGGGCCGGTTCGTGTTGCGGATGTGGATGGGAATCCCGGCCGCGCGTACGGGAAACATGGCTTCGTCGTGGAAAACGGATGCCCCCATATACGCCAGTTCCCGCACCTCGCGATACGTAATTTCACGAACAGGACGCGCATCCGGAACCAGACGGGGATCCGCCATCAGCAGGCCCGATACGTCGGTCCAGTTCTCGTAGACCTCGGCATCGACCGCCCGCGCCACAATGGCACCGGTGATATCGGAACCGCCTCGTGAGAACGTCCTTGCCGCGCCGCCGGGATCGCTGCCGTAGAAGCCGGGTACGACGTACATCCCGCTGCTGTCGACCCGTTCACGGATGAGGCGGTAACTTGCAGGGTCCAGTTCGCCGTCCGCGCGAAAACGGATGGCATCCGCCGCGTCGATGAAGGTTGCGCCCATATAATCGGAAATCAACTGACCACACAGATACTCTCCCCTCGATGCGACAAAGTCCCTGGATGCTCCGTTATCGATATTCGTCTTCAACTCGTCGAGCAACCGCCCGATATCGAGCGAGATACCCAGCCTGGCCGCCAGTTCTTCGTATCTCGCTCGCACGATTGCGTAGGGCTCGGAAAAATCCAGATTCTGCCTGGCCAGTTCGTGGCACAGGTAGAGCAGGTCTGTAATCTTCGTGTCCTCATCATTGCGCTTGCCGGGTGCCGAGGGCACAATAAGACGCCGTCGCGCATCGGATTCGACAATCCTCTTCACCTGCGCCATCTGCCGGTCGTCGGCCAGCGAACTACCGCCGAATTTGCACACGACCGTTCCCATATACCGGTTCGACCTCCATGCGGCGCCCGATCGCCATCCGGCACTTTGTGTTGCCGGTTGCGGTGACGGGCGTCCTCGGTTTTCTATGCAATAGCCGTGAATGTCCCCGGCACTACGCGGGATTCCGCTTCTGATACAGGCGAAGCTCCTTCAGCAAATCCCTCGCGGGGGTGAGACCCGGGTCGATTCGCAATGCTTCGTTCAGAGCGTCGATTGCCTTTTGCAGGTCGGAAGACTGTTTACGCCGTTCGGACAACCGCCAGAAGCACAGACCGATGACATGATGCGCCCTGGCTCTGTTCTCTTCCTCGAGGAACTCGTAATCCAGCGCTTTCCTGGCAAGATCGACACCTTCCTCGTAACGGGCCGACCTGAACGTGTAATACGAGGCAAAAACCCTTGCATGGGCAATCGCGTCGTCTCCTACACCATATTCCAGACCTCGACTCACAATCTGAAGCGCTTCGGCATATCGTCTGGCGCCTTCAAGCATGCGCGCAACATCCGTAGCCTGGCGACACAATTTGTCTCTCCATGCTTTATCCTGCTCCGTCGGACGAAACTCGTACTTGGACCAGAGACTGTCCTGCCGCCCCCAGGTTTCTATCACACTCCGGATTACTTCGGGTTCTCTAGTCATGGCGCCCCTTCGGGAGGCCAGATACGTACTGTTGTAAAGGTGACGACCCAGCGTCCGGACAACCGGCGGGTATCCGGGTGCGACCGAATCCACCCGCGAATAGAGTGGCACCCTCCGGCCTGCGCCGAGGGAATCAGATCCCGCCAGCAGTGCCTGGGCCTTCACAAGCTGGCCATGCCTCACTGCAGCCTTCCTTCCAGACGGCGTATCCCCGTATTCCTCGGCAATCCCGGCATACTGTTCGATCGTCTGAGGCAGGGAATCCACCTGTTCTTCCAGGTCTCTGAATACGACATAATACAGCCGCTGTGCCCTCTTCTCTCTGCGCGCGGCTTCGTTGTCGCATCCGGCACATAGTGCCAAACACAGAATTACAGGAATCATTCTCGTCATTGCGTATCGCTCCCCGATTTTTTCTCTGGCGCCCTGAATCGGTGCAGTCTGACGGGCGGCAGGTCCCTACGTTCGCAACGTTTTGCGAGTTGTTGTATTCAAGACATCTGTATACGGCGAGTCTACTCGATGTCCGCTCGAATCGGCATCTCCAATGCACCCTTCCTGCCGATTTTGTCGATCAATCTCCGATTGAATTCTCGAGCCGTATGGTAACCCTGAATCTTCAGCTGGTAGTTCAACGCGATGGCCTCGGCAATGACCGTGATATTCTTTCCCGGATAGATCGGTACGGTTACCTGCGGAATCTCAACGTCGAGAATCGACACCCAGTCCTCCTCCAACCCCACGCGCTCGTAGGATTCGGTCTCGTCCCACTCCACAAGCTGGACCACGACCTCGACCCGTTTCTGAATTCGAAAAGCGGCGATACCGAACATGTGCCTGACGTTCAGAATACCCAGACCGCGGACCTCCATGTGATCACGAAGCGTATCGCCGCAGGTCCCAACGAGAATGCCCTGGAGCTTTCTGGATACAAGCACGATGTCGTCGGCAACCAGGCGATGCCCGCGCTCGACGAGGTCCAATGCAATTTCACTCTTGCCGATACCACTTCGACCGGTAAACAGCAGACCGATTCCGTAGACATCGACGAGAGACCCATGGATGGCTGTCCGGGGCGCGAATATGTCGTCCAGATAGTACGAGAATAGATGGGAGAACTTCGTGGTAGAGAATGGAGTAACCATCAGCGGAATCCCACGCTGTCCGGCCAGATGCACCATGGACTGCGGTACCTCGTTTCCGTCGGTAACCACCACACACGGGATGTCGAACTGAAACACGGTCTCCAGTACCGTGCGGAGTCTGCGGGGTGAGAGGCCATCGAGGTACAACATTTCCGAGTTGCCCAGTACCTGCGCGCGATCGAACGTAAACAGCCCCACAAAGCCGGTGAGCACGAGACCGGGTCGGTGCACATCGCTCGACGTCAGCCTCTTGTCCGTGCTGTCTTTGCCGGCGATCAACTTCAGGGCGAGTTTTTCGCCGAACTGTTCCAGGACTTCGGCGATCGTGATTTCCTGCACACGGCGCTCCGCTGTTGGGCGTGGTGGCGAGCCTGGCGACGAGGACGGCAACGGCGGCACGCCTATCAGCCCGATCGAAAAGTCCGTACAGGCAACGGCCGGCCCTTGCGGTCGAACGACTGTGTTGCGCTCCCACGCCGATTCGCTCGGATTCGACTCGGTCGCGACTGCAGAGCGACTCTATCAACGGACTGCTATGCCCGGGTCTGCGTTGGTCAAGCCACGGGCCAACGCACATAACCTTTAAAATAATAGGTTCTTGCAGGATCCGAATATATACCAAAACACAACGCCTGTCAAGAAGATGGGTCATATTGATAAGGGAGTTCGAGCTTGACTTGGTACCGACTTGCGGCTATACTCCGTGCACGGTTTCACCGCCATTGCAATTGTCCGCAGGGAGACGGGTGCAGCCCATGAGAGTCATCGCCAGCTTCTACCTCATCTACATAGTCTGCCTGATCTGCCGCAGCCTGTTCGTGCGTCGCAGGCTTGCGGCGCCCCTGGACAGTCTGAGAGCAACCCACCTTCATTTTGTTCCGATCGGCATCGCCGTTGGGATCGTCCTGACGCTGGACCACGATCTTGCTGCTGTCGCAGTCGACATACAACGGGACCTGCTGGGCGTCATTCTGGTCTGGCTCGGTATTGACACGGGCCTTCGGTTCGATTTTCGGCGCCTTGGCAGGCGTGCTTCGCGGCACCACGCGCTTGAAGGGCTACAGGTCGCGGGAACCGCCGCGCTTATCTTTTTTCTCGCCCTCTTGTGGAGGCCTGTATTGCGATATCAAATGGGCATTGCGGTCGAACCGGCCCTTGTTGCTCTGCTCCTGGGCGTGCTGGCAACCACACTCCGAATGCCGGATCGGGTCTTTTACGTCCGGTCCGAGCTCGAAACACCCGACGTCGACAATTCACCTGCGGGACCTTTCATCACCAACGCGGCCGGGATGACGCTTCTTACGGTCCTCTATCCCTATTGTGCGGGTGTCACCGTTGTCGAACTGGGGCCGTTCACCTTGGTGAACACCAGCAGCTACTGGGCGTTGTACGCGTGTGCAGGAATCCTTTTGGGCCTGCTGCTTACGTTTGTCTTCAGCACCTTTCAGGAGGATGCCCTGTGCGCGATTGTTGCAACCGGTATCGTCGGCACGTTCGGCGGACTCTGCACGGGAAAGGCGATTCCCGGAATTGTCGTTGGATTCGTAGCGGGGGTATGGTTCATCAATACCACCACGCGGCGACGGGATGCGCTTGAAATCCTGGAGAAAACGACCGGTATTCTGCAACCCGTCTTCTTCCTGGTTATCGGCGGCCTGCTTGCGACACAGAACCTTACCGTTTTGCGACTGACGGCTTTCGCCTTTTTGTTTCTGGTCGCCAGAAGCCTGGCGAGGGGTATCAGCCTGACGGTTGCCGCCCGGGTGACGCGCTGCCATCTCTCACTGGCCGAAATCATCGGCTCTGCGCTCAGGCCGCTCGGGACGTTGTCTGTCGCCCTTGCAGCTCAGCTGCTGCTGTTGGACTCGGGGCCCAACCTCTACGCCCTGATCGCCGCCATCCTGGTTGCTGCCGCTATTGGCCAGGTGAGTCCATTGCCCAAACCTCGAGACGTTTCCGCCTGAGGCGAAACATACGGAAGGCATCGCATGAGGCGGTTTCTGATCTGCGTCATTCTTTGCGTGGTGGTGTGGGGAGCCCAACACGACTTTCCGCATTCGATCCAGCCCGTGGTATACGTCGGTCTCATGCTGGTCGTACCGCTGACGCTTGCAGGCACACTTTCAGGTTCAGGCATTCCCTTCCACGTCATACCACTGGCGCTGGGATTCCTGGCCAGCGGCTTCGGAATCCGGCACACGGAGGCATTCGCTGCAGCCGCGCCGCTTGCTGAACTTGCGCAGGTCTGGGTAGGCCTGTATCTCGGAACGAAATTTACGTATCGCAGGTTCTTCAGCAAGAATCTCGGTGTGACCGCGTTGATCTCCATGGGCGCGACGCTCGTCCCTGCCTTTCTGGCGTTATTCCTGTTACTGGACCTTCCGGTCGTCCAGGCAATCCGCCTGGGTATACTTGCCGGGATGTCCGGACCGATCATCACGCTTATCTCGCAACCTGATCGAAGGGAGGCCCTTTCCCTTTCCGTCCTGGTCACGATGTTAGGGCTTTCGTTCTGGTTCCTCGCCGACCTCATCGTGCTCACTCCGGGCCTTTATCGTGCGGTGCCGTCCGCTATAGTGTGGGCGGTGGGCGTCGAACTCATAGCAAGGATGACTCGCACGATCAGAACCGGCAAGGGCGGCCAGGTCCTGTTCGGCGCAATCGTGGCGACGCTTTTCGTATGTGCTCAAGCAATGCAGATATCCCCGTTCTTTCTGGCGCTCGTGACCGGTGTGGGCGTGTCCGCCCGGTCGGGGAAGTCCGGTCACGCGCTGAAGGGGATGACTTCACTGTCGGTCCCACTCTCACACGTTGTACTCGCGTACTTTGCGGCCGGCCTTGACCTTTCCGGGCTCCTGGAACTGTACGCGCTCCACTGGAAGATTTTGGGCATCTACGTGGCCGCGATGCTCATGGGCAAGACCGCCGGCGGACTGTCCGCCATGCATTATGCCCGTTTATACGTTCGAGACTGGTTGCAGCTGCTCCCTCAGGGTTTCGTCGTTTTCGTTCTTCTGCACGAAGTTTTCCCACCGGCGATGGAGCCGGCCTTGCGCAACGGGCTGACCGCCGGCGTGGTCCTCTGTTGCGGCATTGCCATCCCCTTGATGGCGGCTCCCATTCTCTTCGTGTACGGGCGCATGGATCGCAGGCGCATTCAGGCATCCTCGAGACCGGGCGGTTCGGGGGAATCACAAAAGCCATCCTGAGGTGGGATGGCCAAGCTTCTCTGAACGATTCCTGCTGTCTATCGACCACTAGTTCAACCAGCCAGACAAGGAAAACGTCTGCATGACAAAACGCTCAGAAGCCCCATGTGTGGTTACGTCACCTCGTCTGCCAAACTCGATTACATATCGAAAACTGCCGGCGCCCCGGGTCTCGAACGGTAGTGAAATACCCAGGCTTACACCAAGCTCACCGATCTGCGAGTTTCCGCCGGTCTTGAAATAGAGCGACCGATAGTGAGCACCCGCCGTCAATTCGATTCGTCGACGCGTTCTGCGGCTATCAGGATCGCCCAAACGGTAAAGGACACCGCCCGCCAAGTCGGTGGTATTGTACCGTCCCGGCTCTGTTTTTTCCCAGAAAGCCCGCTCGAAATCGAGTGCCGCCAACCAGCGATACCCCGGCCGGTACGCCAGCCCGACACCGATACTGGCCGGCATCTTCAAATCAAGCGTCGAACGAGTTTCCTCTTCAAACCCGATTTCCGCGAAGAAATTTCGTAGAATGCGTGTCTGCGTGATGGTAGCGGGAGCCCGGAACGAGGCGCCGAAGTACCATTTCCCGCCCCGCCTATATACCGCGCCAAGCGTGGGCTGCGCCCCGCTGTGCGTCCGAACATATCGATCCTCGCTATTGAGGTGTTCAGAAATCTGCCGGTTATTGGAGTCCAACAGAACAGATCTCAAATCTCCGTCCGGCCCGACGGATCCGAAGTCTTTCGTCCACGTCTCCTTGATCGTTCCGATGGAGATGATACTCAGGTTGCCGCCCAGCAGAAAACGCCCCCATCCGTGAGCCAGTCCTATCGTAAACGCCTGTATGCCGCCGGTTGCGTTCACACGCAACTCGTAGGGAACCGACGTGGAGCTGACGGTTCTGACGAGATCGAAATCCAGGTCTGTCAATGGCTCGAGGCCCGCCCCAAGGACAATTCCATTCCGAACGGGCAGCACAAGCTGGAATGCGCCAATATCACCGTCGGAGACCACGTGCCGCCGCTGCCCGTCATTAAGTGAACGGCGTTGTACAAAGAATCGACTCTGCAGACCAGCGCGCGAGAAAGCGGCCAGAAGCGCAGGATTCGCCGAACTGAAATTCAGACTGTCGGCAAGCGCGCGACCTGCGCCTCCCATACCCCTGGCTCGCACGTCGACACGACGTTCGGTATCTCCGACGCCATTGAAGGAGAAGATGGATTTCGCAGCGGCCGAATCCACCCATGCACCCAGGGAAAGAAAGCTGAGCAACGCAAATGAAACTCTGCAGAAACGGTTCACGTGCCACCTCGCAGAAACGTGCCTATGGATCGGGAGGTGTCGAATAGATCAACTTCAACATCGGACTGTGGAATACGACCCAGTTGATATCCCAGTTCCGGCTGTCGGTGATTGGGGTGCTGAGCGCCATACCCATATTGCGCGTCGTTCCCGACAGCCAGCCCTGGACCATGCTCTGATCCACGGCGTATGACACCGTCTGTTCGTCGAACCGCCACGTATTGACCAGGGAGAACGTGGTATCTCCTGAAGCCTGATTGACGTTGATCCGTTCGACCGAAAACACAAAATCACCGAACATGGATTGCGACCGATCGAAATTCAACCTCAATTCCGAAGACGTAACCGTCGCTCCCCTCGGAATGCTGTCCGGCAGTTCGAAGCGAAACACCGGGCTCAGCCGTACAATGGTAGACAGCACCAGCATCCCGGGTTCGGGTCCATCACGCGCCGCCCAGTACGTATCTTCCGACACAACAGCGACGTGTGTGTACGTGTTGCCATCGATGGAAAACGTCAATCGCATCTCCGGAAGCCTGGTGACGTTTTCAGGAAGTGCATCGTCTCGCGACACCAGACTCGTGAAGAATCTGGCGCCCGTGGCAGGCTCCAACAGGACATCGACCGCTTCGGCATCGGGATTCTCCTGTACCGCCGACCACAGGTACGCGGGCGGCAGATCGATTTGAATCAGGCTGTCGCCCAGAGACGCCGCAGTTGCCCCTTCGATCGCGGTTGACGCAAGGTCCGACGCGGTGTGCCTTAGCGTGTCGACGAACTCGTCCAACTCACTCCACGCCTGGTCTGGACGCCGTATCTCCAGCACCTCGGAACCTCTGGAGGTCGCTCTCTTCCAGATCCGGATCCGGACGGAAAGAACGTCCAGCTCTGACTCCCTGGAGCCACCCGCGGCCAACAGAAGCGAATCGGCATCCAGCCTGAATCTGAACAGCGAACGGAACACGAGACCGCTCGTCCGACCGACCATCAGCCGGGAGTCATTTCCGAATCCGCGGCTGAAAGTACCCTCGAACCGGGTCGAGCCGCCAACGGAAGGCAGCAGTGGAAGTTCGACCACGCGGCCCTGCCCTCGGGAAACCAGATCCGAACCGACCGGATTCTCCTGTCTATCGCCACATCCTGACAGCAGCGATGTAATCAGCACTGCCGCGCAGAGTTGCCGGCTGCACATATTCCTGTACCTCGTGACCTCGCCATTTCCAATGAAGCTTGTTTTCTTCATCCTGAAACGCTTGATGCACTGAATCGTTCCGGTCCGTATGCCTGCTGACTGTGTGTTGATAGAGTCGCTCTGCAGGCGAGGCGTCGTGTCCCGTCCCGGAATTGTGTCGCCATTCATCGCGCCGATACAGAACGTCAATGGACCCGCTCAATCAGAATGTCGGCCTGCTGTTCACCGGCGGCAATCGGATTCTTCACACACGCACCCTCCATATCGCCGGGTTGCACACCTACGAAGCCATCCCGGTCGATTTTGGCCACCATATACATCTCGGGAATTTCGGCCAACACGATTCCGTCTCCGAACATCCTCGCGACGTCGGATTGGGTGAGGGTATATTCGTACGGGAACGTGGGCATACGCATGCGTTTGAGGGCATACGGCGGGCCTCCGTCCGGCCGCTCTCGCGCAATGATATACAGATAGGCGCGGCCCGGGATTTGGGACTGCAGTTCCGGCTTGATCCGGATGGTGCCGCGTACTGTTTTTCCGTCCGGCGCCTCGGAGTTTCGGGTCGTTGTGACGGGTGGATGCCCCGCAGGCAGGTTGGGCAGCCGCGGCTTCGGCGGCGGATGCGCGCCTTCCCTGTAATGTTGATCGCACCCGCACAGGACCAGCAGCCCTGCCAGAACTGGAAAGATTCGTGTCGTATACATCGCGAGTTGATGTCGCACAAAAAAACGGGCCGGACTTGCACAAGCCGGACCGGAGGCGCCCAATGTGATCCTGAAGTCAACAGGCGCACACGCCTTCGAAAATCTCCTCTTCGGTCATGGTCAGAAGCGCCGGCTCGTCATCGGTGACCGCCACGACATGCTCGAAATGCGCCGACGGCAGCCCGTCTCTTGCGGACGCCGTCCATCCGTCGTCGGCGAGTATGACCTCCGGTCTTCCCAGATTCACCATGGGTTCAATAGCAATGACGATTCCCCGCCGCAGCCTCGGGTTCCTTTCCAGCGGCACATAGTTCGGCACGGCAGGATCTTCGTGCAGACTTCGTCCGATACCGTGCCCCACAAACTGCCGTACGACCGAAAAACCATGCGACTCCACCCACTGCTGGATTGAACCGCATACGTCCTCCAGCCGGCGGCCTCCCTGCGCCCCCTCGATGCCTTTAAACATGGACTCACGCGTGACTGTTATCAGCTTCCGAATCTCGGGAGTCACCTCGCCTATGGCATATGAGATCGCCTGGTCTCCGAAGTATCCCCTAAACCTTGCGCCAATATCGATACTGACGAGGTCGCCTGCCCGAAGTACCCGGTCTCCGGGGATTCCATGCACGACCTGTTCGTTTATTGAAATACAGGTAGCCGCGGGGTATCCCTGGTATCCCTTGAAGGCCGGCGTGGCGCCGTGGGGGGGGGGGGGGGAGCGGGCCCCCCCCCCGCCCGCCGCCGGCGGGGGGGGTGGGGGGGGGGCGGAGAAGACACGGAGCAAGTGGAGAGCCCCCCCCCAGGGAGGATAAA
>JAPPFJ010000025.1:0-129264 GCA_028877215.1 Gemmatimonadota bacterium | reverse complement strand
TACCCCCCCTTTTTATTTAATTAAAAACCGGGCCGCGGGGCCTTCTCCGTGTCCGCCTTGGCCGGGGGGGGGGGGGGGGTGGGGGGTAACCCCCCCCCCCCCCCCCACGTCCAGTCTGGTGGTGGGAATGCCGGGCCGGACCCATTCTCGAAGGGCACGATGGGCAAGCCCGACGACACGACAGGCGTCCCGGATTCTCTCCAGTTCCCGTTCAGTGCGAAGCGCAATCAATCAGTCACCTGTATCCGATGTGGAGGTTGGCAGTGGATCGCGGGATGTAAGTTAACAAAAAGGCGTATAAAAACAAGCATTAAAGGTCTATCTTATGGTTGGAACACACCATGCGAAACGATCACGGGAGGCCGAAATAGATCGCAAAAATCAGGAAATCCTGGAAGTCGACGAGACCCGAACCGTCGAGGTCATATATCGGACTCTCCGTGCCGAATGCGCCGGCGAAGGCGATGAAATCGGCGAAATTGACGGCACCGTCGTTGTTGAAATCCCCCTTCAAGGTCTTGCCGACCCTCCAATTCAGCTCAATGGATTTCTGCCCTGCAGATACGACGACCGTGACCAGGTCATCCGCTTCCGTGGCGGTTATTGCGACGAGCAGAGACGGACCCGCCTCATCTACTGAAACACCGTTAACGGACCATGCGAAACTCAAGTCATCCCCGTCCGGATCCTGAGCCTTGACCGAAAAGCGAATGGTTTCTCCCGAGACGCCAAACACGACGCTCCGAGCCGGGTCGGTCTCCCGAATCTCAGGCGGGCGGTCGACATTCATCACCCGGATATTCACCCCGATGCGCACCTGATTTACGCCGTCACTGACAAGGAGTTGAATCTCGTAAGTCCGGTCGCCCTGATCGAAGCGGGGTGTCCAGGTCAGGCGATTCTCAACCAGGATCGCCCCGGCCGGAAGGCTTGCGGCCGAAAAGGCAAGCTCGTCGCCATCCTCGTCTTCCGCATCGATGATAATCGCCAGCGGTTGGCCCTCCCTGATGGTGGTATCGGAAATCGCCGCCACCACCGGCGGCAGGTTCACCGTTGGGGTCTGACCGAAGACTGCCCAGGCAACCGAGGGTGTCATGCCTGCAGCCGTGGCGGATACCTGAACGACAGTCGTGCCGCGTCCAACCGCCACGATTTCGATTGAATCCGTCTTTGTGGTAATTGATGAAAGGTCCGCGTGTCCGGGCACGTTGATCGTCCTGTTGCCACTGGCGCGGACAACGGTCCACGTGACCGGATTGCCTCCGGCCCCCCCCGCGCGAACGGTCGCCCGGTCTGAATGCACGCCAAGGCGTACGACGGGAACCCTGCTGTCGCCAACCGACAACGTGAGAGGATTGGTCTCGCCGTCAACCGACTCGACAGCGGCGATCGTATATTCGTAGTCGAAATCCTGCCCTTCCAGTGCGTCTGATATGGGCAAAAACACGATATTGTCGTATTGTCCCACGTTCGGGATCTCCAACCGGGAACGGCTCGGCCGCAGCAGACCGACCCCGTCGCTATCAATCAGCATAGCCCAGAACTGCCAGCTTCCCTCGCCGGCCAGGCTGAAGTCTGCTTTCATGCCGCCACGCAGCCCTTTCGTCACCACCTGAATATAATCGGCTGCCAGATGGTCCACTGTTCCAGAGCCGGATACCTGGCCGCCGGATGACGTTGATACCGTTCTGACCGACGCCGCCGGTTGATAGAACACGCCCTCTTCGTAAAACCCGTCTCGCGAGCGCGTTCCCGTGAAATAATTCCAGGTTACATAGCCTGGCAATGTCCCTGAAAAACCACCGGTGGGCACTGCCGAATTCAGCTTTCCCACGTCGTACGACGACGTGTTGCGCTCACCCAGTCCCTCCCACGTCTCCCGGATGGTTTGTCTTCCAAAGACCTGGTCCAGGTAATGGACGTAGATGCAGGCCCCATACTGATGTCCGTCCTGCAGGCTGGGCTGCGAGTCCAGGGAAACGGTGGGTGAATCCAGAACGAACCGTGTGTACTGGAAATAATCGTTCACATCGTCGTAAGCCACGTCTTCCATCCAGGTCGCGGTGGCTTCGTGCCACCAGGTCAATTTTCGTGCATTGTATGCGAATTGAATCGCATGGAAGAACTCGTGCGCCACGGTCACGTGCAGGCCGTCCAGACCTCGGGTCGCGTAAATCCTGTCCGTGTAGTCGTTGTCGACGGTCAAATAGGCGGACGTCACAGGAACACCAAGACTGTTGGGCCAGGTCTGCCCGTAAACGCCGGACGTGCCCAGTTGCTGTATGTATACATCGAACAGACCATCGCCGTCATCCAGAGGATCCCGGTACCCCAGGTTTCGGACCTGAAGCGCCCACACGGCGTCGAACGTGGCAGCGACTTCCTCGACGTAGTCAGGCACCCGGTTCCGGTTGGCGTCCGCCGGGGAAACGGCATGCCGCCCTCTCGTGTCGTAGTGGACGCGGAAGTGTCCACCCGGCGACACCAGGCTGTCCGTCATTGCCGGGCGCTGAAAAACGTGGGCGAACGCTTGATGTGTTTCGGCGCTCAGGCTGGCCCACCGGGTTGCCAGAGCCATAATGACGGGTGTTCCGCAGACTGCGCGCTCGTGGAAATATGGACTGTCCGCGGGTAAGAGATCCGGCCTGAAGACCGCAGCCGCCCGGTTGAAGAGTTCCGCCTCCGTTACACGCGGAACCGGAGACAGATCGGGCGGCGTCCCGGCGCTTACCTGGACCCCGCCCATAAGAAGTGAGACTATGAAGATACGAATTGACCAGTTCATCAGATTATTCAACCTGTACCCGACCTGACACCCACTCGGGACTGTACGGCAGGCGCGTCACCATTGCTGAATTCACGTACCTGGTTCCGTGACGGTCACGTAGATGCTGTCCGACACGTTGATTCCCACCACATGCTGGATGTTGCCATCCAGTTCAATGGTCATTGGGCCGTTGAACGGCGCCTTCTCCTGAACAAACAGCGACACGCCCGGCCGCAATCCCAGCGCGCCCAGATACCTGAGCATCTCAGGACTCTGGTCATTCACCTGCGCAATCACGACTGCTTCCCCGGCTTTCACCTGGGTCAGAGGGACACAATCCGTACTTTCTATATTTCCGTCTTTTGTCGGAATGGGCGCGCCGTGCGGGTCGGTCGTGGGATGACCCAGTACCCGGTCAATCTTGTCCTCGAATTCCTCCGAAATCACGTGCTCAAGTCTGTCGGCCTCGGCGTCGACTTCATCCCAGTCGTAGCCCAATGCGTCCGCGAGGTACAGTTCGAGCAATCGGTGATGCCTCAAGACTTCCAGGGCAACCGCTTCTCCCGCCGGCGTGAGTTCGACACCCTGATAGGGTGTGTGCCGAACGAGATTCATCTCGGCCAGCTTCTTGATCATATTTGTCGCCGAAGCGGCCGCCACCTCCATCCGCTCCGCAACCATCGAAGTATTCACAGTAGCCCGGGGTTCATGCCCATGCTGCAGCTTGTAGATGGACTTCAGATAGTCCTGTGCTGCCTGACTAAGCATGTGTTTCCTTTCGCTGGCAATCCTGCGCGGATACCTGGTGTTGGGTGGTTACACCGGCAACGACAGCAGGCAAACGTCTTCCACGAAAACCAGCCGACACATGAAACCGCCTCATCCGGACAACAGACGCCAGATCTGCGCCACGAGAAAGCAAAGCAGGAAACCCATTCCCACGGGAAGTAACGACGAGATGGACGTCCATTTGGCGCTTCTTGTTTCCTTCCAGATCGTGTATATCGTGGTGGAGCACGGGTTGTGCACCAGACTGAACAACATCAGATTGACGGCTGTAAGCAGAGTCCATCCGCCGGAAGCGAAAATCTGCGCGACCGCGGCGTCGGAGTCCAGTTCGAACATGACCCCGGCGCCTTCACCCAGCCCGGTCAGCCGTGCGCTCAAAACCGTCAACATCAGAATGGTGGGAATCACGATTTCATTCGCCGGGATTGCGATCACGTAGGCCAGCAGGATGACGCCGTTCAAACCGATTAGCAGGCCGAACGGCTGGCTCCAGTTGATGAAATGCTCGGCAAGGCTGACGTTGCCGATAAGGATATTGGAGCTCAGCCAGATCACCGCGCCGGCGGGAACGGCAAAGATCACCGCACGCCACAGCACAATCAGCGTTCTGTCAATGATAGAGGTATAAACGGTCTGCAATACACGAGGCGGCCGATACGGCGGGAGTTCCAGGCTGAAGGCGGATGCTTCTCCACGAAGAACCGACCTGGAAAGGCCCCACGAAACAACAAATGAGAGCAGAACGCCAATTACGGCGACGGCCACGACGGCCCCGGCAGAGACCAGGCCGGCGAAATGGGCAGGCGCCAGTCCTCCGATGAAGATCGTAGCCACCAGTATCTGGGTGGGCCACCGTCCATTGCAGAGAGAGAAGTTGTTGGTTATGATGGCAATGAGCCGTTCTCTGGGACTGTCGATTACCCGGGTGGACACGATTGCCGCGGCATTGCATCCGAATCCCATGCTCATCGTCAGCGCCTGTTTTCCGTGCGCGCCCGCCTTTTTGAACCACTTGTCCAGATTGAACGCTACCCGGGGCAGATAGCCGAAGTCTTCCAGAAGCGTAAACAACGGAAAGAAAATCGCCATCGGAGGCAACATGACGCTGACCACCCACGCCATCGCCAGGTAAACGCCGTCCACCAGCAAACCGTCGAGCCACCAGGGCATTCCAATTGCGCCGGCCGACGATTTCAACATTGGATGAATGGAGTCGATCAGCAGACCCGCAAGCATCGCCGAGGGCACGTTCGCACCCTCGATAGTGAGCCAGAATACAAGCGTCAGCAGGGCCAACATGATGGGGAAACCCAGCCAGCGGCTCGTGACCATCCGGTCGATCGTCCGGTCCAGATCGAACCGGGCGGCTTCTCCGGTACGGGTGACTGCGCGGTCTGCGATTTGAGCCGCGTTTGAATAGAGCGTTTCCATTAGGGAATCGTGGAAATTGGACCCCACTTCCCATCGGAGCTCCGCCGCCAGACGAATCAGTTCCTCGGGGCGCTGATTTGCAGTCGAGTCGTTCACGCCAAAACCTCCTCTTCCCGCCTCGGGGTGCGGTTCAGGTCTCCGAGTTCTCCCGAGCTCACCGCTTCCATGATTCGCGTGTCCCCTTCGAGCAGTCGAAGCGCCACCCAGCGGGAATTCGGTACATTGGGAAACGCTTCCTCCAACTGAGCCGTGAGTCTGCCGACGGCCTTCCTCAATTCCGGCGGCTCGTTTTGTATACGCTGCGGCCTGCAAACCGTCCGGCCGGTCGCCACGTCACTCAATACCCGCGTCAACTCAGGCATGCCCTCCCCGCGGCGCGCCGCGGCCGGCACGACCGGAACGCCCAGATCCCGTGCCAGTCGTCGTTCGTCAACGCACAGTCCTTGCCGTTTTGCTTCGTCCATCAGGTTCAGACATACCACTGCACGGTCGGTAATCTCCAGAACCTGAAGGACGAGGTTCAGATTCCGCTCCAGCCGAGCCGCGTCCACGACAACCGCTGTGACGTCCGGCCGTCCGAACAGGATAAAGTCCCGCGCCACCTCTTCGTCGAGACTGGTGGACAGGAGAGAATAGGTTCCCGGAAGGTCCACAAGCTTATAACGGTGGCCGCCGTACGCGAAGCCGCCTTCGGCCCGCACAACAGTTTTGCCGGGCCAGTTTCCGGTATGCTGCCGCAATCCCGTCAGGGCGTTGAATACCGTACTCTTCCCTGTATTCGGATTTCCTGCCAGCGCCACGACAAAATCCCAATTCGCCATATTTACGCCGAGTTTGGTCAGGTTGCCAGAATGATGCGCCGGGCAGGTTTCACAACCATCGACCGTTGTCTGCATTTCCATATTAAACGCTCCATCCGATAACGAATGCACCAGAGTGGTCGGTGACGTTGATTCATTCCACGAGCTGCACCCGAATTTGAACCTGACTTGCCTGCTCCTTTCGAAGCGCTATGGTTGTGCCGCGGATCCGGTAAGCGGTGGGATCCCCGGAAGGACTGCGCATCTCCACCTCTATACGTGTACCCGGCAGGATGCCCAGGTCCATCAGCCGACGCCGTTCCAGACCGCGGCAGGACCCTGACAGCCTTACGACGTGGCCGATTTCGCCCTGTTTGAGGCCGGACAGCAGTTCGTCCGACGCTTCGGCTTCCGCCCCGTCGGATACGGCTGCGACAGAAATATGGTCGGCCAGCAGCGGCGCCAGCACATGTTCTTCTCCATCGGCCCAGAAACGTACGCGCTGAGGAAGGACCTCGATCAACTCGATCCGCATTCCGACGTGCAGTCCTTCCGCCGCCAGTTGAGCGTAGACGGGCGCCGGCTCGTCTTCGATATGTACGATTACCGCCGAAACGCCAACGGGGTGCTCGGTCAGGTGCGTACCGCGTTTGGGCGCGATGTCTCCGGCCCCGGTGGGAATCGGATCGCCATGCGGGTCGTAAACGGGATATCCCATCTTCCGGTCCAGACGTTCCACGTCCTCTGAAGACATATCGTGCTCGCGGCGTTCCGCCTCGCTGTGCCAATCCGCGGCCGCAACCCCGGTCTCCTCAGCCAGATAGTGCTCCCAGAGGCGATGTACCCGAAGGATGCGAAGCGCATAATCCCGACCCTGTGTCGTCAGTCTGACACTGCCGCCGTCAGAAACGGTCAGTCCGCGGACCCCCGCGCGTACCAGCAAGTCGGACGCGCGAGCAGGCTGAATCCCCAGCGAGCCGGATAGGCTTTCGACCGTTGCAATCTGCTGCTGATATTCGCAATTATAAATGTGCTTGAGCAGATCTTCCGTCAGGACGCGCTCGGTCAGCCGACGGGCCTGCCGCCAGCGCCAGAAATAACCCGAGACCGGCTGGAAAAGAAACCATGCACAACCCAGAATGGCGGCTGCACCCAGAAGCGCTGTGAGGGGTTCAATCATCTTATTTTCCAAAGATAAAAAAATGTTTAGCCATAACTAAATTTAAGATTGCATGCCGGAATTGTCAAGCAGAATCAGCTCTGGAAGAGCCGGGCGAATCGGAATATCGCACTATTTAGACGAATCTTAGGGAGAAGAATGACGTTGCGAAACCCGGGAAATAGGTTGATATTTCGTCAGATTCGCCGGATTGCGGCGTCACCGCACCGGCCAGTTGCAGTTCATTGCGTTGGAGACTACGCTGAAACCATGCTTGCGTTAGTTGTTAAAAGGAGCAAACGCGATGTACAGCCTGTGCCCGGCGGGGAAACCATCACGCGGCGATAAATCCCCAACCTCGAAAGGTCACGCCCATGGATCGAGTCAAGTCAGGCATCTTCATCATGCCGTTCCACCCGCCGGGAAAATCGCTCAGCCAGTGCCACGAAGAAGACATGGAGCTTGTCATCCGCGCCGACGAACTGGGTATCGACGAATTCTGGATCGGCGAGCATCACACCATGGTCTACGAGAACATCGCAATGCCCGAGATATTTATCGGGGCGGCGCTGCGGGAAACCGGCGATATCCGGCTGGGGCCCGCGCCGGTCTGCCTCCAACAACACCACCCTGCGCTTGTCGCAAGCCGGTTGTCATTTCTGGACCACCTGTCCCGGGGACGGCTGAATCTCTGTTTCGGGCCCGGGAGCGTTCCGACCGACCTGGAGATCCTCGGTGTCGACCCGCAGAACAGCGCAGCGATGGTCGCCGAATCAGTAGAAATGATCCTGACGCTCTGGCTGACTGACCCGCCTTATGATATCGATGGCCGGTTCTGGCAAATCCGACTGGAACGTACAATCGATCCGGAGGTTGGCCTCGGTGTCATTCACAAGCCGTTTCAACGACCCCATCCGCCTGTTTCGATGCCGATCAGTTCGATAAACTCCGAAACGGCCCGGCAGGCGGGGAGGCGCGGCTTCCAGCCGTTCGGACACAGCCTGATTCCGTCGAACACGCTGGCGAACATATGGACGACATACGAGCGGGCTGCCGCGGAGTCGGGGCGCCGGCCCGACCGGGCGGACTACAAGATCGCCCGGGCAATCTTCCTGGCCGACACCACTGAAGAAGCCGTGAGGCGCGCGAGATCCAACACGGTCGCGGCGAACTTCGAATACATCGGCACGCTGCTCAAACGTGGCGGCCGCGGTATGGGCATGTTCAAACGCGATCCGGATATGCACGATGCGGACTGCAATCTGGATTACCTGATGGGCGAGCAGATTATCGCCGGGAACGTTGACGCGGTACTCGATCGTCTCGAAGCCTTGCGTGCGGAAGTCGGAGACTTCGGCACGCTGGTAATGATGTCCTACGACTGGGACCACAAAGACAGCTGGTTGCGCAGCCTGGAACTCTTCGCGACAGAATTGATGCCGGCACTGAACCGCGCGGTGACGTCTGAACAGATGGTTTGAACTCCCGCAGCGTACGACGGAGAGAAGAGTCGCCGGCGCCCACGCTCAGAATAGAGCGGCGCAACCTGACGCCCGGCCCGTCCGGTCCGGCTGTCCGACACGAAAGAAAGGGCGACGCCCAAAACGGCGTCCCCCTTTTTTATTACAAAATTCAGGCTTAAAGCCGGCTGCTCACTCCATCTTCTTCGCCGACTTAACGGGATATTCCTTTTCAAAACGCTCCCTGTATTTCTCTTCCCACCCGTCGATGGACTCGCGTAGTGACGCCACCATCTGCGGTTCGATCTGCAGCAACTCCTGCATCTTCAGGGGAAACCGCTGACCGTCCGGATAGAAACTGCCATCCAAAACCAATTCCTGAAGAAACGGATAACCCGCCACCAATTCACCCGGGGACGGCTTCAACGGTGTGACGCGGGTGTGGACCTTCAAGCCCATAAAAGTCAGGTGGCTGAACCCCATCCTGAACCGGACGTGAGCGCCAACCTTGTTGACTCGCACCCTATGGCCCGAATACAATTCGTCCAGGCGCGCTGCAAGCAGCTTCCATCCCTGCTGGAATTCGTTCAGCGGCATGGCTTTTTCGCCGGAAAACGCCGCTTCCCGGTCTTTGGCAAGCTGCTTGGCCATGGCGAGGGTTTTGTCATCCAGCTTTTTTGCTTTGGCATCGACCGAAGGCGCAGGGCACAGCGACAGACCAATGAAGATGCCGATCGAAGTCGTAAGAACACAACGCACTATGGACTCCCCCTTTTTTGATGACGAGCGCACGATACCCTTCCAGAAAAGGGCACACCAAGTCGTCCGGCAACACGTATACCGGACCTTGAACGGAAACGAGATTAAGGAATTTCAAACTTCTGCGCAAGCATTTTCTCGTACGCTGACAGAAAAAACCCGCTGCGCCGAAGCTTCGGGGTCAGCGGGTATCCGGTGCGATCAAACTGCGGTCGCGTCAGGACGGAGGCGGATCGTCGATGTCAAGGAGGGTCTGTTGTGAGGCGCTCCGGCGGCCGCCGTCACCACAGGACGTGCATCCGTCGGATCCCGTCAGGAACGGACTGACGAACTTCAAGGCCGCCCAGAGTCCACAGGCGATCGCGACACCGACTGCCACTATCGACTGCCAATCCATCCTAACCCCATCCAAGAGCCATCGTGCCCTGATACGTCACCAGCGCCGCAACGTAGGCCAATAGCGTCATGTAGACAAAAGTGAGAATCGTCCATCTCCATGACTGCGTTTCCCGGCGAATAACGGCCAGCGTCGACGCACACTGCGCGCACAGCGCGAAGAAGACCATCACCGAAAGCGCCACCGGGATATTGAACACGGGGCGTCCATCGCCCCATGTGGCGCTGCGAAGCGCGCTGCGCAGGTCTTCAGATGACTCGTCGGCATCGCCGCCGAGGCTGTAAATCGTACCGAGCGTGGCGACGATAACCTCCCGTGCGGGAAAGGACGCGAGCGTGGCCATCCCGATGCGCCAATCCCAGCCCAGCGGCCTGACCGCAGGTTCTATCCAATGCCCCGCCCTCCCCAGGAAACTCTCATTCAGGAGTTCCGCCGCCATCCGAGCGTCCAGGTCCGCAACGGCCCCCTGCAAATCCTCGTCCGAAAGCGACGCCCGAGCCGCCTGCCGATGGCGCTCATATTTCGCAATGGTATCTTCCGATCTTGGGAAATAGGCCAACGCCCACATGACAATGGTTGCGGCCAGGATGATACTTCCCGCGCGCACAAGAAACGCCCTGGAACTCTGATAAACCCTAAGGCCGACCGTCCGTTTGTCCGGGACCTTATATGACGGGAACTCCAGAATGAAAGGCGATGTCTCCCCCTTCAAAAGGGTCTTCCTCAGTACCCAGGCTACGGGAACCGCCACGGCCACACCCACGCAGTACATCGCAAAAAGGGTCAGCCCCTGCAGACCGACCCACTCTCCCAGAATCGATTTCGCCGGGATAAAGGCGCCTATCAGGATCGTGTAAACCGGTAATCGGGCCGAACAACTCATCAGCGGGGCCACCAGGATAGTTACCAGCCGGTTCCGCCGGCCTTCAATGGTACGGGTTGCCATGATCCCCGGTACGGCGCACGCGAAGCTGGACAACATCGGGATAAACGACTGGCCGGAGAGACCGCATTTCGTGAGAACCCTGTCCATCAGAAGTGCCGCTCGCGCCATATACCCGCAGTCTTCGAGAATAGCGATGAAGAAAAAGAGAATTGCAATCTGCGGCAGGAAAATGACGACACCGCCTACGCCAGCAATAACGCCGTCCTGAACCAGGCTCTTCAGCGCCCCGTCCGGAAACCAGCCGCCCACCCAGCCGGACAGCACGGCAAACAGATCGTCAACCCAATCCATCAGCGGACCGGCCCAGGCATAGATAGCCTGGAAGACCACGCCCATAATAGCAACGAACAGGAGCGTGCCCCAGACCCTGTGCGTAAGCACCGCGTCGATGCGGTCCGAAGGCGTTTTTTGCAGGTCTTCCGGCTGCGATACGCATTGCGCAAGCACGCGCCTGATCCAGTTGTAGCGAACCTCGGATTCAAGCGCGGAGAGTCCCGATGCCGCGGGAAACCTCCCCCGTGCTTCCTCGAGCTTCCCCCGGAAATCGTCACCGCGCGTCTCAATCAGCCGGCGCTCCGCGTAACCCCCTTCGTCGACAATCGCCCTCAACGCCTCGGAGCGACACACTGAGGCGTTTCTCGCATTCTGAGACTGTAACGCCTCCGCGACGACATCGACCGCATCGGGAAATCCGTCGGGAAATCCGGACAGCAGCGATGAACCCTCATGCCGCCCGCCTTGCGGCATCCGTCTCAATTCACGGCGCAGGTCTCCCAGTCCCTGTCGTCGATTCGCGCAAACCCTGACCACGGGAACGCCCAGATACCGGGAGAGCGCTTCAATATCGATGCGTATGCCCCGTGCATCCGCGACGTCAGTCATATTAAGCGCAACCACTGCCGGCAGGCCGAGTTCGAGTACCTGTGAAACCAGGTAAAGGTTCCTGTATAGATTCGATGCGTCGACAATTGCCAGTACCGCGTCTATTCTGGGTTCGCGGGGCAGCCGTCCAAGGAGTACATCGGCGACGATCATCTCATCAGGGGCATGGGCGGCGAGACTGTAGGTTCCCGGCAGGTCGACGAGCTCCGCCATCGTGTCTTCGGACAACCTCAGCCGGCCCACTTTTCGCTCAACGGTTACGCCGGGGTAATTCCCGACATGCTGAAAAAGACCGGTAAGACCGTTAAAAAGCGTGGTCTTACCGGTATTGGGATTACCCACTAGAGCAATTGTAAAGCGCTGATCTAATCCGGTGCGCGGTCCATCGGACAACTCCGTGGCCATGCGTTGAACCTCAGGTGATCGGACTCAGCCTAACGGCAGCGGCATCGTGCATCCGCAAACAGAACCGGGCGTCTTCCACCTGCACGACCAACCGTCCACCGGCGCGCAGCAAGCGAACCCTGACACCAGGACCAACTCCCAATTCCCGCAGCCGGGAGGCCAGGCGGGTATTTCCTTCCACCGATTCCACCGTGCCCTGGTCACCGACATCGAGTCCGGCCAGCGATCCCCGGAACATCCTCCGGGACCGGTTCTTCCGTTCGTTCGAAAGCCAGACCCCACGAGCGGCCAGTTGCATGAGGCGCGCCACCATTGTGTCATCCTCTTTTTATGGTCGGGAGTTTAACCAGCGTCACCAATTCTGAGGAGGCACTCGTCTTCGCAGATCGGACAATCTGCCTCGTCGTGACAGAAGTCGCCGGTCTGCCAGAACGCGTTCAGAAACTCCCGCGCCTCCGGCGTATCGGCCAGCAGGAATCTCACAAAATTCAACAACTTCTCGCTGGTTTCCTCGCTCAACAGGTGTTCCACCTTGCACGCGTCCACTTCCGACTGGTGGCCTTCCACGTGCAACACGTCCTTAAGGAATTTGCGAACGATGGCGCGCTTGGCGAGTACCAGATCCACCAACCGCTCACCTCGCTCGGAAAGCCGCAGGAACTTGTTCTGATCTTCCAGAACGAACTGCTTCTGTCGGAGCGCCTTTAACGTCAGCGACGCGCTGCCTCGCGTAATGTCCAGATATCTTGCGACATCCGACACGCGGGCGTATCCGTACTGGTCCTTGAGCTCTCTAATGGCGAGAAGGTGATGTGCGACGCTGTGCGTGATTTCATTCTCCTCGAATGCTTTCCACACATCGGAAGATGCCACGGGTCCCCCTTTCCGCCTTCAGAAGCTGTCTTAAAATTCCCAGCGGTCTTCGCACGGCTGCAAAAGCGCCGTTCGGCGTTGTTCAAATCCACCCAAGAGTGGCGAGGGGCGCGCAGCCACGATACATTTGTATATGGGCGGATTTTCCCGCCTTGACCGCCGCTTTTTCGCTCGTTCTCGGGAACTCACCGGTAATTTTAAAACAGCTTCTCAGGCTTCTGAACCAGTCATATGTTTTACAAATAAAACATACGTTATAAATTTAATCAACAGACGGTTACCGTGTCAAGCGAAATCTATCGGCAATCCGGTATCGACGGCGTCGCGCTTGACATTTAGCGCCCAATTTCGTATACCTCCCGGAACCGCACGGTCAACATACGGATTCGTGACACGCTTCAAGGAGTCTGTCAATGTCGGAAATTTTCGACTTTGGGGACGTGGCCAGACTGCCGCGACCCGGTGACAACGTCGCCATCGCGACACGGAATCTGGAGGCGGGCGTCCGTCTGCTCACCGGTGGGCCGGTTCTTCGCCTGGATACGGCCATGCTCGAGGGCCACCGGTTTGCCGTGGCGCCCATTCCCGCGGGCGAGTCCCTTCTTTCCTGGAATCTTCCGTTCGGCGTCGCACTAACGAACATCCTACCGGGCGACTATGTCTGCAACGCCGGCATGCTGGAAGCGCTCGGCCTCCGCAACCTCGATTTTCGTCTGCCGGCCGAACCCAATTTCAAAGACCACATCGAACCCTACCGCCTGAACGAGGATTCGTTCCAACCTGGCGATCAGGTCCCTCCGGTCGAGGGAATGCGTACGTTCGAGGGATTCGTCCGAAGCGCTGCGAGGGGGGTTGGCACCCGAAACTATGTTCTGATCCTGGGTACGACCTCGCGGACGGGGAGTTTCGCAAAACGGTTGGCGCAGCGAATAGGCGGGATCGTCAATGCTTATCCCAACATCGACGGGATCGTCGCGGTTGCGCACACCGAAGGAGGCGGGCGGGCCACTCCGAACAACCAGGACCTTCTGCTGAGAACGCTCTCGGGCTTCATATTGCACCCGAACGTGGGCGCCGTCCTTGCGGTTGACTACGGTACTGAGCCGCTCACCAATGCCATGCTTCGCGTTTATATGGAAAGGAACAACACCGACCCGTCCGACGTCCCCCTCCGCTTCTTTACCCTGAAGGCCGGCTTTGAAGAAAATCTCGATAACGCCCAGGCCGTTGTAACGGGATGGTTGAAGGATGTAAACCGGACAGCCCGGAAACCGACTTCCGTGTCGGGTCTCAAGATCGCGCTTCAATGCGGCGGATCGGACGCCTTTTCCGGCGTATCGGGAAACCCGCTGGCGTCATGGGTCGCCCGAGAGATCATCCGGTACGGAGGCTCGGCAAACCTCGCGGAAACGGACGAACTGATCGGCGCGGAACCCTACGTACTGCAGAACGTCAAGGATCTCAATACGGCCCGCCGCTTTCTGGAGCGCGTGGAAGCCTACAAGAATCTCGCGGCGTGGCACGGTGCGACCGCCGAAGGCAATCCTTCAGGGGGCAACAAGTTCAGGGGCATCTATAACATCGTGCTGAAATCCATCGGCGCCGCCATGAAGCGCCATCCGGAGATTCGACTTGACGGCGTCCTGGACTACGGCGAGCCCATGCACGAACCCGGGTTTCACTTCATGGACAGTCCCGGGAATGACCTTGAAAGCATTGCGGGACAGGTTGCATCGGGATGCAACCTCATCTTTTTTATAACAGGAAACGGCTCCATCACCAATTTTCCCTTCGTCCCCACCCTGAAAGTCATTACGACAACGAACCGTTTCGAGCTCCTGGACAACGAAATGGACGTCAACGCGGGCGCCTATCTCGACGGCACCTCACTGGACACGCTGGGGATGCGGATGACGGACCTCACGCTTGACGTCGCGTCGGGTACAAGGAGCAAGGGCGAACGTGCGGGACACTCGCAGGTATCCATCTGGCGGAACTGGCGACAGACCAACCCGGACAACGTCGAAGGTCTCCGAGCGCTCCCGCAGCCGTCCGGGCAGCCCATAACCGCCGGCGCAGGACAGGACGCGCTGCGTGGCGAATTCCGCGGCATTGTCACGGCGAAGGGCATCGCCACGGACCAGGTCGGTCTGATCCTTCCGACCAGCCTTTGCTCGGGCCAGATCGCCAGGATGGCCGCAGACCGCCTCGAGCAGAACGAGATTGGAAAAGACCGGGGTATCTCACGGTACGTCGCGCTCGTTCACACGGAGGGCTGCGGCGTGGCGGGCGATGCGACCGAGAGGATGTATTCTCAAACGATGCTCGGCTATCTCACGCATCCCCTCGTCAGGCACGCGGTGCTGTTGGAACACGGATGCGAAAAAACCCACAACGACTATCTCCGACACGAACTCGAACGCAATGGCATCGACCCCGCTCGCTTCGGGTGGTATAGCATCCAGCTCGACGGAGGGCTCGAATCCACGTTTCGCAACGTGGAATCCTGGTTTGCGGGGAAAGTGGATAGAGATCGTCCGCCGGTATACAGACAATCGGATCCGTCGGCATTATCGGTGGGGATCCTGTCCGAGGGCAGGGTTGACGACGCAGCCTCGGCGATGTTTGCGACGCTCGTGTGCCGGTTGGTGGGAGCGGGCGCGAGGGTCGTTGCGCCCGACAACTCGGCACTGCTCTCGTCGGCTCCGTTCTCGGATGCGGTGCTGAAAAACGCATCCCGGGGTCCCTCTCTCGGGTACGGCCAGACGGCGCAGCGCCCAGGTTTCTACATTATGGAAACGCAGACGGACCATTGGGTCGAGACGCTTACCGGCCTTGGCGGTACGGGCGCGCAAATCCTGATCGCGCACGTGGCCGAACACCCGATGCAGGGGCACCCGATGCTGCCGGTGCTGCAGACCAGTACGGAGCCGTCGGTGTGCGGGGTTTACGCGAGCGATCTGGACCTTGCACTCTCCGGCACGCCGGCGAAAGACGCCGAACGGGTCGCCGGGTTATTGCTCGAAACTGCCTCGCGAAACTACACAACGGTAACGATGAGACAGAAAAATACGGATTTTCAGTTTACTCGAGGGCTGCTCGGCGTCTCGATGTGACCGTTGCGAAACGGGCGGCACGCAATACGTGTGCCGCCCGTCTTTTTGTCTTGCTCGTTCGTCGGTCTGTTATTTGTCGTCAATCCAGCCCTGCAGCGCCGCCGCGATCTTTCTTCCCTGTTGGAGACTCGAAATATTGAACTTGCTTCGCGGTATATATGTCCCGTCTCGCTTCTGAAATCGGCGAATCGTCACTTTCTCAGGCCCATATTCACCGGATTGCCGGTTCAGATCCTGGTACAGGAACATTACGGTCGCCCACGCCCCGCGTGAAAGCACCTGCCTGTCCAGTTCCTTGCAGAGCAGTACACCGTTTTCTTCATAGTTGACGCTCAATTCATCCACGGATTCCGCCATCGGTTCGCCTCCTTTTCGCGACGTCAGTTTGCACCGGTTGGCGTTCGGCCCACACCGACCACCAGGACGGGGATGGGCGGCCCGTCCATCAGGCGTTGACAGTTTTTTTGGAAGAGGACCCCGCCCATGAGACTCGGCATTGTCGGCATGCTGCCCGGCGACCTCCGGAACTTTAACGGAAACCACTTTGAAACGATTCGTGAACGGGGATTCACGGGGGCCGGCTTTCACCTGCCCGGCGAACTGTTGGATGAAATCTCCGGCGACGACACGGCAAGGTGCAGGCGGCTGTTCACGGAATATGATATCGATCTCGCGCAATTCGCCATCACGTATGGCGATTGCCTCTTCGATCCGGATCCGGAGGCACGCTCGCGAGCCGTCTCGAAGGTGGTCGGGGGCGCCGCGCTCGCCGCGCGCCTCGGCGCAGACTGCTACCTGATCAGGCCGGGAAGCCTCAACCCCGCCGGCCCATGGACACCCCACCGCGCCAACCACACGCCGCAAGCACTCGCGCTGCTGATCCGCACGCTGCGGGAAATCGCACACCAGACGAAGGCACTGAAAATCGTAACGGTCGTGGAGACCCACGTCGTTTCAATACTCAATACCCCGTCGGTCTGCCGCCGTCTCATCAAGTCGGTCAACTGCACGAACATAAGGCTGGTGATGGACTACGTCAATCACTTCGAATCCATTGACCAGGTCTACTCTGACACCGAACGCCTGAACCACATCTTCAAGACGATCGGACCGCTGGCGCCCGTCTGTCACGTCAAGGACATTACCGTCGGCAATCGTCTGGTTGTCCATCTGGAAGAGACGGTTCCGGGTCTCGGCGAACTGAATCTGGCCCTTGCGCTCGGGCGCTTTCACGCGAATCATCCTGAAGGCTACGCTCTGATCGAACACCTCGGTCCGGATCAGATTCCGCTCGCCACCGCCAACGTCCGGGAGATTTCGAAGCGCGCCGGCATTCCGATTTACTGAACCCTGAAGTCTCGCCTGTACTCGCGTACATCGCGGTCGATGCCGTTCGCGAGCATCCGGGCGGGTACACCGGTGTCAATCCTTCCGCCTGAACTTCAGCCGCCGGATGCAGGCGCCCACGGCAAGCCCCAGACTCGCGCCGATCGACACGCCGGCGCTCACCCACAATCCGAAGTCGCCGCTGCCAACGCCAAAGACGGAGCCCGCGCCGGCGCCGACGCCCGAACCGACCGCCATCCACTTTCCGATTTCACGTTGCCCGTTTCCGGCTTCCCGACTCCGGGACATGGCGAATCCTTTCACGAGACCGCATCGCCTGCGGACACGCGAAATATACCGGGCGGGACCGACGCGGACAAGCCGAAACCGACTCCGGCAGCGAATCGATTATTCCCTTGACAACGCCCGTGAACGGGTTGTAGTCATGGACGTCAGTTCCGCCTCCTGAACGAAGCGGGATTTCGTTGCCGGGCGTTTCTCCGGCTTCCTCTCGCGACGAAATGCAGAATGCGCCGTCAACGTCCGACAACCTTCCGCCTTCGACGAATCGAGCAGTGGACGGAAGCTTGCCCGAAAGGAGCGACAAATGCAGCCCGAACTGATCGCGGACTTTCACTGCGAGACCGGAGAAGGACCGCTCTGGCACCCGATGGAAAAAACGGTCTACTGGACCGACATTCCCGCGGGACGCGTGTTCCGCTACGACCCGGCCACGGGAATGCACGAAATCTGTTACACTGGAGACGTCGTGGGCGGTTTTACAGTGCAGGCCGACGGATCCCTCCTGTTCTTCATGGAACGGGGCGCGGTCAAGATCTGGCGCGAAGGCGAACTCACCACGGTCATCGAGGAAATCCCGGAGGAGCGCGAGACCCGGTTCAACGACGTGATTGCGGATCCCGAGGGCCGCGTTTTTTGCGGCACCATGCCCACGTCGAGGCGGCCGGGAAGGCTCTATCGACTGGACACGGACTGCACGCTTCACCTGGTCCTTGAAGACGTCGGGATTTCCAACGGTATGGGATTCACGGCAGACCGCAGAACCATGTATTTTACGGACACGCCCTCTCTGAACATCTACAGGTTCGATTACGATCGCCGCACCGGAGACATTGCGAATCGTGGAGTATTTGCACGGGTTGCGGAAAACGACGGGATGCCGGACGGCATGACGGTAGACGCCCAGGGCTTCGTCTGGTCCGCCCGGTGGGACGGCCGCTGCCTCGTACGCTACAACCCCGACGGCGTGGAAGAACGGCGCATCGCGTTTCCGGTCAGGAAGGTTTCCAGCCTTACCTTCGGCGGTGAGGACTATACGGACATCTACGTCACGACCGCCGGCGGAAATATCAAACACGAAGACGGCGAACACGCCGGCGCCCTGTTCCGGCTGAACCTGGGCATCCGCGGCGTGGAGGAGTTTTATTCACGGATCGGACTGTAGCATCAGAGCGGTGAGACGGGTGACGCAAAACGTAGAAGGAAAACCCAATAATCGCCGGAATTTAGAGATTCAGGGGCGTCGCATGCGTCGCCCCTATTCGTTTTCTATTTTCGATCCGCGCACTTCTGAATTCCTGGCGGCTGTCCATGAATCCCGGTTAAGCCCTAAACAATCCCGGCCCTTCGTGCGTATATTGTTATAGATGCGGGTAAGACATCCTTCATGTCGAGCTGCCGTTCATCGGCTCTCATTTGAGGATCTGAGATCGGCCGTATATTCGGAGGTCCGATTGGACCCGGTATTGGACATAGAATTCTCAACCTCGCGGGATGTTGCTCCAAGGATAAGACCATTGTGTACGGACGAATCAGACCTGGTGAGAAAGGCGCAGGACGGCGACGTTGAGGCATTTGAAACCCTTGTAGAGGTTTACAGGGCAAAGGTTTATTCCATAGCTTACCAGATCGCGGGAAACAGGGATGATGCCGAGGACATTTGCCAGGAAAGTTTCATCAAACTCTACAGGAACATCCGTGCTTATTCATCGAACCATAAATTCACGACATGGTTGTTCAGACTGGTCACCAACACCGCCATCGACCACCTTCGAAAACTGAATAAATCTCGTCGATTGTTCGTGGAGACAGGGCTGCCGGACCGCAGCCAGGCCAGCGACAGCGATCTCAAACTCACACTTGACCGGATCCTGAGCAAGGTTTCACCGAAACAACGCATGGCATTCGTGCTGCGGGATCTTCAGGGCTTCCCGTTGAACGAAGTAGCACAGATACTGGGCTGCACCGGTGTCACCGCCCGCGTTCACCTTCACAAAGCAAGGGCTCGCATCAGAAAGAGCCTGGAGAACGAGATATGATCTGCCGAATCGTACGGATGTTCCTGCCGCTTTATGTTGAAAACGACTTGCCAGTATCCATGGCTTCCCGAGTCTCGCGCCATCTTGGGTATTGCAATTCCTGCCTGTCAGAACATCAGAGTTTCATTGCTTCTCAACGTACAGCCAGACAAGCAGCGCTGACAGAACCTGCACCAGCGCCATCCGAGCGGCTGGGAGAGCGAATCCACCACGATATTCTCAAGGCATCGTCCCATCCGGGAGTTGTGAATGGACAAGCGAACGGAAGACATCACTGGCAACGGGTCGTAACGTGGTCTGCTGCTGCTGTTCTGTTGATTGGAGCAATCGGGTTACTCATACGTAGCGGTGGGGAAAACGCCGATAGCCAACTGGCGCGGTCGAGCGAACGCAACTCTGAAAGCCTGATTTACCCTTATGGACGAGAATATCGGGAATCCAGGCGGACGTCGCGGGCAGAAATCAAAGCATTGATGAGACGCTTGAATCCCAGACCCTACCTGACAGATGAAGAGCTGGATGCAGAATATCCGGTACTCGTTTCGGTCAACCAACCCGATGGCGTGCCCGTCATTTATCGAACCAACGACTCGAACACAACAATTGTTTGGCTTCTGCCGCGGAAAGGAGCGAATCGCCAATGAAACAGTATAGATGTCGAGCGATGGCAACGGTTAAACTCTCGACAATACTGGCCGCCGTTCTTTCAATCGTTGCATACGCGTCACATTGTAACGCTGAGGGGCCGGCGGATTCGACGAATGCAGCTGACCTGGAGGAACTCCTTCCTCCAGGTGTCGAGATGTTTCATATAAAATACCTTTCACGCCATCACGTCATGGAACTTCTGCGTGCCTTTGAAATCGAATACGAAAGCATCAATAACTATGGGCGTACAAAGCTTTTTATCAGGTTCAAGAATCCGTTGTCCGCGGTGCGCGCGAGAAAGCTGATTGCCAAGTTCGATGTACCTCCCCGTCGGATCGAAATCCATTTGCGACAGATCTTGGCTTCAAATGCGGCATTTTATGAAGCAGTGGATGGGGTGAAACGCATGCTTGATCGTCCGATACCCGATCAGACCCTGCAGGACCAATTGAAACAGGCATTTAAATTCAGGCACTACAATCTTCTGGGAAGCGGTCGATCGATTTCAAGCGCGGGGAGCCGGAGCAAGTCTACACTGCAGAGTTCCTCCTCTCTGAAACTCACGGATGCTTCGGGAGACGTGGTCTTGAACTTCTCGAGGATCTGGGCGAATTTTTGGTTGGAATATATAGACGAAGGCAAGGGTGTGATTCAGCTACGAGATCTGAAATTCAATTCTGCCGGAGAAATCGTACTTAACGCGGCGCTGAACATCAAGAACGGCGAGACGGTCATTGTGGGGAGTTCAGTTCACGACCGAGACGACATCGCGATTATAACCGTTGTCAGCGCCAGGACGGTGGATTAAACAAATAATCCGTTGCACGTGTCCTAACGAAAAAGCCTGATATGCAATGACATATCAGGCTTTATTCATGCATTAGCGAAAGGGTGTTCGAGCGTGCGGATCTTGATCGCGTTTCGGTCTCAAAATCACAACGGGACAACGCACCCTCAGCGTGCACTGTCCCGTTTTTGAGGTGAAATCTTGTTCCAAAAGGCGGATACACGTTGCCTGAGGTTTCAGAATTCCCTATCTTGAGAGTATTCAACGGGAGTCTGTTGTCAGTGGAACGGTATTATTCCACGTCACAGGTCTATCAAACCGGTTGGAGCGAACGATGTCAACTCGACAGGTTGTAATCGAGGTACCGGAAAAGGTGTTGCTGGCTGCAAGCAGCGATGAGGCCGATTTCGCCCGCATATTGCGAACTTCAGCCGCTGTAAAGATGTATGAAATGGGTCGACTTTCTTCAGGCCGGGCTGCCGAACTCGCAGGCATGTCGCGGGTTGAATTTCTGTTGGCCCTTAAACAGTACAGGGTTTTTCCATTGGAGGCTGAGTTAAGAGACCTGAAACTCCAGCATGCGTGAAGCGATTAGCAATACGTCTCCCTTACTTTATCTGTACCAGATTGAAGCACTGGAATGGCTGTCCAACCTATTCGGAGATGTCTGGGTTCCAAATGCGGTCCTGGACGAGCTTGAACAGGGCCGGCACAGAGGGTATGATGTCCCCGACCCAGTTGGGTATGAGTGGCTGCAAGTTGTTGAGCCCAACTCGGTACCTGAAGAATGGCTGACTTTGGACCTCGGTGCGGGGGAGCTTGCTACGCTTGCGCTAGGACTGGAACACCCGAACCGGGTGGTTCTTGTGGATGAGCGGTTGGCAAGGCGCGTCGCGCAATCGGCAGGCCTTACGGTCTGGGGAACGCTCAAGATTCTCCTTGAGGCGAAATCTCAAGGTTTGACACAACGCATCGCGCCGCTTGTGGACCGACTTAGTGATAAGGGGATGTGGATTTCAGACGTGATTCGACAGCAGGTACTTGCGTTGGCATGCGAAGATGACGAATGGGGACAGCACGATGAGGAATCGGCAACGCATTGAGGAGGAAATCCTGCGATGACGCCGCCAAAGGCGATGCGTTGAAAGACGACCATCCGTTCGCCACTGCGATTAACGAAAAAGCCTGATATGCAATGACATATCAGGCTTTGTTCATTCAATTATCAAACGTTATCCAGAAACGGCAATTCGACGTGGAGCCGTACGGCCTCAACCCCGCGCCAGGTCCCTGTAGGCCCTGAAGAGGTCCGCGTAATACGCCGCGAACATCCACCGGTCACCGACGCCCCGATCGGGGCTCCGTTCCGCCTCGGCTGACATGTATCCCGCGTATTCCTTCTGATGAAGCAACCGGAACAACTCCCGGTACGGATACCCCTGGCCGGCCAGATCGTGCATATGCACGTGATCCAGCCAGGGCCAGACCGTGTCGAGCGCCTGCGCGACGGATCCGTCAACCACGTCTTCGGCCACCGAGTTCCAGATTAACCCCAAATTCTCATGGTCCACCTTTTCGGCTACCGCCCGGCATGACCGCCAGTCGAATTCGCCGTGCAGTTCCAGACACGGCCGGGTGCCCCTTTCGACGCCGTACGCGCAGAGTTCCTGAAGCGCGTCGGCCACCTGCGCGATCGTCTTCTCTCTCGGCACGTCCTTCGGGAAGTTGTTCCCGAAGACCCTCACCCTGGGCGCGCCCAGATCCGCAGCGAGATCCATCCGCACCTTTGTCTGGTCGATCTGGTCTCGAAGGTCGGACGCGTCCTCATCGTGATACCGGTTTCCCGTTGCAACGCTGATGATTTCAATGCCGGCCGCTGCGCAATCTGCCACGACCTGCCTGCGTCCGGCGTCGTCCAGTGACGCCTCCACGCCGTGCCCGTGACCCAGGTCCGTCCGGAACTCGACACCCTCGACACCGTGGTCACTCAACGTCTGCAGCAAGTCCTGGCGCGAAAGGTCCTTCAGAACGCCATATGTCATCCAGGATAGTTTCATCTAGAACTCCCCTCCTCTGAGGCTAACGTGGACACGGGTTCGCATCAGACCACGGGCTCCTTGCCGATCCTCGCAAATCCCTCGGCATACCTGCAGTCGCTCATCCCGGCCATATGCTGCGCCTCGATGGCGCGGTACCGGTTCAAAACCGTATACACCTCCGGCAGGGGCGGCTGAGCGGCGAGTTTCTTCAGTGCTTCGATCTTCTGTTCGAACACCGACGAAACGTCCACGTACAGGTCAGGAACGAAACCCGAGACCGGAGACGTCCCCATCGTGGTTTCGTAGCATATCACAAGCGGCCTGGGGCACGGAGAATTGCCGGTCCTGATTCCCCCTGCATTGCAATAGGAACACGCCCACAGCGCTGCCTGCGTGGTCTCCACGTGGTCAGGATGCATGACATCGTTGATCCAGTGACTCAGCACGAGATCCGGCCTGAATCGTCGAACCGCGTCCAGCAGCTGCAACCGGCGGTCAGGTCCCAAAACCAGCGGACTGTCTCCGAAATCGAAGCAATCTATGGTCGCGCCCAGGATCCCTGCGGCCGCCTCGAATTCCTCCCTTCGCCTCGCTTTGACATCCTCCAGCGCCAGGTCCGGATCCTCCGCCCACAATGCGGGCGACTCACACCGCTCTCCATAGGTCAGGTTGTGGACGTGTACCGTACCGCCTGCGTTCACGAAACGAATGATGGCACCTCCCGCGCGAGAACAGAAGTCCGCCGCATGGGCGCTGAACACCAGCACTCGCATTCCCTCCCGGATCATACCGTTCTCCCTGAAATGGCGGGTCGTTCGACATCGGTTTTCACGCCCGGAAACTGGCGGGCGACCCCGGCTCGAGGCCGTGTCGCTGTCGTGCATGCGACTTCAGGATCCACCGCCATTATTCATTGCCTCCATACTCCGGCAGGGTTCCGTCGTCTTTCGGCACGTATCCCAGCATCTCTCTCGCATTCGACAGATCCCATTTCTTCTGGCTTCCACCCGACACACCGTAGAAGATCCCGAACTCGACGTGGTCCGCTTCAATGGACCTCCAGACCAGTTGCGCCAGATCCCTCGGACTGAGCCAGCGGGAATACCCGGGCGCATATTGTCGTCCCGGACCATCCTCCCCGTTGAAGTTCGCCACCCGAAGGCAGATGACCCGTATACCGTGTCGCTCCGCATAAAATCTGCCCAGGGCTTCGCCAAAGGCCTTTCCCGCGCCGTAAACGCCGTCCGGCCTTACCGGGCTCTCCGGGGTGGAGACAAGCCCTTCTTTTTCGTACAACCCCGTGACATGATTGGTACTTGCGAAGACGACAACGGGCACTTCGTTAATGCGTGCAGCCTCGAGGACATTGTACACGCCCGGAATATCGACTTCGAAGGTCGCCTTCGCCACGTCTTCCGGCGTCATGCCGCGCCACCGCCGGATGGCCAGGTGCACGATTGCGTCCACGTCCGACCCGGCTTCGACCATCGCCGCGTCGTCCGCCACGCTGCCGACGACCACCTGGTCTTCCGGATGCAGGTCGTCCGGTACCGTCGCGTGCAGCAGGAGCCGGAAATCGTATCGAGTTCTCAGCCGGGACCTGAGGCTGGCACCGAGCGAACCGGCCGCGCCGGTCAGGAATATCCGTTTCTTCCCCATGGCGAGGGCGGATCCTCCGGCGTGGAATTAACCTGACAGACTGTGCACAATATCTGACCCCTGGATTGCGGGGAGACGATTGCCATGATCCGACTCACGTAACCGGAATGCCGATGACGCACCGTCGAATCGGACGGTGTGGACGCGAATCCTGAAGATAGCGCCTCCCGGCCGCAGACGCAATACCCATCCGCCCGTCCGCGACGCGACCGTTGTATGACGTCTGGTTTATGTATATCTTCAATCCGCCTGACGAACCCAATCGATCACTTTGGAGGCACTGTGACACCGATCGACATCCAATGGATTCTCAGCATAATCCGAAAGGCAGGAGACATCGCGCTTTCCCACTTCGGCAGGACGAAAGGGACGCTCAAGGCCGACAACTCCTGGGTCACGCAGGCGGACGTGGACGTTGAAGCCTATATCAGAAAAGAGCTCGAATCCAGGCGACCGAACGATGCCATACTGGGCGAAGAGGGCGCCGATCCGCCCCCGGCGTCGCCCGTCGTCTGGGCGATCGATCCGATCGACGGAACGCGCGCGTTCAATCACGGCCTGCCGGTGTGGGGCGTCTCCATCGGCGTGTTCGAAAACGGGGAGCCGACCATGGGTGCGTTCATTCTACCGGTCCTCGGAGACGTCTACTACACGGACGGCGCTTCCGCCTTCTGCAACGGGCGCGCGCTCTTACCGCGGACACCCGAACTGGACGCCAATGCCATCCTGCTCGTCAGCGAAGGCGCATTCAAACGTCTCAGGATCGACTATCCCGGCAAAACCCTGAGTCTCGGGTCCGCGGCCGCCCATCTGTGCTACGTTGCCAGGGGCTCCGCGGTCGGCGCCTTCGACCACGCGTCGATATGGGACTATGCCGCGGGCGCGGCCATCCTGAAGGCGCTGGGCACACACCTGCGGTACCTATCGGGCAGGAAGGTGGATTTCGAGGAATTATTCAGCGCAAAGGCCGCGCCGGAACCCACCCTCGCCTCGACGGACCTCCACTTCAGGTCCCTGCAGCGCGCGTTTCAGCGCGCCGAATGACTGCCACCGCAGAATGTTAACCCGAGAGACCGTAGATTCTCGCCAGATTCTCCCCGAAAATCAGCCGCTCGGCATCCTCTCCCAAATGCAGCCTCTGGATCGCCCGCTTCACCTGGACGGGTCGATATTCCGGCAGATTCGAGCCGAAGACCACACGTTCCGGCCCCAACCTCTCCACCGCTGTTCCGACCTCCACGGGAACGGTCTCCTCCGGGTTGTCCGCCCACCTTTTGTGGAAACGCAGAATCGTCGTACCCATGTATACGTTCCTGTGTTGCAGGCACACCGACAGCGCCGCGTCGAAGTGGTCCGGGAAACCCATATGGTCAAGGATTATCGCTGTTTCCGGAATGCGCGCCGCGATTGCGCCGGCCCGATCGGCGCTGCAGTTCTCCACCCCCGTATGGATTGAAACGACAATGCCCAGTTCCTGTGCGGCGTCTGCGAACGGAAAGACCATTGGATCGTCCACCTCGAACTTGTGGATCGCGCCCATCAGCTTCATACCCTGAGCGCCGCGGGACACGTAGTCCCTCAGCAACGAAACGCCACGATCCCCCCAGTGCGGATTCATCATCACGCAGGGCAGCAGGTTCGGATGGTCCCCGGTCCGTTTCAGCAGCCCGTCGTTGTCAGGATCCTCCTTCGCATCGGGCATGACCACCGCCATATCGATGTCCGCTTCCGCCTCACACTCCAGCAGTGCGGCGACGGACATGGGGCGGCCGTACCAGTCTTCCGCCAGATAGGCCTCAAAATCGCCCGTAATCGCCATCCCTTGCCCTCCTTTTTCCGCCTTCGCATTCATTCACAGGTTGACGGCATTCATCCCAGTTGCAATGCTCTCCATCGGTCATACGCCGTATGCATGCTCTCCGGCAGAAATCCGCGTACATTGTCCGCCAGCATCCATTTCACGCGCCCGTCCGTTTCCTGCGGTTTCTCGTCCGGATTGTGTTTGTTCCAGCTCCCTGCCAGTGTCAATCTCTCGGGCCTGGTCCTGTAAATCCCTCGATGGACCGCATTGCCGCTCCAGAAAATCGTCTGTCCCGCCTTCAGGTGCATCACTTCCTGCGTCGAGATGTCGGCGTGTCGATTCTTCAACAGGCGATCCCGCTCCTCATCCGTACGGTACCGCCGGTGGCTGCCAGGCACCAGTTGCAGGCAGGAATCGTCAACCAGCGCCAGGTGCCACTTCAACGACACGATCGGCCGGTTGAGTATCTCCATTTCCACTTCGTAGGACCCGTCCCGCTCGTTGCCGCCGAAATCCCGGTGCCACCCGCCGCTCCAATCCACTTCGTCGGGAGATGTGAAAATGAGCACGCCGCCCAGGCGCAAATCGGCACCGATAAACGGATCTACATATTGCAACACCGGTTGAGACATCAGATACTCCGCAAAAACCGGTTCGTTGAATTCGGGAGCGAACAAGCCCCTGATCGCCCAGGGCTCTCCCTCGGGAGTCCGGTGCGTATAAATATCCACATCCCGCGTACGCGTTTTCGATTTCACCCGCCGCGTCGCTTCCAGAAGCGGATCCAGCATATCCGGATCGACCGCATCATCCACGATGAAATAGCCGTGTGTCCGGTACTGTTCCCTGACCTCTTCCAAGTCCATGACGTTCATCCTCCACAGTTGTCCTGCGACGTTCATCCGGCGCAGATTTATACCACGAAATCCAATGGGGTTTTACCACTGCTTCTTCCAGAAGATCCCGAGTGAACTCCGGTCGCGTTCACGTTCGTTTCCCTCGCGCTGCTGGGCCTCCAGCGTGACGTTCGGCAACAGTTCGTATTCCACGACGACCTCCTTCCCCCGTGCCTCGGAGACGTCCTGTGCGTAGCTGACGAAAAACCGGGATCCGAAGTACTTCCCGGCCCGTACCCGCGTGGCCGTGTTGCCCATTCCCAGGTCGATTTCCACGACGTCGAGATTCAGTCGTTGTCCGATCGTCTGCTTCAACCGGTTCGCCGCCAGTCCCATTACAAGGACGGCGGCCCGACCCTCCAGGCCGCTCCCCCCGCCGCCGCCTTCGCCAGCCATCATCTCGGACATCTCGTCCGGCGACATGCCGAGAAGCAGGTAAGAGAGGATGTCGTCATCGATCCGCTTATGGTCCGGGAGGTCGCTCTCCAACGATATCTGCGGGTTCAGAAACGTCCCTCCCACAACCACGCTGATCAGCACGTTTTCGCCGGATACCCTGACCCTGCGTGTGGCTATAATGTAGAGATCGGGGTTGATTTCCGTACTGCCGCGGAAGTTGATTTCTCCCCGGTCGATGGCGAAACTCCGGTTCTGGAACTCGTATCTTCCGTGCCTGCTGTCGAGAGAACCGTAAACCCTGAGCCCCTTTCGGTCCTTGACCAGATCGAGATCGCCGGAAATCTCGACGTTTAACTCCTTGTCACGGATCCACACGTTTCGAGAGGCCGAAAGCCGGATATCGCATGTCAGATTCCGATAGAATGGAGATGCCATCCAGGCGACGTCGGTCGGGTATTCGATGAAATCGGACAGCTTGAGCACCGCGCGGGACAGCGCCACCCTGCCCTTCATGCGACCGGCCCGTGAGTCGCCTTTCAATTGAAGATCCGCATTGAGGGTGGCCTTGAGTTCTGACAGGTCAATCGCCTCGAACTCGTTTGCCTTTAACGTAAGATCATAGCTTTCCAGGTTGAATCGATCCAGTGTCATTTCACCGTTGAGAGCGACCCGCTGGTTCTCTCTGCCTGCCTCCAGGCGTTCCAGGACGACTCTGTTCCCGTCAAGTCTCAGATCCGCCTCAACCCTCTTGATGGTCGTATTAAGCGGCACAATGCGGGATTTTCCATCGCGAATCCGTACCCATCCGTCGTGGCGAAATCGTCGCGTCGTCCCCGTCACGTTCACCTCGGCCGTCAGAATACCCTCGGCGTCACGAATTCCGGAAACCGCATCGGGAAGGAGGCCGAGGTCAATGTCGTCCGCTTCGACCGAGACGTCTACGGGCCCGTCGGGGAACAGGGTCTTGCTCTTCCCCGGCGACAGGTTCAGAGGGAATCGCCCCCTTCCCGACGCTTCCCGGCCGGTGGACTGCACCAGTCTCAAATCAATCGACGCCTGATGATCCACGTAACCAAGCGATCCGGAAAGCGCCTGAAAACGAACCCCGAAGACGTCGCCATTCCTGATGTCCAGCTCGGACTTGACGCCGGGATCGTCGGGCGTTCCGGACAGGGAAATTCGCCCGCCAAGTGTGCCGCTCAGGTCCCCCGCCATCCCCAGGATCGTCGACCATGTCTTCAGATCCAGCCCTTTAAGGCTTACAACCACGCCGTCGGACTCTCCGCTGTGTCCACGCGCGTGAATGGTCCCCGCGTCTCCAACCAGCCGGAATCTCTCCACGAACGCGCCCTCGTCGGGGCGATACGTCGCCCGTGAAGGGCCGTCGTTGGACAGCGACACGCCACCCACCTCGACGGTGAGCGAGTCGAGTTCGAGGTTGTATCCCTCGCCGGCCCGAGCGGCCCGGGCCCTGAGATGGAGGTGATCGATGTCGTCAGGCCGGCTGCCCAGGACAAAGGATACGGAATCCGGGTTCAATGCCATATCGAGCGAGGGGCCGCGAAAGGACCGCCCGCCCCACACAAGGGAATCCGCACGGACGGAATAACTCCCCTCCGGAAGATGCGACCCGGTCATTCCAATTCTGACGCCGTGGATCGGGACATCCATGTAATTCACGCTGTCGGCGGCCAGGATCGCTCGGACGACCGGCTGCTCCCAGGTCCCGTCAATACGGGCAGTCAGGGACGCCGGCGTTCCCGAGAGGCCCCTCCCTACGATGCTCTCCAGAGCTTCGATCTCGAAAATCCGCCCGTTCGCACGGATCTCCATGCTGTCACCGAGGACGATCCAGCCACGGGCATCGACGTGCGCACGCGGGCCGGCCAGGATGAGTCGATTGACAATCGTCCGGCGACCCTGCTGCACGACGCTCGCCCTCGCGCTATCCAGCCTTCCGCCGAGAAAACGCGACGCCACCAGCATGACGTCGGCGGTGGTCCGCACCGAATCCGGGTGAAATCCCGCCCCGGTGACACCAATCTGCAGCGTAACACCCTCCAGGAGGCCGGGGCGGCCCAGGAGCGTTTCCATTGCCAGGCCGTCCACCCGAAGCCCCGCACGATATGTGGGTTTTTCGCCATCCGGGCGCCGGAGTCGTCCCAGATCCAGGCGGCCGTGCCCCCTGACCACGCCGTACGGGTCCGGCAGTCTTACGCCTACGCTGTCGATGTCGACAATGCCGTGCCGGTACGACCCCCTGAGCGCGAGTCCTTTCGCCTGGGGCAGCCCCTCGACATTCAGGAGATCGATCGAGGCATCGCCTCGCCATTCTCCATCACCCGAAAGTCTCAACCGAATGTCCCCCGTGACGTCGGTGATTCCTGGCAGTTCCGGTGAAATCCTGGTCAGGTCCAGATGGTCCATGCGGGTCCGCAGCAGGTAGGAAGGCGCCGTTGTCCTCCCCTCTGCTTCCAGCGTTGCGGCCAGGCCGCCAGCGTCCCCTTCCACCCTGAGGTCCATGAGGAACCGCCCTTCCGCCAGTGACGCCCGCAGGCTCGCCGTATCCACCGATACGCCAAAGAGACGCGACTTTGAGAATTCACCGAGGAGAGCCGCGTCGGCCGTCTGACGGTCCAGGCCCCGACCCTTCAGATCTATGGTCACGTCGAACCGGGCGTCCAGGTCCAGTTCCGGGCGGAGCCGAGCTAAATCGACTCCCGTCGCAGTCGCGTGGAGGTCGTAAGAAACCAACTCCCGGGAAAAATCGACGAGCCCGGAAAGTGTTGCCGCAGTTGACCCGTCGTTGAACTTCAGGTCGAGGTTCACGCCGGACGGATCGCCCCACACTCTCCCGCCCGCTGCCAGACTCCCCTCCGGATAGGTGCCGGGAAAAAGGCGACGGACCTCGTCGAACGCCAGAGAATCCGCATGCAGCACGATGTCATACTCGGGTCTCGACAGCCCCTTCATCGTTCCGTCGATCCGCAGGCTGGAGTGCGGCGTGTGAATATGGAACCCGTCGAGCGCCAGGCGACCATCGGCAAGCAGCGTCAACCCGGTGAGATCCCTGATTTTAAGAGGAGGATCGAAGACAAGGGACCGAAACCGGCGGAACTCCAATTCGTATCCGGCAGGACCCGCCCGAAGACCGAGAACCATGTTCAGGCTGTCCAGCCTGCCGCCGGTACCCGCACGCATTTTCCCGTCTACGACCTCCGCTTGTCGAATGCGGATATCCCATTCGGGGCCGGCTTTCCACCACGCGGGGTCGGAACCGGGCAACCGGCTGGCGGCGGAATCGGCGGCTATCGATCTGTCCGGAAGCCGGACCGTCGGGGCGGCTAGGACGAGTCGGTCGACGTTCACAGATCCGCTCAGAAGTGACGTCAGCCGGTAACTGGCTTCCACGGCTCTCGCGGTCAGCAGCGGTTCTTCCTTCGTGCCAAACCGTACGCGTTCCATCCGGAACCCCTTCAGGGGGTTGCCGTGCAGGTCGCCGATTTCCACCGGCATGCTCAGGTCGCTGGCGAGTCGCCGCTGCGCATAATGCCTCAGATAGGTGTTCAACTGTCCGGATCCCAGCGCCAGCAGGGAGAATCCAACGACCACGGCAATGACCGTCGAGAGAAGAGCGGCTATGTTTACGATGCGTCTAAAGAAAGTTCGATTCGGCATGGGAGGCCTGTACATCCGGAAGGATGGTTGAATTTATCCGTCAATTTCGCCCTCAGCGCACGTGATAATTTAGAACGCCTGTCCCAGACTGAAAAAGACCCGCCGGCGCGGCTCACCGGGATCATCCGACAGCCGGTACGCGAAGTCCAGCCGCAAAGGGCTTATGGGGTTCAGATAACGAACGCCGACCCCTGCGGCCACGCGCATGCGGCGGGGTTCGAAGGCCGCGTACCGGTCTGTTCCCACGGCGCCCGCATCCATGAATGCGGCCAGGCCAAAGCCCGGCAGAAGCCTGGCACGAACTTCGATGCTTCCTTCGAGTACGCTCCTGCCTCCCAACGGTTCACCTTTGGCGTCTCTGGGGCCGAGCCGGTTCAGTCTCCATCCCCTCACGCTATTGGATCCGCCGGCAAAAAACCGCTCGAATGAGGGAATCGCCTCAATGCTTCCCTCGTTCAGGACCAAACCGCCCGATACCCTCAGGGCAAGCACGCTCTTCCAGAATAACCTCCGGTACCACCGCGCTTCGCCCGATACTTTGAGGAACTGTCTGAAACCTGCCGCCCTGACCGCGAGCTCGGCCAACAGACCCCGCTGCGGATCGAACACGTCGTCTCGCCGGTCTTCCAGGTATTCCACCGAAAAGGTCGCACGGGTGCTGTCCAGCGCGAATTCGACGACTTCAGTTCTCGCCTCGAATACGACGCGACCGGTGGCACGGAAGGTCCTTTCGAGCGCCGCGCTGGCGCCTCCCCGCTTTACCCTGACTTCCTTCGGCCGTTCCTGCTCCACAAAACCCGTCAACTCCAGCCACGTCCTGCTACCCAGTATGTACGGCTGCCTGACGCCAACCCTTGCCATGACCTCCAGCGCCGAAGCGGAGGACTCGAAGTTCAGCTGGCGCGCGTCTCCACCCATGAAACTCCGGTGCCGCCACGCCAGCAGACCCCGAAGCTTCTCCTCGGTATCGAATCCCGCCCCCAGTTTCAGTCTGCGGGGCGGACGCTCGCGGACGACGATGGATACATCCACCGGACTCACCATCTCGACCGAATCCGGAAGGGAGACCGAAACCGATCGAAATGCCTCGGACCGATGGAGCTGGAGCCGGCTGTCCAACAGGTCCTTCTTCCGGTAGGCGTCTCCTTCACGAAAGGTCAGGCCTCGGTGGATCAGGCCCTTTGAAACCCTTTGATTTCCCTCGATTCGCACGCTCCCGAACCGGCACACGGGTCCGGGAGTAGCCAGGTACCTGACGTGAGCCACGTCTCCTCGACGCGACACCTGTGCCACGACCCGCGCGAACGCGTGGCCGTCATTCTGAAGCCGGTCGGAAATCAATTTGAGGTCCGCTTCCCGGCCCATGCGTGTCAACGGACGACCCGGCCTGGTTTTCAATCCACTCACCAGGCGCACGCTGTCCACGGCGGTATCCGCCGGCAGGACCTCCAGCCGTACGTCGGATACGACGACAGGCCCACCCTCCTTGATCCGGACGCGGATTCGCACAAAACCGGGTCGGTACCTTTCGACAACCGTGTCCACGACGGCTTCAAGGTACCCCAGGTCTCGATAATGCGCCGCGATCCGGTTCACATCCGATCGAAAGACAAGGGAATCGAATCTCCGCTCATCCGCACCGGGAAAAATCCCGTACCACGGGTCTGTGCGGGTATACATCAGCCGCCGAAGATCCCCGGTCGAGATCACCCGGTTTCCTTCGATCACAACCGCCTCAACTATGGGTAATTTGCTATTCTGTGCATCCTTTGCGGCAGGGGTCGCGGGAATTCCAATCAGGACAATGACGACGACGGTTCTTTTGAAGATCAATGCTCTCCATCCTGTCCTGTCGTTCAACGTACACCAGCGATGGCTGGGAATATACCGGCCTCGATCCGGGGACGGCAGCGCCCGGCCGGAGAGCCACGCCTGCTGCCGGAATCGCGGGGCTCGCCGGCAAACCCTATGACGCCCGCCGAACCTGGCGGTTTCAGCCTGATGCCCCTCAGCGGAAGATATATCTCACCATTTCGGGCACAAGTGAATTCTCTCAGGCCATCCATTCAGGTCGGCCGGATTTCCGGAATCGAGACGATGGAGAATGGAAAGGCCCGTGTTTCCGGAACGGAAACACGGGCCTGAAGCCACCGGTTCAGAATACTCATGCGTCCGCGGCAGCGACCTCCCGCGGGGCATTGTCGTGGTGGAGCGCAAGCTTCCCATTCTCCAGGTCCACGCGAACTCGCGCGCCGTCGGGAATTTCGCCGCTGATGAGACCACGTCCAATTCGCGTTTCCAGCTCACGCTGCAGATACCGCTTCAGAGGGCGTGCACCGTAGACCGGATCGAATCCCTCACGTGCGGCAAATTCACGGGCGGCATCGGTGAATTCCAGCTCGATCCGCCGGTCCTCGAGCCGTTCGCGGAGATCCACGGTCAACAAGCCCACGATCTTCACGATCTCAGCCTGCGTCAACCCCTTGAAGAGGACAATATCGTCGACGCGATTGAGGAACTCCGGCCGAAAATGCCGCCTCATCTCGGCCATAACCGCCCGGCGGGCTTCGTCGTGGACCTCCCCGCTCTCCGCGACACGATCGACAATGTGCGATGCCCCTATATTTGACGTCATGATGATCACGGCGTTCTTGAAGTCAACGGTTCTCCCCTGGGCGTCGGTCAATCGCCCGTCGTCGAGGATTTGCAGCAATACATTGAACGCGTCGTGGTGTGCCTTCTCGATTTCGTCGAACAGAATCACCGAGTAGGGCTTCCTGCGGACCGCCTCGGTCAGTTGTCCCCCGTCATCGTAACCGACATATCCCGGAGGCGCGCCGACCAGCCTCGAAACCGCGTGTCGCTCCATGTATTCGCTCATGTCGATGCGGACCATGTTTTCCTCGGAGTCGAACAGCGCCTCGGCCAGAGCTTTTGCCAGTTCCGTCTTGCCGACGCCCGTAGGCCCGAGGAAGATGAACGAGCCGATCGGCCGGCGCGGATCCTTGACCCCGGCCCGGGCCCGGATCACGGCGTCGGCCACCAGCGACACGGCCTCGTCCTGGCCCACAACGCGCTCATGCAGAATTTCGTCCAGACGGAGGAGCTTTTCGCGTTCGCCTTCAACCAGGCGCGTTACGGGGATCCCGGTCCAGCGCGAGACGATTTCCGCGATCTCGCCTTCGGTAACCTCTTCCCGGAGCAGCCGGCCGTTGCCGTGCGACCGCGCCTCTTCCGCCTGCAGCATCCGCTCCAGTTCGGGCAGGCGTCCGTGACTCAATTCCGCCAGCCGGTTCAGATCGTACGCTCGCTCCGCCTCTTCGATTTCGCGACGCACCGCTTCAATCTGTTTGCGACGTTTGCGAACCGTGTCGATCACTTCCTTCTCGGATTCCCACCGGGCTCGCATCGCGTCTGCCTGCGACTTCAGATCGGCCAGCTCCTTGCGAAGGTCTTCCAGTCTCTGCGCACTGCCTTGATCCGACTCCTGCTTCAGCGCCGCCTCTTCGATTTCGAGTCTCATCACTCTGCGGGTGACCTCGTCCAGCGGTGCCGGCATCGAGTCGATCTCGGTGCGGATCATCGCACAGGCCTCGTCAACGAGGTCGATTGCCTTGTCGGGAAGAAACCGGTCCGATACGTATCGGTTGGCGAGTACGGCGGCACTCACCATGGCGTTGTCCTGAATCCGTACGCCGTGGTGCAGTTCGTACCTCTCGCGAATTCCCCTGAGAATCGAAATGGTATCCTCCACCGAGGGCGCATCCACCGTCACGGGCTGAAACCGTCGCTCCAGGGCGGCGTCCTTCTCGATGTATTTCCGGTATTCGTCCAGCGTCGTCGCCCCGATACAATGCAGTTCCCCCCGTGCCAGCATCGGCTTCAGCATATTTCCCGCATCCGTGGACCCTTCCGTCCGACCCGCGCCGACGATATTGTGGATCTCGTCGATGAATAACAGGATGCGGCCCTCGCTCCGGGCGATCTCGTTCAGGACGGCCTTTAGCCGTTCCTCGAATTCTCCTCTGAATTTGGCTCCCGCAAGCAGCGCGCCCATATCGAGGGAAAACACCGTACGCTCCACCATCCACTCCGGAACGTCTCCCTTTACAATCCGCTGCGCGAGTCCTTCAACCACGGCGGTCTTTCCGACCCCCGGCTCCCCGATCAGGACCGGGTTATTCTTCGTCTTCCGAGAAAGGATGCGCACGACCCTTCGGATTTCCGCGTCCCGCCCGATTACCGGATCCAGCTTGCCCTCGCGGGCCTGCGCGACCAGGTCCACGCCGTATTTCTCCAGCGCTTCATAGGCGCCTTCGGGTTCGGGGCCGGTCACCCGCTGACTGCCCCGGACACGGGTCAGAGCATCGAGGAACGCCTCTTTTGTAACTTTGAATTCCCGCAGGATGCGCCCCCATCCCGTGTCCATCGCCCCGTCCAGTAACGCCAGTGCCAGGTGTTCCACTGAAACATACTCGTCCTGCATCCCCTTCGCCTCCGCTTCGGCCTGCCGGAGCAACCTGCCAAAGCGAGGCGTCACGTACATCCGGCCGGGTTCGTGGTTGCCGCCGGACTGCCGCGGTCGTCGGGCCAGTTCGCTCTCCACCTCCGTTATCAGTGCGTCGGTGTCGATTTCCATCCGCGCCAGAATGCGCGCGACCAGCCCGTCGTGCTGTTCAAGTAAGGCCAGAAGAAGATGCTCGCCGTCCAACTCCGGCAGTCCGTAACCGGAGGCGCGTGCCTGCGCGTCCCGTAGCGCGTCCTGCGATTTTTGTGTCAGTCTGTTCATGTCCATTGCAGGCCTCCTTTCTTGTTTTCAGGAATTCTGCGGCCGATTTCACCGTACCGGCTCAGGTTCCGTTCCCTTACTTCCCCGGATCGCCTAGTACTCCGCCGGGCGGCGGCTTCCCGCGAATCGTTCGTAGGCGGCGAATACCAGACGCGCTGTCATGCCGGATGTGTCGCAATGTTCGTGCCAGAAATAACCAGGATTCGTATGTTTTCGTGGACGTAAAACCGCATATACGCAAATTGATAAAGGCGATTAAACTGCGGATTACCAGGATACACCAGGTCACTGGACGTGAAGGGAAAAGACGTCCTTCTATACGTCGATTACGCCCCGTTTCGGAGGGTCTTGTCGCGTCGCCGCGTTGCTGTTTTTTTCGGATTGAGGCCAAATATGCTCAGCGTAAGCAACGCAGCAGGACGGGATGAATCGGCGGAAGAATCGCGACATATTGCCTGGAGATTGCACTTCACGTTGGATTTGTCTCGATCATCGTGTATCTTTGCGGATCGCCCGTACGCCCTTTTACACTCCGTCCGGAGGATCGCCGGATGAAATCCGACTCAGACGCCCTTTCGGTTTTCGCACCCGATCTCTTTGCGGGAAAGACCGCGCTCGTAACCGGCGGCGGCCGTGGAATCGGCAAACGGATCGCGCTCGCGTTCGCCGGGCTGGGAGCACAGGTTGTCATCGCCGGTCGTAACGCCGAAACGCTCGCGTCCACGTCCCGAGAGATTTCGGACGTCGGCGCCCGGTGTCTTGCCCTGGCGGTCAATATCCGGGAAGTCGTACAGGTTGAAGACATGGTCTCGAAGGCGCTGTCCGAATTCGATGTCATCGACTTCCTGGTCAACAACGCCGGCGGACAATTTCCGGCACGACCTTCGGAAATTACCGACGGGGGCTGGCGTGCGGTCGTGGACCTGAATCTCAACGGGACCTGGAATATGTGCAGCCGCATCGGTCCCCTGATGGCCGCGAACGGTTTCGGTTCCATCGTCAACATCGTGCATATTTATGCACTTGAGCGGGGCGCGCCGCCTTTCGCCCATTCCGGGGCCGCGCGGGCGGGCGTGGTCAACCTGACCAAGACCCTGGCCTACCATTACGCCCGCAAGAACGTGCGGGTCAATGCCGTCGCTCCCGGCTTTGTGGACACGACCGGCCTTCGCGAGCATGAATTCAAGCCCCTCCAGAGGGAAGACTTCGTGTCAACGGCGCTCACCGATGTCCCCGCCGGCCGGTTCGCGGAGGCGGACGAGGTCGCGGCGATCACGCTATTCCTGTGTTCCCCCGCCGCGGCATACATCACGGGTGCGACGATTGTCGCCGACGGCGCGCTGTCTCTGGGCACCTGGACTCCCTGGATGGATCCGGAACCGTAACGAAATATCAGAAAAAAGAGAGGCCGGGAGTTTCCCGGCCTCTCTTTTTTACGTTCTCTGCGGCTCGTCTATTTGAATTCAAGGCAAAGAGGTATATGCCACTTTAGCATATATATCGATGTCAATTCGGCAATTTATGCCAAAACGGCATAGCCGCTGGATGGCCGGTTCCGCCCGGCGTTCCCGACTCAATACCCGATTCGCCGCAAAAAGGCGTACGTCCTCGCACTTCGCCTGGCTTCACTGACGGGGTCGTCGGCACCCGGAACGGGATTACCCGGGCAGCTGGTTACCCAACGGGAGAAACCGATCTCCACCAGCGCGCCTCGAATATCCGCGAAATCCAGGTCCGTCCCGTCGCCGACATCGCACCAGACCGGATCGTATCGACCGCTCTCATCCCGTGAGCTGGACGTGTAGTCCTGAAGGTGCATGTAATTCAGCCGGCTCTTGAAGTCACGTATCGAATCGGCCGGATCGTAGCCCCAGAGCATGGCGTGGGATACATCGATACAAAGCTGCGCCTTCCGAAGCCGTCCGGAGTAGAACTTCCAGTCCGCTACGGAATCCACGAGCGTATTGGTGTGAATGTGGTAGCTGATTTCCAGCCCAAGCGTCTCCGCAAATTCCGCCCATGCTTCCGCGCCCTCGGCGGCAGCGGTCAGGTCGTCCGCGTTCACGGGCCGACCGGCCGGCTTCGCGCCGCTCATGAACATAAAGCAGTCGGCCCCCGCTTCCGCGGCGTACTCCATCCGACGACGGTTACGCTCCACGTGCGCCCGATCCCGTACGTCCGGCGATCCGGCGGCGGTATATACCGCCATCGGCAAACCGGCGTTTTCACACACACGTCGCAGCCGGGAGGGGGTCCCCAGCCATTCCGGAGACATCCTTCCCTCCCAGCCGTCCCACCCTGCCTTTTTCAACTCTTCCAGCGCCGGTTCCAGGTCCGGCTCCTGCCATCGGAGTGTACTGTATCCCAGCTTGAATTCCATAGTTCCCCCGTCTTCTCTTGGTCAGAGGCGGTGTGAATTCAGTGCGCACGCCGGCTCAACTCCTCGCAGGCACGCCGAAACAGCGCGATCAGTCGCGCACGCGCATTCTCGTCACGGAACACGCCGATGTTCTCCGCCCATGCGATGCCGCCTTCCATATGGGTTAACAGATATTCGCCGTCGGCGGGTTCGAACGCGCATCGATTCCCCACGTCGATGTAGACCGGCGACGAATGGGCCATCACCGGGCCGGCGTCCGTTGCGAATTCGCCCCAGCAACGGGCCGCCACCCAGCAGGACGTTTCAACGCTCAGTTCCTGCTGCAGCGTCACCGTCCGGCCGTCTCCGGCCGCCTGCTGTCTGCCGGCCCGTTCCCCGTTCACGATCAATTCCACAGCCGTCAACGGCCACACGCTCTCCGCGGTGGCGACCACCTCCAGCGTCCCGCCGTTCCCCGGCAGCGCGATCTCGCCGCCCATCGGCGTTCCCTCGACGCGCAGATCGATCATCGCCCCGGTACTGGCGAATGTCGTGCCGTGTTTTACAGCTTTACACCAATTATCAAATGTAAACTCCTCTCCACGTGCAAGTTTAGCATAGGTCCGCGAACCCCCCAGAATGCGTTCGTTCGACATCTTGTCCGTCCCGCCGACGATGGGAAGCTTCTGACCCGTGTTCAGCCACCGGTAGTACCCGCGCTCTCCGGCGCCGATCTGTTCGCCCTTCCAGATCCAGCACATCTCCGCGGCATCGGCCTGGCCCAGCACGATATTTGCGGCATTTTCGAAATCGGGCGTGGGCATATGCGGCATAATCACCAGTCCCCCCTGCTCCCGGCAGGCTTCCGCCCAATCCGCCATCAGGACCTGAACCTCGCCTCCGATCCAATCCTCCTGCGGCCCACCGGTACACATTGGCGCCACCATTTCCTTCAGACCCAGCAGGCTGATGTGCCCCAACACGTGCTGCCGGTTTTCCTGGCTCACCCAGATCTTGTGAAGTTCGCTGCTGGTTGGCGCAAGGCCGCCCGTAAACTCCTCCCAGCTGGTAAACAGCCGGCCCCACTGGCTGGCGAGCAGGTTCACGACGTTCAGGTCTTCACCCGCCGCCTCAAGATGGGCCGATTGAGACGACAGAAAATGCACGTGCGTGTCCCCGGAGTAGAACCCGCGGTCTTTCATGTCGAATGCCCGCTCAACCTCCAGCGTCAGATTCCGCTGTCCGGGCTTCACTTCAACAAGCTTCCGCAACGGGACATATTCGAACCCTCGCGCCACTTCCACGTAGACCTGCCCCACAGGCAGTTCGACCTGGCAGGTTCCGTCAATATAAGCGTACGGCGTCCCGTGTACCTTGCAGTCGCCGCCCATGTCCTCGAACCAGGCCGTATTCACGTCTGCCTGGTGGCCGTGCGGCGCGAAATAGGCGCCGTGGGGAGACCGGAAGTGAATCCTGCATCCCACGGGCCGGCCGGCGGCGGCGTCATTCACCCTGACGTGCACCCACTGCCTGCCCGCGGGCGCGACCAGGGTCACGCGCGTTGCGCCGCGCTGCACAGTCTTCTCTTTCAAAACGTCTCCCCAGCGGAACGCCTCGCTGGCGTCTCCGTACCGGATGTTCAGCCGTCCTTCCCGCGAGCCATGGACTTCCAGATAGCGCCCCTCCTGAAACACCTGTCCGCCGGACCCCCATCCCGCCTCATCCGACTCGATGAAATCCGCGCCCGGCACGTAGAGCCGGTCCTGCCGCGCGATCACGCCTCGATCCATGTCGACCGCAATCTCCTCCCGGCTTGCGGTCGAAACCGCAACCTCGGTTCGCGGATGCCAGACGAGCGGGTCGCTCTCCTCGTGGCAGAGCGTGATTCCGCCCAAGGCGACCGCGGCCCCGGCGGACGCCGAAACCTCGATACTTGTGATGGACGCTTCCGGCTGCGGATTGACCCAGTCGTACAGCCACCAGCCCGACAGATCGCTGCTTTCCGTCCTGACGCCCACCTGTGCCGGGCCGTATGGAAGGGTCCGGTCGTCCAGCCCCACCGGGAGAAACTCTCGGCAATTCCGGCAGAGAAAGGGATGGTGCCCCCACGGCACAAACAGGTCGTGAATCTCGAAACGCCGTCTCAACGCCTGCGCGACGTCGATTCCCGAGTCGTATCGGATCCGGTATTGTCCGACGACTTCTCCGGTCCCTTCAAGACTCGCTTCAGCGCCGCTGACCGGCGTACAGACGTGAGCGAACAACACCCGGCGCGCCTTCCGCCCTACTTCAATGGCCACGGTCCCGTCGCCCCGCATGCCCGCCTGCCCCGAAACCACGACAAACGAAGGCACCCCGGAACTCCTGTCACGGCCCGCAAGCGTGAACGGAATCCCCCAGAACCGGCAATTCCCTCCCGGGAGCCGGTTCAGCCCGCTTAGTGCAGGCGTTCCCGGCGCGGCTGGCCAGAGGTAACCGCCCGTTATCTCGACATTTTCGGGTCCGCAATTCAGATAGGCGTTCAGGTCCAGCGGTTCAAATACGGCCGACATACGCAATTCGCTCCAATCTTGTGACATCATTCTTAAATCTATTGACGGTTGACCGCTTTCTCCGTACTCTCAATCGGCCGTCGAATCACGTACACGACGCATGTCGGCATTCGACCGACGGGGGAGCGGAGCGTCTGCCGCATAGTACAGGAGTAAAGGAAATGATTATCGACAGTCACGTACACCTCAGGCATGGCAACGCCGAGCGTACGGAATACACAGCCCGTCAGATCGTTGAATCCATGGACGGGGCAGGCGTGGGCAAGTCCGTCGTTTTCGCCATCTGCACCACCGCGTTCGACGCCATTTCGCGGGCTCGAACCGCGCACGAGATGTATCCCGAGCGTCTCATACCGTACGCATACGCGCTGCCCAACGCCGAACGGTCCATTATCGGATGCATTGAAGAGGCCGTCACGGGCCTGGGCTTCAAGGGCATCAAGATACACGCCGGCGAATGCACCCTCGCTGAATACGTGACGGACCCGATACTCAAACTTGCCGGCGACCACGGCGTGCCCTGCCTCATCGACTTCATCGGCCGTCATGCTGACCTCGAACGCATGGCCCGCGCCTTTCCGGACACCCCGATCGTCGTCGCCCACATGGGCAGGTACCTGTGCACGGACCGTGGGCTCATTGACCGGTTTATCGGCATTGCGGAAGCGTACGGTAACGTCTATATGGACATCAGCGGCGTGGTTGTAATATGGAAAATCCGCGAGGCCGTGGAACGCCTGGGACCTGAACGCATCATCTGGGGCACCGACGGCCCGTATCCCACGCCCGACCTGGCAACGTATATCCGTACGGATCTCGCAAAGGTCCGTGCTTCCGGTGTTTCAGGGCCCGATCTTTCCTCTGTTCTTGGCGGAAACATCGCACGCCTGCTGGCGCTCTGATGCACGATCCGTGCGTCGAATAGACTTTTAAATATTATTATATAAAGGGTTACATACGACACTGGTGCTGGAAGTCGGGCGTCGGACGAGACAGAAGACGGGGTGACGATACGATTCCGGCCGCACGCCTTCACCCGCAACCCCGTATGACCGGATCCCGACAATTGGCGACTTAACAACACTTTTTCTTGACAAAAATCGGCGTTTATTTATTTTTCTTGCGCTGCAAGGGTAGAGGCGCGGGTTTGCATCAGTAACCGGCAGTGGACGGCGGACCCACAACTGCCGGCTGAAAGGGCGAACCTGCCGAAGCCCGAATCTCCCGCCGCCGGGATGAACGGGCTGGGCTGCTGGATAAGATCCAGCGGACTGTCACGGGAAACAGCGTCCCGTGGAGCGCTCTCTTGCGACGTGGCACGGATTTGTCGTAGCCGGCGATGTCTCTACCCGTGGACATGCCGGCTGTTTTTATGCCACCGACAACCCTCACTCACAGAAGGAACGGAAATGAAAAAACTCAAAGCAGGCGTTCTGGGCGCGACCGGCATGGTCGGTCAGCGCTTCGTTTCACTCCTGGAAGACCATCCCTGGTTCGAGGTCGCGGTGGTGGCTGCCAGCCCCCGGTCGGCGGGGAAGCCGTACCGGGAAGCCGTCGCGGGCCGGTGGACCGTTGCCACGGATGTTCCGGCGGACATCGCCGAACTGACGGTCAGAAACGTGAACGAAGTCGAAGCGATTGCCGGCGAGGTGGATTTCGTCTGTTCGGCGCTGGATATGGAAAAAGAGGACATCCGTAACCTTGAAGACGCCTATGCCCTGCGGGAGACACCGGTGGCGTCCAACAACTCCGCCCACCGGTGGACGCCCGACGTGCCGATGCTCATGCCGGAGATCAACGCGGGTCACGTGGCCGTTATCGAAGCGCAGCGCCGGCGCCTGGGAACCCGCTCCGGTTTCGTCGCCGTCAAGCCCAACTGCTCGATACAGCCCTACGTCCCCGCGTTCGAGGCGCTGGCGGATTTCGGACCCCGGAGCGCGTCCGTATGCACCTATCAGGCCATTTCCGGCGCCGGCAAGACCTTTCAGTCGTGGCCGGAAATGGAGGACAATATTATCCCCTTCATCGGAGGTGAAGAGGAAAAGAGTTCAATGGAACCGTTGAAGATCTGGGGCGAAATTCACAACGGTGAAATCCGGAACGCCAGCGGACCGGCGATTTCAGCGCAGTGTATACGGGTGCCCGTCAGCGACGGTCACATGGCCGCAACCTCGGTGTCGTTTGAACGAAAGCCTTCCCGGGAACAGGTCATCGATTCCTGGCGAAACTTCCAGGGGGATCCGAAGGCGGCGGGCCTTCCCTCTTCGCCGAAACCGTTTCTGACGTATTTCGACGAAGAAGACCGGCCCCAGACCCGGCTGGACCGGGACGCGGGGAACGGCATGGGCGTTACGCTCGGCAGGCTACGCGACGACAACGTGTTCGACTACAGATTCATCGCCCTGAGCCATAATACCGTTCGAGGGGCTGCCGGGGGCGCCATTCTCATGGCCGAACTGCTTGCGGCCGAAGGATATCTGCAGGCCAAATAGCCTAATCCCAACGCCTTGTCGGCGGTTCGCCGGCAGACTTCTAGTGTGGAACTCCGTGCCGGTGCAACCGGCGGTGGATAGCCTCTCTTGCCTCCAGAAACGGCCGCTCCAGGTACGCCATGTGGTCCTCTTCCCCGTGGTGGTGGGTGACCTCTCCCGCTCTGTGCTGCCGGCTGTTGTGTTCCATGTACGAAATGCAGCCGTCCACCAGCGTCAACATGTATGACGCGGTTTCGGAGTCGAACATCCACCACTCGCCGCCGCAGGCGATGTAGACCGGGGAGGTATGCGCCATGATCCCGCGCCCCCAGCCGTCCAGGTGCGGGACCGCCTGGAAATAACCCGGCCCCCCGCAGCGCGCCGCCAGCCACGCGTGCGCGCCCACCTCGATATCCGCCTTCAGACGCAGCTTTCGCGCGCCTCCGGATTCCTCGGTTGAAGCGACCACCCGCCCGTTCTGTACGATCTGCAGCGTATGGATGGGCAGCACGCTCTCGGCCTCCGCGACGGCTTCGACCGTACCCCCGTTTCCCGGCAATCTTACCGTGTCGCCGATTTCGCGGCCGTCCACAGTGAACCGGATGATCGGGCCCCCGCTGTGAAAGGTGCGTCCGGCGGCCATGTTCCTGCACCAGGCCTCGTACGTGAACGGCTCATCCTCGGGAATCCTCACGTAAGTCCTGTAAATGCCCACCGGCACGTCGCTGCTCATCTTGTCGGTGCCGCCTACAAGCGGCAGCCTGTACCCGCAGTTGAGATAACGATAGTACTCGTGATGATTGTACGCGGTATGCCTGAGCATCTCGACCGCGTCGGCCCGCCCCGTTGCGATGAGTGCGGCGGGTTCTCCGTTGGGATTGGGCAGGTGAGGAATGACGACGGTACCGCCCTGCGCGTGACATCGGTCCGCCCAATCCGACATCGTCACTTCGAGGGTTCCACCCATCTCCGCTTCTCCCGGGCCGTCGGAACACCAGGGCATCACGGTCTCTTTCAAACCCAACAGAATCAGGTGCCCCAGAAAATGCTGCCTGTTTTCGGATCCCACGTAGACGATGCTGCTCCCGTCCGGCGACACGCTCGCCCTGCCGGTAAACTCCTCGGTGCTGGTGAAGAGGTTGCCCCACTGCGAAGGCAGCAGGTTGACAACATTGAGATCCTCTCCCTGGGCCTCGGTATGGCTTCCCTGCGTGGAGAGAAAATGGACGTGCGAATCCCCGCTGAACCACCGCTCGTCATTCATGCGGCACCAGCGTTTCAGCCGCAGTTCCAGCTCCCGTTGCCCGGGCCGGATCTCCACGCCGGCGCGGAGCGGTTCGTACTCGAATCCCCGCGCAACGTCTACGATAACCTTTCCTCTGGGTAACCATCCCTGACACGTGCCATTCGTGTACGCGTACGTAATCTGACCCAGCCGGACGTCGCCGCCGACGTCGATATGCCAGGTGTCCAGGTTGGAGTTCACATGCGGATGGTGCCCGTGCGGCGCGTAGGGTATCCCCTCGGGCGACCTGAAGTGCACGCGGCACGGTACCGGCTGTCCCGTCTCGTCGTCCACCACGCGGGTGTGTACCCAGTTACGGCCGCGGCTGACGACTTCGACCTTCATCGCCGGGGTCTCGATCCTGCCCCGTTTCTCCAGCTCTCCCCATTGAACGGCGCCGAGGGTGTCGGCGCCCTGCGTCACCGTAACCGTTGCCGAAGGTATCGCGGCCACCTCGACATAGGCCGGGCTGCCGGACGGATTCTGCGGTTCCCCCCAGCCCTTCCTGCTGTCCTTCAGAAAATCATCCGACGACCGCGCCGGCAGCGGAAAGGGGTACGTGGCAATGCCTCGATCCACCTTCACGTCCAGGTCGAACGGTTTTTCAGCGTCCTCCCGCCCCGGCAGCGTAATCAACACTTCACGCGGCGCCTCCCGCGAGAACGGATGCTCGTCGGCGTGGCCCAGCGTAATACCACCGATGACAAACCGGGGACCCGCGGGGATGACCTCGATCCGCTCAACCGCGCGGTCCGGGTGAGGATTCTCCCAGACCCAGAGCGTAAAGTCCAGCGATCGTCCCTGGAACGCCTCGGTCTGCCGGCGTCCGGCGTCACCCCACCGTCCTTCGTGACGCGGAAGCATTCCGTCGGTCCGGTCCTGGACCGCCAGGAACGGAAGCCCTGCCGTCGCCGGAACGGTGCCGATCTCGAACCGGTCCCTGACAGCCGCCGAAACCACGGCGCCGCCATCCAGATGAAAGCGATACTCCGCCACACGCTCGCCGACCGGACCGTTATTCGGAATCCCCGAGTCGATCAGCCGGTGCGCCACGATCACCCGCAGCGCCGTCTTTTCAACCGGGATGAAAGCAGGCTGACCCTCAATTCCCTCGCCGAAACCCAGCAGACAGGGCGCTGCTGTCGTGTCGGCGCGACCAATCAGAAACGGCAGCCCCTGGCAGTACCGGGCACCCGCAGAGACATTCGATCCCTCGCCAAGGTGCTCCGGCGCCACGTTGCACATATCTGACAGATTCAGCGGTTCGTACGCATCCATGCCGGATTCCCCCTTGCCGATACGTTCCGGGATACTACGTCACCCGGTTGCGCGGGCGACCCTCCAGAAATGCAATGACATTCTCCACGGCGCCGCCGTTCAGCAGATCGACCCCTTCCGGGGTCATATCGGCGCAGTGCGGCGTCAACACCACCTGTTCGCAGGACAGCAGCGGATGGGACGGCGGCACGGGCTCCTCGTCGTACACGTCGATGGCCGCTCCGCCCAGACGCCCGGACCGAAGCGCCGTCACCAGCGCGTCCGTGTCGACCACCGGCCCCCTTGCGCCGTTCACCAGGATGACGCCGTCTTTCATCAGTCCGAACTCCCGGGCGCCGATCATTCCGCGACTGTCTTCGGTAAGCGCCACGTGCATGCTGACGACGTCGGCCTCGGAGAGCAGTTCGTCCAGTGTTACGAAACGCACGCCCAGCCTTTCAGCCCGCTCCTGCGATGGATGGTACGTCCACGCAATGACATCCATACCGATCGCGCGCCCCAGCCTGGCCATTTCGGCCCCGCTATTCCCGGCACCGACGATACCCAGTACTTTGCCCTGGAGGAAGATACCATTCATCCGGGGCCACTCGCCGGCCTGCATACGCTTCGTGAAAAATGGCGCGCGTTTCGCCGCGGCAAACATCAATCCGAACATATGCTCCGCCACCACCGGCGCCGTTCGTCCCGGCTGATTGCAGATGACAATCCCGTGCTCGCGTGCGGCACCCAGGTCGAACATATCGGTGCCTATCGAACAACTCGTAATCATCCGGAGATCCGGCAATTGTTCGAATTCTTCCCGTCCCCAGGAAACGACCCCTCGCGTATTGATAATGACAGCCGCACCTCTCGCGCGCTCGACTTTCTCTGCGGGCGAGTCCGGCCTCGAGTCGTACAGAACCACCTGCCCGTATGGCGCGAGGCGATCCAGATGTGGAGACCCGGCGATCATCACGGGATCGTCTCCCGGGACCACCATCTTTTCATTTCTCTCTTCCATTTCAAAACCTCCAGTGTTTCCCATTCGGGCGACACGGATGCCGCAGGGCGCACAGAGACGCAGGATGATCGTCTGTTACGCCAAACTGCCCGCCGACGGTCGCCCCGGATCTTCGGAGGCCAACGTGGCCAGTGCGTGGAGCAACAGGTCGATCTCCTCTTCGAGAAGGAAAAAGGGCACGCTCGCACGCAGCCCCTGCCGCGTGGTGTTGAACGCCTTGACGACAATGCGCCAGCGTTTCCTCAGCGCATCCCTCACGTGGAGAGGCTGCCAGCCATCCAGATTGAATCCCACGACGGCGGCAGATTGTTCAGGAGACAGAGGCGTAATCAACCTGACACCCGGAATCTCGTTCAACCCTCGTTTCAATCGCGTCGTCAACACCACGGTGCGCGCCCAGATTGCGTCGAGTCCGATGCACGTAAGGTATTCCACTGCAGCGGCCCACGCGTGAACCAACGGCCAGGACCACGGTCCGAATTCAAACCTCTCCGTACTTTCCTTTAGTTCGAAACGATCTCTACGGAAGTCCACCCAGTCCTGTGCACGACCTCCGGCGTAAGTCACGCGGATTCGGTCCCGGCGGTCGGCTCTCGCGAACAACGCTCCGGCCGCATAGGGCGAGTACATCCACTTGTAGGAGAGAATTCCCGCAAAATCGCAACCCAGTCGGTTCAGATTCATGGGGTACAGCCCGGCGGAATGCGCCATGTCGAGGAAACTGACGACGCCGCGCGCCCTTGCAGCCGCGCAGATCCGCTCGGCGGGCAACCGGTATCCCGAGTCGGAAATCACGTGGCTGAACCCGATGAGACGCGTACGGTCCGTGATGCGTCCGACAACCGCCTCGACCTGTTCGTCCGCGTCGTCCACCAGAGGAGCCTTGTCCACGACAACCCCGTACAGGTCACGCAAATGAAGACACGGCACCAGCAGCGCCACCTCTTCCTCTTCCGAGATTAGGATGCGGTCGCCGGCATTCCAGTCCAGGCCGCGAATGACGGTCTGGAACGCTTCGCTCACCCCGCGCATCAGAGCCAGATCGCCGGGCGAAACGCCGAAGAATGCCGCCAGGCGCTCCCTGCTCCGCTCCCGACGCGGATATTCCTCATCGGGATAGGCAATGTGCATCGGGCCGCGTTCGAGCAACTCCCGCATCAACCCGATGTGCGCCTCCGCAACTGGCGCCGGGGTAATGCTTACGCCCCCGTTCTGGAACCAGACGAAATTGCCGAGCGCGGGAAAGTCGGACCGGATCTTCCCGATATTCATCTCTCGACGCCCCGATTCAATGCATGAATTTCAAGACCCGCGTCCGAGGTCGATCGATTCAACCGCGGTTCGCCGCCCTACCGCCAGTGGGCGGGCAGAATAACGTCCTTCAGTCCAAATTGACGTGCGATCCAGCGCTCCTGGAAGACGCCATCCTTATAGCGCGAGTGTTCCGAGGCGCGGACCTCGGCGGGGCCTGGCATGGCTTCGACAATCGCCCCGAGCATATGCCGGCCGCCCCACAACAGGGTCGGCACCGTGATCCGGGGCACAAAAAACAGGGGGTCGAAATAGGAAACCGTGCGCGCTACCAGGTCGCGGCGGTCAGGAAACTGCCTCAGATACTCGTTCACTTCCTCCAGCGGATAGCTATCGGTGCCCGATGCGCGATCCATGGTGCCATAGAAGAAGGAGGGAGACGCGACCAGGTGCGTCAGACCACCGCGCAGCGCGGCGGTCAGGAGCGGCATCTCGTTCTGCCCGATCCCCACGATCCGGCTCCGGTCCGCTTCCGGTCGGGTGAGGACGTAGTCCATGGCCCGGCAACAGTCTGCCACGATACCCCGCAGGACGTAAGCCTCAGGGTCTTCGATACCGTCCACGAACAGACCGGGGAACGAAGCCGCATAGGGTTTGTCGGCGTTGCGCTGTCCCCTGGCCGCCATCGAAAATACCAGAAACCGACCCTGCTTCTCGATGGCGTCACCCTGCGGCAACGGTTCCACCACGCTCTGAAGGCGCGTGAAATACACCAGTGTTGGAAACGGGCCCTCCCCGTGGGGGATACTCAGATAGCCGAACAGCCGGTACGGCCCGATGCTCGTGAAACGCACCCCGTAGGTCGTTGAGAACCCGGTACTCCGAATGGGCATGATTTCCGCTTCGGGCGCAATCGGGATGGCGTCCAGCGCTTCCATCGTACGATGCCAGTAGGCATGGAAATCATCTGGCATGGCCACAGTCGGCTGAAATTGCTCCTGCATCGACGCGTTCTCCTTGCTCCAGGAGTGCAGATAGAGGCCTGCCCCCCGGATCCAACGTCATGCGTGATTCTTCAGATGTTTCTCGAAGAATGCGTGGATCACGGCGCCGTGCTCCACGACGCCCGCATCGTGTCCGTGGCCGTCGTATGCGTAGATTCGCTTGTCATTCGACGCAATCGCCCGGTATGCCGCGTATCCGGTTTCGGGCGGGCAGATATTGTCCTGCAGGCCCACGTTGACGATAATCGGGCACGAAATCCGCGGGCCGAAGTGAATTCCGTCGAAATATGCCAGCGTCCTGCTCACAGCGGACTCCCTCTCGGGATACAGCCTCAGATAGTCACGTATTTCCTGGTAGGGATAGGTATGCGTGAGTTGGATCGCATCCATGAACCCGCACAGATAGGGCGCTCCCGCGGCTCCGGCCCTCGGGTCCCTGAGCGCGGCAACCACAAACGTCAGGCCGCCGCCCTGGCTGCTCCCGGTCACGCCGATCCGCTCTGAATCCACCTCCGTCCTGCTGGCCAGAAAGTCGAACCCGCGCACGGCATCGATATAAAACCCGCGATACGAATAGGTGTGCCGATCTACGATATTGTGCGTCAACAGCCCCGGATATCCGGGGTTGAACTGTCCGTTGCTTCGGAGTTTTCCCCGCGGAGCGACGCTGAAAACCGCGTATCCCCTCAGGGCCTCCTGTTTTGGCAATCGCGGCTCCCCGATATACCCGGGAACCTGCAGAATCGCAGGCAGCGTCTCCGTGCGTTTCGCGGGCAGGCAGTACCAGCCCGCGATCCGGACACCGTCGATGCTGTCAAAGTGGACGTCATACACGTCCACTTCGGGCGTTGACCGTAGCGTGCTGTGCGCCACCGAGCTGTTCAGAGGAATACGGTCCGCCGTATCGAGCACGTCGTCCCAGAACGCATCGAAGTCTCCGGGGCGCGCCATTGATGTACCGTAATCCTGAATTGCAATACCGTTCATTCAGCCTCCGTCCGTCCGCGAACCCTCAACCCGAAATGTCGCCGGCACGGACAACGACGGTACTCTCCGCCCCGCGGCGCCCGAACGCATTCACCGGCCTCGCGGACAGCGTGTTCACCCGCGGATTCAGGCGCCAGTCGAAAGCGGCCTCCCCTTTTTCCTGCCAGGCTCCGTTATCGATGCTAATCTCGAACCCCCTGAAGTTCGCGGTTTCCGTATCCAGCAAGACGCGAAGCAAATCCGGTTCGTCTGTCTGTTGGAGATGTATCTCGGCCCGATTCGGAGTCCAGTAGAGGTCGCCGGGTCGCTCCGTATGTTCGGAAAACCATGGCAACGGCGTTGTATCCGGGTCCTGCCAGAACAGATATCTGTTAAAATGGTACGAGACCTTCCCATGTTCGGGCTCTCCCGGACCCATCGTTTCCAGTTCGTCGTTCCGAAGTGAGATCATGAATCGTTCGAACAATGCCAACCGCTTTGCCACCTGAAACTGCCCGGCTACCGCCGGCGGCGGTTCCGGGACGATCTTTACGTCCGCGAAATCTTCCTCCACCCAGGCGCGGTGCGCTTCCAGCGCTGAGAGCGGCATCCCCCGGCGTTCGAAATGATACGTGAATTTCGTCTCGTCGTTGGAATCTCCACCGACGTCCATGGCCACCCACTTGCCGTGCCGGTTCGACCAGACTTCGTTGATGCAATGTGAACGCATGATTTGAGTTCGAGCCGTAAATCCCAGCGCTGCAGCGCAATGTGACATCACGGTCGCATAGTGCGTGCACATTCCGAGGCTCAGTTTGCGACTCGCGAGACTCAGTATAACCATGGCGTCCCACGGAGGGCAGAATTCGATGGCACCCATGTTCCACCCATCTTCCCACTGCTCCCTCACCCACTGTCGCAAATGCAGGAACGCCTCGAACTCGGTTCTTGCGGGTCGGATGACCTCGTCAAGATGCCAGCGTTCCCGCAGGATCCGTCCCCGTTCTGAATCGGCCGGCAAATGAGAAAACCGGTAGGAACTGCGGACCAGCGCAGGGTTTTCCGAACCGACGATACAGGCCGCCGGCACTTCAACCCCTGCCGTGACCGTCAGCGATACAGCATCCACCTCCGGCGTCTTCGACGGCTGATCGGTCCGCAGGACGAGACGCCACTGCAGGAACCTGACGACGACGCCCGGCACGATCGAATCGGATGCCGGCGCCCACGCCGTCCACGATTTCGGGCAGTATGCCGGACATGGCCCGCCGCGCCACTCCAATGCCGCGTTACAACCCTCGGGCGTCCTGACGTCGGCCGACAGACGAATAGCGTCGACGGGTCCCGCGGCGGCAATCCCTCCCCTGGTTACAAGGCCGAGCAAGTCCACGGCGTTGGAACAGATCTGGCCCTGCTCCGCATATTGGTCCAGCCAGAGCCGAACCATATATTCTCCGCGAGCGCGGTCGTTGACGCCGATCGATTCGGTACGCCACGTCTGACCGCCGTCTTCACTTACGGCACTTCGCCGCGGCTGGACACTCTCCTCTACCAGCAGTGTCCAGACCGCGTCGTCTACGGCCTTGAAAGTCACCTCGTTTCGACCGGAACGGAGCCAGTCGACGGGTATTTCCTGTGGCCGCCACCGGTCCCGCCAATAGTCACGGTCGCCGGTCCAGCAGACCCTCAGTGCGTGGCCGTTAACCACGACCTCCATCTCGCCGTCATCACTGTCACAAAGGAGATACGGGCACAGCAGCGCGCGGGACGCTCCGGTCGTCGGGATGTAGAATATCTTCCGTGCCTGCCGAAGCCCAAAGACTTCCTCCCGATCGTTCCTGCTGCAGTTGCCCATTTCGTCCGCGACCGTAACCCCCCGCCTCAGGCGGACGGTGTCTCCCGGCACGGAGATTCCCCTGCCTGTACACGCAACGAAATCACGGCGGGAGCGCCAGACTCTGGTGCCGTGCGCCAACGTCATGCCCGCCTCCCTTTGCCATAGGTGATTTGCGCCGTCATAGGCGTTTCACTATATTGGTAACCCACTCGTCTGGCCCGCGACAGCGGCGTGTCCGCACGAATTCCGATACCCCTGTCGGCCGGCAGGTTGAATGCCTGGCGCCGACGCTCCAAAACGAACTGCGTAGCCTGCATTTCACTAAAACATCTGTAACGATGCCGAAGCGAGGCGGGAGAGCCGGCTTCAAGAGAACCGAGTCCAAGCATGACCACAGCAGGGATGTACTCATGCCAGGCGGAGACATCGTCCGTATCGGACACCTGAAGACCATCGAGGCATTTCAGAGACGGGTCGAGGCCCTCTGTCTGAAGTTGCCATGCGACGTGGACATCCTCACGGCGCCCGAGTCACCCCTGGCGCAGCCGTTTCCTTTCGACCCGGCATCCATCGGCAATCGGTTTGCCATCCATCCGATGGAGGGATGGGACGGGCTCACCGATGGCAATCCTTCGGATTTCACGCGGCGCCGGTGGCGTCATTTCGGACTTAGCGGAGCAAAACTGATCTGGGGAGGCGAGGCGATCGCCGTTCGACCCGAAGCCCGCGCAAACCCCAACCAGCTTTACGCGGCGGACCATACCCGGCGCGGCCTCGCCGAACTGCTGGAAATCCTTCGAGCAACCCACCGGCAACACGTTGGCAGCACGAACGACCTGGTGGTCGGGCTGCAACTCACGCACTCGGGACGGTTCTGTCGGCCCACTCACGATAGGGGGATGGAACCCCGAATTCTGTACAGGCATCCCATCCTCGATTCCAGGTTCGGCGTGGATCCGAACCACCCCGTGATGTCAGACGCGGAGATACGATCCGTAATAGACGACTACATCAAGGCTGCACGAATGGCGGCTGAACTGGGCTACCATTTCGTGGACATCAAGCACTGCCACGGGTATCTGGGGCACGAATTCCTGAGCGCCGTCTCACGCGACGGTCCCTATGGAGGCACGCTCGAGAATCGGACTCGCTTTCTCCGGGAGATTGTACAGGGCATCCGTGCCGTTGCTCCGGATCTCCGGATCGGTGTGCGACTGAGCGCATTCGACTTTGTTCCGTTCCGGCCGGATCCGGAACGGTCTGACGGTCGCAGGAAGGGGCCCGGCATACCGGAGGATTTTCGCCACTGTCTGCCTTACGCATTCGGATTTGGCGCCAACCCGTTAAATCCCGTTGTTACGGACCTCACCGAACCCTGTCAGTTTCTGGATTTACTCGAGCATCTGGATATACGGCTGGTCAATCTTTCGGCCGGCAGCCCGTACTACAATCCCCACATCCAGCGCCCTGCGTACTATCCGCCTTCAGACGGATACCAGCCTCCCGAAGACCCACTCGTTGGCGTCGCGCGACAGGTCGACGTCGTTCGGCGCATCAAGGCGCGGAATCCCAACCTGATCGTCGTGGGTACGGGCTATTCTTATCTTCAGGAATTTCTGCCACACGTCGCTCAGCCACTGGTACGCGACAAACAGGTCGACTTTATCGGTCTGGGCAGGATGGCCCTCTCCTATCCGCAGCTTCCGCTGGACGTCCTCAGGAAAGGAAAACTGAACACGCGTGTACTCTGTCGGACGTTCAGCGATTGCACGACCGCGCCAAGAAACGGGTTGATATCGGGCTGTTTTCCACTGGATGCATACTATAAAAAAACCCCTGATGCCAAACGCCTCAGGGAAATTAAGAAAGCCGACCGTTCCGGGCAAGGGTAAAGCGGCGCGCCGCACGGTAGCACGGCGCCCGATGCGCTCAACCCGTTCTGCCATCCTCCACAGCCGTGGACTTCAGGACGAAGACTTCCTCCAGATTGAAAAAATCAACGCTGGGAATCAGCCGGACGTCTCTGAAAAGTGCCTGATCGTGTTCTCCCACCCGTGATACCATGCCGATAAGAAGCCCCTTGGGAAACACACCCCCCAGGCCCGAGGAGATAATCCTGTCGCCTTCGGACACCTCGCTGCGCACAGGCACGTGTTTTAGAAAAAACCTGCCGTTTTCGCACGTAACGATACCCGAGGTCCGCTCATCGCGCTGCACGATCGCGCTCACCCTGCAATTGCGATCCAGCAACAGTTGAACCACGGCTGTTTGCGGGTGCACCTCGAGCACGCGTCCGACAAGCCCGTCCGCGGTTACCACCGGCATGCGTTTCCTCACCCCGTCCGTCTCACCCAGATCCAGAAGCACGGTGTTCAATACGCGGTTCGGGTCCCTGGCGACCACCCTCGCCACCAGATAGGTGCCTTCCGCCTTGGTACGAAAGTCGAGCATCGCACGAAGCCGGAGATTCTCCATCCGCGCTTCGCGGAGTTCGAGCAATTCGAGCGAGATGCGCAGGTTCTGATCCCGCAGAATACGATTCTCATGGCCAAGCCTGGAGAGTTCCATCGGCCATGTGAACAATCCGTGCCCGGCTTTCATGAGACCGGTTGCGATGCCCCTCGCCAACGCAACCCCGTCGGACCGGCCGAGCGCCATGAGACCGAACGACACAAGGACGGCCACGCCCAGTACAACGTAGGCACCGTGTGCGCGCAAAAAAACGAACAGCCACTGCATCGGTCATCCAAAGCGTTATCGACTACAAGAGCATTTTCTGATACTGGTCGATATTTTCAAGAACGCGCCCGGTACCGCGGACAACACAGGTGAGCGGGTCGTCGGCCACGATTACGGGCAAACCGGTTTCTTCCATCAGCCTGCGATCCAGTCCCCGCAGCAGCGCACCGCCGCCCGTCATGATGATGCCCCTGTCCAGTATATCGGCTGCCAGTTCAGGCGGCGTCTGCTCCAGGGTCTGCCGCACCGCTTCCAGAATGGAAGTCACCGTACCGTTCAGCGCCTCCCGAATTTCCACCGAATCGACAACAATGGTTTTCGGGATAAAACTCACTGTATCAAGGCCGCGGCACGGATGCTGGAATTCACTGTCCAGCTTCCCGGCGGAACCGATTTCACATTTGATCTGCTCCGCGCTCCGTTCTCCAACCAGAAGGTTGTGTTTTCGTCTCAGCATCGTGATGATGGCCTGGTTCATCCCGTCGCCGGCTGTTTTGATTGACCGTGAGGTCACGATACCCGAAAGGGCAATCACCGCGATCTCGGTGGTTCCGCCTCCGATGTCGATGACCATCGACCCCATCGCCTCTTCGACGGGCAGCCCGATACCGATGGCTGCGGCCATCGGCTCCGTGATGATATACACCTCGCGGGCGCCCGCGCGCTCCGCGGACTCCCTGACGGCCCGCATCTCGACGGCAGTCACCCCCGAAGGCACGCAGATCACGATCCGAGGACGCACGAGAAGCCTGTTTTTCTGTACCTTTCGGATGAAATGCCGAAGCATCTCTTCCGTCACGTCGAAATCGGCAATAACCCCGTTACGCAGAGGACGTATAACCTCGATGTCGGGGTTCTGGCGCCCCATCATCTGCTTGGCGTGAGAACCAATGGCAAGCGGCTTGTGGGAATTGCGTTCCAGCGCGACCACTGAAGGCTCGTCTACCACAATATTCTGTCCTTTGACGTAAACCAGGGTATTTGCCGTACCCAGGTCGATCCCTATGTCGTTGGACAGCAGTCTGGAAAGAAAAAGTGCCATAGCGGTTCGTTCCCCAGCGGGTTAGCCGAACAAACGATTTCGAACGTGGCGATATTTGTCCAGGGTCTTCTCTACAATTTCGTCCGGAAGCTCAGGCTCCGGCGTGGTCTTGTACCAATCCAGGGTTTCCAGACAGTCATGGACCCGACCCCCTGCGAAGAAAGGCACGCCGTCCAAGCTTGCCTCCGTCAACGCCGTGGCCATGGACGTAATTCCTCCTCTAGTTTAATATTCGAACCCTTCGGCCATCGACCCTGATTCTTCCCTCTGCGAACAATCGGATCGCTTCAGCATACAACTCGTGCTCCACGGCCAGTACCCTGCCTGCCAGGGAGTCGGGCGTGTCTTCGGGCGAGACGCGGACCCTGCGCTGCAGGATGATCGGACCGGTGTCGTATTCCTCGTCCACGAGATGCACCGTCGCTCCGGAAACCTGCGCGCCGCTCCGGACGACGGCTCTGTGGACGTGCTGCCCGTACATGCCCTTGCCGCCGAATGCCGGAAGGAGCGCGGGGTGTATATTGACAATGCGGTTTCTGTACATCTCGAGAGTCACTGGGCCGAGTTTCTTCATATAACCTGCAAGAACCACCAGATCGACGCCGTACGAACCGAGCGTTTCAGCGACCGCGCGGTCGAGAATGCCGGGTCGCGGATGCGTCCTTCCGCTGAGGTGTATCGCTGGAACGCCCGCCCGCCTGGCACGGGCAAGTGCGCCGGATCGGCTGTTATTGCCGATTACGACGCCCACCCGCGCCGGGAGACGTCCCGAAGCGCACCGGTCGAGTATCGCCTGCAGGTTGGTCCCGCCTCCCGAGGCCAGCACGCCCAGGCAATAGACGGCATTCCCTCCAGACTGTTTCGCTCTTCCACATTGCGACACGGGGGTTCAGTCCGATGGCTGACGCTGCTACAGATAATTCGGCGGGGAAGATGTAGAAACGCGGGAAGTCACCGTTCCGGCGGGAACGGCGGCGGGACTCGGGGACAAGTGACCCGGCCAAGTCCAAAATAACCCATTGCACGTGCGATGTCAAGGGCTTTACAGGTGAAGTTCAGGCGGTGCGAATGATAAATTACACTTGACAATAACACGACAACATTCCTTATTTAAACCGATATATGTTAAGTACTTACTCATCTGTCGCACCAAACCGGAGGTCGTCTTTGAACATCCGCAAGGCGGTGATCGCGGCTGCCGGCCACGGCAGCCGCATGCTGCCGGCCACCAAGGCCCTGCCCAAAGAGATGATGCCCGTCGTCGATAAACCGGCGATCCAGTACATCATCGAAGAACTGGTCGAAGCCGGTATCGACGACATTCTGATCATCACAGGCAGAGGAAAACGGGCGATAGAAGACCACTTCGACCGCAACGTCGAGATCCACAGCGCCCTGAGGAAGCGGGGCGACCGTTCGATGCTGGACACCCTCGAACGCATCGAGCAACTTGCCGACATCCACTATCTCAGACAGAGGGAACTTCTGGGAACCGGACACGCCGTCCTCAAGGCCCGCAGGCACGTCGGCTGCGAGCCGTTCGCCGTTTTGTTCGGAGACGACCTGGTTGTGTCGGGAACCCCGTGCATCGGGCAACTGATGGATCAGTACGCCAAACTCGGCGCGCCGATTCTGGCCGTTAAGGAAGTGACAAGGGAACAGGTCGGCAGCTACGGCGTGATCCGGTCCGAATCCATCAACGGGGCACGACTCGTCAAGGGTCTCGTGGAAAAACCCGAACCGGCGCGGGCGCCTTCGAACCTCGCTTGCCTGGGTCGTTATATCTTCGAGCCCGATATTTTCGATTTTCTGAATCGCATCGACCCGGCGGACAGCGGCGAGTACCAACTGACCGACGCCATTCAACTGATGATCCAGTCCCGCCCCGTGTACGCTTGTCCGGTAAACGGGGACTGGCACACGGTTGGCGACCTGCTTTCGTATCTTCAGACGACCGTTTCGTTTGCCCTGACACACCCAGTTGTCGGCGAATCCTTCCGGGAATATCTGAAAAAAACCGTCCGGCCACCGTCCTCCGACGCCGAAAATTCACGCAGGGATTGATCCAGCATCCGCCAGGGCAAGAATGCCATCGAAGACATCCAGAATCTCGTCTACGTGGTCGGCAATTGCACGTTCCTGCAGCGCGATCCATTCCGCGTCCTGCCTGCTCAGACCGTTACGCTGCTTGTAAGTCTCCAGATCATCCCGATCGAGTACCGTAAGCCGGCCGTCAGGATCGAACCAGAGGTCCAGCATGAGGTCGGTGTAGTCCACTTGGCGGTCGCCGACCATCAGATTCCTGCATATGTGAAAGAGATGCCCCAGCAGCCGGCCTTCCGGATCGCGCATCTTCCACAATACATACCCCGCCCCGCGCCGGTAGTATCCGTATGTTACCGATCCGGTGTGTATCACAAGATCCCCAACCCGGCCGGGCCGCGCATTCACATATTTGAGTACCACGTAATCATCGGTGCGCACAATGGGGTCACATTCAAAAACGGCATCCGGTTTGTCCAGATGCCGCTTAATCTCACGAAATTTCATTGCGTAAACGAACGGGTGAGCAGATAGCAGGACAGCATGGTGCTGCTTGCCACCAGCCAGCAACCCCATTGAAGCAGTTTCGCCCGGCGTCCTTCCATACCGGAAGAAACGGACTGTCCAAGATAGCACAGAAGGAACACCAACGAAATACCGATACCCCAGATCGTGATCAAGAAATGTCCTCCTCACTCCTGCGCCTCTCCCGTCATAGGTACGAACCGGACGGGAATGACCTGTTCTTCCTTCACGCCATCCTCTTCCTTGATAAGAAGCGTCAGGTGTTGATTAACGGTGCCGACGGGTATCACCATGCGCCCGCCTTCCCGCAACTGTTCGACCAGCTTCGGCGGAATATGATCGGGCGCCGCTGTCACAATCACCGCGTCGAAGGGCGCATGTTCCTCCCAACCACGGTACCCGTCGCCCAGGCGTACGCTGACGTTACCGTAACCCATGCGCTTCAGTCGTTCTTCAGCCTGACTGGCGAGCGACGGCACGATTTCAATGGTATATACCTCGCGCACCAGCTTGGCCAGGACGGCTGCCTGATAGCCGGATCCGGTTCCCACCTCAAGCACGGTCTCATCGCCGTTCAGATCCAGCAATTCGGTCATTTTCGCCACAATATACGGTTGAGATATCGTCTGGTCTTCACCGATAGGCAGCGCGCCGTCGTCGTACGCGCGTTCCATGAGGTGTTCGGGCACAAACAGGTGACGCGGCACCCCCAGCAACGCATTCAACACACGCCGTTCCCTGATCCCGCGACGCTCGATCTGGTTTTTTATCATCCTCTTGCGCATTACGAGAAACCGCGCCTCCTCGTCCGCTGACACGTTCCGTCCGTCCGTCGAATCCGCGCTACATCCGGCGCAAAGTGCCAGCCATAGCACCGACAATGCGGCGCCACGTAAGCGATACATGGTCTACGGCCTCCAGTGGGATCACTTTTTCCTGCTCTCCAGGTATGCCTTGTCCCGTTGCAGGAGTTCAGGGTTCAGGCTGTAGAACAACTCCCGGGTCCGGGAAAGCATCCTGCTCGTGACGACGAACCGGCCGTCGAGCAATAACGAAGGATTCATCGACGGGTCGATTCCCGCTCTTGCCGCCGAAATCCGGGACTGTGCAGCCATCGCGGCACCATCGGCGGCGGCGCAGCGCCCGATTCGTTCGACATCGATTCCCTGCCGTTTCAGGCAGGCGGCGTGAGATTCTTCGATCCCGCGTTTCGGAGCGCCCTGGAACACGCACATCGCGAAGGCCCGGTACCGATCGGGATAAATCTGCCGTACACACAAGCTGGAGATCGAACTTTCATCCTGCCCGATCGGATGGAGGCGCAAACGTTCAGGGGCGTCGACGGCGTCGAGCCAGGAGTGCAGGTCTCCGGCGATCCGTACCGTGAGCGGCGACGCACCCGCAAAGAAGAACTCCATTCGGCCCGGAATCGCCTTCCGGCCCATCAGCCGGGACACCGGCACGAGTACGGGCCTCGGCATGTAACTTCCCCGGATCGGGTAAACGGCCTTCGCAAATCGTCCAAACCGGGCTGTTTTGGAAAAATCGGAGTCCAGGATAAACGCAGGCAACCGATCAATCCGAAACCGGTCTGCCAGCTTCCTCCCCTGCCGGGAATGTACATTGAGCGTTTGAATGTCCACGCCCGGGAACAACTCCCGAGTGGACCGGACAAACTGCGCCGGATCGCACAGATCGCATCCGGTGTCGTTCAAGACCGTCATCCTGAAAACGACGGGATCGCTGAACCTGCAAGACGCCCCGGGCTTGCCGGCGTTGACACAGACGCCCACCCGGCCAGTCGAAACGCAGTCGCGGTCCGTCCCGCAGACCGGCACCGACGCGCAGGGCCCCGCCAGGCTGTCCAGCCCGCAGATGCGGCGGGCAAGACCGTGCGTTTCGATACCTCCCTCAACCTCCACGCCGTCCACGTACAGGGTCGGTGACGCCTTGACGCCCAGTTGATTCGCCCTTCGGATGTTTTCGCGGAAGAGCGTCTCGCCTTCCGCGCCGGAGGCAATTTCCGCCACCCTTTCCGGATTGATTCCCGCGCGTCTGGCGCTCGCCCGCCAATCCGGTGATTCCATATTGTCGTTTCTGTCCAGAATATAGTCATAGAATCGGTCGGGATACAAGTGCATCATCACGACCTGCCGGATTCCCTCCTCCACTTCGGCGTCGCCATGCAGACTCAGGAATCGACCCGTTCCGGATACGGCGCCGGATTCGCAGGATTCACCCTGGCTCCGGAGCGGCCGCAGCGGTCCGGCGGGAACGGGCTCCTTTCCGGCCTCCTGAGCGATAAAATGCAGACGGAAGTCGATGCCTTCGCCAAATGCCTTGACGGTTGGCGCGAGCGCGGTTTCCGCCCGCATCCCGTAGGGACAGTGCGCCATTACGAACAGTTCGACCTCAACGCGGCTTCCGGCATACCCCGCGCGGTTCCTTGCGGCTTCGCTTCCTGAAACGTCGGTAACAAGGCCGGGAAGCCATTGCAGCAGGCCCACCAGGAAAGGACCGCAAATCTCCCACAACCCGGCAGCGCTCATAATGACCTCAGCTTCTCCTTCATGATGGCGTTCGTAGTCTGGCCCCGCGCAGAGAAGGCGGGAGCGCGACGCGAGCACCGAAGGGAATTAACAGAATCTGGATGGGAGGGGGAATCATCACGGCAGCGGACGCATCCCTGACGACAACCGTCAGGGATGCAGCAGAAGCAAGAAAGGCCGCCTCCGGCATAGAGACGACCTCTAGAAGCTGCTTCACAGGTTGCGGCGCTACACCAATGACGTCATTTCAACAGCATCATTCGCCTGGACGCCGAGAAATTGGCGGCCTGCAGCCGATACAGGTAGATCCCGCTGGCAACCTGCCGTCCCAGCTGGTCCTTGCCATCCCAGTTTGCCGTGTAGTGGCCCGCTTCATTGCGCGCGTCTACCAGAACACGTACCTCCTGCCCAAGTAGATTATAGATGGCAAGCCTGACCTGTCCGGCCTCCGCGATCTGATATTCGATTGTCGTGGAGGGGTTGAAGGGATTCGGCATATTCTGGCTCAGGGACGTTCGATCGGGCACCGGCTTCAAATTCCCGATTTCTATTTGCGTGAGCAGATCGATATTTCCATCGAGCCCGACCAATACGCCTTCAGCGACCTGGAAATCCGTGGGCAGCGGAGTCTCCGTCGTTTTAAAGGCGAGCTCGACGAGATCTCCATCACCGCTGGCGCCCACGCCGTCGACCCTCATGGCGCCGATATCCAGTTTTCCGGGCGTCCGGCTGGAAGACAGGAAGAGCGTGTTCTTCTCAGACCGAGACGAAAGCAGGTTGCCGTCGAGCTCCCTGGCTTCGATAAATTCGTACTTGCCAGTGTCGTAGATCAGCGAGAATCCGTACCCCTTCAGGTCTTTGGCCTGGGCAAGTGAAACATGCAGCTTCAGGACACCAGGTTCGGCGTCCGGTGCGTCCGCCCGCTCCAGCGTCAGACGAGCGAACGAGTTCTGACCGCCGTTGATGGTCAATCCATCGGTCATTTCCCCCGCAGACGCGGAGCCCGCCAGAGCGAGTGCCAGAAAAACGAGAATCTTACACATAACCGCCCCCTTTCGGAGTTCAGACGAACCTCGTCGTGAAGCCTTCTCCTCTTAAATTTACGTGGTACAGTGGCCCATGTCAACAGTCAAATGCGGCGGATGTCGCGCAAAAAACCCAATGACATGAAACAGATGGACGCCAGCGACCCGATTCGGTCAGGGAATCATCGAAGCTTCCGGCGCCTCCCGGCAGACCCGTTCAGGGAAAACACCGTCAGGCCACGACGACGCAAGGCGAAGGCTGACTCACTGCACCGGTCGCAGATCGCCGAAATAGTCCTGAATCGAGTCGACGAGGCCGTCGATGCCGACTTCCCGGTCCGCGGCTTGCGCCACAACGGAATAGCCCAGATTCCGAGCCGTCTCCGCCGTTGTGGGCCCAATACAGGCAGCGGGGAGTGTCCGCGCAATTTCAGGCATTCCGAATTGCTTAAATAATTCCGTACAATTCGATGCGGCAGAGGGACTTGAAAAAACAACCAAGTCAACCTCATTCCGTTGAAGGCGTCCCTTGACCTGACCCGAAATGCGCGGAGGTTTCTCAGTCCGGTAAACAATGACCTCCCGCACATCCGCCCCCAGCCCGCGCAATGCATCCTGTATTGTTCTTCGCCCCTTTTGCCCACGGGGAATCAGTACGCGCAGCCCGGACACGTTTACGTCGGCGAACTGCTCCGCAAGGTCGGAGGCCGTGTGTCGGCGCGGGCACAAGTCCACACGCAGGCCGTAACTCCGAACCTTCTCCGCGGATTTCCGACCCACGACGGCAACCCTGACTTGCGACAATCCGTTGAGGTTGCCATGCAACCTTCGCACCCGCTTGATGAACCGTTCAATAGCGTTTCCGCTGGCAAAAACGAGCCAGTCAAATCGGTCCAACTCCCCAATTGCGGCATCCACCGGCAACCAATCAGGCGGATCCGTGATCTCTATGGCGGGGGCCACCAGGACCTCCGCCCCGAGCCCCATCAACATGCCGCGCAGGTCCCCCGCCTGATTCCGGCTGCGGGTAATCATGACACGCCTGCCGAAAAGAGGAAGCCGCTCGAACCATGGAAAGTCCGACGCTGCCACTTCGCCCACGACAATTGCGGCTGGGCTGCGTGCGTCCACATCGGCCAGGGTACCGAGCGTGCACCGGACGGTCGTCTGACCCGGCAACGTACCGTCCTGCACCACGGCCACAGGCGTGTCGACGGAACGTCCTGCCTGGATCAGTCTCCGGGCGACCTCCCCACGATTCCGTACGCCCATCAGTACCACAAGGGTGCCACCCAGCTGACCCAGCGCGCGCCAGTCTACCTCCGGGAGCGCGTCCAAAGACTCGCGGTGACCCGTAAGAATCGTCACATGTGGTGCGATCCCCCGTCGGGTGACCGTTATACCCGCGTATGCCGGCGCGGCGATCGCGCTGGTAATTCCGGGAATCACTTCAAATGCGATGCCGGCCTCTTTCAGCGTTGTCATCTCCTCCCCGCCGCGCCCGAACAGGAATGGGTCTCCGCCCTTCAGACGCACCACCCTGAGCCCCTTCTCCGCCCGTTCAACCATCAGCCGGTTGATCCGTTCCTGCTGTTGTAACTGTACGCCGGGACGTTTGCCCACGTCAATCCGCTCACAATGCGGCGGCGCTTCGTCCAGCAGCGCCGGATTCGCCAGGCTGTCGTAAAGAATCACGTCAGCGTTCTGGATACGGCGAAGGGCCTTTATTGTGATCAGTTCGGGATCTCCCGGCCCCGCACCAACGAGAAAAACCGCGCCCTTCGCCATGATTATCCCAATTCGCCACGGATCCAGCCGAACTCCCGTGACACGTTGCCCTGCGGACTAGAGAGCGTCGCAGAGGATCTCCTTCGCCCCGCGCTCGATCAGTAGATCGGAAAGCCTCCTGCCGACATCGAGGGAATCTTCCGAATCTCCCGTCGTCCGTGCGCGGACGATCTTTCCGCCGTCCGGGTCGGCCACCATTCCATCCGCAATGAGACACCCCTCATCCAACCGCGCCCACGCGCCAACCGGCATCTGACATCCCCCGGCGAGTTCATCCAGCATTGCTCGCTCGGCACTCACAGCCGAATGAGTGGAACAATCATGCAGACAACGCGCCACCTGCGCGACATCGTCATCGTCCTGCCTGATCTCGATACCCAACGCGCCTTGTCCGGGAGCCGGGAGGAAACGCCTTGCGGAGAGGAATTCACTCGCGCGACCCGCTAAACCGAGCCTGTGCAGACCCGCCGCGGCCAGGACCACGGCTTCAATTTCACCCGCATCGAGTTTCCGCAACCGGGTATCCACGTTTCCGCGGATCCCTTCGACCCTCAGGTCGGGCCTGATATGCCGCAACTGCGCCTGGCGTCTCAGGCTGCCCGTGCCCACCACCGAGCCCTCGGGGAGATTCTTGAGTGTGTGACCGTTATGGCTGACCAGGGCGTCCCTGACGTCCCAGCGGCGGCTGATGGCCGCCAGGCGCAGGCCCCGCGGCTGCCGGGTAGGCAGGTCTTTCAATGAGTGTACTGCCAAGTCGATTCGCCCGTCGAGGAGCGCCTCTTCGATTTCCCTGGTAAAGACACGCTTACCGCCGATCCGGGCAACCGGCAAGTTCAGCTCATGATCCCCCTTCGTTCTGATGACGTCTATGCGAACTTCGAGACCGGGATACGCCTGCAGCAGTGCCGTCCTTGCCCAGTCCGTCTGGCACAGGGCGAGGGGGCTGCCGCGGCTGCCGATCACAAGCCGATTCAACATTCGGTTTGCACCCTTTCCGCGGGTGCTTCCCGAGCGGACGAACTCGCCTCCCGGGCCGGGGTCGCATCCAGGTCGAACAGGCGGATGAGCGTGTCGACGTAGTTCAGCGCCTCCCCTGAATCGGCGGCTTCACGCAACCGGACCTGTGGAGCGTGCAGCAGCTTGTTCATGTAAAGCCTCAGGAGACCGGCCACTTTCTCTTGTTGTAATTCAGAGAAATCCGACAACCTGGCGCGATCCAGTTCCTCGTCGAGGAGTTCCTGGAATCGCTGACGCATGGCCACGATGGCGGGCACCACATCGAGTGAATTCAACCAGGACGCGAACACCCTCACCTCTTCGTCGACGATATGCCGTGCCTTCTCCGCCTCACGCCGCCTCTTCTTCATATTTGCCCCGACGACCGCCTGCAGATCGTCAATATCGTACAGAAAGACGTTATAGAGTGATCCCGCGTCCGGGTCGATGTCTCTCGGCACCGCGATATCGATGAGAAACATGGCGTTGTTCCGGCGCTGCTGCATCGCGCGCGCTACCCGGGGCTTCTCCAGAATCGGGACCGTCGCGCTGGTTGAACTGATCACGATGTCGGCGCGGTGCAGGCCATCCATTGCATCGGACCAGGACAATGCTTTTCCGTTCACGCGTTTCGCCAGGTCGCGTGCCCGCATGAACGTCCGACTGGACACCATCAGTCGCTCGACTCCTCCATCCACAAGGTGCCTGGCGGTCAGCTCGCTCATCTCGCCCGCACCCAATACCAGGGCGGTCCTTTCGTCCAGTTTTCCCAGGATCTTCTTTGCCAGCGCCACGGCCGCGAAACTGACCGATACCGCGCCGTCGGCAATCTCGGTTTCCGTTCTGGCCCGTTTCGAGGCTTCGACGGCCGAACGAAACAACCGGTTCAGAACGGTGCCGCTCGTTCCCGCTTCCAGCGCGCGTGCGCCCGCGTCCTTAACCTGACCTGCGATCTGCGGCTCTCCCATGATCATCGAATCGAGCCCCGACGCAACGCACAGCAGGTGTCGAACGGCATCCAGATCGTTACGGGTGAACGTGTATTCGCCCAACTCACCGGCGTCGATCCCGCTGATTTCGCCGAATACGCCAATGACGCCCGCGCGTGCGGTCTCGGGATCGTCGGTTACAACGTAGGCTTCGGAACGATTGCAGGTTGAAATGAGACTGCATTCAACCACGGAACCGAGCGCGTACAACTGTTCAAGGATGGACCCGTGCTTCTGTTCGGAGACCGACACGCGGTCCCGGACATCCACCGAAGCCGTTCGGTGGTTCAATCCCACCACTACGATAGACATTCCCGTACTTTCCTGTCGAGTTCATCCCACCGTTCCCGTCGAACCAGGTCCACGGTCTCCCAGTTGACAAGCAGGTCCCACACGGCCTTTCGCCGTGCGGGACTATCGGGAAACCGCGCCATTACCCGCGGACGCAAACGGGCCAGATAGTCCGCCATACTTCCGTGTTCCCGCCCCAGGACATTCTCCAGATGCCGCCTGACCATACGCGCGTAGGCCGGGCTCGCCCCCCCTGTTGAAACCGCCACCTGAAACCCGCCGCGGCGCAGTGTGGAAGGCACGCTGAAGTCTCCCGGGCCCTTCGGGTCCGCGCGATTGACCGGAACTCCGTTTTCGCCTGCCGCACGCTCGACCTCATCGTTCACCGGACTCGTATCCGTCGCTGCGAAAACCAGGGCCGCGCCCTTGACGTCGCCCCGACAAAAGTGGCGACGCTCCAGTTGAACACGGTGGTCAGCGGCCAGGCCCTCCAGCGATTCCGAAACCGATGGCGCGATCACCCACACGCGCGCGCCCGCGGCGAGCAGGCCCAGCACTTTCCGCTCGGCAACGGTTCCACCGCCCACGACGACACACTTCCTGTTCCTCAAATCCAGAAAGATCGGGTATTCAACACATTGGCCTGCCATTTGGACCCACGCGAATCGACCTACTGTGCCAGAACGTGTTTTCCGGGAAACAGCAAGCCCATGACGGGAAACGTAAACACGACGAGGACGAAACCTAGAATTGACATGAACGCCGCCCGTTTACCCTGCCACCCGGCGATCCTTCGGGCTCCAAGATGCCCTGCATAGACTACCCAGGTAATCAGAAGCACCCAGAACGCCGGTTCGTTCCAGATCCAAAGCCTGTACATCTTCTGGTGAACCCAGACGGAACTCGCCACGATACCTGCCGTCAGGAAAACGAAACCGAAAGACGCGGCACGGTTGTTGGTCTGGTCCAGTGTATCCAGCGGCGGCAGTCGATCGTAGAAAAAACCAAGATGCTTCTTTTGAATCTCCCCCAACAGCATCACGTACATCGTTGCGCTGACACTGGATATGGCAAATGCCGCGTATGCCAGAATGTAAGCGAACACGTGGAGCTTGAACCAGCCCCCCGTGTGCGCGACTCTGGTTGCGCCGTCAGCTCCCATCAGGTTGGAAGCGGCAACCACGTGCAACACCGCAACGATGGGAACGACCAGTGCGCCCAGCGACCCGCGACACGTGCCGAATTCCAGGTAAAGAAATACAATGACAACCAGCCAGGCGCATAGAGAAGGCAGCACCTGGCTGGTCAAGGGAACCTGTCCGGCAGCAATGGCCATTCTGGCGAGCAAAGCACTATGCAGCACCCAGCCCACGATGAGACTCCAGAACCCCAGGGAGCCCCCGATAGCACGCATCCGTATAAAATGCGCGGCGTAGGCGCACGCGCTGATGACGTAGGCCGCGCCCGTACCCGCCACAAGCAGATTCTGCATACCCATACAATCGGACCCCGGCCTCCAGCGGCGTGTGAAGCTGATCTCCGACCCTCCGTCCGTCAGTACCGATCACGGCGTTCCTGACGTTCGCCGCCGGCGATCCGGATCCTCATCACGGAACTCCCGGAAGGTCGATACGGGAAGTTAAACTTACACAATCCCACCGGCCGAATCAATTGAAATTCCACACTTTCTACCCGGGGCAACCACGCCGAGAACGACGGGACCGGACGCTCCCGTCGCGGCTGGAAGATTGCCGGGCCGGCCTTCCACAGTCGCGTTGGCAAGCACGGCAAAGGCAATCGCTTCCTTGGCATCCCGGGGAACGCCCAGCACATCGGAATGGCAGATGTCCAAATCCGGAAGCACAGCGTGCAACATCTTCATCAGAACCGGATTTCGGCCGCCGCCTCCACTGACAGCCAACCGGCGGATTGGACTCACGGGCAGGACAAACCGCTTTAACGCATCCGCAATGCTTCGCGCCGTAAACGCGGTCGCCGTGGCGATCAGGTCTTCATCCCGCAGGCGACCGCGCCGGGACAGGATGTCCCGGACCATCGCCGCACCGAACGTCTCCCTTCCGGTCGACTTTGGCGGCGCAACTTTCAGAAACGGATGGCGCATCATTTCTCCGAGCAATGTATCTGAGACGTCGCCGGAAGCTGCGATTGAGCCATCCGCGTCGTACGCCTGGCGTCCTCCCGTCATGTCCTCAGCAAGCGCGTCCAGGAGCATGTTTCCCGGCCCCGTGTCGAATGCAAGGACATCTTCCGGCCCGCAACCCGCGGGCAACACGGTAACGTTTGAAATCCCGCCGATGTTCAGCAATACGCGTCCCTCCCGCCTGGACCGGAACAAGAGATAATCCACCAGTGGAACGAGCGGCGCACCCTGTCCTCCCGCCGCCAGATCCCGCGCCCGGAAGTCGGCGACCGTGGTGACGCCGGTCCGTTCGGCGATCACACACGGGTCGGCGATCTGCAGTGTGGATCGCGTGACCACACCGAACGCGCTGTATGCCGCCGGCAGGTGGTGTACGGTCTGTCCGTGCGACCCGATGAGATCCACCCCGGACATTTCCGTACCGGCTTCGCGGCACACGTTGAATGCGGCTCTGGCAAACCACTCGCCAAGAACGGCGTGCAGCCTGCATATCCTGTCCACCGCACCACATCCGGCCTCCGATATATCGAGAATCTCCCGCCGCAGTTCAGGAGGGTACGGCAAACCCGTGAACGCAATCAGCCGGACCCCGGCTTCCTCGACCCCGACTTCGACGAGAGCCGCGTCAACGCCGTCGGCTGACGTACCGGACATCAGCCCGATCACCCTGCGAAACGCACCCACGCAGGACCCCCTTGAGTCGTCTGAATTACCAGTCAACGCGTACACCTGCCGCCATACAGATCCGAGGCCTTACGCACTCCTCCCAGGAAATACCGGAAGACGATCACGCCGCGGTAGACATTGCGGAAGACCTCGTGGTCTTCCACCGTACGCACCCTTTGCGCGTCTCGGCGTCGACGCAGAATCGACGCGGGATGGAAAATGACCCAGCAAAGGCCGCAAAGCGCCGCCACAGGGCGCTTCCAGTCGCGCTTCACGATCCCATGCAGCACGGTGCACAGTTCCAACAGGACCCGGATTGGGAACACCCATGCCAGAGAGCGCGCGGACAGGTTCTTCAGCACCATCACCAGTTGATTTCTATGGTTCAGATACGCCTTCCGGAAAGCCCTGGCATCGAGAGACCAGCCTCCATAATGATAGACCACCGACTCAGGGACGGAGACCGCCCTGTATCCCACAAGATGGAACCGCCAGCACAGGTCGATTTCCTCCATGTGCATATAAAACCCTTCATCCATGAGACCGGTTTCTCGCAAGCACCTCATCCGCAGGAACATCGCTCCTCCAACCGCCCAGAAGATATCGTGCTGACGATCATACTGCCCGCGATCCTCCTCTACCGTTTCAAACAGCCGGCCCAGACAGAAAGTGTACCCCAGCATGTCCATCATCCCGCCGGCGGCGCCTCCGTAATCGAATTGCGCGCGATCACGAAGTGACCTCACTTTTGGCTGGCACACACCCACCTGCGGGTCGGCCTCCATTGCAGCCAGAAGAGGCGCCAGCCAGCCTTCGGCGACTTCGACGTCGTTATTCAGCAACATCGCGAATTCACCGCGGGCCGCCTCGATGCCCCTGTTACACCCTGCACCCATCCCTTTGCCGCCCCCGACGCTCACAACCCGGATGCCGGGAAACCGAGCCTGCGCTTTTTGCAGGCTTCCGTCGTCGTACGGCCTGTCGTCGGCGACAATTACCTCGAAAGACGCGCCGCTTGTTCTGGCATAGAGGAAGTCCAGACACGTCAGGAGAACATCCCCCAGGAAATGTGGCACGATCACAGACACCCGGGGTCTATCGGCCATCTTTCGCCTCTTGACGCCTGACCCTCTGCCGTAACGTTTCCAATGCCCGCGCGACCTCTCGGTCTCCCGGTGTCAGCCGCAGGAGGTACTCCAGATCGGCGGCGGCGCCAGCGAGATCTCCGATGCGTTCGCGTGATGCCGCCCGATTGAACAGCGCCCGTTCGACCTGTAAGTTGGCTTCAATCATCCTGCCGTAAAGCTCTATTGCCGCGTCGTATCGGCCAATCTGCATCTGCAGTTCCGCCGCTGTACCCAGACGCGTTTCTTCGTCGATCAGGTCCGAATCCAATACGCTTTTCAACAGTCGCTGGGTTTCCTCAGGCCGATCCAATCGATGCATTAACGCCGCCATCAACAGGGTACCCTGCCAATGCTCCGGCGGAAGCGCGTGTTTCTCGCAGAACCTCAGAGCCTCGTATGCGCCATCCCGGTCACCCTCTTCAGCAAGCACTTCCGCGAGGTGCAGGAATACGGCCGGATAATTGGCCAGCAGGTTTCGAGCCGTCCGGTTACGATGCACCCCCGGGTCCGAGACGCCCCGGTACTGATACAGGTCCATCAGGTTTTTTCTTGTATTTTGTACGTGTACCGGCGACGCCTTCCGTCGCAATAGGCGGAAAACCATACCCTCCATCTCCAGGTATTCCCCCAAGCCCATCCTGTTGCCATCCGGTACGGTCAACGCGAAATAAACCGGCCTTGCCCACTCGTTCCAATCCACGATCTTCAAAACCATGACATCCTGTACGCGCAGCGTCCTGCCCGGCATACCCTGGAGCGTCCACTTCAATCCGGCCGCCTGCACCTCCCTGGCTTCCGGCCAGAATCGACCGGATTGTATCACCGCCGTCTGCGTATGTGCCGTCAATACCTGATCGATGTAATCATCTGTATATCTGACGGGAACTTTCGGATCCAGATCCCTCAACTGCTTGATATACCACGACGTATTAAGGAGGCTCAGGTTTACGACACGCACATCCTTTCGGAGGCCCATCACCTCCTGCTGGTACCAGAGCGGGAAACTGTCGTTATCCGCGTTGGTAAACAGGATCGCGTCGGGGTCGCAGGAATTCAGAATATTCGCCGCATAGTCGAACGCGAACCGGTTGCCGGTTCGGTCATGCGTAGGATAGTGGCTTGCGGCCAACGCCCCCGGCATTGCGAACAGGAGGCAGGCGGCGGCAATTGCCGCACCCCTGCCACGCAGGTTGTACGCCCCGCGCACGACCGCCGACGCCGCAATGCCCATCCACACGCAGAACAACGCAAAGGAGCCCACGAATACGTAGTCACGCTCCCTGGGCTGCGGATCTTCCATATTGAGATATATCGAAAGCCCGACGCCCGAAAGCACAAAAAGCGCGGCAATTGACCAGAAACGCCGGGCGTCACTTCGCCAGTGTTCCCAGATTCCCCAGCAGCCCAGGAAATAGGGTACGACTGAAATGCGCACCAATTGAACGTCTTGCGACGTGGCCTGCCGAAAGGCATCTGAAACGAACCCGATACCCGGCACCGGAAACTGCGCGATGAAGTACTTGATATACATCGTCCAGATCTGGAAATCCCAGAATGGCGCCTTTCTGTCGAATACGCCCAGCAGCATACTCTCCGCACCGTACTGTTCCCGTCCCAGGAACCCTATGAAATTGGCCCACGTTTCCGGATTGTTCTCGTCGATCATGGGATTCAGGCCGGACCGGATGTAGAGTGAGGCGTAAGTCGAGTATCCGGCAACGAACAGGAGCGCCCCGTAAGCCCAGACCCGCGGGTCCCTCAGTATCCCCGGCTTCGTGACCCAGACAATCATCAGCAACGTGGGAACGGTCAACAGACAAAGCAGGTGAACGCCGCCCGCCAGGCCCATCAGATAGGCCACAAAAAACAGGACTCGGTGGCTGTCCGCGTTTTCGGACCTTGCCATCCACCGCATCCCCAGCCAGAGGGACATCGCCATCAACATCGTCGAGAATCCGTACACCTCGGTTTCCACGGCATTGTACCAGAACGTATCCGAAAACGCAAGCATCAGGGCGGCCACGGTACCCCCGACAACGCTCGATACACGGCTGATGTCTTTCTCACCGGCAACCCGACACAGCCGGACCATGCGCACCGTTATCAGATAGACGAACAGCACCGCCAGCGCGCTCGTTATCGCTGAGATGAGGTTCATGAGGAACCCGGGGTCTTCCCCGACCGGCAACATCGTAAAGAGACGTCCGATCAGCAGGTAGAGCGGCGCGCCCGGCGGGTGCGGAATACCCAACGTGAACGCGCACGCAATAAACTCACCGGAGTCCCAGAACGAGACGGTTGGCGCGGCCGTTTTGACAAATACCCCCAGCGATATCAAAAATACGCCCAGGGCGCCAACGCGGACCGGATCCCATCCGTTTACGGAAGCGTTTCCAGCAGGCCTACCTGCGTGTGAATCCCCTGATCGTTTCATGCTTTGTCGCCCTGGTTACGCATTCTTCGAATCCGGGTGTCGGTAGAGGTCTAACGAACTAACCAACAGACGTCCATGCAATCAGAATTTGTCTGGCCACCGGCTGAAAACTGCGGTCGATCCGTTGATACGGATCCGGCGCCCACCTTCGTTCGGACCTGTTCCACGGACGAATCTGGCGATGGTGGCGTTCTTCAGACGCCCCTGGGCTGCGACGGTTCAATGGAATCGGGGGAAGCCTCATCTCCGTTTTTCCTGGGACCGGATTGCCCCGACCCGTCGTTCGCGTTATCGTTCACTGCAGGTCCGATAGCGCGTGTCCGCGCGGTTTCAGGCGATTCAATGACACGCATCGACTTCCACTTTCCGCCCCGGAAGCGCAGCATGAATATCAATCCGCCCGTAACAAGATAGAGGCTGACGAAAACCCACGCGATGTACAGGCCCATACTGTATATCACAACCAACAGGTAGGTTGGCAGGACCATAACGAACCAGCCGAGGGCTACGGACGTCAGCATGACGAACCGTGTGTCTCCGGCGCCCTTCACACCGGCTGAAAAGACGATATAAAGCGCATCGAAGATACAATAGACCGCAACGAACCGCAGCAGGACGACGGTCATATCCCAGACCTGTTCGAACGCCTCGGGATCGGCGCCGGAAATATACGGCGTTAAAAAGAGGCCTGGAGCGAACACGTATCCGGCGGCCATCACCAGCATATACGCCAGGCTGAGATGTACTGCCGACCAGGTGCTGCGCTCGGCCAGGTCCGCCCTGTTCTTTCCCAGGTATTGACCTACAAGCGTCGAAACCGCGATACCCATCCCCATCATCGGAAGGAACGCGAGTGTATTGATGTTGAACGTCACACTCGTTGCCGCCAGCGCCGTGGTACCCAATCTCCCAACCAGGAGAATGAACATGGAGAAGCCCAGTATCTCCAACATGAACTGAACGCCGTTCGGCAGGCCGAAACGTAACAGCCGACGCAGAAGGGCCGCCTCCGGACGCCATCCGCTCAGGGTGCACAGGGTGTCGCGGTACCTGGGGCGCATCATCAGTGCGAAGAACACGACGGGGATCAGGAGATGGGATACCACCGTGGCCCAGGCGGCGCCGCGAATGCCCCATTCCGGGAACCCCCAGTGGCCAAAAATCCACGCATAGTCCAGAACGATATTCAGCCCGTTCGCGAGGAAATTCACCCACATGACCGTCCGTGTATCACCTCGTCCGCTAAAGAACGAGGAGACCGCCACGCCGGTAATACCCGGTCCCATAAAGCACAGAATCCGGAAATACTCCGCCTCCAGCGCGCGTATTCGCGGTTCGTGCCCGGCCCATTCGAAGAAGCTCCGCGAAAACGGGATCAGGCACAGGATGATCAGGCCCGAGGCCAATCCGACATATATCCCCTGCCACACCGCGGGTCCTACCCGATCCCGCCGGTCCGCCCCCCAATACTGGGCGACGAATGTATTCACGTACGCAACCGTACCGATGAACAGGCTTGAGAACGTGAAATGCAACATTCCTGCCGGGAGGCATGCCGCGAGTGCGTCCCGGCTGTGCCAGCTCAGGAACACCCTGTCCACGAAGATCTGCAGGCTCCAGGACCCCGTGCTCAGAATGAGCGGGGCAGCCATCCGCAATACCTCCCTGTAGCCACCCGGTTCCTGCCACCGCGAGATCATGGACACCTCACCGGGCCCGGACCCGGATTCGCACGACAACTCCCGACGACCGCCTGACATTCATTCTGCGGCGCGAAGATGCCGCGAAGACGCAATGTTCGTTGGCGACATCGGAAGGTTGCGTCGACAGTTGCGGCATCTGAGCCATTTTTCTCTTGTCCGGCAATGGCGCCGTTGGTAGATTCGCTGGCCGTACGGGATCGCCGGACGGGAAATTTCACATCCGGAGACGAAACATGACATACGACGTCGTTGTTATCGGAGGAGGCAGCGCGGGCTACGCCGCCGCCCGCGTCGCCGCGGACAACGGAGCACAGGTCGCCATTGTTGACAAAGGGCCCCTGGGCGGACTTTGTATCCTGCGCGGCTGCATGCCATCCAAGACGCTGCTGCGCAGTTCGGATCTGTTCTCGCTGATGAAACGGGCCAGAGAGTTCGGCCTGAATGCCGGGGATATATCCCCTGACCTGGCCGCGGTCAATGACAGGAAACGCGCACTCGTCGACGAATTCGCGGAATACAGAGTCCGGCAGCTGCGCAGCCCGAGATTCAAGCTGATTCCAGGCCGGGCCCGTTTCGAATCGCCGAACTCGGTTTGCGTCGGCACGGAACAGGTCTCAGGACGGCGCTTCGTCATTGCCGTGGGTTCCGCTGTAAGCAGGATTCCCGTACCCGGCCTCGAGGAAACGGGCTATCTCACGAGCGACGACGTTCTGGAACTGCGGGAACTCCCCGAGTCCGTGATCGTACTCGGCGGCGGCGCCGTTGCCGCCGAACTGGGCCAGTTTCTATGCCGGATGGGTGCGCGGACCACCCTGATACAGAGGAACCGCCAGCTTCTCAGCGGCTTCGACGCGGACATGGCCCTGCCCGTGGAAACCCGCCTGAGAGAAGAAGGGATGAAGGTATACACGGACACCCGACTCCAGCGCGTCAGCCGAAGAGGGGGTCACGCCACCGTCCGCTTTCTGCAAGGCAATAAATCCCGTACGGTTACAGCCGACGTCGTCTTCAACGCTTTGGGCCGAACGCCGGACCTCGCAGGTCTGGCTCTCGAACGCGCCGGCGTTGAAGTCCGCGAAGGAAGAATCACAGCTGACGAACGGATGCGGACCAGCGCGGGACACATCTTCGCCGCCGGTGACTGCGTGGGACCGTACGAAATCGTACACATTGCCGTCCTTCAGGGTGAGATCGCCGGCCACAACGCCGGCGGTGGCAAGCCGGAGAAGACGATCGACTATCGGTTGCGTACGTCGGTTGTGTTCACCGATCCGCAGGTCGCGTCCGTCGGCCCTACCGAGCGGGAATGCCGGGAACAACGCATCGCGTATCGTTCGGCCGAATATCCGTTCAGCGATCACGGCAAATCCATGGTTATGGGGGAAACTCACGGCGCCGTAAAGATCCTGTGCCATCCGGAAAGCGGCGAACTCATCGCTGGACATATCACAGGCCCTGACGCTTCGGAACTCATCCATGAACTCGCCGCGGTAATCTACTTCCGGGGAACCGTCTTCGACCTCCTCCGGATTCCTCACTATCACCCCACTCTCGCCGAGATCATTACCTATCCTGCCGAGGAACTTGCAGAAGTCCTGGCCCGATGAATGCACACAACGTACAAAACTCCTCAACCGGAACGTGGGCGTCCCCCTTCGCCAAGCCGGTGTACGAAGTAAACGGTGGGCGGCACGAACAGGAGGGCGATCCAGAACATGGGCCGATATGAGATCCACGCCACCAGCAGACCGGCCAGCACCGGCAGAAACCCTTGTGGCAGCGCAAACATGTTCAGAAAGCTGGTATACGTGGGTCGGCGGTTTTCCGGCGCAAGTTCGAGTACGTATGCCATGCGGCCGTTGAACATCGCGCTGCTCGCAAATCCCGAAAGGACAAACGTCAGCGCGTAGAAGACGACGTGCGGATCGAATGCCCAGTCGATGCCCCAATTCGAAAGCGGCGCGAAGGACAGTGACGGCACGTACCTGGCCAACAGCGGAATGGCGACCGACAACGCCATCAGGTAGGACCCGTACACCAGGAGCGTACGGTTGCCTTTCCGATGCCCGATGTGGGCCCAGAGCGCGTTTGACAACACGGTACTGACCTGCATCACTGAAACAAAGACCCCCACATAGACCAGCCCGAACCCCAGGTCGGAAATCGCGTAAGGCACATAAAACGGCGCTCCCATCATCATAAACGACCACAGGACCTGCATCCCGCACAATCGACGGTAATCGGGATCGTTCTTCAAAAGGCGAAACCCGGTGTTCAGGTAGTTGGAAAGCGGCTGCCGGAGATACCGCACCGGACCCGCCGGTTCCCGGATTCTGCTGAATACGAAAACCGAAAGCGCGTTTCCCAGTCCGGCCAGCAGGAACAGCGCCGCGTAGTTCGACGGAAATGCAATCCCGCTGCGGTCGCTGAGTACGATGGTAATCACCCCGCCCGCCGCCATGGCCGTAATGCCGCCGCACAGCCGCCGTACCGCAAACAGGCGCGACCGTTCCCTTGGCGGGACGACCTTTCCCACGATGTCCATCCACGGAACGTTCCAAATGCCCATCAGGGAAGTGGAAATCGCGTACAGAACCAGAAAGCAGCACAAAAAATAAAAGGACTGACGACCTCCCATCAGGTACGTCAGTCCCGCGATCACCAGCCAGACGGCACTACGCATCCCGCCCGCCAGAAGCAGGAAGGGCATTTTTCGTCTTCTGCCTTCGACAATACGGGAGATGAATATCTGAGGCCACGCCCAACCGATACGCATCAGCGCGCCGACCAGTCCGACCGCGACGCTCGAGGCCGTCAGCGATTGTACGAAGGCCGGAAGCAGCATATCCGAACTGGCCAGGGTCATCGACATGAAGACGAGACCACCGTTCAGAATCAAGAGCCGCCTGTTCCGGCGAACTTCCGCCGGATCCGGTTCGTCCGGATCGGCCTGTACCCGCCTCCTGTGCGCCGTTGAAAATTCTCTCATGCCAAACACTTCCGTCCGCTTACCGCGTAGAGAGCCTGGCATGTCCCGCTCGTCGGGTGTTCCACGATCGTCAGGGCACGTCGGGGCGTCTCAGAATCCAATAGCGTAGCCGTCCCGCCTGGGATCCGCACCTCCCATCAGGGCACCGCTTTCCCGATCTACGGCAATCCCCTGCGCCCCGCCCGTTACGTGCGAGAATGCGTCGACAACGTCAATCTGATGTCCGCGGCGAATAAGGCCTGACCGGATCTCTTCCGGTACGCGAGACTCCATATAGACGCGTGTGCCGGCGTGTTGGAAGCGAAATCTCGGCGCTTCGATCGCCGCTTGAATGTTCATCCCGTAATCCAGGAAATTGGTGGTGAACTGGGTTGTCGTCTGCTGGATTCCCCAGCTGCCCGGAGTACCGAGAGCCGCCAGGAGACGACCATCCTCGAAAATCTGGCACGGTGAAAGACAAATATCGATTTTCTTGTGGGGCTCGATGCAATTCGGGCTGCCCGGGACTGTATCGGCCCATTTGATGAAATTGTTCAGGAACATTCCGGTATTCCCGATAATCTCACCTGAACCGAACCCTGAGCCCAGACTCTGCGTAACCGCCACGGCGTTACCCTCCGCGTCCACCGCGTCGAAGTGCGTCGTGCATTCGTTCAGCCAGTCCCCCGGCTGCCCCGGAGCGATCTCGCCCGGCAGTCCGACCGCGGCATAATATTCCCCGCGATTCACCGCCGCCCGTTCCCCGACCCGTCTCCTGCGTTCGTTCGCATACGCTTTTGAAAGCAATCCGCCCAGTGGCGCTTCGCGTGCGGCGGCGAATGCCACGCGATCTGCATTGCCCAGTTTCAATACCTCGATAAAAAGGTGGAGCGCCTCTTCCGAGAGGTGGCCCATGTCCTTGAGATCGTAGCTTTCGAGCATATTCAGAGCCTGCAGAATGTGAAAGCCGGCACTGGGCAACGGCGGACAGAATACCCGGAAACCGCGGTAAGACGTGGAAATGGCGTCAGACCACTGGACCTCGAAATCCGCAAGGTCTCTTTTGGAAAGGAGCCCACCTTCTGCCTGGATATATCCGGTAATATCCGATCCGAGATCTCCGCGATAGAAGACCTCGGCGCCCCCTTCCACGACCCTGCGAAACGTCCGCGCGAGATCCCTCTGGATCAGGATGTCGCCAGCCAGGGGCGCCCGGCCGCGGCCCAGAATCACCCCGGCTCCCGTCGGCCGCATTCGAGGCAGGGCATCTTGTATAAACCTGGAATTCTTCACCGTGGCGGCGAAACCGTTCTCCGCAAGTTCAATGGCGGGCGCGAACACGGTTGCCCGGTCCATGGTACCGTATCGGTCAAGAAGCTCGAGCCACCCTCCGCAGGCGCCGGGAACCAGGCACGACATCACACCGCCATCCTGATGGCGCGGCGACGCGAAAGCCTCTGAGGTGGCGGCGTGCGGGGTGCGGCCGCAGTAATCCAACACACGCACACGGTTTTCCGCAGCCGAATAAGTGAGCGCATATCCCACGCCGGCAATGCCCGACATATATGGCTCGACGACGTTCAGCGCCGCCGCGACTGCGACCGCCGCGTCGAAAGCATTGCCCCGTTCGAGAAGCATGCGGACCCCGGCGAGGCTTGCCAGCGGATGTGCGCTGGCAACCATTCCCCGGGTGCCCGTCGCCGTGGAACGATGTACGGTTCCAACAGAAGAAAACGCCATGGATTTGATTCCTTACCGACAGGTCTCCCCGGTTCAGGTCCTGCCAAGGGCCCCACACACCGTATCCATTATATCACAAAACGGAATTGATTCACGGCGGGCATTTCGGAAAATAAGCGGCTGTCAATTCCCCATCGGGGTCATCGGAACCGGCACGGCGACATCCGACGGGCAAGCGGAAGATAGTCCATGCGGGATTGCAAGTCAATGCCCGTTTCCCAGGCCCGTCGGGGTTCGTCCACCTCGTTTATGCTTGACAAATCAGGCTGGTCGTCGCTTCTTATACGGTTCCCGCATGACCATCCACAGCCTGTTTCCCACGCGATTCCGCCGATAGACAATCGCCCTATGAATCAGGATTTGCCATTAATACCGACGAGTGTGATCGGAAGCTACGCGCTGCCGGGCTGGTTGTGGACGGCCGTGGAACAGATCGAAAAGGGCGAGTTCGGACCCACTGACGTGCGCGAGACGTTCGATGACGCCGTGCATCTCGCCATGCTGGACCAGACGCGAGCAGGGGTGGATCTCATCTCGGACGGTGAGATGCGGCGCTGGTATTTCGTTCAGAGTTTCTACCGCCGTTTCAAAGGGCTTGCGTCACGGCCGACACTTCGGCGCACGGGCGTCTACGGCTACGACAGCGTCCCCCGCTGGTGGCCTGAGGAACGAATCCAGGTGCCCGACGGCCTCGGTATCGTCGAGGAGTTTCAATTCGCCCGATCCGTCACGGATCGCCCGTTGAAGGCCACCTGCCCCGGCCCCCTCACGCTTACGATTCACATTCAGCTGAAAGACGACCGCATCTACGAGGACCGGATCGAGCTCGCGTACGAATTTGCGGGAGTGGTTAACCGCGAACTCAAACGCCTGGTTGACGCTGGAGCGCAATTCATACAACTGGACGAACCTTCGTTTTCCATAGTACCCGGTGACGACCGGAGTTGGATCGACCTCTTCAATGAAACCGTTCAGGGCGTTAACGCCAAAATCGGCCTTCATATCTGTTTTGGAAACCTGGGCAGCCGTCCGCGGGGAAAACGCCGGTACGACTGGATGCTGGACGACATCCTTCGTGCCGACGCCGAACAGATCTCCCTGGAGTTTGCGAACCGTGAACTGGCGGAACTGGAACTTTGCGCGGAAATCGCAAAGGTGAAGGAGGTCGCCGCCGGCCTGGTCGACATCAAATCCTTTTACGTCGAAACTCCCGAGGATGTCGCTGAACGGGTGCGACTGACCCTTCAATACGTCCCGGCGGAGAAGCTTACGGTCACACCCGACTGCGGATTCTTTCAGTTGCCCCGGTGGCTGGCCTTTCAGAAGCTCCGGAATATGGTCAAGGGCGTGGGTATTGTCCGCAGGGAACTGGCAGGATAGGCATGACTACGCGCCACCACAGAATGAGTGGTTCGTACAGGAAACGAACTCTCAGCTCCATTTTTCTGTCATCCGCATCGCCGGGCGGGGTCACGTAGAGGAGCGGAACATGGATGTTGTTGAAATCACCGCCGACCTGGTATCTTACAATTCAGCGTCTCAATTCAGCAATACACCGGTATCCCGCGCCATTGCCAGGTGGCTTCGAAAGGCGGGCATGTCGGTGGAACTCCTCAATTACGTGGACCCGGCTGGCACGCAAAAGACAAATGTGATAGGAAAAAAGGGAGACGGTACCGGAGGCATTGCCCTGCTCGGCCATTCAGACGTGGTTCCGGCCGAGGGATGGGCTTCGGACCCATTCAAGCTCACAGCCAGGAAAGACCGGCTCTACGGACGAGGCAGTGCGGACATGAAAGGATCCGTGGCCTGTATGATCGCGGCCGCGAACGCCTTCGCCGTCAATGAACTCAAAACTCCTGTCTACGTCATCGTCACCGCCGACGAGGAAACGGACTGTAGCGGCGCGAAGGCCGTCGCATCGAAGTCAAAGATCTTCAAGGCATCCGACATCCGGTATGGCATCGTCGGCGAACCCACGCTTCTCGACGTTGTATATGCGCACAAGGGCTCGCTCAAATTCGATGCGACCGCAAGGGGCAAAGCGGCGCACAGCAGCACCGGCAAAGGCGAGAACGCCAATCACAGACTCATTCCGTTCCTGAACGACGTCGTTAAACTGGACGGGAAGTTGCAAACCGATTCGCGATATCGGAATGAGGCGTTCGATCCGCCGCACGGAACCCTCAATATCGTATTTTCCGACGGCGATACCGCCGCGAATGTTACCGCGCCCGTCAGCCGTGCCACCATAAACTGTCGTCCGATGCCGGATCAGAACTGGAAGCCGATCATTAATCGCATGGTACGACTGGCGGACAAACACGGTGTTCAGATTCAAGTGCCGAAAGTCCTCGATCCGCTGAGCACGAGCACCGATTCGCCGATCGTCCGGGAAGCGCTTCAGATCGCCGGAAAGCGGAAACCCAGGACCGTCTCCTACGGAACGGATGGCATGGTGTTTGGAAAAACGATGGAACTGGTCGTCATGGGGCCCGGCAACATTCAGCAGGCGCACACCGTGGACGAATGGATCTCGCGGGACCAGCTCCTCAAGGGTTCCGATGTCTTCACAAAAATGGTACATCGATTCTGCGTTGAGAATCCCGTCTGACATACCTGACGTTGGAAGGTCGGTGGCCGGACATGCCGTTCATCCCCAGCCCAAAGGCTGCACGACGTTTTTTCGAAGGAACGGGGACAGATTCTCTCGACCTGGCCGAGGAGGAAACCGGATGTTAAATACCCTGACCCGGGCGCTGATCGTCGGATCGACCGTGGCAATGATCGCGAGTTGTGCGGACGAGAAGCAATACCAGTTCGGTCTTCGAGGCAAGTGGCAGCTGGAGAGCCGACGACTGCCGGACGGAAACGTACTGGAGCCACCCGCCGTGGGCGGACACTACGAGTGGTATCCTACGGGCAAGACAATAGCCCATGTCACTGTGTCCATTTCTCTCGGCCCGGACCAGATTCAGGTTTCCGGGTATACGTACAGCTTTCAATCCGAAGCAATCGAACCGCAAGCTATCACCCGTCTGGAGTACCTTAGCGTTGGCGGCGGTTACGGCACGTCGCGCAAGACGTCGGATCAGTCGACTGACACGCCGGCAACCGGTGAAATGGTTGTGAGTGGCAACCGCGTTACCCTCGAATATGCCAACGGTACGGTCCAGGTTTACGAAGATGTCAGCGCCGCGGCGACCGAAAACGTCGTCTTTAACGTCAGCTTCGAAGACGGGACGACCGACACCTGGCGACGATTCGCGGATCAACCCGGCGTATTGCCCAAATGAGCCGGCCGTTTGGCCTGACCGTTCAGAAACTTCAGGGGCGCGGCGAAGACCTCCGCGCCCCTTTGGCTTTTTTTGGATGAGGCCCGGATGGACAGGATGTTATTGGGGAGTATTCTTCAACGAAACGCACGGGACCCGGGTCTGAAGTGCAAAACGGCCCTCATTTTCGGCAACCGCTCGCTGACGTACGGAGAACTGAATGCGCAGAGCAATCGCATTGCCAACGGCCTTCTAAGCCTGGGGGTCCGTAAAGGGGACCGAATCGGCGTCTTGAGCCGGAATTCGGACGTCTACGTTGCCGTCTACTTCGCACTGGCCAAAGCGGGCGCCATTATGGTTCCCGTGAATTTCTGGTACCGCAGCAGGGAAATCCGCTACACGTTGCAACAGTCCGGCGCCCGCGGCCTCATCTACCAGAGCCGGTTCGGAGACGTTGTGGGCGGGATCGGAGTACTGACCGGACTTGAGTGGACGCTCACCATCGGCAACAATTGCGGCAATCGCCTTGAAGATCTGGCGGCCAGGTCCACATCGGACGAGCCGGCAGTTGAGCTCGACGAGAACGACCCGCACATCATCCTGTACACGAGCGGCACGACCGGGTTTCCCAAAGGCGCTGTTTTCTCGCACAAGAGCCACTATCTTCAAGCACTTTCCCTTGCCCTGTCGACCGGAGGACACAGCGCCGACGTGGGCCTGGTCGTCTACCCCCTCTTCCATACCGGCGGACCGGACTGCCTGGTGCTTCCACATTTCCTGACCGGCGCCGCGCTCGTCATTCTGGACGGCGCTGACCCCGGCGACATCCTGTCCGCAGTTGCGCAGCACAGGGCAACCAACATTTTCTGCGTGCCGACGGTATGGCGCTGGATACTTGCACGTCAGCGGCTCAGAAATCACGATGTCTCTTCGGTACAGCGCTGCCTGGGTTCGTCGGATACATTCCCCGCGGCCCTGCTCGAGGACATCCTGGCGACGTTCGAGTCCGACGTCTATGTCACCTACGGGCTCACCGAGGCCGGCTGTATCCTGACCGTGTGTCGTCTGGCGTCAGGCGACCTCGGCAAACTCGGCTCGGTGGGCCGGCCCATGGCCTCGGTTGAACTCGACGTTGTCAATTCGTCCGGGAATCCGGTTGCACCGGGCGAGGTGGGCGAGGTTGTCGCGAAAACCGCGTCCGCGATGTACGAATACTGGAATATGCCCGAGAAGACCGGCGAGGCGCTGAAGAAAGGCTGGCTGCATACAGGGGACCTGGGCAGATTGGACGACGACGGCTATCTCTATCTGTCCGGCCGCGCAAAGGATGTGATTATCAGCGGCGGAGAAAACATCTATCCGCTGGAAATCGAACGTCTGTTGAAGGAGAATCCGAAGATACGCGATGCAGCCGTGGTGGGCATCCCGGACAGAGAATGGGGTGAGTCCGTGCTGGCCGCGGTCGTGGCGAGCGACGGCGCGGACCTCACCCCCTGCGAGGTCGCCGATTACGTGCGCGCCCGTCTGGCGGGATTCAAGAAACCGAAATGGGTGGAAATTATCCCGGAGCTCCCGGTAACCACCGCGACCGGAAAGGTGCGGAAGGCCGCGTTGCGGGAACGGTTCCGGGCGAAATACGGCACCGCGTGACCGGGTTCAGGAGTCTTGAGATATTGTCGTCCCGCTCAGATGTTCCGCCGCCTTGCATACCGCCGAGAAATCCATTTCACCCGCTCCCAGACCGCTCGCCGCCGAGTACATCTGGTATGTCGCCGCACCGATCGGCATCGGCACGTTCAATGCCTTACCCAGGTCCACGCCGATCGCCATATCCTTCTTCATCAGGTCCAGCATAAATCCAGGTGCAAACGAGCCCGCCAGCAGGAAGTCCGATGCGCGGATCTGAAACAACGTCGAATTGGCCGAACTCACACTGATGACCTGGCGCATGACTTCGGGGTCGGCGCCTGCCCGGATGCCCAGGATCAAGCCCTCCGCGATTGCGGCCATGTTGATGCCGCCGATCAGCTGATTGACGATCTTTACGGTCTGCCCAACGCCCACGGGCCCGACGTGGAAGATGTTTTCCTCTTTACCCATTGCCCGAAACAACCCGTTGCAACGCTCGAAATCGTCCGCCTCTCCGCCGGCGATGATCGTCAACGTTCCGTTGATCGCCCCCGTGTCGCCCCCGCTCACGGGCGCATCCATCACCGCCACACCCTTCGCTTCAGCCTTCTCTGCGATCTCCCGGATCGTGAGCGGCGAGATCGTACTCATATCCACGATCAGTTTTCCCTCGGACGCGCCTTGCAGCACGCCATTGTCGCCGAGAATAACCTCCCGCACCTCCGGATCAGCCGTTACGATTGTTATGATGATATCGGTGTGCTCCGCTACCGCGGCGGGGGATGCGACCGCCCTGGCGCCCAACCCCTCCATCTCCTCAACGACCTCAGGACGGCGCGCGTAGAACGTCAGATCGTACCCGGCCTTTACAAGATTGATCGCCATCGGTTTGCCCATGATTCCCAGACCGATAAACCCTACTCTTTCCATCTGAACCTCCTCTCGTCTGACGCGATCATCCCTCTCGGGATGGGGTGACTGCGTCCACCGAAAGCCTCATGGCAAGGGTCCTGAAGGCGTCACCAGCGTCTTCCGTTTATCCACCGTCAGTGCGGCGGGTCTGCAGGACCATCAACTGACCCACAGGGTTTTCGACAGCTCCCAGCGGACGCTGCTTCTCTTCCGACCAGATATCGTTTGCCGTAATGTAGAGATGCCCGTCCGCCACCTTGTTATAACACAACTGCGGGTATCGTGAACGAGGCACGTCGGGAATCAGCAGATCGAACGTATCACTCTCAGGGTGATAGGCGATGAAGCGGTCCATGAAGTGATAGGGCAATCCGTCCACCCCGATGTGCGGATCCTCTTTCTGCTGAATATAGTCGCCGGTCTTCTCGTCGTACCGGAATCCCGAATCGTACGTACTCAGGTTGTTCAATTGCCATCCCCTGTAGAAGACACCGCCGCCGATGAAACCGAAGTCCTCCTTCCAACCCGGTACATCCCGTTCATACCTCTCACCCGTCCGACGGTCCAGCCGGCTGAGCCGACCGTCGCTGTAACTCACGACAAACGGCTCAGCACGCGCTCCCGGTCGCGACGGCGGGACGCGACGGGAATCTTCCGCAAGGAATCCACGGCTGTCGGGATCGTAGTACACGCGGCGCTGCACGCCGTCGTTTCGCGGAACCGCGAATGTCTCCAGCCGCTCGGGCCAATCTACCTCCCGTATGTCCGGCAGCACGCCTGGCGCCGGATACTCAAGGACCTCCCCCTCTTCGGTCTCAACGTCCCAGACCACCAGACACGGCCTCGACCGCTCAGGCAAATAGAGTACGTTTCGCGCCTTATCCGCGTGACCATACCACAGGTTCGCCTCCAAAAACGGCTTATCGATCTTGTAAACACGTTCCATCACCGTGTCGTAAACCGTAATCATGGGATTGGTCTGCGGCAGCACATAGACCTTCCCGCCAGCGCAGAGACATTGGCTTCCACCGTGCTTGTCGGGGATCGAAAACGTGTGGATTTGTCCTGACTCAGGATTGTACCGGTGGAGTACAGACAGACTGCCCGTAAACCACAGCGCGCCGCACTCGTCAACGTCCATTCCGTAGACGCGGGTATTCTTCGCATCCACCCAGACCGGATACATCCTTGGCAGCTCGGGCATCTCTATTCTCTGTCAAGCTTGACACGGGTAAGGATTGTCCCTGGACTCGTGAGGTTACAGCAGGCCAGGGGAACGGAATTTTTCAATTGAACTGCAGGTTTTCTGATATATCGGTTTCGACTTGACTTTCGTCTATTAGTTAGGTACCATTGGGCCGCCTGTCAACGTGTTTTCCATGGCGCGAATGTCGTTCGGCGGCGTCCCGATTTTCGCGGGCCAGGCCGCCTGGCGCCACTCCAGTTGGGATATTGAGTACGATGTCCCCATCTCCTCTATTGGCCGGAATCGACATAGGCACCACGAATATCAAGGCGCTTGTCTTCGATACCGCCGGCCGCGTTCAGGCTTCGGCAAGCGTGCCGACGCCAACCCATTACCCCCGACCCGGCTGGGCCTATCACACACCCGGTGAACTGTGGACGTGCACGCTGAACGTGATACGGGACGCGGTATCGCAACTTGAGACAGCCGACCCGATCGCCAGTATCGCCGTTTCAAGTATGGCCGAGTCGGGCGTACCCCTTGACGCCGCGGACCGCCCCACCGCCGACATCATCGCCTGGTTCGACGGGAGGACGTCAAGCCAGGCCGCGTGGCTGCGCAAGACCCTCGGCGAAGAGCGGATCTACGCCATAACGGGGCTGTCGCTGGAGCCAATCTTCGGTCTCTGCAAGGTCCTCTGGCTAAAAGAAAACAGCCCGCAGGCTTACGCGAGAACGGTCTCGTGGCTGAACGTCGCAGACTATATCGCGTTCCGCCTGTGCGGGCATAAGGCAACGGACTATTCCCTCGCTTCGCGGACCCTCGTCTACGACCTTCACCGGCGGGATTGGCATTCAGGCATGCTGGATGAAGCGGGGGTATCACGCGGTCTCTTTCCGCAGGCGGTACCCTCCGGCACGTTGCTTGGCCGTCTCCTGCCCGACGTTGCGCGTGCGACCGGCCTTCCATCCCGCGTTCAGGTGGCAACCGGCGGGCACGACCATATTTGCGGGGCGCTTGCCGTTGGCGCCACCGAGCAGGATACGCTGCTGAATTCGCTCGGCACAGCGGAAGCGCTCTGTATAACGGGCGATCGCGCGTGGCTCAGCGATCAGTTTGCACGGCAGGGGTATACCACCGGAGCCCACGTCGCCCGGGATCGGTACTATATCCTCGGAAGCATCTACACCTCCGGGGCCTGCGTTGAGTGGATCCGCAATCTTCTCGGCAGCAACGTCGAATACGGCACCCTTGTCTCCGAAGCGGAAATGGCCCCTCCGGGAAGCCTGGGCGTCCACTTCCAGCCTCACCTGCGCCTCGGCAATCCTCCAAACAACGACCCCGAATCGAGGGCCGCGTTCATCGGTCTCACGTCGGACGTAAAGCGGGGGGCCATGTTTCGCGCCGTACTCGAGGGGTTGGCCTACGAAAGCCGGCTCTGCCTCGAAGCCATCGTGTCACACCCCGAAATCGACAGGCCGAACCGAATCGTGGCGATTGGCGGCAACACACGAAACCGGCTTCTCCTGCAGATCAAGAGTTCGGTGTTCAATCAGAGGATCTCGATTGCAGACGTGGAGGAATCCGTCGCCCTGGGCGCCGCGGTACTGGGCGGCCTCGGCGCGGGCGTTTACGCGGACATCGACTCCGCTCTGCCCGAACTGACGTACGATAGCTGGACGGTAGAGCCGGACGCCGAACAGGTCGCGACCTACGAGACCGGATTTCAGAACGTGTACCGCGGAATTTTCCCGGCGCTTCAATCCCTGCACCATAGCTTGAGAGATGCCCGGAAGTCGGAAGGGTAGTCTGTACCCAAGTCAAACTGCATACCCGATTCGCAGGACCGACCGCCCGCCGCGGATCGCCAAATACGCTGGATTTAAAGGGAGTATCCATGGACACCATCAACTGCGCCATCGTGGGATACGGCGGCATTGCGCTCTTCCACACGAGGGCATTCCTGCGTATTCCCGGGGTCCGTCTTCGTACCGTCGTCGGACGAAGAGCCGAACCCGCCGAATCATTCAGGGAAGCGTGGGGCTTCGAGAACGCTACGACGCGCTACGAAGACGTCCTGACCGACCCCGATATCGACGCGGTCATTGTCTCCTCGCCTAGCGAGGCGCATTACGAACAGACCCGGCTGGCGCTGGAGGCCGGCAAAAACGTACTGGTTGAAATCCCCCTTGCGCTTACACACAAGGGCGCCGCCGAGATTGCCGGCCTGGCGAAGAAGTCCGGTAACAAACTGCTGGTTGCCCATACCCGCCGCTTCAACCGCACGGGTCGGTTTGTAAAGGATTTTATCGCAAACGGCGAGGCAGGCCACGTGCATCAGCACCATACACACGAATTTCAATTGCGCCGCGACAACGTCGGTTGGACGGGCTACAGGCGGAGCTGGACGGACGATGTTCTGTTCCACCACGGTTGCCATGTACTCGACTACTCACTCTGGACCATCGACAGACCCGTTCGCCGGATTCGCGGCGAACTCAGCCCGCTCGACGCCGGAACCGGTACGTCACTCGACGTCAGTATGCTGCTCCGATATGCCACGGAGACCATTGCAGCACTCAGTCTTTCCTACAGCGCCAGATCAGGGGTCAACAACAATATCTACCTGTGCGACGCGGGCACCCTCATCGTCTCGGGTAACCGGGTCACGCTAAACGGCGAAACCCTCTTCCGGAGCGACGACACCCTGGACGACGACGTCCTTGTGCAGAACACCGAATTCATCGACTCGATTCGCAAAGACAGGCAACCGGAATGCGGCGCCGAACAGGCCCTTGAAGCGCTGGGCCTGCTACAGCAGGTTTACGATCAGTCCATCTCGCTGGAAGGAGAAGACAAGTACAAACGAATGTGGGAAACATAGCCGAAGGTGTTCGCCCCGTTTCGCTTCCGGCGCGTATTCCGGCCCAGGAGGCGAAAAGACGCCGATGACAAGGCAGTCTTCCAGTACCCGAGAGCGGTGTGGCTCATCCGACGCAAAATGGAAACACGTCACCGCCTCGAAAGGGTAACGGCGTTCCGGTTTCGCTAAAGGACCATCTCAACCAGCCCCCGGCTCCTCTTGTCCAACGCGCCGAGATCCGCCACCTCGAACCGGTTGCCGTCTACGTCCAGAATCAACACACGCTTTTCGTCCAACCAACGGGCGTCTTCTCCCACGTTCTTTACGACGAATTCGCGCCGGCCCCGATCCGTGGCAACGTCCCAGTATGAGACCCCGTATTCGCTGCGAATCGAGTGGACTCGTTCAATCCGTGAGGTCAGATACCGCCGCGCGAGTTCCTCCCGGATGATGTCCTGATACGCCGCCGGCAGTTCGTGGAAGTCGTCTACCATACAGATCAACTCGTCGTTCGCGTCGAGGAAACAGATGTACCGGTCCGGCTCCGACAACGGGGCCGCACGGACGATCTTCACCCTCAGATACGAACAATCGCCTTCGATGGTCATCCGCAGATGCCAGGCTGGTTCATGGAAGAGCCTGATGCTCGCGGTATCCACGTCCTGTGGATGGGTCACGTCTATCGGCGTGGGTTTCCATCCGTCTTTATAACTCGAATCCATGTTTTAGTGCGATCCTCAAGCCCTTCAGGTTTCGACCTTGCCGCCGCCGACAGCCATTACCGCAGACGTTTCCTGCTGGCTTTTCACGAGGCGATGGAAAATGCCTTGACGCGACATCAGTTCGTGGTGAGTACCGACTTCCGCCACCTTACCGTCGTCCAACACGACCAGCCGGTCGGCGCTGCGCAGCGTGGAGAGCCTGTGCGCGATCGCAAAGGTCGTACGGCCCTTTACAAGACGTGAGATCGCCTTCTGGATCTTCCACTCCGTCCGAGTATCCAGCGAAGACGTCGCCTCATCCAGAATCAGAATTCGCGGATCGTGCAGAATCGCGCGCGCGATGGATATTCGCTGCTTTTCACCGCCCGACAGTCTACCGCCTTTCTCTCCCACCTTCATATCGTATCCATCCGGCTTTTGTACGATGAATTCGTGCGCTTCCGCCGCCGTGGCCGCCCGGATGACTTCACTGAACGTCGCAGTCGGCTTCCCGTAGGCGATATTCTCGGCAATGGTCCCGTCAAAGAGGAATGGCTCCTGCTGAACCATGCCGATCCGTGATCTAAGGTCTTCCAGGCAAACTTCCCGCATTTCCAGGCCGTCGACTTCAATTCGTCCGCCGTCAGGATCGTAGAAGCGGCAAATCAGATTGATCAGCGTGGATTTGCCGGCGCCGGATTTGCCCACGAGGCCAATCATCTCGCCCGGCTTCACCTCGAGGTTGATGCCCTTCAGGACCGGCTTTCCACGATCGTATCCGAAGAACACGTTCCTGAATTCAACCCGCCCGTTTATCCGCGGCAGGCGAACCCCATCTTCCGCGTTGCCGGTTTCCTGCCTTGAATCCAGGACCTCGAATATACGTTCGGCACCGGCGAAGGCCCTCAGCAGGATATTGTAGAGTTCGCCAAACCACCGCAGTGGCTGGTACAACATCCACAGATAGCTGATGAAGGCAACCAGGGCGCCCAGCGTCATCTCCCCGCCCAGAATCTGACGGCCACCAAAATACCAGACCAGGAAGACGCCCCAGCTCATCAGAAAATTCGTCACCGTAAAGAACACGAACCAGTTTCGCTCGCCGGCAACAGTCACCGCGCGCAGGTCCTCGTTACGTTTATCGAATCGCTCGCTTTCACGGGATTCCTGCGCAAACGCCTTCACCACCCGGATGCCCCCAATCGATTCACTCAGGTGTGACGAAAGCCGCGACCACCTCCCGCCCCACCGGATCCAGTGGCGCATCACACGCTTCCAGATGCGACTACCGCCCAGCACGATCGGGGGTATGGGCAACAGTACGAGCAGCGCAAGTTTCCAGTTTGTCGCCAGCAACAGGGCCAGAATCCCTACGAAAAGCATCATCTTCGATACGACCAGAGGCATGTCAGACGCCAGAAAACCCTCCAGCCTGTCGGAGTCGTTCGACATCCTCGAGATGAGGCTGCCCGTGGTTCGACGGTCGTAAAACCGCAGCGGCAAAAATTGCAGCTTCCGGTAGAGGTCGGATCGGATATCCTGCACACCCCTGTGTCCCAGGCGTTGGGATAGCCATTCCGTAACAACCGAAGCCACGCAGAACAGGATTCGCACCCCCAGCAGCCCGAACACGAGCCAGACCAGCAGGTCGAAATTGGAGCGCGGGGTAAGTACGTCGTCGATGATATGCTGCGTAATCCTGGGCGGCAACAGTTCCAGCACGGTCGAAACAAGGGTCAGTATCACCACAGATGCCAGCCGCCACGGCTGCGCCGTCAGATATCGCAGAAGGCGCCGCAACGTTTGCCACTTCCTGATGCAGGCCGCACAGATCCCGTTCTTTTCAGGCAACAGCCGATTGCACGCGTCACAGCGCTCCCGCTCCACTTCTTCCGGCAGGGACAGAGCCTTGCCCTTCGATAACCGCCGGATGCCCTCCGCCACCTCGGCAAACCTGGGTATCAGCGACTGTGTATACGCTACTAGTATCGGGCCTGCCGTTCTCCGGTCCAGGGCCATGCACCCCCCGCCCACCACCTCTTCCGTCCGTACGCCCGCCAACTCATCCATTCGCACCACCACGATATCGCTTTCGGCATCGTGGGGAACGACGATTAACCGCTTCTCCGTGACAACGACCCACTGCCGGCCGAATTGCCGGTTCGGCAGCAGATCCGTAGCGAGGTGCATGAGCGCCGGCTCATCGTCCAGGCCTACGGTTCCAAGCGTTTCCGATACGGATTCCGGCAAGGTCTCTTTGTACGCATTCATGGGGTAATCCAATTCAGCCAGGCCGACGGGAACGCCAGGCCCCTGCCTTTCGACCTCGTGTTCTGTCCCGGAAATAAGTTGCCTAAATTCGACCGTCGAGTCGCCCGGCTCGCAAGGCGCCCGAGCGCAGACGACCTGCGTAAGGTCGGCGAGCGAGGGGAACGTAGCGAGACGGGATGAATCGTCGGTCGAACGGTGAGGAATTTCTGGGACAGGACACTAGACTACGCCCTGACGGCGATTATCTCGGAAACTTCCTGCTGCAAGCGCACCAGATCGTGGAAGACACCCTCCTTCGAGAACAATTCACCGTGGGTGCCGGCCTCTACAATCCGTCCGCCATCCAGAACAACCAGCCGGTCCGCGTTACGAAGCGTGGACAACCTGTGCGCAATCGCGAACGTCGTACGACCGCGAACGAGGCGCGCCACCGCCTCCTGAATCTGGACCTCAGTCTGGACGTCGACGCTGGATGTCGCCTCGTCCAGAATCAGAATCCGCGGATCGTGAAGGATTGCGCGGGCAAGGGACACGCGCTGTTTTTCGCCTCCCGACAGTTTTCCTCCACTCTCTCCCACGTCCGCATCGTATCCGTCGGGCGTGGACACGATAAAGCCGTGCGCATTCGCGGCCTTGGCCGCGTCCATGATTTCATCAAGACTCGCTCCCGGTTTGCCGTAACCGATATTTTCCGCAATGGTACCGCTGAATAAGACAGGCTCCTGAAGAACGATGCCGATCTGGGCCCGCAAATCCTCCAGCCGGATTCTCCGGATGTCGATACCGTCGATTTCGATGCCTCCCGCATCCACGTCGTAGAACCTGCAGACCAGGTTTACCAGTGTGGTTTTGCCCACACCGGATCTACCCACGAGTCCGATCATTTCGCCTGGCTCAACATCCAGTTCGATGTCCCGCAACACGGGTTTGGATTTGTCGTACCCGAAGGTCACGCCTCTGAACTTTACACGGCCTTCAATTGCAGGCAGTGAGGTTGCCCCCGGGTCGTCGTACGCTTCGGGGGGCGTATCGATGACCTCGAAGACGCGCTCGGCTCCGGTAAGTGCGCGTGACATCCAGTTGCTCACCATGCCGAACCATTGCAGGGGGCCGTAAAGGAGCCACATGTAATTGTAGAACGCCATCAGCGTGCCCAGCGTCAACTCCCCGTCCAGCACCCTCTGCCCCCCGAGAAGCCAGACGATCAACACGCCCAGACCCGTCAGGAAGTTCGTTATGTTCCAGAAAACCGCCCAGCTGGTTTCCGCCTGTACGGCCCTCGAGGTGAGTTCACGATTGCGCCACTCGAATACGCTGATCTCGCGTTTTTCCTGCGTAAACGCCTTCACGACCCGGATGCCCGAGAGGGCCTCGTTCACGCGAGCGGTCAATTGAGACCAGCATCTGTACCACTTGACGTAAAACCGGCGCATCCGCTTCCAGCAGACGGCTGTTCCTGCCACGACAAGCGGAACGGGGATCAGAACGAAGAGGGTCAGACGCCAGTTCATCACCAGCAACGCCGCCAGGATGCCGAGAAACATCAGGCTGTTGATGATGAGATACGGCAATCCGTCGACCAGAAAATGCTGTAATCGTTCCGTGTCCCTCGTCACGCGTGACATGAGCGCGCCTACCTGACGCTTGTCGTAGAACTGAAGCGACAGCAGTTCCAGGCGCCGGTAAAGCTGGCTTCGGATATCCGCCGTCACTCTCGCGCTCAGCCAGGTCGCCGTCCACCCATGCAGCCATTCCGCAGACCACGTAATCAACCGAACGCCAACCAGCGCAAGCACCAGCTGAACCAGAAGTTCGAGCCTTTCGTCAACGGCGGACGCTTCGCGGGGCGCCAGAACGTCATCTACGATCAGCCGGGTTATCTGAGGCGGAATCAGCTCGGCGGCGGTTGTGAGGATGGTTGCGATCGCGAGCAGGACCGCCCGTACCCTGTAGGGCCTCAGGTACCTCGCGATTCGTGCCAGCACATCCATCTTTCTCAGGCATACCGGACAGACCCCGTTCTTCTCGGGCAGAAGCCGGCCGCAGGACTCGCATCGCGTCCGCTCCCGGACCATGTCCTCCCATAGCACCTGTGAAGTCCGAAGCCGTTCGATCCCGCAGGCCAACTCCGAAAATTCACCGGCCAGCGTCTGGGAATGAAGCACGTGCACGGTTGGCTGCGCTTTGCGTCCGATTTCCAGCTGCGCACCGCCGACGAGGGGTTCCGTACTGACGGACGAGACATCCGCGAGTGGGATATGCGTCGGGTCCCGCGTTCCTGTGTCAGGCAGTACGAGGATCCGTTTCCGGGTCACCACCACCCACTGGCAACCGTAGTCCCCCCGGGCGTCCAGGTCCGAGCACACCTGGAACTGCGGTGTCTCGCCGTCCTCCAGGATAGCATTTATACGAGACGCCACACCGTCGTTGTGTATCTCCTGCAATGGTTTCATTGAATGACTTTCTCAGATTCCCGCTCGCAAGACAACCTCGAACCGCAATGGCGCATTCCGTCCGATTCGATCAGTACACCAGACATCGGGATTCAAACAACCAAACGTCACGAACCTACATTCGTCGCCCTTCCTGCGAATGACGACGCCACGACGTCGACACGTTGCTGAAGGCCACCGGCGGCTCCGCATCCGCCAAAGAGAGCAGTAACACTTTCCCATGCCTCACTTCACAAGTTCAATTGTGCCCCAAAGGCTCGGGTCGTACGAAACAGGAAGCGGCTCGTCGGCGCTCCAGAACTGCCGTCCCTGTCTCCGATCCTGGAGCAGATAGGTGAATCCCAACAGGCGGTTTTCTTCCGGATCGAACCCGGTCAGCGCCTTCGCCGGCAGGTGGGCTTCCAGCCGATATCCGGTTCCGGATGTATCGCTGGCGACCTGCAACTCCGAGGATTCGCACTGTCTTGAATGCGCGCGAGCCCGGCGTATACGTTTCTGTCCACCCCTTGACTTCAACCGTCCGGTGCCGGGCAGGAAATAGAAATGGTGGCAGTACCGGCTCGCACGGTGCACGTTCCGGACGTTCCGCGTATCCACCCAGATCTGCATGCCATCTCCCTGCAGCGGACGTCGGCGGTCCACGTTCGCGCCAGCCGCCTTCCTGACGTGTACCGCGAAGTAGAGACCCCGCTCGTTCCAGGCAGCGTAGACGTCGGAAAATGCCTCCCGTCCGTCCAAAGCCATGAGGTCCGGCATTTTGAACGAACCGTTCCAATCCTTCAGGTCTCCGTCAATCGTCGGCGGCACTTCGCGATACGGGCACTGCCACGCGAAACTGAAAAAGACACGCTTTGAAATCTCCAGATTCATCGATTCTTGTCTTCCGCCGGCCGAACCAGGTTGCCGGCATCATGAACGACCGCCGAGTCTTCCATTACGTTACCGTGAACCAGAATCGGCCGGTCCGTACCCGTCTGGTCGTTGACAATAACGTCGACATTCAGAAAGTGATTTCCGGTAACCGCCATGCCAGCGCCTGTAAGCCAGAGCGGTAGACGTTCCCCCGGGTGCGGTCCGCTGATCACGTTTCCTGACACGGACGTATTCAAACCGCGCACGTCCATCGCGAGACCCAGACTGCCGCCCTTATCAACCGTAACTATATTGTCCGAAATCACGTGGCGCTCGGACCCCGCCCAGGATCGAAAGGCGATGTCCAGATCTCCGCCCTCCCGCACGTGTACGTGGTTGTTCGCCATTATGACCGAGTCACCGGCGTCGGATCCCACGGCGACATGCGTCCGACCCGTAATCTCAACGAAATTACCCATCACAAACCCCGGACCGCCCAGCAACTCCACCGCGTCCGAATTCGCATTTCCCAGGCGGTTTTCAACGACCCTCATGTTGGGCCCCTGAAGCATAATGCCGAGTCGCTGCGCATTCAACACCGTACAATTCCGTATTGTAATATTGTGTGTCGGCTTCGGGCAGGACCCGCCGGGTTCCGCGCAGAAAGCCTTGATGCCGTTGAATTCGAACCGCCCGTGGGAGATATTCCCGAACTCGGCGCCGTCGTACGGATTCCGATCCCGATTCTGGTCCACCCAGAGATCTCGTATTGTGATATTTCCCACCCCGTTCCCGATAATGCGGATCACGTTCGTATTCTGTCCGGGCGCCAGAATCAGCCGCGTCGCGGCGCCCTGCCCCGCCAGCGTCACGTTGCTCCGGTCGATAATCAAGCCGCCAAGCGTCCCCTCCACCTTGCGGATGTCGTAAACGCCTTCCGTAAGGACGACCGTGCCGCCCGACGGCGGAAGCGCCCGAATCGCGGCGTATATTTCCTCCTGATCGCCGCGCCCGTCGCCAACGAAATCGGCGGCGTCCCTGGACTTCGGCGACGAATTCCGGGTTGCGACTACCATCGTATTCCCCCGAATGATGATCGTGAAACACCGTTAATAGCGCTATCTTACACCGGGTACGGATGCACCCTGCCCGGGGCCTGGATCGGCAATGCGCATCAGGCGGGAACATCGGGCGCTTCCCTCAAGCTTTGTTAGCCGCAGTCGAGCACCTCTCTCAGGAACCGGCCCGTATGCGATGCGTCGACCTTCGCCACGTCTTCAGGCGTACCTTCCGCCACCAGGTATCCGCCGGCTTCGCCGCCGTCCGGTCCAAGGTCGATGATCCAGTCCGCCGTCCTGATGACATCCAGATTGTGCTCGATCACGATGACCGTATTGCCCGCATCTACGAGTCGATTCAATACATCGAGCAGCCTGGCCACATCGGCGACGTGCAATCCGGTCGTGGGTTCGTCCAGCAGATATACGGTCTTGCCCGTGTCAGGCCGGGCGAGTTCCCTCGCGAGTTTTACCCGTTGCGCTTCCCCGCCCGACAGCGTGGTCGACGCCTGTCCCATCTTGATATACCCCAATCCCACGTCGACCAGGGTCTTGAGCGTTCGACGGATTCCCGGCACGTTTTCGAACTGCCGCAGCGCGTGGTCGACCGTCATATCCAGCACATCGGCAACAGACCGGCCCTTGTACAGGACGTTCACCACGTCCCGGTTGTACCGCTTACCGTTGCAGTCCTCGCAGGTCACCCAGACATCGGGCAGAAAGTGCATTTCGATACACCGTGATCCCAGCCCCTTACAGGCCTCGCAGCGGCCTTTCCGGTGATTGAAGCTGAAGTGCCCCGGCGAAAACCCGCGTATCCTCGCGTCAGGCAACTGCGCATAGAGCGTCCGAATCTTGTCGAACACCTTCACATAGGTCGCCGGATTGCTGCGTGGGGAAAAACCGATCGGGGACTGGTCGATGTTGATGACCTTGTCGATGCAGTCCATTCCCCGGACCTCGTCGTGATCCGCCGCGGATCCTCGGACAGGGTTGAGTACGGCGGAAAGCGCCCCGTAAAGGACGTCGTTCACAAGCGAGGATTTTCCCGATCCCGACACGCCCGTGACGCCGATCAACATTCCGAGCGGGAACTTCACGTTCAGACACTTCAGATTGTTCTGACGTGCGCCCACGACTTCGAGACAACCTTTAAGGGCAATCCTCCGTGGCGGCTGTTCGATGGCCAGTCCGCCCGCCAGGTATTCCGCCGTCAGTGATCCGTTCTCGGCGCTCAGGCGTTTCGGGTGCCCCTCCGCCACCAGCATTCCCCCGTGAGACCCGGCCCCGGGACCAAAATCCACAATATGATCCGCAGTTTTCAACGTCTCGCGATCGTGCTCGACGACCAGGAGGGTATTGCCGAGATCCCGCAACTGACGGAGGGCGGCGAGCAACCGTCGATTGTCCCGCTGGTGAAGTCCGATGGTCGGCTCATCCAGCACGTACAGTACGCCGGTCAGACCGGAACCAATCTGGCTGGCGAGACGGATTCGCTGCGCCTCGCCGCCCGATAACGTGGGCGCCCGGCGTGAAAGTGACAGGTAGCCCAGGCCGACTTCGTGCAGGAACCGCATCCGTACGCGGATTTCCTGGAGGACCTCGCCGACGGCATCCAGCTCGCGCCCGGTCAGTGGAAGATCCGTAAGCCATCGCCGCGCGGCGCCGATGGGCAGGTCAACCAGCTCGCAAAGCGTCAACCCGCGCAGACGGACAGAGGCGCTTTCGGGCTTGAGACGCGTGCCTTTGCAAGCACGGCACGGCACGTCTTCCACAAGATCGCCCATCGTTTCACGAAAGCGCGGGGAAAGCCTCGCCAGCTCCTCTAGCGAATTGAACAGACCCTTGTATTGGCATCGTATGCCGTTTGCGAACCGAATCCATCGATCCCCGGTACCGTAGAGCAGCGCGTCCTGTGCAGCCTGCGACATCTGAGCGACCGGCGTCTCCAGGTCGAATTCCGCCACCTCGCCCACGGAACGAATCAGCGCTGCCAAGGGGCCTTCGTTCATTTCGCCGAGAACCGGTACCGCCCCCTGGGACAAGGACCTTCGGGGATCCGGAATCAGCGTGTTCCTGCCCATCCCCCTCTGGATTCCCAGGCCCTCGCACGAGGCGCACCATCCCTCGGGGCTGTTGAACGAAAGGTGCTGAGGGGTGACCTCTTCGAAACTCCTCCCGCACGACGGGCAGGACAGGAACTGGCTGAATCTGGTTTCCAGGTCATCGTCGGGAGAGGCCACGATGACGATGCCGCCCGACAACGCCAGCGCCTTCTCGATGGAATCCGCAATGCGCTTCCGTACGCCGGGTCTCAACGTGACGCGGTCCACCAGAATCTCCAGCCTGTGCGACTGCCGATAGTCGATCTCTGCGGTGGAATTCAGGTCGAACACGTCTCCATCCAGCCGGCCACGCAGGTACCCGTCCCGAGCGGCCCTGGAAATCAGCCCGTTATAATCTTCCCCCCTGCCCGGTCGTTGCGGGCTCAGCAGATATATCCTTCTTCCCGAAGGCATTCCCACGATTCGGTCGACGATTTCCTGAACCGCCAGCGCCCCGGCCCTCACGCCGCAGTCAGGGCAATGGACCTCTCCCACAAGCGCAAACAACGCCCGCAGGTAGTCATACACTTCGGTTACCGTGCCCACTGTAGACCGCGGGTTTCTGCTCGCGGCCTTCTGCTCTATGGCGATTGCAGGCGACAGCCCGACAACCCGCTCGACCTTCGGTTTGGGAAGCTGACCCAAAAACTGCCTCGCGTATGCCGAAAGCGACTCCACATATCTCCTCTGGCCCTCGGCAAAAACCGTATCCAGGGCCAGCGAGGACTTTCCCGATCCGGAAACACCCGATACGGCGGTCAGCTTTTCTCGTGGAATCCGCACATCCACGTTCCGAAGGTTGTTCTCCCGTGCCCCGGTAACCTGGATTTCACGCACAAGTCCCCTGGGTCCATGGTGACGGCCGTGCCCTGCGTCGGTCGTCGGCGGGACGTGTCCGTCTTCCAGGGCGGCCCGCAGAGGACGGGCCGTAGGAGAGCGTCTGGACCGCCCCACGTGTTCGGGGGTCCCCTGAACCACCACGTGGCCGCCGGCTTCTCCGCCTCCCGGTCCGAGGTCGATTATCCAGTCCGCTGTTTTGACGACGTCCATGTTATGTTCGATTACCACCACGGTATTTCCAAGATCCACGAGCCGATGAAGTACCCTGAGCAGGTTCTGAATATCTGCAAAATGCAGCCCTGTAGTAGGCTCATCCAAAATATAAAGAGTAGACCCTGTCTGTTTGCGGCACAATTCTTTAGCCAGTTTTACCCGCTGCGCTTCTCCGCCGGACAACGTTGGCGCCGGCTGCCCGAGTTTCACGTAGCCCATCCCCACCTCGACCAGTACCTCAAGTATGCGATGGACCTGGGGCACCGCTTCGAAAAGTGCGCAAGCCCGCCTCACCTCCATTTCCAGCACGTCCGCGATCGACGCCCCCTTGTAACGAACATCCAGCGTCTCACGATTGAAACGCCGTCCTTCGCAGACGTCGCAAGTCACCCATACGTCGGCCAGAAAGTCCATCTCGACTACGTTGGCGCCATTTCCGTCGCAGGCCTCGCACCGCCCGCCTTTCACATTGAAACTGAACCGGCCCGGCCTGTATCCTCTCACCCTGGACTCGGGCAGGTGCGCGTACAAGGCACGAATCGGGCCGAATACGCCCGTGTACGTGGCCGGGTTGCTCCTTGGGGTACGTCCGATCGGCTGCTGGTCGATCTCGATGACCTTATCCAGCGCATCGATGCCTTCAATCCGGTCGAAGTCTCCGGGTTCGGTCTCGGCCCGGTTCAATTCCCGCGCCAGCGTCCGGTAGACGATGTCGTTTATGAGCGAACTCTTCCCCGAACCGGAGACCCCCGTCACGCAATTGAACAGCCCTAGCGGAATCTCAACGTCGATTCCCTTAAGGTTATGCTGCCGCCCGCCGTAAACGCGAAGCAGGGGTCCGGCAGGCGCCCTGCGATCGGGCACTGCGATTGATTGTTCACCTGAGAGATAGGATCCAGTCCTGGACCTCTCCGACAGTGCGATCGTCGGCCAGGGCCCGCAGGCGACCACCTCCCCGCCCAGGTGACCGGGACCCGGTCCGAAATCCACGATCCAGTCCGCTCTCCTCATCGTTTCCTCGTCGTGTTCCACGACAATGACCGTATTGCCCGCGTCCCGCAACAGGCACAACGCGTCCAGCAGCCGCTTGTTGTCACGCTGGTGCAGCCCGATCGAGGGCTCGTCGAGTACGTACGTGACCCCGACCAGACCGCTGCCGATCTGACCGGCCAGCCGGATGCGCTGCGCCTCGCCCCCGGACAGCGTGGGCGCCGTACGGTCCAGCGTCAGATAGTCCAGACCGACGTCGAGCAGGAACCTGAGCCGACCCAGGATTTCCTTGAGTGCATCTTCTGCGATCTTCCGGCGGGTCGAGGTCAGATTCAAACCGCTGAAGAACGCAAAGGCATCCCCCACCGACATGGCCGCGGCCGCCGGGAGCGACTTCCCCTCGATGGTCACCGCCGCGGCTTCGTCCCTCAGCCGCGCACCTCGGCACGCGGGGCATCTTCCCGTCCGCATGTACGGACCCAGCTTTCGCCGCCAGGCCGGTGATCCGCCTTCCGCATATCTGCGTTCCAGCGGCGGAAAGATCCCGTCGAACGTATCGTAATGCCTGTAAACGTTGCCGTCCCGCTTCCGCCATTCGAGTGTGATGCGCTTCTTCACGCCATACAGCAGTTCCTCCCTTGCCGTCTCGGTGATTTCTCTCCACGGTGTATTGACGTCAGCGCCGTGGCGCATCAATACACCGTTGTAATAGTGTATCTTCCACCGGTTACGCGGCTGCCCGAGCGGCGCGATCGCGCCATCCATTACAGAAAGGGAGTCGTCGGGTACCGACCGGTTCGGATCCAGGGCAATCTGGGCGCCGAGACCCTTGCAAGTGGGACACATCCCCTGCGGATTGTTGAATGAAAACAACTGAGGCGTGGGCTCGGTTGCGCTCAAGCCGCAACGGGTGCAGGCAAAGCTGGAACTCAGCAGCAGGTCCTCGCCTTCCTCGAAACCGACGATCAGCGTACCGCCGCCGTATCCCAGGGCCGCATCGACCGCCTCGCCGATTCGCCCGAATCCATCCTCCCGCACGACCAGCCGGTCCACGACGAGGTCGATATCGTGTCGGATGTGTCGTTCAAGCCGCTGCGACTCGGTCAGTTGCACGATCCGTCCGTCGACACGGACACGGAGGTAACCGTCCCGTTGAAGGTCGTCGAACAGATCCAGATACTCTCCTTTTCTCCCGCGTACAAGCGGCGCCATGACGTGTATCCGCGTTCCCGCGCCCAGCGCCATGATCCGGCCCACGATTCCGTCACGCGTCTGTGCGCCGATGGGTGTTCCGCACGACACACAATGTGGAACGCCAACCCGTGCGTACAGAACCCGAAGGTAGTCGTAGATTTCCGTCATCGTGCCGACTGTCGACCTTGGATTCCGGGCGGCCGCCTTCTGCTGGATCGAAACCGTTGGCGAGAGTCCGGTTATCTGGTCTACCTCGGGCTTGCGGATCTGACCCAGAAACTGACGGGCATACGCGGACAGGGACTCGATATAGCGTCGCTGGCCCTCGGCAAAGATCGTATCGAAGGCCAGCGAGGACTTGCCGGAGCCCGAAACACCCGTGAAGCATATCAGTTGATTTCGGGGCAGGGTCAGGTTCACGCCCTTCAGGTTATGAACCCGCGCGCCCTTGATTACGATGTCACGTGTTTCCATGCTTCCACCGCGATCCCTGTTGCTGCGCCGGAAAACAAACCGCCTCCGGAGTTGGATGACATGCCAATCGACTCCCGAACAGACATACGAGGTGTCATCGTGGACAAGCCCTTGTTATCGATCACGAAATACCATTTGGGAAACCCGTGCGGCGCAGCATTGTACGGCACAGGTTACCCTACCTGGTACCGTGAGCGCATGAACTCCAAATATACTACTCAAATGTTCAGGCATCAAGAGAAAACCCATGCGGGTATTCATTTTTGAAAAGCTGCGTCGGAAAGCCTGAAGTCGACCGGTTCACCGGGGTCCGGGCGATTCCACAGGCCCAAACGACCAAAAGCGCCTTTATCCCGGATGGACAAAGACGCTTTCGTATTCTCTTCCAGTTGGTGCGGGGCTTTATTCGGGCGGTTGCGTCCTGAAACTCGCAACTGCCCGGTCCACGGTATCCAGGGTCCGGAAGATTCCCGCGAGTTGCGTGACCATCAGGATACTCTCGATTTTGCGGGTAATACCGGTAAGCCGCATATCCCCACCCGCGTGCCGGACCGTTGTCAGACTGGCGGTCATGACGCCGAGCATAGAGCTCCCAAACCATTTCACCTTCGAAAAATCGACCACCACCCTGCTTATGCCATCCTTTACCAGCCGTTTGATGTGGTCGTGAAATTCGGCCACTTCGGGACCGGACATCAGGGCGCCCGTTACCGTCAGGACGGCAACATCTTCCCGGATCTCCTCATTGATTTTCATGGTTCTTCCCCCTCAAAGGTTTCGAGTTACAGCTGCTTCCATCGCCAAACTCAATCGCGCGTTACATTCCGTATGATCTGAGAAGAATCGCTGCCACCCAATATAATTGCAATCGTGCTCAGGATCAAGTCAGGAATTTCAGCAGGCGCAACGGCAACGACCGGATTCGCCTTGACAAAGCCCGGCTCGACGGCTTACTTGACTGCCGCCAGTCAGTGGACGTTATCTCTCAACGAAAGAGAAGGCGAGAATCATGGAACTGGGATGCAGTACGATTCTTTATGGTGGACACGACCTGAGCGTCGCAATGGAACGGATCCGGTCGGCCGGCTACCGGGCGATCGAACTCTGTTGTATTCCGGGGATGGCGCCTCACGTGGCGATCGGCGAAAGAGACGCTTATTACCGCGATATCAGACGTCGCGCCGCGGATCACCAGTTGACAATCGAATCTCTCGGCGCCAGCGGTAACCTGGACGACAAGGACCGTTTTCTGCAGATCCTGGATGCGGCCGCCGCGGTCGGCGCCCCGCTTGTCACAACGGGCCCCGGGGGGAAACCCGACGATGAAGATGCGTTTATGTCAACCGTGGAAAAGATCAACGCCCTCGCAGTCCAGGCTGCCCGACGCGGCGTCAGGCTCAGCATCAAACCGCATGTCGGCAATGCCGTTTACAATACCGACACGGCTTTCCGGTTTATGCAGCAGGTCGATCGGAAGTGGGTTGGCATCAACTACGACGCGACCCATATCTGGCGGTGCCCGCAGCGGGAGGTACCCGAAGAAAGCATCGGCAGAATCAGCCGGTACATTATTTCCTTGAGGATCCGTGACGTCAAGGGCCGGCAGTCCGCAATCGGGCCCGTTGAGAATCAGGTGGCCGGTCAGGGAGATATGGATCTCCACGCACAGGCAGACGCCTTTCGAAAGATCCCGGGGCTCAGGTACGCGGTCCTGGAAATCGTAGGTACGCGGGAAATGGGCGTGGACGACGTCGACGGCGTACTGCGGAGGTCGTTCGATTATTTCCAGCCACTGTTCGAATGAGTAGAAGGGGATTTCGGGAAACAACCCCGGCACGTTCGATGTAACCTCGGATTCACTGAAAGCGGTATTCTGTTTCATTCAAGGAGCACGGGTATGATCCGCGTTGGCGTCATCGGCATGCGCGGCATTGGAGGCCAGCATGCCGCGGTATACGTGAACAACAGCAGAACGGACCTCGTGGCTGTCTGCGACCTCGTGAAGGAACGCGCGGACGGCGCTGCAGAGCTTTCAGGCGCGAAACCGTTCTACGACGTTGGGGAAATGCTTCGGTGCGAAGAACTCGATGCCGTGAGCATAGCGACCGGCGGCATCGAGAACGGAGGTGACCATTACGAACCCGCGATCCAGTGCATGGAAGCCGGGTTGGACGTCCTGTGTGAAAAGCCGATAAGCAACAATATCGACCACGCCCGACAAATGGTGAAGAAGGCGCGGGAGTGTCACATCCGGTTCGGAATCAACCTGAACCACCGGTTCGTCCCGCCAGCGGCGAAGGCCAGGGGCTGGATTGAAGAGGGCCGCCTGGGCCATCTGCTGCTCATCAACATGACCATGTGGATTGGAAATCCCAACGAGACGTCCCCCTGGTTCCACCTTCGGGCCCTGCACCCCCATTCGATCGACATCATGCGCTACTTCTGCGGAAGCGTTAAACGGGTACAGGCGTTTCTGAACAAGGCGCCCGGACGCAGCGGAGACAACGCCTCGGTATGCTGGTCCAACGCACAGATCAACATGCAGTTCGAGAACGACGTTGTGGGCCACCTTACCGGCAGCTATGACACCAATCCTGCTCACAACCTGGAACGTTGCGAGGTATTGGGAACCGAGGGGCGTTTTGTCCTGGACAACTGCTTTGAAGACCTGACTCTGTATCCGAGACGCTCCGAGGAACTCACCGTCGTACGAAACTCCATTATGGGCGGTCTGGTATTCGAGGACACCTTTCCGGGGCGCATCAACCGATGGATCGAGCAACTTGAAGAAGGCGCGCCCCAGTCGGAAATCGAAGGGTCCGGTGAAGACGGACTCGCCGTGCAGGAAGTCATCGAAGCGGCCATCCGATCCTGGAAGGAGCAGACCATTGTGGACGTGCCGGCCGTACCTGGCGCGTAGTCGCCGGGCGAAATACACCCGAGAACCGCTGGCGCCGCCAGCCGTTTCTTTAGCAGTATGAGAATCGAACTCAACGGCGTGAATTACCGCATTCCGCGGACCTCCGTCGCTGTGATCTGCGTCGACGGCGGCGACCCGGAGTACTTCGATGCGGCGCGGAAGGCCGGAGTGATTCCAGCCATTGATCGCTTCATGGAAGCCGGGTTCGCCGGCGCGGCCCACTGTGTCATTCCGAGCTTCACCAATCCCAACAACCTCTCTATCGCCACGGGCGCCCCGCCCAATGTACACGGCGTTTCCGGCAACTTCTACCTCGACCGGCTGACCGGCGAGGCGGTTCCGATGACCGGACCTGCAATGATGCATTCTCGTACGGTTTTCGACGTCGCCTCAAAGGCCGGAATCGAAACGGCCGTCATCACCGCGAAGGACAAACTCCGGCAACAGCTCGGCAAGGGAATGGACGTCGGCGATGGCAACGTCTGTTTCTCTTCACAGCGCGCCAACCGCTGCACGCTCCACGAGAACGGGATTCAAGACGTGCTCGGCTGGGTCGGCCAACCGTTGCCCGATATGTATTCAGACGCGCTGTCCCTGTTCGTCCTCGACGCTGGCGTCCGGTTTGTTGCAGAGGGTAACCGGCCTCGTCTGGCGTACCTGTCGCTTACGGATTATGTCCAGCACAAGTACCCCCCTGACCATCCGGTCGCCCTGGAGTTCTTTCAATCGCTCGACCTGCGATGCGCAAAGCTCGACCGGCTCGGTGCAACCGTGGCCCTGGTGGCCGATCACGGCATGAAAGACAAATGCGCCGCGGACGGTACGTACAACCTCATCTATCTTCAGGACCTGCTGGACAGGCGTTTCGGACCTGGAAAAACGCGTGTCATCTGTCCGATCACCGACGCGTTCGTGGGGCATCACGGCGCTTTGGGAGGATTTGTCAGGGTGTACTGCTTCGAAGACCTGGCGGTTGACGATGCCATTCGGTTCATTGAGTCCGTCGAAGGGGTCGAGTCGGTCCTGGAGCGCGCCGACGCGGCAACCCGATTCGAACTTCCGGTCGACGTCGAAGGGGACGTCGCGGTGATCGCCAAGGGTGGGTTCTGTATAGGCATGACTCCCGGCGATCACGATCTCGAGGAGCTGCACGGGGAGCGCCTGCGCTCGCACGGCGGCGTCTCTGAGCAGCAGGTGCCGTTCATCCTCAACCGCCCGCTGAACGAGGAATACAGGGCGCGTGCCGGGTCGGAACAACTGATGAATTACCACGTTTTCGACTATGCGTTGAATGGCGTTGCGTGATACAACCTCGACGCCGTTCGTGCCCGCGTCTGCCGATCCGGTCACCCGCCGTTGTTTCGAAACTTTCTGTCCAAAAGGGAGAAAGGGAGATACAGATATGTGTTCGACAAAGCTGTACGAAGCCGCCTTTCCCTATGCCGACGACGTCCTGGCGCTACCAGTAATGGATATCGACACAGCTTCAACCTGGTACTGTAACGCTTTCGGACTCAACGAAGTAGAGCGTCATTGCAATCCCGTTCCCACGGTCGTCCTCGAACGGGACGGCGTCCGGATCGGATTCGCCGTCAATGGCGGCGACCCCGGACAGGAAGGGGCTGCCATTCTGGTGTCCGACATCCACAGTGCGAGACGGGAGCTGGAGGCGAAGGGAATCCAGATCGGCAACTGGCGCATTGACGAGAATGACGGCCGACGGTTCCAGGTCTTCTTCGTCGTCGCCCCGGACGGACTCTGTTACTATTTCCACCAGCCGATCGAGGGTGCATAGACACGGAAAAAGGCCGGGTTCGGAACCCGGCCTTTCTGAATGTACGTCCGGATGAAAACGAGAAGCGGGGAGGAACGGCTATCATACCTGCTTCCTCTGTTTCTCTTTCCTGGCGAACGATTTCGCTATGTACGAGGCCGCGTCGGGCGTCTTGCAGCTGGTTTCACCGTGGTCCACCTCGACGGGGCCGATCCGTTTCGCGGCCGCGATCGCCCGATCGCGGTAGGACGCGCTATACGTCCCGATCGCGATCAACGCGTTGTTCATCGCGTAGCGGACGCGGTTCGGCTGGCCGTGGATTTGCATCTCGATTCGCTCGAGGCAAGTGTCCAGAAGCGCATCGTCGACATCCCCGTGATCGTTCAATACCATCTCCGTGAACGTATTCCACCCCGCCGTAGCGACCCACTCTCCCCGCCTCGACGTCCATTTTCTGAAACGTGCCAGTCCGGTCTTCGAAACGCTGGCCAGGGCTCCCAGTTCTCCGGCGAGAATCGAGTTGTCGATGTCGCGCACCCAGGCGTCGAGCCGGGCTGCACTCAACCTCGACGGATCCGCGAGCCGCGTGGCCAGCACCATGGCGTCGTGGTTGCCCGTGTTCCATAACCCCTCGGCCTGTCGATGGTCCCGCTTGATCTTCCTGGCCAGCTTGTTCAGATTGGCGAAGCTGACGCCGTACATCGGCGGGTTGACGCCATGACGCGCATAGACCTTGCGGTTCTGCGCAGTGCCGAGTTCTTCGAGCGTTGACAGTGTTTCGTTCAGCATGGTCGTTTCCCCAACTGACGGACACGCCCCGCCGTTTCCGCGGTGACCGCACTCGCAACTTCGGAGCGGTCAGGAACTCACTCCTCCGGATGCTCGAAATTGACCTGCCATCTGATACCGAACCTGTCGACGCACATGCCGAAATAAGCCCCCCAGAACATATCCTGCATCGGCATCGCCAGATTGCCGCCCTCTGACAGGCCGGCGAGCAGCCTGTCCGCGTCCGCCTTGCTGTCCGGACTGACGGTAATGGAAAAATTGCTGCCCGTCTGTGGAGCGGGTCCGAATGCCGAGGAATGATCGCTTCCCATGAGCACGCTGTCGCCGACCGGCAGCGACACGTGCATGATCCGGTCGCGCTCGTCGTCCGGTACCTGCAGATCGGGAGGGCCGTCTCCAAAGGTCTGGATGAACAGGAAGTCGCCGCCGAATACGGAGCGGTAGAACTCAAATGCCTCCCGACACTGCTTTTCGAAGGTTAAATAGGTATTCAGTTGCAAGGTCGCCTCCTTGTTAAAGTACGACGGCGTACCCGCCGCACGTAAACCTGCCGGTTTCCGCGTTTATGGTAAACTCGCGGCCGCGCATTGATCGAGCAGAAGGTCAGGCCGCATTTTAACGTACGTACGGAAACAGGTTGCGCCGGACTACAAATAGAGTCCGATCATACAACCGGTAAGCATGGTCGCCAGGGTTCCGCCAATCAGAGAACGAAGCCCCAGTCGCGCCAGGTCGCCGCGCCTGTCAGGGGCGATCCCCCCTATGCCGCCGATCATAATGGCCACGGATCCGAAGTTGGCAAACCCGCAAAGGGCGTACGCCGTGATCACGAAGGCCCTCTGATTGAGCGGCTCAGCCCCTTTCATCACCCGAGCGAGGTCCAGGTAGGCCACGAACTCGTTCAGTATGGTCTTCATCCCCATGAGTTCGCCAACGGTCCGGGCTTCGGACCACGAAATCCCCATCAGCCAGACGAACGGACGGAATATTTCGCCGGCGGCCGCCTGGAGGCTCCAGCCGCCGGGACTCGCGTTGACCATGACGTCAATCTTGCCGATGACGAGGTTGGCCAGAGCGACAAGGCCGATGAAGGCGACAAGCATCGCGAGGATGTTGATGACCAGATGCATGCCCTCGGCGGCGCCGCGAGCCGCGGCGTCGAGTCCGTTCAGGGTGTCGTCTCGGGGAAGTTCCACCTGGCTGCGGGACGTGACGGGTGCGCCGGTTTCCGGGATCATCAGTTTGGAAACGGCAATCGCCGCGGGCGCGCTGATGAGCGATGCCGTGAACAGATGGCCGGCGATGTCCGGGTTGACGGCGCCAAGCATCGTCGCGTAGATCACCATGACCGTACCTGCGATCGTGGCCAGACCCACGGTCATCAGACAGAACAACTCGCTCTCTGTCATTCGGCTCACGTACGGCCGTACCAGCAGCGGGGACTCCGTCATCCCGAGAAACACATTTCCGGCGGATCCGACGCTTTCTGCCGAACTCAGCCCGAGAGACTTCTGCATGGCCGCGCTCAATCTGCTGATCACCCAGGGCAGGATCCTGTAGTGGTAGAGCATCCTTGAAACCGCTGCCACGAAGATCAGGATTGCCGCAATTTCCAGTGCGACGACTGGGCCGAATCTGCTCGTGAATTCGGGATTCGACAATCCCGAGAAGAGTAGCGACTCGTTCGCCGCCAGTGCGGTCGTTCGAAGCGTGTCGGTCAGGGCGCCGACGACGTGGAAGACGTAGTGCCGCATCCCTGTCCCGACGAGGATGCCGGTCAGGAGCAACTGCAGGCCGCTGGCAACCGCGACGGTCTTCCATGGGACTCGCCGCGTGCGCCGGCCCAGGCACCAGGCAACCGCCAGAAGAACGACATATCCGATGGCGCTGTGAAGCACCGTCAAGTCCGGACTCCTCTTATTGGAACGCGGGTTCGTCGGGGGACAATCTCAATGAAGGCGCGGCATGTACATCACCTTCGAAACCGGCGCCAATTATAGCCGAAAACGCAGAAATCGTCAAGCGGTTTCCCGACTGAAGGCCCTTCTTTGGCCCGGTACCTCTTGACAAGATAGAACGAAAACCCTATTGTTGAAACTGCCGTCGTCGTACGGTCCTTTCGCCGCAACTACATTTATCGGCGCCATTTGCGTCGATTCCGGACAACTCTGGTATGGTAGGAAAGAGTGACGTTTATTCCCTGAACGAGGCGCATTTCCGAACCCTGATGCCGCGAGGTCCGCATGCGGTCTGACGCCTCCGAAAAAACTGCTCTGATCACGGGGATCACCGGTCAGGACGGTTCCTATCTCGCGGAGTATCTGATAGGAAAGGGCTACGTGGTGCACGGCATCATCCGCAGGGCGTCCCTGTTCAACACCGATCGGATCGACCACCTGTTCGCCGGCCCCCAAGATCCCGACCGGCGGATGATTCTTCACTACGGAGATCTCACGGATACGGCAAATCTGATTCGAATCGTACAGGAAGTGAGACCGGACGAGATCTACAACCTGGGCGCGCAGAGCCACGTTGCGGTGTCCTTCGAGACCCCCGAATACACGGCGAAAGTGGCCGCGTTGGGGGCTCTGCATCTGCTCGAAGCCATCCGCATCTGCGGCCTCGCGGATCGAACCCGCTTCTATCAGGCATCCAGTTCGGAAATGTTCGGCAAGGCAACGGAGACTCCCCAGAGGGAGTCTACGCGGTTCTATCCCCGCTCGCCATACGCCGCGGCCAAGGTATACGCCTACTGGATCACGGTGAATTACCGCGAAGCCTATGGTATTTTCGCCTGCAACGGTATCCTGTTCAACCACGAGTCCCCCGTCCGCGGCGAGACGTTCGTAACCCGGAAGATTACCCGGCGGCTGGCACGCGTGACGGTCGGATTGGAAGAATGCGTGTACCTCGGCAATCTCGACGCGATGAGAGATTGGGGCCACGCCCGCGACTACGTTCGCGCCCAATGGATGATGTTGCAGCAGTCCGCACCCGACGATTTCGTCATCGCGTCGGGACAACAGCATTCGGTTCGCGCATTTGTTAACCTGGCGGCCGAATTTCTGGGTCTGGAGCTGGCGTGGCGCGGGAAGGGCGCCGACGAAGTAGCGATCAATACGGCAACCGGAAGCGCGGTTGTGCGCATTGACCCGCGGTACTTCCGGCCGACCGAAGCACATTCACTCCTGGGAGACGCGTCCAAAGCGCGCGCGACACTCGGCTGGCGTCCTGAAATCAGTTTCAATGACCTGGTCCGGGAAATGGTAGAGGCCGACCGGCGTCTGGCCGAGCGGGAGGCGTCCGCGTGGCATTGAACATCGATCGGCCACAGACCACACGGCCTGGAAAGACGACGTTTCGTCCACCGGGGACACGCAGATCAATACGCAGAAACGAACGCCAATAAGGGGAGTTCGGTCAGACCTATGGGCGACAGAACGCTTTTTGACGCGTCATACGAAAAACGCAGGAACCCGTTGCTGAAGCAGGTGCTGGATCGGCTGTACCCGATTTACTCGTCTGAAGAACGCGCGGTCATCCGCATCGATTCCATCAGCAGGGTGCTGCTCTCGGTGCCCTCGGGACGGGGCTTTGTCAACCGCGACATCCTCGAGACCGTACTGGGCAATCTGCTCGAATGCGTGGCTCCGGGCTCCCACAACGTCCAGGCAGCCGGGCCGTCGGACAGCCTCGAGGATGCGATCGGAGAGATCGCCGACCAGATCTATGCGATGATCGCGCAGTCGTTCCTGGCGGCGGAAGGAAACGGAAGGGATATCGAAAGCCCGGCCCTGGATGCCACCTTCTCGCTCCTGGCCGATCTGCCGCAACTCAAGAGCCGCGCACTGTGGAACCGGTTCGCTTCGTTAAAGGATCCGGCGGTTTGGGATGCCTATATCGTAGCCAGACGCCGGACCCAGATGAACAGGCTGGCGGATCTGGACCACGGTCATGTGCTGAACAGCGCGATCGATGCCCGCGACTTCAAACCATATCGGGATTTTCTGATGACCCAGAGTCTGGACTCTGCATTCGATTATCTCATGCAACTGGTCATCAGCACCTATCCCGGCTGGCGCGTGCTCTTCTATCATGACGTCGCCCACGCCCTCACCCGATCCGGCGCGGCGGATGGTCTGTCGGACGTGGAACGGATACCGGTCCCGCTTCTGCCGCGGGCCATATCGGAACTTGGAGGCCGGTATTACCAGGCCGACCTTCATCCCGAAACCGTGATCGGCGACGCCAACTTCCTGGATCATCCGCACCGGGGCCTGACAACCGGCCAGACCGGCGTAATCGGCTCGGGCTGTTACATCTATCCCTGCACGATGGGTGGCCTCAGCGGCAGAGTCAGGCATCGGCATCCCGAGATCGGGGATCACGTCCAGATCGGAACCGACGCCACCCTGCTGGGACCCGTCAGAATCGGCGACCATTCGACCGTTGGCCCGAATACCCAGGTATACGGCTATGTTCAGACTGACACGGAATGCCGAATCGCGTCGTCGGTCGTGGTCGGCACCGTCTTGAGCGGAGACAGGAGGCCGGGCAAGATCCGTCTGGGCAAGGGAGTCCGGGTGGGAGACGGGACCGTGATCGAAAACAGTACCGAACTCGACCTGATCATACCCGACATGGCGGAAATACCCGCGCGAAGCCATGTCATAAATGACGGCTTCGGCAATCCGCGTTTCGTACGGGAATAAAAGAACAGCGGAGCGTTGATTGCAGACGCTCCGCTTCGCAGGGTCAAATGCCGGTTTCCGGCAATCTACCTGCGGGAGGGAACTCCGGGTGCTTCCCGGTGGAATTGGATATCGGCATACCACGTCGACGCCCGGCTGTTCGTGTTGTCGGTGTCCGTCATCAGATAGACCCGCAGTATCTTGCCGGGTTCCTCCCCGGGGTATCCCCGTTTGTAGTCTTCATACAGATTCCTCCTCTCCCCCACCCACTGCTTCATACGAGCCCGCCCGCTCTCCACGACAATCCGCCGCCACGACAGCTTCCAGACAAACGGGATGATCGTGGTCTCGGACTTGAACATCAGTGACTCCGGCAGCGTGTTGGACCAGACGTATGCGATCTCACGGATTTTGTTCGTGCCCTTTTCGAGGATCGCTATTCCCAGCTTCGCGTTAAAGTCATCATCCTGCTTGTTCAACCTGCCGCCCCTGTCCATACGCTGCCGTCCGATCGTCGAATAATCCACCTTCCAGCGCCAGGTCAAATACGGGTTCTCGGACACGTCGATCAGCGTGTCGAACCCGCGCTTTCTGACGATCTTTTCTAACTGCCTGGGAGGCCGCTTGCACTCGGCGATCCACGGATGGTGTTCCGGATCCAGCGCCATGGGTTGTCCAGACCGCGTCGGAATCTGCCAGAGCAGCGCTGCGGACCCTTCGCTGACGAATCGGACCGCATTGTTCGCGTACTGGAATTTCGTTCTTGTATTGCATTCGGCCCAGTCCCTCTGCAGCCACGTACTCATATCTACGCGGAGACCGTCACCTCCCGCACCTGGGTATGCGAGGGCGATGCCGGCAATACAGACGAGACCCATGCAGGCAATACAACATATCCGCCGGACGTACACCATGCTTAAACGATCCCACCCCCTGAATTATCGCGACACGATGTCTTCGTATACGGCAAGCGTCTTTTGCGCGCAATCATGCCAGGTGTAACCGGCGGCACGACGCCGTCCGCTGGCCACGAGACGTTCCCGCAACCCGTCGTCTCGAATCAGACGGGTCATTCCGCCGGCGATAGACCCCACGTCCATGGGGTCGACAAGGACGGCCGCATCGCCGGCGATTTCCGAAAGAGATGACGCATCGGACGTCAACACCGGACAGCCATTTGCCATCGCCTCGATAACCGGTAGCCCAAAACCCTCGGCAATGGATGGAAACGCGAAGAATACGGCTTCCTCAAAGCAGGCTCGAACCTGAGCATCGCTCAGTTGCTCGGTAAATAGGACGTTTCGAGTGATCCCAAGGTTCCGGGTGAGTTCGGCCAGGCTGGCGTATCCGTCCCCGCGTCCGCTGATCAGCAGGAACAGATCGGGACATTGTCTCGCAACCCGGCCGAAGGCCTCGATCAGTCGTCGGATGTTCTTGTAAGGTTTCGTATTGCCCAGTGAGAAAATGAACCGGCGGCCGCGGCAGATTTCGGGAAGGTCGCAGGCAACGCCGTTACCCGCACCGGACCCGTCGCTTCCGTGGTGTACGACCGTAAATTTGGAAGGCGACCCGGGATATCGCGCAATTGCGTCCTGCCGGGTCGTTTCCGATACGGCGATCACGTGATGCGCTTTTCTTACGGATTCGCCGATCCATGGACCCGCGAAGTGCCGCGCCAGCCAGCCGCGCCAGCGCGCTTCGTACGCAATATCCGGAAAATTGATCCAGATCAGGTCATGCAGGGTCAGGACAATCCTCCCGGCGCGGACGCCCAGGGGAAGAAGATGAAAGAGACAATGGTATATGTCGGCCTGGAGCGGGTTCACAACCCTGGCCCCCCCGAGGAGATTCCGACCGGTTGAGATCCCGAATGGAACCGCGACGTCCTCGAAATTGTGCTGTACCACAAGTGGACGCGGATAGGCCGCCCGTCTGAGCAGCAGGTATTCATTGTGCCGGTCCAGCCGGGCGATTTCCCGGACCAGGCGGAACGCATATCGGCCGACGCCGGTTTCCACGTCCCGGACTTCGCGCGCGTCGATGCAGATTCTCACCAGGCCTCCTTTTGGAACCCTACGAGAAGATGCGTCTGATCCGGCGATAGACTCGCAAGCCGAACTGCTTTTCTTCCTCTTCAATGCCGAGCAGAAGGAGAATCCCGCCGAAGAACAGAAAGACCAGTGCCGCGTGGCCCAGCGCTTCCCACAGCGCCGCGGACGGAGCAGGAGGTCCATACACCATCATCAGTGCCGCGGTTGCGAAGCCGGCAAGCAACGGCTTGCAGAGCTTGACTGAAAACGCGTGAACTCTCAACCGGCGAAATACCCACCAGGAGGAAAGCGCCGGCGACAGAATTGCCGTGAACGTGGCGCCGATCGCGGCGCCCGTAGGGCCGAACCGGCGTACCAGGAAAAAGGTGCCAATCCCGCTGATCAGAAGCGTGACAATTCTGACGCCGATGAGCGCGTCGGGATGCCCTGTCATCACCAGAACATAGCCCGACAGACCCAACAGAGCCGTTGCCGCAGCGCCGAGCAGCAGAATCAGCAGCCACGGGTACCCGGCCGGGAATTCGGGCCCCACGAATGCGGCAATCTGGTTTCCGTTCAACGAGAACACGAGCAGAATGGGAATTGTGACCAGCGTAACCCAGCGCGTCACAAGTTTGAAGAATTCGTCCAGGCGCGAAATTTCTCCCCGCGCGTGGTATTCCGCGAAGAACGGGTTGGCAATCGGATCGAAGGCGCCCGATACGGCACGTATGATACCGGCCAGCTGGATCATCACGCCATACACGGCGATGGTTTCGGCTTCAATAAACGATCCGACAATCACGACGTCCAATCGTCCGTTCAGTTCCGCGATCAGATCGACCAGAAACAACGACAGCGTGAAACGAAACAGCGTGCGCTCTAATCCAATACCCTTTCCGGACCACGTTCGCCGTGGATAAAATCTGAAAACAGGAAATATGGAACAACAAAACACGATGGCTGTTGCAACCAGGTACGCCGCGCAGATTCCCGTAAGGTCCATACCGAGCAGGTAGAACAGGATCGCAAAACCGATCAACAGGGCGGGTTCGGTAAGACCCTTCACGTACAGCTGGTATTCCATCACCTTGTGCGCGATCGGAACCTGCAGCAGCAACCCGCCAACGGTCTGGAAGAACACGACGAATGCCATCCATCGGAGTGCGATCTCCACCCGCTCCCGACCGATCACCTCCCCCAATGCGTCGGAAAAGAGAAAGCAGCCCAGGCTCACCCCGAGGCTCAAGACACCTCCCGCGATCAGGGCTGTTCTGACACACCCGAGGGCCCGTTGCTTCTCGCCCCTGGATTGATGATAGGCAACCTGCCGGAGCAAGGCCTTGTCAAGACCGAAAAACGCGAACCTGGAAAACAGATTTACCCACGTCCAGGCAAGATAGTAGAGGCCGTAGGAAGCGGTGGAAAAGAGGCGCGCGGCAAGCAGATAAAATGCCGGGCGGCCCAGCTTCGAAAACAGCGCCAGGAGATTGACGCCCACGCCGCGGGAGAGCGTCGCAAGATCCAGCGCATTTCGCGCCTCTTCCTCGTTCCGGTCAGCCATTACGCCTCGCCGTCCCGCGGGAATTCCGGTACAGACCGATACCCATCCGAATTCCCCTTGCCAGTGCCATCAGCTTCCGCGGCATCGTCCACCAGAATCCCAATGCGCCAAAGCGGCCGCGAAGAACGAAGAATCGCACGAACAGATTCAGAACAAAGTATGGCGTGAGCCGGCCGTCCAGGTGTTTCAACCAGAAGTACATCTCGTTGGCATAGGTCAGCGGGTCGGCCGCCTGGTCCGTAACGCGGCAGCCTCCGAAGGGTGCCGCATGGTGGAAAACCACGGCTTCCGGTTCGAAAACCATGCCTCCATCCCCGGACTTGAGATAGCGGAGGCAGAAATCCGTCTCCTCGCGAAGCTGGCTGCCGGCGAACCGCTCGTCAAACCCCCCACAGCGCAACGCTTGTTTGCGAAGAAAGGAAAGATTGCCTCCCCCTCCGTGCGAGACGCTCCGGCGGCGGGTCGCGTAGAAATTCGAAATTACGTGACCATACCACGTCACCTCGCCGCAACGCCTCGGCTCCCGGCGTCCACGGCTTCCCGAGCTTATAATTCGGCCGGCCACGCCACTGACGCATTCAGTTTCGTAGTTACGCATATGTTTTGAGATGAAATCGCAGGAAATATCAACGTCGTCGTCGAGACAAAGAATCACCTCCCCTCGAGCGATGTTCATGCCCAGGTTCTTCGCTCGCGTCCCACTTGCCGTCTCCGTACGAACGTACCGGATGCGCGTGCGGTTGGAAGTCAGGAACGCCGTTACGTCCGGCGGGTGTCTGTCCGTCTGGTCGATGACGATGACTTCGAACGACGGGTAGGACTGGCGCAATACCTGCTCCAGCGTTTTCTTAAGAAATACTGAGCGGTTGTAAGTCGGGATAATGACCGATGCGTGTTTCATACTCGGAGGCAGTTCGATGGGGGTATCGGGCTTACGACGACGACGTCAGCCGGATATTATCGGAAAAGAGGCGAGCTTACCGTGAAACCTGGCCGGTCATATACAACGGTACCGGTATTCGACGTATCTGCGCGCCGCGACAGCATAGAAGCGGACTTTACTTTAACAGTCCGTTGATAAAGTCGCTCTGCAGGCGAGGCCGAGCCATTGTGGTCGAAGACAAGGCGCGCGACCGAGTCCCATCCTGCGATTCGGCGAGGGAGCGCAACGCAGTATTTCGACCGCAAGGGCCGGCCGTAGCCCGGATGGGCTCTTTCAACGGGCTGTTAACCTTCATCCCGCATGGGAAGTTCCGCCGACGGCGCGTCTGAGGCACAGAACGAGATGACGCGGTCTTCCGGGGAAGGCCCGTTCAACTCTCTGTAGTAGGCGAAAAGGTACTCGTTCATATACCCGGCGGACCTGCCTCCGCGCGCTTCCGCCCACTCGCAGACCCTTCTGTCCGTACCTTCGATATGGTACCATTCGCGGGCCATTTTGAGTACCCACGTATCCACGGGCACCGCATCCAGCCGTTCGAGGGCGAAGAGGTCTATACACTTGCCGACCTTCAGACCGACGCCCGTTCCAGCCCGTTTCTTCAGCGCATCCACGATTTCACGCCAGTCATCCAGGGTCAATTTCCCCGGTTCGCCCCTCGTGCGTTCGGAAACAAACCGGGCCGTTTCGGCCACGCGTTCGGACCGCCACCCGAAACGGTTGGACCTGAAATACGGACCCTTCAGCCTGGCCAATGCATCGGGTTCGGGAAACGTACAATATTTTCTTCCCATATACGCCACTTCGCGACCCCACGATTCAGCCAGGAAATTCACCCGCCGTTTGGTCAGATTCATATGGGCCTGCACCGACAGGATATACGAAATCACGCACTCGAAGGGCATCTGCCGAACAAAACGGAATCCTTTCAACAGATCCCGTGCGCGGCGCAGATACCTGTCGCTTCGAGGGACGCGAATGCGGGGCCTTTCGTTCAATCTCAGATACCACTCGAGAAATCCTGTAACCGACATCTCGCCCAGATAGGTGGCGACGCTCGACGCCCCCGCACGATACATCAGCGTATCGCCGACCTGGCGCAGATGGAATACGGTGTCGTAGGCAACGCCCTTCCACCAGCCGTCCACGTCGCGGCCCCAACGGAAGACCTGTCCTCCTGCCAGCGTATACCCCAGGTTGAATTCCCTGGTTTCGATCCGGCCGGTTTCAGGTTGGCGCGAGGAGGCGTGGTTGCCCCGCCGGTTCGCGACATACCGCGCGCGTTCCCGCGCCGCGAGTCCCTGACGGCGATGCGTGATTGAAATTTCGCCCATTTCGCTATCCATTATAGGAATTTTGGCGGGAAGCGGCAAGTTTCCAGTTCTTCCGGCGCTTCCGATGCGAGTCCACCGTATTTCCGCTGTGAAGCGGCGGTTCGGCCGGACACGCGGCGGGACTCATGGATCGTCCGCAGTACACCCTCCCGCCCGGCCTTTCCAGGCGCACTCCGTCTTGTGGCGAAATCGGGCGCAGACGCCGGAAATTCGCGGCACAGCTGCACTACGGGACCCGTGCCGCAATGTCCGACACCTCCCGTCAAATCGCAAATTGAATGCCTCATCGAATGATCCGTGGCTTGACTCTGTCGAAGTCTACGGTTATTTTTGGAATGCCACCGCCTGCACGTCGCAAAGACGCCTGTAATCGCCCTCGCTTTGCAAGAACAGGACTCCACGTGGACACGCCAGATCGACTCACCTCGGAAACGCCATTCCTCGAAGAAATCCCCGAAGAGGTTCTCGCCGCTACCCATAACGTGCTCGGCCCGGACGAGGCAATCCTTCTCTCCGTCGCTGCAGATCTCCGTTTCGACGGTTCCTACGGGGCGGCATGGCTCGTTGCGACCGGGAGCCGGCTGATCGGAATCAGCCCGTCGGATTCGCGGCATCCGGAGACCGTCAGCGTTCCCCTGGTGGATATCGAACGCGTGGAAGTCAGGGAACGCTACGGCAGCGGCGTGCTCAAGGTATCGACCCCCGGAAGCGGCGCCTCCCTCGCCTTTTTTACCAAGTCCCTGCTGTCCAGGTTTACGCAGATTCCCGCCCGGATCGAGCAGCTTGTCCGGCAAGCCAAACCCGTACCCGATGACACGCACATTGCAAGCTCCACCGTGGAGGTATTCACCGGCCGCAAGAAGCGGTGTGAAAGGTGCCAGCAGGTGATCCCGCACTGGATGGGCGTATGTCCGATGTGCCTGGACTCCCGAAAGCTGTTTTTCCGCCTCCTCGGTTACGCAAAGCCCTATTGGCAGATGGCGGCGGGCAGCCTCCTCCTGCTGCTGACCGCCACGTTTATCGGCCTGACGCCGCCACTGCTGATGCGTACCCTTATAGATGACGTCCTTGTGGCCGACAGGAGCGGCTCGACGCCCGCGGCGTCCCTGATTCCCGCCGATCCCCGTTCTTCCGTACCAAGGAGCCAGGCGCCGGACCCGGCACCACCCGGAGGGACCGACAGGCGCACGATGCTTGGCGTGCTGGTGCTGCTCCTTCTGCTGGTCAACATTTCCCGCAACGGGCTCAGCGCCGTTCGCACGTTTCTGCTGGCAAAGCTCGGTCAGAGAATCACCTTCGACCTTCGTAAGGAAGTGTACCGGCATCTCCACTATCTCTCGCTCAGTTTCTACAATGAACGGGAAACCGGGCGCATCATGTCGAATATCACGCAGGACGTGAGTCGGCTTCAGGATTTCATCTCGGACGGCCTCCAGGAAATCATCCGGGATATCGCCACCATCGTCATCATCTGTATCATTCTCTTTTCGCTCAATCCCGCGCTCGCGGCGTTCGTCCTTCTGCCCACTCCCCTGCTAATCCTGTTTACGCGGTACTTCGGACGCAGGCTGCATGATCTATATCATGGTCTCTGGCGCCGGTGGGCGGACATCCACGCACTGCTGGCCGATACGATTCCCGGGGTGCGCGTCGTCAAGGCATTTGCCCAGGAAAAGCGTGAGGTAAGCAAGTTCGAAAACAGGAGTTGGGGCCTGCTCTCGGGCGAAATCCGCGTAGCGAGGGTGCGAAGCATCTTTACACCCATAATGACGTTCCTCACCTCTCTGGGCACCCTCATCATCTGGTGGATGGGCGGAAACAAAGTCCTGGGCGGCAGCCTGTCGATCGGCGAATTCGTCGCGTTCACGGGCTATATGTGGCAATTTTACGGTCCCGTGGAGAGTCTTTGCCGACTCAACCACCGATTCCAGCGCGCGGCAACCTCGGCAGAACGGATATTCGAGGTCCTCGATACACAATCCGACGTCGCGGACCGGCCCGGGGCTGTTTCACTGCCGCGACTCTCGGGATCGGTGGAATTCTCCGGCGTCACGTTCTCGTATGAACCCGGCAAACCTATTCTCAGAGATCTGAATTTCAGAGTGGAACCGGGGGAGATGATCGGCCTCGCCGGTCACAGCGGCGCAGGCAAGAGTACCCTCATCAACCTGATCTGCCGCTTTTACGATGTCCAGAAAGGGACAATCCGGGTCGACGGACGGGACATCCGGGAAGTCTCTCTGAAGACCCTCAGGGCCCAGATCGGCGTGGTGCTTCAGGATCCGTTTCTGTTCAATGGTTCCGTGGCGGAGAACATCGGCTACGGCAAACCCGGCGCGTCGCTGGATGAGATTGTCGCAGCCGCAAAAGCCGCGAATGCACACGATTTCATTTTGGATTTTCCGGAAGGCTACGACACGTCGGTGGGCGAACGGGGGCTTCGCGTCTCGGGAGGTGAACGCCAGCGCCTTTCCATCGCCCGCGCAATATTGAGGAACCCACGCATTCTTATCCTGGACGAAGCAACGGCCAGCGTTGACACGGAAACCGAAGCACAGATCCAGGACGCCATTGCACGTCTGATCACCGGCAGAACCACCTTCGCAATTGCCCATCGCCTCTCGACGCTCAGAAATGCCAACCGTCTGCTTATCCTTGACAAGGGCGAACTGGCGGAGATGGGCACGCACGACGACCTGATCAGGCAGGACGGGATTTATGCCCGCCTGTGCCGCATGCAAACCGAAATGTCCAAATTGCGAGCATGGTAAACCGGAGCGATTTCGGGCCGATCGCGGAATCCGCGAGTCGTTATGCAGGAAGAATACCACCTCGAACAGGAACTGTCGCTGCTGGATCCCGGGCAGATCCGACTCTGTCTGGATGAATACAACGACCTGATCCTGGAAAGTCCCGACGGCAGGCAGCCGGTTACGGCGCATCGCGCATTTCCGCTCACGTCTGCCGGTCAATTCATCGTACTCAAGGGTGACGACAACGCGGAGATTGGCATTATCCGCGACATCGAAGGCCTTGACGAAGATAGTCGCGCCATCCTCGAGTCCGACCTGGAACGCACCTACTTCGCACCGGTCATCCTTCAGGTACACAAACTTGAAGAAAACTTCCACATTCCGAAATGGGACGTTGAAACCGACAGCGGCCACCGTGTCTTCGAGGTCCGCAGCCGAAGACGCGACATTCGCATCATGTCCGGGGGCCGCATCCTCCTGAAAGACGCCGACGGGAACCGGTACGAGATACCCGATTACAGAAAACTGGATCCGGTCAGCCGGGCGTTTGTGGAAACACTGATCTGATCTCCGACGGTACATCCGATCGTCGCACGACATGCGCGCAAAAAGGCTGTCCCGCAATCAGGCCGGCTCTCGGCTTGCGCCATCCCTTCGTTCCCGCCCGCGCGAATGGACTCGCCAGGGACTTTCTGACGCCGCTGTCCGTTGCGTTTCTGAGCTTTCGGTCGTATATTTGTCGAGACGCCAGCACCCACCAATCCCATTCACAGGAGATGTCCCGATGGATACCACCGCGCACGGCACGGCGCCGGCCTCGCTCGACGGCGAGATGATCCCCCGGGCGCCCACGGACGACATCGATCCCGACAGCCTTGTCTATCACCGGCTCTGCCGGGCGGACGATTTCAGCGAAGGCGAGGGCAAGCCGTTTACGGTCAACGGATCCCATATTGCCGTCTTCCTGGACAAAGGCGAGTTTCAGGCCGTTGACAATCGCTGTCCGCACATGGGCTATCCGATGTCCAAGGGCAGCGTACGGGACGGGGTCCTCATCTGTCACTGGCATCATTGGGAGTTCGATCTGAAAACCGGAGGCTGTTTCGAGACCTCAGGATCGGGAAACGACCTGAAGAGCTTTCCCGTGGAGGTTAGAAAAGACGGTTTCCTCTACATTGGAATGGCCGCGGACGAACAGCAGGCGGCACGCAAGCGAATGATCGACCGGGGGCGGTATATCCTGGAACAGGGATTGAAAGATCGAAGCTCGCTCATTATCGCCAAGGGTGTGACCGCCCTGCGTCACGCCGGCGCGTCACCGCAGGAAATTGTCCAGCAGGGCCTGTTTTACGGATCGTACAAGACGACGGACGGCTTCTCCTCGGGTCTGGCCATCCTGGCGCTGTGCGCCAACCTCTGGCACGACATCGCCGACCGGGATTACAACCTGTTCCTCGTACACGGCCTCGTACAGATATCAAGGCGTACCACCGGCGGTTCCCGCCGACAGGGGTTCCCCTTTCCGAAGGCAACGGATGAGCCCGACCTGGAAACGTACAAACGCTGGTTCAGACGACTGGTGGAACAGCGCAACAGCAACGCCGCCCAGCGAGTTCTGATCACGCTAAACGACCGAGGTTTTCCAAAAGAGGCTATTGCCGACCTCGTCTTCACCGCCGCAACCGACTACTACTTCACCGGCGACGGGCACGCGCTGGACTTCGCCAACAAGCTGTTCGAAGCTCTCGACTACGTTGAATGGCAAGGGGCAAGCGAAATACTTCGCCCGATCGTGATCGACCTCGTCACCCGCACCCGGCACGAGGAAACGGCCCGCTGGCAGGAAAGCGTGCCGGTTCTGGAAGATATCTTCACGCGTCTGGACGACATCTGGCGGGAAAACAGGAAAAACGAAGCCACCCTGGACGTTTCGGCATTCGCACGAGTCATGCTTGGCGAAGACGAAGGGCCCATCGTCTCGGAAATCGAAACCCTTCTACGGCAGGGCGTCGATCCTGCCCGGATATGCAGATCCATGGTCTACGCCAGCGCCGTCCGCACGGCCCGCTTTCACCTGAAGAACGAAGGGGACTGGCACGACGTGGCCAATATCTACTCCTACGCGCACGCGCTCTACCGTGCTTTTCAACGGGCCCCGTCGAGAGAGTTGCTGCGCGGGATCTTTCACGGCGCGGTATTTCTCACCTATCTGCGCTGGCTCAATATGCCCGCCGCCCGCGTACCGAAGCCCGGCCAGCGTTTGAACGGCTCGTTCGAATCAGAGTCACAGATGCTCGATCGGCTGCGGGAATTCGCGGACTTCCAGAAGGTATACGAAGCTGAGATACTTGTGAACCAGTACCTGGAGGAAGGCCGCGATATTACCCGACTCAAACACGCCCTCGCCCACATTATGCTCAGGGAAGACGCCGAATTGCATATGTTTCAGGTCCTGGAGGTGGCCTTCCGGCATTTCGACATCACCGACGACCCCGAAGAAAAGCGGATGCATCTGCTTGCGGCCACCCGGTACATTACCGCCCAGAAGGTCATGAAGGCCATTCTCTGGTCTACCGAGAACGCGGAACGACTCCAGCGCGGCGATCTGTTGAGCGAACGGGAAGACGACAATTAGCCTCAATCCGAAGAAAACAGCAACGCGGCGACGCGATAGAACCCTCCGAAACGGGGCAATATCGACGTATAGAATGACGTTTTTTCCCTTCGCGTCCAGGGACCTGGTGTATCCTGGTAATCCGCCGTTTAATCGCCTTTATTTACAAGCACATATTCGAATTAACGTCCCCGAAGACTTGCGAATCAAGGTTAGGGTATGAAAATCTCCGAATACGCCATACGTAAACCCATCACGGCGGTGATGTTGACCCTCAGCGTCGTCATGTTGGGGGCGATTTCCCTCCTCCGGCTGCCGCTCGAATACCTGCCGAACATTACGTTTCCCGTAATGTACGTCAACGTCGACTACCCTTCATCATCGCCTGAAGAGATAGAACGTGAAATTGTCAAGCCGCTTGAAGAGGTGATGGGCACACTTTCCCACGTGAAGCAGCTGAGCTCGAGATCGTACGCCAATCGCGGCTACGTTCGTCTGGAATTCGAACTCAATACGGATATGGACCTCATGGCGGTTCACGTCCGGGACCGCCTCGATCAGGTCCGAAACGACCTTCCGGGCGACGTCGAGCGGATTACGATACGCCGCTGGAACACCGAAGATTTCCCGGTGCTTACCTATGCGCTGAGTTGGCAGGGAACGGATCAGTCCGAGTTCGCGAGTGTTTATGAATACACGATTCTTCCGCGGCTGCAGCGGCTGGAAGGCGTCGGCAGCGTCGAGGTCCGGGGACTGCGGGAAAAGGACCTGCTGATTGAAGTCGACCAGAACCTGTTGCAAACCCATAACCTGGACATACGCGCGCTCAACCGGGCGATCAGTTCCAACAATGTGAATATCTCTGCCGGGTACGTTAACGAAGCCGAGAAACGCCTGGCCGCACGTACCATCGGTGAGTTTGAGAATGTAGACCAGATCCGGCGCCTGCCGCTGCGTACGGGCGTTGAAGTCGGTGACGTTGCGGACGTCACGTACGATTTTCCGGAAGAAGAGGATTTCGAACGCCTGGACGGCAGGGATGCCGTGACGGTTGACATCCGCAAGTCCTCCTCGGCCAACCTGGTGGCCACGGCGGACCTTGTAAAGGACGAATTCCGGCGGATCCAGAAGGACATCGGCGATGGCAAACTCAGGGCGCAGGCCATCCGCGACCGATCGCTGGATGTCACCACCGGCATCAAGAGTCTCACTCAGTCAGCAATAATGGGCGGTTTCCTGGCCATCGTCGTCATTTTCGTTTTTCTCAGAAACTTCCGGAGCACGCTCATAATCGGTTCCGCGATCCCGATTTCCGCCATCACCGTCTTTATGGTGATGTACATCCTGCGTCAAGTCTTCGGATCCAATATCACCCTCAATCTAATGTCCATGATGGGCTTGATGGTCGCGATCGGCATGCTCGTTGACCCCGCCGTCGTTGCTCTGGAAAACATCTTCAGAAAGAGGTACGACGAAGGACAGACACTAAGGAACGCCGCGCTTGACGGCAGTCGGGAAATCGGAATTCCCGTACTTGCAGCCTCGCTGACAACCGTTTGTGTCTTCGTACCCATCATCTTTGTGACCGACTCACGGAGCGCCCTGTTCATGAGGGACTTCGCGCTAACGGTTTGCATTTCCGTCGGCGCGTCTTTCTGCGTGGCGCTTTCCCTGATCCCGCTGGCGGCATCCAGGGCATTCAACGAAAGCGCATCCCGTCTGGACCGCTGGCTGAAGTTCGCGTTTGTAATCCTGTTACTGGGGCTCTGCAGCTACGTGGTCTACGCCGAAGGTCTGAATGAAACCGCTGCATGGCTCTGGAACAATGCGAACTTTGTGTTGGCCGGCCTCGCGGCAATACCTGCCGTGGCATGGCTGTTGTTGTCGATGCTGCTGACGGTTATCGGTACTCTCATCTATTATTCCCGAAGGACTCGCGGCATCAAGTATCTCTACTCCCGTCTTGTGGTGAACACACTCCGCTACCGATGGACGACCGTCTCGATCGCCTGTACGCTTCTTGGCGCCGGTTATTACTTCTTCACGCAGATTGAACAGCAACCCTATCGCTGGCAGCCAACGCGCCGGGTCGATATTTCGGTCGAATTGCCGCGAAGCTACGACATTCATGATGCGCTGGCGCTATTCGAACGTGTGGAGGCCATCCTGCTTCCGCGAAAGGACAGCCTCGACTTCGCGGCCATGAGCAGCAGGTACAGCGACAGACGGAGCAATCGCATCACGCTCTATCTTGTTCCCCCCGACGAAAGCCGTCTTTCCACCGACGAGGTCAAACGCAGGGTCAAGGATCTGTTACCCCGGGATATACCTGGCGTGAGGTTCAAATCCGGCAGAACATGGGGTAGCAGTTCCACCGGAGCCGGAGTTGAAGTCAAGGGCCGAAACCCTGACGTACTCGCGATGCTGGCGGAGGACATCCGGCTGCGAATGCAAGGCATTCGAGGGGTTCACGAAGTGGAAACCAGCCTGGAATCCGGCAACGAGGAAATCCAGGTCACCATAAACCGGCGCCGCGCCAGGCGTTACGGGCTTACGCCCTGGCAGGTGGCGACAACGGTTGCAAGTGCGCTGGGCACCCGGGGCAATAGCAAGTTCAAGACAGAGAACGGAGAAATCGACATTACCGTACAACTCAAGGAAGAAGATCGGGCCACCCTGGAACAGCTCAGGAACACGTACTTTGAGAGCGAAACGGGTAATATGGTCTCGTTTGCCAGCCTGGCGGACTTCCGCGTCCGCAAGGGTCCTCAAGCGCTCGAGCGCGAAAACCGGATGTCCACGTTAACCGTATTCGCCAATACGGAACAGCAGGCAGTATTCTCCGTTGGACGTGAAATGAGCAGGCGAATGCGTGCGATACCGCTGCCGGCGGGGTACTCGTGGCAGATGGACCGGCGCTTCCGATGGATGAATCAGGAACAGGGAGAAACCAATCTTACCATGATCTTCGCCGCGCTTCTCGTATACATGATCATGGCCGCCCTCTTCGAGTCCTACGCACACCCGTTTACGATTATGTTTTCCATTTGTTTCGCCTTCATTGGCGTCTCGTTTGCGCTGTATGCCTTCAATATCCCATTGGACAGCAACGCCACCTATGGTCTGCTGATACTTTTCGGCATCGTCGTGAACAACGGCATCGTCCTGATAGACCATATCAACCGCTATCGTAAACAGGGCCTCTACCGTCGTGACGCCATCATCCGGGGCGGTCAGGACCGATTGCGTCCCATACTGATGACCGCGACCACGACAATCCTGGGCCTCACGCCCCTGGTTTTGCCGATGATCTACGGCACGGCTGAGGGGACCGCTCGTCGATGGGGACCAATCGGTTTTGTGGTTATTTCGGGGCTGATGGTCTCCACCATTCTTACGCTGGTCATCCTGCCTACCGTCTACTCGCTCATGGACGACCTGGCGTCGTACATGAAGCGGACGGTCGCGACCGTGAGAGGCGCGTGAAACAACTCGCCGTCGTGCTGCTCAGCGGCGGGTTGGACAGCTGCGTCACTGCCGCCGTCGCCCGCCAGAATTTCGACCTCGCGCTTTTTTTCCTCGACTACGGCCACCGGACAAGCGCCCGCGAACGCCGGGCGTTCCACGATATCGCCGACCACTACGACGTTCCGGCGGGTCGTCGCCTGGCCGCCCGAACGGACGCGCTCCGTCAGGTCGGCGGTTCCGCTCTGACAGACCGAAACGTACCCGTTCCCGATGCCGTCGCCGACCGGAACGACGTTCCCGTCACGTATGTACCTTTCCGGAATGCGCTCCTTCTCAGCCTGGGGGTTTCGTGGGCAGAATCCCACGGCGCATCGAGTGTGTATCTGGGCGCCGTCGAAGAAGACGGTTCCGGATACCCCGATTGTACGCAAGCGTTCTGTGACGCGTTCGCACGGGCGGTCGACTCCGGTACACGGCCGGAATCCCACATCAGAATCCTCACGCCTGTTATCCACCTCAAGAAAGCACAGATCGTCCGACTTGGCGTGGAACTCGCCGCCCCGCTGCACCTCACCTGGTCGTGCTACAGAAACAGCGACCGCGCCTGCGGTCGCTGCCATAGCTGCATCCTCCGTCTGAACGCCTTCGAGACTGCCGGTATCCCCGACCCCGTCAAATATGATTCCTGAGTCCGCCGGACTAAATGGCACCCGCGAGGGCTTCTTCCATCATTGACTGTCTTTCTTCTGAATCCTTCCAGCGCTGACGGATTTCGGGCGCCAGACAATCGACGGGATCAAAATAGAAGAATAGCTCTCCCGGCCGCACGGTGGGACTTGCAAACACCGCGATTCCCGTTTCTTCGTTGTAATGTTCGTAGGAATGCCCGTCGCGTTTACCGCCGCCGCCCAGTGTATCGACAATGAACGTCGGCGTGTTATACCCCGCCGTCGTGCCCCTGAGCGTTTTTTCAATTTCAAGACCCGCGCGCAACGTCGTGCGGAGATCCTCGACCCCCTGTACCAGATCGTGGAAGAACACGTAGTAGGGCTGAACATTCACGTAACTCAGCCGTTTCACGAGCATCTGCATTGTGAGCACGTCGTCGTTTACGCCGCGCTGAAGTACCGCCTGATTCCGTACAGTGACCCCCCGCTCCATCAGAAGGCCCATTGCATCCTGCGTCACGCCGGTTATTTCACCCGGATGGTTGAAGTGGGTGTGCATGACCACTTCCTTGTGCATCCTGCGTCCCCGGTCGACCACGTCGACGAGCGCATTCACCCAATCCACGTCGCTCAGGATCTTCCCCGGCATGACCGCCGGGCCCTTCGTTGCAAAGCGAAACCGTCGAATATGCGGAATGTCCAACAGCGCCTCGCCCACCTCCCGGACCTGCGCCGCCCTGAGGTTGTAGACGTCGCCGCCGCTGACCACGACGTCTTCCACCTCGGGGCGCGACCTCAAATAGTCGAAGACCATGCGCCAGCGTTTCCGGTTGGCACTCAAACGGACCTTTTCCACGCCTTCCGTATCGAGCCCCACGGCGTAGCTCCGCGTACAGAAGCGGCAGTAGACCGGACAGGTATCCAGCGTGAGAAAAAGCGCCCTGTCGGGATAGCGGTGGGTAAGTCCCGGAACGGGAGAATCGCCCTGTTCGTTCAATGAATCCAGGTATAGCTCGGGGTGATCCGGCAACTGCTGCGAGGCCAACGGCAGGAACTGCGTGCGCAACGGATCCTCGTACGGGTCATCCCAGTCGATCAGGCTCAGGATATATGGTGAAATCCGAATGCTCATCGGAGCCCTGCTTAACGCTTCGCGCAGGTCTGCGAAAAAGCCGGATCCGACGAGCCCGCCAAGCACTTCCCGCAGACCCTCTACGCTGGTTGGCGAATTGCGGGCTTGAAAGAGGTGGGAGTGAAACGTATCGGCGTCAACATTCGCGTACGCCGGAATCGTCCTCCAGAACGCATCCCTGCGCAACCGGCGATGGGCGAATGCCGCCTCCTGATCTGCCAAGCCTGCCACCGTGCCGTCGGCAACATCGACACTTGCAGTATCCATACCTGTCGCTATCCCTCTGAACCTGAGTGTTTGACTTCCACAGTCATCCCGGAAAATCGTCTTCACCGGTAGCGTCGCAAACGGTCAGGGCGACCGGCGCCCTGTCGATCTCGGACACATGCAGCGTGTATCGCACGGCCGGGGGTACCCCGCAAATCGGGAACCATTCAAAGCAAGATATGATATCATCCTTGCGAGAATTGTCAAGGATTTTCCAGCATTGGCGGCCGTTTCGGGGAAAATCCGCTTGTTAGGGTTATTTATCCTGCTTATATTTCATAAGTTAGACAATGTCGTCTCCTTAGAAGCTGTTTTAAATTCCCAGCGGTCTTCGCGCGGCTGCAAAAGCGCCGGTCGGCGTTGGTCAAAC
>JAPPFJ010000035.1 GCA_028877215.1 Gemmatimonadota bacterium | reverse complement strand
CGACCGGCGCTTTTGCAGCCGCGCGAAGACCGCTGGGAATTTTAAGACAGCTTCCAAGGAGACGGAATGGAGCGGGAGAAACGACGGCTGGCCTACTTCTACGTTGCCCCCGCGGCGGTGTGGTTGTTTCTGTTTATGGGATATCCCATTCTTGACGTGATGGAGACGAGTCTCTATCACACGTCCTACAAGGGAGAGACGTTTGCCGGGATTGGGAATTACATTGGACTCCTGCAGGACGATCTGTTTCTGCTGGTGCTGAAGAACACGGCCTTGTGGACGGCCCTGGCGGTCGCGATGAACGTGGGTCTGGGGCTGGGCGTGGCGCTGTTGTTGAGCCGAGAGTCGGTTTTGAGCGAATGGGTCCGGGGCATGCTGATCCTGGCGTGGGCCATGCCGCTGGTGGTGGCGGCGATCACCTGGAAGTGGATGTACAACGGCGAGTACGGGCACCTGAATTCGCTTTTGCTGGGCCTGCAACTCATCGATTCGCCGGTTCAGTGGCTGACGGACGCTTCAACGGCCTTTGCCGGCGCGCTGGTGGCCCGGTTGTGGACGGCGCTGCCGTTCACAACGTTCGCATTCCTGTCGGCGCTGCAGTCCATCCCCGGCGATCTGTACGAGGCTTCCAGGATTGACGGGGCTACGGAATTCCGCCAGTTCCGCCATATCACCCTGCCGCTCCTGCGTCCGGTTACGCTCGCGGTTCTGCTGGTCAGCGTGATCTGGTCCTTCAACAGCTTTGTCTTCATCTACGTGATAACGGCGGGAGGTCCGGCGAACCAGACCCAGATCATCGTCACCGAAATCTACCGGCGTGCGTTCGGTTATTTCAACTTCGGCCAAGCCGGCGCCCTGACCGTCCTGGCGTTCTTCCTGCTGCTTGGGATCAGTCTTCTCCAGTGGCGCGTGTTCTACCGGCGGGAGGCATAGTGTTGGGACCGTTGCGAGTACGGCCAGCCGAGGTATTGCGGGCGCTCCTGATAGCGGGCGTCGCCGCCTTCGCGCTGTTTCCGTTTCTGGTGGTTGCGGGGACCTCACTGAAGAACCTGGGCGAAGTGTTCCAATCGCCGGCGACGCTGGTGCCCAGGCTGTTTGCGTGGCAGAATTACGTGGACATCTTCGTCCGGATTCCCATGGCGCGCCATCTGGTGAACAGTATGATTATCGCCACGGGAACCACGGTTCTGAACATTGCGTTGGCGACTCCGGCGGCTTACGCGATGGCACGCATCAAGTTCCGCGGGCGCGGGGTGTTCGGTTTGGGCATCCTCGTGATGCAGATGTTTTCCCCCGTGATCGTTCTGATTCCCCTGTTCAAGGTGATGAAGGCACTCCACCTTCTCGACACCTACAGCGGCCTGATTCTGGTGAATACCGCCGTTACCCTGCCTTTTTCGATCTGGATACTGGCGGGTTTTTTCAGGCACATTCCGGAAGAGCTGGAAGATGCCGCGATGATCGACGGCCTTTCCAGGACAGGCATGCTGTTCAGGATCGTCCTGCCGCTCACCGGGCCCGGGCTGGCGACGACAGCGATCTTTGCGTTCGTGACCGCCTGGAACGAATTCATCTTCGCGCTGGTGCTGGTTTCCCGAAGGGAAATGCAGCCGATCACGATGGCGCTCTATGCGTGGGAAAAGAACAACGTGGTGGAATGGAACCTGCTGATGGCGACCGCGGTGGTGGCGACGGTTCCCACCGTGCTGCTGTTTCTGCTGGTCAGGAAACGGTTGACGTCGGGTCTGATGGCGGGAGCGGTAAAGTCCTGAGCGTGTCCATGCCCCGCGTCGGTTTGCTATTCGGGTGTATCACGGAGAAGCGTGACTTCGGTCTCCCGGTCGAAGAAGTGGACGGCGGAGAGGTCGAATGCGAGTCGGACCTCGCTGTCCACCGCGGGTGCGGGATCCGCGGTCACCCTGGCCACGCAGGAGGCGCGTCCGACGGTCAGGTAGAGCAAGGTCTCATGTCCCATCGGTTCGACGAGGTCGACTTTCGCGGAGACGTCTTCTGTTTCTGCCGGCCCGCGGGCTGAAGACGCGTAGTGGATGTGCTCGGGGCGGATTCCAAGGATTACGCGGCGACTGATGTACCCTGACAGGCTGTCCCGGTGCCGGTCCGGTACAGGGAGGCGGAGGCCGTCTCCCCGGAAGGCCATGCCGCCGTCCCGGACGAGTTCGCCCTCGAGGAAATTCATCGACGGGCTGCCGATAAAGCCGGCGACGAACCGGTTCGCGGGTCTCCGGTACAGGTGGACCGGGGCTCCGACCTGCTGGATCCGTCCGTCTTGCATGACGACGAGGCGGTCGCCCATGGTCATCGCTTCGACCTGGTCGTGGGTGACGTAAATCATGGTCGCGTTGAGCCGGGCATGCAGCTTGCTGAGTTCCGTTCGCATCTGAACCCGCAGTCTGGCGTCCAGGTTGGACAGCGGCTCATCGAAGAGGAAGACCTTCGGTTTCCGAACGATTGCACGACCAAGGGCTACCCGCTGGCGCTGTCCGCCAGAGAGTTCCTTCGGCTTTCGGTGCAGCAGGTTCCGGATTCCCAGGATGTCCGCCGCCTCACGCACCCGGTCGTCGATCTTCTCCCTTGGATATTTTCTTAGTTTCAGCCCAAAGGCCATATTCCGGTAGGCGTCCATGTGGGGGTAGAGGGCGTAGTTCTGGAAGACCATCGCGATATTCCTGTCCTTGGGCGGAAGGTCGTTCGCCAGGCATCCGTCGATGTGGATTTCACCCCCGTCCACCTCCTCCAGGCCGGCAATCAGCCGGAGGGTGGTCGATTTTCCGCATCCGGAAGGCCCCACCAGCACCACGAACTCGCCGTCCTCGACGCGAAGGCTGAAGTCGTCTACCGCGACGGTGTTTCCGCTATAGATCTTTCGGACGTCTTTTAGGACTACGGCTGCCATCCTGGCCCTTCCCCGGCGTGTGACGCGATCGACCCGGTAAAGTAAGCACATCCTATCGGAATAACAAGCTCCCCGGGCTTCCTGCCGGCCTGGATCTCGCCGATGGTCCGGCCCTTTTGGCAGGCACGGACGGGGGTGCGATCACCGCATTGAGTCGGATATGATGCGTGTCACTTCGAAATCAGGATGGGCGGGGGTCTGCGCGCTCGCTGCCTCAATGGCGGTTTCATGGAGTTCGGTTTTCGGGGGTGAGCCTGTGAACATCCGGGACCTGCTGGGAGACCGGGGGATCAGCGGGGCGTTGCTGGAGGCCGAACGCACGCATCCCTACCTTTTCTTCTCGGCTGAAGACGTGCCGCGCCTGCGCGAAATGGCCGGGCGGGAACCGTACCGGACGTGCGCCAAGGGGATCGTCCGCGCGGCCAGGCTGTCGTTGAAAAACCCGATTCCCAAAGAACCGCCCGCCGGAGCGGCCGACAGCCGTTTACCCGATGGCAGTTACGACGAGTCGTTTCTAAAGGCGACCTACGATTTTCTGTCTTACGCATACGCGATGCAATACTACGGCCCGTTGTACGCATTCGCCTACCTGCTGACGGAGGAGGAGGTCTTCGCACAACGCGCCAAGGCGTGGGCGCTGGCGTACGCGGGCTGGGAGAACTGGGGTCCTGCGGCCGATCCCTGGGATATGGAGGCGGCCATGATCCTGTCGGGAGCGGTGATCGTCTACGACTGGATTCCCGGACGATTCTCACGGGCGGAACGAGAACGTCTGCTCGCGGGACTGCGCAAGAAGGGTCGGAAGCTGTGCAAGAAGGATGCGTACTGGCTGACGCAGGACCCGGCGGCGCGGCGCGGGTCGCTTGCGAATAACCACAGGTGGCGGAGCATACCGCTTGAGGGACTGGCGGGACTGGGGCTGCTCTACGAGGTCGAAGAGGCGCGGGACTGGCTGGATATGGGGCTGGTGCTCACGCGGGATTACCTCCTGCCGGCGGCCTATGGGAGAGACGGAGAGCGGATGGAAGGACGCGGCTGGCTGGGGGTCTGCCTGAGCGACGGGGGTCGGTTTATGGAGGCGCTGGCCCGAAACGGAGGGCCGGACCTGTTCGATACCGGGCCGCTGCGCAGGCTGTCGCACTTTCTGATTTTCGGGATGGAGATGTACAGGTCGCGCGGGCACTATAACGATCGGGCGGGCCTTCTGTCGCACGCCGGAAGACTCCAGGATCCGGCGCTTCAGTGGCTGGCCCTGAAGCACGACCTGCGGCCGGACATGGAGAGGTACCCGGCGTACTGGTATAACCGGGATAAAGTGCTTTACCAGCATGAGACCCTTTATACGGTTTCCCTGCGTTGGGATGCAGGGACCGGCAGGATGCAGATCGAAGTGAATGGAATCGTGCGGGACCGGCAGGATATTGAACGCGTGGAAGGGATCGACAGGGTCACGCTTCAGGTTGAGGGCGATCGGGTGGAAATCGGTTCTCTGGAGGTCTTCGACGCCGCCGGGGGTTTCGTGGATCGCCTGGCTGGACCGGTAACGCTGACGGACGAACGCGGAGAGACGGCCCTCGGATTCGCCAGTCTGCGCGCCGGCGAGATCCGGGCATCCCTGCGTAAGTACCGGTCGGATACCGGGCAGGCAATGCTGATGCTGACGTCCGGAGGGCGGCGTGTGAGGGGCATCGCGTTTACAGATGAACACGAGATCGCCAAGGCGGTTGAGGAGATGGACGGAACGTATACGCTGGGCGTTGCGGCGGCGAAGGGGCTCTATTTCCACGGGCCCTGGGAGTTCCTGTTCTACGACGGGAGCCTGGCGCCGGAGGCTCCGAAGGTGGACGTTACGGGGTTTCACTTCCGTGACCTGGGGCTGGTGAAGTTAACCGACACGCTGCACGAGGACGGGGTGCGCGTCACGTTCACGTCTGGTCCGGAAGTGAGTAAGGAACAGGGGGACAAGAACGCGTTTACGCTCTCCGCGTTCGGGGAGCCGCTGTTGTCACCGCCGCGGACCCCAAAGACGGGGGAAGCGGCGCTGACGCAGGCGCAGTACGATCTGACGGCCTGGTACCAGGGCACACCGGGGCGAAACACGATTCTGGTGGATGGACGGGGACAGCCGACGGTTCACGAGGAGAGCCCGGTGCAGCGTGAGTACGAGTTGCAATGGCTGGGACGGGAGGACGTAGCGAAGAGCGGCCGGATCGAGGAGACCTTTTTCGCCAGGGACTACGATTACGTAAGGGGGGAAGCGGCGCACGCGTACCGACCCCTGCTGGAGACCTACCGCCGCCATCTGATGTTCCTGAAGCCGCAGGGCGACCCGGACCTGCGGTACCTGGTGCTGTTCGATGAGATCGAAACCGCCGGAAAGCGGCCCAGACAGATCGAGTGGCGGCTGCTGAGCCCGTACGGCAAGGTGACAGTCGCCGGCGAGACGTCCAGAATCGAGGGACGCGCGGCAAGGATGCACATCAGACATTTCTCGCCTGAGCCGTCCACCGTCAGGATCGATTCCACGCCGGCGCCCCGGGACGCGGATCGGCAGCGCTATCTGCGGTTTCCGACGCCGGGGCCGGTGGAAAGGGTACACTACCTTCACCTGCTTCAGCCGCTGCGTTCCGCTGAAGCTGAACCGGTTTCGGCGACGCGGGTGATGGGGCACGGCGGGATCGGCATCCGGGTAAGCGGCCCGGATGGAACCGCGCTGGCGGTCTTCAGAACGGGAGGTGAAACAGTTACCGCGGGCGGGCTGACCACGGACGCCCTCGCCAGCCTGGTGCGATGGGGACCGGACGGTGTCGGGTCGGTGGTCTTGCACGGCGGGACGTTTGCCGAGCTGGACGGGAGACGCGTCTTCAGTTCCGAGGATGCGATGAGCGTTCGGGTCGAGCTACCGGTTGACTAGGCAATGGAGAGAATTCGTGTGGCGGGCACGGACAGGGGCCTGATCACGGTATTGAGTCAGGTATGATGCGCGTCATCCGGCAGGGGATTCAGGTTGATGATCGATGAGTAATTCTTCGACATCCGTATAGAGATTGTCCAGGTTTTCTTCTATAATTCCCCACACGATTGTGTGATCAATGCTGTTGTAGTCATGTGCGAGAATATTTCTGAATGAAATGATACTGCGATGATCCCGTATTCTATTGAGTAACTGCGGATTATCTCGTTTTATTTTATTCAATGCTTCACCGATTATTTCGAATTTTCGTTCGACGCCACTCTTGAGCAGTTCGTCTTCTCGATAGTCATCATAGGTCTTGTCCTGAACAAACTTGAGGATTGCCGAGGCCGCATCCTTGATGTCGAAGAGGTATTTGAGTATCTCATCGCCCATAGATGTTCACCCTTTCGTCAAGGATGCTCCGACGAAAGTAGGGGTTCTTGAGTCCATTGAACGTAAGCAAATCGACTTTGCAATTCAGCTTGTCCTCGAGATGGTGTAGAAGCCCGAAAAACCTCTTCGATGGAAACATAGTAGGATCCTCGAACTCCACGATCAAATCCACGTCGCTGATGGCCGTTCCCTGGCCCCGGCTTAATGATCCGAACAGATCCAATCTTTTCACCCTGAATTCCAGACATGCAGGAACCGCGATTTCTTTTATTTTTTCTATTGTCACGGTCAGTATTCTCCGAACATCGATGATTATGCGACTGCCTGAAAGATACGCGAATCGAGGCAAACTGTCACCTACATTCCATGCACACAGACCAGAAATCCGGTCGGAAAGCCTGTGTTGTCGTTCTGGTGGAGATTAACCTGCAGGATGGCTGTTTACGTTCGAAACGTCGGTGAGCTCTTGTCGCTGGACGTCGGTGGCCACGCCCGGTGGGTGCCTGCCCATTGAAATGCGGGAAGTGAAACTGAGAGGCTTCAAGTTTGTGACTGCCTTTACAAGGGATGCGCGATGGCCGAGGATCGCATTGAAACGTTGAAGGATATGCACCTGACCACGGACCTCAGCGAGGGTGCGGAGATCGTGGCGCCGGTAGAGCCGGAATGGGCGCGTCTCGGTCGGCGGCTGCGTGAGATGATCCGCGCGCACGCCGGCGTGGACCTGCCGATCATGGGTCCGGCCGGCTTGGCGCCCCTGCCGGAAGGCCGGCACCGCGTGCTGCTGGGCAACGCGATGGTCAACGGTTCGATCATGGCGCTTTACCGGCGGCAATACGCGTTCCTGGACGACTGGTATCCAGGCGGGGACGGGTATGCAATCAGGACTGTGCACAATCCGGAGAACTGCGGCTATAACGCGTTGCTGGTGGGGGCCAGCACGCTGGATGGCGCGGCCAACGCGGTCGAGGTGCTGGAGCGCGTACTGGAAGAAACCGGGGGGCGATTGGGGTATACGAATCTGTCCCGGACCGAGGTTCACGAGACATTGCTGCCGGAAATGACGCCCGAGGCCTTCCGCGATTGGGTGGCCGAGATGTACCGGGACAATCTCAGCTACTATCCTGTCGAGCAGGGTACCTTCCTGGGTCTGGCCCACCACCTGACCCACGATCCCGGCTGCGCGCGGATGTTCCGGGACGCGCTCTTCTACTACGAGGACCTGGTCAGGAATCGCTATGACGGGAACTGGCTGTTCGAGCATATGCTGTTCATCTATTCCTGGGCGTGGCGGCTGTTCCTGGTCTGGGACCTGATCGAGGAGAGCGATGCGTTTACCGACGCGGAACGCCTCCGGATCACCAATGTGCTGTGGGGGCTCGCGAATTACGTGGCCGGCACCCGTTATTTCAAGGCCGAAACGCCGCCGCCTCTGGAAATCCGGCAGAACCACTGGACGTTCGCGGGGCTGAGCGGATCGTTCTGCGCGGGCTATTTCGAATCCTACTACGGGATCACGGGATTCGAAAAGCAGATCCGGTTCTCCAGGGCGGTTTTCGACGGCCAGGCGAACAGCTACAAGCCGAACGACGATGCGGGCGGTGGATGGTGGAGCTACTGCTGGCTGGCGCCGCATCACCAGGTAATCTACGATTTGAAGCGGGACGACTTCCGCTTCCTGGAGAACGGCCAGCTCCGGGCCTTTGCCGACTACGGCATACAGGTGACGGACAATCTCGGCGTTCCGGTGAGCTTCGGCGACATGTGGTCCTACATCGAGCAAGGGCGGTACGCCGTGGCGCTCAAGAATAAGACCATCTCGCTCGAGCTCGCGATGGCGCTCTGTACGGCAGCCTGGTACTACGAGGACGGCAGCTATCTCTGGGCGTTGGACTGGATGGGCGGCGCGCCGTATCCCGGCTGTTATTACCGCGCGCTTCCGAAACACGCGCCCGACCGGCTGGCAGGAGTCACCGTGGCGCCGTTCAACCGTTCGCTTTACGAGTGGGTGGAGCGGCACGCGCGCGGCGGCGCGAACGTGCCGATCGAGGAAGCCTTCGACAAGCTGGTAATGCGCGGAGGATTCGACAGCGATGACGAATACCTCCTGTTGGACGGGACGTCAACCTTCGCCCACGGGCACGAGGACGGAAACTCGATCGGGCGGCTCACGTGGAAGGGACGGATGTGGCTGGCGGATCTGGATTATATCTGGAAGCGGCCCAGGCACCACTCGTCGGTCGTGTCCATCTGTGACGGAGAAACCGCGGAGATGCCGCCCCTGGTGGCGTTGAAGTGGGCGGAGGCGTTCGGAGAGACCGCCTTCACGCGTACGGTCGTGCCGGAATACAACGGACTGGACTGGACAAGGGATATCTTCTGGGTGAGGGGCGGATTCTTTCTCATCGCGGACTCGTTGAGGCTGCTCAAGGACGCGGATTACGATCTGAAGTGCCTGTGGCGGACGCTTGGCGAGGTCCGTCAGGAAGACCGCGAACTGAGGGTGGAACAGGAGGGCGTGTATTTCCGGATCCTGAATGCGGATGATTCGGGAAAGTCGCTCCTGACGGAAGATGCCCGCGTTGCAGGGACCGACCCCTACGAACTGTATCCGTTCGCGGACGGCCCGATCCGGATCTTCAGCCAGCACAAGGCGCTGCACGGTCGGCCCGGCGACGTGGAGCGTTATTTCAACCTGATGGTGGCGGGCTCGGAAGCGGAGATCGATGCGTGGCGGATCGAGCGAATCGGCGAGGGGATTGTGCGGGTGGGGCATCCGGACGGTCCGACCGTATTCGGCGTTGTCGACGGGGAGGCGCAAATAGGCGGTATCAGGGTCGCCGCCGCCGCTTTCGCGTTGACCGAATCGAACCTGATGCTGCTTGACGCGACCGGTCTGTGGGCGAATGGAGCGGTGTTCGAGAGCGACGCGCCGGTGCATATAGAACTCCATCCGGGCAAGGGTGAAGTCCGCGCAAGCAAGGAGATCCGAGTTCGGACGGAGGGCATCTGTATTGCCGGGGAGGTGGAATCAGAGGCGGACAAACTCCCGGCCGGAACACAGCGGTTTACTCTGGACACCGGTCTTGAGGACGTCCTGCGCGAGGCCGTTCGGTCCGGCGCGCCCTACGAGCATCGCAGAGCGCCGGGAATACATGGTTTCGTGCCGAAAGAGACGTCCCTCAGGCGGTTATGGGAGGCGCGGGTCCGGGGACCGGTCCAATGCGCCGATGCGAAGGCTGACTCGATTGCGGTTGGGACGGGCAGCGGGCAGGTAGTCATGCTGGACCCCGACGGGCGGATTCGCTGGACGCGCGAGACCGGCGCCGAAGTGCGCGCCGTGCATCTTGCGGACATGGGGGAGGGGCGGCTTCTGGCCGGGGGACGGGACCGCGCGCTGACGCTGTTCGACCCCGAGGGAGAGGTCTGCTGGAAACGCACGTTTTCACAGTCGCACGGGGTGGATCAGAACGTGAACGCGGTGACCACGGCGGATCTGACCGGTGACGGCAATACGGTGATCCTGACGGCCACGGACGGGTGGCTGGTGTGGGCGCTGGCGCCGGATGGAGAGGAAGTCTGGCAGCGGCAGATCGAACACCACGCCGCGCGGACGATGGTGGTCGGCGACGTGGAGGGAGACGGAAGGCGGGAAATCCTGGTGGGCGCCGAATATTACACCTCGAATCTGCTGGAGGCCGACGGGAGGATCCGGTGGACGGTTAACGGGGGCCCCTGTTTCTCGGCGTTGGCTCTCGCGGACCTGAATGGAGACGGCGTGAAGGAATCGGTCTACGGCGCCATGGACGGAAACGTCTACACGGTGGATTCGATATCCGGAAAGACGCTCTGGACGGTCAACCTGGGAGACGACGTCCGGCACGGCGTGACGGTTCCCGGAAAAGGGTTCGCCGCGGGGAGCGAAAGCGGGCACGTGGCGCTGTTGAGCGGTACGGGGAAGAAGCGCTGGCGCCGGGACCTAGACGGGGCCGTGACCGGACTGGTCGTTCTCGAGGCCGGCGGAGAAGAAATGATCGTTGCGGGGACGTCGGACGGGTGGGTCGTGTTCCTGTCGCCTGATGGGGAAGTTGCGGGCAGTCACTGCATCGAAGCCGGGATTACCGTGTTAGAGCCCCTTACGGTGCAGGGCGAGTCCTGCCTTCTTGTAGGGACGGACGGCGGCAGCGTGAGCGCCTTCCGTGTCGATCCGGAGGCATTCGATTTGCGCAACAATCCCTGATCGTATAAATTGGTAGGCCTTTCAACCGTGGCACGATCGACATGGCATTGCGCTTTCCATAAACCCTATTCCGGAGAACGATCCGATGAAATTCGCACTGGTCCTGTCTCCTCTCGACGAAGAACGGATGGCACTCGCCCGCCAGATCGGCGTGACCGACTTGGTGACGACGCTTCCCAACGGCGGGCCGATCTGGGACTTTGACGCCATCGTACATCACAAGCAACGCATCGCCGACGCGGGCCTCACGTGGTCCGTGGTGGAGTCCGTACTGATCTCGAACCGCATCACACTGGGTCTGGATGGCCGGGACGAGGATCTCGACGCGTACTGCCAGACCATCCGCAACCTGGGCGCGGCCGGTATCGGGATCATGTGCTGGAACTGGATGGCGGTGTTCAACTGGATGCGTACCTCGTTCACCACGCGCGGCCGGGGAGATGCGTTTGTGAGCAGCTACGATGACTCGCTGATGCTGGACGCGCCCCCTACGAAATACGGGGAAGTGAGCGAAGCACGGCTCTGGGAAACCCTGGAATACTTTCTCGAGCGTGTCATTCCCGTGGCCGAAGAGGCCGGCGTCAGGCAGGCGCTGCACCCGGACGATCCGCCCCTGTCGCCCGTCCGGGGAATCGGCCGCATCATCACCAGCGTGGACGCATTCCAGCGCGTCCTCGACATGGTACCCAGCGAATACAACGGCATAACCTTCTGCCAGGGCAACTTCGCCGCGATGGGCGCCGACGTGCCGGCAGCCATCCGCCGGTTTGGGGACAGGATCCATTTTTCCCACTTCCGCGACGTGAGAGGAACCGTACCCAGTTTCGAGGAAACCTTTCACGACGAGGGCGACACGGACATGGCCGAGTGCATCCGGGCGTACCGGGACATCGGTTTCACCGGACCCATACGGCCGGACCACGTCCCGGTACTTTCCGGCGAAGCCAACGACCCGCCGGGCTACACCCTGATGGGAAGGCTCTACGCGGTCGGCTACATGAGAGGGCTGCTGGACGGAACAGCCTGACGCCCGTTCACGAATCTCTTTTGTTCAGAAACAGGTACTTACATGGATGGACAGGATCGACAGGACAAACGCCGAAAACCCGGAAAAGTGCCTCGGATAATTGTCACTGGACGTCAAGTGAACCTCTCCCACCGGCCCCTCAGATGCGGGTAGACGGGAGACGTGAGACGGGAGAAGATATCCTTGCCCGCTAGTTTATCCCTCCTTGCCTCCGGCAGGAAAAGAAGCCTCTCAAGGCAGGCAATCTCTACCCTCTACCGGCTACCGTCTCACCGCATTTGGTCTACCCTCTACCCGCATTCAGGCTTTTTGTGGCCGATTTGACTGTTGTCTTTTTTCGAATTGAGGCTATCACCTGCTCAGTTGCCGAAGCGTTCCGGTCCGGTAAACTGACTTCAGGGCCACTTGCGGCGGCAAAAGCTTAAATTCATGCGCGACATCAGAGTCGGCGCCGCCCAGTTCGAAGCGCGGGATGCCGACAAACCCTACAACCTTTCCCGCATCGACGCCCTTACGAGGCGGGCCACCGACGCGGGCGCCGAAATCGTCTCCTTCCACGAGTGCTGTATTCCCGGCTATACCTTTCTGCAGACCCTCCCGCGTTCCCGAATCGCCGAACTGGCCGAGCCCGTTCCGGGCGGCCCCTCCACGAATCGCCTTATCGACATCGCAAGGGAATACAACGTCGCCATCTTGGCCGGGCTTGTGGAAATGGAACGCGATGCGCTCTACAACTCCTATGTCGCCGTGGGTCCGGACGGCTACGTCGCGAAGCATCGCAAGCTGCACGCCTTCATCAGCAAGTACATCGACTCCGGCGACGCGTTCACCGTTTTCGAACTCCGCGGCTGTCGAATGGGCATCCTGATCTGCTACGACAACAACCTGCCTGAAAACGTGCGCCTGACCGCGATGATGGGCGCGGAAATCATCTTCATGCCGCACGTCACCTGCGGGCTGCCCTCCGCCATGCCCGGCCGGGGCGTCATCGACCGCGCCCTCTGGGAGAACCGTCATCGCGACCCCGTATCGCTCCGGCAGGAATTCAACGGACCGAAAGGACGGGGCTGGCTCATGCGCTGGCTTCCGGCGCGCGCCTACGAAAACGGCGTCTACGCCGTTTATACGAATCCCATTGGCGTCGATCACGATACCGTCAAGAACGGCAATGCGATGATCCTGGACCCGTTCGGCGAAATCCTGGTCGAGTCGGAGGCACTGGAAGACGACGTCGTGGTGGGGTTGCTCACGCCCGACAAGATACCGGTCTCCTCCGGGTACCGCTATCTGCGCGCGCGCCGCCCCGACCTGTACGGCGAACTGGCGGAACCCCTTCCGCCAGACATGCAGGGAGGCACGAATCCGGGCTGGAAACTGAAGGAACCGGAGGAAACGTAGGCAATTCAGAAGACGAAACAAACAGGGTTGGACGGGATAAACAGGGCAAAGGCGAGAGCAGAATATATGCTCGCGATTCTATACATTGGTGAAAATTTCCACTACCTCGCATCGTAGGGTCGTACCTTGTGGGCGCCCGTCCTCTTGCGGTGGGATCCACTGAAAGGGAAAGATGGCGCAGAGTTCCGCACCTCGAGCGGAGTCCGAATCCCAAACGGCGCTGAAGACCGACGCGGTGACGCTTCGCGCCGTCGGTATCGGCCTGCTGCTCGTGCTCGTCGTCAATTTCTGGATTTCAACCACCGAATACGTCATCCACGCCTCGCGGATGCAGCTCTCCTTTTTCCCCCTCGCCCTCTTCGCAGCCTTCCTCCTGCTGGTCATCGTCAACGGTTTCGTCCGCCGCCTCCGTCCGCACAGCACCCTGCAGTCGTCCGAACTGCTCACCATCCTGGCGATGGGGTTCGTGGGCGCCGTGGTGCCCACCTCGGGCATTACCGGCTTTCTCCTGGGCATTCTTTCGGGGGTCTACTATTTCGCCACACCCGAGAACCAGTGGGCCAACTATCTCCATCCAAATATGCCCGAGTGGGCTGTGCCCTCGAACGAAAATCACGCGATGACATGGTTCTACGAGGGGCTGCCCGAGGGGCAGCAGGCGCCGTACCACGCCTGGATCGCCCCGCTCATCAGCTGGATCTTCTTTCTGCTTGCCCTTTGCACGCTCCTGTTCTGCATTGCGGTAATCCTACGCAAGCAATGGGTGCGGAACGAGCGCCTGGTCTTTCCGCTCGCATCCGTGGGGGCCACGCTGACCCGTGCGACTCGCGGCGGTTTCCTGCCCGATGCCCTTCGGGGTGGTCTCTTCTGGGGCGGCTTCGGCGTGGGATTCGGCGCCATTTCCTGGAATATCCTCAACTATTTCTGGCCGGTCGTGCCCAAGATCCCCTTGCAGGGCAAGTGGGTCGTCTTTGCAAAAGGCTTTCCTCGGGTCAACACCCGCATCAACTTTCTGACAGCGGGATTCGCGTACTTCGCCAACCTGAATATCCTGTTTTCCATCTGGGTTTTCTTCGTTCTCTTCTTCTGGTTCGAAAACGGCATTATCAACCGCATCGGTTACGTCATCCCGCGCAAGCCGCTCAACTTTTCCGCCGAAACCGAGGTCACGGCTTGGCAGGGCTTCGGCGCGCTGACCGTGCTGGTGCTGTGGAACCTCTGGACCGCCCGCACCCATATCAGGTCCGTCTTTGCCAGGGCATTCGGGAAGGGTGACGCGGATGACGCCGGCGAACTGCTCTCGTACCGGTTTGCCGTGTTCGGACTCATCGGCAGCCTCGTCTTCGTCTGCGCCTTTTTCTCCCAACTCGGCATGCAGGGGAAACTCGTCGCGCTTCTCGTGCCCGCCCTGATCGTCAACTACCTCTCCATCGCCCGAATCGTCTGCGAGACCGGTCTGGCCTATATGCGTACCACGTTGACCGAACAGTACGCCGCCCTGTACACGATCGGCACCTCCGCGCTTTCGCCCTCTAGCATGTCCGGCATCAGCCTCACGTACAGCCTCGTCTGCCAGGGGAAGGGGACCTTTATGTCGCCCTTCATGCACGTGGTCCGACTCGCGGACCTCATCCGCCGGAACCGGCGGCGGCTTGTGCCCGCCCTGGCACTGGTCGTGGTCGTGGGCCTTGCGGCCGACTTCGCCCTCACCATCTTCCTGGGTTATCGGACCGGCGCTTTCAATTTCAACGCCTGGCCCTTCTCCAGCGCCGGACGATTCGCGTACGACCTGACGGTTACCCAGATGAGAAGCCCTTTCGATACCAGTTGGGAGCGTCTGGCCGTGTTCTGCGTGGGCGCCGCCGCGATGTCGCTGCTGACCTTTCTGCACTACCGGCTGCCATGGTGGCCGTTTCACCCCATCGCATTTCCCATTGCCTTCTCCTGGAACACCCAACTCACGTTCTTCTCGATCTTCGTCGTCTGGGCGATCAAGGCCATATTGCTCAAGGTTGGCGGCGTCAATCTCTACAGAAAATGGCAGCCTGCCTTCCTCGGCCTTCTGACAGGATACGTCCTGGCGATCACGCTATCCTTCCTCGTTGACGCGATCTGGTTCCCCGGCCAGGGTCACGGCGTGCACAACTACTAGGCGCGATGGATGGCGGACATCCTTCCGCCACAGAAAAAAGGGCCGACGATATTCCCGTCGGCCCTTCCTGTTTGCCTGAATCTCCGGCGATGCTCAGGGCATCACCCGAAATACCGCTGAACTTGCCGCCTTGCTCGCCGTCTGCCGGTCCTCCACGATCACCCTGAATGCCCATGGTCCCGGCGTGGACCCCTCCATATCCAGGGTGAGATAATGCGGCTGCCAATCCCTCGTCTCTCTGTACGAGTTGGTCACGGCCGTTGTCCACTCGGGAATGACCACGTCCTTCTCCTTCCACTTTTCCGGAAGCAGGCGGGTCTGATAAGTGATCCGGTAACTGGTGGCGCCGAACTCATCCCGCTTCAGATTGTAGACCTCGAAGTAGAACGACATGCTGGCGTCCCGCTGGCACTGCTTCAACGGGTTGGGCAACACCATAAACCTGTCCCGGCCGAACGGTCGATCGTCCTGTTCGACCACCCGCTGAGCCAGGAGCAGGTCGCTGATTGCCAGCCTGTCCCGGCCGTACCGCCTGATCTGCAACGAATCGCGAAGGGTCCCCAGGCTGTGTTTGTTCAGGTCCTCCGTTTCGACCGCCAGGTGGTACGTCCCCGGATCCATGGAAAGGCGCTCGCCCCAGAAAAGGTATCCATCCCGCACGGCATTGCCTTCGATCCACGGCATTCTGTGTATGGGTGAAATGGTCTTTCTGACTTCCCGCCATCCTGCGTCAAACAGGAAAAGGCCCTGCCTGAGATCCACCGCCTGTAATCCCGAACTGACCTCCCGGTGCGCGACGTGTTCGCCGGAAAGCGCATAGTACAGCTCCACCCGGGTCTTGCCGTCCTCGCCGCGAAACCTCGCGATCTCGAAGGGCGCGTCGTACCGTTTCAGCCAGTACGGGTCGCTGTAGTACTCGGGAACCCGCTCCACGAGGTCCTTGTATCTGCTCCGTACCGATCCCCGAATCGAAACTTGCAGCACGTTCCAGTTGTTTTCTCCCAGGCGTTCGAACGTTATGCTGAATCCCGGATAGCTCCACGTCTCGCGGAGCAGCACGTAATTCATCCGGTCCAGATAGATGTTTCGCGCGCCCGGTTGTCCATACCTTATGTACACCTGGCCGCGGTCCGTCTCCCAGCCCGCCACGCCGCGGTCTGGATCGGCAAACCTCAGATTGGCATACGCCACCCGCCTGCAGTGTTCCAGCATCCGCTCGTTTCCCGGTGTCAGGAACAAGGGGTCCCGGCCTGTCCAGAACCGGCGCAGGGTCTCTTCATCAGGAAGTTCATTCCCGTCCCTCAACGCCTCCCGGTCCGTCAAAACCACCACCGACCTGATGAACTGCTGTTCCAGCGTGGACATCAGTTCCAGGCCTTCCGAATAGGCGGCGAAGGCTCTTTCCAGGTCTTCACGCGTCTGGTAACCCAGCCCGGTAAAGAAATACGCATCCCAGTCTTCCGGATGACGTTTCGCATAATCCTCAAACAGCGCCACGAGCCGATCGGCCATATGGCCTTCAAGGTAGACCTGCCCCAGCAGAATCCGGGCGGGACGATGTTCCGGGTCCACTTCCAGCACACGGGTCAGATATCCGATCGCCTGCTCCCGCATTGCCATGCCGTAATTCCCGTAATTGAACCTTCGCTTCCGTTCCGGGCCCGACTTCAGGGTTTCCCGTTCCAGATTGTACATCATTTCACGGGCGGCGTATCTTCCGGCCTGATAGAGGGCGTCCGCGTCATTCGGCGACAGCGCGATCGCCCGGCGGATCTGCTCGTAGAATTCATCGCGCGAACCCGCCTGCCAGTAGATCTCCGCGTACGTCTTGACGTATGCGGCGTTCTCCGGTTCGCGCTTCATCGCCCTGTGCACCCACTGCCTCGCGAACCGTCTGGACAACACCGTGCCGCGGCTCAGATAGTGCCTGGCCAGCGCGTGCATCGCCCTTCCCGATGGATCGTACCGGACCGCCCGCTCCATCAGCGACACCCGCTTCATGTGCGACAGCGAGGTATCCGCCGCGGAAGCCAGCAGTGCCGCCACCTTGTACGCGTCCCGCTTTGCGGCCGCCGATGGGCCGGCGACGCAGAGGATGATCGTGAACAGCAGGGCGAGTCGCAACATCAGGATTTCCAATTGGTCGGGCGACGGGAGTCAACCGTCAAAGCGCCGGATGACAGCGCGAGCGGCAGCCTGTTCCGGGAAGTCCTCAGCGGATTCCGTGTCATATTGTAGACCCGCCGGAGGAGGGAATGGTTCCCCTGGCATGGACGCTGTATCTTCGACAGAAGAACAAGCGCTTCGCCGGTTACCACCTTACGCGAAAACGTGTTGTGGATTCGGCCTCGGCGCCGGCCAGCAGGTCCTCGACGACCACGCGGAACGTGCGCAATCCCGGCGACGTACCGTCCATATCGACCCGGAGATACCGGGGTTCCCAGTCCCGGACGCCCCGGTACGTGTAGGACACCGCCGTCGTCCACTCCGGCTCCGGGTCCTCCAGCCGCCTCTTCTCAGGGAGCACCTGCGTCTGATAGCCGATCCTGTAATGCGTGGCGCCGAAAGTGTCGCGCGCCAGGTTGTACACCTCGAAATAAAACCACGCGCTACCATCGCGCGAGCACTCATGCAATGGGTTGGGCAGCACGATATACCGGCCGCGTTCCACCGGCCATTCATCGCGTTCCACGATCCGGCGCGCCATCAGCAGGCTGCTGATCTCCAGCGAATCGGGGTTGAACCGCCTCACCTCCAACGGATCCCTGAACGTTCCCACCTTCTTGCTCGGCTGGTCCTCCGCCTCCCCCGCCAGGTAATAATCCCCGGGCGCAAGTGTCAACTGCTCGCTCGCAATCAGGTATCCGCGTTTGGTCGAGACGTAGTGCAGCCAGGGCATCCGCCGCACGCGGCCGACCTCCCGCCGGAGCGTATCCCAGACCGTGTCGAACAGAAACAGTGCCTGTACCACGTCCACTTCCCGGACCCCGGGACCTACCTCCTTATGCGTGACCTGATCGCCGGAAAGCGCATAGTACACTTCCACGCTCGTCTTTCCCTCTTCACGCCGGAACTGCGCGATCTGATACGGCACGCTGTACTGATAGGGATAGCGGTAGTAATCCGGGACCAACGCCACCAGTTCGCTGAAGTTCAGTGTCTGTCCCCCCAGCTTCGACTCGCCGAACCGCCACGAGTCCCAGGAGTTCGTATTCAGGAACGAAACCTCGAACCCGTCGTACGTCCATGTATCCTTGCGAGGGTGGAATTCGAAAATTCCGCCGGACGGACCCCTCCTCATCCGCTGTTCTTCCTCAAGGGTTTTCGTCAGGCCCATATCGATGTCCGCGGGCGTCATGTGCCGCGCCACAGGGTCGCCGTATCGGATATAGGCCTGTCCCCGGTCGGTCTCCCATCCGGCGTACCCGTTGATGGGGTCGCTAAAACGCAGATTCGCGAAAGCCACGCGCCTGCACTGCTCCAGCATCCGCTCGTTGATCTCGCTCAGATACAACGGGTCCTTCCCGAACCAGAATTTCCGGATCGCCTCCACGTCCGGAGGGGGTTCCTCGTTCTTCCACGATTTCTTGTCACGCATCAGGAAGACCGATTGCATGAAGCGGCGTTGCCGGTCGGAAAGACGCGCCAGGCCGTCCACGTAGGCGCGGTACGCGGCTTCGGGGTCTCCCTTTGCCTGATAGCCGAGTCCCATGAAAAAGTAGGCGTCCGCACGGCCCGGATGGCGTTTGATATCGTCCTGAAAGAGGGAAATCAGATCGTCAGGCTTCCGCGCCATATAGTATGCCAGCCCGAGATGCACGCGGGACGGCCAGTGGTCCGCGTCCAGCCACAGGGCCCGGCTCAGATAGTCGATCCCCACGTCCACGTCCATGTCCGCGTAGCCGCGCTGCGCGAACGTGCGCCCGGTCGTCACGTCACCGTCCCCGGCCACGCGCATGGCGTCCCCTTCGTCCTCCCGGGTGAAGAACGTCATTTCCCACGACCAGACCACGAACCGTCCCGCCCAGTAGTACGCGCGGACATTTTTCGGGTCGAGCGAGATGGCCTCCCGTGCTCTCTTGTATGAGCCGGACCTGGGCCCGGTGCGCCAGAGCAGCTCCGCGAAGGTCGCGACAAAGTCCCCATTCTCGGGTTCCCGTTCCATCGCCCGCGTCAGCAGGGACCTCGCCTGCTGGCGCGAATACGTGGTGCCTTTTTCCAGCCTCAATCGCGCCAGCGCGTGCAGGGCCTTTCCGGTCCGGTCGAACTTCGCCGCTTCCTTCAGGAGGTCCCTGCGTCCGTCCAGCCCAAGGGACGTGTCAGCGGATGCCTGAATCAGTGAGTCCACCTTCGCAGGATTGGCGGGCGAGGCTTCTGCCAGAAACGTCAATGACCACAGGTATAGTGCCGTCAGAAAGAGCATCCGTTTCTCCGAAAACCCGGCGTGATTTTCTGTTTCACGACGCGAACGGGCGTCATACAGGAGACGCTACGGCTCCTGAACGGTCTCGAAGGCGCGGCTGTACCGTTCTACCGCCGCCATTTCCAGCTCGCACCCAAGCCCTGGCGCCATGGGGACCGGCGTGAATCCGTCGGCGAATTCTCTCGGCTCGCGGATCAGGCTGTGCTCCCGAACCCAGCTTCCCACAATGTCCGACGCCATGGTGCAATTCGGCGTCACAGATATCGCGTGTACGAACGAAGCTTCCATAATTCCCAGGTCGACTCCGGAACCGTGCCAGCAGCGCAGCCCGGCCGCCTCCGCGACGGCGGCGCTTTTCGCGAAGCCCATCATGCTGCCTCCCAGATTCACGCAGTCCACCACGCCGGCCTTCACAGCGCGGATGACGTCCGAACCGCTACCAAGGTGCATCGCAATCGGGATATCGGTGGCCTCGTAAATCGCGACGTATCCTTCCAGATCCGACTTGGGAATCGGGTCCTCGAATACTTCCACGTTGCCCAGGACCTCGAGTTCACGCGCGAGTTCGATCGTTTGCGCCGCCGTACGAAACCGCTCGTTGGGGTCCACCGTGACCTTGAATTCCGGACCCGCCACGTCCCGGATGGCTCGCAGTCGTTCCACCATTGGCTCCTCGATCTTGCACTTGATCTTGATGCCCTTGAAACCGTGCTCGAGCGCCCGAGTGACGGTCCGCTTTCCGTCTTCGGGCGTCTGGGACCCCATCCAATAGTCCGCGCGCACCCGGTCACGCACCGCACCGCCCATCAGTGCATGTACGGGAATCCCGCGCGCACGGCCCACCAGGTCGAAGACTGCCATCTCGAGCGCGTGATACGCGGGACCCGTGCCCACGTCCAGCATCGTCTCCGTACCGTCGCTTCGAGGCTCGTAGATGTTCTGCAGCGTTACCGCCTCGGGGTCCCTGCCAAGCACCAGGGCGGCGCCCGCGCGCACGTCCTCGACGGGCACGCCGCGTCCGGACTCGCCCAGCCCGTAATGCTCGGTATCCGTGTTGATACGTAGAATATGTTTGGGTACCACGTCCCATCCGACTTCCGGTACCCATTCGGGGCTGTTCACGCGACCCGGACGACTCGGCACCACCACGGTCCACAGATCCATCGACGTCATCTTCATTGTACGCTCCTCGGTTTTGGTTTTCGGAATCCGGGTTGTCTATTCCGCGCGTCCTGACGGCAGGGCGCCCACAAGGGACGCCCCTACACGGCAAGGCGGAACTTCATCGTCGAAATATATCCGAGACAGGTTCGCCCGAACTGTCATCCAGAGGAGGCCGGTGTGAGGGTGGGGCGGACATTCCTGTCTGCCCACTTCACTGTGCCTGTCAGTGAGCCGTGACGTATGGAACGCCTCCGCGCAAATATCGTACGCTCCTCGGTATTGGTATCTGGATCAAAAATGTTTGACATTTACACTGCCATACTGTATATTGATAGTAATACACTAATACACACAGGAGAATCCTCAGTGCTGATCGCGATCGATCACCACAGCGGCGTGCCGGTCTACCGGCAGTTGATGGACCAGATCAAGTTTCATATCGCCAGCGGCCTGTTGAAGCCTGGAGAAAAGCTGCCGGCCACGCGCACGCTCTCCGCGCAACTCGGTGTCAACCCGATGACCGTGAGCAAGGCCTACGGTTACCTGGAGGCCGAGGGCATCGTGGAGCGTCGGCGCGGGCGGCCGTTGACCGTCAGTCACCTGGAGCCGGAAACGGTCGAGGTCCACAAGCTCAACCGGCTCCGGCAGAGCCTCGCACCTATCGTCGCCGTCGTAAGACAGCTTGGCATCGAAAAGTCCCGGGCCCTGGAAATCTTCGGCCGGATGCTGGACGACGCCGGCAATCAGGAGGAGCCATAATATGGAATCCGCGTTCGAAGTCAAGAATCTCACCAAGTCCTTCGGCGACGTCACCGCGTTGGACAACGTGAGCGTGTCCGTTCCGAAGCCGGCTGTCGTGGGTCTCATCGGCAGAAACGGAAGCGGGAAGACCACCCTTCTCCGCCACGTCATCGGACTCTACCTGCCGACCGGCGGGCAATGCACCACCCTTGGTTGCCCCAGCGACAAACTGGGTCCGGACGAACTCTCCCGCATCGGGGTTGTGCACCAGGAAAACCGGTTCCTGGAATGGATGAAAGTAGAGCAGCAACTGCGCTATGTCTCCACCTTCTACAAACACTGGGACCGTGACCTCGAGGAACGCCTGCTGGACGAACTGGAACTGGAGTCCACTGCCCGGGTCGGGACCCTCTCTCCGGGGAACGCCCAGAAACTGGGCATCATCCTGGCCGTATGTCACCGGCCCGACCTGCTGATCCTGGACGAGCCCGTCAGCGGCCTGGACCCCATCACGCGCGAGCAGTTTCTCAGATTCCTCCTCGAACTTCTACAGCAGGACGCAAACACGATCGTGATTTCGTCACACGTCCTGCACGACATCGAAAAGGTCATCAACCGCGTGATCTGTCTCGACCGGGGCCGGATCAGGGCGGACGCATCGCTTGACGACCTCCAGGAACGCTTCGCCGAATGGCGCGTGACCGCCAGGGACGGCAGGCTCCCGGCGCATTTCGAAGAAGACTTCGTCGTATCCAGGGAGGGCGACAGCCGCCAGGCCCGCCTGCTCGTGAACGGCGCTTCCGACAACCTGGACGCGTTCAGGACGAAATACGGCGCGGACGTGGACGGCAGCCCGCTGAACCTGGAGCAGATGTTCCCGCTCCTCCTGGAGGAGACCGAATGACTGGAATCTACGCGCTGTACCGCCTGCTCTGGCGTCCGTTGATTCTTGCATTCTACCTGATATTCGCCGGGCTGATTGTGGGGCTGCTCTGGGCTGCGGGCACGAAACTTCCCGGCCTGTCTGAACCGGGACGCCTCATTCTGATCACGATGGCTCTACCATCGATCGCCGGGATCTTTGTCGGCCAGAGTGTGGGCGAGATCCAGCACACGCCCCTTTCGTGGTTGCTTCCCCGTCTTCGCAGGCTGCTCTTTTCATCCGTATGTATTACGGGAATCGGACTCGCCGCCCTGATAACCTGGACCTACCATTCGATGGGCGGCTTCGCACCTGCAATCCCGACTCTTGCCTCTTGCTTCCTGTGGTACAGCCTGGCATTTGCTATCGGGACCTACGAATTCGTCGATGCCCGAACACTCCGGTATCGCGGTTCGGTGCTCCTGTATATCACGATTCTTATCCTTGGACTCGGCGTCCTCTCGTTCAATAGAATCACCGATTATTTCATATCCCAACCGGTCCTGTGTACCCTTGTCACATTGCTTGTCGCGATACTCTACTTGAAACGCACTTCCGACGTCGAAGTCACAAGAGACAGATCTCTCGTCTCAATGCCGGTGTTTCATCGGTACACCTTCGGACCTCACCAGACGGCACGAATGACCGCACGACGAGACTCCAGGCGGAGATGGAATCGAGCAGCGCCGCTCACCGGCCTGGTCGACTGGATACGGGCCGGTGAGTACGAGAACTACGGCACGGTTCGGATCGGATGGCTGGGCAGCGCGTTCCTGTACTCAACTGTCATTCTGTCTATCGTGGCGGTCCTGATACAGTTATTCGGCCAGGCAGAAGCCGTCATCGTTCCTATCACCCTGGGTCTTTGGATGCTGCAACTGTCCTTGTACGTGAAAACCGGATGGCTCTATCCTCTTTCGAGACTTGAACTGGCGCGGCTCACGTTCTGGTGTAGCCTTCTGCATAACGCTCTACATTGCGGGATCATGTTATTGACGTTTCTTCTGCTGGATGGCCTGACCGGAATCTTCGCTGGTCTGGACCTCGCGCGTCCTCTCGTGCTGATGTTCATCTGTAACCCTGTCATCCAATGGGTTCGCTTTCGGAACCAGCAATTCAAAGTTTCTTCATACGTGATCCTGGCGGTTTTCATCATTGGCTATTCAATCATGATTGCGATATGGCTCGAATCGGGTCCAAGCATCTCTTTCTCCTACGAGGCAGCAACCGTCGCGAGTCTGATCCTCCTGTCCCAAGCCCTCTTCCGTTACAAAGTGAACAGATATTTCAAAACTGGGGATCTCGTCTGATCGTTTTAGTACCTGGCCAAGATTGTTCGGTTGACCGCCTACGGCAGCGCTTCGAATTCACTCCAGACTGCGCCTGCCTTTCCTTCCTCGAGGCCGGTGGCGGGCAACAGAAAGAACAGCGCCTCGATCCGCTCCCCGGCCTTCATCCACCGGTCCAGGTTGCCCAGCAGGAAGCATCCGACCTCGCCCAGGGCGAACCCGCCGGCACGCGCCCCCTCGCCGGCCGCGCTCAGAAACAACCCCTCTCCGTTCGTCCCGACGATCCCTCCCCAGTTCCAGTTTCCGCCGCTGGTCCAGTGGGGCGCCGCAAGCGTCGAAACGGACTTTTCGGTCGTATTGTAGAAGGTCGCGGTCCCCGGTGACGCGGCAAATGCAGGCCAGACGCCGAAGCCCAGGTCCCCGTCGGCGCCGATTCCGAGTTCGTCGCGGCACGTCACGCGAATGGCCAGAACGTCCGCGCCGGGCGCGAGCAGGTACTCCCATGCGATCGACTGACCGCGGGCGTGCTCCTGCGCGATGCGGCAATGGATGCGCACCCCGCGCCAGACCAGGCCCTGGCAACCCTTCCGTTCGATCACCCGGTACCGGAACCGTTCCTTGTAGAGCGTATCCTCGAGCCGGTCGTATTCGGGCGAAACGCCGCCGTACCATGGATTCATCCATGCGCGGGGTTCTGTGTCGGGATACGGACAGTTGAGATACTCCCTGCCGTCGCGCCTGAGAGAAATCACCGTCCCCATGAAGGAGGGCGCGACTCTCGCGGTCAATATCCCGTTGTCGATCTCAAGGACGCGGCCCTTCTCCTGTCGCGACACCGAAACCGCTCGCGCGTCGCCGGGCAGGACCAGCGCCTTCTCCGCAAACCGGTAGACCGCCTCCTCGGTCTCGAAACGAACACTGATATCCTTGATGCCCGGCCGGACCCGCGCCGTGGGGAGAAAGGCCACATTCCGGACAACGGGTCTGGCTTCACAAAGCGCCGAAACATCGACTGCCTTAACGTCTGGGCGCAGACCGTCGAATGCTTCCAGTATGAGTTTGCCGTCGAGCTTGTGTCTTCCCACGTGGTTGAGCCGCAGCGTCGCTTCCACGGGCTCTCCCGCCACGACCAGCGGGTGCGGCTCGATGCGGCACTCGATCGGCCTTCGCGTGGGCGCCGCGGACGTCTCGACCTCCGGAACGCTGCCGAACAGGGTCCGCCACCAGGCCCGTACCGTCTGCCAGTTCCCGTCTCCGACAATGGCGTTGACAGGGTCCAGCGACGTCGATGTGCCCGGCTTCACGCGAACGGCTCGCGTTCGAAGACTGCCCCACGGGCCGGGGCTCACCCGCTCGGCCCGGTCCCACAGAAGGCCGGCGACACAGCCATCCTCTTTCTCCACGCAGAACCATCCCTCGGGCCAGGCCGACACCTCTTCCGAAAGCCTGAGGTCGTCCAGGTCCCGTCCTCCCGATCCGAACGCCTGCCGGGTCACCCCATGTTTCCCCGGCACGACCAGGGACGCGGTGCGGCCCATTTGCATCCACCAGCTTTGCGACACCGAAAGGTCCAGCGGCAGGGAACTTCCGTTGAATACGGTATCCAGCACCCTGACAAGCGGGCCCTGTCCAACCAGGACGCTTCTTTCCAGCCACACGCCCGGTCGAGTCACGGAAGGGGTGCGCAGGCGGAGTACGACCCCGACGCCATCCCGCTCGATCTGCGCCTCGGCCTTCTCCTGAAACAGATCGCCGCCGGCAAAGGGCGGACCGAGGCTCGGGGCCTGCAGCTTCAGCCGGCGGGACCTCAGCGCCCGGAGCGCGTGAAAGATGTATATCTCGCCGCTGCGCAAATCGGCGTTGGCCATCAGTCCGCCGCCGCAAAGCAGGGCGTTCCGCTCTCCGACACATCCCGACACGCCACCCGGCTCAACGGCCAGCAGGTCGAGACGTTTGATCTTGACGGGAACTGCCCTGCCCCCCGCCGTCGCGGTGGTCTCGACGTCAATCGCAACATGCCCTGCCCGCGGGGCCGTTACCGGCACCGTCAGTTCGGCCCCGCCCTTCGGATCGAGCGCCACCTCCCGCTCGCCGGCGTTGACATCCGCGCCGCCAACGGGCATGGCCCGGAGTTTCGCAGTACACGCCTCGTTCAGGTTGGAACGCAGGGTCAGCGTGGCTTCCTCCGGCTTGCCCGGCGTCAGGATGGAGCGGGGGGCATCGACCGAAACGTCCACGGCCTGGCGTACATCGATCCCCGCCGCGAGTTCGATCCCCACCCCGTCGATTACGAGGTCGGTCCGCAGTACCGCCGCTTTGGGTTCGCGCGTCTTCTCCTCGATATTCGGGTCGATGACGAACGTATCTTCTATTTCGGCTGTTTCCGCAACGTCCAGCACCTCGCGCTCTTCGACCTTGATCCCGGGATCGCCCGAAGCGGCGAGATAGACGCGCGCCGGGCGCGGTTTCTTGTTGACGATATGCCACCGGACAGCGTGGGAGACGCCCGCAACCAGCTTCTCGTCGGGAAGGCTGCACGATACCGTCATGTCGTTGTTCTCAAGTTCGATGATCCCCCAGCTCTGGCGGTCGAACACCAGCCTGAGCAGATCGCCGTCCTGGGCGCGCCAGAGGTATTCGTAGACCTTCACCCTGCCCCGCGTCATCACGTCCTCTTCAGGCTTGAGCTCCCGCACCTGGGTCTCGTACCAGTCGTGCCTGGCAAAGAACGCGGCGGCGAGCGGGTGCCGGCGGGCGGCGGGCGTAAAATTTTCCATGTGCACCGACGAGTCCGGCCGCCACATGAAGCCCGTCTTCTTGTACAGAGGAACCGCCTGTAGGTTCCCCGGCCAGGTGTAAAGATCGACCTTCTGATAGCCCGTCTCGTACGCGCGTTCCATGGCGCCACACAGCGCCGATTTCCCGTGCTTCTTCCCGTGGTAATCCGGGTGGCAGTTGAGGTGCGGAATGAACGCCTGCGCCTTCTGTCCCGGCGTGGCTCTTATCGTACACAGGCTGATAATGCGCTCTTCATTCTCCGTGACGATCGCCCCCAGCAGATTGCTCTCCCGGATTTTTCGCTCCTGCTCCTCGGCCGTGGTCTGCCATCCGCCGCCGCCCGGCCAGCCCACGTCGGCTTCCATTTCGAGCGTGGCGAGCTTCCGGGCGTCGCCTTCCCGCCAATCCTCGACGAGATTTCTGGTTTTATGCAGCAAAGGCCCCTCCATCCAAATCAGATTTGGATATTATTGAATATCACACAAGTCCAATGTCGTCTTTTCCAACAACTGTTGCGACATGATCCTCGCTCCCGGGAACGCCAGCGCCTTATCCAATCCGGCTGCAGAGTCGTTCATTCACTCCACCACCCGGAACACCACGTCCCGTTCCGCGGTCTCCGTCACTTCACCACGAACCCCGCATCCTTGGTCACCGTCTCACCGCTGTTCAAATCCGTGACGGCCACCTGCAGCACCTGCCGTCCGTCGTTATCTTGTCCCAGTTGCAGCGCGACGTATTCCACCTCTGTGGGATCTGTACCGACCTGCTCGGATGCCACCTCAACCTCCACCTGCCGTTTCCCTCGCAGCCTCACGAGCCGTGCGATATTGCCAGCCTCGGATTCTCCTTTTTTGCCCACGGTGTAGGTGATCCGGTATCTCGTTCTCCCGAACGTATCCCTGGCCAGATTGTATATTTCGTAGTACACGTAGACGCTGTGCCCCTTGCCGTAGGTGCGGGTCGGCATCGGGACGACGTGCAATTCCCCTTTGCTGAACTTGCCGTCCTCGTTGTCCTCAGTGATCCGCCAGGCCAGTTCCAGATCGCTCACCCGCAGACCGGACTCAGGGTAGGCCTCCACGTGGATGATCTGCCGGTACCTCCCGCGCCGGCCGGTGCGTTTGTCCCTGGCCTTTACCTCCATTCGGTAGTGGCCAGGTGGAACGTCCAGCCGAACGACGTCGGGGACGAACGCACCCAGTGTCTGACTCACGTCTCCCTGCCGCCGGAAATGAACGTCGCCTTTCTCGCGGTAAACACGACCGGTTTCCTTGTTCAATAGAGCAACTGTCCTTTCGACGTCCAGCGTTGTTGCTTCCTCGGCCCCCAGGTACTGCGCTGCGTGGTGTGGAATTCCAGCATACACTTCCAGTGCGGATGCCGCTTCAGCCTGCCCTCGAAAATCGGCCAGATCGTAGTAGAATTCCAGCGGATCTTCGTTCACAGGCGGCTGGAAGTAGTTGGGATATCGCGCCGCCGTCCGCATGCTCACATTTCGGGGACTCAACCGGTTGAATGCGGCCAGTTTTCCGATGTCGATATCAACGTCGATCGGCGGCGGCGCGTAATCGAAAGCTCCGTTCAACATTTCATCCGTAAACGTCACTTCCATGCCGCCCCCCACGCCGTTATTCACGTAGACCCAGCTTTCCCACGGGACCATTGAGGCGTCCATACCATTTGCCAGCACCGGACTGTGTGTCGGGGCCTTGAAGCCACCATAGTCTTCCGGAACGCTGCGCACTGGAAAGGCGACCAGGATTGTGCCCCAGCGCGATACCGCCGCGGCGCCGTGCAGCTGAATCGCAAGGGCTTCCTTCACTTTCTGTACATCCACTTTCTGCTGAAAATTCATCCAGTCCGACCTCGATCGATGGTCCGGATCTCCGAATCTCACGTATACTTCTCCTCGCGTATCCCAGGGCTGCTGCGATTTGGAAAAATGCCGTCGCGCGAACCATACACGCCGGTAATGTTCCAGACGTCGCTCGTTGGCGGCCGTTGTCAGATCCGGGTCCCGGTCTCCCCAGAACCGGGTCAGATAGGCGTCTCGATCCGGCGCTTGGGCAAAAGCCTCGTATTCATCAGCAGAAGCAAGGAGGCGGATATCCTCATACAGTATCCGTTCTTGCGGTTCACAGGCTTCGAAATATCTCTCGAACGCGACCTCCGCCAGGTCCATGGAATCCATTTCCATGTAGGCGTTCGCGAGGACGGGCGAAATTTCGACTGCATCCGGATGGCTCAGCATCTGCCTGCGCATCAGGTCGACAACGCGCGCATGGTCGCCGGCTTTGCCAAGCGCTCCGGCAAGACGCAAAGTGACGTCCAGATCATCGGGCCTTAGAGAAAGGTATCGTTCGTAGTGCTCCGCCGCGCGCAGATGATCTTCCTTGAATGTCTCATACCATTCGCCGAGCAGCTTATGCGCCGGCGCAAACGTGGCATTCATTTGGAGGAGCTTTTCCGCTTCGCGCTTTACATCGTGTTCCCCCAATGCGTACCTCGCCTCGGCGATATGATAACGCGCTTCCAGGTAGTTCCGGTCGTATTGCAGTGCCTTCTTGAAATAGTCGATCGCCGTGTAAAGGCCCTTCGGTTTTTCTCGCCACACCAACCCGAGTCCGTTGTACGCCGGAGCGTATTTGTGCTGCCTCCTCCGCGCATCCACAAATGCCCGTTCGGCGGATTTCAAATCCCCATCCTTCAAATACACGTGGCCCAGACCGACGTGCGAAGGCGCATGTTTGCTGTCGATCTCGATTGCAGCCCGGAAATTCGCCGCGGCCGCGTCCAGGCTGTCGCTCTCAAGCAGGTCCATCCCCTCGCTGTAGAGGTTCTTAACCAACGCCCGATCCTCAGTGGACATCGACGTCGCCACGGCCTCAGCGTTAAAGAACGTCACCGCGGCAATAGCCACAACCTTCAAAACCATTACAAGCTTCATTTTGGACCTCCTTACGCGGCTTTGAAATGCTCTGCCGCAACCGAAACTGTAAGAGTCAATATGCACCCACGGATCGTCAGCGAGAGTTGCTTCCACACTTAGTGTGGACGGGAGATTCTTCGCCCGCGCCCAGAATGACAGGTCGGCAGTTGGCTTTTAACTCACTCAACCACCCGGAACACCACGTCCCGTTCCGCGGTCCGGCCTGTATACAGGTCCTTCAGGGTGACGATGAGCTTGTGGAAACCTGCAGGGGCATTGGTCGCGTCGATCTGAAGGAAGGTGAAGTCGTCCTCCTGATTTCCCCGGTATTGCGCCGTGACCGTCGTCTCGGCGCCTTCTTTCTTGCGGGGCGTTTCCTCGATCTCTTCGGAAATCCTGTTTCGTTCCGGCAGGATGTATTTCACGCGGAAACGAACGGACGCCTCATCGTCTCCCCGCCAGAGGTCTTCCTCGCTTTCGATGATCGATTCCGCGACGACGGTCTGAATCTCCACCGCGGCGCCCGCGCCCGGCATGTCGAGGGCGGCGAACCGTTCGGGCCGGATTTCCTCGCGGTCCGGCCGGGTCAGACGGTAGGAAATACGATACTTCGTTCCGCCGAACCTGTCCTCTTTCAGATTATAGATCTCGAGATAGATGAAGACCGGCTCGGAACGGCCGTAGGTGTGGAGAGGATTTGGCGTGACGAGTAGATCCTCGCGTCCTTCGGGAAATGGGTTTTTCGGTTGGATCCCGGACGCCAGTAGCAGATCGCTCATCGCCAACAGAGAGTCCACGGTCCGGAACTCGCGGAATTCGCGAAACGTGCCGATCGAGCCCGTGCTGCGGTCCCGGACCTCCACCACGAGCCGGTGCTGCCGGGGGGAGACGCGCAGAGTTCGGAAGGATGCAATGTGGCTGCGCCGCAGGCTGTCGCTCTTTGTTTCACTTGCCTTGTCAAAGACGGGCCATTGCATTTCGACGTCCAACTTTCTTCGGTAGACCTGGTCCCAGTGTTCATCGAACAGAAACACGCCGTCTTCGAGATCCAGAAGACCATCCGTCCGGGAGACCTGCACCCGTGCCTTCGGAATGGCGTACGCGAACTCAACGCGAATACTGTCGCGCTCCTGAAAGGCCGAGACCTGGTAGGGCATCCGGTATTTCAGTTCGCGATAGGGGTCGATATACCGCTGGGGCGTATCTCGAAACACATGCCGGGAGGGAGGTTGAGGCGTTGCCCTCAAATTTCTTCGATTCCTGCCGGCATAAAAATCGCCAAGGTCGTTTCGCAGTCGTGAAATATGGAAAATGCCACCGTCTTCTTCGTCAACCGTGACGCGCTCTCTCAGGCTTCGCGCACTGCCACCGCTGTGGCCCGATCCCAGCGCGAAACGCCATCTGTCCGACCCGTCGTTGTTTTGGAAGGAGATGCGAAAACCCTCGTAAAGCCATACATTTTTCCATATTCCCGAGGAAGATGGGAATATATGCTGTTTCAGATGCGGCCCGAACTTGATGATCGTCTTGCCGGGATCGGTCTGCCACCCCGAAATTTCCTTGAAGGGGCGGCTGAACCTGAGATTGGCGTATGCAAACCGTCCGTAATGCTCAATCTTTCTCTCGTTGAGCTCCGTTAAAAACAGCGGATCCAGACTCCGCCAGAAGCGGTCGCGCCCGTCGTTCGTCCAATTCGTGCTCATTTCATCATAGTCGATTGCGTGCATCATCCGTATCCTATCCTCTTCCGAGGCAACGAGTTCCACGTTCTCCATGATCTTTCGCTCTTCGTCGCTCATCCCCGCAAGCGCCCGCGCATAAAACCCATGCGCTTTGTCCAGATCACCCAGTGCCTGGTAGCCCAGGCCGATATACAATAACGCGTCCTTGTCCTCGGGCGACTGTTCCAGAAGTCGTTTGTAGTCCGAGATCAAGGCCTGCGGATACCCGCTCTCGACGTGCAATAGACCGAGCAGGCGATACGCATCCCGATAGATCGGGTCCGCGTCGACGCTCTGTCGAATGCGTATTTCTGCCCGTTCGAGATCTCTGGCGGCGTCGAGGCCCCAGATATCGCTGTCTCTGTATCTCAGGTAATCCTTGAATGCATAGTATCCGGACCAATACGCGGCCTCCGCGTTATTCGGCTCCGCTTGCAACAGTTTTTCGTAGTGACGCACCGCGTGCCACGAGAAGCCCTGTCTGGTGAGCAACTCACCCAGCGTCACCTGATAGTCGCCGTTCGCCGGATCGAGCCGCATCGCCTCGTCCAGCGCTTTGCGGGCGCTCTGGCGCGTGAGCGGTGTATTCAATTCAATGTATCGCTTCGCGATCTCATGGTGCGCGGGCGCGAATTTCCAGTTGAACTTCAAGACCCGTTCAAACGCCTCTATGCTTGCTTCCGGGGGCACTTTACCGACCTTCGCCAACGTCTCGCGATACAGCGAATCCCTTCGCGCATCTATCGTCCCGGCGCTCGATACACCCGCCGCCATCAGCGTAACTAGAATGAAGAATGTATGTTTCATACCAGAGACCTTCCGGGCTGGAGGCAGGTATACGCGAAGGGCTATTTTGCAGGTTTGGGCTCACTCGCCCCGCCCTTCTCCCCCTTTCCTTCAGGAGAGGGGGCCGGGGGGAGAGGTCGCCTAAAAGCGGTGAGAGGGAAGAGGGTAGAAGAAATGCGGGGAGCCGGTAGAGGTGAGACGGGAGAAGAAATCTTCGCCTGGTATATTTTTCCTTCTTGTCTTCGACACGAAAAGAATCCTCACAAGGCAGGAAATCTCTCCCCTCTCACGGCTTACGTCTCACCTGGTGGTAGGGCCGGGCGTGGTCCTCTCCCGTCTTGCGTCTCCCCTCTCACTGCATCTGAACATCCGAGAGGAGAGGTTCGATACTGAGGCCCTATTCCAGAACCAGCTCCACCGACTTCTCACGCTCCGTGCCGGCGTGGATATCGCGGACCCTTACCTTCAGCAGAAACTCACCTGAGCCGGCCTTGTTCAGGTCCAGCGCCAGAGATTCCCGGGTGTCGGGAGAATCGCCGATGCGCTCGACCGTGACGGTCGTGGCGGGTTTGTCCCCACTGCCAAAGATCCTGAGCAGTCGTTTGATTCCCTTCCTTTTCAGCCGGGTCAACCCGTACGAGACCTCGAACGACGTTGTGCCCCGCTCGTCCGGCGTCAAATTGTAGAGTTCGAAATAGATGTGCACCGGATCCTTGCGCGAGAATCGAAGCGACGGATTGGGTACGGCATGGATTCCTCGAAGATTGAAGCCATGGGATCCCTCGACGTCGGCCCGGATCACATGCGCCGGCACGACGCTGCTCATATCCAGTTCGGTCTCCGAGAATTCAGGTATTCGCAGGTCCTGCTTCCAGCCGCCAAGGAGGTTGTCCCGTGAGGGTCTGAGGAAAAACGCCGCGTGCCCTGAATCGGGGTCGGCGGAAAACCGGAGTACGCCGAAGCTCCGGTCTTCGTAGCGCGACCGTTCGACATGGGATTTTCGCACGTAGCCGGTCAGGTTCTCGTACCGGTTCCACTGCATGTCATGCAGCGCCAGGCCGTATTGGTAGACCGCAGCCGTATCGGGCAATTGACGAAAGTCCTTCTTCAATTCCTTGAATGGCATTCCGTAATACAGTTCAACGTCGTCCCTGCCGCGTTCGCCCTTGAAATACGCCAGGTAGGACTCGTAATCGAGGTCATCCACGTCGTCTTCCCAGGTATGGCGGTCTGTCTGCAGCGCCGTCTCCACGGACCGGCGCACTTCGCGCCTGAGTTTCTCATTCTCCCACCGAAGGCGTCGTCCATAGTTTCCCGAACCGGACAGGGACTCCACAAGACGCCAGTTGGAACCCATACTGCTGGGTGTTGCGGCGAAATTGAATAACATCTTGTCAAATGCATCCGTCTTCCAGTAGTGCCAGACTTCGGCCATGGAGAACTTCTGCGTATCCGACGGGCGGCCGTGACGAATGTATATCAGACCCGGATCGTTGAACCTGTCGTTCAATTCAACCGTACTCGGGTACGGGATGTCATCGCCCTGGTCCGGATCGTAGAACCAGGTCCGAAATCCATCGTAAATGTAGTACCGTTCTGCATACAAAATCCGCCGGTAGTGCTCCCCCAGCCGCACGTTGGGAGACACGGCAGGGGTGGGGTCCCGGCTCGCCCAGAACTTCCGGAAGAACTCCCGAAAGGCCTCCGGCGTTTCGAGTCTGGAAAACGCATCCATCTCCTCTACGGTTACGATGTATTTCACGTCTTCGTACATCAGTTGCGCATCCAGAGAGTCGCGGATGTTTTCCACCGCGTTGCTGTAATGGCCCTCTCCGGTCTCGAAGTCCTCGCTTCCGTAAGCGATGCGCGCCAATGAAAGATAGGCCGGTATTACGCTCAAAGAAGATTCCGACAAGAGCCAGGACCGCAGTACCGTATCCGCGCGCGCCGACTGCCCGGAGAGCCGCAGGGCCTCGCCCTCGAAGTAACGCGCGTATTCGGTACCATGCCTGCGTAACCATTTCAGCGCATCGTTCGGATCCTTATTGTCCAGGAAATACAGGTACAGACGCCGCAGCCTGCGCCGGTGTATGAATTCATCCGGCTTGATCCGCACCTGACTCTCGCCCAGCCGAATCGCCTTTACAAACGCCTTGTCATAGCGTCTGAGTACCGCGAACTGATACAGCGCGTCCCGGTATCGCGGCGCCATATCCAAGAGTTGTCTGAAGTGCCGTTCCGACCGCCGCCAGTCCAGCCAGCGCGCGACAGTCCCCTTGTGCTTGCCGGATTCCCGGTAGGCGATCGCCCGCCTGTAGAGCGCTTCCGGGTTATGCGGCTCCCGGGCCAGAATCTGTCCCGTCCACTTCTTCTGGTCCCCCCAGTCTTCGCTCCGCATCGCCGCGTCGCTGAGCGCTTTTAACGCCGCTGGAGACCCTGGCGACCGCTTCAGTGCCTTCTTCAAGAAATATTCCCCGTCTTCCCGGGCGCCCTGCCCCATATAAGCCCTTCCCAATCCCACAAAGGAAGGCGCGTACCGGTCGTCTTCGGAAATCGCCTCTTCAAATCGCTGCTTCGCTTCGTCGAATTTGCCGGCGGCCAGCAGACCGACTCCCTGGTTGTATGCGGCCGGTCCGTTGGGGTCGGTCACCAGCGCCGCGGGCGGCGCGGTGCGTATGGTGACACCTTGCCGGGAAGAACCCGGTTCGCGCATTGCCGGCACAGGCAGCACACCGCGTTGCGCCCAGTATCCCTCAAAGCCCGTCGTCCGCCTGAAAGCCGCGGTCCGCTTCCGTGGCGCGGCCTTCAGGCGCTCCAGCAGCATGCCGCTGTCGACGAGATGGACCACCTGGACGCCTTCCATGTCCCGAATCGCCACGGGCTCCGCGCGATCCAGCAACAGCCGTTCGGGGCGCGGCACCATCGTGGAGGGAAAGACCACCATCCCGCGCGCGGGCGGGTCATCCGCGGTCGACCCTGGCGGCGCGTGCACCCCGGTAGGATCCGATACCCAAACCACAGTTATCGCACCGGAAATGCCCCCTCCATGGGCTTCATCGAGTCCCTCAACAGCGTCAGCTACGGCCTCGGCGCTGTGTACGGAAACATCCGCCCTAACGTTCGCCGCCTCGACCAGTGCGTTCTCGTCCGGCATGGCCTCCTTCGCGAAACCGGAGAACGCGGGAACGTACACCACGCCAATGGTATCGGCGTCCCAGACGTCCGCGGCCAACTGTCCCCGGGTGCGATTCACGATCAGGATATTGGACGTCGCCGGCGCCGGAGTGAACAGGCGCACGGGGTCGCTCCACAGCCCGGTCAGATCCTCATCCTTCGCAACGCGGTTCATGAAGCCCATCAGGTTCAGGCTCACCCGCGCGTCTATGCGGCGCATACGGATATCGGCCAGAAGCAACCGGGTCTCGTCGGCGCCGACCGATCCCGCTTCCAGCGCCACGTTCATCGCGTCGACGTCCCGCTTGAGCTCCAAAAGCGACTTGCGGTTCTGGATACGAAGGTCCTTGAGCATCTCCCTGAAGTCGCCCGTGGTGGACGGTGTCTCCAGCACGGATCTTTCCGTCGGAACAGGCCGTTTTCCGTCCCACTTCAGATGGATGCTGTCCGCCGGTCCCTGCGCTCCCTGAACCTGCACTTCCACCGTATCCCCGCTGGCTGAATGCGCGCACGCCAATGAAGCAAAGCCCAGGACGACTGAAATCATTTGTCGCATAGCCGCTATCTCCACTGTTGCTCCAGTTCGGCTTCCATATCCAGGATTGATGCCCGGATCTGCGCTAGTTCTTTACGCACCGGCGCAGATTCTCCATTCCCCGCCGGTACGGCCGTTTCATACACCTCCATTCCCCAGACCGCAAGCATAAGCACCGCTGCCACCGCCGCCGGCGCGAGCACGCCGCGGGGAATTCTCTCGATGAGGTCTTGCGTGCGCCATCGGACGCGTCCCGGCCGGGCTTCCAACCGTTCCGACAGACCATCCCAGAAGCCGGATGGCGCCGTCTCATTCACGACGGACGCCGCGAAGTGGCTCCGGACCGCGTCCTCACTTCGCCGCAGCCGCTCAAATACAGGCGCGCAGTCCTCGCACCGTGCAAGGTGAGCACGCAAGGCGTCTTCCCGGTCCGGCGACAAATCGCCGTCCAGATAGACATGCATCAGCTTCTTCGTTTCACGACATTTCAAATTCGGCATGGTTCAACCCTCTCTCGTTTCGGTCAATCCAGCAGACCCTGTCTCTCGATCTCTTTCTGCAGTTTTTCCCGCGCCCGGTAAAGCCGGGACTTTACTGTACCTTCCGGGATGTTGAGGATTTCGGCGATCTCAGCGCAAGCAAGTTCCTGGAGATAGGTCAACACGACAACTTCGTGGAGTTTTTCCGGCAAACGGTCGATTATCGCCCGCAGACGAATTCGCGCGTCCCGTTTCGCGAACAGGGCGTCTGGCGCGTCCGTCTCCGCCGAAGCCTGGCCGCCAAACCACGATGGCGGTGTCAGGCGCTCGAATATTCGACGTCGGCGGCGCCTGCGTGCGTTCAGCGCGGTCCGGACCGCTATCCGGTACAGCCACGCCTGGAGGGGAACCCTGGCGGAAAACGAACCCAGCCCCCGGTAAGCGCGGACAAATGCATCCTGGGCTGCTTCCTCAGCCTCTTCCCTGTTGCCCAGAACGGAAAGCGCAACCCGGAATACAAAGTCCTGGTGGGGTTCGATCAACCTCCGGAACGCGTTCCGATTTCCCGAGAGACACTGCTGGATCAGGTCCCGTTCCTGGGGCATTGTGGACTCCGGCGTATTGGCGCGCTGAGGAATCGGAACTGCAAATTGCCTTTGAAGGTCTACGGATAACACTTTATTACCCAAAAACGCAGTGTTCTGTCCCGGAAACAGGTCGCCTGAAATCGGCGAGGTATTATTGGGACCCGACTCAGGGATAGGCGATGTGTTCCCTGTCTCACATCCTGCAAGACACGGCTTCCGTCTAAACGGTTCATTATAAATTCGCCAGATCACCGGAAAAAGCAACCGTTATTGCCTGAAAAAGAAGAAGAGGCGTGCCCAATTTTCACGCCACGAAGCATCCCGCTGCCTTCGCAATGACGGTCATAAGGATTCCAGTGATTTCTGTCGGCTTCCATTGCAATCCGTAATATGCTTATTATTCAGTATATTGATCGGTTTTCTCCACCTTTGAATTCGTCCATAAGTTCCCTTGACATCCACTGTCATCCCCCATATGATACGGGGATGAATGCAGTGACAGAACCCATTCCCATATCCCGCAAAACCAAACCCACGGGCCGCCTTCCTCCGCTCGGCTACGCTCGGAAGGCATGCTGACGGAAGCGGCTTGATCACCATGTCCAGCCTTCCGGAACCCGTAACTGGATTCAGCGTCTGGTCGTCCTGGGCCGGCGATCCGAGCCTGGACTCGGCAGCGTTGTCCTGGTTTCGTTGGACGAGGCCCGCGAGCAGGCGCCGATTAACCGCATGTGGGGCCGTCAGGTCGAGCCGGATGAGCCTTTAGTCCGGATTGAGGTCCGTGGCGGCGGTCGAGAGGCGCGACGACACAATGGGGGCCGTGTGCAGGACGCGACGGAGAGGGGCCTCATATAATGGCGTTAGCCGGTCGTTGCTTGTTGCTTTTCCGAGGACATTCAACTAGTTTTATATCTAGTCATTCTTTTGACGGAGGTAATGCCCTATGAGCAAGGCATGGCCTGTGCAGGATGCCAAGGCTCGCTTCAGCGAGTTGCTGGAGACGAGCTTGGCCGAAGGTCCTCAGATCGTGACCAAACGCGGCGTGGAGACGGCCGTGTTGGTCCCCATTGACGAATGGCGGCGATTGGAGAAGCGAGCTCGGCCGGATCTCAAGCAGTTGCTGCTCGCTCCGGGAGCGCGCACGGATGCACTGACTCCGTCACGGCCGCAGCATCGTCACCGCGTGTCTCCGAGCCTCGAGTAGTCCAGTGTATCTGCTCGACACCAATGTCGTATCGGAACTACGCCGTATTCATCCGCATCCAAGCGTCGTCCGGTGGATTGAACAGGTGGCAGCCGAGGATCTGTTTCTGTCAGCGGTGACGGTCGGAGAGATCCAGGCGGGCATCGAACTCACCCGCGAGCAGGATGTAGCCAAGGCGGACGAGCTGGAAGCGTGGCTCAGCGCGGTGCTGGTTTCCTACAATATCCTCCCCATGAACGCAGCCACGTTCCGGGAGTGGGCGCGGCTCAAGCATCGCCGTTCAAACACTCTTATGGAGGACGCCATGATCGCGGCAGCGGCCGTCGAGCACCGGCTGACGATCGTGACCCGGAACGTGCGGGATTTTGAGCAACTTGGAGTCGATCTTCTGAATCCATTCGAACACGAATCAGACGTGCGGCGGTAGGTCTGTACCTTTTCGATTGTTGAGGCACAAGAAAGCGAACACGCCCTGCCCATGTTCACCATCTTTATGGAGAATGCAGCCATGACGGACCCGAAATACCTCCTCGACGACCGGAAAATGCAGGAATTCATCGCGAATGGGTTCATTACGATCAAGGTGGACCTTCCGCCCGAATTCCACGAGGAAATCTACAGGAAAACCGACGAAGTCTTCCTGAAGGAAGGCAACCCCGGCAACAACGTCCTGCCCCGTATTCCCGAAATCCAGACGGTCTTTGACCAGCCTGAGGTCCACGGCGCCTTCTCGTCCATCCTCGGGCGCGACCACGCCATGCACATCCACCGCCACTGTCATTTCAACAAGCCCAACGGCCCAGGCGGCGGGTGGCACAAGGACAGCTATTGGGGTTACTACAAGCTGCGTTATCATCGCAACCGGTGGGCGATGGCCTTCTATTATCCCCAGGACGTGGAACTGATCAACGGTCCGACGGGGGTCATTCCCCACACGCACTGCTACATGGACCGTCTCGAGAATCCGGACGATGCCGGAGTTTCCGTGTGTGGCGAAGCCGGAACGATCGCAGTCGTCCACTTCGACATCTGGCATCGGGCCATGCCCAACCAGGTGGACATGACACGGTATATGATGAAATTCCAGTTTACCCGGATGTCCGAGCCTTCGCAGCCCGATTGGAACCACACCGACGAGGCCTGGAGCAACACGGACGTGGGCGATAGGCACCCGTTTGTCTGGAACAGCATCTGGGAGTGGTCGCGCGGTTCGAACGCCAACGGACACGCCGGCAACGTGGACGCGCTTACCCGGACGCTTCACGACGGCGACGAACATGCCCGGCTCAACGCGGCTTACGAACTGGCTGCAACCGGTGAGCCGGCTGTCGGTCCGCTCTGCCGGGCCCTTCAGTCCGAGGACGACGGCGTAAAACTCAACGCCGCCTACGCGCTGGGCGCAATCGGAGAGCCCGCCGTACCCGAACTCAAGGCTGCGCTTGGTCATGATGATGAGAAAGTGCGCGGCCATGCCGTCTTCGCGCTGGGCGACGCGGGCCAGGCGGCAGTCGAGGCGGTATCCGCGATCGCGCATACGCTGAACGATCCGTCGGAATGGGTCCGCCACCACGCGGCCGAAGCCCTGGGTACCATCGCGGGCGATCCGGACGTGTCCGTGCCCGCATTGGCGAACGCACTGAAAGACGACAACGACCAGGTCCGATACAACGCGGCGTATGCCCTGGCGCGATTCGGAACGGACGGCGAATCCGCCATCCCTGCCCTGAGCGAGGCCCTGCAGGACGAGAACCGCTACGCCTCCGGGCACGCCGCGGTTGCGCTCCAGTATATCGGCACGCCCGATGCGCTCAACATCCTCCTGGACCATCTCAACACGGCGCGGTGGTGTCCGATTACGACGAGGGAAGATCTTTATTAGATAGGGTCCCGGTCGGGTTACCATTTGCGCGTTGCGAGGCTGTCTTTCACGTTTCGCTACCTGAATCCGTAAGACGGTAGAGGGTAGACGGTAGAAGAAATCCTTGCCGGGTATGTTATTCCTCCTTGCCTCCGGCACGAGAAGAAACCTCACAAGGCAGGCAATCTCTCACCTCTCCCGTCTCCCGTCTACCCACTTACCGGGTGGTGCATGCCCCAGGTGTTTTATGACAACGACCAAATATAGAACGCTCACCTGTCTCGGAGTATTGATTCTCCTTGCGGCCTGCGGCGGGGAAGAAAAGCCCGCCGCCCCGGCCCCGGAGCCGGCGCCTGCGGAGACCTCGGATAACACCCCCCGGCAGCCCAGGCCCCTGCTGTCGGACAGCACGTTCGGCGCCGACTCGAACCCCACCGGCAATCCCATCGGCGGGGGTGAAGGATACGACCTACTGGTCGACGAGTACGACTATTTCGTCACCAACCGGGCGGAACTGCTCGATGCGCTCAAGCAGGCGACCAGCGGCGAAGTCGTTTATCTGGCTGACACCTCAAGGGTGGACCTTACGGGCGACCAGAAAATCGAGATCGCCGGCGGGGTCACGCTGGCCAGCGGACGTGGCAAGCCCGATACCGAGGGCGGCCTGGTTTACTCAAAGGAACTGGAGACGATTCCACTCTTTGTCGCCACCGGTCCCGGCGTGCGTGTTACCGGACTCCGGCTGGAGGGCCCGGACACGATGAGGCGCACGGAACAAATGAGGCAGCTCAGTGCGGAAGGACGGTACTACAGTATCCCCAACTCCCGGGGCATCGAAACCTCCGAACCCCGGCTGGAAGTGGACAACTGCGAGCTCTTCGGCTGGAGTCACGGCGCGATTTTCCTGAGGGCCAATTCCACGGACAACCACATTCACCACAACTATTTCCACCACAACCAGCGCCACGGTCTGGGGTACGGCGTGGTGATGGATCAGTCGGAAGCGCTGATCGAGGCCAACCTGTTTGACTGGTGCCGGCACCACATCGCAGGCACGGGCAGGCCGGGCACGAGCTACGAGGCCCGCTACAACCTGGTCCTGGAAAACGCCAACAGCCACAGCTTCGACATGCACGGCGGCAGGGACCGGGGCGACGGTACGGACATCGCCGGCACCGTTATTACCATACATCACAACACGTTTCTGGCCATCGACGTGGCGGCTGTCGTCATCCGGGGCGTACCCGAAGAATACTGCGACATCTACAACAACTGGTTCATCCACTTTGTCCCAAGCGTCGCCGTCAAACAGACCAACGCCAAGGGCAACGTCCGCCACTACTCAAACCAGTACACCAACGATCGGGTCGTCAAGGACTGAGAGTAGTGCGGAGGACGATCTGTTGATGAGATACGCGATGTTGAGCGTGTCGATTTTCGCCACGGGATGAGGTCCGACATTGTCAACATCCGTTTACAAGCAGCTTGCCATTCTCGCATTGCTGTTTCTCGTCCCTTCCTGCGGCGGCGAGGAAACGCCCCCTGCGCCCGAACCGCAACCCACCGAAACGACGACGGGCGGACGGGACCTGAGTAACCGTGCGCTGCTATCGGACGATAAGTTCGGGGCCGACTCAAACCCCACCGGCAATCCCATCGGCGGCGGCGCGGGATACGATCAGCTTGTTGACGAGTACGACTACTTCGTTTCCAACCGGGCAGAGTTGCTGGATGCGCTCAAAGAGGCGACGGGGGGGCAGGTGGTCTATGTGGCGGATACCGCGAGGGTGGACCTGACCGGCGACACGGACATCGAGATCCGGGCGGGCGTCACGCTGGCCAGCGGCCGGGGCAAGCCCGATTCCGACGGAGGCCTCATTTTTTCCGAACAGCTGGATACCGCGCCGTTGTTTGTCGCCATCGGTCCGGACGTTCGGCTTACCGGCCTGAGGCTGGAGGGACCGGACTCGATGAGGCGCACCGAACAGATGACGCAGCTCCTGAGGGAAGGGCGGTTCTACAGCATACCCAACTCCAGGGCCATCGAGACCTTCCAACCGAGGCTGAAGGTGGACAACTGCGAACTCTGGGGCTGGAGCCACGGCGCGATTTTCCTCCGGAGGAATTCTACGGACAACCACATCCACCACAACTATATCCACCACAATCAGCGCCACGGCCTCGGCTACGGCGTGGTGATGGACAATTCCGAAGCGCTCATCGAAGCCAACCTGTTCGACTGGTGCCGGCACCACATCGCAGGCACGGGCAGGCCGAACACCAGCTACGAGGCCAGATATAACATGGTCTTGGAGAATGCCAACAGCCACAGCTTCGATATGCACGGCGGTAGAGACCGCGAAGACGGAACGGACATTGCCGGGAACGTCATTCTCATCCATCACAACACGTTTCTCGCCGTCGATGTTGAAGCGGTGGTCATCCGGGGCATACCTCGGGATATCTGCGATGTCTACAACAACTGGTTTATCCACTGGCTCCCGGCTACGGCCATCAAGCAGGTCTACGCCACGGGAAATATGAGGAACTATTCGAACCAGTATACGCATACCCGGGTCGTGAAGGATTGAGCGACAAGGAATGCACACCGTTCAGCGTACAGAAGAGCGCTCTCCCTGATCCCGTCGCACATCGGCGTGATTCTTGCGATTCTTTAAGAAACACATCGCCAGGGAAGTTTTCATATTCGAGGGGAGGAATCCGAGGAATGTCGAAGCGGTGGAAGGTGTACCTGGCCGGGGAAATCCACAGCGACTGGCGGGACCGGATCACAAGCGCGGCGGCGGAAAGGGAACTTCCGGTTTCCTTCACGGCCCCGGTGACCGACCACGCCGCCAGCGACAACTGCGGCGTGGATATCCTGGGCCCCGAGGAATCCTCGTTCTGGAAGGACCAAAAGGGCGCGAAGATCAATGCCATCCGGACCCGGACACTCATAGGCGACGCAGACGTCGTGGTCGTGCGTTTCGGAGGAAATTACCGGCAGTGGAACGCGGCGTTCGACGCCGGCTTCGCCGCTGCCCTGGGCAAGGCGATAATTGTGATACACGACGCAGGCATCGCCCACGCGCTCAAGGAAGTCGACTCGGCGGCCCTGGCGGTGGCGGAGACGCCCGAACAGGTGGCGGACGTGCTCGGCTACGTTATCCAAGGGACCTGAAAGTCACATTTCGAAATCGTATTCCGCCCGACGTCCCTCGTGCCGGCGCGCAAAAAACACCTTGAAAGATGAACAAAGATGCACTATATTAAGGTGCTATCTTTCCCCTTTATTTCCCCACAGTTAGGTTCCTTTTAGGCCCCATTCCGACCTGATTCCGCGTCAGGTTCGTCTGTCTCCCCGGTTGTACATTCGCCGCGCGGGGTCGCATCATCCAGCGATCCCGAAAAGGTGGGTTATGCCCGAAACAAATCCGACGATTCAGAGTCCGGGTCAGCTCTCGCTATCCATCAACGGAAAACCCGCGACCGCCCGTCGATCCTCCGGCAGGAACAACAACGGCGCCTCGCCCGAACACGGGTACGACGAGTCGAAGGTCAAAACGCTCAGCTCGCTGGAACACATCCGGCTCCGCACAGGCATGTACATCGGCCGGCTGGGCGACGGTTCCAATCCGGACGACGGCATCTACGTCCTGCTCAAGGAAGTCATCGACAACGCCGTAGACGAATTCATCATGGGTTATGGTAAAAAGATCGACGTCAGCATCGAAGACAACCGGGTCCGTGTCCGGGACTACGGCCGCGGCATTCCGCTGGGAAAGGTTATCGACTGCGTTTCCATCATCAATACCGGCGCGAAGTACAACGACGACGTCTTCCAGTTCAGCGTTGGCCTCAACGGCGTGGGCACCAAGGCCGTCAACGCCCTCTCTTCAGACTTCAGGGCAGTTGCGTTCCGGGAAGGAGAATTCTTCGAAGCCCGCTTCGAGCGCGGCCGGTTGAAGAAGAAGCTGAAGGGACGGAAACCCGGGGAACCCGACGGCTCCTATTTCGAGTTTCTTCCCGATGTTCAGATCTTCGGCGATGACTTCGCGTTCAACTTCGATTACGTCCGGCAGCGGCTGTGGAACTACGCATGCCTGAACAGCGGACTTTCGCTGGTCTTCAACAAGGAACGATTCATATCCAGGAACGGATTGCTGGACTTCCTCACCCGCGAAGTCGGCGAGACCGCCCTCTATGAGCCGTTGTATCACAAGTCCCAATACCTGGAGTTCGCGTTCAGCCACACGGCCAGCTTTGGGGAGACGTATTTCTCTTTCGTCAACGGTCAACACACCAGCGACGGCGGGGCCCACCAGAGCGCCTTTCGCGAGGGCATCCTCAAGGGCGTGAATGAATTCTACAAGAAGAACTACAACGGCATCGACGTGCGGGAGAGCATCTCCGGCGCCGTTGCCGTCAAGCTCAAGGCGCCTGTCTTCGAGTCGCAGACCAAGAACAAGCTCGGGAATACGGATATTCGAGGGTGGATTGTCGCGGAGATCAAGAGCGCCGTGGTCGATCTCCTTCACAAGAACCAGTCCGCGGCCGGGCGTCTGTCAGACAAGATCGCGCAGAATGAAAAGTTGAGAAAGGAACTCAACGCCGTAAAGAAAGAAGCCAAGGAAGCCGCCCGGAAGATCGCAATCAAGATTCCGCACTTTAAAGACTGCAAGTTCCACCTGGGCCAGAAGAAGCATGGCGAAGACTCAACCATCTTCATCACCGAAGGCCCTTCTGCGGCGGGGTCCATGGTCGCCGCGCGCGACGTCCTCACCCAGGCGATATTCGGCCTGAAGGGCGTTCCATTGAACGTATTCGGCAAGAACAAGGCTACCGTGTACAAGAACGAGGAACTGTACAACCTCATGATGGCGCTGGGTATCGAAGACAGCGTCGAAAACCTGCGTTTCAATAAAATCGTCATTGCCACCGATGCCGACCACGACGGTTACCATATCCGGTACCTGCTCCTCACGTATTTCCTGAATTACTTCGAGGAACTGGTGCTGGCCGGCCATCTCTACATCCTCGAAACCCCACTCTTCCGAGTCCGAAACAGCAAGGACACGCGCTACTGCTACAACAACCGGGAGCGGGACAGCGCCCTGGAAGAGGTCAAGAACCCCGAGATTACCCGGTTTAAGGGGCTCGGGGAGATCTCACCGAAGGAATTCGGTCAGTTCATCGGCGACGATATGCGTCTGGTCAAAGTCAATATCCGCTCCATATCCGAAATCGCCAACACGCTCAGCTTCTACATGGGCAAGAACACCCCCGAACGCAGGGACTACATCGTCGAAAACCTGATCTGAATGTCGGGTTAATCCCCCGTGAATACAGGGGTCAGGAGCGTGCCGCCTGGCCCCTGAAGTCTTGATGTTGAACGGTAAAGAGGAGATACCGTGGCGTTCGTCGACACCCTCTACGAAAAATACTACCTCGAGTTTGCGTCCTATTCCATCAAGAACCGGGCGATCCCCAGTATCGACGACGGCTTCAAGCCGGTTCAGCGGCGCATCCTGCACGCCCTCCACGAGATGGACGACGGCAAGTACCATAAGGTCGCCAACGTCGTGGGCCAGACTATGAGGTACCATCCGCATGGGGATCTCTCAATCTTCGGCGCCCTCGTCAACCTGGCGAACAAGGAGCTGTTCATCGACAGGCAGGGCAATTTCGGCAACATATTTACGGGCGACGAGGCTTCCGCGGCGCGATATATCGAATGCCGGCTCACGCAACTGGCCAGAGAGGTCCTGTTCAACCCAGAGACGACCGAATTCGAAGATTCGTACGACGGCCGCAACCGAGAGCCGCTCGCTTTTCCCGCGAAGATCCCGGTCCTGCTCGCCATAGGCTCCGAGGGCATCGCCGCGGGCATGACCACCCGGATTCTCCCGCACAACCTGATCGAACTGCTCGAGGCGCAGATCGCCTGCCTGCAGGACCGGCCGTTCCGCCTCCATCCCGACTTTCCCACGGGCGGAATGGTGGACGTCTCCCAATATGACGACGGCAACGGAAAGGTCCTCGCCCGGGCAAGACTGGATACTAAGGATCCGAAACGCATCATCGTGCGCGAACTGCCGTTCGGTACGACAACCGAGACCCTCATCGCCTCCATCGAAGACGCTTCCAAAAAAGGCAAACTCAAAATCTCGGGTATCAGCGACTATACGACCGATCAGGTGGAAATTGAAATCCAGCTCGCCCGCGGCGTGCATACCAGGGATACCGTCGACGCCCTGTATGCGTTTACGGACTGCGAGACGTCCATTGCGGCGAATCTGCTGGTCATACGCGAGAACCGGCCGCAGATCACCACCGTGACCGATGTGATCCGATACAATACGGACCGCCTGGTCGAGCTGCTCAGGAAAGAACTCAAACTCGAAGAGCGGCGGTTGACCGCGCGGCATCACGCGAAGACGCTCGAACAGATCTTCATCGAAAACCGGATCTACAAGAGCATCGAGGAGGAGACCACCTCCGAGGATGTGTACCGTGCGGTGTTCGACGGGCTCGAACACTTCAGGGAGAGCATCAGGGCGGAAATCTCGCATGAGGACGTGGATAACCTGCTCAAGATCCCCATCAGGCGCATCTCGCTCTATGATATAAACAAGGCCCAGGAGGAAATGCAGGAAATCCGCAAGCGCCTCAGGGAGGTCCGCGCCAACCTGCGCGGCATCCAGGCCTACGCCATCGGATTCGTCCAAGGGATCATAGAGAAATACCGGGCCGATCACCCCCGGAAGACAGAGATCGCAAGCATCCAGAAGGTCGACGTCCGGGAAGCCGCCCAGCGAAATCTTAAGCTGCGCTACGACAGGAATACCGGTTACCTGGGCCACCAGGTCAATGGCGTCGCCCTTTTCGACGTGTCTCCGTACGACCGTGTTCTGGTGATCCGCAAGTCCGGAACGTACTCCGTCGTGGACGCCCCCGAGAAGCTTTTCGTGGACAAGGGCATGCTTTTCTGCGATTTCGTGGATGATGACCGCGTCTACAACATACTCTACAAGGAGAACCGGACCGGATATCTTTACATCAAACGGTGCAAAATCGACAAGTTCATCCTGAACCGGGGGTACGAGCTTGTTCCCGAAGGCTGCCGCATCCTGAAACTCACCACGGATTCGAGCCGCACGGTCCGGGCTTTATTCAAACCAAAACCGCGGGTGAGAATCACCGAAGAGCAATTCGCCATTGCCGACTATCCCGTTCGTGGCAACAGGGCCCGGGGAATCCGCCTGGCCAACCGCGAAGTGAAGAGCGTAAAGTTCATCTGACCCCGGGCGACGAACGGGTCAGTCGACGTGGTCGGAGGTGTTTTTCGCCTCCGGACTTCACGCAGTTAGCCTCAATCCGAATGAAACAGCAACGCGGCGACGCGATAAAATCCTCCGAAACAGGGCGTTATCGACGTAAAGAAGGACGTTTCTTCCTTCACGTCCAGTGACCTGGTGTATCCTGGTAATCAGCCGTCTAATCGCCTTTATTTACAATCATATATTCGACTTTACGTACCCGACGCCTTACGAATCAAGGTTAGAGTATATTATGCCCCCGAAACCCCTTGCCGACCTTCTTGACATGTCTGGACAGGTCGCGATCGTAACCGGCGCGAGCCGGGGCATCGGCAGGAGCATCGCCGAGGTGTTCCATCAGGCGGGCGCCCGCCTCACGCTGGTTGCGCGCAACACGGGTCCATTGGAAGCGGTCGCCGATGGGCTGTCTGACGGAGGAGACGTACTCGCTGCGCCGGCCGACGTTGCGGACGAGGCGCAGGTCAGTGCCTTCGTACACCGGACCGTGGACGCGTTCGGCCGCGTCGACATCCTGGTCAACAACGCCGGGGTGTCGAGCCCGGGACCCTACACGGGCGTGGATCACGCCGAGTGGCAGCGGGTGATCGGCGCCAATCTCACCGGCGCGTATCTCTGCTGCCTTGCGGCGGCCCCCTACATGGAAAGACAGAAAAGCGGCCGCATCATCAATATCTCATCCATTAGCGGCCAGACGGGCGGGGTCGCCGGCGGCGTCCACTACGGCAGCTCAAAGGCCGGAATGATCGGTATGACAAAGACCCTCTCCCGCGACCTGGCTGCGAGCAACGTCACGGTCAACGCCATCACCCCGGGCGTCATCGAGACCAGCATGCAAATCCCTCCGGATACCCGAAGCCGGATCAACGAACTCATACCTCTGGGTTACGTCGGCCAACCCGAGGAAATCGCCTACGCCGCCCTTTTCCTGGCGTCACGGATGGGCGCATACATCACCGGCGCCACGATCGACGTGAATGGGGGGATACTGAAGCGTTAAAGAAGCTATCAGCCGTCAGCTGTCAGCTAGAAACGAAAGGCAAGATCAAAAGCAACTCCTCAACCCAGCCCCGCAGACCTCTCTCCCCGGCCCTCTCTCCTGAAGGAAAGGGGGAGGAAAACCCGGAAGAACGGGCTCACACGGAGACACAACGAAAGGCAAGGAAGAATGTAGAGGAAAGGCAGAGGCGACCAGCGAGAATTCTCACCCGAAGACACGGAGAAAAGCTGTCAGCCATCAGCTAAAACCGGTTAGCATTACGGCCACGCGAAATCAATCATCGATGTCAGCGCCATTACGTGGGCGACCGGCCGGTCGCCCCTACAAAATCAACGACAGCGCAGAATCTCTCCACCCGGCTCATCGTCTCCGGCGGGAGACCGGGAGAAAAACAAAGGAGATTGATATGACAGATCGCAAGAAAGAATGGACGCCCGGTCCCGAAACGATGGAATCTCTGTCCTCGCTGATAAAATCGAAGCCCGAAGAGATGCGGTGGAAGGACATCCCCTGGGAGACCGACCTCTGGGCGGCCCGCCGCCGCGCGGCCGCGGTGCGGAGACCGCTGTTTATCTGGGCGATGAACGGCAACCCGCTCGGCTGCGTCTGAAACAACGGCATCGCGGGCCGTGAGTCCGTCTTCTCCCATCCGAAGATTATCCGGATCCTCAACGAATCCTACATTCCCGTTGCGGACAACTGCAGCTATACCCAGACGCAGAAAGACGCCAAGGGCGAATTCTTCCGCCTCGTGGCCGAACAGGGCCACTACGGGGGCGTGAGCGAACCCACGGCGACCAGGCAGGGCCATTACGCATGCACGTCCGATGGCGAGTTGCTGGGGTCCATCAATACGCGGGACGCCGCTCCGCTCCTGGAAGTGCTCGAGCAAAGCCTGGAACGCTGGCGGGGGCGCCCGGATTCCGGCGAGTCACCTGAAATTCCCGATACCTATCCCGTCGATCCCATGCTCGGTTGGTCCTATCCGGAAAACGGCCTTGTGCTGAAAGTCGCGGTTCGCGACCTTCCGCGGAACTCCGGCGACGTGGACCCCCGGCACAACATCGACTTCGCGTGGTTTACCGAAGAGGAGACCCTGTCACTCGTGCCTGAAAATGCCGGGCACGGTCAGACCTTTCGCGCGCCGGATTTTTTCACGAGGCGTCTCGCCCTGAACCAATTCATCGATACGGCCCGCGGTCAATCGCACGGATGGAAGGATGAAGACCTGAAAGACGGAGAGATCAGCCTGACGGTCGAATCTGTCCAAGCCGACCTCGTCCGGCTCCGCATGGAGGGCCGCATCCACCTGGAAGGGGAACCCAATTTCGAATCCAATCCCCACAGCGGCCTGACGGTTGACAAGCCTCGCGGATTGAAACTGGATCTGTATGGGCGGCTCGATTACAATCCTTTGACGCGAACCTTCCGGGCTTTCGATGCCGTCGCGACCGGCGACCGCTGGGGCTGCACAACCTACAACGTTCGCTTCGACGACCCCGGCCCAGCGCCCATCGGTTTCGCCTTGGAACTCGCGTCGGACAATCCCATCGATCGCACCCCTCCCGCATCAATCCGGCGGAATTATTTCGATTAACACTGCCATTGGGATGCGGTAGAAATATTGGACTGTTGCAGCACCATTTTCGCATACAAACGTGAAAAGCGCCCCGGTGAAGAGCCGAGGCGCTTTTGGTGTCAACCGTACTGCTTCATTAACGAATCATTCATCTACCGCGGATTTGCTTCCTTCAGGCGCAATCAAATAGATGGAAGGGAAGGCGCGCCGGTTTGATAGACCAATCACTCCCCCCTTGAGGGGGAGTCGCAGAAGCCGAGCCGACCCCTGAGCTTGTCGAAGGGCCGGCGATGGCTGATGCGGTGGGGGGAAGGCAACGACAGTCGCACTTGACATGCCGCACATACGCCCAAACTGTCATCCTGAGGAAGCCCCGCAGGCTGACGAAGGATCTACTGCGGCATGGTAGAATGTCTTGGCTACTTTGAATCGACAATACATCAGAAGCAGCACAAATGCGCAAGATTCGCGCGAGGGCGGCGAACGTCGGACGTTCTGTGTCCGATCGGCGCCGGTGCGGGGTGTATACTGGCGCGAAACCTCAAAGGGTGGGGCGGACATTCCTGTCTGCCCATCAAATGGTCCTCTCGCCGGGCTGTAGATAGAAGTAAATCTCGCGCCAAAGGATTTCCTCCCACGGGCGCCGGCACCTCGATACGTCGTATTCGGCAGGCTTTTCCTGCCTCAGCCGGTCCCGTCATCAACCGGCCGGTGTTCCTGCTCCAGTCTTTCTCCGTAGCGCACGCTCGCCGCGTCCAGCTTTCCGCGCACTTCGGCCGGCAGCACCAGTACCGGACCGTCGAATGTTTCATCGACGTGGGCCGTGCTCTCCGGGCCGGCCAGAACCGACGTCCAATCAAGGAGATTATCCGTGAACGTCCCACCGACAGACGGCATACGCGTTGCCGCTGAAGACCTGCGACGCCTCGTACGCGAAATCTACGAAGCCGTTCCTCTGCCCGCGGAGCACGCCCGATTGATCGCCGACCTGCTGATCGACACCGAACTGCGCGGCGTGGTCAGCCACGGCGTTTTGCAGGTGGAGCGATACGTCCGCTCATTCCAGGATGGACGCGCGAATCCCGATCCGAACATCCGCGTCCTCCACGAAGGCCCCGCGACCGCCGCGCTCAGCGGAGACGGCGGTCTGGGGATGATCGTCGCCACCCGGGCGATGCAGATGGCCATCGACAAAGCCAAAGAACTCGGCGTTGGCGCGGTCACCACTGTCTATCACGACCATCTGGGAAGTTCAGGGAAGTACGTCCGGATGGCCCTCAAGGAGGACCTCGTCGGCATCAGCCTCTCAGGCCGGAACGCCGCGCCGTCTTACAATCGCTCCGACAGCATCCGCGGCTCGATCCAGGGCAGCCCGCCGCTGGCCTTCGGGATGACGGCAGGCCCCGGTCGTCCCAACTTCCTGCTTGATTATGCCAGCCATTTCGTGGCGGAAGACGAGGACGTCCGCAGGAATCCGGCGGTATTCGTGAAGGCCATTGGCATGTCTCACGTGGCCAACATCCTCTCGGGGACCCTCGGGGGACAGATGCTGCCGGAATTCGACCGGAGATCCACGAAGTTCCAGGGCGCCGATCAGTCCGGATTTCACATGGCGCTGGACGTGAGCCGCTTCACCTCGCCCGACGCGTTCAAAGCGGACATGGACTACCTGATGGACGAGACCGCGAAGATGCGGCCGTTGCCCGGACTTTCGGATGGGGGTCTGCCGGGGCGGAGGGCCTGGAAGAAGGAGGCCAATTATCGGCAGAACGGCATTCCCGTCAGTGCGAAAGCGCTAACGTCGCTCGAGGGCCTCGCCCGCGAGTTCGGTCTCGAGGTACCCTGGACGTAGGACCCCGGCACAACCGGGCGATACGGGACGGAATTTCGGCTTTTAACGGAACCAGTCGTAGTTCAGCCCTAGCGAACGGTCTTCAAGAGGAAGCTCCACGCGCTCTCCCCCTCGCGCCGAGGAAAGCTTCAGCGCAATCTCCACTTCCAGGGCCACGGCAATCCGCCGGCCCGAGTTCTTCGGTTCCTCCATGCGGCTTTCCATGCAGTCGATCACGTCGTTCAGCGAGTAGACCGCGCCGTAAGGATGCACGAACTGCGGCTCAGGCCACGGCATTTCGACGCGAATGTTGCCGGTCGTCTCCAGCTGTTGTCTCAGCCGCCATCGACGGCCCGCGAACTCGATCTCTCCAGTACTTCCCTCCAGCCGGACCCCCGGCGCTCCCGTCCGAAAGTGTACGATCGTCTGATCCGCCGTGACCATGATTCCCTGGCCCCTGAATTCGTCGCTTCCGCCAGGACCGTCGAACTCGTCGGTGCCCGCCCCGCGACGGGGGAGGTCTCCGATGCCCGAGACCCATGCAGGCGCGCTCTCCAGAAAGTACGACCAGTTCTGATGTTGCGCGAACGGCGAGTCCGCCTCGATGGACCTGATGTCTCCGATGGCACCGCTTTGCACCAGTTCTCTGGCTTTTCCGAAAGAGGGGTGGGTCGTCGAGATCGCGCCGCAACTGAGGGGGACGCCCGCATCGGCGCAGGTTGACACCATGCGGTCCGCCTCCTCCAGCGTGTGGCACATCGGCTTGTCGGTAACGATGCCGCGCGCGCCGCATTGTACCGCGAGACATGTCAGGTCGGCGCGACCTTTCGTATTCGTGGCAATGGCCACGATGTCCGGGCGCTCTGTGCGCAGCATTGCTTCCGCATCCTCGTAAGTCGCCTCGATCCCGTAGCGTTCCGTGAACGCCGCGAGTCGCTTCGGGTCCCGATCGGCTGCAGCCGCCAGTTCCACCTCGGGTCGGCTGTACAGCGCCTCGGCATAGGACGTCGGATTTCCTTCAGTGCCCGGATGGTCGTGGTGATAGAACCGGCGATGGACGTCCAGTTCGGGCGTCGGGCGGTCCACGTCGTCGATTTCGAAGAGGTCCGGGATGCGCTCCGCCAGATCGTAGAGCATTCCCATCCATCCCAGGCCGATGACTCCGGCTCGATATTTGGCCATGGTATCTCCTGTCGCTGTGGTACTCAAACGGGCTGGCAGCTTTTGGCACAAACCACAATCAGCTACAATCGAACATTAACTCACACGAAGGCACAAAGACACAAAGGCACGAAGGAAAGACAATAATCAATGGTCGGAAATACCAGCTGTCCGCGGTCAGCCAGAGTCGGTTAGAGGTAAGAGGGTAGAAGAAATGCGGGTAGACGGTAGAGGTGAGCCGGGAGAAGATGCCCTTGCCGATATGTTCCTCCGGCTTGCCTGCGGCATGAGAAGAACCCCTTTTCGGCATGCAATCTCTACCCTCTCCCGTCTTCCTTCTCACCAGGTGGTGGGGCTGGGTGTGGTACTCTACCTTCTTCCGTCTACCGTCTCACCGATTTTCCGGCATCCTCGTCAGAAGATGCTGGTGTTCCTGTCGCGTATCCTGTATGGTATACACTTCTGCGAGACGAATACAGGCACAGTTCCCGATCCCGTTGCTCAGAATCTGGCGCGAGGGACCCGGAAGAAGCCAATCCACAAGCCAGGAGTCACCAATATGCGCAAAAGCAAACTGCTTGCGAAATTACGCGATGGCAGGCCTGCGCGGATCTGCGGACTCGGTCACTTCATACCGGCGTATATCCGCATGGCCGCGAACGCGGGCTACGACTGTATCTGGCTGGACGGGGAGCATCGCTGTTTCACGGACCGGGAAATCCAGTCCATGCTCGCCTACTTCCACCTGTTCGACATCGACTGCATGTTTCGACCGCCCACCAAGGAGAAAACGAGGTTGTATCGTTACCTGGAGGACGGTGCGACCGGCCTGATGATACCCCACGTCTCGACGCCGGAGAAGGCTCGGATGCTGGTGGACGCCGTCAAGTTTCCGCCGGTTGGCGACCGCGGCCAGGACGCGGCCGGGCTCGATGCCGACTTCTATATGTCAGGCGGGGAAACATACGTGGACGATGCCAACCGCGAGACCTTCCTCGTCGTTCAGATCGAAACGCCCCTGGCAATGGAAAACCTGGACGCGATCGTAACCGTCCAGGGCGTGGACGGCCTGTTCATCGGGCCGGGCGACCTCGGTCTGAGGATCGACCGGATGAATCCTGGCTTCACACTTGACGAGGCCATTCGAAGGGTCGCCGCCGTCGCGGGCGAACGGGGGTTGGCGTGGGGCTGTCCGGCGGCATCCCCGGATCACGTAAAGGAACTCTACGACATGGGCGCCCGGCTGATCGCCCACGGCAGCGAGTTCTTCGCGCTGACACAGATGCTTGAAGCGTGTTCGCGCGACCTCGACCGGGCCTACGGCAGCGTCGACTGAAGTCCGCGGCTGCTTACTCAGTTCGCCTCGAATCGGGCCAGCAGTTCAGCCGCCCTCTCCCGCATCGCCGGGTCGTTGTGCCGCGCAATGATGCGCTGGAGCGCGGACACGGCGGTCTCGTCTCCCGCCTCGGCCATGTCGAAGGCCATCCGGTCCCTCATGTCGTGGTACTTGTTGTCGTATTCCCTGATCTCCAGTTCGTATTTTTCCCAGTAGTACTTCAGCGATTCGTCCTTCCAGCCCCGATAGATGTTCTCCCAGGTGTTCGGCTGGCTGTGAGGGAGGATGCTTCCCGGCGCGATGGGATCGCTGGTCCTCTGATATCGCGCGTCGATGGACATGCGGAGCCGGTCGGAACGGTTCGGAAGGCCCTTGTGAACGAGCATGCTGTGGAAGAAGAGGACGTCGCCCTGCGCGAACGGACTGTTTACCCAGGCACCCTCGAGGGGATCGGTAATCTCGATTCCGCCGGCTCCCATGGCCGGCTTGAAGTCGTACACGCCCTTGCGATGTGAACCTGCAGCGACCTGCAGGCCGCCCATCCCGGGCGGCAGATCGCTGAGGGGAATCCACGCGGTGTACGTTTCGGCTGTCCCCTGGATGGGGATGAAGTCCTGGTGGGCGGGGGTCGTATAGGCCTCCCGTTGAGGAAAGATCGTCCTCGCGATGATGCGCGAATGAGGCAGAATCGGCTCGCCGGCCATGCTCTCGAGAAGCTCAACGATATTCGGATGATGCTGGAGCGCGTGAAACGCCTCCAGACTGTACATGTCCGCGTACACGTCCATGTAGGCTGGCTCGGGCTCGACGCAGAAACCGTTCAGATCCGCGATGCCCTCCTCCGGCGGCGTGTCCGTCCTGGCCCATCCGGCTTCGCGTGCGATCCCGAGGAATGCCGTTCGCAGTGACTCCAGGATCTCTCCGGGCAAGAGGCCGCGGATGAAGAGGTATCCGTCCTCATGCAAACGCTGTCGCAGAAGAGATCCGTCTCCCGCGATGTCAGTGGAATCCTTGAAAGGCTTCAAATTCACTCCTCTCTGTCAGGTGCGTTTGAAACGTCTCGCTGTGTTTCCTGCACTGCTTGTGCCGAGCCTGGCGAATTGCGTCTCGGTGCGGATGTCCTTCGCTGACCCTTCGACAGCCCTTCGACAGGCTCAGGGTCGTAGCTCAGGGAGCGGCCCAGGGTTCAGGTTCAATAATCCGCGTGGTGTGCGATCAAGTCAGATTGCGGAAGAAGAAGCGCTGCGCTGTCCCCCATAGTATGGCGTCTCTCTCGGCTGGGCTGAGAAAGCTTGCGTGGTCCCGAATCAGGGCGACGGAAGCCGGAAAGTCGGTCATAGGGTCCTCCATCTCAATGGGTCCGCCGCTGTCGGATTCCCACATGCAGCGATGCGCGCCGTACGCTTCAACCACCCGCCGGATCAGCGGCAGCACGTCCAGGTAGGGCGCACGGCGCGAGCACAGCGCCTGAAGCGGACCGATCTTGACCATCACTTTCTCGTGCCCGGCAAACCGGAGCAGCGCTTCCAGGTCTTCGTCGCTGTAGTCCGCCTCCCGGATGCCCACGTGGCAAACGTGGTCGAGAATGACCGGTGTTTCCGGAAAGCGGGTGCATAGCCGGTCCAGATCGGGCAGCAGATCGACCTGCATGTTGAAACTGAGGGCGAGTTCGTGTTCCGCTCCGGCTGCGAACATTTTTTCGAATGCCGGATGATCCAGCGCGGAGGGCGGCTCGCGAAAGGCGAAACATCCCTGTTGCGCGAGTTCGAGCATGGTCCTGTCCGGCTCCGGATCGTCCAGGCTGATCATGCCCGTGCCCGCGTACGTCTCCGGGTCGCCGGCGATGAGGTCGAGGATGTAGCTGTGGTCGTAGTCGTACCAGATCATCTGGACGAGGTTGATGCGCACGTTACCCACCGACCGGCTGTAGCTGAAGTACTCGTCCGGCGTGAAGGTGGGATGCCAGAGGTCTTCTACTCTGACCCTGGGGGACAAAGGATAGCGTGCGAAGTCATCGGTCCAGACGTGGATGTGCGCGTCGACAATCCGATGGGAGGATGACTGTTCCGCCATGGATACGCTCCCTCTCTTGATTCTGGGCGGCCTCGAAAAATCCGCGGTCCCTGCCATTCTTCTCCGCCAGTTTTGCGTCTTAAGGTCGGATTGTCTATATTAATCCGATCCCGCAAATCCCCGATCCTCTTGTCCGGAACCCGAAATGGCGAAAGAAAAATACGACGGCGTCTGGCAACCCGATATGCTGGACCGTTTTCCAATGGATCCCAACGTCATGGTACGGGATCTGGACGAGGAACGGCTGGATCTTCTCCTCACGTACGTGGCGGAAACGGGCCGCAGCGAATCCCTCTCCGCGTTCATATCGGGAGTTGTGGATCGTCACCCGAAATATCTGCGTGTGAAAGAACTTTTCGAGACGTTTGAGGCATACAGGCGCATCGGCCAGGCCATCTACGAACAGTGGCGCGAGGGAAACGTGGAGACGATATACGACCTGGCCTGCGGCCACGGGCTTCTGGGCATCCTGCTTGCCTGGCGGTTCCCTGCGCTTCGCGTTGTCTGCGTGGACCGGGAACGCCGGCCGGCCTTCGACCACTACCTGGAGATCGTGCGCGAACAGGCAGTGCCGATGGAGAACGTCGAGTACATCGAATCCGACTTCAATGACGTGGAATTGGACCCAAGGTCCTACGTCATCTGTATCCACGCCTGCAACGAAGGCACCCGGGATGCCCTGGATATGGCCGTCGCGGCGAACGTGTGTTTCGCGGCAATGCCCTGCTGCATCCGGGACCGGCTCTACCTGCGACGCATCAACCACCTGGACGACGACGCGCGATACACGGCGGCCGTTGGCGTGATTGCAGGCCGGTACGGGGCCTATAAGATCACCGCGATCGACGCGCGCATCACCAACCGCAACCTCATCATCCTCGGCGCGCCCGCGCCAGCATCCTGATCGACAAGACGTAAAGCCGCCCCGGACTCCCGGGCCCGCCATTCCCGCGGCGCGCCTATATCTCCCAATCTTCGTCTCTCACCACAGGTAGTCCTTCTCTCCCGCCTCGAAGGCCGCGGCCGACGCCATCATCGTCTTCAGGTCTCCCCTGGGCCGGAATCCGATCAGCGACTTCGCTTTCGTGATGTCGTGGTCGTACATCCAGCGCACCGGTAACGTCACCTCCAGGGGTTCCCGTCCTCTGATTTCGCCAAGCAAACGGGCGCCCTCGGGATACGTGAAGGGAGCCGGCGCGCCGCCGTTGAAGGACTCGCCAACCGCATCCGGAGACCGCAGCGCGCACACAATGCAATGCGCGATATCCCGCGCGTCGTTCGGCTGGTAGTACCAGGGCCGCCCCTCCTCGTCACGAGCGGCGCACGGTTGATCGGGATCTTCGGCCCGCGCCTCGATCTCTCGCCACAGTTCGGTACCGTCGGCCATATACATTTCCGTTCGTGGCCCCACCTGTCCCGCTTCCAGGATCGCGCAGACCCGTCCGGCCGTGAACTGATCGAAAATCGCGCTGCCGGACAGCACGTGGCTGGGCCGTACGATGGAAATCCGCAGCCCGGTCTCACGGGACGTCCGTTCGGCCATCAATTCCCCGATGTATTTGGAGAGGGAATACTCGTTATCCGGCCGCTTGGGATGCAGCTCATCCACCGGATGGTAGGCGCAGGCGATGTTCTCGCCGTTATTCGGAAACACGCCGGACGAGCTCACGTACACGTAGCGTTCCAGGTTGTCCGAGAACTCCCCGCACGCCCGCGACACCTCCAGGTTGATCTGTGTGTTGATCTCGAAATGGGGTCCCACGAGGTTGGCCGTGTGGATCACGGCATCCGTCCCCGAAACCACCCGATTCGTGAACTCTCCGTCCGTCAGATCCCCTGCCACGAGTTCCACGTCCAGGCCGTCCAGCCGGCTCAGACATGGATCGTCGGGTAACACGGAACCCCGGACGTCCAGGTTCAGGTCCAAAAGTTGCCGGACCAGCCGGCAGCCCACCTGACCCGCCGCGCCAGTCACGAGTACCTTCATTGCAGACCTCTTGATCGATATGGGGGGAAGCGGAAACTCGTCTTACCGTCGCCGGGACGATCGAACGATTCCAATATATCCACCGCAGTCAGGGATCGCAACCCCTGCGCCAACACACGGGTATTCCTGATTATCCTTCCCCTATCCCGGGGAGAAGGGGTCGAGGTTTAGGTCGCCTAAATGCGGTGAGAGGGTAGAGGGAAGACGGTAGAAGAAATCCTTGCCCGATATTTTTTTCCTCCTTGCCTCCGGCAGGAGAAGCAACCTCACAAGCCAGGCAATCTCTACCCTCTTCCGTCTTCCCTCTACCCGCATCTGAGGGGCCGAGGGAAGGGTCTCGCGGATGATTGAGATCGCATGTCCCATCGCGCCCCGTTCGTTCTAATGGAAAGTGTCTGTCCGATTCGCTAAATTGGCTGGACGTAACGTGCGGATCTTCGCGATTTCGAAACCGCAACGTGAATCCAATATGCCCCTGCCGTTCGTCCTGGCAGCCCATGCCCTTCCCGGAGCGCAGACCATGTCCACCGCACAACGTTTCCGCCCCGCGCACATGCACGCCGTCTCCCGCAATCTGCTGATGGCTTCAGGCGCGCCCCGCCACGTTGCGGACGTCGTTTCCGAAATCCTGGTCGGCGCCAACCTGTGTGGCCACGATTCCCACGGCGTGCTGCGTATACCGACGTATCTCAACGGTATCGAGGGGGGCTCCATCGTGCCGGCGGCGGAACCCGAGATTGTCCAACGGGGCGGGAACACGATGATTGTGGACGGCCATAACGGGATGGGCATCTACACCGCGCAGAAGGCGATCGACCTGGCCATTGACAAAGCCGCGGGATCGGGCGTCTGCTGCATCAGTTTCAGACGCATCGGCCACTTCGGCCGGCTTGGCGAGTACGCGGAGATCGCCGCTCGCGCCGGATGCATCGCCATCATCACCATCGGCGTGGGGACGGTGGACGCCGTCGCGCCATACGGCGCGGCCCGCGGTCCGCTGGGCACCAATCCGATCGCGGTGGGCGTACCGACAGGGGACGCCGCCCCGTTCATTCTGGACATCGCCACGAGCGTCGTTGCCGAGGGCAAACTACAGGTCGCCCGCGCCGAAGGGTCGTCAATTCCGGAAGGATACATCCTGGACAAACACGGGAAATCCAGTACGGACCCCCAGGACTTTTACGACGGCGGATATCTCCTGCCATTCGGGGCGCATAAGGGCTCCGGTCTTTTACTGCTGACCTGCCTGTTGAGCGGGCTGTCGGGTGTTCCGGAAGTGGAAGAGGGTACACTATCAGGCGCATTCATGCAGGTGATACGCGTCGACGCCTTCACCCCGCTCGAGCCCTACCAGCGGGGTATCCGCGCCTTTCTGGACATGATCAAGGCCATCCCCCCGGCGCCCGGCTTCGACGAGGTCCTCGTGCCCGGCGACTTCGAACACCGCACCCGCGTGCAACGCCTGCGAGACGGATTCGACGTTCCGGGCCCTATTGTGGATGCGTTGACGGACTGCGCGGACCGGCTGAACGTCTCTATGTCGGAAAACACGGTTGAACCGGGCGATGAGGAAAGGTACATAAAGCGGTGAGAAGGGAGAGGGGAGACGCAAGAGGTGGAGGTGTCGCTGGTGTCCGGGCGCCCACAAGGGACGCCCCTACACAAACGGACATCCACGAATTAAACTCTCTGGGACCCGCACCGACGTTGCGATTGTAGGGGCGTCCCTTGTGGGCGCCCGCCTCTCCGGTGTTCCTCTCAACTAAATGAAAACGGGGGCGATCAATCTCGCCCCCGTTTCTCTTTCGCCTTTCTTCTCCGCGCCTATACGTGCGGGCCGCGGTCCCTGATGATCCGTAACGCCAGATCCGGATCGATTTGCACGATCATCTCCGGTTCGATCTTGCAATGGCCCGGAAGGTCGAACCCCGCCACCGCGCTCCTGGCGTGCCATCCCGACAGCGACGCGTCCATCCCGTCTTCACCGAACCGCGAACCCGGACCTCCGAACACGTCGTGAAAAACCGTGCTGTACCCGTCCACGACCTGGGGTGACTTGGAAAAGGATCCGCCGCCGGCGGAATTCACCATCCCGATGCATTTTACGCAATACCACACGTCATTCAGCGTGCCGTACGGGTCCAGCGCCCAATGCAGCGTCACGACGTGGGAGATGCCCGCCTCTCTGCCCGCCTCGAAACCGGCTTCCACGTCCGCGTCGTCGTTGGTGACCGCGCCGACCCCACCGCCTGTGCCCGATGTAAACACCAGACCGGAAGGTGTAAACGTGGCCATGCAGATCCGCCTTCCCTGAGGCGCCGGACACGCGTCCTCCCTCGATCCCAGATCGATCCCCAGTTCCTCCAGACGGTCGTAAACGTCGAAATCCCGATGCCACGAACTGTGCAGCTCTGCCATTTGCTTTCCTCCGTGTGAGTTGGCGTTTCTCAATAATGTCCCTTCAAAATAAGGTCTGTATGCGCGATGTCAAGCCCCGATAAAGCCAGGCGTCGCGGAACTCTATTGACGAGATCGCCGCGGAATCCGGTCTCTCTCCGCGTTTCCGGTTACCAGATGGTAGCGGCGATATAGCGCTCGCCATCGGGTTCGTCGTCGTAGTAATAAACGGAAACGACCCGGCCGTCCGGCCGCTGCACCGCGCGTGGATACCCGACGTCGTGGTCGCCGCCGTCATCCCTCAGGATAACGGGCCCGGACCATGTCGCTCCCTCGTCTTCGCTCAATACCGCCCGCAGCCCCGAGGGCGCGTCGCGATACCCGTATACGAGGCACAGGCGCCCGTCGGCCAGAAGCATCATCGCGGGCGGGTTTCCCCCGGTCCCGGTTTCGACAACCGGCCGGTTGACGTAACGCCAGCTCGCCGCGTTGTCGTCCGAACAGTACAGGTCGATCCAGTTGCCTTCCCTGCTCCCGTCGTTTCCCCTGCACCGCACGGACACCAGGATGCGCCCTCCGGGAAGCCGGACTCTGGCCGGCATGATGGCGAAACCCTCTGGCTCGTCACCAATCCAGGAGAGAAACGCGAAAGTCCTTCCGCCGTCCAACGTGCGCGCGCAGAACACCCTGCCCTCGCGTCCGTTTGACTTGGCCGACGTCAGGAATAACGTGCAGTTGTCCGTTCCCTCTGTCAGATAATCCGTCCGCGCCGCGATGCCCGGCAACCCGAACATGGGCAGGCCGAACGGTCCGTCCCATGACCGGCAGCGGTCGGTTGACGTGTAGAACCACGACCGAGCGCCCTCCGCAAGTCCCGTCCGGGCGCACATCAGCGCGAAATCCGGATGGCTGAAATCGATCCCGTCGGGATGCCCGGTCGGCAGCGCAGCCGCCAACTCAATCTCCAGCGACCGCTTCACATGCTCGTTCGCCGATACACCCTTGCCTTCCGGAGAGGCGATCGGAATCGGTTCGACGGTCCAGGTCCCGCCTCCGTCGAGGCTGCGGGCCTGCATCGTCTCGAACGGTCGGTCCCGGTCGCGCCGGTGAAATCCCCCGTCCGATTTGTGATACCCCAGCGTGAAGCCCACCACGATCTCGTCTCCCCACGACCAGATTCCGTAGTTCGCCGGCCACCCGGCGTATCGTCCCCTTTTCCTGTAGATGACAACGTGTTCCATATTTCGAACTCCTATCTTCTGTGATATGTACGACTCCGGACGGTTGTTGGCGCTTACGATCACATCACACGTGTGTAGACCGCGTGGGAAACGCCGTCACTGGATTTCCCAACACCCGTCGACGCAAATCCGCCTTGTGCGCCGTGTCGGGCGGCGTTATTCTATACCGGTCGCGGCATACAGAATCAGACGTTCAGCACGTTTGGACCCGATAAAACAGAAAGGACTTCTCGATGGTTACGTTGCAACTCGCGGCGCCCTCCAATGCCTTTATTCTGTTCAACGGCAGAGACCTCAGCAACTGGACCGCCCGGGACGGCGGCGATCCCGGATGGACCGTGGAAGACGGTATCCTCCACGTCGTGCCCCGGACGGGTGACATCATCCACACTGAGCCCCTGTCCGATTTCTATCTTCACCTGGAATTCCGTTGTCCGGACATGCCCGAGGCCACGGGACAGGCCAAGGGCAACAGCGGGGTGTTTTTGCAGGCCCTCTACGAGATTCAGGTCCTGGACTCCTCCCACGTCAACATTCCGGGCACCGGCGACTGCGGCGCATTTTACCTCGAGTCCGCCCCTCTGGTGAACGCCTGTCGACCCGCCATGGAGTGGCAGACGTACGATATCTGCTTCCGGGCGCCACGCCTGGACGAATCCGGCGACGTGACCGAACACGCCCGCGCCACCGTTCTCCAGAACGGCATCGTCATCCAGAACAACGTGCAGATTTCTGGCCCCACGGGATCCGCCTCCGGAATGACGGTCGGAACCTCCGGGCCGCTGCGCCTGCAGGACCACGGCGACCGCGTCGCCTACCGCAACATCTGGGCCGTCCCGCTTCCGACAAAGGGATCCGACACGTACGAACCGCAATAGCATTCGCGACGGGAGACAAAAAACCCGGCAGATTTGCCTCTTGGGAGCTTGTCACGAAAACGCATCACCACTCTCCTGCTGATTTATCCCTATTGGATGCGTCGCTGTTCGTGGAGTTTTCCGAAACGTGGTCATTGAGCATGCCTGCATTGAGCTTGTCGAAATGTCGAAATGCACGCGTTTCGTAACCCTTGAACAGCCTATGGATGCATAGCCCGGTGCTGTTCAATTGCCTTCGCCGACTCTTCGACAGGCTCAGGGAGCGGCTCAAGTCTTAGAGAAATATCGATGACCGACACGATCGACCTCGCCAGCCTCGACACAGACCCCGGCCTCCTCAGGTTCGTTCTGAACGGAAGCTGCGTCGACGGCCCGTCCTTCGAGACCTGGAGGCGGGCGCGATCGTTCATCGCATCCGAGATCCATCGCCCGGGAACCGTGCTGGATATCGGATGCGCCAACGGTTTCCTCCTGCGGTGCCTCCTGGAATGGTCCGATCACGCGCTCACGCCGTTCGGTATCGACTCCAGCGCGGACAGGGCTCGGGACGTCGCCAGGTTCTTTCCCTCGCAGGGAGACCATTTCGCACGTCTTCCCGCGGAGCGGCTGGGCGAAATCGACGCTCAGGGTCTTCCAGGAAAGTACGATTTCGTCTATTGGGCCGTCTGGGACAACTTCGCGTTCGACCGCCAGGACCGGATCGATTTGCTCCGACGCGCTTACGATAGCGTGAAAGATGACGGACGGCTGATTCTCGGCTTCTACGACCGCGAGCCCAAGACAATCGAAAACAAAATCGCCCGGATTCAGGACCTCAATCTCGGGCACGCGGTCCGCGTGGCGAATCCCGACGGACCGCAGGAACTGCTCAGGATATCAAAATAGCAAGGGAGGGTAGAGTCTGCCTGCCTTGTGAGGTTTCTTCTCGTGCCGGAGGCGAGGAAGAACGACATACCGAGCGATGATTTCTTCTACCGTCTTACCTCTCCCGTCTCCCCTTGTTTCACTCATCTCTTGATTACGTCCTCGAACTCCTGGAACATCTCGATGCTGATCCCGTCCGGATCCAATGCATACATCGCGCGGGCAACCACCACGCCGTCGCGGTCCACGTCCGTGGGCGGATTGATCGAACCGAAACCCGCCTTTTTTAGTCGAGCGTGCATCGCGTCCACGTCGTCCACTTCGAACGCCACGTGAGATGCGCCAAGATACCGGTTCTCCTGGGGTCGCGCCTCGACCTCCGGATGAACGTATTGAACGAGTTCGAGTATAAACTCGTTCACGGGATGCCGAAGAATCGCAATATTCAGATGGACCCGATCGTAACCCAGAATCGTATCGTACGAAGGCAGGTCCTTGCGCTCGGATATCCGCACCAGTTCCATCCCGAGCAGGTCCCGGTAGAACGCAACCGAACGATCCAGGTCCGATACGGTAAATCCATGGTGGTGCCCCATTACAATGCCCATGTCTCTTCACTCCCTGAAAGCCGGTGACGGTGAGGATGGAATCGAATCAACTCCCGAAAAAGCGCCAACGATTGCAGTTGGTACGAAAATCGTACCGATATCTACCTCCTTAAGTCAAACGAAGTTGTAAAGGCCATTTCATTCAATATATAGCCGGGAGCGATAAAACGCCGACATTTTTCGCGCCTCCTGGACGTGCATTTTCGCAGCGCGTTCATTGAGCATGCCTGCATTGAGCTTGTCGAAATGTCGAAATGCCCGCGCTGCCATTCCCGGTCGTTGCCCTTCGCCGACCCTTCGACCCTTCGACAAGCTCAGGGACCGCAGGCTCAGGGAGCAGCTAAGGGTGTGCGAGATTGAACCCATTCGCGGCGGCACCGATCGAATACAGGAATCGACCCAGACGTTCTTCCGTGGTTTCAGGGAACCCGCGCCAGGTGACGGTCGTATATATGGCATCAGTCGCGGTGACCCGTCGACTCTTCGGAATGCAACCTGACAGACGTCAGGCCGTCCGGCGCGGATACCTGCCGACCCTTCCGACCCCAGTGAGGGGACCGGGGCGCGGCAATGCGTCCATTCCGATGACCGTCCAGGCAAGGCGAGCGTCCTGTGTTCGGGCCGCCGCCGGCCTGGTCCTTTTTCATGCCGTTTCAAAGGAGTTGTTCCATGCGCATCCGAAACACGCTTTCCCTCGCAGCCCTTTCGTTCTTTCTGATAGCCGGATCCAGCCTCGCGGGCGCTGTGGAGGTGCCGGGCGATGGCGATCCCGCCCTGTATGTCGTGAAGGTACACGCCGACTGGTGCGGCGCCTGCACGGCGCTGATTCCCGTCCTCGATGAGGTCAGGACCTCTCTTGCGGACAAGCCTGTCCTCTTTCTCGAGCTCGACGTGACCGACGCGAAGCGCACCTCCCAGTCCCGCCTTCTTGCCGCCGCGCTCGGGTTCGAGGGGCCGTTCAAGGCCAACAACAAGACGGGCCTGGTCCTGCTCATCGATCCGGCGAAGAAATCGGTCGTGGAAACCCTGACACGTAAGAATCCCGCGGACGAGATGACGGGCAAGATCAAGGGGCACATCGCCGCAAGCTGCACGACGACCGAATGATTGCCTGAGCCGGGCAGTCCGTTGATAAGGTCGCTCTGCAGGCGAGGTCGAAGACAAGGCGCGCGACCGAGTCCCATCCTGCGATTCGGCGAGGGAGCGCAACGCAGTATTTCGACCGCAAGGGCCGGACGCAGCCCGGATGGACTTTTTCAACGGGCTGCTAAGATCGAGTGACAAAGGCTTTGCGGAGATTCGACCTTTGACGTTTCTTTCAGATTGTCACTTGAGACGTCAGCCCGTTCCGCCTACGTGAGAACATAGCGTTTTCGTCCACGAGGAAACATGCGATGATTATCAAAAACATCACGGCGAACACGGTCAGCGTCCCCTACGCCGCGCCGGTCGGGCCGTACGTGGGCCGCGGCGATGGGGGCGGCACCCTCGGCGGCACCGGGCTCATCGTCAGGATCGAAAGCGACTCGGGACTCGTGGGTTGGGGCGAGGGCACCGGCGGCTTCGCGACGGACCCAAACACGGTTCTTGCCGGAACCCATATTTCCGACGTCGAAAAGGCAATCGGCCTGATGGATCGTGCAGGCATCCCGAGGGGCCCGATGTCCGGGGTCGAAATGGCGCTCTGGGACCTCCTCGGAAAACACGCGGGGCTGCCCCTCTGCCGGCTCATGGGCGGCATTGTACGCACCGAAGTGGACTTCACCGCATGCATGGGACTGAAAGAGCCGGAGCAGTCGGCCGCCACGGCCCGTGAATACATCGACCGGTGGGGGTTCCGCGTCATCAAGACAAAGGCCGGCAATGACCCCACGCAGGACCTGGCCATCGCCGAAGCGGCCTGTAAGGAGATAGGGGACGAAGCCGCATTCCGGCCCGACGCAAACGGCGGATATCCCCCGGGAGAGACGCTGGAGATCATGAAGAAAATGGCTGACCTGGGCGTCAGGCACTTCGAAGACCCGTGCGACACGGAACATATGGAAACGCTCGCATGCGTGAGGGCCGAAGTGGGCACTCATATCCTCGTGAACGGCGGCGTGGCCCTGCCCGGCAGCATCCGGCCCTTTCTCGAGGCAGGATGCGCCGACTCTCTGATGCCCGATACCCCGGCCGCAGGCGCGCTCCTTCGTGTCAGGAAGATCGCCGACGCGGCGGAGCCGTGGAACGTGCCGTGCCTGATGCACTGTTCGCACGACCTGGGCCTCAAGACCGCCGCGATCACCCATATCGCCGCCGCCACGCCCAACTTCTCGGGGCCCAACGACACGTGCTACCACGGTCTGGTCGACGACGTTCTCGCCGAACCGTTCAGGTTCGAAAACGGACAGTTGAAGGTTCCCCTCGGGCCCGGTCTTGGCGTGGAAGTCGACGAATTCAAGATCGAAAAGTACCGGGTCTGATCCTCATGCGGTCCGAAATCCGTCTCGCGCCGGTGCAGGACACGGCCGCATATATCGCCTTGGATTCCAATCCGAACTGAGGGGTGAGGCATGGACGCCGTCCGCGTCGACGACAGGGAATGGTCCAGGCTCACGCTGGGCGAACGCATCCGGCAGATCGAACTCGACGGATACGTTGTCCTGCCGGATCTGCTTGCGCCAGGACACGTTGCCCGGCTCAAAGCGGAAACCGCCAGGCTGGAGACCCGCCCGGTGGACTACAGCGTCCACCAGCAGGTCTGTCCGAACCTGCAGTTCAACGGCGGTCCCATTACCGACCTCATCGCCCATCCTCCCACACTCGCCTTTCTGAACGAACTCTTCGGCGGCGAGACCATCTTCATGTCCTGCACGTACGCCCGCTCCGAGCCCGGCCATCCCGGCATCAGTCTCCATACCGACGGGCAACCCTACGGTTCACAGATCTTCGGTTACGGCGGCAGCGTGCCGTTCATGGTGAGGGTACTCTATTATCTGGACGATCTCACCCGAGATGTCTCGCCCTTTCGCGTGATCCCCCGCTCTCATCTGTCCATGCACGCGGACGCCAACCCATATAAACGCTACGAGGACCATCCCGAACAGGTGATGGTCCCCGTTGAATCCGGCGGCGCCGTTTTGATCAACCACAAGGTCTTTCACGGGAACTTCCCGAACACCGGCGCCCACGCACGTGAAATGCTCGCCATCGCCTACCGTCCCGCCTGGGCGGGGCCCATCGACGAAGTCCCCGCGTGGGACGAGGCCGATCTCTCCGCCCTGCCAGATTCCGTACGCCCCCTGTTCGCGGATCCGAACACCCGCCACTGGGACTTCCACGGCGGGAACAAACCGGCCAATATGGCCAGCGAAGCGCCGGGAATCAACCCCAGCCGGTGGGATCGCCGGTAGGCGTCCGTTCGAGATTGGATTGAGGCGGACCTCACGCGTGCTCTACGTCAGCGAATTCCACTCCGCTCCCAGCGCATCGAACTGTCCGTAGAACGCCTCCAGTACAGGGTCCGCGAGGGGGCCCCTTGCCGTCAGCGCCAGGTTATTCCGCGCGTGATCCGGATTCGTGGTCCCCACGATCGCCGTGTCGACAGCCGCCTGCGAAAGCGTAAAACGCAGGGATAGTTCGATGGGATCCTCCGGGGCCCCATCCGGAATCTCGAGTTGCTGCGCCCGCTCCCAGTACGCATCGGCGTAACCGTACGGCGACGCGGACTTGCCGATCGCTCCGTTGGCGATCGGGCGTTTGACGATCACGCCCATCCCCGCATCCTGCGCCTCCGGCAATACGTCGGCGCGTCCTTTCTGGTCCACCAGGTTGAACGACGTCTGCAGCGTGCTGAATACCCCCATGCGGATCGCCACCAGCGCGTCCTCGCCGTCGCCGCTGTATCCTACGTACCGCGTCTTGCCCGCGTCCTTCGCCCGCATCACCGCGTCAACGGCCTCCCCCGTCCTGAGTACGTCGGCCGAACACGTGTGAAGCTGGACAAGGTCCACGTGATCCGTCCTCAGCCGTTTCAGCGACCGGTCGATGCTTTCATCGATCACCTCACCCGACCACGGCTCCCCGGTTGCGTCACCGGTCACGTGGCCGCACTTGGTCGCCAGCACGTATTCGTCCCGCCGATCGCCGATGTGCCGCCCTATCAGCTCCTCGCTGTTGTGATAGCACGCCGCCGTGTCGATCAGCGTGATCCCGTCGTCCAGCACACGATTCAGCAATCGCCCGACCCGCTCAGGGTCCACGTCTTCAAGTCCGATCCTGGCGCCGCCGAACCCAAGGCGGGTCACCTCCATGTCCGTCCTGCCAAGCGTGCGCGTTTCCATCGTGGAACCTCCGATAAAAGCGTGAGACGTAAGAGGTTAGAGATTGCCTGCCTTGTGAGATTTCTTCTCGTGCCGGAGGCAAGGAGGAATTACATACCCGGCGATGATTTCTTCTCCCGTCTTACGTCTCCCGTCTACCCGCATTTCTTCGACCGTCTCCCCTCTCACCGCATTTCGGGAAGATAAGGTCACGGACGGTATATTGCAAGAGGTTACCCTGTGATCCCGTTTTGGGTTGACAGAAAAGCCCGCCTGGTTTAGGTTTGAATGAATCGATAAAGGACGAATCGGCCGAAGACTGGTCAGATAGGTTCGGGGCAGGATTCCAGGGGGAAACACCGATGGAACAGACCCGTGAGCGGGTGGCCTTCGACAATTACGTCGACGATGGCGGCTACACCGAAGACCTCTATGAATACCACGAAATCGACGAAGGTATCGAAAACCTTGATGCCGCGACCGATGCGGACGTGGATTTCTTTCATCGGAACGGCTATCTGGCCGTCAGAAACGCGTTCACGAGCGCCGAAGTCGACAACATGCTCGACGGCCTCATGGATCTGATTAAAGGGAAGAATCCGGAATTTAAGGGCGTTCAATTCGAATCAAGCTACAAGGACACCCTGGACACGCTTTCGGACGACGAACGGTGGGACGCCGTGCGCAAGCTCCAGTATTTCATGGGTTACGACCACCGCCTGACCGCAGTGGCCGAACACCCGAAGATCATGGACATCATGGGGCGCATCATCGGCGAGGAGCCCGCGCTCTATTCCCATCAGGCCATCCTCAAACCGCCGCTGGTCGGGCGTGAGAAGCCCTGGCACCAGGACCACGCCTATTTCAATCTGCCGATGGGGACGCCAATCGTCAGCATGTGGATTTCCCTGGATCACGCCACGCCGGAAAACGGATGTATGAGGGTGATACCCGGTACGCATCTGCGGGGTCCGGTGGTCCATTTCAAGCGCCGCGACTGGCAACTGTGCGATACGCACGTGGTCAGAGACCGCGTCGTGGCGGTCCCGCTCGAACCCGGCGGCTGCCTCATCTGGTCCGGGCTGATTCATCACGGCACCCCCGCCAACACCACGCCACAGCGGCGCCGTGCCCTTCAATTCCACTATTTCCCCGCGCGGGTGAAAGAAACCACGTCACAGGATCGCCTGGCGGTATTCGGTAGCGAGGGCAAGGACGTCACCTGCTGACGCACACGACGATTCTCGCACCCACTAGAAAGAGCCCCGGTGGATGGTCCTCCGGGGCCTTTTTCGCCTCAGTCGAAATATGGACTCCAAACTCCACATTCTGATCCGGATCCTCCTCGGCGGCATGGCGCTCTATGTTTTCTACGGCGCCGTTCTATTCCTGATGCAACGCCGCGTCATATTTCCGCGCCACCTGGTCCGGACGCCGCCGGTCGACGCGACGGACACATTGGGAATCGAACGCATCTGGTTGACAACGAACGCCGGCCGAACGGAAACCTGGCTGCTCCCGCCCGATTCGGACGCGGGCCCCGCTCCGGCGGTCATCGTCGCCCACGGAAACGCGGAACTCATCGACCACTGGGTCGGCGAAATGGGGGCGCTAAGGCGTCTGGGATTCGCCGTCCTGCTCGTCGAATACCCCGGCTACGGACGGTCCGAGGGCTCGCCGACCCAGGCCAGCGTCACCGAAGCCTTCGTGGCCGCGTACGATATGCTGGCGGCCCGGGAAGACGTAGACGCGGACCGGATCGTAATCCTGGGCCGCTCCCTCGGCGGAGGCGTGGCGTGCGCGCTCGCGGCCAAACGCCCGCCCGCCGCGCTGGTGCTGATTTCCACCTTCAAGAGCGTCAATGCCATGGCCGCGGAGAAATTCTTCGTCCCCCCGTTCTTCGCCCGCGACCCATTCAACAATCTGAAGACACTGAGGAACTATCCCGGTCCCGTTCTCATTGCGCACGGAACAAGGGATTCCCTGATCCCGTTCAGCCACGGCGTCGCGCTTCAAAAGGCGGCCAGACGCGCCCGTCTCATCGCCTACGAGGCCGGGCACAACAACTGTCCTCCCGACTGGCCGGCATTCTGGGCGGAGGTCGAACACTTTCTGCGCGAGGAGGGAGTCGTTCCGTAACCGTCCGTTGATAGAGTCGCTCTGCAGGCGAGAGCCGGTCTTCAGCCCCCTGGCAGTTCGACCCGGGTCCCCGGTTCCAGGTCCATCGTGAAAGCACGGAACGGAAATCCGTATCGTTCCACAGCGTCCCCGCGCGTGTCGCCTTCGACGTCAAGCTGCAACACCGTCGCGCCTTTCAGGTCCGTGTCCGCGCTGACTTCGTACGTGCCGTTATCGCGCAGTCCGAACCGCACCGTGCGCCGCGCGCGCTCCCACGCGTCGATCCGGGCCGCGGTCCACCAGGCCATCCCCTTGTCCCTCGTGTATCCGACGATTTCCCTGAGCCCGCCTCGAACGGCCGGATCTCCGACGTGGGCGGGGTGAAAGAGAAAATGCGCGATACCGTGGTGATCGAACGCACGGTCCGCGAAGCAGTGCGCCAGGCGGGTGGAGCACCGCTTGTGGATATCCTGCACGGTCAGGTTTACTTCCAGCACGTCGATCGGCGGACCGCCGGGCGCTTCGTCGTCAATCGGGAACCAGGGGTGGCACCCACCGAAGGGGAAGCCGTTGGTAAATGGCGTATTCGGACCGCGGCTCTGCTCCAGGGTGATGCCAAGACGTTCGCACCAGCGGAAGAACTCCAGCCGGCCCTGCCAGCGCAGCGTATGGTTCTTGTTGGTGGTGACCGGCCTTCCCGCCGCTTCCGTAACCGTCTTCAACTGACTTGCCAACTCGTCATATCCCCATTTCAGATGGGCGGCGTCCGGCTTCTGGTCGTCCGACGCCGTCTGCCAGGTCTGGGCGTCGTAGTGCAGGGCCGCCTCCGAGCCGTAGTCCTCGATGGCGCGGTAGAACGCCGGCTGGTAGTGTCCCGCCATATTGCACCACGTCGTACGGATGTCCACCTCCTGCGTCAGGCGGAGCAAAGACCATCCCAGCGCTTCGTCTCCGCCGTCGGAATCGTGCGACATGTGCGCGATGGCGGGCAGATTCTCCGGCCAGTACCAGAGGACGGGCAGCGCGACGCCGCATTCCCGGCACGCGTAAAGAACCGCCTTGATGATCAATTCCCGGAACTCGTCAGCTATAGGCTCCAGGAAGACCAGGTTTTCCTCCTCGCCGGGCACGGGCGACCTGTCGCGGTCCAGGTCGAGCGCCAGCCCCTGGATCACGTCGATCCGGGTGGGACCGACCGCGGGGGGAATGGGGTGCCCCTGCTGGATCTGCACGATGGACCGGACCACGTCCGGCCCCACGGCGATTGCCAGGCCATTCCCGGCGCGGTGCTCCACCACCCCGTCGCTGGCGCCCATCACACGTGCGAGCGCCGTACCGTCCGCGGCCTTGATGCGCCGCCCTCCGAAACAGTGCAGGCTGCTGTTAAACCTTGAGGTGACGGGGTGGTCCTTCGCCGCCACCTGCATGTATCCGTCCGCCATCTCGCCCCTGTCCGCCGCGCCGAATACGTCATCCAGTCCGGACATGCCTCCCAGGCCGATCAGCGCGCCGCCCGACTTCACGAATTCCGCAAGCAGCGTCCGTTCCGCGCCCGACAGCGGCATATGCCAGGGCAGCAGTACCACGCGACTACCGTCCAGGCCGGACAGGGGACGTTCGACCTCATCAAAGGGAATGCCCGCGTGCGCGAGGATTTCCCGAATGTAGAACCCGCCGTGATACCGCGACCCGTCCTGCGCCATCTGCCCATCCGGGTCCGTTACGACGCACAAGGGAAGGCTCATTGATGATCTCCAGGTGTGAGAACGGGTCGCCCGATCTTCTGTTCGCGGCGACCCGTTGTGTAAGAGAAGGCATTCAAAAATGGAATTCGGCAGCCATCGGCAATCCCTTTTTTTGGGAAACCCGCACTACTGCTCTGCCATATCCTTCAACCGGTTCAGCTGACTGTCGCTGCCCAGCGCGATGAGCACGTTGTCCTGATATATTGTGACGCCCCATAGCCCGGCCGAGGCTGTCGGGTCGACCCGGGGCTTTCCGTCCGGACCCTGGATGCCCACGATAATCGCACCGGTCTGCTGACCGATATCCGTATCTTTCAATTGCTTGCCGACCAGTGGAGACCCCTCGACTACGTGAAACTGCTCCAGCCGCATGGCCGCCTCGCCCTCTCCCACGACGACGTCCAGAAAGTCCACGATAGACGGACGCAGAAGCACCGACGCGATCCGCCGCCCCGCAAGCTGGTAGGGCGACATCACCCGGTTGGCGCCTGCCGTCATCAGCTTTCCGATGGTCCGCTCCTCCGCCGCCCGCGCGACAATCGTCAGGTCCGGATTCGCCTGCCTCGCTGAGAGCACCACGAACACGTTAAGCGCGTCCTCCCTGAGCACGGCAATCAGACCCTTTGCACGATGGATACCGGCTTCGACGAGTACCTCATCGTCCTCGGCGCGGCCCTCGACGAACAGGGCTGTTTCGTCCCGGCCCAGTTCAGAGTTCGCGGGATCCTTGTCCACGATGACGAAAGGCATACCCGCCCGCTTCAGCTCCTGCGCCACCTCCTTGCCGACGACCCCGCCGCCACAGATGATGTAGTGATCTTCGAGGTTTGAGACCATACGCTTCATTCTGCGCCCCCGCATTGCATGGACAATCTGACCTTCGAAAACGAAGCTGATTACCGTAGTCACCGAATACCCGACGGCGACAAAACTGAACATCAGAAACAGGACCGTGAATCGCTGACCCATCGGCGACAGCGGATGCACCTCGCCGTAGCCGACGGTCGTAATCGTGATCACCGTCATGTACAGACTTTCCCATAATCTCCATCCCTCGATCCACGCGTAGCCCAGCGTGCCGCCCAGCACCAGCAGAATCGGAACCATGAACGCAAATGCAACGCGAAGAATCGGCGACATCCGAAAACTCCGGAAAGGAAACTGCCATTCGGGAGCCGGGGAAGGCGGGCCCGACGAGACGCAGGACAACCCGGCGCGCTACGCGGGCGGCGGAGCGGTACGGCCATCGCTGAATGAGACGATGACCGACTTACGAAATAATGAGGGAATTATTCAGTTACCCACGTCGGCATTGGCCACCAGGACCGGGTCCGTGAGCCCGTAGGCGTTATTCCGGACCCGTGTCTTTCCGTCGGACCGTACCGACAGTTCCTCGGGTCGCTGATAGAGCCAATTGTGGTGGATATCGACGCCCTCTTCAGGTACGCCCCGTATGACGACGGCGGTCTTGGGACAGCGGAATGTGTTGTGATGCACGTTCATCCAGGTGCCTGCCACGTCGGTCCCGTCCTTCCGGTCCCTGCCGCCGTGCATATCGAAACAATGGCTCAACGACTCACCGATTTCCACGTTGTGCCGTGCCTCGTATCCACTGCCCGATCTGCCCGTTCCTGCCAGTGAGTGTCGGTTGTAATCGAACCGGTTGTATTCGATCAACGAGAACGCCTCGTCGTGGCTCACCCCGTATCCCAGGCCGTTGTACTGGTTGTGATGGATGAAATTGTGGTGGACGTGATGCCCGTCTCCGGAGCTGAGATAGACCGCCGCGTGGCTCCAGCCGGCAAGCTCGCAGTTGTCCACCTCCAACCCCGGTTGTCTGGTTGTGATCCCATTGGATGTAGGGAATTTATAGTAGTATTCGTGCCCCCTGCCCTCGCGAAACGACCGGTTGTGGTGTTCCAGGCACCGCTTGGGATTCGGTCCCTTGATGCGGAGCCCGGAGACCCGAACGTTCGGCCCCGTCACAAGGATCAGGGGATTCGTGTCGAACGTGTCGCTCAGGATCATCCCGCCATCCGAGCCGTCAACGCCCCGGTCGCTGGCCAGGGTGACGCCCTCGGGGATCTCCAGCACGAGGGACTCGATGTACACACGTTCGGTGCAGTCAATCTCAGCGCATCCGTCCACGTATACAACGTCCCCCGATTTCGCCTGCGCCAGCGCCTCGAGGAGGTCGTCCAGCGTGGAAATTGCCTCCCCGGGTGCTGATACCGCGCATTCATATCCCTCGCCCCCGCCGATGGGGCCGCGTTCGTCTGCCCGTGCGCCGCAGGATTCGCCTTCGATTTCGGTCCAGGTCCGTCCCAGCGGTTCCATTTCGCTACCGAACATCGCCATCCTCCTTTTCGGTTCGGCTACTCACTCAGGGAAACCACGTATCCCCTCTTGTTATCTACCACGTTCAACAGCGGTTCGCCGTCCCGGAACCGCCGTATGTTTTCCAGAATCACGCCGATCCGTCGATCCTCGATCCGGTCCGAGATTGCCGCAACGTGCGGGGTGATCATCACATTCTCCATCGCCCACAGCGGATGCCCTTCCGGCAGCGGCTCTTCCTCGAAGACGTCCAGACCGGCGCCCGCGATTTCGCCGTTCCCCAGCGCCCGCGTGAGCGCGGCAAGGTCCACCACCTTTCCCCGGCCGATGTTGATGAATATCGCGCTCGGTTTCATCGCCTTCAACGCCGCGGCATCGATCATCCGGTCGGTCTCGCCGGTATGCGGGACGCAGATGACGAAGAAATCCACCTCACCCAGCATCTCGTGCAATTCGTGTACGCCGTAGATACGTTCCACGTAGTCGGGACGTCCCTTTGGGGCCGGATCCAGGGCGAGTACGCGCATCCCGAATGCATGGCCCCGTTCGGCTACCGCCAGCCCGATGCCGCCCAGACCCAGCACGCCGAGGGTTGTGCCCGCCACGTGGATTACCGGTACGTCTTTATTCTCCCATCGACCCTCCTGCTGGCTCCGGAAATATGCCGGAATGCCCCTGGCCATGGAAAGCAGCAACGCAAACACGTGCTCTGCAATGACGTCGCTGTAAATCCCGCGCAGGTTGGTGACGGTTACGTCGCTGTCTCTCAACTCAGGGAAATAGTAACCGTCAAGGCCCGCGCTCGTCGCCTGTATCCACCGCAGCTTGTTTCCGGCGGCCAGCAGCGCCGGCGTCATGCGCCCGTAATACGCGTCGGCGTCACCGATCAGGTCCAGTGCAGCCGCCTCGGAGTCCGCTTCGCACGCCTCCACGACCAGTTCCCTGATGCGCGCCATCCAATCCGGCTTGAACGCCGGCCAGAATACCATTTTTACGGCCATTTCAGAGCTCCTCCACCGGAGTGTATTCACCCCTGTCGTCAATCGCAATGTATGCCCAGACCTGCTCCGGGTCGTGCGACCACGCCACCAGCCAGCCTTCGTCGGCCGCTCGCCTCAAAACCTGCTGCCGCACCTTGAACGTCTTCCGAGGATACAGGTCGAACGCCATGATGTAGACCGGGTGCATGTGATGTCGCGTGGGGACCAGGTCCCCAATGAAACAGACGGCCTCGCCGCCCGATTGTACGAGTACCGACTGGTGAGCCTTCGTGTGCCCCGGCGTGAGAAAGACGTGAACGCCGTCGCAGACCTCCGCGTCGCCCTCCACAAGCTCCAGTACACCCGCGTGTTCCAGCGGCAACAGGTCCGACTCGGCGTTGTACCCGTGAACGGTCTGCCGGTCCGCGCCAACAGCGTCTTCCCATTCCTGCCGCTGTACGATGTACCGGGCGTTCGGAAACGCGGGCACAAATCCTTCGTCCGTCTGAACCGTCGTCCCGCCCGCGTGGTCCATGTGAAGGTGGGTGAGCGCCACCCGGTCCACCGCCTCCGGCGCAACGCCCGCATCGGCCAGCGCGTCGACCACGCCTCTTGAGGGGTCCACACCATAAATATCCCTGTGTTTCCCGGACAGCTTCTCGGCGCCCACGCCGGTTTCAACCAGAACGGTCTCCGCCGGTGTCTCCACCAGCAGGCAGATCAGGCCGAGCTGAATCCGGTTTCGCTCGTCGGGCCGGATCTTCTTCTCCCAGATCGACCGGGGGACCACGCCGAACATCGTGCCCCCGTCCAGACTGAACCGCCCCGCGTCCAGCGCGGTTACGCGGACGTCCCCGACGATCCTCGAATCGCCTTTTCGATTGGATTCGCTCACACGACTCCGACGGTGAAGAGACTGCGTTGCGATTGCGTTTCCTGCCCATTCTCAGGTGTAAGCGTGCGGGTTCGCACCGCAGTCATTATGTAAGCATCGTTCGCTGGATGTCAAGCGCAAAAACAGCGCCGGTTTGCACATCCGGCGTTGCAGAAGACCGGCGCGGACCTCCCGACAATCCGGCTTGGAGTCGACACGACAATTTCCCATGACTTTAGATCACTGATTCTTCCGGATTGTGCAACCCTACGTGAACACAGCGCGCGTCGTCAATTGGCGAATCTGCATTGCGGCAGCGATGGGCGGTTCGGTCCACAATTGATCGGAATTAACGCAGGATGGTGTCTTCCCCGCAGGCAACCGATATGTTGGTGCGACGTGGATTTCTGGGGATTTTTTTTAGGATTCGCGCCCGGGCGTCACTATTATGGTAGGAGCAGGGATTGATACACAGATCTTTGCCAATGTGCCCGAGCTGATCCCTCTGACGTGGAGAGCTTATGGATGTTGCAGACGGCATTTTTGTCAGGCGAGTCTTGTCGGGCGACAAAGACGCTTTTGAACCGCTTGTTGAACGTTACAAGGGGATGGTGTACGCCCAGGTTGTGGGTAGGACGGGAAATTTCGACTCTTCGGAGGACATCGTCCAGGCGACTTTCGTCGATGCATACAGGCATCTTGGATCGTTGAAGGACCCCGCGAAGTTTCGTGCGTGGGTTCGGGGTATTGCTATGAATCATTCAAGTGAATGGATTCGAAAACGCAAGACGAACTTACCCATTGGTGAATTGGACGATACGAAGGAAGCCTCTCTACATAGCGAAGTCCTGCCGGATGCGTTCGTTCGCCTGCCGACTTCGCCGGACAATGAATACGAAATGGAGGAGATGCGAAACCACATCCTTGGAGCGGTCGAACGGCTTGCGGAAAAGTATCGAGAAGTCGTGCTCCTGCACTACATGGAGGGGTTGAAGTACAGGGAAATCGCCGAGATGCTGGGGATTCCTGAAAGCACAGTTCTCGGCAGGCTCCAGGTGGGCCGCGACCAACTTCGGGAAGACCTGATGCCTATTGTCGAGGAGGCATTGAAGGAGCGCCAACCGACGTCTGAACTGACGAAGAAGGTAATGGCCGCACTGCCGCCAATGCTCCTGTTGACACCTGATTCGATCTGGGCAAGTGCAAAGCGTTTCTTTTCCAAAAGTCCGTACTGGCGAACTGGCGGTATCCTGACGGCGGCGGTTGTGGGAACGGGGATCTACTATTCCGGATTCGTCGCCATTGTCCAGTGGGAAAACCGGTCGGATTCGGTACCGAAGTCAGGGATGACATCCGAGCAGATGACAATCGAAATAGAAGGAGACGCCCCGTCTGACCCTGTCAACCGCTCCAAACAGGTGGAAGCTACCCCTCAGCAAAGCGCAACGAAGGGAAACGCAGATGGGCAGACCGAGAGTGCCGACACCACGAGATTCACGCAGCAACGCAAAGCTTCAACAGACAGTCCTGCCAAGCCGACGTTGACACTGTCCGATTCGCCGGCAGATTCCGTGGTAACGATCAAATACATGATTCCGGAGTCTGCCTCGCAAGATTCCGTGTACGTTGAACTCATAGTATACAATTTCTCGGGTGACATATCCGCTGTTCCCGTAAACGCGAAGCAAGCCATCGGGGCATATACAGTTTTACTCAAGAAACGGACCCTTTCGGACGGGATATATTATGTTTCACTCAAGCTGAATCGCTCCAGCACACATACTGCAATTCGGCAACTGAATCTTTTATGGGAAGGCAGAAACTAGCGGGAGGACCGGATGTTCAATTTCAGGATAAGTATGGCGGAAGGCGGGCGTCAGGTCAGGAATTCCGTCCTTCCGATTCTGGTCGCAGTATTGCAGATTTCGCAAGCTTCGGCCGAAACTCGAACGCATTCTCGCGAGGAAATAAAGCGATTTACCGACGCGACATCACAGCTCGTTATGGCAGAAGAAACGGAAGATCGGTGGAATGGTATCCTGGCACTGGAAGAATTCCGCGAGGAGTATCCAAAGACTTTCTTAAAAGGAGATGCCGCGGAAGCGTTGTTCCGTTCGTACGGTGATGTAGTGGATGATCCCGATTTCCTGCTTCGTCTGGCTGAGGAAGCCATCGAGCTGCTTCCGAATCGTAATGGTCTTTATAAGCAGGTGGTACAGACATTCGTTGACAAAGGAATATTTCCTGATCGGACCCTGGAATGCGCGCAAAAATCACTGGAATTGGCCGAAAAGATGCAGGCAAATGCTGGCGAATATTACCAGCGAGAGGTCATCGAAAGGCTCGGACTCTTGAGCCGTGCTTATCAGTTGGCGAACCGGCCGGAGCGGGCACTGGAAGTAATGCGACGCAGTTTGAAGCAGGCGGAAAACCTGTCTGTAACGGCCTTCCCGGATCAAGCAACACGTCAGAAAAGGATTGACGGGATCGGTCTGGATTTGCTAACGCTTTACATCGATCAGCGCCGATGGAATCCTGCGTATGAACTGGCATGTGACCTTCTGACGAAATCGGTGACCCGCGAACCCGTCTACGAACTCTGGAGCCGGGCGTATGTCGGTAAGTTCGGTTCTGCGGAGGGGATTATCTACGCGTATGCGGATCTGAAGGACGAGATTGAAGAATCGCGCAAAGCCCGCCTGATCGAAGAGCGAGTTAAGCGTCCCGCGCCGGCTTTCGCATTAAAGACATTGAAGGATGAACCGGTGAGCCTGGACGGGCTGAAAGGGAAGGTTGGGTTGATCAATTTCTGGGCGAACTGGTGCGGACCATGCCTGGACGAATTGCCTCAACTCGAAGCTCTGTCGCGTACCTATAAACAGGAGTCGATCAAGTTTCTGGCCGTCAATCTGGATACGCAGGACGAAGAGAAGCGTAAATACATGATATCAGGTACAAAGGCGCGGTTGGCGCCCAGCCTGACTTTTCTGATGGGCAATGATGAAGTGCGGCGTGAATTCGGTTTCAATAACATACCCTACACGTGTATTGTGGATCGAGAAGGGTACATCCGTTACGAAAAAACCGGACTGAGCAGCGATTTCAAGGCAACCATCAAAGATCAGCTGACGTGGGTGATTGGATTATCTGAGGCTGAATAAACGGAAGGGTCGCTTGTATGGATACATCATGTCGGAAATAAAGCGGACCTGGCTTCCGGCGGGTTGAGGAAATAGACGCTCTCGAAAACGTGGATTCGGGGGCGTTCTTGTTTCCGATCACGGTCACGCGAAATTGCGCTGTCAATTAACCCTGTTTGTATTGAAATTAGTCCAACTGATGTTCCTGCGGACTAATGAGTGAGCCAATAGGGAATCTCAGATGAACCTGTAGCCGCGCTCGGTCTGGAATCTGAACCTGAATTCCAAGAAGGATTGGAAACCGGAATTGAGAACATCAATGAGAAGGGTTCACACGCATACTGATTTGAGCTCGATGTTTCCCGTGCGCGTCTTTCTGATCGCCGGCGCGCTCACGGTGGGTACTATTGCCGGGTGCGGATGGACTGGCGTTGTGGATGAAATACCGGATGAAGAGCCCATTCCCGAAAAGCCGCTGCGATATGCAGGGAAAGTGGCGCTTGAATTGCGAGAGAGCGTCGAGCTTGTGATTGACAAGGACATGCTTGAGTTTGGGGATGTTGAGTGGATGGGTATTTCACCTGAGGGCACCTTGATGGTTACCGACCGTGAAAGCCATCAGGCGCACGAAATCAACTACCGGGACTTAGAGTACATTCGCTCATTCGGGCGTACAGGTAGAGGTCCCGGTGAGCATTTGTCAGCTGACAATATGACGATGGATCCTGAGGGCAGGGTCTATCTCCTTGACGGGGTTCAAGGGCAGATCCTCCGGTATGATCGCAAGGGCCGATTCCTGGATCGGACCCAATCTATCGGGGTATCGAAGATTCACGCCGGTCGCAATGATGGGGTGTTTTTTCTACGCGTAAACTCGAGTCTTATCATGGAATTACAGCGCCGGGACCCTGCGACGTGGGGAGTGTTGAGCCGTACACCGCTTTCCGATCCGAAACAGAGTTACGTGTCGTTTCGGATGAGACATCTCGCAAAGTTGTGCTATAACGCTTCGTTGCAGGTGTTTTATTATCTGGGCCCGAACGACTACATGATCAAAGAGATCGATGCGGTAACAGGTGAGATTACGGCAAGATTCGGCCGGCGCCCGAAAGAATTCGTTGCGGTGCCCGATCTATTCCACAATATCGGGCGTGGAACTTTTGACGAATTGACGCAATTGGATATTACCACTGTAGGATCTATGACATTGGTTGAGGATCGATATCTGTTCGTCTCATACGACCACCCGGAAACTTTAACGAGGGAATGGGTCGTCTATATGATAAACCCGTCCGGGAAGTTTGATGTGTTCGATCTGGATGACGCTACGAGTGGACGCCTTCGGCGATTCAGCGGCCACGGCGGTGTGCCGAGGATGGGAGCAATCACCGCCGCGAAAGAATCCATATATATCTGGAGACCGCCTCGTAGGCAAGTTGCGGATAGATCCATCGGTACGATAGAAAAATACGCGGTTGTGTTGGAACTGAATTAAGGTCGGTGACTGCGATTTACCTGTTCCAGAAGGTCGCCTGGACGCTCAGGGATATCGCGAAGATTCCATTTCATTTATCCCTCAAGCTGTCAGCATCCGATCCGCGGGCCGATGTGTCTACGCGAATCGAAATCGGCATCGCTGCTATGTCCGGTCGCGTGTCGACATCCCAGCAAACCTCTTGAAGGCTGTGGGGTCGCGACCGAAGGGACTGTCGAGGACGGCGGCAAGGAAAACACAATTCGAGGAGAACACCAATGATTAGGGATCGTACGCACGCCAATTCGAGCTCGATAATTCCTGTGCACGTCTTTCTGATCGCTGGCGCGCTCATTGTGGGTACCATTGCAGGCTGCGGAGGGGATCGGGTCCTGGAAGGGGTATCGGATGACGAGCGCATTCCCGAGAAGCAACTGCGATATGCTGGGAAAGTGGCACTTGAATTGCAAGAAACCCTCGAGCTTGGGTTAAATCAGGACATTCCCGGGATCGGACTTGTACGTTGGATGGGTATTTCACCTGAGGGCACCTTGTTGGTTACGGACTTTGAAAGCCATCGGGCGCACGAAATCAACTACCGAGAGAACAGGTACATTCGCTCATTCGGGCGTACTGGCAGAGGTCCCGGGGAGCATTTGTCGGCCTACGGTATGTCGATCGATCCTGAGGGCAGGGTCTATCTCCTTGATCCGGCTCGAGGGCAAATCCTCCGGTTCGATCGCACGGGCCAATTTCTGGATCAGGCCGAATCTGTCGGTGCATCGAAGATCCATGCCGGTCGCAAAGGAGAGATATTTACTCTACGTGTAAACTCAAGCCTTATCATGGAATTACAGCGCCGGGACCAGGTGACGTGGGAAGTTTTTAGCAGTACACCGCTTTCCAATCGAAATCAGAGTTTTGTGTCGTTTCGGTATAGAAGTGCGGCGCAGTTGTGCTATAACGCTTCGCTGCAGGTGTTTTATTATCTTGGCCCGAATGACTACATGGTCAAAGAGATCGACGCGGGAACAGGTGAGATTACGGCGAAATTCGGCCGGCGCCCGAATGGATTCGTTGCGTTGCCCGATCGCTACCACGATATCGGGCGTGGAAACTTTGATGATTTGGAACAACGGGATTTTTCCCTTGTAGGATCGATGACATTAATCCGGGATCAATATCTATTGGTTTCATACGACCATCCAGGATCTCGAAGGTGGGAATGGGTCATGTATATGATAAATCCGTCCGGGTCGCTTGATGTGTTTGATCTGGATGACGTTACGAGTGGAATCTTTCAGCCGTTCAGCCACGACGGTGTGGATATGGGAGCCATCACGGCCGCGCAAGAATTCCTATATATTTGGAGACCACCTCGCAGGCAAGTTGCCGACAGATCCATCGGTACGATAGAAAAATACGCGGTTATGTTGCAGCGGAACTGAGAAAGGTCGCCGGGACAACCATGGATTTCGCGTTGATTTCATTCATCCTGCCGCCGGACTGTCAGTGAGCGATACGCAGCCGATTTGTCAACAACGAGTTGTACTCGCTATCTCCGCTCTTTTCGGTCGCACGCCGACACTGAGGCAAGCCTCCTGAAGGCCGTGGGTTTGGGGCCGTGTGTCAGATGTTTTATTATCGCCTGGCTGCATTCCTCCGGACTCATCTCTGCGGTATCTACCTGGAGGTCGTAGATTCCGGGTCTGTGGACTTCGCGATTCCATCGATGCACGCTGTAAGGCGGAGACGTGTTATCCGCAATTCGCTGATCCTTGAGCCACGTGTTGCGCCGCCGTTCCCATACGATTTCAACAGGACAACGCACGCCAACGAACAGAACCGGCAGACCTTCCATTCGCCGCGCGCAATCGTAAAGGATTCCCAGAGGAACATCGTAGTCGTCATGGTGACCGACGTCAGTAACGACGTTTATGCCGAGACGACTGTGTGCGGCAATCGAGTCATACATCGCTGCATACATTGTTGGCACTAAGGCTTCGATCTTCTCTCTTCGTGCGAACGGTTTTTCTTCCATTTTCTCAATCCCGGCCGGACGTAACCCGACGCCCGGACGATACTGTTCGGGTGTAATGCGCATGTAACGATCTGCGCCCAGATTCATCCAAAGTTCATCGGTCGCTTCCTGGATCGCAGTGGCAATGCTCGACTTCCCGGATCGCGGAGCGCCGTTCAGAATGATGATCTGTCCCAGCCGTGATTTCTGTTCCATCATTTATCGTGCCTCATAAGTTGTCGTCAACCCTTAAACAGCTATATTCGTCGAATCGGCCAGGTCTACAGATGCCGAATGCTCAGATTAAATCGAAAAATACCGATGGAGGATTGTATTTTACTCAAAAAGACGTTATCTTGGTGTTAAGGCATCAAATCGCCGATGGATTTGAATAACGGACTACTTGATGAAATGAGTACGGCAGTCGCTCCAGATGCGCAACTATGCAGTTGTGAGACCGGGCTCAAGAACGCGCGGGAGCGCCTTTTGGTGCGCATAGGCGGGTTCTTGGCAAGTGAGAAGCGTAGACATTTGTGGAGGTAATGTTGTGGGTCTTGCGATTGTCGACGGGGCAATTAGGCTGATTGACAGAGTAATACGCGGAGAGCGGCTTGGGGACCGGGTTGACAAGGTTGTTGACGATTCCTGGGAGCGCCAACGTGGTGCTGAGCTGTATCGAGATTATAAGGATGGCAAGATCGAGATTATGTCGGCCGACGAGACCAAAAAACTCGTCGAGAACTTGAAGAGGAAACCGTCGAAATAGTGGCTGATTATTTGCTTTCGCTGGCTGCAGGAAAGGTGCTGGAGAATCTAAGAGATGATATCGCGACACAGATTGTATCAAAGCTGGAAACATTGCAGGTAGGCGCTCCGACGAGAGGCTCCAGAAAGAAACGGGACTCGCCAAATGCGGGCCCCACTTTTTATTTCAGGGCCGGAAATTACCGAGTCTTTTATGCTTGGGAAAATTGAAGGGCTGTAGTCTTGAGTATTGAAACCCGGCAGGGTGCGTACAAAAGGAAGCGATGATGTGAAGTAAACAAAAGGAGAACGCCATTTGGTGTCGTCTTCAGCCGATTGACAGCTTCCTCGCCACCTCCACCACCCCTTCAGCGGGCCGCATACGTACGGTATCGCCGGTCCGGATGGTCGCCAGCGGGTCGGGTTCGAGTTCGTGCATCAACGCCACGTTCGCCAGCACCGCGCCCTGCACCATCACCGGATTGGTACGGCCGAAGATGAATCCGGCCGGGCAGGTGCCCCTCTCAACCATGTCGAGCATCATCCACGACGTGGCCACGCCGCCCTTGGACGTGCGGAACACGACGATTTTTCCTGCGATCGACTGCCCGTAGAGCGGATGGGTCTGCCGGCTGATCACACCCCGGTACCGATCATAGTCGTACCGCGCGCTGAAGCCCTCGTCGCACACCAGCGCGAGCCCTTCCGCATCGGCTCCGACACCCGGATGCCCGCGAAGTACAGTGGTCTCAGTCATTATTGCTCTCTATCGACCAACCGGCGAAGCGTCGCAGGGAAAGTTTCCGTCGCCGTCCCTCGACGCGACTCTTCCGGTCACCGCCGCATCGATGCATGTCTCGACCGGCCGGAATACCGGATTGTATCCATATCCGGAAATGATATTCGCCAGTTTCGCCGAATTCGTCACCAGTGTCCGGTAGCTGAATCGTTCTTGTAAGACCCGGGCGTTCATGATATAGAAACAGACTCCCGCAAGGATCCTCCCTCCCGCCTCTTCAACCAATTCCGTGTATCCCATTCGATCCGCCAGCGCTTTGATCTGATAATTCGTGGTCAGATACAGCGTCGTGTCGGGATGAACGCGCCGACCCCGCAGCAGTTCCGCGATCGACTGAAGTTCGAAGAGCGAAAGTTGCGGCGTACCGCACACGACGAGGTCGACCGCATCTTTCTCAGGCTGGAAGGAATCGTACGCCGCCCGCAGCGTTCCGGGCGATATCACGATCGTCTCCTCCGGCTCTGGACCTCCATAAGCCTCTTCGGCCGTTCGGGCCTCGGGCGTCACCCCCACCATATGAAACATCGCCAGCGACCCGTAACTGGCCAGCGCCGCGCCGAGGTGCTTCAGGTCGTCGGTCGACGGCCTTTCCCGAATGCCCTCGAATACCGGAACACGCCAGTAGTCGTCCACCCGCCGCCCCACAACGCAGCCGATCGCGCCCCAATCGCTATTTGACTTCGGCGGGTCCTCAACCATCACGCGAACGGTGCCCCGCCGCTTCTCGGGAAGGTGGAACCCGTAGCGCGGCACCCGTCCCGTAAGGCCCGCCCACACGGCCGCGGGCCCGGCCTCGAAGTTCGATCTGGCGCCGGCAACGGAGTTCGCGAAGATCACCGTGCCCGTATCGCCCCAGCCCAGATGTTCGCCGAATCGCGGCGGGTCCACGGTCTGATAGTTGATGCAGGTGTTGCAAGGCAGCGCGCCCATCGCCGTCAGCGCCTTCACGATACGGCGTTCCCTGGCTACCGTATCCTCGTCCTGTCCCACGTCACGCCACAGGGCGAAGTCCACGCTCCTCGGGTTGGTCGTCACCGGGACCCGGAAACGCGCGCCCGCCGCGGCGGTTTCCTCCAGAAAGCGGAGCCCCGGATCCGCCAGCGCCTCGATGTCCGCCATCGCGTGTACCGTTTGGACCGGCACGAAGTCCTCCGCGCGAAAGAACGTACCCACCTCCATCTGCCGCGCCAAGGCTGTCGCCGCCGCAGATCCCATCTCTCCTGCCAGCATCGCCTTCTCTTCACAGGTCAACTTCATGGGCGTCCCCGACAACTCTCGAGAAAACTATGATTGAAAATGCGACCGCAAGGGTCGCCTAAAGGCGGTGAGAGGTAAGAGGGGAGACGTTAGATGAAGCACTTGCCCGATTAATAGTTCTTCGTTGCCTCCGGCACGAGAATAATCCTTACAAGGCTGGAAATCTCTCCCGTCTCCCGTCTTGCGTCTCACCAGGTGGTGGGCTGGGGTGTGGTTGCCTCCCCTCTTCCGTCTCCCGTCTAACGTCTACCCGCCTTTAGCTTTTTGCTTCTATTCGATGATCTTCACCATATCGATAAGATCGCATGTCTCGCCGGAGTCCATCAACACCCAATCCGGACGGCGGCCGGATTCGACGTAACCGACTTTACGGTAGACGTGGACCGCGGAGATATTGGCGGACCAGACGGTGAGGTACAGCCTGCGCGCGCCGAGCTTCCGGGACTCGTCTTCCAGAACCTGCATAAGGCGAGTGCCAGTTCCACGGCCACGCGCTCGTGCCACCAGGGCCAGGCCGATCGTACAATAGTCGTGGCCGCTTCTCAATGTGAATCCTTCGCCCACGAGAACCCCGTCCTGCTCGACGAGCAGGTAACTCGACCGCTTCTGTTTAAGCCCGATCAGAGCCTGCGAGAGTTCGCGGCCCCCGGAAGCGGCGTCGAGTTCAAGGCGCCTGCACATGACTTTCTCGCGAGTAAGCGTCCGGTGCATGTCGATGAAGGCGTCCAGGTCGTTCCAGCGAGGATACCGAAAACGCGTTTCGGTGCCTTCAATCGAACAGGATTCGATGACGTGACCTTCCTGCATGGTGATGCCCGTTCCGGTTTGATCCGCCCCTGTCTGACGGCCCATCTGTTTCGCTCTGAAGCATTTGAGTTGTTCCGCAATAATAAGGCATTGGCGGCGCCGGCGCAAGCGGGGACTCTGAAAGTGCGTTTTTGGCCTTGACGCTTCCGATTTGGGGTGTTAAAATGCATCTCTCCGACCCCTGATGTACCACCTGCGGAAGGCTGAAAAACGAAAGCCGGCGTTGAGGGGCGGGGCGTGCTGAACACTTACGGCTGAACGCTGATCATCAGCCCGGATGGGCTTCATTTACGGACGGGTAAAGGGAGCAGACCTATGAAGACGTATCGTGTTGCGATTGTCGGTTTGGGGCGAATGGGCAGTACGATCGACGAGGAAGTGGTTGGCTATCCATCAATCACGCTGCCGTATTCGGTGGCGGCGTCGTGCAAGGCGAGCGAACGCCTGGAACTCGTGGCCGGGTCGGACCTCGTGGAGGAAAAGCGGCGCGCATTTGGCGACAAGTGGGGCGTAGAGGCGTTGTACGAGGATTATCTCGAGATGATCGAAGTGGAACGGCCGGATATGGTCGCGGTGTGCACAAAAGGCGTCCTGCACGCCGAGATGGGGGTGGCGGTCGCCCGGGCTGGCGTACCGATGCTCTACCTGGAGAAGGCGATGGCGTGTTCGATGGCCGAAGCCGACGCGGTCCGGGATGCCTGCAGGGAACACGGGACCGTGTTCAATACCGGTGTCCTGCGGCGGTTCGACAACCGCTACCACGCGGCGAGGGCGCTGATCGCGCAGGGGGAAATCGGCAAGGTCAGCGTGGCGGTGCATTTTTCCCGTTCGAATCTTCTGCACGGACACGTCCATTCGATCGACACGCTTTCGTATCTGCTGGGCGATCCGAAGATCGCGCGGGTGCGGGGAGAGCTGCTTCCGGAGGACCTGGCGATAGAGAACAACCGCCTGGATGAAGATCCGGTGTCGAGGTATCACCTGGAATTCGAAGACGGCGCGGAAGCGTGGACCATTCCCGCCGGTCATTGGGAATTCGAGGTGGTGGGAAGCGACGGGGCGATTCGGTCGCGGAACAACGGTGTAGGCTGGGAATTGCGCAAGGTGGAACCCGGTAGGGGAGTTCGTCCGTCCGTAGAAGCTGCCGCATTTCCGGAGGTGGAACCGCGGAGCGCCGTGGTCGAATGCCTGGAGGACCTGGTGGCCGCGCACGAATCGGGAGCGCCCTCGCTGGGCAACGTGGAGGTCACGCACCACGTCACGGAGGCCTGTTTCGCCGTGGCCGAGAGCCATCGACGGAACGGCGCGCGGGTGGCGCCGTCCGAAGTAGACCGGGATCTGTACATCTTTCACGTGTGACGGGCGCATGGCGCCAATATCAGAATGAGGGTCTATGAAGATCGAGCCGTTGATTTCGCCCGACGAATTCGTGGGGCTTGAAGGGATTACGCATCTGTGTACGGGAGGAGAAAGTCCGTGGCTGAAGGCGCAGGAGTCGGTCTATGCGGAGTTCGCGCGCCTGAAGAGCGGGGGATACGACGGGCGGGACGTGATCTACACGATCGGGAACAGGTGCCGCGGCCGCATGGGTGACTTGTGGGGCGTGCCCGCAAAGCGCATTGCGTTCGTGCCGTCAGCGGCCGAGGGCATCAACTGGCTGGCGAGGGGGCTGGACTGGCGTGACGGGGATAACGTGGTGACCACGAACCTGGAGTTCCCGTCGGTGGCTTACGCGTGGAAGCAACTGGACCGGCTGGGTGTGGAGGTCCGGTTGGTTCCGCACCGCGACTGGTTCGTCCACGAAGCGGACCTGCTGACTGCCGTGGATTCGCGCACCCGAGTGCTGGCCGTGAGCCAGGTGAGTTTCTACACGGGGCAGAACCTGGACGTGGCGCGGCTTTCCGAAGGGACGCGTGGCAGGGGTGTGCTGCTGGCGGTAGACGCCACCCATGCCTCCGGGGTGGTGCGGGTCGATGCCGGGCTGGCGGATATGACGGTGAGCAGCAGCTACAAATGGTTGCTGGCAACGCACGGCGTCGCGCCGTGCTACGTGAGCGAGCACGCGGAGTCGCAGATTGGGACGACGTGTTTCGGCTGGCGGAACCTGGCAGTTTGGCCGGCCCAGCGCGCCGAGCGCCATCCCGACGTGGATGAAAAGCCGATGCCGGACCGGATGGAGCCCGGGAATCCGGCGATGATGGTGGTCATGCACCTGGACAAGGCGCTGGAGGTCCTGCTGGGCGTGGGAATGGACCGGATCGACACGCATGCGCGCGATCTGTCGGAGCAGGTGAGCGCGGGCTTGGACCGGCTCGGATACCCGGTGATCAGCCCCGGGGAACGCGTCGCGCGGTCCGGAAACACCTGCTTTGCGGTGGACGACGCAAAGGGACTCGAAACGGCTCTTGCGGCGCATAATGTGCTGTGCTGGGGGGAATACGGCCGGCTGAGGGTGTCCACGCATCTGTACAACGGCAGCGCGGACGTCGACAGGCTTCTGGAAGTCCTGGCGCAGGTTTAACCTTGATTCGTAAGTCTTCGGGGACGTTAATTCGAATATGTGCTTGTTAACCAGGATTCGTCGTTTTTCGGTGACGTTAGTTCGTATATGTGCAAGTTGATAAAGGCGATTAAACTGCGGATTACCAGGATACACCAGGTCACTGGACGTGAAGAGAAAAAACGTCCTTCTATACGTCGATAACGCCCCGTTTCGGAGGGTTTTATCGCGTCGCCGCGTTGCTGTTTTTTCGTATTGAGGTTAATTCGCGAACGGGCCGGGACGGGCCTAATCGAGGAGATCGGCGGGATGATGAAACTGGGCTGTATGTCGCTGAGCTACAAGGACCGGTTTGCGGACGGCACGATGGACCTTGAGGGGTTTATTGACCGGGCGCATGAGTTGAAGCTGGATGGCATCGATATTCATACGGGGGCGTTCGCCTCCAAGGAACCGGCTTACCTGCGGAATATCAGGATGCGGTGTCTGAAGCGCGGCCTGGCGATCTCCTATATCGGGGTGAGCAACGATTTCGGCAGGCCGGATCCGGAGCTAGCCGGCGCGGTTTCCGAGGTCAGGGAGTGGGTGGACGTAGCGGCCTTCATGGGGGTCCCGATGGTGCGGATATTCGCGGCGTGGGTGCGCGGCGGCGCGACGGAGGAGGAGGTGTGGGCGCGGATGATGCCGTGTATGCGGGAGGTCGCCGCCTATGGCGAAGAGAAGGGCGTGGTGCTGGGCCTGCACAACCACAACCACGGGTGCGTGACGCGAACGGGAAAGGATGTGCGCCGCATCATCGAAACGGTGAACAACGCCTATCTGTCCCATATCCTGGACACCGGTCAGTACGTCGGGTCGCCCGGCGCCAGCGGCGCGAACGGCAGGGAGGACCCCGTGCTGGATTTCTATGGAAGCATCGCGGAAACGGCGCCTCTGGCCGTACACGTGCGCGCGAAGATCTACCGGATTCAGACCGGCGAGGAGGACTGGCTGGACTATCCCAGGATTTTTGAGATTTTGAGAAGCGTGGACTTTAATGGTTGGGTTTCCGTGGTCTACGAAGGTCAGGCGGTGGAGGCGGAGGACACGGCGGTCCCCAAAGCCGTGGATTATCTGAGGCGGTTTGTTCCTGGCGGGTGAGACGGCCGGGATGACCCGACCACCGGCGGCCCGCCGGTTTCGCCGGGGTACCGGTAATTATGGCTCAGGCGCATCTTGACGATCACCGGAACCGTTCAGAAGATCCCGATTCCGCGGGGAGCGGTATCACCGCGCGGTCGGTGGTTCTGGGTCTGTTGACGGCTGCCGCCTCGGCCTATTACGGCATCGCCGGGTCGATGGTTCTGCACGTCGGGTCGCTGGTCAAGTCCAATTTCCCTGTATCGCTGATACTGGTATTTGTAATCTGGGTGGTCATCAACATGGTGATCGCCCGGGTCGCGCCCGGGAGCGTGCTTTCCCGCACGGAGATGATGGTTATCTTCGCCATGGCCTGGGTCGCGGGGATGATGCCCGGAGTGGGGTGGACGGGGTATATGACGGGCGCGCTGCCCGCGCCGCATTTCTTCGCGACCCCCGAGAACCGCTGGGCCGACCTGTTCCTCGACGAGCTGCCGCACTGGGCGTTCCCCGAGCCCGTGCCGGAAATCGTGGACCGGTTCTACTTCGGGTTGCGCAAGGGGGAGTCAGTCCCCTGGTCAGGGTGGCTGGCGCCGGTGGGATGGTGGCTGGCAGGCAGCCTCGCCATGGTAGGCGTGGCTTTTTTCGTTACGACGATTTTTCATCGCCAGTGGACCGACGCCGAACGGCTGACCTATCCGCTGGTCAGTTTTCCCTCTGATCTGACCGACGGAATCGGACCCGGCCGCGCCATTCCGCGGCTCTTCCGGTCGCCGTTGTTCTGGCTGGGTTTCGCCTGGACGGCCGGCATCATCTGCTGGAACATCATCACGTTCTGGTACCCCCAGGTGCCGCGCGTCACGCTGTTCGACTCGGTGAACACCAAGTGGATGGTGGTGGCTCACAACTTTCCCCGCGTCTACTATCGGGTATTACCGCTCGTGATCGGTCTGGGTTATCTGTGTCGCCTGGACCTGCTGTTCAGTTTCTGGTTCATGGGCCTGCTGGCGGTGGTGAAGGTGGGCGTGATGAACCGGACCGGGTTCACCGTGGGCATGGCGGGGCAGCCCTCGACCGGCAACGAAATCGTCAATCTGGAAAGCCACGGGGCGATGACGGTCCTGGTGGTGTGGTCCCTGTGGATGGCCAGGCGTCACCTCGCGTACGTCTGGAAGAAGGCCTGGGAAGGCGGCGGCGAAGGGGAGGGTCCGGTGTCCTACAGGACCGCGGTGGCGGGGCTGCTGGTCTGCGCGAGTTTCGTCTGCGGATTCTTCATGGCCGTGGGCCTTTCGTTCAGCCTCGCCCTGGGACAGATGACGTTGATGTTCATCGCGTATTTCACGGTGGCGAAATACATGGCGGCGACGGGGTTCGGGTATCTGGTTCCCGTCGGGGGCAAGGGCGGATGGTGGCTCAAGTCCATCACGGGCACGGCCACGATGGATACCCGGAACCTGGTCGGATTGGGGCTCCTGAACAGCAGCGTCTTCTTCGGAGGTGGCCGGCTGCAGACGATTCAGATGCTTCCCCATCATCTGAAGGCGATGGACCATCTGAAGTCCCGCCGGGGATGGGTCGGCGGGACGGTCTTTGTCGGATTCGTGGTCAGCTTCCTGGTCTGCGTGGGCTTCATCATCTATTACTGCTATACGGAGTCCGCACTCTTTCTGCGGTCGTGGACCTTGTGGGAGGGGCCGCACGGCATATTCAACGGTCTGGCGACGTCCATAGGAGAGACGGACCGAACCGTTTTCGACCCGCAGAAGCTGGGGATCTGGCTTATCGGCGCTGGGGAGGCGGGTCTGCTCGCGCTGCTGAGGACGTGGTTTCCGTGGTGGCCGCTGCACCCGCTCGGCCTGGCGTTCCAGTATACGACGGGACCCCGGTATTACGTGCTGAGCATCATGCTCGTATGGGCGGCCAAGCTGCTGATCGTGCACTACGGGGGACCGCGGATGTACGAGAAGGCGAAGCCGTTTTTCTACGGGACGGTCATCGGGTATTGCGTTGGCATCGGCATCGCACAGGTCGTCGACCTGATCTGGTTTCCGGGCCAGGGACACGGTTTTCATAACTATTAGCAAATCAAGGAACCAGCCGTCAGCTTACAAAACCACCGTCCACCCGTCGGCCACCGGGTGAGACGCAAGACGGGAGAGGGTAGAGATCGTCTGCCTTGTGAAGTTTCTTCTCGTGTCGAAGGCAAGGAAGGATAACATATCGGGCAAGGATTTCTTCTCCCGTCTAACGTCTCCCGTCTCCCCGCCTTCACGAGAGATGGCAATGGATTGGGGTTGTCTGGGGGTAGGGATGTTAAATTAGACGAACGTCTAAATGCAACCAGGAGAATGGTTAAATATGAAGGTCTTATACCTGAACGTACCGGGTATGCTCCAGCCTTGGTACGACGATTTGAGAACGGCGGTCGGGGAGGGGCATGCCGTTTGTCTGTACGATCCCTCGAAACCCATGGCCGGGCAGTTCGAGGGCGTGTCCGTTGTGGTGGACCAGGGCGGGTCGGTGGGAACGCGGGCCCTGATCGACGCCGCGCTGGCTGCCCGCGTGAAGCTGTGGCAGGTGCTGGGAACCGGGGTGGACCACGTGGACGTGGCGTATTTCCTTGAAAAAGGCCTGATGCTTGCCAATACGCCCGGCCCGTTCAGCGCGGCGGCGCTGGCGGAGCACGCGATGTTTCTGATGCTTTATTTCGCGAAACAGTTCGACGAGCACGTGCGGAACCTCCGGACGAAGGTGTTCTACTTTCCGGTGAGCGAGGAGCTGTCCGGAAAAACCGTCGCGCTTATCGGCCTGGGCGCGAGCGGACAGGCGCTGGCGGCGCGGGCGAAGGCGATGGGAATGCGGATTGTGGCCGTCGACGCTGTGGACGTCCCCCGGGAAAGGTTGGATGAACTGGGGGTGGACGTGTTTGCAGCGCCGTCGGAACTGGAATTGGTGCTCGCGCAGGCCGACTACGTGTCGCTGCACGTGCCGCTGACGTCGAAAACGCGTCACATGATCGACAGACAGGCGCTGGCGGCGATGAAGCCCACGGCGGTGCTGATCAACGTGGCGAGAGGGGAGATTGCGGAAGAGGCCGCGCTCGTCGAGGCGCTGCTGAACGGGGAGATCAGGGGCGCCGGGCTGGATGTGTTCGCCGAAGAGCCGCTGTCCGCGGACCATCCGTTTCAGCAACTGCCGAACGTCGTCGCCACGCCCCATACCGCGGGGCAGACGTACGGTACGTCCAGGAGACGCGGGGAAGCCTGCGCGGAGAACGTGGAGCGCATCGCGAATGGGCTGGAGCCGTTGTACAGGATTACGGAGGTGGGGTGAGGTGGGCTCGTAAGGGGTTAAGGGACCAGTTATGATATATTCCTAATGGGAATATAATCTATTTCAACTATTCGCTTTTGTATTGAATTGGATTCAGTTAATGTTCTGTCCGGGGACCTCTCCCGGATTCAGTGCGTTCGGGCAGACAAAAATCGGCTCACACGAAGACACGAAGGCACAGAGAGAACCCGAAAACAACCGAAACGCAGTGCGCCCACAAGGGACGCCCCTACAAGTACAAAGACGACGCGAGATCTCTTCCCTCGGCCCTCGAAAGGCAGCGATCAGCCATTGGCAGTCGGCAAATAGTGGGTAGACGTAAGCCGGGAGACGGGAGAATTTTCCTGCCTTGTCAGGTTTCTTCTGGTGCCGGAGGCAAGGAGGAGTAAAAATGCCTGGCAAGGATTTCTTCTACCGTCTACCGTCTACCGTCTACCGTCTCCCCGCTCCCCGCACCCGGTTTAGCCTGAGCCGACGTGTTGTGATGTGCGCAGATTGGCCCGAACAATGGAAATAGAACTGAACCAGAAAGACGTGTGGCCCGCGGGGCAGGAATCCACGGCGCTGGGTGAACTGGCCCGGATGGAGATTGCGAAGCACATCTGGGACAGCCGCCAGAGTTCCAAGCTGACCGGATTCGAGTACGCAAAGCGCCGGGGAACGCGAAATATGATGGACCCCGCCCGCCCGCTTCTGGATCGGCCGCGGGGACGTACACGCGTCTCCGCGTTCTGGACCCGCGAGGCGCTGGTGGTTTCGGCGGCGTGCGAAGGGAGGACAGACGGGGAAGACCGCGTCGTCGTGTCGATCGTGACGGGGAAAGACAGGCTTCTTCAGCTGGAGTGTCTTTCGGATGGTACGGTCCGGTTATCCGACGGTGCGGATCGGGCGAAATTCGATACGGATCAGGAAGACAACGGCTGGTCGGCGCGTCTGACGCTGCCCTGGGGCCTGCTCGGCGTTCGTCCCCGGCCCGGGCTGCAGATTCCACTGAACGTTGCCCGGTTTACGGATTGGACGGATATCCCGCCTCCCGCGATGTTGCCCGACGGATTCGTGGTCAACGGTCTCTCGCGCATCCGGCCAGGGCTGGAAGTGAGCACCCTGAGCCGGGCCGTGCGGTATCCTGTCGTCGGCGATCCGCTTCGGGCCGACAGATTGGGCCGCCTGGTGTTGAGTCCGCGATTACAGATCGAGAATCTGAGCCTGCGTGACGAGGGTCCGGCGCAGAAAGAAGTGGTGATGAATCTGCGACCTGCGGGCAGGCTGCCTGAAATGTTGGACGTACGCGTCGCGCTTTCAGATCCCTTCGGACGCGAGACCGTTTTCGTGGACCAGGCCCGCGGCGAGGGCGAAACGCGGATGCGACTGGACTGCCTGTTCGGTGCGTTCAGGGGCTTCCTGTATCCATACCGGCTCGCCGTCTCAGTTTCCGATCCAGACACCGGCGCGATGCTGGCGGAAGCGCAATGCGAGTTCATCCCGTCCCGGCGGATCCGCCTGGACCCGCTGCGCCTGGGCAACGATCAGCGTGGCCGCGGCCGATTCAGGATGGCCGGGGAAGGCCTCGGGGGCACGCGGTGGCAGGCGTCCCTGGTGAACGACGCGGGCGAGACGCTGGACAGGGGCCGGGTTGTTGCGGATTCGGACGAGACGGACTTTGATGTATGTATCGGTGAAGTGCCAAGGGGACGTTACAGGCTGCGCCTCGTGCCCGTCGGAATGGGCGCGACGGCCGGTATCGAATGTCCCTGCAACGTCATGGGTACCAGTCCGCACCCACGCGTTCTGCTGCGCCGCAGGGACGTCGATCGGCTGAGGGCGCAGGCAAAGGAAGGGGGCCTGAAACCGCATTATGACGCGATGAAGGCGCAGGTGGACGAGGTGCTTCGGCGCGGGACAATTAAGGAGTGCAGCCTCACGCCCAATGGGACGGAGATCCGTGAGATCGCAATCGACGACCTGCTCGCGGGGAACGACCTGCTGATGCAGGGTCACGCGGAGGATACGCTGTTTCAGCGGGACCCTCACCAGATGATGGCTGCGTCCCTGGTCTATCTGATCGAGGGAGACGGCGGGTACGGGCTGCTCGCCCGGAAGATGGTCCGGATACTCGTGGAGCACGTGCTCTGGGGTGACCCGAGGGTGTACGGCGCGGATCCGGACCTGATGTGGAAGGCGATGTACTGCGCACTGGCGATGGACTGGCTGGGCGACCTGATCGCGACGGATGAACGCAGGGTACTCAACGATCGGCTGATTGAGAATGGGCTGCTGGTGTACCTGTGGGCCATGGAAAACGACCAGGCCTACTGGAAGGGGAGGATTGCAAATCTGACGCCGATTTCGGACAGCGTGGCGACCGTGCTGGCGCTGTGCCTCCGGGATGAAGCGCCGGACGCGGAAGCCGTTCTCAGGATTGCACGGGAAGACATCGGAACGCCGATGCGCGCGTTTCCGCACGATGGGTCCTGGCCGGAATCCGTCAACTACTGGGCGGTGTTCCTGCGCGGGGTCATACTGCACGGCGCGGCGATGGAGTCCGCAACGGGCGCGGACGACGGCGTATTTTCATTGCCGGGCATGCGCGACGCGGGGTATTTTCCCATCTACTTTACGCCGCGCGGGGTCCCGGCGGGGTTCAACGACGGCATGAACAGCGGGGCGGCGCCTTTTCTGCATCTTCTGGCGCGCCGGTTTGACGAGCCCATTTTTTCGTTGTATGCGGATGCATACGGGGGCGCGGGCGAAAACAGGCGTTCCGACTGGAATACGATAATCTGGCGTTCCCCCGGGATTCCCTATCAGCCCGAGGCGCCGCGTACCGACGCGGGCGACAGGCCGGCGCCGGCGTTGCTGGGATCCATTATGACGGGTTTGAAGCGTCTGAGAGTCTACGAGGAGATCCGGTGGGCCGCGCTCGCGTCGGAATGGCCGGATCCCGAGCTGTACGTGTCGTTCAAGAGCGGATACGCCGCTCCCGGTTTCGGGCATACGAGCCGGGACCTGAACGCGATCCAAGTGGTGGCCGGAGGAGAGCCGCTGATCCGGCGCAGCCACGACTACAGTACGCCGCCCGAGGGATACAGCACCACGCTGGTGGACAGCAAGCCGCAGGGCCCTGGAACCGGGACGTTTCTGTATCGGGAGGAGGCGTCCCGGCATCTGGCGATCGCGGCGGAAGCGGACGGATCTTTCGGAGAGGACGTCGGGCGGGCACGCCGCCACGTCGTCATGGTCGACGGGCGGTACCTGGTCGTCATGGACGAAGTAAGAAGTGACCGGCCGGTCCGGGTGACGTTCATGGCGCATACGGCCGGAGAAGTCGTCAACGCGGACCGGGGTTGCGAAATCAGGGGAATCAAAACAAGACTGTCTCTGGCGTTTTCGGGAACGGATGTGACGCTGGACCGCGTCGCACCGCCGGACTGCGTGATGACGCAGCTCACCGACGGGGCGCTGCATGCCACCACTGATGCGACTCGTGAAGTTGAATTGCTGACGGTCATCTGGCCGGATACGCATGAAGCAGGGGCGCCCGCGTGCCGATGGGACGGTGAACGTCTGGAGGTCCGTCGGCCGGACGGAGCGAAGGACGAATTGATATTCGGACGCGAGAATTCCGAACTGCGATTTCTGCGCGTCGATGGATGATGAAATCCGAGGCCCGTTTCGCGCCCGGTTGTTCAATCATGGGAAGGAGAGGACAGCAAATGGCGACAGCCAGAATCACGTGGACAAAGATCGACGAAGCCCCCGCGCTGGCGACCAGCGCGCTGCTGCCGGTTGTTCAGGCGTACACACGGGGGTCCGGCATCGAAGTCGAACTCAGCGACATCTCTCTTGCGGGCCGGATCATCGCCAATTTTCCCGAAAATCTGGCCGATGCGCAGCGGATTCCGGATTGCCTGGGTGAACTCGGCGCCCTGACCCGGAAACCCGAGGCCAATATCCTCAAACTGCCAAATATCAGCGCGACGGTCCCGCAGCTGAAAGCGGCCGTCGAGGAACTGCAGGGCAAGGGATACGACATACCGGACTATCCTGAAGAGCCGAAAACCGACGCTGAGAGAGATTTGCAGGCCCGATTCGCCGTGATCCTTGGGTCAGCCGTCAATCCCGTCCTGCGCGAGGGCAACTCCGACCGGCGGGCCGCCGCTTCGGTAAAGGCATTCTTCCGGAGAAATCCGCACAGGATGATGCGGCCGTGGCCGGAGTCGGGGTCCATGGCACGGGTCGCCCACATGACGGGCGGAGACTTCTTCGAGAGCGAGAAATCGACCACCGTGAGCTCAGCGGTCCGGGTCCGGATCGAGTTCGCGGCCGCCGACGGTCGGGTCACCGTGCTCAAGGACGGAATATTTCTGGAAGCTGGCGAGGTTGTCGATACCGCGGCGATGAACGTGAAATCTCTCCGGCGGTTCTATTCCGAGCAGATGGACGCCGCAAAGCGGGACGGGGCGGTGCTGTCGCTGCATCTCAAGTCCACGATGATGAAAGTTTCCGATCCCATCCTGTTCGGCCACTGCGTCTCGGTCTATTTTAAGGTGGCGCTGGAAAAACACGCCGGTACGCTGGATGCGATCGGGGCAGACGTGAACTACGGCCTGGCGGACGTGCTGTCACGACTCGATCGCCTTCCCGACGGTAAAAGGGCGGAGATCGAGGCCGATATCGCCGCCGTTTATGACAATCGCGCCGGCCTGGCGATGGTCGATTCCGACCGCGGCATCACGAATCTTCACATGCCGAACGACGTGATCATCGATGCCTCGATGCCCAACGTGGTTCGGGACGGCGGGAAGATGTGGAATCGGGACGGCGATCTGCAGGACACGATCGCCATGGTGCCGGACCGGTGCTATGCGACGATGTACAAAGAGATTCTCGAAGACGCGAAGGCGCGCGGACAGTTCGATCCCGCCACGATGGGCAGCGTGTCCAACGTGGGTCTGATGGCGCAGAAGGCGGAGGAATACGGGTCGCACGACAAGACCTTCGAAGCCCCCGCGGACGGTGAGATCCGCGTTGTGGACGCGTCCGGAAACGTGATGCTCGCCCAGTCGGTTGAAACCGGGGATGTCTTCCGGATGTGCCAGACGAAAGACGCCGCGATCAGGGACTGGGTGGGGCTGGCCGTGAGGCGGGCGAGGGTCTCCGGAACACCGGTGGTGTTCTGGCTGAACCGTCAAAGGGCGCACGACGTCGAGATAATAGGGAAGCTGAACGACTGCCTGTCCGAACACGACACCGCGGGCCTGGACGTCCGCGTGATGAAGCCAAGGGACGCAATGCGGTTTTCGCTGGAGCGGATACGCAGGGGGGAGGATACGATCGCGGCGACGGGCAACGTGCTTCGCGACTATCTCACGGATCTGTTTCCAATACTCGAACTCGGGACCAGCGCAAGGATGCTGTCGATCGTCAGGTTGATGAACGGCGGCGGCCTCTTCGAGACCGGCGCGGGCGGATCGGCACCCAAGCACGTCCAGCAGTTCCTGCGGGAGGGGCACCTGAGGTGGGACTCGCTGGGTGAATACTGCGCCCTGGTGCCTTCGTTTCGCCTGATCGCCGAGACCGCGGGAAACGCGAAGGCCACGGTATTCGCGGACACGCTGGACCGGGCCATTACAAAATACCTGGAGAACTCGCGCTCGCCCTCCCGGAAGGTGAACGAGATCGACAACCGGGGCAGCACCTTCTATCTCGCGATGTACTGGGCACAGGCCCTGGCCGCTCAGGAAAGCGACCCGGAGTTGAAAGCGCGGTTCGGGGATGTCGCGGGTAAACTCGTGGAAAATGAGGAGAGGATAAGCGCGGAACTGCTGGCCGCCCAGGGTGAGCCGGTGGATCTTGGCGGCTATTACGCGCCCGATCCGGACCTGACCGCGGGCGCAATGCGCCCCAGCCGGACTCTCAACGCCATTATAGACGCCGCGTAAACTGCGATTTGAGCGGCCTGCGCTGGCTGAGGAGGGCGGGATCGGCAGGTTCCGGCGCGGCCTGCCCGTTCTTTCCCTCGTACACCTTTGCGGCGCTCACCGCTTCCTGGAAAGCAGCCAGCGGACGATCGGAGCCGGGGTACCTGTCGGCGTGCGTGGACCCGTTTTCCAGCTTGAGTACGCCGCGCGGGCAAACGGCGGAGCAGATGCCGCATCCCACGCATGAAGCGCGTACGATGTTCTCGCCGCGTTGTGCGTACGCCCGGACGTCGATGCCCATTTCACAGTAGGTGGAGCAGTTGCCGCAGGACATGCACTGGCCGCCGTTGGTGGTGATCCGGAAGCGGGAGAAGAAACGCTGGAAAATGCCCAGGATCGCGGCCATGGGGCAGCCGAAGCGGCACCAGACCCGGCTTCCCATCAGGGGATAGAAACCCACGCCGATGACGCCGGAAAACAGGGCGCCGATGTAGAATCCGTACGCGCTGGCAAGCGGTCCCGACAGGCGGCCGAAGACGCGCCCTTCGGTGGCGGAGTTGATCCAGAGCGCGATTGTGGTTACGGTGATGAAGATGAGGACCGAGTAGATGATGCCCCGTTCGATTCTCCATGAGCGGGTCGTCTTGCTCGAGAGCTGGCGGAAGGGATCGCCCAGCGTCTCGGCGAGGCCGCCGCACCCGCATACCCAGGAGCAGTACCAGCGTTTTCCGTAAAAGTAGGTGAGCACGGGCGTGGCGATGAATGTCGCGACGGCGCCCCAGAAGACCATAAAGACGCCGAGTGCGCCGGGATGGCCGGTCAGGCTGCCCACGGTTGAGGGAAAGAGGTAGTCGTATTTTAGCGGCCAGAAATAGGTGAAATAGAACTCGGGCTGGTTGAAGCTCTTGAGCATCTGCGGAATGAGAAAGGCGAAGCCGAGCTGGAAGAACATCACGGACGCGGTGCGGACGATCTGGTAGCGGTTGTGGCGGTACTTCATGAACATGCGGACGCCGAACACGAGGATGGCGAGCGTGTAGAGGAAGCCGTAGAAGAACCATCGGTCCGCCGGACCCCCGGCAAGCGCCAGGGATAGCGGGTCCACCAGCCGGACGCCGCGTTCCAGGTATTCGGGAAACCAGTAGAGCACCACGTAGAATCCGGTGATTCCGATGCCCAGGGCCCATCCGACGAGCCCCAGATGGGTCGCGCTGCCGAACATGATGCCGTCGTGCTTGATCCCCGGGACGGTGTTCCTGTAGGCGAACCAGTAATACGCGGCCGAACCCAACACGATCAGGCCGAAGCTGAGCAGGATGCCGGCCCAGGTACCTGAGAGCGGACCGAGCAGGGTGACGATGAGGGCCAGGAAGCCGAGCGAGACGGCCGCAATCGAGAGCCTTTCGGGCCAGGATGCCGGCGGCGCGGGCTGCTCGGGCGGTTCCTCGAAGCCAAGCGTTTCCTCGTCGAAGTCGTAGTCGAGGGTGGCGGTATCGATCATGACATTTGCTCCCTGAGGGCTGGTACGATATCGGATTCGTGCCTGTCGAAGAACTCGGGGTCGAAGTTGGCGTCCGCTAGGTGGTCCAGAACGAAGTCGACCGGGCGCTGTTCCGAAATCCAGCGTTCGCAGACTTCGTGGCGGTAGCGGATACCCATGAGGTTGATGCCGATCACGTCCGGTTCGGTGTGTACGATGCGCACGGACTGGCGCTGCGCGGGGTGTTGCCAGTAGAGGTTCCTTTCGCCAGGCACATTGAGGTTGACGCGGCCGTAGACCTGGTATTCCAGGTCCAGGAACTTGGCGGAGTTGAACCAGATGCCCGGGTCGTAGGTACAGTCTTCGCCCGCGATGACATCCCCCGCGACCGCACCCTGTTTCTTGCCGGTGTACCAGACCTGCTGCAACAGATTCCGCTCACCGCCCGTGACGATTTCGGCGCAGTCGCCCGCGGCATAGACATCCGGAACGCTGGTCTGAAAACTGTGGTCGACCAGGATCCCCCTGCCGGTTTCGATATCGGAATCCCTTACGAGGTCTATATTTGGAGACACGCCGGCGGTCAGGCCCACAAACTGGCATTCCAGAGTCTCGCCGTCTTCCGTCACAACACCGCATGCCCTGCCGTTCCCGTCGTCCAGAATTGCTTTCAGGCTGGTCCGGAGTCTCAGACCAAGCCCCTGTTCCCGGATGATCTCGTTGATCATGCCGGACTCTTCCATCGGGAGGATGTTGCTCCAGTAAGACGGTTCGCGCACGAGAAAGGTGACGTGAATGTTGCGCGAGTGCAGCATTTCGGCCAGTTCGATGCCGATGAGGCCGCCCCCAACAATGACGGCGTGTCGCGTGTGTTGCGCGTTGTCGTACAGAGTGCGGAGGTCCTGCAGGGAATAGAGGCCCTGAACGCCTTTGAGGTCTTGGCCCGGCCATCCGAATTTGTTGGATTTCGAGCCGGTGGCGATGAGCAGTTTGTCGAAGTGGAAGTCTCCGCCGCGGTGGAGGGAAAGGCATTTGCCGGAAGCGTCGATCCGGGTGACCCAGTCACGGCGCAGGTCCAGCCGGTTGACGGACCAGAAGTCGTCTTCGAAAGGCTTTGTGCCGTTATAGGTCATATGGCCCATGAAAACGTACATCAGGGCCGGCCGCGAATAGTGGAATCTGGATTCGCCGGAAATGAGGGTGATGCGCCAGTCCGGCTGTTTTCGCCGCAGCCGGATCGCAGCGGTAACACCGGTGACGCCATTGCCGATTATGGCCACGTGCACGAACTTTCCTCCTTGATATCCCCCTGACGGAGGAAGAAGGCATCTAGTTGATTCCGCCTGTCCATCGAGTATCCCAACCTTCGGTCCGACGATCGAGCGCCGGGGACCGAACGGAAATTAAACAATGCCACCGGAAAGTCAAGGCCGGATACTTTATCTGATTTACGGTGAAAACTCACGATCTTTACCCATAAACGTGCCAGCTTGTCAGAGAATCGCGGGATGATTGAAGTCAGATGTCAACGAGTTCGATCGCGACCGTCGAGCCATGTACCTCGCTGACGAACTCCACCGGGCGCAGGTTCCAGAAACCTTTAGCCGGACGATCGCGCGCGAGTTGATTTCGCCGGGCCGTATCGTCAATGTGAATCAGCTTGTTTGCCTGCCAGATCGTATACCCGGAATGCGCCCCAGTGCACGATCGACGTGGGCACGTCCTGCTTCCTTACGCCTTGACGCTTCTGCATCAGACTTCGTCTCGCCCGCACGTTTCCGGGATGGAGCGTGATGGTATCGATCCCTCTATCCGGAAAGTTGGCGAAGGAGAACGCGTCCGACCCTCCGTGCGTCATCGGTTCGCCATCGATCAGCAGACGGACCGCTCCGCTTCGCATATCCCATTCAACCCGGAACGTGTACACCCTGTCGTTTGCGGCTTCGACGGTCTGATCGAATTCAGTGATGCCTTCCGCGGTGCAGATGATTATCTTGCCCCGGAGCAACCCGAACTGAATGTTGCCGTATTTGATGATGCCCTGGTACTCCTCCAGGATGAGGCATGACTCCAGTTCCGCGTCGGACGGCTTCATTTCGAATTCCAATGCGCCCGCTCTCAGCGGCGGGATGCGGACCTTGACATAGCCGTACTTCGTGGCCGTCTCGAGCCACCGGTAGTCCACAGGACGCATCACGGTCTCGCAGACGTTGTCGTCCGGCATGCCGTCCGGAGGGGGAGAAACCGGCGCCCAGTGCAACGGGAAGGTCTCCCTGAAGGAGATCGAATCGCCTCTGTATTCGGCGTATTCCCTCAGTCGGATGAGACTGCCGGCTTCAACGGTCTCCGTGGCGAGTTCGATCGCGCGTATTTCGTCGATGTCCGACCCGATGCATCCGGAAATCTCGACGGGGTCGCTATTGTCGAGGGCGAACAGGAATTTGCCCGTTTCGAAATCGAATCCCGAAAGGGTCAGGCAATGTTCGTCGGACGGCACGACGTAGGTTGGGCGAATGGCCGGATCGGTGTAGGGTTTGCCGTAGTGAAACGTCAGGGACACTCCGGCGTCGACGGTTCCCCGTTCTCCGTTAAGCTGGATTCGACCGTCCACGTCAATCCGGCAATCCAGGCCAATCCGGTTGTCCGCGCCGAACAAGAGGATGTGGTAGCACTTTCCAAGGGCCACCCGAAGTTTCAGCGAGACTGCATCCTCCGTGCGCCGGATAGGGTTCTCGATTCGCCGGGAACAGCGCGCGCGGCCTCGTGAACCATCGATCGTAAGGTAGCCGTCCTCTCCGAAGACGTAGACTGCTCCTTCACCGCGGTCGTGCCAGCGGAAATCCTGCGAGGCAACCAGCATGGATCCGGCTCCCGGTCCGTGGGGATTCACGGGTAACATCCTTAAGCGAAAATAGGGCGCCGTGGCGGGTCGATCAAGCAGGATTGTCCGGGCGCCGCAACACAATAAGGAGGAACGGACGTGAGCAACGGCAGCCTGTTCTACCCGGCGGCGTTGATTGAACGAGCGAAGCGCAACGCCGAGAACCACGCGTGGGCGAAGCGGGCGAGGGACCGGATCGTCGAGGCGGCTCAGCCGTGGATGGCGTTTTCCGACGACGAGTTGTGGGACCTGATGTTCGGGAGTACCCTCCGGAGGTCCTGGATGGTCTGGTCGAACGGACACTGCCCGGCGTGCGGGGAGGGCGTACCCATGTACAACTGGCGTATCCGGGCGTTGCGCCTCCCGTGGAAGCTTCGATGCCCGCACTGCGAAGAGCTGTTTCCCAAGAACGACTTCCACGCGTTCTACCGCTCCGGTCTTGATGAACACGGGGTGTTTCAGCACCGCCTTGCCAGCCGTTCGCTGTTGTTCAATGCGGAGCATCCCGATCCTGCGGATCCGATGCACCTGTTCGGGGTGGACGACGGCGAGGGGTACCGGGAAGGAGAGAATACCTGGTGGTTCGTTGGGACCTACCTGGTCTACGGACAGTGGAAGCAGATCGTACACGGGGGGATCAAGGCGCTGGCGGAGGCCTACGCGGCAACAGGAGAGTTCGATTTTGCCCACAAGGCGGGCGTGCTGCTCGACCGGGTGGCGGACCTGTACACGACGTTCAATTTCAAAGACCAGGCGATGATGTACGAAGGTCCCGCACACGCCGGGTACGTGTCCACCTGGCACGACGCGTGCGAGGAAGCGAGGGTACTTGCGCAGGCCTATGATCAGGTCCGGGACGCGTTGGGGGAAGATGAAGCGCTGGCAGAATTTCTGAGCGGGAAGGCCGCGCAGTACGGCATTGAGGCGAGCAAGGCATCTCCTGACGATGTAACGCGGCACATCGAGGAGGGTATACTTCAGGATACGGTCGTTAATCATGATCGGATCCGGTCCAACTATCCCCGCAAGGAAATCGCGTTGATCACGATTCACTCGGTCCTCGACTGGGAGGGAAACCGGGAGAAGGTGTATGGATTGATCGCCGAGATGATGGAACGCGCCGCGGCGGTGGACGGCGTGACGGGGGAAAAGGGTCTCGCGGGCTACTGTTCAGGGGTGATACAGAGCCTGGCGCAGTTCCTGGCGCGGTTCGGCAGGGTCGACTCCGGGTTTCTGGGCGATATGCTGGCAAGGCACCCGAAGCTGCGGGAGACCTATCGGTTTCACATCGATACGTGGTGCCTGCAGCAGTACTATCCCCAGGCCGGCGACACGGGATACTACGCGGGGAAGGTCGAAAACTACGTGGGCGTCTCCTTCTCCGATAATCCCGGTCTGGAGCCGTCGATGTACGCATTTTTGTGGGACCTGTACCGGGAGACGGGCGATTCGGCCTACGTGCAGGCCCTGTACCAGGCGAACGGCAGTACGGTCAACGGGTTGCCGCACGATCTCTTTGTCGACGATCCGGAGGCATTCCAGTCCGACGTGCAGGCCGTTATCGACGCCAGCGGGACGGAAATCCAACAGGCCAGCGCCAACAAGACGGAGTGGCGTCTCGCCATCCTGCGATCGGGCCGGGGCGACGGCCGGCGCGCCGCGTGGCTGGACTACGACTCCGGCGGACCTCACGGGCACGCCGACGGGATGAACCTCGGGCTCTTCGCAATGGGCCTGGACCTGATGCCGGATTTCGGTTACCCACCGGTACACTACGGTGGGTGGAGCGGGCCGAAGTTTCACTGGTACGTGAGTACCGCCGGCCACAACACCGTGGTTGTGGACGGAAAGGACCAGGAGCGTCCATCGAACGGCGAGTCCACGTTGTGGGCGGACGGCGACGGGTTCCGGGCGATCCGGGCGAACGGTTCGGCGCTATACGGGATACCGCGCTATGAACGGACCGTGGCAATGGCGGACACATCGGACAACAGCAGCTACCTTCTGGAGGTATTCCGCGTTGCAGGCGGACGAGACCACGCGAAGTTCATGCACAGTCACTTCGGGAAGCTTTCAACACGGGGGCTCGCGCTGGCGCCGGCCGCCGATTATGGGTACGAAACGCAGATGCGCAGTTTTATGAGTGATGAACAACCGGCGCCTGGATGGCACGCGGACTGGAAGGTGGAGGACCGGTACGGATATCTGGACGCGAACCGCGATATCCATCTGCGGTATACCGACCTGACCCAGGGCGCGCAGGCCTATACTGCCGAGGCCTGGGTTGCGCTGCGGGGGTATGGCGGCAACGAGACGGACTGGATCCCGCGGGTGATGGTGCGGCGCGAGTCGGATACGGGTCCGCTGGCTTCAACGTTCGTGGGTGTAATCGAACCCTATGAGGATGAGCCGGCCATCTCCGGAATACGACGTCTTTCCGTGGAACGCGAAGACGGCCGTGCCCCTTCGGATTCGGACGCGGCCGTGGAAATCGAGCTCGCAGATGGACGGCGGGACGTGGTCCTGGCCATAGACGCGGAAGACACGGGGCGGGAAGGCAGGTGGATGCTGCAGGAGGGCAAGGACATCCGGACCGACGGCGAGCTGTGTATGGTTCGACAGGGGCCCGACGGCGAATTATTGTCCGTCGCAGTCTGCAATGGCAGGACGGTACACGTTGGCGATACAGCGTTCGAACTGAAGAAGTCGACGGAATTCGTGGAGGTCCGGTTTGACTCCGGCGTCCCGGCCATCGTCGCCGGAAACGGAGTTCTGGCGTAGCAGTTCGCCAGAGCTCGCGTGAAATGGAGGAGTCGAAAGAACATGAACCGGGAACCGGAATACGGCGTCGTCATTGCCACCGACGTCATGGTGTCCATGCGCGACGGGGTGCGGCTGGCGACGGACGTCTACCGCCCCGCCGTCGACGGGGAACCCGCACCCGGCAGATATCCCGCGATTCTGGGGCGGACGTCCTATGACAAGAGCAGTCCTCAGATGTGGGTGGGGCCCGTCGGGATGTTTTTCGCCCGGCGGGGATACGTGGTGGTGATCCAGGACGTGAGGGGTCGGCACATGTCCGAGGGTACGGGGCAGTACTTCCACACCGCCAATCCCGGCGAGGGCCGGGACGGATACGACACGGTGTCCTGGATTGCGGAGCAGCCCTGGTCCAACGGGAGGGTGGGCACGGTGGGAAGTTCGCACGGCGCCATCGTCCAGGCGGTGATGGCGCTGTACCGGCCGCCGAATCTCGCGTCGATGTGGCAGGACGTGGGGCCCACCAATATGTACGCGCACTGCTCGCGGGAGGGCGGCGCGATGGCGCTGCACATGTTCGGCGCCATGTTTCTGCACGGGCACGATGCGCAGGAGATCAGGGACGACCCCGCCGCAGCGCGGGCGTTCGTGGAGGCCATGGCGCGCATGAGGGAACTTGTCCATGCCACGCCGTTCAAGCCGGGGGACACGCCCCTTGCCCTGGTGCCGAATCTGGAACGGGTGCTGTTCGACTACTACCATCGCGGCGAGTACGACGAATTCTGGCAGCAGGACTGCTGCGACCAGGAGCGCTATTTCGACCGGCACGGCGATATTCCTTCGGTTTTCAGCGGGGGTTGGTACGATCCGTTCGCGGGGGCCACGACGAACTATTTCGCGGCGATGTCGAAACAAAACCGGACGCCCCAGCGGCTGCTGATGGGTCCGTGGAACCACGGCGGCATACGTGGAGAGGGCGATTCGTTCGCCGGCGACGTGGATTTCGGACCCGACGCGGCGTGGGGCGACGACGTGTACAACCGGGAGCGCCTGCGCTGGTTCGACCGCTGGTTGAAGGGTATCCGCAACAATGTGGAAGATGATCCACCGGTTCGTATCTTCGTAATGGGCGGGGGCGATGGCCGGCGGAACGGAGCAGGCCGACTCAACCACGGCGGCTCGTGGCGGACCGAGCGGGAATGGCCGCTTGCCCGCACCAGGTACACGCCGTACTATTTTCACCCCGGCGGCGGCCTCGGTCCGGAGACCACGCCTAAGGATGGCGCTCCGGCCAGCTACGCTCACGATCCGGAACACCCGGTGCCCACCATTGCCGGAAACGTGACCGGCTTCTACGAAATGGCGCCGCTGGGCGAGGGGATGGTGGAGCGGTACACGCCCCCGAGGGCCCGGATGCGCAGCATCGTGCTGGACGGAGCCGCCCACCAGCAGGAGGCGCCGGGCATCGTCGGCGCACGGCCGCCTTACCCGACGCTCGCGTCCCGGGAGGACGTTCTCGTCTTCCAGACGGAGCCACTGTTGGAGGACGTCGAGGTCACCGGTCCGCTTTCCGTGAATCTCTGGATCTCTTCGACCGCGGTGGACACGGACTTCACGGCCAAGCTGATCGACGTCTACCCTTCCAGCGAAGACTACCCGGGTGGCTATCACATGAATCTGGTGGACTCCATCATCCGCACGCGCTATCGGAACGGGTGGAAGCAACCCGAGATGATGGTTCCAGGCGAGGTGTATTCCGTCAGGATCGATCTGACGCCAACCAGTAATCTGTTCGTGCGCGGCCACCGGATCCGCGTGGATATTTCCAGCAGCAATTTCCCCCGGTTCGACGTGAATCCGAATACCGGCGAACCCGTGGGACGGCATACGCACGCCGTTGTTGCCCGAAACACGGTTTACATGGACCTCGAGCGGCCTTCCCACATTGTCCTGCCGATCATTCCGTTGTCACGAGGAGATTGAACACCGGCACAAGATCACCGGAAGCGACAACCTTCGTGTCGTTTGAAATCAAGGAGAAGAAAATGGCGGCAAGCGAACCGACGGTACAGAGACTGTTCGATTTGAGTGGAAAGGTGGCGCTGGTGACCGGAGGTACGGGGTTCCTGGGAACGGCGTTCGCCACTGCGCTGGCCGAGGCGGGGGCCAGGGTCGTCATCAGCAGCAGGGAGCGCAGCCGCGCCGAGGCGGCGGTTGCGAAGTTGCCCGGCGACGCCGCGCACGTGGGTGTGCGGCTGGACCATATGGACGGGGGATCCATCGAGGCCGGTTTTGCCGATGCGGTGGAAGCAGCCGGACAGATCGACGTTCTGGTCAACAACGGGAACGAGGGCGTGCTGAACGACTGGACGGACGTGACCCACGAGCAGTTCGCGTGGCAGCAGGGGAACGTGGCCGGGTATTTCACGCTTGCCCGGCTGGTGCGCAATGACGCCGTGGAACGCGGCGCGCCCGCGAGCGTTGTCATGCTGGGTTCCATGTACGGACAGGTGGCGTCCTATCCGGATGCGTACGCGGGGGTGTGTCCGGCCAGCCCCGCGGCATATCACGCGCTGAAAGGCGGTATCATCCACGTGACGCGCCACCTGGCGGTCTACTGGGCGGCGGATCGGGTGAGGGTGAACTGTCTGAGCCCGGGGCCCTTTCCCAACATGAGCACGGCGCCCGCCGAAATGGTGGACCGGCTGTGTACGAAGAGCCCGATGGGACGCATGGGAGAGCCGCACGAACTGAAGGGGGCGATCGTGTTTCTCGCCAGCGATGCAAGCAGCTACATGACCGGGCAGAATATGACCATTGACGGTGGATGGACCGCTTGGTAGATGGGCGATCCACGGCGCGCGGCGCGTTATCTTCGCCGTGACCCGGACCTATCGGGAGGACAGGAGATGGGTGCAAAGGAAGAATTGCATGCGACGCACTCGGTTGCGCGTTCGATGGCCGTGTATGAACGCGCTCAGGCGGTGATACCGGGCGTGACGCAGTTGCTCAGCCGCCGTCCCACGCAGGCGGCGCTGGGCGTGAGCCCGGTTTATGCCGCGAAGGCCAAAGGTTGCCGGATATGGGACGTCGACGGCAACGAGTACGTCGACTGGATGAGTGGCGTGGGTCCGATCATATTGGGATACGCCGATGAGATCGTCGACGCGGCCGTCAGCCAGCAGATCGAAAGAGGCGGCATCTGCAGCATTGTTCACGAAAGCGCCGTGGAACTGGCGGAAGAACTGGTCCGCCTGATTCCCTCGGCGGAGATGGTGCGTTACGCAAAGGGCGGAGGCGAGGCCTGCACCGTGGCAGTACGGATTGCGCGGGGGGTGACGGGGAAGGACCGGGTGCTGTTTTGCGGTTACCACGGATGGCACGACTGGTACCTGGCCGCGAATCTGGGCGAGGAGCGGCTCGACGGCCACCTCAGGCCGGGAATCGAGCCGATCGGCGTGCCGGGAGTGCTGGAAGGAACGACGATACCGTTCGAGTACGGCGATCTGCAGATGCTGGAGGATCTGCTCGAGGCGAACCTGAACGAAGTGGCCTGCATCATTATGGAGCCGATGCGCACCGAGTTGCCGCCGCCGGGATATCTGGAGGGGGTGCGCGCGCTGGCGACGAAGTACAGCGTGGTACTTATCTTCGACGAAGTGTCCTGCGGTTTCCGTATCTCGCTCGGCGGGGTACAGGAGTACACGGACGTGGTGCCCGACATGTCCGTGTTTGCCAAAGCGATCTCAAACGGGTATCCGATGGCCGCCGTGGTAGGCAGCCGGGAGGTGATGGAGCCGGTTTCGCGGATGTTTATTTCGAGCGCCTATTGGGACGATCCGATCGGGACCGTGGCCGCGCTGACGACCGTGAGGGAACTGGAACGGCGGAACGCCGTGAGGCATTTCGAACGGATCGGGGCGTCATTCAAGGAGAGGATCAACCGGGCGGCGGGTGATGTAGGGGTGGACGCCGAATGCGTGGGTGTTGCGGCACACCCGGGCATCCGTTTTCACGTTGACGATCCCGAAACCGCGAGGAAGGTGACAACGCTCTTCATTCAGGAGAACGCGAAACGAGGCCTGATCCTGTCAACGGGCTTCTTCTTCAACTGCGCGCACGACGACGCGGCGCTGGACCACACCGAAGCGGTGGTGAGGGAGAGTTTCGCGGTGATCAGGGATGGATTGGAGAACCGGCGGCTGGATGCGTTGCTGCATTGCGAGATGCGCGAGGACCTGTTCAGACGCCTGGTGAGATGAGTCCTGGACGGAAACCTCGCTGATGTCCCGCGATAACTTGCGCGGGGAAGATCTTCGGCCCTATTCCACCAGGGAAATGTCCACGGAGGGGCGCAGCTCGGCGCAGGTTGCCAGCGAATCGTGAACCTCGTGGGCCAGGAACCGGTCGAAAACGCTATCGTCCAGGGCTTCGCCGGTATCGATGGCGACGTAGGCCTGCTGGGTGAGGTTGTAGTCGAAACGCGGCGCCCACTTTCTGGCGCCCAGACGGGCGGTGGTGGAACAGTTGTCGATCATATGTGAGACGCCCTTGAAATGCATATAGGGGTTGAGGGAGTCCACGCATTCGATCACGGATTCGTTGCAGATCTCGGAATAGGTGTGGCCCTTTTCCGCCAGTATGTCCACCTGGGCGATCATGGTGGCGCAGTAGACCCCGGCGGTGAAGGCATTGATGGGAATCTCGTCTTCCACGCGCCGGTCGCGGACCCCTTTGCCGACCTCCCACATCCGGGTGCCGTCGATCTCGCCGATGGGGAAGCCTCTCTTGTGGGCGGCGTAGACGCTGCGAATCTCGTTCCCGTTGGCAACGTCGTCGTAGATTTCGAGCAGGATTTCCTGTGCGGGCCGGTAGGCCGCGCAATAGGCCCTTCGAAATTCGGCCTTGCCGCTATCGTCCAGGTCTTCGTAGAGGCGCACGATGCCGTGGTGGGAAATGCACCTGGAGATGGGGCCCGTAATGGATTCGCAGGAGTGGGCGAAGGCGTCTTCTTCGGTTTGTCCCTGCGAAACGTACCGGCGGTAGAGGCTTTCGACGATGCCGTGGACGGCGCCGAGCAGGATGCCGCGCTCGCCGTAGATGTCCGAAAGGTATTCCTTGTCCAGCGTGGTCTGAAACGTGAAGGGCGCCCCGAGGGCGATGGACCAGCCCAGGGCGTAGTCGGTGGCCCTGTCGTCAATATCCTGCTGTATGGCGATGCTCGCGTTGATGCCCGCGCCGTTGACTTCCCGGCCCTGTTCGTAGAGGCGCCGTACCGACGGGCCCATGCCTTTGGGGCACACGGCGATGACGTTGACGTTCGGCGGAAACGGGGCACCCACGGTTTTCAGGTAACCTAGCAGGAACCCGTGTGAAAGGCCAAGGGTGGCGCCGGGTTTGAGGGCATCGAAGATGCGTTCGTGGTTCTCGGCCTGCGCGGCGTCGGAGATGAGCAGCAGGACCAGGTCGGATTCGGAGATAACCGAGTACATTTCGCCGAGCGTTCCGTTTTCTTCTGTAAAACCGGCCGCCCGGGCTTCGTCCATGGAACCCGATCCCTCTCTCAAGCCCACTTTGACGGTAATCGAACTGGCCTGAAGGGATTCCCTGAGGTTCAGCGCCTGCGCGGGACCCTGAGAGCCCCAGCCGATGACGCCGATCTGGCGGATGCCTTCGAGGGCCTCGGGCAGCTTTTCGAAGAGGTCCCGACCGCCGCGGACGATGTATTCCTCCGTTCCGGAAAGCCTGATCTTCTCAACGTCGAAAACTCGGGTGAACAACTCCAACGCCATCTCCTGCTCCTTTTCTGGGTTACTCCGGGATTGCATTCTGTCACGCTAAAGACCGGGCGAATATAAAAAGAAACAGGAGTTGCGTAAAGGGTAAATTTGGAAAAGAGGTGGTTCCGCGCGACGGGAGCCCGGTCTTCAATCAGCGCTGTGTTCAGCGTTGGAGCCATCTGTACGCCGCATGAGATTGATGCTTCCGTTCATGCTCCGCAGCTTCACAACAACGTCGCTACCGCTGCCGATGACGCCCTTGAGACGTTTTCTCGATTGGCGCTCGGCTGCGACGGGAAAATCGCATCGGACGCGCCCATTGTTCGTTTTGGCGTCGATATTACCTGAGAAATTCGAATCAAGTGTCATTCTGACCGCGCCGTTGTTGGTCCTGGCGGTGGCCGAAGCCGAACAGTCGTCCACCGCCAGATCGATCGATCCATTGGTAGTAAGGAAGCTCGCAGCATTGACGAGCCGTCCGATTTCCGCCCTGATCTTCCCGTTGACGGTTTGTGCTTTGACGGGACCGGTATCGCCCTCCAATGCCACGACCCCGTTGACGCTTTCGGCATCCATCGCGCCGTCAATTCCCTGGACGCTGATCTTGCCGTTCACGGTGCGCAGGCGCACAGACATTGAACGCGGCGTTTCGATTTCGTAGTGAACGGCCAGACTCACGCCGCGGGGCGGTCTGGGATGGTCGGCGAAAATGCGGAGCACGTCGCCCTCCTGCTCGGCGCGCACCTCGACTTCCCGATCGAATGCTTCTCTCGCTTCGCGGCGTCCGTGCACCGCTGTCCAGGCGCGGACGACGATTCTGTCGCCATCGGCGCTCTTGACCGAGATCGAGCCGTTGACGGTCCTGGCGTCGATCGTCGCAATGCCGGCCGCGTCGAACGTCCATTCCTGCTGTTTCCCCGCCCGGCGTCTTCGCGCGCCTCTTTCCCATCCATCGGATGTATCGGCGACGGAGGAGGTCGCTTGATCGACCGCCTCGTTCACCATCTTGCCGATGTCCTGCCAGCGGACCGAGTCCATCGCTTTGGCTACCTCGTTCTCGATCTCTTTTCCGACTTCGCTGAAGACCTCCGTGAATCTGTCGAAGGGCCTGTTGCCCTTCTCACGCCGGGCGTCCTCGGTTTCAGTGTGCCCTTCCGGGCCGGACTGCTCGTCGAGCGCTGCCAATAACAACTCGGCCTCTTCAGGGTTGATTTTCCCCTCGGAGAGCATTTTGAGAATTTCCAGTCTTTCCGTAGTCATCGCTATTTCCTCCCCAGTTGCTTTATCAGTTCTGCCGCTTCCGTCGCGGATATCTCCCCTTTGCTGAGCTGTTTCAGGATTTCGCCGCGTTTTTCCGCCCGATCGTCCGGCGCGGCCGGCTCCGCCCCCACTTCGTAGCCAAGCTCGGCGATGACCGCATTCAACCGGTTGCGCACCGTGGGATAGGAGATTCCCAGTTCGCGTTCCATTTCCTTGATATTGCCCCGGTTCTTGACGAAGATCTCGATAAAGTCGAGGCTTTGCTGCTGCAGACGACAGAAGGGACACGTTGAATACTGACTCTCGATTCTGGTGTGGCAGGCGTGACACTGCAATCCCGATATCGTCAATTCGCCGCCGCACGTCGGACAACCTTCCAATACTTTCCGCACGGTTGGGTTTCTCCCTTTTAAGTCTATGGATGTTGAAACGCACCTGCCGAACCAAGTGAGCGAATGCCAGCCCAGCGCAAGTCCCAACGTTATGGTTCCAAGCAGACCTTGCACTATCGTTTGTTAACGGACATACGTGACACGGTAGTCTCTTGCTTCAACAACTCCTTGTAGAAGTCATCCTCTGTCGCTGCGAGTTGCTTCAGTTCAACGGCAAGTTCAGCCCAGTCTGCCGTAGCGGCAATGCGGTGGCAATTTCCGAGAAGTTGGGCTTGATGACGTTTGATATCGGACAATTGAGCGTCCTTGCCCGCAAAGAAGACGGAATAGTCAAGGGCTCTGCGTGCGCCCAGACAGAAGTGGAAGGACTTCATCAGATGGATCTGAAAGTTCGGGAGATCGTGTGATTTTGCCTTTTCTGCCAGACTATTGATCGCCTCAGGACCGAAAGTCCAACCAAGCCTGGCGGAGATTACCCTCGATTGCCGGTAGCAGGCCGCAAAGTGCTCGACTCCCCTTTTTCGGATTTCGTCCTTGTCCGGAGTCTCTCCTCGGATGGGAGCAGTCCAGTACCGGTAGTAACCTCGACGGTAGTCGATCTTCTCTGCCTTCCACGCGTCCGCAAGACATGACAGTGGAAGCGATACGTTTGGAAAACCTTCAGGATCGTGTAAAAACACCGACTTGTTCGCAATCTTGTAGACCAGCACGAAATGGTCCGCCCCGTGAGCATTGAACGGCAGGTAGTCCAGAAAGCCCATATCGAGTGGACCCAGAATGGCCGGACCAGACTGAAGTTGCTCTTCGAGTTCTTCCAGTGGAAACGGATCAGGCACTTCGCGCGACCCCTCCACGAATTGAAAACCGAGCATGGCGAGGGCTGCACTCAATCCCATGTCGGGCGGAGAGTAGGGATTGGACAACCAGAACCCTCCGTTATCTTGCCATATGGCGCCTAGCCCGACCCCGGTGAGGACCTCAATCTGACCCGGCTCGATATCCTCGCCGATGGTTTTCAATAACATAGCCGCAGAATTGGCGTAGCAGTATGGAGCATTTCCTATGTATTCGACCAAGGGTTCGCCCTTATCTCGTTGCACTTTCCGGCACGACTTCTGTACGGATGGTGCCAACTCGTTCGAGATTTCTTCGCCGTCTACGTTGATATTCGACAATATTCCGGGAATTCACTCACTGTCGATTCATGTAGGGGCCTGTTTTCGGGTTCGACGATTCCAACACCGTTCCAATAGAGTAAGGCGCCGGGAAGCGAACCGCTTCGGGGTACTCGGACCGTCGCCCGCATTGCATTTCCGAATTCGATATCGACCGCTAAAGTGGCTTGCGGCAGCAACGGCCCGGAGGTATTTTGGATGCTCGCTATCCGCCAGCAGGAACGCGTAACATCCATCCACGACCCAACCGTCAGGGCGCACGTTCGTTTGAAATCACTGCTGTCCAAGATAGTTTGAAAAAGACGATCTTGGATGCGTAAGTACCCGGTTTTCTTGAAAGTCGTTTCAAGGTGCCAATGCAGGTCACCTTCTTTTGGCCACGGCTGTCCAGGACAGAAACCGATTTGGGACCTGTTTGGTTGGCGTTCCCGGGAGCGAGGGCATCCTGCCCTCGACATCGGATAACTCGTCGCACACGGTGTTTTTCGTAACCCGGTGTCGGATTTCGTGGACGCATCTGTCTCTGGACGCGAATAGGGGAAAGTGACGCGAAGTTCGAGGGCAGGATGCCCTCGCTCCTGTAGCAGGTGGAACCTGTCGTGATAGCGGTTTGAAAAGACGATTCTGGACAGGTGCGGTTTGAAATATCAATCCGTCTTGACCTGAAGTATTCTGAAATGGAAATATACGGTTTAATCCCAATATGTCAATATAAATATTTAAAATTAATTATAAATGGCCTATTTTTGCAATAAATATAAATTTAAATGTAAATTATTTAATATGTTCGTAGTCTCCGAAGTGCGCAATACAAGCGAATCCGCCGCCGCCAACCTGACGTCGGTGTGCGACAGACGTCGGCGGACTCGACGATTCTCGGATGTTCTCCCACTACGACCGGGTCGGTTTTCTGTTGAGATTCAGCGCCGCGGAAACCCGTTGGGTACAATACCTTTTTCTGCGAACTGCAATTCAGGTCGATCTGATCCGTACAGTGCCTGACGGAAGAAGCATTTGGAGTCGGATAGGTTATGTCATCGGGCGATCTTGAATACGCGATGTTCTCCCGGCAGGATATGGAGCGGCGGTATGCCCGCGCGCGTGAGGAAATGGACTGGCGCGGATTGGACGCGTTGTTTGTCACGGGGGAGGAGAACTTTCAGTATTTCGCCGGCACGTCGGCGAGCGCCGCCCTCCACGCCTCTCTGACCCGTCCGTCGGTTTTCATCCTGCCCTTGGAGGGCGAGCCGATCGTCGTGACGCAGGGACAGGACAACCTGGCGCTCGGATCTTACCTGACCGACGTGCGCGGGTACACGGACCTGTTCGCGTTTCCTCAGGCCGTCGTGATCCAGGCGCTTCGGGACGCGGGAACGGCCGGAGGCTCCGTGGGCGCGGAGCTTGGGCAGGAACAGCGGATGGGAATGCCGGCAGGAGCGTATCAGGACCTGACTGCTGCGTTACCGGATGTCACATTTGTGGACGCTGCGGATATCATCGTAAGATTACGGATGGTAAAGTCGACCGAAGAAATCGCGTATATCCGTCAGGCGGGAGAAGTGACGGCAAGAGCCCGCCAGAGGCTGTTCGGGGTGATTCGACCGTGCATGACGGAACGTGAGACGGCGCGCCTTTTGCGGCGGCTGATTCTGGAAGAGGGCGGCGACGGGACGTCGTTCGTCATGCTGCTCCTGGGCATCCCGGGATCGCGGAACCCGTTCGGTTATGACAGGCCGCTGGAAGCGGGCCAGGTTGTGGGTGTGGATACGGGCGCCCGCGTGGGAATGTACACCATCGACTATACGCGGTGGGGTGTCCTGGGCAACGCGACGGACGCGTTGAGAAGGACGTACGACGCACTGCTGGCGGTGAACCGGAGCATGGCCGCTGCCCTCGGGCCCGGGGTGCCGTGTTCCGAGGTCTACCGCGTGGGGACCGATGCGATCGAGACGGCCTGTTCGCAGACAGAAGGGCTGGAGCGTTTCGGACCCTCCCGTATGGGCCACGGGCAGGGCCTGTTGATTACCGAACCGCCGAGCATTCATCCTGACGATCATACGCCGCTGGCGCCGGGGATGGTCATCAGCACCGAGCCCGGATTGTCCGCGTCAGGTGTTCAGATGCTGTGGGAGGATGTCTTCGTGATTACGGAAAAAGGAAGCGTGCAGATCACCGCGGAGAACGACGAACTTCGCGAAATTCAGTCCTGAACGGTGGATGTCTGTTGATATTCCGGCCACGATGGCTTAGCTTGTGGAAGGATCGGAATCGCAAACTTCAGAAATCATAACGGGCGAGAATGCGACGGAGCTATTGCGTGAGCAGGCGTCGACTCACTGGATTCCACTTCGATCCGGGATCCTGAGATTCCGGGAGGCATCAATTGTCAACCCAGTGCGTATTGTCGGGAACCAGCCGGCTCGACGTTGAGGGCGATCTGGCCGCCGCCATGGTCGCGGGTATCGATCGTTACCTCACGCGTGCGACGCGGTCCGCGCGCCGCCGCCGCGATTCCAAACGAGCGGCGGCTTCGGACGAATCGCAACGGCAGCGCCTCTCCGACACGCTGGGCCTATTCGATTCCCGCGAAAGCGGAACCATCCGGATCGTTTCACCCATTGACGGTCCGGCCGAAGTGGCTTCCGGTCAGGGCTGTCGGATCTTTGAAGTCAACTGGCCCGCGCTCAAAGGCGTCGACGGCGAGGGCCTGTTGCTGCAGCCCGACCGGCCGCCGGTTGCCAACGTAATTGCCCTCCCGGACTGTGACTTCACACCGGAGCAATTCAGCGGCTTGCAACCAGGCGTTCCGGCCTCCTCACACGTTGCACGACGGTTGGCCGATAACGGATGCCGCGTCCTTGTTCCTCTCCTGATGGACCGCCGGTGCGACCACTCGGGACATCCCGATATCGGCATGACCAACCAGCCGCATCGGGAGTTCATCTACCGCGCGGCGTATGAATTGGGCCGTCACGTCATCGGGTACGAAATCCAGAAGATCCTCGCTGCGGTCGACGCACTGTGTTCCGACGACCTTCCGGTCGGCGTGTTCGGGCACGGGGAGGGGGGCCTGGTCGCGTTTTATGCCGCCGCGCTGGATGCGCGCATCGGCGCAGTTTCGGTCTCGGGTTACTTTCAACCCCGTGAAGACCTCTGGCGCCAACCCATCTATCGAAACCTGTTCGGCCTGCTCGACGCGTTCGGCGACGCCGAAATCGCGTCTCTTATCGCCCCTCGCTCGCTCGTCGTGGAAATTGCGGACCATCCCGAAATCACAGGACCGCCGGAAGCCCGGGGCCGCAGGCAAACCGCCGCTCCGGGCCGGCTGACGACGCCGCGCCAGGAAGCAGTCGAGGCGGAATTCGACCGCGCTCGCGGTTTGGCCGCTGCGGACGGCGGCTCGTTGGTCCTGACCAGAAGCCCCGACGGACGGGCCGGCGCCGACGTGACGCTGGAAGCGTTTCTGAAAGCCCTTGGTGCGTCTTCATCTTCGGTGTCGTCGTCGTCGGTGTTGCCAACCCGAGTTCGCGAAGGTGTGTCTCAAAAAGCCCGATTTAAACGGCAATTCGATCAACTCCTGGATCACACGCAGTTCGCCCTGTCGGAGGCAGAATTCCGTCGGGCCGGATACTGGACCGAAGCCGGAGGATCCGACACGGGCATCGATGCGGAATTGGTAGAGGAATACCGCCGGCGACTCTGGGACGACGTCATCGGTCCCCTGCCGCCCATTTCACTGTCTCCAAACCCGCGCACCCGTTTGTTCTATGACCATCCCGAAGTCAGGGCCTACGAGGTTGTGCTCGAAGTCTATTCCGACGTCTTCGCCTATGGCATCCTGCTGATCCCCAAAAGCATTCGAAAGGACGAAAAACACCCGATAGTGGTCTGCCAGCACGGGTTGGAGGGCAGGGCCCAATCCGTGGTAGATCCGAACGGTCCGCGGCATCCGTACAGAAATTTCGCATACGATCTGGCCAGGGAGGGCTTTGTCACATACGCCCCTCAGAATCCCTACATCGGGCAGGATGCCTTTCGGGTGCTTCAGCGTAAGGCCAATCCGCTCAAACTCTCGCTTTTCTCCTTCATCGTCCGGCAGCACGAGCAGACGCTGGCCTGGTTGTCGTCCCTGCCGTATGTGGATGCGGGGCGCATCGGATTTTATGGTATCAGCTACGGCGGCAAAACCGCCATGCGCGTCCCTGCTCTCGTAAAACAATACTGTCTCTCCATCTGCTCGGCGGACTTCAACGAGTGGATCTGGAAAAACGCCTCGGCTCGACACAGGTACAGTTATCTGTTCAGTGGTGAATACGAAATGCCCGAATTCAATCTTGGCAATACGTTCAACTATGCTGAAATGTCCTGGCTGATCTGCCCCCGTCCCTTTATGGTCGAACGCGGGCACCACGACGGTGTCGCACCGGACGAATGGGTGGCCTACGAATATGCCAGGACATACCGGCATTACGCGCTTCGGGGCCTGGAAGACCGCACGGAAATCGAATACTTCAACGGCCCACACACCATCAACGGCGTGAGCACCTTCGAATTCTTGCGCAAACATCTGAAGAAGCGAGACGCGAGAGGGAAAACGTAAGGAGCAGGGCTCCCATCCTTCCGGCCGTCATCCAGCAATCATCGTTCAACGTCCTTCTTAACCTGGTCGACGACATGGTCAAGCCATATCAAAATCGCGGATGTCATGTTGTTGTAAGGTCGGTTCGCGAAGCGCCCCTGCAGCACGGGGCGTTGTGTTTGAAGTGCCGTCGATTGTGAGAGGATGACCGTAATGAAAGATGTCGCATGGGCAAGCGTGATCGAAGACGATCGCAGGATCAGAATCGAAACCGCCGAACTCGAAGCCGCGATTCCAAAGCGAAACCCGAAGCAATGGATGACGGGGATCGAAAAGGGATCGTTCGTCGACAGGAAGACGGGCTTCCGGGAGGCGGGCGACGGCCTGATGGTTGTCGACTGGCTGATGGAGGCGGGCAGCGACGAATCGTACAGCGGTAGCGTGATTGCGGATGACGGGCACGGTGTGGGGCGATACCGCTGGCATGAGAACGAGCCGGACCCCGTGAGCAGGGAATACGCCATCCTGTCGCACGGAAGCAGTCATCGGAAGCGAATGATCGAGGGGCCGCAGCTCTGCCACAGGATGAAGCCCGTGCAGCCGGATGTGACTCGCGGGAGGGACTTCATTGCCGTTAGGACCCGCTATCGTTTCGAATATGCGGCGCCGGGCCGGAATGCGGGGTCCTGGTGGACGCAGTTGATCGTGTTTCCCAAAGGCGAGCGGTTTTTCGTGTTGATGGACAGGATCGAAAGCGTGAACGACTCTCCGGAGATGTTTCTCAGGAACGACACGCCCGGCTGCGTCCGGCATATAAGGGGTGATTCGTTCAGCGAAATCTATCTCAGCTATCTGAGCGGACCCCATGGCCTGCGCATCCCGTCGAGCGAATTCTTCGAACCATTCCCGCCGGACCGGAAGTATGGATATCGCCGCGACCTGAACAGAACGCCCGGGCATTTCATCCGGGCGTACCGCCTGTGGGATCCTGAAACGGGCGGCGATGGGCCGTGGCTGGGCGGCCTCACGCTCGATCCCTCCGTCGTCTACGAGGCCTGGTGCAGCCAGCGGCCGGGAGATATCATCGTGATGATCCTTGAAATGCATGGCTTGCCCGTAAAAGCCGGCGATACGTTCAGCGCGGCGCACATCGTGGGCTACTTTGACAGCATCGAGGAAATGCACGCGGTATACGATTGCTACCGGGGGCACAGGAAGCTGGCGGTCGACGCATCGGGCTGGAGGCTGGAGTAGGTCGTCCGGCGTGAATGGCCTCTTTTCGGAAAAACGTGACGGTGTCGAATCTTTATCCGGGAGAAACCGATATGAGCAACGTGGTAAAGGGCCCCGACTGGGTTTGCGTGACGGAGAAGGCGGCATGGCAGGCGCGGGACTCGCAGGGGGAGATGGTGTGGGACGGGCATATGTGGATATTCGGCGGCTGGTTCACCCCGCAGACACCCAATCCGCGCGACGTCTGGAAGTCGTCCGACGGGGTGAACTGGACCCGAACCGTTGAGGTTGCGCCGTGGGAGCACGGCGACCTTCCGGCAACCATGCCGTTCAGGGGCCGGATGTGGCTGATGGGGGGACGGAAACTGCCCGGCGCGGAGAACACGAACACGGTATGGTCGTCGTCCGACGGCGCCGAATGGGTTCTGGAAACGGATGATCCGGGGTGGTGCCCCAGGGTATCGCCGTCGTTCGTCGTGTTCAGGGACAGAATGTGGATCATGGGTGGGACCGAGAATTTCTATCAGGACGATGACACGAACCTCAAGAACGACGTTTGGTCCACCGCCGACGGCAGGAACTGGAGATGCGACGTCGAGCACGCGGCGTGGTCGAAGCGGACGCACGCCCAGGCCGTGGTTTTCAGGAACAAAATCTGGATCATGGGCGGCGGCGCATGGCAGCCCGAGACCATTCCGCTCAACGACGTCTGGTGCTCGGAAGACGGCGCGAACTGGACGCAGGTTACGGCCGAGGCGCCCTGGAAGAAACGCATGTGGTTTTCCCTCGTCGTCTACCGGGACCATATGTGGGTCCTGGGTGGATGGTCGCGCAAGGACGGCGACTTCGGCGACGTCTGGTACTCGAAGGACGGCGCGAACTGGACGCAGCTCAAGTCGGACGTGATCTGGACAAATCGCCACGAGCATTCGGCCTATGTCTTCAAGGACAGGATCTGGCTGGCCGGCGGGCATGCCCGGCCCTTGAACAGCGAAGTCTGGTCCCTGGAGCTCCCGCCGGATTGGCGGGGGTGAACAGAAAACGGCAGCGCCGCCGACACCCGGGCGGCAGGTGATTTCGTATCCGGGAGGAATCTCAAGATGAAAATCAAGTCCATCCGCGCGGTAAACGTGGACTTTCCCGAATCGTACGGACGCGCGAAGCCCGGCGCAGAGAAATACAAGACGGCGCGCCGCCCGTCGTGGGCCGCTCAGGGGCCCGTTGCCAACCCCATGACGCGCTATCCGCGATACGCCGCATTCCGTCCGTCCTGGTTGCCGGGATGGGGCGGCTTCGGCTGTGTCGTGGAAGCCGAGGACGGCACCCTTGGTTTCGCCACGGCCAACCACGGGCGCCCCGTTGCGGCCATCATCGACGACTTTCTCGGGCCCCGACTGGTGGGCGAGAGTTGCCTGGCAACCGAAAAGTGCTACGACATGATGGTGCGGATGGGGGCCTCATATGGCGCCACCGGCCTGCATGCCTACGCCGTGAGCGCCATCGACCTCGCGCTCTGGGACCTGAAAGGTAAGCTTCTTGACAAGCCGGTATACGAGTTGCTGGGTGGACCGGCGCGCGACGAGATGTTCTGCTACGCCACGGGCGGCGACGCCGACTGGTACCTCGAACTGGGCTTCGAGGCCATCAAACTGCCGTGCCCGTACGGTCCGGCGGACGGGCTGGAAGGTCTGAAGAAAAACGTGGATCTCGTGGCCGACACGCGGGATCTCGCGGGCGACAACGTGGAACTGATGCTCGACTGCTGGATGGCGTTCGACGTGGAGTACGCCGTTCGCCTTGCGGAGGAACTGCGCCCGAGCAAACTCAAGTGGATGGAGGAGATGCTTCGCTCGGAGGATCTCGACGCCCATGCCGAATTGCGCCGCCGGCTCCCCTGGGCGACCCTGGCCACGGGGGAACACTGGTACACGACCGTTCCTTTCCAGCACGCCGCAAGCCGCCACCTCCTGGACATTTTCCAGCCGGATATCAACTGGGTGGGCGGGATGACCGCGATCGTCAAGATCTGTGCGATCGCCGAGGCGGCCGGCATATCGGTCATACCACACGGCGGCGGCAATACGCCGTACGGGCAGCACGTCTGTTACGCGATGCCGGCAATCCCGTGGACAGAATGTTACATCGCCAGCCCACCCGGCGTTGACCCGGACGAGGCCGCGCGGCCCCCCGGCGTTGCCGTACCCCGGAGCGGACGAATGAAGCCTCTGGACGGACCCGGGTTCGGGGTGGAAGTCACGGAAGCGCAGGTGTCGCCGTTTCAATATTAGACCATGGGGTAGGTTGCCGGACCGCAACGGGCGTCGTCGACAGCACCGGCGGCCGGGCATTAGATTTGACGTTTTCCATCCTTAAGAAGCAGTGTTAAAATTACCGGTGAGTTCCCGAGCGCGAGCGAGAAAGTGGCGGTCAAGGCGGGAAAATCCGCCTATGAGAGGCGAGCAAGCGCAGCCTCGATCTCGTACCACGGGTGGATTTGACCAACGCCGGCCGGCGCTTTTGCAGCCGCGCGAAGACCGCTGGGAATTTTAAGACAGCTTCTAAGTTTCGGCCGGTAGCACCGGAGAATTCACGATGAAGATGACGGCTTGCATCCTTGTGGTCGGGCTGGTAATCGGCAACGGGATCGGTAATCCCTCGCCGCCGGCGGCGGGCAATGCCGTTGACAGAGCAACCGCGAAGTGCTGGCGGTCGGCAAGTGCGCACTGTGTCTCGCGGCTGACGCTCCAGGCCGCAAGGGCTTTCGACGCGAGATCCGATTGGGAACTGGAAATACGCGCCGGCGCGTTTGCCGCCGGCGCGGCGGCGCTGGCCCTTGCGGGCAATGCCGGGGATGCCAGGACAAACTTCGATCTGGCGGTGGCGGCGGCCAGGACCGTAAAGAGCGGATATGCGCGTGCGCGCGCGTTGCGAAACGTCGCGTCCGTGCAGGCTGAAGCCGGGGACGTGGAGTCCGCGCGCGAGACGGCCCTGTCGATCGGAGATGTTCAGGGCCGGACCGATGCGCTGGTTGGCGTAGCGTCCGCATCGGCCAGGAAAGGGGACCTTGGGTCCGCCCTGGAGAGTTTCCGGATTGCCGTCGCGGCTGCCCGCTCGAATGGAACAGGCGATCGTCGCACGAGAAGTCTGAACGTGGTCGCCCTCGCCCAGGCGGCGGTCGGATACACGGCTTCCGCCCGGAGTACAGCCAGGTCAATTGACGATATTCAGGGTCGGATCGATGCGCTGGTAGGCGTGGCGTCGACGCTGGCGCGGCAGGGCAAGCGCGAAGACGCGAGGAGATTCTTCGAATTGGCAGTTGAGAATGCCGGTACCATCAACGACGGATATCGAAGGGCAATCGCGCTCGGAAAGGTCGCCTGGGCACAGGCGGAAGCGGGAGAAGAAGCGGACGCCCGGAAGACGCTGGACAGAGCCCTGCAGGCCGGCGGGCAGGGGATGGACATCTACAGCGCCGGCGCGACGATTGCTTCGCTGGCCGACGTCGACCCTTACCTTTTGATTCAGGTCGCCGGGGCACAGATGAAGGTCGAGGACCTGAATGGCGCCCGGAAGACCCTGGACCGGGCCTGGCAGTCGGTCAGCGAGGATGCGTCGCCGTCGCAGGTGAAATGGTTATTCAACATCGCGTCGGCACAGAACGCGGCCGGGGATGCAGACGGCGCGAGGCGGACCATTGATACGGCCAGGAAACGCGTCATGTCGGCTGGGGATGACAAACTCGCTCAGAAACTCGTCAACCATATCGCGGCGGACCAGCTCGAGACGCTGCTCGAAATCGCTGTTTCGAGAAACCCCGGGGATATCGAGGGAAAGAGAAATCTGGTCTATCACGTGGCGATGCGCCAGGCGCAGACGGGCGAGACCCGTCGCAGCCTTCACCATGCGGGAATGATCGACCGGGCATCGAGGCGGGACGCCGTTTTGATGGAAATCGCAAACGCCCAGGCCCGTGCCGGGCGATTCACGGCGGCAATCGAAGCCGCTGTGTCCATCAGGGATTCGAACAAGAGGATCAGGGCGCTTGCAGAGACCGCGCGGGCGCAGGCCCAATCGGGCGACCTCTCCGGTTCCCGAAGGACGCTCGGAACCGTGGAGGTGGAAACGACCGGAGCGGGTGCGGCGGGGATCACCGCGTGGACCTTTACGGACCTTGCCAGGGCGCAGGTCGCGGCGCGTCAGACGGGTGAAGCGAAAGAGACCCTGCGGGCTGCGCTTTTGAAGCTCAGGTCCGCTTCCAACCTTGCCCGCGCCACCTGGCTTCCGGCAATACAGGAGGTGATCCTGAAGATAGAGTAGAAAACTACGCCTGGACTGGAACTTCGGTCGTATCGCGAATTGTCAATTCGCGCAAGGTATACAGAGACGCCTGGCAGCAATAGGGCGTTTTTTTTACTGCGAACTGCCGGTTCACGGTACCGGAAGCGCGCGGCAGGCCGGCGCTGCGTACTGGTTGCGCGAAATGGCAGTTCGCGAGGTTCGCGTCGCAGCGCGATTGTATATCGCGGCCTGTTACGCAAAAAAAAACGGACGCCGACTCGTCGGCGTCCGTCTGAACGAAAAAACTCCCGTTCACCTTATCGTTTCGTCACATTCGCCGCCTGGAGCCCCTTGGGACCCTCGACGATGTCGAATTCGACCTCATCACCCTCGGCCAAAGACTTGAAACCCTCAGCCTGGATTGCCGAAAAATGCACGAACACGTCTTCTCCGCCGTCCTGCTCGATGAAACCAAAGCCCTTGGCGTCGTTGAACCACTTCACTCGACCGTCAGCCACTGCTAATTCACCACCTTTCTACCTTGAACTGAATGTGCAGGCAATTAAAAAAGGCAAGGACCGGAAATTCTGATCCTTGCCGCATCGTTTTTTTCGACTGCACAGGAGACAGAAACAACGTCCTTCTATTTACAACGTCACAATCAAAGTTAATCCCTTCCAGTTCGAATGTCAACTCATTTTTTCGCATTTTGCTGATTTTTCGATTTCCAACATTGTTGTGCCCCGGAAACAGGTTTCCGGAGCGAACAATCAGTGCGTCGAGTTGGACAGATGCAGGCCGGTCACTCCGCCGACAATCAACGCGATGGAGAGCAGCTTGACCGCGGTGACCGGCTCTTTGAAGTACCAGAAACCGATGACGCTGATGATGGCCGTTCCCAGGCCGGCCCAAACGGCGTATGCGATGCTGACCGGGATCTGTTTGAGCGCCATCGTAAGTCCCGCCAGGGAGGCCAGATAAAAAATGGCGACCCCGATAGAGGGCAACAGACGGGCGAATCCATCCGAGAGTTTCATGCACGTCGTTCCGGCCACTTCGAGAGCGATGGCGAGAAAAAGATAGAACCAACTGGCCATTGACAGACCTCCTTCAGTGCTTTGTCTCGAAAATATCTCACCATTCGGCCGCTGATTCATCCCGTCTCGCTGCGTTGCTTGTGTTGAGCTTGTCGAAGTGCCCTCGCTCGCCGACCTTGTCCAGGTCGCCTGCGCTCTGGCGCTGGTTCCTGAGCCTGTCGAAGGATGCGAGCCGGGCGACTCGGCGGCCGAATTCAGCCAGTCTTTTTCCGCGACAGAACACCTGGGCTGGTGGTTGCGGTTGACTTTCCCGGGGTACATTGGCATTTTAGCCACGTTCCGCGGGCGAGGCAAACGCAATTGAGCGGGTTTATTCAACGGAAGGGGTAATTGAATGGCGTTACCGATCATCATGCACGTGAATTACTGTGAACAGGGACAGACGATCCCGGAGATGTGCCGGAAGGCGGTGGGGTGGGGGTTCGACGGGATCGAGTTCCGCCGTTATCGCAAAGGCGAAGAGGAGACGCCGGAACAGTACCTGGACACGATCGCCGCGGCCGCGGAAGCCTCGGGACTGAAGCACGTGCTGTTTGGCGGCCCGGGGGTGGAATTGATGCAGGATGACGCCGCCATCCGCCGGACGCAGGTTGAGGAGGGTATCAGGTTTTATCGACTCGCTGGCGAACGATTGAAGCTCACGGTCTGCAATATCATGGCCGGGACGCTGCGAAGTTCGGACCCCAATGCGGGGTCGGCGCATCATCTGCATGGATCCGGCGCCGCGTCGGTGCATCATTACACATGGGCGGCCGAGGGGTTCAGGGAACTCGGCGCGGTTGCCGAGGAGATTGGATTCAGGCTCGCGTTCGAGATCCACATGGGATATGTTCACGACCTGCCTGCGCCCACGATGAAACTTCTGGACATGATCGGTTCGCCGTGCGTCGGGGCGAACCTGGACTATGGGAACATGGTGTATTTCCCGTCCTGTCCATCAATCGGAGAGACCGTTTCCACGCTGGGGGAGAAGCTCTTCATGGTGCATCTGAAAAACTCGATGCCCGCCGGAGACGGACGGAACGCCGTGGGGTTGGGCGACGGGATGATCAACCACCGGGAGTATCTGCTGGCGCTGATGCGGGCCGGATTCAGCGGCCCGTTGTGCATTGAAGCCCCGCGGGCGGGCGACCGGGAGTGGTTCGCGCAGCAGGACGTCGCATATCTGAGGTCGGTGTTGAAGGATCTGACGTTGGAGTAACGGCGGTGTCCGGTCGTACGTTCCGGCCGATCGGGAATTTGAATATCGTCTGCTTACTTAAGCACCAGGCGTGACGCGCCCAGGACGCCTGCGTCGTTGCCCAGTTTGGCGGGCAGGATCCGGGTATGATCGAACATCCCTTCAAGGGTGTATTCCCGCGCCGCGGCGTCGATCGGGTCGAGTAGAACGCGGCCGGCCGCGGAGATCCCTCCGCCGATGGCGATTACGTCAGGGCTGATCACATTAATGATGTTGGCAATGGCAATGCCGAGATAACGTGCAACGCGGGCGACGGCTTCACAGGCGAGGCTGTCGCCGTTTTTCGCGGCCGTGCAGATGGTTTCCGGTGAGAGGGATTCCGTGTTCGAGAGAGAAGTGGACACCGCTTCCGGCAGGCGGCGGCGAACGTAGCGGACCATCGCGGGGCCGGAGGTGAAGGCTTCCAGGCATCCCTTCTTTCCGCATCCGCAGACCGGGCCGTCGGGGTCCATGCACACGTGCCCGATTTCCCCCGCCGCGAAGGAGGCGCCGTGGTGAATGCCGCCGCCCAGGACCAGCCCGCCGCCAATGCCCGTCCCCAGGGTGATGAGGAAGAGTGACTCGCATCCCCGGCCCGCCCCCAGGCGGGCTTCTCCGATGGCCGCGACGCTGGCGTCGTTGTCGATTTCAACGCGCAGCCTGATCCTTTCCTCGAGGATCCGCTTGAACGGGACGTGGCGCCAGTGGAGGTTGGGCGCGATGATGACGTCGCCCTCCGACGTCGCGACGCCGGGCACACCGATACCGACGCCCGCGATGTGGTCGTTCGATAGCCCATGCCCGTCGCGGAGGGACTCGAAGAGCGCTGCGATCCGGTCCGCCACGCCATGTTCGCCGCTTTCCACGTCTGTCGGACAGCGGTCTTGGGCTTCGATTCGACCGTCGGCCGCGACAAGCGCGCCTTTGATGCTGCCGCCGCCGAGATCGATGCCGACCGCGTGTTGAGGATGACCGGCCAATGTGAGTCCTTCCGGTTGGCGCCTGTCCACAACCCCGTCCGTATCCGAAAGAACGAGGGACATGGGTCGTCGCTGTGCAGGCAGGATCGGAAACGCGGATCAGGCGTTCTCGGCGATCCAGTCCAGGTAAGGCGGAAAACCCTGGTGGATGGGAAGCGCGATGATCTCCGGCACCTCGTAACTATGCAATTCGTTCGCCCGGTCGATCAGCGCGTCGAGGCTGGCCTGTGACGTCTTGAGGACCATCAGGCATTCGGCATCGTCTTCAATAGCGTCCTGCCAGCGGTATATGGACCGGATCTGTCCCGTGATATTGGCGCACGCGGCCAGGCGTTCTTCAACCAGCGTACGGCCAATCCGGGCAGCTTCCGCTTCGCTCGGGGCGGTGACGACAACAACGTAGTTCCTTATCTCAGACATGGAATGCACTCCGAACGTGGAAACCTGTACAATGAGCGCTGCGACACAATTTGCGGGCGGCCTGCAATTCCGGGACAGGCCGCGTGCCGTAGGGGCAAACCCGGGAACTCGCACCGCTGAAGATATGCAGAAGGACCGGAAAGTCAAGGCGAGAATCGGTTTGATTTGACGTCAGGAAAACAGGCTTCTCCGGCGGCGCTCGGCGCGAATTTGAGGTATTCAGACGAAATGGAATCGGTACGAACTGGCCGCGGTGACGGTCTCGATCCGCAGCGTCGGATGCGGGTCCGCGAGGTGCTTGAACGCCACGTCCGGGCGAAGAGTACGCCCGGTGCGGTGGGACTCGCGGTGCGGGGCTCAGGTGGGGTCGCGTGCTGGACGGCGGGTCGGCACACGTTCGAGCCGGATTCACCGAGAGTACGTGAGGACGACCTGTACGATCTCGCGTCGCTGACCAAGGTGGTCGTGACAACGTCGATCTGTATGGTGCTTGAACCTCATCTGGACCTGGATGAGCGGGTGGACAAGTACGTGCCGGCGTTCCAGGGGGACGGCAAAGATCGCGTGACGATCAGGCATCTTCTGGCTCATTGTGCTGGACTGCCTGCCCACCAGCGTTTTTTCGAGGCTTGTACGGGAAGGGACGCGATACTTTCGGCCGCGTGCGGGACGCCGCTTGCGTACCCGCCAGGATCCAGGACGATTTATAGCGATCTCAGTTTCCTGCTGCTGGGCGCGGCCGTCGAGCGCGCGGGCGGGGCGCCGCTGGAGGAACTTGCCCGGCGGTACGTCCTGGGTCCGGTCGGGATGGTGGAGACGACGTATCTGCCCGGACGCGAGCTGTTGGGCAGAATTCCGCCAACGGAATTCCAGGCCGAGCAGCGCAGGGGGCTGATTCACGGCCAGGTGCACGATGGAAACGCCTGGGCGATGGGCGGCGTGGCGCCGCACGCGGGACTCTTCGGGACCGCAGCGGACCTTGGGCGTTTTCTGGAGGTGATCCTGAATGGAGGAAAAGTCGCGGGAACCCGCGTGTTTTCTGAAGCTGCGATCCGCCGGTTCACGTCACGGGCCGGATTGGCGCCCTGCAGTACCCGTGCGCTCGGGTGGGATACGGTATCGGCGGCGGGAAGTTCAGCGGGCCGGCACTTTTCGGTCCGCTCTTTCGGGCATACCGGATTCACGGGGACGTCCGTCTGGGTGGACCCCGAACGGGAGGCCGGTGTGGTACTTCTGACCAACAGGGTGCATCCTACCCGCGAGAACGAGGGGATTCGGAGGTTGCGCCCCGAGTTTCACGATGCGGTGATGGAAGCAGCGGTATTCTAAGCACGGGAGGCCGGGTCGGAATCGACTGGCGCTGGAATGGCCGCGAAGTCCAGCACCGGGACATCATCTCAGAACCTGTTTGAGAGTTTCGAGGTGCAGTTCGGGATACGCCGGGAATCGTTGGAGCAGGTCCGCCACCGCCGCGCGGCCTTCCTCGAGCACATCCGCGCGGGTCCGATAACGCGCCTTGCTCGGATTTCCGGTGAGTCTGCCTTTCTTGATACGGGCGGGCCGAGTGTTGGAAAGCACAAGGCGCAATATGGCGGCGATTCTCCGCATTTCTTCCACTCCCATGCCCAGCGTCGTGAGCGCCGGCGTGCCGATACGGAGGCCGCTCGTGTACCAGGCGCCGTTCGTATCGAAGGGCAGGGCGTTGCGATTGAGAGTGATCCGGGCATCTCGAAGGGCGGCTTCCGCCTGTCTGCCGGTCAGGCCGAGCGGCGTGACGTCGATGAGCAACATGTGGTTTTCCGTGCCGCCTGTGAGTACGCCCAGCCCCTCTGTGACGCAGGCTTCGGCCAGGTCTGCGGCATTCTCCACAATGCGGCGCGCGTAATCCCTGAATGCATCCGCTCCGGCCTCCTGAAAAGCGACGGCCTTGGCCGCGATCGCGTGGGGTAACGGTCCGCCCAGCACCATCGGGCAGCCCCGGTCCACGTGTTCGGCGTATTCGTCCTTGCAAAGGACCATGCCGCCACGCGGGCCCCTGAGGGTCTTGTGGGTCGTGGTTGTCACAACGTCGGCGTGGGCAACGGGATCGTAGTCGCCGGTGAAGACTTTGCCCGCAACGAGGCCCGCAAAGTGCGCCATGTCCACCATGAAGACCGCGCCAACCTCATCCGCGATTTCCCTGAAGATGCGAAAGTTGATCTTTCGGGTGTACGCGCTGTACCCGGCCAGCAGTATCAGGGGTCTGAACGCCTTGGCCTGGCTGCGGACCCGGTCGTAATCGATGCGTTTTGTCTCCGGGTCGACACCGTAGGTCTCTACGTGGAACATCTTGGCGGAGACGTTTTGCCGGTATCCGTGCGTGAGGTGGCCGCCGGAGTAGTAATCGAGACCCAGTAGTTTCTGGTTGCCGAGCGCTGCTCTGAGTTCCCGCCAGTCGTCGTCGGAAAGGGCCGAGGGATCGGTTTCTCCCGTTCGCTCCATGAATGGCGCCTGAATACGGGCTGAAAGGATGGCCCAGAACGCCACGAGGTTTGCATCGGCGCCGGAGTGCGGCTGTACGTAGGCATGGTCGGCCCCGAAGAGGTCGCGGGCGAGGGAAGCGGCGTATTTTTCAACGGTGTCGACGTTGTCGCAGCCGGCGTAGAAGCGGCGTTCGGGCACGCCTTCGGCATACTTGTCGGTGAAGAGATTGCCCTGCGCGAGCTGTACGGCCAGCGAGCAGTAGTTCTCGCTGGCGATCATCTTCAGGTTGCCCCGCTGGTCCTCGAGTTCGGAAACGATGGATGCGGCCACCCGGGGCGAGACCGCGTTGATCTGTTGGAGTGAAGCGAGACAGGCCACAAAACCGGGATCCGCGGGATTGCCGTTGGCGGCGGATTCGGAGAGATACCTGGCAAGCGGCGACGTCGATCGCATCACTTCGGCAGGTGGTGTTGCCTGAACCATTCTCTTTCTCCCACAAACAGTTGAAGTACGGCCTGCATCCGGCGCCGACCGGACACAATAAAACCCGGGCGGGATAACGGTACTGCAAGCCCGGGAATTGACTCGTTTTCGGACTCGGCGTTTTCCAGTTCACGGTGTTTCGCGGGGTGCGTTCGCCCCACCGGCGCATGGCGCCGCGCGGACATCAATATATCGGACTTCCGCGGTCCGGTCAACCCATTTTTAGCAGAATTTCGAGGTGGTGAGCGGTCCGCAGGTCGCCGCGCCGTAACGACTCTCCGGGGCCGGCGGCGGCATTTGCGAGATCGCATTCGTCGCCCGCTGCATCCCCTCCGCAAATTTCCACTTGCGACCGTCGTGCGGCCGAACTATATTTGCCCTTCAGATGGGAATCTATTCTTTACGAAATCGCATTTCCCGGATTTCCGGCTCCCCGGCTGCAGTCATTCAGCTCCCCTGACGGGGAGTTTTTTTGTGAGAAAGGGTATTCGATGGACAGCCTGTTCCACGTGGTCGAGGCGCAGCAGTTCAATCGGGAATTGCTGACGGAGATTTTCGCGGTAACCAAGGAGATGGAGGAAGTGGTGAGCGTCTACGGGTCCAGCATACTCAACCGCCGGATCATGGCCACGCTGTTTTACGAACCAAGTACTCGCACCCGGCTGTCTTTCGAGTCGGCCATGATTCGTCTGGGGGGCAGCGTCGTTACGACGGAGTCAGCGCGGGAGTTTTCCTCGGCGGCGAAAGGCGAGACCCTCGAGGACACAATCCGGATTGTGGAAGGATACGCGGACGTGATCGTGCTTCGGCACTACGAGGGGGGATCCGCGCGACTGGCGGCAGAGGTGGCGTCTGTGCCGGTCCTGAACGCAGGCGACGGTCCCGGCCAGCATCCCACGCAGGCCTTGCTGGACGTCTATACAATCCAGAAGGAGATCGGTCGGCTGGACGGGATTTCAGTAGCGATGGTGGGCGACCTGGCCAACGGCAGAACGGTGCGTTCGCTGGCGTACCTGCTCACCCGGTATAAAGACGTCAAGCTGTATTTCGTCGCGCCCGAACTGGTACGGATGAAGGCCGACATCAAGGAATACCTGAGCCGCAACGGGGTGTATTTCGAGGAACAGGAAGATTTGATCGAGGTCGTCCGCCAGGTCGACGTGGTCTACCAGACACGGATCCAGAGGGAACGGTTCGGCGACCGCACGAAGGACTACGAAGCGGCCAGAGGGAGATACATCGTCGATACGAAGGTGATGGAGGCGCTGTCCGAAAACGCGCGTGTGATGCACCCCCTGCCACGTGTGGACGAGATCGACCCCGCGGTTGATACGGACCCCCGGGCGGCGTATTTCCGGCAGGCGCACAACGGCCTGTACATACGAATGGCATTGCTGAAGATGGTGTTGGCCGCGTGATCGACAATGGTTGAAATGGGACATAAGGCGTTCACGACCTGATGGCGCACTGCACCAGCGGTATTCGACCGCGCTGAATCCGACCCTACTGAAACGGCCCAATGTCCGGCATCGTCAACACCCCGGGCGCGGGGATGAGTCCCAGGCGACGCGCGAGCGTAAAGATCGGTTGAAGTCTGCGCATTGTATGGACGTATGCTGACGCGGCAACGGATTCACCGCTGCGGACAATACCGTGATCCAGGAGATATTCCCACGGGGACTTCGCCCTGGGAAAGACCTTGAACCGGAGTTCGGCATCCGGCGATAGCCGTGCCGCCTCGCGAACGTGCTTCATCGCCGTCTGAAAGCCTCCCAGTTCGTCCACCAGTCCCAGCTTTCTGGCGTCCTCTCCGGTCCAGATACGGCCTTTGGCGATGTCGAGCACCCGCTCCTTTGACAGCGAACGCCCCTCGGCCACCTTGTCGGTAAAGTCCTCGTAAACCGAGTCCAGCCATTCCTGGAACAACGCCCATTCTTCGTCCGAGAAGTCCCTGGTACCGGTCCACATGGTGGAATGTGCGCTCGTGTGGACTTCATCCCACGAGATCCCGGTTTTCTCCCACAGCCCCGACGTGAGCATCTTGCCGGCCACGACGCCTATGGATCCGGTAATCGTCCCCGGCTGCGCTACGATTTTGTCAGCGGCCATGGCCACGAAATACCCGCCGGAGCCCGCCACGTCGCCCATGGATACGACCACCGGTTTGCCGGCCTCGCGGGCACGGACGGTTTCGCGCCATATCGCGTCCGAGGCCACGTAGGACCCGCCGGGACTGTCCACACGGAAGAGGATCGCTTCGACCTCGTCGTCCCGGGCCGCATTCCGGAAGGCCCTGGCGACCGTATCCGATCCCATCGTGGTCTCGCCGGAGGCGGGGTCGAAATCACTCTTGCCTCGCGTCACGCTGCCGACACCGTAGATCAGCGCCACTGTCTCGGCCTGCTCGTGGTCCTCCTCGAGCCGATTCAGGTATTTCCGCAGCGTCAGAAACCTCGCGCCGGCGTCGACCTGTTCCTTCACGCGCTCGTAAACCTCGTCCCGGTATGCCAGACCGTCAATAAGCCCGGCCTCGAGGGCATCTTTCGCGAAGAAAGGACCCCGATCGAAGAGGTCGCGGACAATCTCCGGCGACAGGCCGCGCCTGTCTCCGATTCCCCGAACCAGTTGATCGAATTGCGAGTCCATCACGCCCTGCGTCGCTTCCTTGTGTGCGGGCGTGTACTCCCGTTCGGTGAAGAAATTCTTCGCGTTCTTGTATTCCTCGCGATGATCCCAGCGAGGGACAACGCCGAGTTTTTTCAGCATGCCGCGAATGAAGGGGCTCTCGAAGATCAGGCCGGTCAGCCCGACGACGCCGGAAGGCTGAAGATAAATCTCGTCGAACGCGGTCGCGAGATAATAGGCGCCGTTGCCCGGGCCGAACTCGCCGAATGTCTCCGCGTAGGCGACCGCGGGCTTACCGCTCTCGCCGAAGGCGTGGACGGCGTCTCGCACCTCCTGCAGCCTGGCGAGGCCCATACCGCTGTTCCCGGCCCTTGCCAGAAATGCCACGACGCGCTCGTCCGACGCGGCCCGGTGGAGGCCTTCCACCAGATCGCGCACGGTCACCGCATCGGGGAACAGGACTTCGGCGATCGGATTACCCGGTACGTACTCGGGAAGATTCCGTTCCAGGTTTATCTCCAGGATCGTGAATCGCGGGACCTCTTCTCCTTGCCTGTAGATCAGCGCGACGGCGACTGCCGCAAGTACGATGACGAACAGGGTGGCCACGCCGCCGATAATGGCAAAGACCTTGATTGCGATCCGCTTCATGGCAGACCTCCATCGGAATGGTACGAAAGAAAGCATGGATGCATATAAAACGACGTCAAGGTTCTCGATATCGGAAAAGAATGTTATTTCATTCAAAGAGAAAACCGGAAACCGCCGCCTGCGACGATGAACTTCCCATCGCCCAGGCCGACGTTTCCGGCAGCGCGGATCCGGGGTTTCTGTGAAAGATGAGAGACCGGATCAGGCGCCTGCTTGCAGTTCCACCTCCCAGCCCGGGAACACCAGGACGGCCGGATGGCAGGTCAACGCTCGCGCCAGTACCTTGGCGCGCTCGACGCCAAGCCGGATGCGTCCGTTTTCGATGGCCGAAATTGTCGGCTGGGGGATTCCGGTGCGCCTGGCAAGTTCATTCTGGCTGAGTTTCTGAAGTTCGCGGATTGTACGGACCGATTCTCCGACGGAGACAGCCGCGCGCTTCTTCGCCTTGCGGTGATTTCCCATCTCGTTATCTCCCGTACTCACTGTCCGCGTATGGCCCTCACACGGATTTCCCGGTTCTTGACTCTGTAGACTACGCGCCAACCGTCGTCCAGCCAGGACTGTCGCCGGCCCTTCTTTTTTCCCGGACGCGGTTCGTCACGAAAGCCCTCAATGCCTCTGACGCCTTCCGGACCCGATAGGAATACGACGTCCTTCCAGGTCTCGTAGCGTCTAAGGGTCTTCGCGGGGATCGAATCGACCTGCCTGCCGACCCTGCGATGTTCGACGACGGTCCACATATTAAATAATATATAGTCTAAAAATAATATAAAAACAAAAAATCGGAAGACGGGAGAGGGTAGAAGACCACACCCCGCCCCACCACCAGGTGAGACGTAAGACGGGAGAGGGTAGAGATTGCCTGCCTTGTCAGGTTTTTTCTCGTGCCAAGGGCAGGGAGGAAAATCCTATCTGGCAAGGATTTCATCTACCGTCTTGCGTCTCCCGTCTCACCGTATTTCGGCGACCCATCACCGTTCCCCCTTCCTTCAGGAAGGGGGTTAGGGGGTAGGTCCGGAACCCCGGGTGGTCATTTCCGTCCGCTAGGCGGCTTCTTTTTGCCCTTTTCTGTTGACAATGGACGCTGGTACCGTGCATGTTTATTGTTGAATCGGGAAGTGCGGTTTTCGACGTTGAGGTCCATATGAGCGATGTACTCAAGGTTGAGCATATCGAAGCCGAACCAGGGCAGCGACGGGATGGCTATCTGACGGTCGGAGAGATGCAGGATAACTCCCCGGCGCGCCTTCCCATGGTGCTGGTGAACGGTGCGGAGCCGGGGCCGACGCTGTACATGCAGGCCGCCAGCGACGGAGACGAACTAAACGGAATCGCCGTGATCAGGCGCGTGCTGAAACGGCTGGACCCCGCGGTTCTGAAGGGCAGGTTGATTGCGACCCTGATCGTAAACTTCCACGCCTTTCACGCGGCGGAGTCGCTGAATCCCGTTGACGGAAAGAAGATGAACCGCTGCTTTCCCGGCCGCAAGGAGGGCTCGTCGAGCGAGCGGGTGGCGTACAGACTCTTCCATCGTGCGGTAAAACAGGCGGACTATTGCATTGATTTGCACCAGGGCGGCGTCAGGCCCATGATCGACGAAGTCCGCGTGAGGGTGGACCGGCGGAAACGCATCCATCGGGCGTGTATGGAAATGGCCCGTATTTTTGGCATTGGGTACATTCTGGACTGCCGGGGTCCGGAAGGTCAGCTGGCGCGCGCCGCGCCGGATGAAGGGATTCCAACGATCGATCCGGAGCTGGGAGGCTGTCTCGGTTGGGATGAAGGCAGCATAGAGAAGGGCGTAGCGGGCGTGGAGAATATTCTGAAGCACTACGGGTTTATCGCGGGCCGCCTGCAAACACCGCGTCGTCAGATCGTTGTGGACGGCTTCCTGTCGCTCCTGGCCGCCCGCGGCGGCTTTCTGGATTACCGGGCCGCGCTGTACGATCATTTGCAAAAGGGCGACCCAGTAGCGGACGTGACCGACCCGTTCGGCAAGGTTCTCGAGACCGTTTACGCCCCTCAGGATTCCATATTCTGGGCGAGGTCGCTGCGGCCGATGGTCGCAACCGGCGAAGCGGTGGCCATGCTCGGGAAGAATATACGGTACGTGTAAACAATCGTTGCGTTGTTGCAGTGTATTCATTCGTGATCGGATCTGACGGCGTCTATGCGTTCGCGAACAACGGGCCTGATATAGACCTCCTCCAACGAAATCCGAGCGAATTCACGCGCGAAGATCTCATTTCGTGTTCTTGCCTCGGCGCTCCGGTTCAGGATAAAGCGGCGCTTGCCTTTCACCATGCACAGGCCGCCGTTGCTGCCTTCGAGATTCGCGTACGTGACGGGGATATCGATGCGCTCGGCGAGGGCTTCGAATTCCTGTAATAGCTGGGTATCGGTCATAACGGTCAGGAAACAAGCTTTCAGCCGTCAGCCATTAGGCGTCCGCCAAACCGGTTAGCGATACGGATGCGCGACGCCAATCAGTTGGGAATATAAACAACAAGGTACGGATATACAACGGTACTGAATGAACTCGACGTACCCTTCGGAGATGACTCGAAAGGGACCTCAGATAGACGTGGAGCGAATGGAGAGCGATTACCGCGGTGTCTGGAACCGTCAGTGATGGATCTTGCTCCGTTTACTGGCCCGAAGGCCTTCGGCAGGGCATACCGGGCGATGCTCAACAACGATCCTCATGCCAAAGGAAGTGTTGATCGCGCGATCATGTCGGGCATGATCAGGCTTAGCAGCAGAACCGTGGCGTACCTTTACGAGGATTTCACGGACCTGACGACAGGTTTTGTTGAAGGTTCCCGACCGGTCCTGGAAGCGTTGCTCGCGCAGTCTGAATTACCCATTGGTGATCAGGAGCGGCAGGTTGCCCGGATCGCTGAACTCACTCGAGGACTGGATCACGAGGATGCGCCTGGCGAGTTGGCCGATCTGAAGTTCGGTGGAACCGAAGAGGAGATCATCGCGAGGGGCACGGACTGGTGTCCCGACGTGGCGCGCGTGGGGTGCACGCTGTATCAGATTGCCGGCTTCCCCAGCCGAATTGTGAATCTCTTCAATCTCAATGCTGCCTACAGCGGACACGTTATCGTCGAAGTCCATCGACTGGGAACCTGGGGTGCCGTCGACACGAATTCGGGGATCGTCTATCGGAAGGACGACGGCGGGCCGGCGACGACGTGGGACCTGATGAACGACGCCGAACTGGTTATGCGGCACGAGGTTCCTGAAGGCCGGCATATGCGGCCTTCCCAGTTTGCATCAGCCGGAATCGCCAACTACAAAGTGCGTGATTCGGACTCCTATGACTATACCGTAACCGGATTGAACGAATACTATCGCACAATCCTGACCATGGCGAAAAGGGGCTGGCCCGGCGGGCTTCGATGGCTGCATGGCGAAACGCGCGATCCCGGGTGAGTTTTCAATCCTTTTTCCACGACGCACCTTGACAATAACGCCACGTTTTTCTACGTTATCGAATGTAAATTCCGACAGTTCCCGTACGGATACTCAACCGTTGAGTTTTACGGCGAACTTGTGCCTCGGTATGTGATATCGCAGGTCACTGCGATGAGATCCGCCACAGATTCGGTCCCGTAATACGACCAAACCCGGTAGAGATCGTCTGGAATCGCAGGACGATCGCAAGTGCACAATTTCCGTTTGAACGATGCCAACAATATGTCGGGTTGGACCGTACAGATTATTCTTCTATTCGAGCGATCGCGAGGAACCTCTTCACGTTCACGTAGAGAGCGGGAATAAAACCGCCAAGTTCTGGCTCGAGCCGGTTCGACTTCAGGCCACCGGAGGATTCAGTCGAGCTGAGATCGGCAGGATTCAAAAAGCGGTAACAGAAAACAGGGAACTCTTGCTCCGAGGGTGGGATGGATTCTTTGCAGACTGAACGCATCGCGGCCAGAGCCGCGGACATTGTCGTTACAGACGATAGTTTGACTGTCAATTTCGTCGACGGGCGCAGTATATCGGTACCATTGGCGTGGTACCCACGGCTCGTTCACGGTACTCGCCGGGAGAGGGCGAATTGGAGAATCATCGGAAACGGGGAGGGGCTTCATTGGCCGGATTTAGACGAGGATCTAAGTGTAGAAGGGCTGCTCCTTGGCAGACCATCCGGTGAAAGTCAGCGTTCCTTTCAACGGTGGTTGAACGCCCGTGGCAGGCGTCACGAATAAACTTGGTGTCTCCAGCGACAAAAGCCTCACCCTTCCGATCTGTTTTCTGTTCCGGCGTTGTGCCGATCAATCAAGAATCCAGGACACAGATCCATCACGGAAGGCCTCGGTAGAATGGGTCTACGGTTTCTTGTAACCCGCCTCACAACTGGCCTACGTCGGCGATTACTCCCGCATGAAGAACAATAGCCCTCCTCGCTGTATCATCTTCGATCTGTCTGAGGTTTTCATCGCCGGGCTTCCCGGAGTCGAGAAGCGTATCTCGACAGCGCTCTCCATTCCCGAAGTTGGTCTCCTGGAGTGCTTTGGGGGAGAACCGGTGATGCAGGTCCTGAGAGGGGAGATATCAGAGGATTCCTATCTGGACGGAATTCTGGAGCGAACGGGCTGGGACCTCGGCCTGGAGTCGCTCAAACGCATGCTCAGGGACAACTTCCACGTCCGGATCGATGGTTCTCTCGATATTCTTCGCGAAGTTAGGAAAACATATCGTGTTGCCTTGCTGTCGGACCACGTGCGGGAATGGGTTCGATACATCAGTTCGATTCATCTGTTTCTGGACATATTCGACGATCGGTTCTACTCGTTCGAACTGGGCAAGACCAAGTCCGACCCGACGGTCTTCCCGGTTGTACTCCGTTCGCTGGGGTACCAACCGCAGGAGTGTCTGTTTATCGACGATCGAATCCGGAACGTGAGGAGCGCTGAATCGATCGGCCTGCCGTCCATTCACTTTCGAAACGCGGGACAGTTGAGGGACGATCTGAGAAGACGACGGGTACTGCCCTGACGTCGCAAGACCCGAACAGTCACGACGCACTACGTCGCGCGCAACGCGACCCGGCAATACGGGCCGCTCCGGAATCAGGGAGCAATCGGGCGAACCACCGGCTCCACAGCAAGAAGGACAAAAGAGTGATCGAGATATTGTCTCACGAGCGTGCCGAGGACCTGATTTCCAATACCGCCGCGTACCTGGAAAGGCGTGAGAGCGAACACAACCTGCCGCTTGGCCTCATGTACGGGCTTGCCGGAAATCCGCAGCGCTACGGCGTCGAGCCGCCCGTGATGCTGAGTGTCATGGATCGGGGCCGGGCCGTAGGTATGGCAATCCTGACGCAGGGAAGAAAACTCATCCTCAGCAGATTCGAGGCGAAGACTGAGGACGCGGTGATTCCACTGGTTCACCATCTGCAGATGAACGACGTCCCCATACCCGGCGTTGTCGGGCCGGAGGAACAAGCCCGCGTTTTTTCGGAACGGTGGACCGGGGCCGTGCCAGGCAGTTTAGCTAGTCTGACCATGCGAATGCGCGCCTTCGAAATCAGAGAGGTCGCCGACGTGCCGCTTTCCGTGGGGGTAATGCGCATGGCGACAATGGACGATCACGCACTGACGGCGCGGTGGACTTCGGAATTTTCGGAGCAGATCGGTGAGCCAACGGATCCGGACGCGGCTGCCGGCGCCGCCGAGCGGTACATTCAAACTGAACAACTGTACATCTGGGACCGCGGCGGCCCTGTATCCATGGCGAAGACTTCGCGTGCGACCAGAAACGGTATCACCATCAATGGCGTGTATACGCCTGCTGAGCATCGCAACAAGGGATACGCGACGTCGTGCGTCTGGTCGCTGACAAAGAAGCTGCTCTCGGACGGCCATTCGTTCTGCAGCCTGTTTACGGATCAGTTGAATCCCACGTCGAACAGCATCTATCAAAATATCGGCTACCGGCCGGTGGGGGATGCGTTGACCTATGATTTCGTGTATTCCGATGAGGGTGAATCCGACGTGTCCCCTTGACCGGTTGACAGCACAAGTACACACTTGGCGTCGGCCCATCGCAGGAAAATTCACACGGAATTCGAGTCTGCCATGAAGTACGATCTGCTCATCAAGGGAGGGATGCTGGTCGATCCCGCGCAAGGCCTCACCGGAGGGCGGGACGTGGGGTTCGCGTCCGGGCGGGTTGCCGCTGTCGGCGAATGTCTCGATAAGGACGATGCCCGCGAGGTGATCGACGCTGCGGGTTGCGTGGTCACGCCCGGTCTGATCGATCTTCATGTCCATGTATTCGCAGGCGTCAGTCACTATGGCATCGAACCCGATCCCACGTGCCTGGCTCGTGGAGCGACGACGGTCGTCGATGCGGGGTCTGCGGGCGCCGATACCTTTCCGGGTTTCCGGAAATACGTGATCGACGTGAGCGAGACGCGGATACTGGCGCAGATGAATATCTCTTCGCAGGGCATGCTCACCGAAGCAATCGGCGAGTTTGAGATGCCCGAATACGCGGACGTGGACAAAGCGTGCCGCATGATCGAGCGGCACCGGGACATCGTCCTCGGCGTGAAGGTCCGGCTGACCAGGAATACAATTGTCAGCGAACGGTCCGGAATGCTCCCTCTTTACAGGGCAAGAGAGGCGGCGGACGCGGCCGGGCTGCCGATTATGGTGCATCCGCAGGACGCGTGGTGCGAATCGATAGACGATATTCTGAAAGTCATGAACGGCGGAGATATTCTGACGCATTGTTATCACGACTATCCGTGCGGGATTCTGAACGGCGAAGGACGGGTCCGGGACTCGGTGCTGGAAGCGATCGAACGGGGTGTCGTGTTCGACGTGGGCCACGGCGCCGGATCGTTTTCCTGGCAGATCGTCGAGAAGGCGCTGTCGCAGGACGTGCTTCCGACGACGATTTCATCGGACCTGCACATTTACAATGTCAACGGTCCCGTTTACGACCTGGCTTCCGTGGTGACGAAGTTTCTGCACCTGGGTCTGTCGATTGAAGAATCGATCTCGCGCGTAACGTCCGTGCCATCTGCGATAATCGGCATGGAGGGCGAGGTGGGGACGCTGTCGCCGGGCGCGTTCGGAGATGCGGTTGTGTTCGAACTGCGGGAAGGGGAGTTTCGTCTCGAAGACTCGAGGGGGGAGGTCCGGACGGGTACGCGGAATCTGGTTCCCGTGACGGTCGTCAAGGGCGGCCGCGTCTATACGACTCGTGGCAGAAGCGGATCGTGATGGATATGGCATCGCAATCTGATTTCGAATACGGGTACGTTCTGCTCGAAGCATCGTACGATTCACTTCTGAGGGATCGATAGTGAATCAGAAGTCTCAAAGTGTGCAATTCGCGGAGCGTGCTGCTGCTTATGACCGCCTCCAGCCGGTACGCATCGAGATGTATGAATTCTACCACGGCCTGGCCCTGGACTTCATACCGTTTGATACCTTGACGGAATTCCGTTTGCTCGATCTGGGATGCGGGACGGGCGCTTTCATCGAACTCATCCTGGACAAGTATGCGAACGCAACCTGTGTCGCGGTCGACTATGCCGAAGAGATGATTGAAATCGCAGCCCGGAAAGTAGGCCCGCATTCGGTCAGGGTGGAGTTCCTACAGCATGATCTCAATGAAGGCGTACCGGACGGTCTGGGGTCTTTTCAACTGGCCAGTTCGTTCTCGACAATACATCACCTCACGGACGAGAACAAGGCTCGCGCTTTCACGCAGATTCATGATGCGCTGGATCCGGGCGGATGGTTCTTCTTTATCGATGCCATGTCCGCGCACTTTGACGACGACGTGTTCAGATTGGGTAGAGCTCGACACAACAAGCGACAGAAGGAGAGATTCCGCAGGGCAGGAATAAATCTCGAGGAGGCCAATCGGGTGGATGGGATCGTCGGCCGGACTGAAGACGATAGCTCCGAGAAAGACCGGATATCTCCCGTAGCTGCCCAGATTGAATGGCTGAAAGAGGCAGGTTTCAGATCGGTGGATTACATCTGGCACTTCTGGATGGAACACTTCATCATCTGTCGAAAGTAAAAACCGGGGTTGGCGGTTGCCTCAGTGGACGTGCCACTCGGACAGCAGCGCCATCAAGGAGATACCGACTACGATGAGTACGAATTTTACCACCCTGTCGGTATCCTTCACCGGCATGGGCACGTCGTCGTCCCCGGCGAGGGCGCTCAGTACGTATTTCGCCAGGCGCATTTCCCGCGTCGACATCTCCGCGTCGATGATTTCAACTGCCGCCACGTAGATGAACGTCCCGGCGGCGATTGCATTGAAGCTCCCCTCGATCAGGGCGGCGATGTTTTCATGCTCACCCAGAACCGCCGCCATCAACAGGCCGATGATCACGCCCATCGGTGTCATTATCGAGAAGATCGCAAGCATGGACTTCTGTTTTCCCGCCCGGATGCCCGCCTCGTAGATGCACACCATGAGTGCGAAAGCAGCGGACCCCTTGTGGCACAGAATACCGAGCAGGATGACGAACGAGCCGATCACGTTCGATTCAAGTCCGAGCGTGATGCCTGCGATGATGGAGTGGATCGACAGGAGCGCCAGGAGCACGTACGGGTAGACGGAGTGCTGCAGCTGCGCGCTGCCAGGCGAATGATCGGCATGGTGATCGCCGTAGATCACGCGGTCGATCAGCAGCAGGGCGCCGAGGCCCAGCGCCGCCAGAAGTGCGGCCAGTGGAAACTCCACGACCCCTTCCAGCTTCTCCATTCCTTCGGGCAGCAGATGGATGAATCCGACACCCAGGAAGAGACCGCCGGCAAAGGCATTGCCCAACGAAAAGAACCGCCTGCTGAAGTCATGGCGGGCGGCCAGCAGCGGGATGACGCCGCCGATCACGGCAACGGCCAGAATCGCGACTGCGGCAAGCAGTTTAAACGTCAACAGCGACATAAACCCGAATTCCTCGATATTGCCTGAAAGCTGCGTCCCGGCGACCTCAGACAGGTTGAAGATTTACTATCCAGGATTGTGCAATTTAGATGTTATCCCGATTCGATTTCCACGCAATATAGGATTATCGCAGCGCGGCGACCAACTTTAATTTTTCGGACAGACCGGAAAGGCGTATCGATGACCATCAGAAGATACCCGGGAAAGGCCGTTGGCCGGAGCGAATCCGTGGAACACGGCGGCATCGTGTATACAGCCGTTATTGCGACCGATCTTTCGGCGAATTTTATGGACCAGACCCGGCAGGCGCTTGAACAGCTGGATGCCAACCTGACGGAGGCCGGGACCGACAAGACACGGCTGCTGTCCGCCACGGTCTACATTACGGACATGTCCAAAAAGCCCATCCTCAACGAGGTATGGGACGCCTGGATCGGTCCCGATCACTGGCCCCAGCGCGCATGCGTGGAAGTCGGGCTGGAGGGAGACACGCTTGTAGAGATCGTGGCCATCGCCGCGAAATAGGGTATACATCGGAAGAGTGAGGATGAGTGTAGAAAGCGTCATCGAAAAAACACGAATTCCTGCCACGACTGAAACACTGGAAAGGGATCTCCGCGCGCTTGGCCTCAGACCCGGCATGATTGTACTGGCACATTCATCCTTGAGCGCGATGGGATGGGTGTGCGGTGGCGCCGTCGCGGTTATAGCCGCGCTTCAGGGGGTTCTGGGGCCTTCCGGAACGCTGGTGATGCCCGCCCACTCAGGCGACCTTTCCGAGCCGGGCAAGTGGGAAAATCCGCCAGTGCCCGAGTCCTGGTGGCCGGTCATACGCGAGAACATGCCGGCCTACGATCCTGATCTAACGCCCACCCGTGCCATGGGCATCATCGCTGAGACGTTCCGCAAGCAGAATGGGGTTCTCCGCAGTTCACACCCGCAGGTCTCGTTCTCTGCATGCGGACCTCTCGCGGCGCAGATCATTGTCGATCATTCTCTGGCTTTCGGCCTGGGCGAGCGGTCGCCGCTGGCGAGAATATACGACATGAACGGTTTTGTCCTCCTTCTCGGCGCGGGCCACGGATCCAATACTTCCATGCATCTTGCGGAATACCGGGCGAATTATCCTGCCAGGAAGGTTGTGCGGGAAGGCGCTCCGATCAATGCGTCGGGATCGCGGCAATGGGCAACCTTCGAGGAAGTCGAACCGGACAGCTCCGATTTCGTTCGTATAGGCGCGGACTTTCTGAAGTCAGACGCGGGAAGAGTGGTCCGAAGGGGCAAGGTAGGTCTCGCGGATTGCCAGCTCATTCCTCAGCGCGACGTTGTGGATTTCGCAGTCGCATGGCTCGAGGAGAACAGAAAGAAATGAGAGAAACAAAACGAGACGTGGGCCTCGAGCTTCTCGGGGGCTCCGAGAACTCAGGCGGGACACTGTGATGGCCGTGTGATCAATGTGGGGGAAGTCATCCGGATCAGAAAGGAAGCCGGTCTGTCCCAGGTTCAGTTCGCTCGCCTGATGGGCGTATCGGTTCCAACGCTTCAGGATTGGGAACAGGCCCGCCGACGTCCTTCGGGTGCCGCACGAACGCTGCTGCAGATCGCCGCAAGAAACCTGCAGGCGGTACTGGACGTGGCATGACGATGCGCATGCATAGGAACACGCGCGGATGGGATGCATCGCGAATTTTGCGGCGAGGAGGGATGCGCTGGAGGCGATTACCGGACAGCAATTGCCTGCGCGCCCCCATTTAAATTCGGGCAACCCTCGCAGGGGGATGCTCGGAGGGTTGCCCGGGTCGAACTGGCTTTGCGATAGATGGATTGGCTAACAGTCCGTTGAGAAAGTCGCTCTGCAGGCGAGGCCGAGCCATTGTGGTCGAAGACAAGGCGCGGGACCGAGTCCCATCCAGCGATTCGGCGAGGGAGCGCAACGCAGTATTTCGGCCGCAAGGGCCGGCCGCAGCCCGGATGGGCTTTTTCAACGGGCTGCTAAGGATGAACTGGACTGTGCAGCGGAATTGAACAAAGAGAGGCGCTACTCGATCACCACCAGCACGGCCTCACCCTTGAGGAGGTCGCTGACGAGGGTTATATGCGTACCGTCCGCGCTCAATCTGACCGTATAGTCCTTGTCCTTTTTCAGCTTCCCTGTGCGGCCGATCAACTCCTTCAGTTTCTGACCTCGGTCCAGGGTGGGGCCTTCGCCGACGGAGAATAACGTGACTTTCAGGTCGTCGTGACCGGGTTTCTGGACCAGCTTGTATCCCTTGCGGAAGAAACGGCGGCCCGTTTCCAGGAACCCGTCCCCCTTCAGACGGTCTTCCGTACCCACGACCACGCGCACCATGTTCTTGGCCTCGTCGAGTCTCTTCTGAGTTCTCTCGATATCCTCGTTGGCCGCGGCCAGGTCCTGCGATAACTTCATCGTGACGTCTCTCTGTTGGCGCAGGGCGACAGTGAGGCTGTCCGATTCGCCGATGAGCCGATCGATTTCCGCTTCGTCGGCCTTCTTTTCATCCTCTAGCTGGGCGATTGCTTTCTGCAGCTCTTCGTTCTTGAGCCGTCGTTTCGTGGCAAGAGCCCGGTATTTTTTCACTTCCTTCTGAAGTTGCTGGTTTTTCTCCTGAAGAAGCATCTCGAACTTGGTGAGGCTGTCGAGCTGGGTCTTCAGGGTAACGAGTTCGGCCTGAGCGCCGCCCATTTCGGTTTCGAGCGAGTCGATGCTGGCTTCCTTCTGCGCGATTACCCGTTTCTGTCTCTCTACTTCGCTTTCCCCACAGGCGGTCAGGCCGATGCAGAGGAGCAGGGCGAGAGAAAAACCCGATAAAAGCCTGTTCATCCGATGATCTCCCATATTGAGGGTTTACGGTAGGGTCCCCAAGGCGTCCCGCCCGGAACCGTTTCTTGTCGCTTGCCGAACGATGCGTATTACCCGCCCCCGGCCCCCACTCGGTCTGAAAGCTGTCCCCGCGGGCAGGCTTTGTACGCCTCGCCGGGTTCCACTTTATACATAATGAATTCCGCTGCTTTCTGCAAGGTACATACAAACAAAAAGACGTGAATTGATGTACGCACGAGTTACCGGACTGCCTGACGGAACAACACTGTTGAACTCGGTCGCTTCCGCATGTAAATTCACACGTGACGGCAAGAGAAAGATGTCAGGAGTACTTTTATCGAAGTTTCTGAAAAAGGCAGATTCGAACATGATCGACTTCGACAAAATGTCTCATTTCTTCTCAACCGTATGCCGCATATTGCTTTTTCAGACCCAACAAGGACCTGCGTAATGATCCTGTCAGGAAAGATGATCCACGAGCGAATCGGAAAAGACATCGTCATAGAGCCGTTCGATCGGTCCAGGCTCAATCCGAACAGCTACAATCTCTCGCTCGCGGATGAACTGGTCGTCTATGAAGACGGCGTTCTGGATATGAAGAAGAAGAATTCGACACGATCTATTCAGATTACAGGCGACGGGTTCGAGTTGCAACCCCGGACGCTCTATCTCGGCCGAACGGCGGAATTCACCAGAACGGAGAGTTTCGTCCCCATGCTCGAGGGGCGCTCGTCCGTTGGCAGACTGGGGCTGTTTGTGCACGTCACCGCGGGTTTCGGCGACGTGGGTTTCGCCGGCTACTGGACGCTGGAGATGTTTTGCATTCAGCCGGTCCGGATCTATCCGAACGTGGAAATCTGCCAGATCTACTATCATACCCTGGATGGCGATTTCGAAACGTATTCGAGTGCGAAATATCAGAACAACAGGGGCATTCAGCCCAGTCGCATGTATCTGGACTTCACTTGATGTAGTTTCATCGTCTTCCTGGCAACCGCTAATCCTAATCGAAACAAAGGAGGAGTTTGGTTAGCGATATCACACCTGTCTAAAAACGGGTTTGACTCACTACGAAAGTAGCGAAAATGCGCGAAGCGTATCCTTCACACTTTAGCCCGAATGTTATGCAGAGGAGGCCGAAAGGCTGGCTAGGCGTCCGCGCACAGGTTCGTCTTCAACGGGCATGTGCCACACCTCCAATCGAGAATACGGGAGATTCTTCGACTCCGCTCAGAATGACATGTTTTGCAATAGCCACCGGTGAAACGCTTAGCCCACACCTTCGCCAAAACTGTCATCCAGAGGAGGCCTGCGTACGACGTCGGCGAAACACGTCCGTTACACGTAAGAGCACACTGCCATGCAGAGCAGGCCGACGAAGGATCTACTGCAGCATGGGATCATCCCGTTCGGTTTGCACGTTTCGATGCCTGAGAGGCAGCACGTCCGCCCCCAGCGCGGCACGGAAGCGGTGAAAGATGCTTCGACTCTGCTCAGATTGACATGTATTGCAACAAACGTGAACCCATGGCAACCTGGTTTTCGTTATCGGGGTCAAACCCGTACATAATCGCCAGTCGAATCCTCTTTTCGATCCTCATCTCCAGGAATCCCACGGTTCTTGGACAGCAGTGCGGCGATAACGTCTCGAATGTCTTGAACGAACTTGAAATGTCTTCGTAGGGCGAATCTGAGCGTTGGATAAAACTGTAACCCTTAATTCCTCGACAATTGAGTCTCAATATCCAGGAGGGACGTAACCGACTACCCCGAAATGCCAAATTTGACCCAAAGGGACAACTGCCGGATACTTTCTTGATTCTCCAGCATCATCTAATATGAGTGCGTCAACAAACGCGAATGCCTTGCTGGGGACCTTTTTATGCTCAAGAATTACCTGGTGGTCGCACTGCGTCATCTCCTGAGGCAGAAGGTCTATTCCTTCATCAACGTCTTCAGTCTGTCCATCGGTATAGCGTTCTGTATATTGACCTCAAATTATGTTTACGGTGAGTGGACATACGATACATTTCACAAGAATGCAGATCGTATTTACCGAATCTATCAATCCTATAAGACTCCTAACAATGAAACACGAAAAATCGCATTTACTCCGGTTCCATTGGCAATTTCCCTGGCAAGGGACTTCCCCGACATCGAGGAAGTTGTAAGATTTAGAGAGGAAAAAGGCGCCGTAAAGTATAGGGAAAAGACCTTTGTAGAAAATCTACTCTTCGTCGATTCTGAAATCTTTGAAGTCTTCTCATTTCCTCTACTGAGAGGTGACGTGCAGACCGCGCTCAGAGACAGAGCATCTATCGTAGTAAGTCAAAAGACAGCCGACAAGTATTTCGGTCAAGATGACCCCATTGGAAAACGGATCTCGGTGAGAATTGCCGAGAAGTATGTTGACTTTGTAGTGGAAGGAGTCGCAGCAGAGACACCAGTGAATTCCAGCATAAAGTTCGACTTGCTCTTGCCAATTGAAAGGATGCCGAATTACGAGAGGTGGGCGGATTTTTGGGGTAGTACCAGAGTCATAGCCTTTGCTTTATTACAGGCAAAGGCTAACCCCACAGCGCTTACCACGAAGTTCTCAGGATTTGTGCGAGAGCATTACTGGCCATCAATTCAACTCTACCAAGAATATGGTGTAATGGCCCTTGAGGACCCTCTTCATATTGGTCTTCAACCTCTCTCAGATGTTCATCTGGATTCGGAGATCAGAGGTGGATTGGTGCCGACGGGTGATAGACCTTTTTCTATTGTCATTCTTGGAATTGCCGTAACCGTACTCGTTGTTGCATGCTTCAACTTTGCCAACATCTCTATCGCCCTTGCCTCAAATCGTGTCAAGGAAATCGGTGTACGCAAGGTTGTAGGCGCGAGTAGAGCACAACTTATGAAGCAGGTTTGGGCAGAAGCACTGTTATTGACTTTAATCGGGTTATTGATTGGAATCGCATTCGCTGAACTTGCTTTGCCGATCTTTAGTGATGCCGTAAATAAGGAGCTGCATTTGAGTTACGGAAGCATCGCGGTTATTTTACTGGTTGCTCTAGGTTTCACCGTTGGAGCAACCGCTGGTTTCTATCCCGCAGTCGTATTGTCCGGTCGTCATTCGATAAACCTACTCAAGGGGAATATGAGCATCGGACCCTGGGTTATCTTCAGTAAATTTCTTATCATCGGTCAGTTTACGGTTTCGATTTTTCTAATCATCTTCGCACTTGTTATCTTTGAACAGATAGATTTCCTCAAAGGGAAAGATCTAGGTTTCCAGGATAAGCAAGTCGTGGTTATTGATGCCTCCCAAGTTGCGAAAGACCAAAGATCCAGCGTTCTTGCAATCTATAGGTCTGAGCTCTCCGATTACCCCGACATTCTGAGCATCACTGCTTCTTGGAGACACTTCGGTGTAAGTACTAGCACTACTGCGGTCAGAAACAAAGGTTCTATAATCGACCTTCAATTCTTCAATATAGGCCCCAATTTCATTCAAACTCTCGGACTCGAGTTAGTAGCTGGAAGGGATTTCATCCAAGCCTCTGTCGCAGATTCAGAGGGAAGTATTATTGTAAGTGAGTCGTTGGTCAGGAGATTCGGATGGGACTCACCCATTGGGAAGACCATTCCAGAGTTCACGAACAAGAAGGTTGTAGGTGTTGTGCAGGACTTCCACTATCGATCTCTTCATCATCGGATCGAGCCTGTAGTGCTTAAATCAGCCCGCCCCGAGAACCTCCGGTATTATTATGTTAGAGTGAGCCCCTTGGGAATTACCAATACTGTAATGTGGTTGGAGCAGATGTGGAAGGATATGAATCCGGATCTACCATTTGAATTCTCTTATCTTGATGAGGATATAGACGGTCAATACAAAACTGACGAAAGATGGCATAGAATCAGCCGATATGGTTCCATATTTTCGGTCTTAATTGCGTGTATTGGAATCTTTGGCCTCGCGGCTCTAGCTATCGAAAAACGCGTAAAGGAAATTGGCGTTCGCAAAGTCCTGGGCGCCTCTTTGTGTAATATTGTCTATCTACTCTCAAAGGAATACGTCACGTTAGTCCTTTTTGCCAATTTTTGTGCTTGGCCGATTGCATACTTTGCGGCAAGACTATGGCTGGAGGATTATCCATACCATATTTCTCCATTCGTAGCGGCGTTTACGAACGCTGGTTTCCTGGCGCTCCTGGCTGCTCTCTTACCAGTGAGTTATCATGCATCTAAGGCTGCAACTGCCAATCCAGTGGACTCCCTGCGATATGAATAACTGACTAGAATACTGATAATAATCCTATGCCACGTGCGACTTCCAATGGACCTCGGATTGAATCCTGACGACGAAATACGGGCATTCCTCGCCGGCAAGTCATCTTTCTTCGAGACGGAAACCCGGTGGTCAGACGGCGCTCTCCCTCTGCGCGTGCGCTATTTCCTTTCCAATGAACAGCCGCCACAACAACTTGTGTCCTCTGTTCGATGTCTCGTACTCAAGGGCGATTCCGTTCTCGTTCTTCGCAACCGCGAGGGGTATCACATTTTGCCGGGAGGGCGCCGTGAAGCGGGAGAGAGCTTCGAACAGACGCTTCATCGCGAAGTTGCGGAGGAGACGGGCTGGACGATTCGAGCGGTCTCGCGACTGGGGTTCATCCACCTGGAACATAAAGAGCCGAAACCTGCCGGATACCGGTTCCCTCACCCTCACTTTTTTCAAGTCGTCTACGCGGCCTGCGCTTCAAAGTATATGCCGGATTCAATGGGAGATGACGACTATGAGGAGTCGGCGGCATTTGTCCCGATGGGCCGACTTGCCAGCCTCGGTATATCCGAAGCCGAACTGGAATATGTACGGTTTGTGAGGGAAGGTACCTGATCATGTTCAGGATCGGCGTTTTCGGAATCGTCACCGATGAAGAAGACCGTGTGCTGCTTTGCCACCGGCGCGACTACGACCTGTGGAACCTGCCCGGGGGCGGCGTCGAGCCGGGCGAGAGTCCCTGGGATGCGCTCGTGCGGGAGATCGTGGAGGAGACGGGTCTGGAAGCGGCGCCCGTCCATCTCTCCGGGGTTTACAGCAAACCGGACAGGAACGAGGTTGTCTTTTCGTTCTTCTGCCGGATAACCGGAGGCGCGGTCCGTCTCACGGACGAGGCAGACCGGATAGAGTACTTCTCTCCGGACCGGTTTCCCCGGAACACCGTACCGAAGCAGGTGGAGCGTATCCGTGACTTTTTTACGGACAGGACGGGAACGCACTACAGGGTCCAGAGCGGTCCTTCCGCTATCGAATTGCTCAACAAGGGACAGCTGTAAGCGATTCACCCATCGCCAGACCTGGCGTCAACTCGGCGGGCAGAATCGGCCGACAATTAACCCCAGTTCGAAAGAAACCGCAACGCGGCGACGTGACGAAAACCCCTGAAATGGGGCGCAATAGTCGTCCAAAAGGACGTTTTTTCAGTTCGCGTCCAATAACCTGGTGTATCCTGGTCATCCGCAGTTCAATCGCCTTTGTCAATTTGCAAATATTCGATTTAACGTCCTCAAATACATACGAATCCTGGTCGAATGTCAGACTTTATGATCATAGGCGTTGCGATTGTCCTCACGGAGAGGAACGGCTTTCTCTTCGAACTCCAGAGAGAGGCGAAATGGAAGCGCGGACCGGATGCGATTATCGAAATTGGCATGAGTTGCATCGGCGGCACGGTTGAGGAAGGCGAGTCCCTGGAGAACGCGCTGCAGAGGGAGGCGACGGAAGAAATCGGCTGCAGAGTCGCGTTCGACCGTTCTGCGAAACCCTTTTCATTGGACCCGGCCGGAAACGTATCGACGCTTCCGCCGGGTAGCGTTCCGGATGGCGTGCAGTTCCTGTGGGAAGGGAACGATCCGGGTTTTGTCCCGGGCGCCGTGGTCGCGGTGTACGCCGGCCACGCCACCGCGCGGGCGGCGCCGGGCGACCTCTCGGGCATCGTGACCCTGGAGTCGGGTCTCTTCCATCAGCTCGCCACGGAATCTTCCACCATCCAACACCTCGAGCAGCAGGGGGCCATCCTCCGGGAGCAGACGCGAATTCCCCGTTCCGCCCGCGTGAAGCCGGTGGGAACGGCCGCCAGGCTTCTGGATTTGCGTCGACGGTATCCTGAATTGCTGAATCGGATTCTTCCCAGGTCCTGATTGGAGACCATCCGATCTCCCGTTTCAAGGTATTTTGCGTTTTGTACGATTCGGAATGACGCACAGAAGGGGTTTCCCCGGGGTCCAATCCATGAACGAAATACACGAAGCCAACCGCCGGCGATGGGACGAAAAGGCAGAGGATTGGGAGGAACGCCTGAATCGCGACGGCCTCTGGCGCAGGTGTCGACTCGAACCCGGGTTGGCATTCGAAGGCGGGGCGCTCGAGACGATCCGGGAAATGATGGGAACGCTTGACGGAAAACGGGCCTGTGTGATCGGCAGCGGAGACAACCTGGCGGCCTATGCGCTTGCGAGTCTGGGCGCCAGGGTGACGTCAACGGACATCTCTGAGGAACGACTGAGACTAGCGGCGGACCGGGCGGATGCGCTGGGCCTGTCAATAGAATTCGTGCGTTCCGATGCCGCCAGCCTCGATTCGCTGTCCGATTCGAGCTTCGATCTCGTCTGTTCGACGAACGGCTTTTTCGTGTGGATCGCCGATCTCTACGGCGTATTCTCGGAGGTCGCGCGTATCCTGCAATCTGGAGGCGCATACGTCTTCTACGACGTTCATCCATTCACCCGCCCGTGGAAGGAACAGGTCGCACCTTTAGAAATGACGAAAACCTATTGGGATTCCGGCCCTTTCCACAGGTCCGAAGAGGATTCGTACGAGCACCATTGGACCCTCGCCGACCTGCTCAATCCGTTGGCGCAGGCAGGATTGGTGTTGATGAAAGTCATCGAAAGTCCGGCTCGGGATTCCGGATTCTGGCGGGGAGGCAATGGGGCGGCCGATACGGACGATTCGCTGCTGGACTGGCGCGTGAATCCGGGCGCGGGTCTGCCGGCGTGGTTGACCGTCGCCGCATCGGCGCCGTGAAAAAAAGGAGTCAGGAATGCCCACTTTCCAACTGCGGATACCTCATTTTGTGTACGGGCAACCCTTGTGGTTGCCCTGGATTTCTCCGCATCAAGAGGTTATCAATCAATGAAAGGAATTCATCCAATGCAATCCCATCTTGCGTTTCTTCACACGACACCAGTGCTTATCGATACCTTCGATCGGCTTGTAGCGGAAGCCGATCCGGAATTGCCCGTCAGACATATTGTTGAAGAGGGATTTTTAACGGAGGCTCGCGAAAAGGGAATCGGTCAGGATCTAAATGGACGCATTCAGGGCCGTATCGGTGCCGCGATCGAAGAAGGGGCGCGCGTGGTGCTCTGCACCTGTTCGACAATTGGAGCGAGTGCGGAAGGGGCGAACGCCACAGCGGAAGGCGTCGTCGTTCGGGTCGATCGCCCGATGGCGGAGAAAGCCGTCCAAATCGGGTCGCGAATCATCGTTGCCGCGGCTCTTGAAAGTACACTTGCGCCAACTCGAAATCTGATTCTTGAAGTCGCAAATACGCGCAAGAAGCGCATTGATCTGATCGAGGTCCTATGTGACAACGCGTGGAGCAGGCTCGAGGAGGGCGACAACGAAGGGTATTTCAGTGAAATCGCCCGCAAGCTAAAGGAGCGTGCGTCCGAAGGAGACGTCATCGTACTGGCGCAGGCCTCGATGGCAGGAGCCGCGGAACTGTGCCCGGAAGTCTCAATTCCGATCCTCAGCAGCCCCGAAATCGGCTTTCAGCATGCGCTGGACCTTTGGAAGCAAACTACAGGACCTTAGAATCGCAGTCCATCCACAACTTATACGCCTTCACCCCGTGTAGGGGCAAGCCGACGATTATTGACAGGAGACCAACAAATGTTGACAGTCTTTCGTCGGCTAAAATGCAAAATGCAATCCGTAGGGTATTCCCGAAACTGAGTTCCTTCGCCTTGCCCTGAGCCGTTCCCTGAGCCTGTCGAAGGGCCGGCGAAGGGTTGTTAGGAGGTGTCGAACGGATGCCGAAACACGGGCACTTCGACAAGCTCAGTGACCACGTTTTGGTAGGCTCAATGACCCCTTTGACAAGCTTACCGCTGCAGCGGAGGTTGTAGACTAGGAATCGCTCCCCGTAATACCACTCATGTGCAAAATGAAATCCCACAAATTCGCCGATCATACGTACCTGGAGATCAGGGACCTTGTTGATGCCGGATGCGCGGCGATCGTACCCACGGGATGCACCGAACAGCAGGGCCCGCACCTGCCGGTGGATTTCGATACGTGGTTTGCTGAGACCGTTGCCATCGAGGCTGCGCAGCATGCGGCATGCGCCTACGGTGTAAAGGCCATCGTCCTGCCGGCCATGCCATTCGGTCCCACGCCCGAACATCGGGGATTCGGCTCGGGCTACGTGAACATCCCTCACCCGTTGCACGACGATTTCGCCTATCACATCATGAAATCGCTGGCAGAGCAGGGCTTCCGAGCCATTGTCGTCTGGCGCGGCTGTGGCGAGCATCGACTTCAGGAGGCAGTGGATCGGTTCAATGCGAAGTTCAACCCGGGACGTATGGCTTGCCTTCCCTCCCTGCCATACAATGAGATCTGGCGTCAAGTTGCCGATCCATGCGTTCCAGGCGGCCACGCCGACAGTTTCACAACCTCGATCGCCCTGTACAAGCGCCCGGGGACGGTACGGCTCGAAAGCATCCCTTCGTCCCGTTCCCGAGAAGTCGATTGGGATGATCCGGATCTCGACTTCACGAAATATTCGGATAACGGCGTCATCGGCGATGCGTCCAAAGCGAGTGCCGAGTTAGGGCGCAGGCTTTGGCAAGAGGTCATATCCACTGCGGCGGAGGTATTCAGAGATGCGCTTGCTTCTTGCGTCACCGATTGAGAGGCGGAGTCGCTAGTCCGAGAAACAAGAGAATGACACGCCAATGGCAGATACGTTCGAAAAACCAGTGGACAACCGTGAGTTGACGGTCCGTGAAGTTTTGAATGAGCCGGTCGAGTCGCTCGTCAGGATAGATGAGGGATGGACGCACATCGTCCTGGAGGTAAACAGGAAATGGATATTTCGTTTCGTTCGGGACCCATCGAATACGCAGCTTGCCGTTGAGCAGGCATTTCTGCCGCTGTTCAAGGGACATTCACCCTTACCGATCCCCGACATAAGGTACTCGGGCGCCGATTTTATCGCCTACGAAAAGATCGCGGGTGATAAGTTTTCCGAATCTGTTTTCTGCAGTCTGGGCAGGCGTGAGAGGACGTCACACGCAGCGTCTCTGGGCGATTTTCTATCCAGTCTACATGCCGTACCGTTCGAGCATCGGTACCTCAATCCCGCGCCATTCGGTGGCGGCGATTTCTGGGAGGAGTTGTGGCCGGCCGCCGCGCCGCGTCTGCGGTGCGATATCCGGAAGCAAGCCGAAGGCTACTTTCGTCGAGCGCTGTCGGGAATCGCGTCCGCGGCGTACCCAACGGTCGTTACCCATTCGGACTTTGGTACCAGCAATGTCCTGATTGACGCGGCGGGATTCAGGCTCACAGGGGTAATTGACTTCGGCGACATCAGCCTTGGTGATCCCGCGGCTGATTTTGCGACATTCTACCGAAGGTTCGGGAAGCCGTTCGCAAAGGATATGGCCCAGGCCTATCGGTTGCCGCTTGGCGAGAATTTTTGGACGAGGGTGGATTACCAGTCGAAGCGAAAGCTCTTCTTCGTCCTCTTCTTTGCCCTGAATCGCGGCTTCGACGAGCACGTGCCCGGCATTGTCCGTGCCATCGAGTCCCAATTTGGGGAGTGATCAGTCTGACACTTATGTTGTTTCCGAATCCCGCGTAGGGGCAACCCTTGTGGTTGCCCTGGGTGTGGCGGCTGTTCCTGGCGGTCGTACCCGTATTCGTGACGGACCAATCGAGGTTTTGACATGCTGCCGGATGTCATTGAAACAGAACGGTTGATACTCAGACCATACAGTCTCGACGACGTTGAAGACGTTCTGTCGTACGCGTCCGATCCGGAATGGGCGCGTTATCTTGGCCCGGTTCCCCAACCCTACACGAGAGCCGACGCGGAGGAGTTCCTGGCCGGCAAACTGTCGCAGGACCACAAGAATCGTGCGTCCTGGGCGATCGAATACGCCGGATCCGCCATTGGCGGCGTTGATATCGGATTTGACATCAGGAATCGCGTCGGTACAATCGGCTATAGCATTGCCAGGCGCCTTTGGGGGAAGGGGTTGGCCACGGAAGCGGCCGGCGCCGTTATCGACGCGTCGTTTACCGCCTGTCCCGATCTCAATCGTATCCAGGCGACGACCGACGAGCGGAACGTCGGCTCCCTCCGGATCATGGAGAAGCTTGGCATGGCCCGCGAGGGCTTCCTGCGCCAGGATCAATACGTGCGAGGGGAATTCAGGAACACGGTGTGTTGCGGACTGTTGCGATGCGAATGGGAGGCGGAAAGAAACCGGACGTGAACCGGGTTCCGCACGGTACCGAGCCAGCGGCCTGATACCCGTCCCGAGGCGCTTCCTGAGTTTGTGGTCCATGAGCCTGTCGAAGGGTCGGCGAAGGCTGAAGTAATGGGTAGCCACACGCGGGCATTTCGACATTTCGACAAGCTCAATGCAGGCATGCTTGCTTCGACAAGCTCAGCACAGGCAATGACCACGCGTCAGAAGGCTGGATTTGATAAATTAAGTGCGGGCAACGCAATCGACGAACAGCACGCCCGAAAGTTCTACGTGGAGGGAGTACACTTAATGGGCGAACAGGAAAGCAATTCACTCGCAGGTAAGGTCGCTGTCATAACCGGCGCGGGTCGCGGCATCGGCCGTGCGATCTCGCTGGGCTACGCGCGGGCGGGCGCATCGGTCTGCTGCTCGGCGAGGTCCGAATCCGAGATTCAGGAAACCGTGCGGGAAATTCGCGGAGAGGGCGGGACCGCGGTCTCGTTCCAGGCGGACGTGAGGCAACAGGATGCGGTACACGGGCTTTTCGAATTCGCGGAAGCGGAACTCTGCGGAATTGACATTGCCGTCCTCAATGCAGGTGTGAACCTCGACCGGGGACCCGTTGAGAGCGGCGATCCCGCTGCCTGGGATGAGACGATTCGCACGAATCTGCTTGGTGGGTACTATTGCGCCAGGGCGGCGATTCCGGCGATGAAGCGGCGGGGCGGCGGGAAGATCATCACCATTGGATCCGGCATGGGCCACAACGGATTAGCTGAGAGTTCGGCCTACTGCTGTTCGAAAGCCGGTCTCTGGATGTTGACGCGCGTTCTCGCGCAGGAACTCCGGCAGCACAACATCAGCGTAAACGAATTGATCCCTGGTCCGGTACGAACGGATATCGTCTCGAAACTCCACTTCGAAGGCGAGTGGTTCAAATCACCAGAAGACGTGGTGCCGATGGCGCTCTTTCTGGCGACGCAACCAGACATCGGCCCCACCGCGCAGAGCTATTCCCTGATGCGGCGGGATACTTAAATGGATGGAATCATCGAGTTTGAATCGGGCGGGACGATTCACAGGGATCGCAGCTAATGGAAACACGACTGGCCAGCATGGAGGATATCCGGGCTCTATCCGACGATAAACCTGACGTCTCCCGCGCTCAGATCGACGCACTTCTGCAGAAACATGGTTTCAGTGTGTCCGGGTCCATTCAGCGCCTGGAAGGCAATTTTATAAATCTGACGCTCGACGTGGAGACCCGGTCCCATGGACGGATTTTCCTGAAGATCCAGTTCCGGCAGTCCCGTGGCTTCAGTCTGAAGACCGAGTACATCGCCACGCGGGCGCTGCAGGCCGTCGATGGCGTCCCCGTTTCGGAGTCTCTGCTATACGACGGCGGCGGGGAACCGCTTCCTTTCGAATGTCTCCTGATTCCCTGCGAACCGGGTGAGCCGGGCATCGGCTTCTACCGGGGTGCGTCCCGATCGATGCAACTGCGGCTGGGCGCCTTCCTTGGCGAGACCCTGGCGCGCGTGCACAGTCTCACATGTCCGGAAGTGCTTCGGACGGAGAGTACGAGAGACCTGGCATCGTGGAATTTCACCGTCCGGGACGCCTTGTTTGGCGACGCGGCGTTGGTTTCTTCGATTGAGGCGACGCTGCCTGAGCTGTGGGACAGGTTGCTGACCGTCCTGAAACCCGCGCCTGAGGTGAGGTTAACCGGCCGTAATGTCTTTTTGTGGGGAGAACCGGGACTGCACAACGTACTCGTGGAGAACAACGGTTCCCTTCGGATCGCCAACGTCCACGACTTCCAGTCGGCCGGATGGGGAACGCCGGCCCTTGATTTGCAACAGGTTGAAGGGGAATCCCTCGCCAAGCCAGACTCGGATTGCTATGAGCCTGGATACGTAGACGCGTTTCGCTCTTCCTATCAGGCCGTCATAGGAGAACCTCTCGCGCCGTTATCGCCTGAAGAGGGAAAGCTGCTGGCAGTTGTGAAAAACGCCCGCGGGATCAGATTCTTCTGGGACTGCGGCCGCCTCCTCCACCCCCGGACGCCGGACTTCCTGGGCGCCGCGGTATCCGATCTGGAGCGTCTCCACGACGCAGATTAGTCGTGATGAGGCCGTCTCGGCCCACCATGCACGATTTAGGCTGTGCCGCGCTGTTGAATCGGCTATCTCTGAAACTGCCGCTTACAGTACTCACCATAATGCGGAGTCAATTGGAGAGAAAGGAAGCATGTCCGCGTTCAGGATCGGCCTGGCGTCCATCCCGGTCGCAGCAAATGCCCTTTCGCGAAATTTCGAAACGGTCGAGCGTGTGCTCGATGAAAACGCGAATGACGATATAGATCTCTTCGTGTTCGGAGAAACGGTCCTGACCGGTCTTGACGCGCAGAATGCCAGGTCCGGTGGCATTGCGGATACGTCTGAATTGTTGCGAAAGGTCAACCGGCTGACAAGGGACTTTTCCACTGCGGTTTGCGCGGGCTTTGTTGAATCGGAAGCCGGCGGCCTCTATCTGACACACTGCCTTTCTTCCGATGGAGTGCTTTGTGGAATCCAACGGAAAGTCTTCGCGGGAAACCCCACCCGCCCGTATGTTTTTTCGTCGGGAAAAGAGATTCGATCGGTTCCATTTCGTGGCTGTCGCGTCGTAGTTCTGGCCTGTGCGGACTGGATGCTGCCGGAAACGGTGCTGGCGGCTGGGCAGAATGAGCCGGAGCTTGTATTGGCCCCGACGGATCAATATACCTGGACGCCGTACAATCGGTCCGTCCTGCACAAGGCTGGTCAATCCGCGTCGTTCTGGTTACAGGCTCCGCTGGTTGCAGCCTTTCATTCGACAGCCGGGGCTTCAGATGACGGTGCCGAGGTCTTTGCATGTCTCGCGTACGACTCCAGCGGCGATGAAATGGTCAAGGCGTCGAAGAAAGTCACAGAAAGTACCTTTCACACGATCGACGTGGAACTCCGGAAAGCCCATCGGAAATGGGGTGGGTTTCGGGATCGGAAGAGATATATTGATTCCTACTGATATATGCCAAAACGAAAGCCCAATGGACAGCCTGCAGGTCTACCCACAACACTTGATACGTGGGAGCGTCTAGCATACTGAATCCGGATTAGCGATTCGTTGAGAGGAGAACATCACCGCTATGACAACCAGGAAACTGGTTCGCGTCAGAGAATATGCTGCCGAAGTCGAGGTGGAGTTGATCGATGGTGACGCGGGGTGGCCTCCGTACCTTTCGGTGAAAGACGCGGATAAGCTGGATGGCGTTCGCGAGGCTCTGGAGAGTGGCGATCTGGAGCGCGCGTCACAAGTCGCCCGGGTGTTTCGCCTGACGCCAATTGAGGCGTGATGCGAAACCAACAACGACGAGACTGCCTACCCGTTTGTCCGCGCTGTCAGGACGATTCGGCGTCTCTCCCGCGGTCTTCATATAGGCATGACCTGCGTTGACGGGAAGGGAATCCCTTATGGAACGATTTGACGCGTATGACCCCATTGCCGTCGTCTACAACAGGCATTGGGGTTATTTTGCTGACCGGATTTATGCAGTTCTGGATCGCCTCGGGCTGCGGGATCATCCGCCCGGCTGTGCCGTTCTGGATCTCTGCTGCGGTACGGGGCAACTTGCGGCCGTGCTGTCAGAAAAGGGATATGACGTTACGGGCGTGGATGGGTCCGAAGGGATGATCGAGATCGCGCGGAAAAACGCGCCGGGCGCTGAATTCCTCGTGCAGGACGCCAGGAAGCTTTCTCTCGACCGCCGTTTTTCTGCTGTGTTTTCGACCTTCGACAGCCTGAACCACGTGATGAGCCTGGACGACCTGGAACGGGTATTTCGAAACGTCCATGCCATCCTCGAAGCCGGCGGCCCGTTCGAATTCGACCTCAACATGGAAGAGGGCTACCTGCAGCGATGGCGCGGTAGTTTTGGAATCGTCGAGGATGATCTGGTATGCGTGGCGCGATCGTCGAGGGATGAGGAAGAGAGGATCGGCAGGATGGACCTGACCGTGTTCGAGTCGGAGGGGACGGGATGGAAGCGGAAGGACGTTTCGCTTCTTCAGCGTTGGTATTCCGAGCCGGACATCACCGAGCGGCTCCGAAACGCCGGATTCGAGCGGATTCAGACCTATGATGAAGATGACCCGATCCTGGAGGGTGCGCGTGAGTCGGGCAGAATGTTCTTTGTGGCGAGGAAGTCGTAGGATCGACCTGTAGATAATCAGTAACGGGAGTGTCGCAATTCGCGACACTCCCGTTACTGATTTAACGCAAATGTCATCAACGTCGTTGTGTCCGGTGCCGCTTGGCAATGGCGCCGCAGAATGCGCTGGGCAACCGGTGAAGCGGCGGGTCGTACTGAACGCCGGGCTGAGAGGGGAGAAGCCCACGTTCAGTGTGAAGTCGATGCCGGATGTCCTCGGTCGACGGTCTCGCGGACTCTCAGCCCGTATGCCGTATGCGTTTCAGTCTCTGTCCATGTTGTATTTCTTCAGTTTGCGGTGTAAAGTCGCCCGGTGAATGCCCAGCGCGTTCGCGGCGCGCGTGATGTTGTCGCCGGCGGCTTCGAGGGCCACGTACAGGGCCTGCCTTTCAACCTCCTTGAGTGAGAGGACCGGCGTAGAATCGGCTGGTTCCTGTCCGGTTGCAATCGCAGGCGACAGTCGAGGCGGAAGGTTGCCGGCCTGGACTACAGTTTCCGTTTCCAGAAGCACGGCGCGCTCGATGGCGTTTTCCAGTTCGCGAACGTTACCCGGCCATTCATACTGCAGCAACAGGCGCATCGCAGCGGTGGAGATGCCTCTAATGTTCTTGTTCAGCCGTTCGGCGTACTTCCCGATGAAGTGTTCAGCAAGCAGGGGAATATCCTCCCGCCGCTCTCGGAGTGGCGGAATCGAGATCGGGAAGGCTGCGATCCGATAGAACAGATCTTCGCGGAACTCGCCCTTCCGTACCGCGTGCTCCAGATCCTTATTGGTGGCCGTTATCACCCGGATGTCGACGGATATCGGGGCTTTCCCTCCGATCCGCTGGATTTCCCGCTCCTGCAGCACACGCAGTAGTGTTCCCTGCAGGGCATAAGGGAGGTCGCCTATTTCGTCTATGAGAATTGTACCCCGGTCTGCACGCTCGAATGCGCCGACTCTCCGCGTTGTTGCGCCCGTGAAGGCTCCTTTTTCATGTCCGAATAGCTCGCTCTCGATGAGTGTCTCGGGTATGGTCGCACAATCGAGCGCCACGAACGGACCTTCTCTTCGCGAACTGTTGAAGTGAAACGACCTTGAAACAAGCTCTTTGCCGGTGCCGCTCTCGCCCCGGATCAGCACCGTAATGTCGCTTTCCGCGGCCTGTTTCATCAGTGCGTACACACGCTGCATGCCTCTGCTCGCGCCAACCATTCCCGCAAAGGAAAAGGTCGTCTCCAATTCGGTGCGCAGACGCCTGACCTCCGCCTTCATCTGCTCGGCGTCGATCTCCCTTGACACGTCGCGATAAAGCGTAAGGCTGCCGATCACGTTTCCTTGTCCATCGCTTACCGGTGCGGCTGAGCGATAAAACAGACGTTGCTTCGGCAACCCGCCCGCTCCGGTCGTTTCCACCACGTCTCCGCCATCGGAAAGAAACCTGGCCTCAATGCGGCTCAGGTCGGGCTCCCGGAACCGTTCCGCGAATCTCGCGGTAAGATCACCCGGCGGGAGTGTTTCCAGATCGGTCTCATCAAGACCGAGCAGATTCAGATACATCTCGTTGGCGAATGCCAGTCGCCCGGTGACGTCGTGCATGGCAATGGCATCGCCGGTTGCGTTCAACAAGGCCTTCAGTCTTCCGTGGCTGACTGTGAGTTGGCGTCTGTGTTCCACCAACTCCTGTTCGACGTTCCACTTTCCGACCAATGAGAGAGTAATCTGTTGTATTTCCTCGTGCGTAAAGGGCTTTCGAATATAGAGCAGTTTGTGCAGCAACTCCATGTCGGAGACGATTTCGGGCAGCGATCTGTCGGTGTAAGCAGTCATAATCACGATTTCGATGTCGCGGTCGAACTCTCTCACTCTGCGGACCGTTTCTATACCATCGATGCCGGGGGGCATTCGGATATCGATATACGCCACGGCGATCGGACGGTTCGATTCCCTTCCTCCCCGTATAATCTCGCAGGCTTCCTCCCCGTTGCTTGCGTGCAGCAACTCGAATTCCGGGAGATAGTCTCCTTCCTGTTCGCGTACGAACGCAGCCGCCAGTTCGTCATCCGGCGTGCTCGTGATGCCGGAACAGAGCATTTCCGTGAAGTCGTCGTGGATTTCGGGCTGATCATCCACGATCAGAACGCGGTTGTTTCCCTGATTTAAGGATTCCATCGACCACCTTCGAATCGGTCCGGCTGGCAGTATGTCTGTGAATGGTGCATTCATGTGTCGTCCTGCCCTTCACCGTTTATAGCATGAATTATGCCAATAATCATCCAAGACGATTATGTTATTGTATATTATTGGTTTAGAAAAATACGAACATGGTGATGGGTTCTACGTGTGTTGCATTTTGCGCCGCCGCAGATTCCAGGAGCGGTCGCGTCGAAGCTTGACTGAGGATTCATAAATGACTGTTTATATGTAGTTTTCGAGATAATCCCGCCAAAGGTATCGCGGAAGTGTTGCAAGACGCGACCGAAGTCGCTTTTTGCATCGCCATATCCAGGTTTTCCTCTCCGAGTCTTCCTCGCTACGTGTCATCAAAATGAAACGATCCGGCGAGACTCATTGTCAGCCGCTCTCCGCGTCTACCCGAGAGGCTACCGCGGGAAGCGGCCACGTTACGCGCATAGTTGTTCCCATGCCTGAGCCCGCACTTACCGGTTCAATTCTTCCACCCGAAGCAATGACGAAGTTAGCCGCGGAATGGAGGCCGAGCCCGCTGCCGAATTTTTTCGTCGTATAACCGGGAGTAAAGAGTACGCGGGTGTCTTTGTTCTGAATGCCGATGCCGTTATCGATGATTTCAAGAACGAAATGCTCATTCAAAGTATTGGCTACAACCCGGATATGGGGCGTTTCGAGGAGTCCGTGCAGCGTGGCGAGTTCATCGATGGCTTCAATTGAATTCTTCACCAGATTGACAAGCATTTGGTGAAACTGACTCTCCCTGACGCAGATCTGTTGAGGCGCGTTCTTGCATTCGACGTCGGTTCGGATCCCCCTATCGTTGAGGGAGTCTCTCAATACCCGCAACGCGCCAGAAAGAGCATCGTAGAGGTCAATATGCTTACGATCCATATTGGGCGGGTCGAGGGTTCGCCGGGTGCGAATGATATCCGCAATGTGATTTGCGCGATCCCTGACACGGACGACAGTATTCATCAGTTCGTCATTTCTTCTGCCGAAGTCTTCAGCAAGCTTGACAATGAACGGCATCACCTTCCGTCCCTGAGGGTCGTTTGCGATATAGTCGATCCAGTCGTTCCGATGCGAATCGATCGCGGTGGCAAGCGCCAACAGGCGACGACCGGCCTGGTCATTCGTCAGTTTGCGGCGGACGGTCTCTATTCCCGTCGTGACACTGTTCACTGCGTTGCCTATGTTGTGAAGAATGGTGTCGACCATCTCCAAACGCCCCTGGTCGAACGCCCGCGACAATGCCTCCTCGGCCACCGCTCGCTCAGTCACGTCCCGGAAGATAACCACGCCGCCCCTGATTTCTCCCATTTTGTCGAGAAGGGGCCGTCCGCTCATCCGGATGTGGACGCCTCCCGGCCTATTCCTGTTTCGTACGTACACATCCTCCCCATCCGTGGATTCGCCGCGGAGTACGGCACGCATTAGCGGCAGGTCCTCCGTTTTCATAGGTGTCTCTCGGTCAGGATAATACGTACCATGGCTTTCGGCACAGTCATCTTGAAACCCGTCCTTGATGTCCATGCCGACGATCTGCCGGGCTCCCGGATTTACATAGAGGAATTCCCCGGCGGTATCCGCAACGATGATACCGTCACTGCTGCTGTTGAGAATGGTCTCCATCAGTTGAGCCTGTTCCTGCAGCGTGGCGACCGCTCGTTCCAACCTGGATTGCGCTTGCTTCAAACGGGTGACGTCCCGTATGCGCGCCATTCCTCCCCTGGGAGTCCACCCCTTATCCAACAGGGGTGTGGCGCTTATACTCACCTGGACCCAATCTGGCTTCAGGCTGTTGCGTATGAGTAACTCGGTTTCGTCGGAAGTCTGATCTTCAGGTGCAAGCATCTCCGGAATCAGGTTCTCGCACAGTGCGGTCGCGATGTTTAAATCGAGCTGGCGATCTTCAATGGGACAAGAGACGTAGCCGTTCGGGTCAGTTGCCTGCGACCGTTCAATTTGGTCGTCCGCCGCAACGTCGATCAGGTTCACGACGGGCTTGTGGAACAGGCGGTTAAACAGGTCGCCGACGTCCTGGTCTGTCAGGCCTTCGTGAACGCCCGGGTAGACAAGGCCCGGGTCGCGACGCAATTCCGCGCCGAAGTCTATGGCCTCGGCAGCGCCTGAAACCACGGAAGGTACCGTGAATCCCGATTTCGTCAGGCATGTTTCCAAATGTCTGACGAAGGACTGGTCGTGTTCTTCAATCAGGATCTTCGGCCTTGAATTCGTCATAGTGCTTGCTTTCATGCCGGTTCGATGATTAGCTCAGGCGTTTCGTGTGATGTTTTCGCCCGCGGTGTTGTCATGCTGCATTTTTCGAATTGAGGCAATTCGCGTTTTTGTTCCAGACAGATCCAGGCAATTGTCGCCGATATAACTCCAATCAAGTCAAGGCGGCACCTGGTCATACCTTAACGTCACAGAGTCATCCACGATATTGCAAATCAGGAACCGGAAACACTTGACCCTTGTGGAGAAACTGCGGCCTGCCTTTCTGGATCGGCAGGTAAAACTAAGCCCCTGGCCCAATTGCCCAGGGGTTCTAGTGGAGATATAGTCAGATGTTGTGGATCGTGTCACGGATCGCCATAATCAGGCCACACATGATGGGCAACATGGAGCCACCTTAGCAGGGTTCGAGATCAAAATGCGTACGACGACACCACACGCGATTCGATTAGTCGGGGTAGTCACTACCTGACCCTCCACGGAGCAATCCGACTCGGCTCGCCAAATTTTAATGACAGCCTTACCCTTGCGCCCACCGTTCTACCAATTCTTCAATGGAGTAAACCGGAGACTGTGCAAGGTTCGGCTGGGGAGGGCAAGACGCATCGTCCGAAGTGTCTTGCGTTGGTGTGAGGGAGAGGCCTATATACCTGACGATCCGGAAGAACGCGCAAAAAAAGCGCGTGATCATAGATTTGGGACGTCGGCAGCGTGGCCTTCGGCCCACTGTTCGTATTTGGTGCGTGGCGGTACATTGCAGTTTCCGCAAATACGGTTCCATGGCCCTTCAGAGTCGAACATCTCGTCACATTTTAGACACCGGCGCTGTTTCCGCGTGGACCCATCCCCTCTACACCGGTCGTTATCGTGGGGGACGCTTTTGGAGCCGCCCTTTGTTGGCATGTAATTCCCTTCACGGTTTCAGAAACGCGCCTGAGATGGTTCAGTCCGTATCGCAGGTCACAGGGTTCTTATACGATCCTCTTCAAACGAGGTCGACAAGCAAATGATCCCCATATTCTTCCACAGATCCATAACGTGTAATCAGGCTCTTTATGCGCACTACGTGGCCATGGTCTTTTCTCAGCATAAAATAACACGCCAATGCGTGACGTTGCTGTGGTTTTGCGATCTGTATCAGTGATGTATGAGTGAATTTTCGCCGAAAATTGAATTGGCGCCGGGTACGGGGATTGACAAATTGCGTGAATCGGTTTAAAGTACGAATGACCCAGGAACCCTTTTCCACAAGGAGGCATCAAATGGCTAGTCCCTTTAAGTGGTACTGCTGCCGCTACATGCTCCGGGTTATCTGTGTTGACCTCAGTTACGCCGACACGTTGGCCAGCGTATTCCATCGGTGTCGAGACAAATGTTATAAGCCGGACCGTCCCGGTCTCTTATGTGAAAAGCACGACTGTATCAATCCACGAAAACAACACGGGATACCGAAGACGACTCATAGGTACTATGCGTGAGGCGTCCGACGAGATCCACAAACAACACAACCCCTGGGTGATTGGCCCAGGGGTTGTATGTTACGTTGGCCATCCATGGACCACGGACACGGTCGGGTTTATAGACCCTCTACACGTTTGTCCCCAATCGATAGCCGACGCGCGGCTGGTTGAATATGTAGCAGGGGTTGCCTGCCTCGTCACCCAACTTGTTCCGCAGGGACTTTATTACCGAGCGCAGGGGCCTCGTGTCGCCGCCTTTCTTGCGCCAGACCGTTTGCAACAGATGGTCGTGAGTCAATATCGCGCCGGCGTTCACTGAAAGTTCGACCAGCAGCCGATACTCGATCACGGTCAATCTCACGTCGCGTCCACCGATGGTCACCCGGCGCCTCGCGTAGTCAATGGTCAATTCGTCCAGAACAAAGGGCGTCTTCTGCAGATTCTGAACGGTCACCGTCGCCTTACGCAGCGCCACCCGGATTCTGGACACCAGTTCCGTGGGAGAAAAGGGCTTGACCACGTAGTCCGCGGCGCCCGCCGCCAACGCCTGGTCGATCGCTTCTTCGTGAGCGTATGCCGAAAGAAACACGACCGGTATGTCTGCGTTCTTGAAGAGCGTCCGCATCATCTCAATACCGTCCGTCCCCGGCAGGACCAGATCGAGCAACACCAGCTGGGGACGGTGTTGTTCCAGAAGCCCGGGTACTTCGTCAGGGTCGCCCGTGGTCACCGGCACGAAGCCGGTTTTCGTAAGGGCTTCCCGTACGCTCCGCAACGTCTGCGGGTCGTCGTCCACGACCAGGATGGGGGTTTGACCGCGCCGCCTGGGGCGTTCAACCATGGTGTCCAATTTCGATAGGGCATGGGGAAAATCTCCCGCGTTCTCAGCGATGGGTATGGTAAACGTGACGCGGGTACCCTGACCCACGCCGTCGCTTTCGACCCAAATACGGCCGCCGTGGGCTTCTACGATCCCCTTGCAGATGGACAGGCCCCATCCCGATCCTTCATCCTTGCCGGGCCCTCCTCGCCGTCGTGCCGGGCGATTTTTCTAAAGATGTGCGGCAGGCGCTGTGCGGAAATTCCACGTCCTTTGTCCTCCACGCAGAACGCCACGTGGGCCCCGTCCAGGGAAGCCGAAATCCTCAGGGGTGAGTGTTCAGGCGAGTTTTGATCCGCGTTAGACAGCAGGTTCACCATAACCTGGCTTATGCGCCTCCCGTCCGCGTTCACCGGCGGGAGCTCAGGATCCAACTCGATCCGGACATTTTTCCTGCCCCCGCCGCTATCGAACATGCTCCTGGCTCTGTCCACCAGTCGGGTAACCGGCAGGGGTTCGCTATTGACCTGAAGGGTACCCGTCCTGATGCGCGCAACGTCCAGCAGGTCGTTGACCAGTCCGTTCATCTGATCGGCATGTTGATTGATGATGCGGAAAAACTGGAGCATCTCGGACTTGCCCAGAGCAAGACTGTCGCCAAGCACGGTCGCTGCCGAGCCCTTGATGGCGGCCAGGGGCGCCCTCAGTTCGTGGCTTACGATGGCAAGGAAATCGGACCGCTGCCGTTCTAGTTCCTCCAGGTGAGTCATGTCCTGCGACGTCACGATAAGAGATGCCACGCCACCGTCATCCGATCGAATCGGAGTCACGTTGAGCAATGCCGTGACCCTGTCCCCGTCCGGACCTTCGATGATGACTTCCTCGGCCCGTAACGTCTCGGCGCTGCTTAGCAACTTGCTCACGGACAACGCCGCGGAAGAAAGCTCACGTCCGTCGGCGTAGCGGACCCTGACCTGGTTGAGAATATCTTCAAGGGTACGACACTCTATCCGCAGGACGTGCATAAGCCTTACCGACTCCCGGTTGGACGAGATAATCTCTCCGGTCCTGGCGTTGAAGACCAGGACACTCACCGGCGAGGTCTTGATCAACGCTTCCAGATCAGCCTTCGCCCGCTCCTCTTCACCGTATCGCCGTGCGTTGGTGATCGCCAACGCCGCCTGGGACGCGAACATCATCAGCGCCTCTTCGTCTTCAGCGGTGAAGGCCGCGCCTCCGTCCTTCTCGAACAGCATGCAAGTCCCCACTCTCTCGTCACGGTAGCGGACCGGCGCCGCAAGAAACGTCAATCCGGGACCAGGCGGCATTGGAGGACGGAACTCGGGCAAACCCAAACGCCGAACGTCGCTGTTGATGTCCTGCGACCGCAGGGGTTCCACAATTGAATTGAAGTGTTCCAACAGGACGTCGTTCTCGGGCTCGCTATATCTACCTTCGCCGTGATCGGGTGACAGTCCGGACACAAGGCACTGCCGTACCCGCCCCTCGGCTTCCAACAGCGTCATCATCCCGTACCTGGCGTCGGTCAATGACCGGGCGCTGTCCAGAACACCCCGCAATACCGCCGTGTAGTCGAGGCTTTCGTTGATACGCAAGAACGCCTTTCCCAGGCGGGTCAGGCGCTTTTGCAGGTGTTCAACCTCTCGTTTATAGTCTCTTGCCGGATTCATCCTCGTCTCCCACGACAAGTGGCGCGGCTCCCGCCTCTCGAGTCTTCAGCCCATCGGAAACGAGAACTGCCGCGTCGCCCCTCCCGTTCCACAAACGTCCCCGCCTGGCGAAATATCACTCATAGATCACTGATACAGCTTGAAATACAACAGCAACGTCACGCATCAACGTGTTAGCTTACGTTGAGAAAGTTCAAGGGCGGTGTTGCAGGCGAAAAAAGCCTGTTCGCCCGTGATGGATCTGTGGGGAATGATAGCGATATCGATTCCGTCTGTCAAGCGGATCTCCTTGCCTCTCATCGTGGTTGCGAAAAGATGGGTGTCCACCAGATCGCGTCAGGTCCAATTCTCCTGTTTCGCAAAGTCTGTCCATCCGCGGCGCATTGCCGTGCGCCGACATGCGCGAGGGTTCGCACGTGATAGGAGTCAGCCCGATGCAGCGTCGGCCCATCCACTCATCTCACTACAGTCATCCGGAGTCAATAGATCTGCGCGGTTCAACCTACCCGTCAACTGCAAAGCGTTTTCTCGCAATCGAACAGACGATCAAAGAGATTGACGAGAAGGCGCAGAAAGGATTGCCTATCGCACCCACACGGAGAAGCCAGTAAATCCACACGAAAGAAGGGGTCTCATCAGGGCAACGAGAACGAAGCGCAAACGCGGGAGATCAGTCACATAGCAGATGCGTGAGAAGACCAATCGGGACCCGGAGGAAGTCGCCGAAGTGCTCATGAGAACGCACGTGAAAGCCAATCATCGGTCGCGGTACATGGACAAGAAAAACGATGAGGTGTAAGCCTGGCTCATTGGATTGAGACGCTCGCCATTGTCATTGCGGCAATAGGCGTCTTGGCGATTTTGGCGAAAATCATCAGGTGGACGGGTCAAGTTGATTGAGACCGTGATTCTTTCAAGCAGATTATGATAGAAATCCGGGACAATATCAATGAAGTATTCCTTGCCTTGTCACCTGAAACCACACGCGATAGCCCACTTCGGTTGACAGAACTGGAAGAAAAGTTGGCCAAAGAAGTCGATGCGGAGGAACTGGCAAAAGACGTTGTTGCTGAACTCAATGATAGGATACACGGACTCAATTCTTATCGAATTCAGCAACTTAGTCTTAGCTACATCGGAAGCAAGTACGCACCAGGTTAGAATGTCATTGACAGGGTTGAGGGGGTTGCATTTGACAATGGAAGGGAGGCAGAAGGCGTCCGGCGCGTAATCGCTGTTATCGCCAGAGAGATGTTGCTTGAGCAAACTAGTAGCTAACCAATAGGGAGGATAATATGAGATTTCTCGTGTTCGCAGTTGCTTTGTTGCTGTCCCAAAGCCACGCCATGGGGCAAAGCGCTGGTGATCGTGTTCGTATCAAAACTCAGCATGAGATATCAATAGGAACCTTTATCAGCGTAGATCGATCATCGCTAAAAGTCAGATTTCCGTACAACAATATTCAATCAATTCCACTTGCCAAAATCGAGAAACTCGAACGTAGTCTTGGGATGCGCAGCAATGCAAAAAAGGGCTTCCTCGTTGGTGGCGCGATAGGCGTTGTGGTGGGAGTTGTAAATTTGGCCGCCAATTGGGAAGAAGAAACGCCGCACGAGTACATCCCCGACCTTGATAACACCACTACTGTACTTGTTAGTGGAGCAATTGCGGCTGGTTCAGGATTAGCCGGGCTTTTAGTCGGCGCAGTCCTAAAGTCCGAGAACTGGATTGATATTCCCGTGCCGTACCGAAACAGCAGACTATATATAGCACCCGGAACTAAGCGCTTGTCACTTGACGCAGGACTCCGCTTTTGATTGAGATAAGAATGACGTCGAGGGCATCGGGATATCTGTTTTCTCCAATGATAGTAGCTGGGCGTCGGCGGAGAAACTCCAGGGGGTGATCAATTTCGGGAGCAATTCCATCTATTCCATCTCAGAGCGCGGACAGTCCATTGTGTCCGAAGGCCCAACATTACACGAGTTGATGCATCGATGGACAAACTTCATTGTACCGTCAACCTATGGCAGTCGTTGGGGATCCAGCAGCGGAAACGGGAATATCGGGGGATTTGACATCGCCGATTGGATGGATCATGGCGGCGGGCGGTACACCGCCGTACATTTTTCTGTCGCGGGAGTTGCGATCAACATCCAGCCCTACAGCCCTATCGAATTGTACCTGGCCGGACTCATCCCACCTGACGAAGTGCCCGACCTCCGGGTAGCGGAAGACAGAATATGCCGAACCCGTTCAATCCGTCGACGGTGATCGGGTATCAGCTTCCCGAGGCGGGGGACGTGCGACTGGCGATATACAGCGTACTGGGGCAGGAGGTGCGGGTGCTGGTGAACGAACGGAAGGAAGCGGGCTCGTTCACGGTCACGTGGTACGGGACAGATGCCGTGGGCCGACGCGTTGCCAGCGGCGTTTATCTGTACAGGATCCAGGCGGGCGGTTTCTCCGCTGTAAAACGGATGGTGTTGCTGAAATAGGTACGCGGGGGATGGCGTCTGGACCTGTATGCTAATGATCTGGCGGGTCGTTTATGCGCGTGCGACCTCGAAAGCCGTGATATTACGCGCGTTCTTGCTGAATTCGACGGCGATCAGGTGAATCGGCTGGCCCAGGCCGCGATATTTGTCCGCGTAACGCCTTTCCTGCAATTGCGCCATTGCCGCGCCTTCAGACGCCATCTCGACCACTTTGAACTCGAACAGATAGACGTTATCGTTGAAGTGCACGGCCATATCGACGCGACCATGGCTGCTGGTGTCTTCCACGGTGATATTCAGCCCCAGTCCCGCGAAATAGGAGTAGAAGACGCTGGCGTAGAAGCCTTCAAAGCGGGCGACGTCGTTGTTGGTGTACCACTCGTAGGGGATGCCGGCAAAGAACGCGTGGAATTGGGTCTCCAGCCCGGCAAAGTCGTTGGCTTCCAGCAGGCGATACAGACGCACGGTGTTCGCCATCAGGCGGGTTGAGTCCTTAACCAGATAGCGCAACAGGCTCTCGTTGAGGCTCTGGCGCACTTCACGATTGGGATAACCCAGCCGGTAGAGTGTCGTGCCGCCGAGGTCTTCCTGTTCGGTGATGGTGAGGTATCCGGTCTGGAAGAGCAGGGCCTCGGTTGCGATATCATCGACGTCGAAGGTGGATAACAGCTCATCGTCGCCAATCATGTTGTCCAGTTCGAGGGAACTGACGCGGCGTTTGAACAGGGTTTCGATGAGGAAGGTCGGCGTGCCGGTCTCGAACCAGTACGCGCCGAAGCGACGCTTGTGGAAGAGCAGGAGGACGTCGAAGGGGTTGTACACCCTTTCATCGCCCAGCCAGCTGTACCCGTAGTACCAGTCACGGATTTCCTCTCTGTCCAGGCCGGGCAGCTCCGGCGCGAATACGGCGTCGAGGTCTGCTTCAGTGTATCCGCAAACGGCGGAATAGCGCGGTTCAATGGTGATATCGGTGAGGTTGTTGAGTCCGGAGAAGAGGCGCACTTTGGAGAATTTGCTGACGCCGGTGAGGAAGGTGAAGCGGACGTGCGCGTCGCAGTCTTTGATGGTGGCGTAAAGGCCGCGCAGGTAGTCGCGGTTGGCGCGGGCGATATCCGGGACTTCCAGCGCGTCCAGGATCGGCTTGTCGTATTCGTCAATCAGCACCACGACGGGTTGTCCAATCCGGCGATGCAGCATCCGGATAATATGACGAAGACGGGCCGACGCATTGTCGTAGTGGCTATCGACGCCTGTTTCTTCTTCAATGGCGTCCAGTTGTGCCATGACCTCTTTGTGCAAGATCTCAGGCTCATTAAAGTTGCCGCTGCCGAAACTGAGTCGCAGGACGGGATGGCGCACTTGCCAATCCCAGTGGTCGTGGATGTACAACCCCTCAAAGAGTGGCTCGTTGCCCTCAAACAGTTCTTTCAAGGTGTCCAGAAACAGGCTCTTGCCAAAGCGCCGCGGCCGCGACAGGAAATAGTGCTTGCCCTCGTTGAGCAACCGCCGGATGTACGCGGTCTTGTCAACGTAGTAACAGTTGTGCTCCCGGATCTCGCGGAAGGTCTGAATGCCGATGGGGAGTCTTTGCCTGGTCATGGTTCCCCTGTATTCGTTTGCCGGATCGTGACGCGGCTTTTTTGCGCCTCGAAAGATTCCACTTTAACAGTGCGTTTACCAGGCGTCGCTTGCCAGAAAGTATCTTAACCATAGCGACCGCGTTTGCACAACTGCTTTTTCACTGACGTTACTTGCGTCTCGCGTTACGTCTCGCCGCCGCGCCTGTGGCACGGCTCCCGGCTCCCGGTTCTCGAGTCTTCAGCCCCCCGGAAACGGAAACTGCCGCATTGCCCCACCCGTTCCACAAGCATCCCCGCCTGGCGAAATATCACTCATGGATCACTGATACAGTTCGAAATTCCACAGCAGCGTCACGCATCGACGTGTTAGCTTATGTTGAGAAAGTTCAAGGGCGACGTTGCAGGCGCAAAAAGCCTGTTCGTCCGTGATGGATCTGTGGGGAATTATAGCGATGTTGATAGCGAAAGCCACTCGCCGGGTCCGGAATGGTTCCATTCAGGAATACTCGAAAAGGGAGCGCGGGTGCTGGAGATCCGAATACAGTGGATCTGGCGGCGGAAACTTCGGTCTTTCGCCTCGGTGGTTGATCATCGCGGCGCCGGACCCGTAACCGACGAGGAGATCGTCCGAGATGCCTGATCCGTCTGTGCCCTCGCACACCCTTCCGCCACGGCAATCGCAGACCGGCCTCCCCGGTCAGCGGTGGAAGTGGTGGCATACCGCAGCCCTTGCACTGATCCTGGCGTTTTTCACCTGGATGGCGGTCTGGCGGCCGTGGAGCCTCTACGCCTCCTGGCTCGTCGTCGTCTTCGCCTTGGTGGGTTTCATCGTGATCGCCGGTCTCGGGGTCACTGGCGTCTGGCGCGGGGCCTTCATCGACGAACGCAACATGATCAGCCTGTCGCGGTTCCAGATGCTTGTCTGGACCGTGCTGGTGCTTTCATCCTACGGGGCGATCACGATTTCCAGAGCCCAGACCGATGCACTGACTGCGCTTGACGTGGAGGTGCCGCACACGCTTTGGATCCTCATGGGGATCAGCACGACGTCCCTGGTCGGATCGCCGCTCCTCAAGAATACAAAGAAGGATCCCCGTCTTGCGATGCGCCCTGATGACCAGGTGCAAGCCCTTGACAGCCAGCGGGAGGGTTTGGCCGCCCACGTCCGGGTCGAGGGCCGCATCGTTTCCAGGAAGAGCATCGAGGACGCGCGGTGGTCCGACCTGTTCATCGGGGAGGAAGTCTCCAACGCCGCGCACCTGAACCTGGCGAAGATCCAGATGTTCTTCTTCACGGTTCTCGTTGTGCTCTCGTACGGGGTGGCGGTCGGCTCCCTGCTTCTGTCCACGCCGAATGCCGATGCGCTGCCGGATGTCGGAGAAGGCATGCTGGCATTGTTCGGTATCAGTCACGGCGGATATCTAATCGACAAAGCGGTCCCGTCGGCACCCGGCACATGAGGACTGGCGACGATGGCGAGGTGGTCATCACCTGGAACGAAATCACCAACCGCGGCGATGTTCGGGCTGAGCCAGGGCGACGCAGGGTTCGACGCTCTCTTCGATCTGGACGGCGACGGGACCATCGGGTTCAGCGATTTTCTGATCTTTGCAGCCAGCTTCGGCGTCAGCAGTTAACCTCAATTTCGCAAGAACCGCAACGCGGCACCCCGATGAAACTTTCCGAATCGGGCCGAAATGGTCTTAAGGAAGGACGTTTTTTCCGTTAACGTCCAGTGACCTAAGTATCTTGGAATCCGACGTCTAAGTACCTTTATATACTTGCATATATTCGAATTTACATCCTGTCCGGCAACACACTGGCGATCCGGGCCGAGGCCGTTGGAACGACGAACGTCATCGTGACGGCGCGAGACCCCGGCGATTCGAGGTCACCCACGTCACAGGTGGGAGGGTTCAAATGAAAGAGACTTCGTGGTTCATCTTCGCTCAATTATTGGCGGCCGGCGTCCTGTTCGCACAGGAGAGCCGCGCCGAGTTGCCCGGCGGCGCCATCGCCCGCCTGAACCATAGGGCAGCGGTCACTTCGGTGGCATCCTTGCCGGACGGGAGTACGCCTGACAAAATCAGCACCCACAGGCCGGAAGAACTCATCGGACAGTGGAAAGCCACCGTATCCGGCGACGATGCGGATACGACCGGGGTACTCGAGTTTCATGCCGATGGCCGCTTCGTCTACGTCGAGAAAACCACGTCCCACGAATCCATGAATCAGACTCTGGTTACACAATGGGGCGCCGACGCGGGACGAATCCGGTTCGTGGCAGACTCTCTGGCGGCCCGAGAGTCCAGGTTTCACGGCGCACTCGTTGCGGACAGGCAGGTGTTTGCCGTTGAGTTAATCGGCGCGTGGGGCGTGGAGGGGAACGTGATCCAGGCTGTTGTCGACAGCTTCTCAATGTCGCTAAACGGTCTTCAGGGGAACGACGTCGTCGAGTTTTACGAGAAAATCATTCCCCTGGTCGTTCCGGCCGAGAATGCCGGGTTGGTTCAGTTAGTCCTGCTGGGTCTCGCACTTATTCAAGAGATTTTCGACCCTATAATTCAAGCGCGTGACGTGATCGCGTTCGCCAGGTATTCAATCGAGAACGACAATCTGGTGGTTTTGGTGTTAGAGGATGAGACACCGGTCACATACACGCGCGTATCGGAAACGACGTCCCCCGACTTCGATGGCGACGGAACCGTGGGTTTTGCCGATTTTGTGCAGTTCGCCGCGAAGTTCGGGCTGAGCCAGGGCGATGAGGGGTATGACGCGCGGTTCGATCTGGACGGCGACGGCACGGTTGGGTTCAGTGATTTTCTGATCTTCGCCGGTCGCTTCGGCCAGGACGCCTGAGGCGCCGTGACAGAATGCATTCGTGCCGGGTCATCGGCTATGCAAATCGGTTGAGGCCACTGGCGCGCACTGTCCAATTGCGAATGCCCGGGACGCGGCGTGCTGCCCCGGCTCGTTTTCGATACTGCGTCAGGTTTTTCTGTTAAACCTGGGTATCAGCGTTTGCGGCGTAACTCACCGCGTCACCGGGCCTGTGACGTTACAAAGGAGGCAGATATCCGGATCGATTCGCTCTGAAACAGAATATGCCCAACCCGTTCAACCCGTCGACGGTGATCGGGTATCAGCTTCCAGAGGCGGGAGACGTGCGGCTGGCGATATACAGCGTGCTGGGGCAGGAGGTACGGGTGCTGGTGAACGAAGGGATGGAAGCGGGTTCGTTCACGGTCACGTGGGACGGGACGGATGCACCGGGTCGACGCGTTGCCAGCGGCGTTTATCTATATCGCATACAGGCGGGCGGTTTCTCCGCCGTGAAACGGATGGTGTTGTTGAAATAGGTCGGACGGGCATTCGCAAGAGTTGGGGATAGAAAAAGGGGCGCAGTCATTCGTACTGCCAGCAACCCGGAAGCCCGCAGCCAACGGGGAACAAGTCCCAACGCAATGGCCCGATTGATTTCCGATACCGAAAACCCGGCCATCGCCATCCGTCGGATGTCCCCGAATCAATCAGGGATCAGCTCAATGAGCCTACAATCTTCAACGCTACGCCATTTTACTCACACCTGCGCGATCCCTGGCATTCCGGTGACGTTTTGGAAATGCAGCTCTGGCCATTGCCTTGACCGGTTTATGGGACTACCGTAACGAAAGATCCCGGATCGCTCTATGTCCCTGCCGTTTATGGCCTGTTTGTACGTGTTCTGTTCGATCCCTTGTCCCGGCACTGGGCAAACGGCACGTCATCTGTCGAAGAGCCCGGAATCCTCCTGTTCTCGCGCTCCGCTGCGGCGCGCCTGATTCGTAGTGACTTAGTAGACGGGTCTGCTCATTCCGGATTGCCCGGCTCGTCCCAAATCTGTTGGGCCTGGCTGGAAACCGGTCCGGACACAAGGCACTGCCGTACCCGCCCCTCGCCTTCCGACAGCGGCATCATCCCGAACCTGGCGTCGGTCAATGACCGGGCGCTGTCCGGAACGCTCCGTTAAACCGCCGTGAGGTCCGGATTTTCCTGGATACGCAAGAACGCCTTGCTCATTTGGGTCATGCGCTTTTGCAGTTGTTCAACCTCACGTTCACAGTTCCCTGCCGGACTCATCCTCTTCTCACACGACAAGTGGCACGGCTCCCGCCACTCGAGTCTTCAGCCCACCGGAAACGAGAACAGCCGTGTCGCCCCACCCGTTCCACAGACACCCCCGCTTGGCGAAATATCACTCATGGATCACTGATACAGCTAGAAATTCCACAGAAGCGTCACGCATCGACATGCTATCTTAATGTTGAGAAAGTTCAATGGCGGTGTTGCAGGCGCAAAGAGCCTGTTCGTCCGTGATGGATCTGTGGGTAAATACAGCGACGTTGATTCCATCTGTCAATTGGATCTCCCTGTCTCTCATCGTGGTTGCAAAAGGTGGGTGTCCGCCAAATCGGGTCAGGTCCGGGATGAGCTCCCCTGGACAATTTTACATGGAGTAAAGGCGCCGTGAAATTAGAGACAGAGAAAGCGGTACTTCAGGCGATCAATGACTTTGTTGAGTTATCACCGGAATTGGTCTTTACTCACCTGCCTGTTCCCATCCAGCAGAAATACCCCCACCTGGACATAATGGAAACTCTGCAAGCCCTGGAAGCTCGTCAGTTGATTGTAATGGACGGGAATATGGTCCTGTTAACATTGGCAGGCCGGGCGCGGTTAATTGCTTTAGGATAACAGGAACGAGCCGATACGCATTGGGCTTATTGCAGGATTTCGCGATTTTCGGACGAAGCCCTGGCAGGAGCGGCCGAGACCCACAGCGTGTCGTATGAAGCAATGCATCTGTGCATTTCGTTTACAACAATGGGGGGTTAAACGGGTGTTTCGACATTCACCCCAAGGTACGCCAATGCCGACGTCCCTCCCGATCTTCCGACCCGGCGTGTACCTGCCCCCCTGAAATCACCGTCCGCAAGGTGCGCCAAATGCTGAGGTAGTATGTTTTGGACGCCCTACGCCTTCTGCTCACCATAGCCATCTCGCTCCTCGGCATCGTCGGCGTCATCTGGTTCTGCCGACTGGTGGTGTATTCCGTCACGCTGGCACGAGCAAGGCGTTGGTCGGCGGCCATTCCGGTCGTCATCGCGTTGATCGTTTTCGCCGCCATTGCGCTCACACTCCACCATTTTCTTGCCTCTGAACAAGGTCCATGATAATCCACCATCCGCGAGTGGCCAGGCCCTCGAGTTGACGCTGTCGCGGCCCCTCGGGAAGATCGAGGCCGCGAATCTGGCCCGGATTCATGAAGACACGACGTCGCTCAGATATGTTGAATCAACGTCAGTCCCGGGTTTTTTCTCCCGGGAGAAAGGAGATTCGTGATGCGTTTTCTTTTAGTCTTATTCGTACTGGTCTCTTCCGCAACTGCCCAGGCGCAGGCTCCGATTCCCGGGGACCTGGATTTAGACGGTGACGTTGATTTTGATGACTTCCTGGTGCTTGCCAGCAACTTCGGAAAGACCGGTCCCGCGCCGGAGCCGGATGCGCAGCAAACCGAGGGCGCTGCCGTAGGGGATACTGCTCTTGCAGCAACGGATCCTCTTCTTCGAGCGGACGCACTTCTGGGATTCTGGTCATTTATCTGGGACCCTGAAGCGCAATCGGCCGATCATTTCTGTATGGGCCAACTCTCCATACCGGCAGTAGAAAACGATCCGGTGATTGTGTCGGGTGTCACAGACCGGGGCGTGCGCGCGGAGGGTCGGTGGGACGCTGAAACAGAAAGGTATGTCCTGTCCTATAATACCAACGCCGACGAAAACGTCCGGCTTTTCAGATTTACTGTGGATGAAGAAGGCAATGCGGTCGGCACGGCACACGCCACCGGTGAAAATGAAGAATTGATGGGGATTGGCATCTTACAACCCGGAAGTGGAAAGAACACAACCGCAAGAGGCTTCCTGCGATTTCTCGGAGATACGCAGTAATGTATCCGGTTAAGAAAAATAAGCGTGATGAATTCACATGAACACGGGTAACGCAGAATTAACCTTGATTCGTAAGTCTTCGGGGACGTTAATTCGAATATGTGCTTGTAAATAAAGGCGATTAAACTGCGGATTACCAGGATACATCAGGTCACAGGACGTGAAGGGAAAAAACGTCCTTCTATACGTCGATAACGCCCCGTTTCGGAGGGTTTTATCGCGTTGCCGCGTTGCTGTTTTTTTCGGATTGAGGTTAATGCGCTTAAGCTGACTTTTGAGTGCGATAAAGGCTGTACAGATGAGTTCACCTTTGAGCTTCAACCGGGGCTGGCGAGTAAGCTGAAGGAGATGCTGGAGCTTTCCTGGTAAAGCAGTCGCGAACAGGCGAGCACGGATACGAATATTGTCTCTGTTGCCATGACCCTGTTCGCGACTGTGATTTCCTGGAGATTCAGAAAATGGAAGCTGCATCTGGGATCCGGATAACGAGTTTCGCGTATCCGGATTGATTCGGAGGACATGCCTCCGTGCGCGACAATCGACGCGGGTCGTGATTGTCTTCATCGTCCGGAACCGCGACTTCAAACTCCGGCCGCGGACTGTGACCGTCGAATTCGATACGATCACGATGGGGAGGGTCGCTGATCCGTCATCATTGCGGGCAACGGTCAACGGGGATTCATAGCCCCCGCAAGGTCGGCCACATGCCGGGAGCCCGAGCCGGGGCAAATTCCTTTCTCCCGGCGCCGCGCCTGCCGTTGTCCGCATTTTTGTAGAGGCTTTCACGAGCGTCATTCAACTCGTCTTCGTCGTGCTTCCGGCTGCTGAGCCTACCGTCGTTTTCATCATCGATTCCCAGCCCGCAGGGCAAAGGAGAAAAGTCATGAACAAAAGCGACATCATTGCCGTAAACGCCGCGCGCATCACAGCCATGGAATTCGCAATAGTCGCGTTGGCCGGTGCGCTTGCAGCACGCGACAAGGGCGTTTTGCAGGAAGCGCTATCCATTCTAAAGAGACTCGACGTTTCAGCCTCAGCCGCACGGTCGGATGTCCCGCAGGATAGCGTCGATAGACTTGAAGACGCGCTCAAGCATATCGTTGGGTGTCTTTCGAGCATTCGTGTTTAGTGCTGTTTAATTGATTCTCATCATAAGGAACTCACAGCGGAACAGGCCATCAGGACACGGGAAGACCCGAACTGCAGTAGCCGAAGCCCCAAAGGGGGGCATCTTCGAGGAGAGGATATCGTTATGCAACGACGCCCGAGGCAATCAGTAACGACCAACACCGAGCTGCTCCAGGATCCTCCCAGGCCTTCCATCCCGCGGACGGAACTGCCGCCGGGCCCCTCCGAATTGCCGCTTGTCGGGCAGGCATTCCGCCTTCGGTTCGACCTGATCGGCCTGCTGCAGGAGGCCGCCACTTACGGTGACGTCAGCACCGTGTCGGTGAACCCCATCCTGATCTACCTGGTGAATCACCCCGAACTCAACCAGCAGATTCTGGTGACCGACCACCAGAAGACCGGGAGGGGCGCCACCGCGTTTGAAACCGTACGCTGGATGATGGGAGACGGCCTCGTGGCCTCCACCGGAGCGTTTCATCTGAAGCAGCGGCGGATGATACAGCCCCGGTTTCATCGCAGATACATCGAACATTACGCCGGGGCTATGACCGAAATCTCGTCCCGGAAATCCCGGCAGTGGCAGGACGGAGCCAGGGTGGACATGGAGCAGGAGATGCGGGAGTTGACGCTCCAGATCGTCGCCAAGGCCCTGTTCGATATCGAGACGAGTGACGTTGTCCGGCGCGTGGGCGAGTCGTTTGCGGAGACCGACCGATACATGTACCTCCGTTTGACCCAGCCGCCGTTTCTCCGGCGGTTTCTCCATGGTCTCCCTATACCGTCCACCCGGCGCTTCAAGGCTGCGCGGGCCCACCTGGACGAGCTGATTTACGGCCTGATCAGGGAGCGCCGCCAGTCGGGCGCCGAAGGCGACGACCTGCTGTGCATGCTGCTGCAGGTGAGATACGAGGATGCCGAGAGCGAGGAAGACAGCGGGATGAGCGACGAGCTGGTGCGCGACGAGGCAGTCTCCCTGTACATCGCCGGGCACGACACCACGGCGACGACCCTGGCCTACGCCTTCTACCTGCTGTCCCGGAACCCTGAAGTGGAGAAACGGTTCCACGCGGAACTGGACGACGTGCTGGGCGATCGCGATGCGACGCTCGACGACCTGCCCAACCTGCCCCTCACCGACCGGATCGTCACGGAGACGCTGAGGCTCTATCCGCCGTTCTGGGCGCTTGGACGGATGGTGTTCGAGCCTATCGAACTGGGCGGCTGCCATATCCCGCCGGGTGTTGCGGTGATGGTCGCGCCGCTGATTACGCAACGCGATCCGCGCTGGTTCGAAGACCCGCTGGAGTTTCGTCCCGAGCGCTGGACGGACGAGTTCCGCAGTGAACTGCCGCGGTTCGCCTACTTCCCATTCGGGGGAGGGCCGCATCAGTGCATCGGCGAAGGCTTCGCGTGGATGGAGGCGAAGATAGCGCTGGCTACCCTGTGCCGTCGCTGGCGCGCTGACGCGAGAGGCAAGGCAGAAATCGTGCCTCGCATAACCATCAAGGTGAAGGGCGGCATGCCCATGACGCTTGAACGGCGCCGATGAAGTATCGTGTCGGTTCTTCATGTTGACCTGATCGCGTCAGTGGCGGTCGCCGCTGTGCTCGCCTGGATATTCATTCAAGTCATGCGCTCTGTTGCGTATAGGGTCCGGATGCACTTTAACGACACACCATAGCGGGGAGAAGATGGACATTTCCGAAAAACAACCCATTGGAATTGACAAAGCCAATGAAGAATACCAGGACACTTGCACGCTTAAAGGGATTGGATTCAGGCCCATTCTCGATAATAACCGGGACACGTTTCTGCTGCTCTCTTACCATTTAAGGGCCTACGAAGATAAACCGGACCTGTTTGCTTATCAGATAACCCGTCAAGAGTTGGTCGATTTCGCGAAATCCGTGCTGCGCGCTTATGATTCTTCCATTGAATGACAGACCTTGCGTGAAGCGCACGAGTTGCGCAAGATCCTTGAAAAACGCACCGAGACCAAACACACACACGGTCGGACGTGCGGAGGAACGGGCATGGCGGATCATGTGGCAATCGCCGTTGTTATCGTGTTGTTCGTGGTGGCCGGCATCGGCTGGCTCTCAAAGGAGGGAGACAAATGAACATGCGGGAGAACATCAGCCTCGATTTTTGGCCGGCTACCGGCTTCGGGAGGCTATTCATCTACGTGAGGGATGGGACATGACGCGATGGGTCTGCGTGGTGGCGATCGCGCTGGCGGCCGGTGACTTGACCGCGCAACCGTACGTGGGGTCCGAGTTGGGGCTCGCGCTCACGCCCGCCATTCGGCTCGTGGGCACCGACAACGACTGGGGCACGCGCTGCGATCTGCTCATCAACCCGGACGGAGTGGAGACCGGTGCGGAATGCGACTCGCCGCCCCCGCCCACGGAGTGGACCAACGAATCCGTTCGCGCGGCGGGAATCGCGGCGGGACTTGCGGCAGGTTACCGGTTCGGTCGGTATCGCGCTGAGGTTGTATACCGGTACCGCGCCGCCTCGTACCACGAACGCACGCCGACGCAGATCGGGGACGTGGTGACGGCCCAGAAGGCCGACCAGGAACTTGAGACGGCGATCGGCGGCGCCGGGGACGTCACCGTACACGGCGTGTTCACCAACTTCGCGGTCGATTTCCGGGCGGCGAATCGGTCGCTGACGTCGTACGTCGGCGTTGGCGCGGGCGTGCAGCGCATGGCCATCGACTACTTCAGCCTGTGGAAGCGCAACGACGACCCGAACCGGATAACCACGTTCGAGGATGCCGCGCTGCGCGCGAAGCTGGCGGGCACGACCACGCTCGGGGCGGCGGTGCTCGACGACACCAGGTTCAGCGTCCAGATCCTGGGGGGCATGGACTATAGCGTCGCTGACGCATTCACGATTGGCGGCAAAATACGTTACGCGGCAGGCCTCGGCGCGTTTCAGAGCGCTCCGCGCGAGTGGGACCAACTCCGCAGCCACGACTCCACGGTGGGTCGCGGCTCCCGCATCCTGTATACGGTGGAGACGCGCGACACGAGCGCGTTCACGATGATCCTCAGCCTGAGGTACGGCCTCTGAAGAAGAATCGCACGCTCATTGGAGCGGCGCGGAAGCGGCCTGAAGGACATGCGACGGGCAGGTGTCCTTGAACCGGACATTGGAGGTGAGAAACGTGAGAGAAGGAATCATGAGGTGGTGTCTGCCATCAGCGCTGGCGCTGATGCTGTTCGCGCTTCCCGGTCGAGCGCGGGCGCAGGACGGATGGTACCTGGGGATGCAGCTGGGAGCCGCTGCCGCCCCCGGAATGGACGTGAGGACCGGGGGGCTGGATGATTGGTCGTCGTCCGATGTGTCATCGGTCCGGTGCGACATGACCCTGAACCCGGATCGCGTTCAGGTCGAGCCGGGAGCGTGCAGCGACGTCCCTCAGCCCTGGGGTCCTCTGGAGGAGTCGTTCGGCGGCGGTAGGGGGATCCTGGCCGGGATGGTCCTGGGGTATCGCATGCGGAGCTTGAGAGTCGAAGGCGAGTATGTCTATCGCATCGCCGCCCACGACGACGTGGCGGTACCCCATGATCCCGCGACGAACTACGATCCCACCAGGGATGCGTCGTTCGACGTGGTCCGTGATGCCGTTGACAACGTGGCGTCGCACAGTGCCTTTGCCAACCTTTATTACCACTTTCGCACCGGCTCGAAGGCTGCCCCGTACGTTGGGATGGGAGTCGGTTTTTCGCGCGTAACGGTCGAATATCGGACGCTGTGGCACCGTACCAGGACCATTGAAAACGTCAGGATCTTCGATCCGGCGGGCGAGCGCGGAGAGGAGATGAACAGCAGGCTCCTGGGCGCGAATACCATTGACCGGGCGAGACTGTCGGACTCGCTGCTCGGCTATCAGGCGGTCGCCGGTCTGGATTATCAGGTGGGCGGCCAGGTCACCCTTGGCTTCAACCTTCGATGGATGGGGTTCGCCGAATTCAATGGCGAATCGGAGTACGACCGCCTTCGCGGTCATGCGTCCGTGGCCGGCAACCCGCCGGTGCCAGTTACGTACTACGTAAGGACGGACGACGTAGGATTTCTGGCTTTCAACCTCGACATGAAGTCTCACTTCTGACCGGGTGGATGCAGGTCGGTCATCGGCCGCTTGCCCTGGAGCGGGTAAAACGCACCTGTCGCCTCGCCGCTGGAGCGTCTATGAAGGAGACTGGATATACCCAGGCACACCCGTCCTCACTATCGGAGCAGGAATAATCAACGTAAGCCGCGAAAGTGCCTGATGTGCGGGGAGCTCTTTGACAGTGATGGCCCGGAGCAACGAATCTGCAAGAGACACCCACATAAGCGTCGCCGTTCAAAGTATGATGATTGGTTTGAAATAGAAATGGAATAGAATTGTCTGCTCATGCCACCCTGATCCACGCTCCATCCTGTCTATTGTGCCCAATTTTAGACCGGTGCCCTTGTCAAAAACAAGACCGGAGTTGACACCAAACACGGGTTCGACGATGTGTTTTCGTCCAGCGTAGGCGCATCCGCACGAGGGTTGGGTTCATACAAGGAGAGAAGATATGCGACTTTTTATCTGGTTTACAATTGTCGTGTTTCCGTTGCGTATTGTCGAAGCTGTTGAGCCTCAGGCTCGATTCTCCGGATTAGCCATCTATCTTGATTCTGACCCAACACCCGGGAATCAAGAGAATTCGGAACTCCACTTGCCAAACGTGGGAAGCGAATTTGTTATCGAGGTATATGTACCCAATGCTGCCGGCGCAAGAACGTTGGGATATAATCTGGAATTCGGGCTCTATGACCTGAATACGGTTTATCCGCACCTGGAAATACGCTCCGGTACAGCGTTCGATGGTTCGGCCTTGAATGTAGACGGTGAAGTCGGACGGGCGACTGCTCTACTCTTGAGTCAGCCTATCGTGCCCGAGAGTGGATATCTGGGCCGTATTATCTGGAGAGTCAATCAGGAATTGGAGAGCACGGACACACTTTACCTGGTGAGCGCAACGATGGGGGATGCGACAAACCAGGACAACGATCTATTGAATGCAAATTCCGCGACGTTGGATATTTCCAGTATCGAATACATACCGGCGATGGCCGGGGATCTCGACCTGGACGGTGACGTGGATTTCGCAGACTTCCTGATATTTGCAAAGAACTTCGGTCAGACCGGACCCGCGCCCACCGGGCCATTTCAGGATCAGGCGCCAGAGCCCACCGTCATCTATGAAACAGTATGGATAGAAATCGATGATCCCAATTACAGAACTGCGCGCGAAATGGCAGGATTCTGGCACTTCGGTGCGGTTGAGGAACCGGGAACAGACACCGGACCGGGAGAAGAACACCTGGGCTTTCTATTTGGTGGAAAATTCGTTGAGGAGTACACACCCGACGAGGAGGATCTCTCGCTCGTAGGCATAGCTCACGATGGGTCAGTGGCAGGTATTACCTATTTCTTTGAGGATCAGAGCTACATCATCCTGTTTCAATTGAATGAGGACGCCGCGGCGCCAACTCAATATGCCGGTGTTATTGCATTCACTCTTAATGATGACAATAAACCTGAAGGGTTTTTTGCCCTGGGTGACACCACGACCGGTGAAATAATCCCGACAGACTTTCTTATCAGCAATAATTCTGCTCAAGGCTGGTCAGCGCAGACACGATTCACAGATCATCTTAATCTCTCGGTCTATATTAACCAGCAGGCCATACCTTCTCGCCACTTCCAGGAAGCGGTTAGAAGATTGAACTGGGGCGCCAGAGTTAAATGAACTGAATCGCCGGATGCGCAGTTCAGGGCGGGCCTGACAGAGGAAGCCGAATTGATCAACGACGATGTCCCGGGCATCGCATCCGTGTATCCGATCCTGAATCCGGGTTTCAGCTACGGGTTCTAGCCGGGGACGGACAGTTACCGTGCCTTAGCTGAACCGGTGAGAAATCGCTGCCAATTGCTGTACTACTGCCTGTATCATCGAACTCTCTGAGGAATCTCCGATAAGGTTCCTGCATTGTTGTGCAAAATACCCTCACAAGCATCCAAAATGACCCTGTCCTGAACATGATAGGCCTCTGGACAGACTCAGTTCATACCACTCATTCGCATCATCGGGTTGATCACGGGTTCTATAAATAGATGAAGGTGGTATCTATGTCGAGGATCCTGGTTGTATCCATTTGCGCGGCATTCGCTCCGGTCATTTCGACGTGGACCGGTGACGCACTGTCATCCGGCGTATCGGGTTCGGGCAACCCGACCATGTCGATGCCATCGGTGTCTGCCGTAACGATCCCGGCCAGTGGGGTTCTGGCGCGGAAGAGGGTGCAGAATCTGAACGTGTCCGACGCGGTGCGCTCCCTTGCGGAATCGACGGCCTGTCCCGGTGATTTTGACGCAAACGGGATGGTGAACTTGGCTGATTTTGTATCGCTTGCGCGGGTGTTTGGCACGCGTTCGGGAGATGGCGATTACGATAGGCGAATGGATATGGACGGCAACGGCGCAATCGATCTGCAGGATTTTCTGGCGTTTGCGCGTGTATTCGGGACCACGTGCCCAACAACGTCGTCCTTGACTGTGTCCATCCCCAATGACAATCTGCGTGCGGTTATCGAGCACGGTCTGGGGAAGGCGAGTGGTGCGGTCATCACGCGTGCAGAGATGGCGAGCTTGACCCGCCTTGACGCGTCGAATCTGGACAACCGGGATCTGACGGGTCTGGAGCATGCCACGAACCTGAAGGAACTGGACCTCTCCGGCAACCAGTTCAAGGGGTCGATCCCGGTGGAACTGCGCAGCCTGTCCAACCTGAGGGAACTGGATCTCCGTGGCAACCAGTTGAGCGGATCGATCCCCGTGGAACTGGTGGGCAGCCTGTCCAACCTGGAAGTGCTGTACCTCTCCGGCAACCAGTTGAGCGGATCGATCCCCGTGGAACTGGGCGGCCTGTCCAACCTGGAAGTGCTATACCTCTCCGGCAACCAGTTGAGCGGATCGATCCCCGTGGAACTGGGCGGCCTGGCCAACCTGGAAGTGCTGTACCTCTTCGAAAACCAGTTGAGCGGGTCGATCCCTGGGGAGTTGGGCAACCTGTCCAACCTGAGGGAGCTGGACCTCTCCAGCAACCAATTGAGCGGGTCGATCCCCGTGGAACTGGGCGGCCTGTACAACCTGGAAGTGCTGTACCTCTTTGAAAACCAGTTGAGCGGGTCGATCCCTGGGGAACTGGGCAGCCTGTCCAACCTGAATTGGCTGAACGTCGGCTTCAACCGGCTAAGCGGATCGATTCCTGCCTCACTCGGCGGCCTGGCGAACTTGCAGGTTCTGGAGGTCTCCGGTAACGCCGGTCTATCGGGAACCCTGCCCGATTCCTTTACAGGCCTTGCCCGTCTCACCCGCCTGTATCTGGATAACACGCGGTTATGCGCGCCGTCGGAAGCCGCTTTCCAGTCCTGGCTGCTAGGCGTCGCGAGCAGACGCGGCGTTACGAACTGCCAGGCCGGCGGTGGAGTTGGCGGTCCGGTCGCGGGAGATCGTGCCGCGCTGGTGGCGCTGTACAACGCTGCGGACGGTTCCGGGTGGCGGAGCGAGACCAACTGGCTCAGCAACCGGCCGCTTGGAGAATGGGCTGGCGTCGAGACCGACGCCAGCGGACGGGTGACCAATCTGGACCTTTCCGGCAACCAGCTGAGCGGATCGATCCCTGGGGAGTTAGGCAACCTGTCCAACCTGAGGGGGCTGGACCTCTCCGGCAACGAGTTGATCGGGTCGATCCCGGAGGAACTGGGCGGCCTGTCCAGCCTGGAAGTGCTGTACCTCTTCGAAAACCAGTTGAGCGGGTCAATCCCCGGAGAGTTGGGCGCCGTCCTGGGCCTGAGGGAGCTGGACCTCTCCGGCAACCGGTTGAGCGGGCCGATCCCGGTGGAACTGTTCGGCCGCCCGTCCTTCCTGTCATCCACGTACGGCATGTTGGCCCTGGAACATCTGAACCTTTCCGACAACCGGTTGAGCGGGCGTATCCCGGTGAGACTCGGCGGCGGCTTGATTTTGAAAAGTCTGGACCTCTCCGGCAACGAGTTGAGCGGGCAGATCCCGGTGGGACTGGGCAACAATTCCTACCTGCAACGTCTGGATCTCTCCGGTAACGCCGGTCTTTCGGGTCCCCTGCCCGGGACCTTTACGGGTCTTGGCCGCCTCACCCACCTGTATCTGGATAACACGCGGTTATGCGCGCCGTCGGAAGCCGCCTTCCAGGCCTGGCTGCAAGGCGTCGCGAACAGACGCGGCGTTACGAACTGCCAGGCCGGCAGGGGAGGTTCGGCCGCGGGGGATCGTGCCGTGCTGGTGGCGCTGTACAATGCCTTGAACGGGACCGACTGGCAGAACGGTTACAACTGGCTCAGCAATCGGCCGCTTGAGGAATGGCATGGCGTAGAGACCGACGCCAGCGGACGGGTGACGCGTCTAAGCCTCCAAGGCCCCCAGTTGAGCGGGCCGATCCCTCGGGAACTGGGCGGCCTGTTCTACTTGCGACATCTGGGTCTCTCTGGCACTCAGTTGAGCGGCCCGATCCCCGAGGAACTGGGCGGCCTGTCCTACCTGCGACATCTTGACCTTCGTGACAGCCGGTTGAGCGGGCCGATCCCTCGGGAACTGGGCGGCCTGTTCTACTTGCGACATCTAGACCTCTCCGGCAACCAGTTGAGCGGCCCGATCCCCGAGGAACTGGGCGGCCTGCCCGAACTGGTATTGATGGACCTCTCCCGCAACCAGTTAAGCGGGCCGATCCCGGAGGAACTGGGCATGCTGTCCTACCTGGAGTATCTGCTCCTCTCCGGCAATCAGTTGAGCGGTCCGATCCCTCGGGAACTGGGCATGCTGTCATACCTGCAACAGCTGGCCCTCTCCGGCAACCAGTTGAGCGGGTCGATCCCGGCGGAACTGGGCCGCATGTCCGAACTGGTAAGTCTGGGGCTCGCCAACAACCGGTTGCGCGGTCCGATCCCTCGGGAACTGAGCAGCCTGTTCAACTTGCAACATCTGCACCTTTCCGGCAACCAGTTGAGCGGGTCGATCCCGGAGGAACTGGGCTATCTGTCCAGGCTGAAATGGCTGCGCGCCGACTTCAACCGGTTGAGCGGGCCGATCCCCGCGGCGCTGGGCAGCCTGTCGGCCCTGACCGAACTGAATCTCCATCACAACCAGTTGAGCGGGTCGATCCCTGAAGAACTGGGCAGCCTGTCCCTCATGTGGTTTCTGAATCTCGCCGATAACGCCGGTCTCTCAGGTCCCCTGCCCCGATCCTTTTTGGGTCTTGACCGTCTCTCATTAATGTCCGTACAAAACACACAAGTATGCGCGCCAACGGACGCGGCTTTCCAGGCCTGGTTACTACGCTTCCAGGCTCAATACCGCCCGAAAAACTGCGCGGAAGGTGGATAGAGAGGTAAACTATAAGGCGTCTCCCTTAATGGGTGCTTTCAGTGGTCGGCATCCCTCTCAAAACACAGGTCGTTGAAGGGTGATCATAATGTTGGAATTCATTCATAGCTGGTTATTCAGTTATGGTTTCGAGTCAGAGACGGCCAAAAACTGGATCGCTCCTCTATTCGTGGGGCTGTGCATTCTGGCACTCAGCGTAATTGCCAATTTTGTCGCAAAGCGCGTCGCTCTGCGAACGCTGAAAGACGTGATTGCAGAATCGCGAGTACCCTGGGATGACGCGATTGTAAAGCATCGGGTTCTGGACCGATTGGCACACCTGGCTCCGGCTGCGGTCATCTACCTTTTGGCCGAGTCGCCATTTGCAGGAATGACAGACGAAGCCCGGAAGTTATACGTAGAGATTGTCCGGGATGCGGTGTGGCTTTTTGTGGTGATCATCGGCGTCGGCGTGATCTCAGCATTGCTCAACGCCGCGTACTCTGTTTATCAGACGTTTGAGATCTCCCGGGAAGTCCCCGGGAAGGGGTTTGTGCAGCTGTTGAAAGTGCTGACTTATTTTTTCGCCGGTATTTTTGTCCTTACGATTTTTTCAGACCGCAGTCCCATATATTTTTTGAGTGGAATGGGCGTGTTGGCGGCCGTGCTCATGCTGATGTTTAAGGATACCCTCCTGGGACTGGTTGCGGGTATAAAACTGAGTATGAATGAAATGGTGGCGGTAGGCGATTGGATTGAGATGCCGAAAAACGGCATCGACGGGAATGTGATTGAAGTGGCGTTGTCCGTCGTAAAGGTACAGAATTGGGACAAGACAATCGTCACGATTCCAGCGTATTCACTGGTCAGTGAATCGTTCAAGAACTGGCGCGGCATGCAGGAATCGGGTGAGCGTCGGATCAAGTGGCCAATCTTAATAGATATTCAAACGATCAAATTCTGCGACGAAGAGATGTTGGCGCGGTTTTCAAAAATCGAATACATCGCCGCGTTTATCGAAAGAAAGCAAGAGACAGATGAGTCGAGTCCGGTAAATGGGCGGCGCCTGACCAACGTGGGCACGTTTCGAGCATACATTGTCGCGTATCTGAGAAATCATCCACAGATAAGTCAGGAGATGACATTTTTCGTGCGACAACTGGCGCCGGGAGCAAATGGCTTGCCGATAGAGATTTACGTCTTTTGTAACGACACGGCAGAGGCGAATTACGAGGCAATTCAAGCCGATATTTTCGATCACATTCTATCGGTGGTGTCCGAGTTTGACCTCAAAGTGTTTCAGATACCAACAGGATAGGCATTTTGCTGAAAAAGTAAAAGAAAGGCGACGTTCCGCGAACGGAGATGCGTGTTCCGGCGAGTGAGTGGATGGACACAGGCGCTTTCACGGCGGTATGGAATGGGAAGGATGATCAGTTCCAATGGATCAGCCTTCGAGATAGCCACCCTTTAGAACGGAGGTCAACCTGGCAATGAAAGAGAACCCGGTGGAAAAAACGAACGACACGGGCGGTAACCTGCAAGCAGGCGGCCCGGTCGACGGCGATGTACACGGCCCTGACTCGGTCGTCTTCAAATCCGATCGTCCGTGGCCGAACGCAAGGCTGCGCGTAGGCGCGATCATCGGGCACACGACTCCGAGATCCGTGCGGATGTGGTTCCGCACCGGATCGCCAGGCAACTTCACGGCCATACTCTACGACTGCGCGGAGGCGGTCGAGTCATCCTCAGTGCGCCGAACGTTGCGCGCGAGGCTCGGGCGGGTTCCGCTTTCGGCGGAGGAGACAGGCGCGGTATTGTCCGCGTCTCGGGTCGTTGCGTTCACGTTGTCCGACTACAACAGGGATACAACTCACGTTCTCGACGTTGATGAGCTGGAACCTGACCGTCGCTACGGCTACGTTCTTCATTCGGACGCGGATGGAGGCAAGGTCGTGCTCGGGCACAACCGCCTCCGGAGCTTCCGAACGCCGCCGGCCAGAGAGGAAAGGCGCCCGTTCCAGATCGCCATGTTCTCGTGTCACATGCCGTACGACGTCAGCGGTATGTTCAAAAAGCGTACGCACGTTGGCAGTATTGACACATGGGACTTTCTCGGAGCCACGCTGCGCAGACACGCCGCGAACGTAGACGTGGTCATCGCCGGCGGCGACCAGTCTTACTGCGACGGCGTCGAGACCTTGAACATCTGGAAGCTTCTTAACCGAACCATGCGCCGCGAAGGCGGCCGGCTCCTCCCCGATGAGGCGTCCATGCGAAGCTGGTATCGGGACATCTATCGGGGGTACTGGGGGTTCGACGGCGTCCAGCGCGTTTTCGACTCCTATCCAACCTACATGATCTGGGACGACCACGAGATCTGCGACGGATGGGGATCGCACTACCTCTCGGATGGAGGACCCCATGACGGCCTCACGCACATCCTCCCTGACCTCGAAGAACGCGGACTGACCCGAGACGATGGCCGCGAACTGGTGAAGCGGATGGTCAGGGCCGCCTGTCGCGTGTACCACGAATACCAGCACAGCCACAATCCTCCCACTGCCGATGGCGTCTGGGACTACTCTTTTGACCGGGGCGGGGCCGCGTTCTACGTTCTTGACGGACGCGGGCAGCGGAACATCGAGCGGCAGAGCCACCGTACGCTGGGTGCGGATCAATTCCGTCGCTTCGAAGCCTGGGCCGACGGGCTGGATCCTGCTGAGACACCGTTCATGTTCGTTGTCTCCGCCGTACCCGTGCTGCATGCGAAATCGGCACTGGTCGCCGCCGACCTCAGCTTCCCTTTCCGCCAGGCGGGGCTTGGCGACGACTTGCGCGACTCCTGGGAGCACCAGCTTCACGATGAGGAACGCGTCGCCATGATGGAGGTACTGTTCCGAGCTGCCGGACGAGGCGTGCGCCCCTGCATACTCAGCGGCGACGTCCACGTGTCGGCCGTATTCAGCATTGACGACAACCGGGATCGTCGGATCTGGCAACTGACTTCGAGCGCGATCACCTATCACATTTCGCGTCCGCTGGGATGGGCCCTTCGCCTCGGGGCAGCTGACGACGGCGTGACCGACGATGGCTACCGGTTCCGCCGACTCGCGCTTTATACCGGCAGCTCGTACGCGCTTATCAGTGTGGACCCCCGCACGCAGGAGGCGTGGTTCAAGCTGTACGGCAAGCAGATGGTGGAGGCCCCAACCGGACAGCCTGGTACGGAGGTTGTGCCCCTCAGCCATTCGGTGGGGAAAATCAGGCTTTTCTAGCCTCCAATCAACCGGGTTTGTTCAGACTCACAGGTTCCGCAAGAGTACAGGTTCAAACTCCACTTCACAGAAAGGAAGGCCGCAATGCGTTCCCTGATCGTGATTTTGGTTTGTTTGTTCAGTACGCAGGCGCACGCGGATGAGGATATTACCATCAGAGTTATTGAACAAAAGTATGCAACAGTGTGGACGTTTTTTCAAATGTCGTTTGACGGCATTCTAAAACGTGAAGTAGAGATAGACGGTGAAACTTTCCAAGCTCAACAGTGGGGCGGTGGATTAGCGATGATGTCTACTCGTAGAGGTGATATGCAAACACGGTTCCGAATGGAGGGCCGACAGGTTGTTTTACCCGAAAATCAAGGTAAGGTCAATTACCTTATCTGGCAACTTGGCGCACAATATTATCCGCGTAAACCTACAATTCGTCTTGGTAGCCTATCTACGCGCTTAACTTTTGGTGGCCTGGGTGGTGGCGGGTTTTGTGCCTTCAATGACTACTACATTGTTCCCAATATGGAATTTAACGCCGGGTTTTCCTTCACGACTGGTAATGAACTATCCAGTGTGTATGCTTTGGCTGTTTATCGACCATTAGGTGAATCATTAGGCGATACCATTCCTCAACCCGGCTGGAGCATTCGTTTAGGTATACAGTTTCCTCCAGCCCCCTCAACCGTACCGGTTAATTGATATTTACGGATACGGAGGGCATGATGCGAAGCTTGAGATGTGGGCTCTGGGTCCTCGTGCTACTGGTCCTGGATGTACCCGCCCTGGCACAACAAAGGGTCGGTGCGTCCGTCCACGTCGGAACGCTGGGGATCGGCGCGCGGGTGGCGACTCCACTCCACAGCCGGATCAACCTCAGGGGAGGGATCGATGTTCAGCCGGTCGGCTTCGAAGTCTCCGTGGAGGACGTGGAGTTCAACGTGGAGCTTCCGTCTCCCGCCGTGACGGCCACGTTCGATCTATACCCGAACGAAAGCGGCTTCCGCCTGAGTGCGGGCGCGGTCTACTTCGGGAGGCCGCCGGAACTCGATGGCGCTCCAACGGAGGAAGTTGAACTCGGGGACAGCGTGTACGCGCCGGCCGAGGTGGGAACGATACGCGGCTCGTTTGGGACCTCGCAGTTTTCCCCCTATCTGGGCCTCGGGTGGGGAAACGCCCTCGAGCCCGGTTTCGGCTTCGCGCTGGATCTTGGGGTCGCCTTTCACGGGACGCCGGATTTCTCCTTCGAGGCTACGGGCCCCGCGTCCTCGGACGCGCAGTTCAGGTCGGACCTGGCAGAGGAAGCCGAATCGATCAACGACGACGTCCCGGGCGCCGCATTCGTGTATCCGATCCTGAATCTGGGTTTCAGCTACGGGTTCTAGCCGGGCGAGTTTCAGTTAGCAGTCCGTTGATAAAGTCGCTCTGCAGGCGAGGCCGAGCCATTGTGGCCGAAGACAAGGCGCGCAACCGAGTCCCATCGAGCGATTCGGCGAGGGCGCGCAACGCAGTATTTCGTCCGCAAGGGCCGGCCGCAGCCCGGATGGGCTTTTTCAACGGGCTGTTAGGGCACGGTCAATCCTTGAAGGCTGTGAAGCGTGATATTTGGGAGCGAAATGCCATCTTGTCCATGGATTTGGCTGAGCCACTTGATCCGAAGGTCCTGGCTCCGGAATGGACGATGAATCGGAATGCGGTTGCTTTTTCCCTATCCGGAACTGACAAGGGCTTTTCGTCATTTCTTGCGTAACCCTCTGTATCACGGCACGATTCATCAGGCTTTACCGCAAAGCGGGATTGTGGAAGGAATTGTAATGCAGGAACGATTGCAGGAAATCTTCGCACACGGAGACGGGACAGAGAAACGCCCTTTTCCGATCCATTGCCACGAGGAGATGTTACAGGTATTGCAAAACACAGCGAAAGCGCTACAGACGGTTCATCTGTTAAAGCACCGGGAAGTGTCAAGGTGGATCGATCAGGCAGAGGTTTACGTCGTTCAGTGGATTCCCGAGACCAGCCGGTATATGTGGACGATCAAGAGCTACTATTTCGATATCTCGCCTATGGGACTCCTGCGGCGAGCTCAACACCGCACGTTATCGATCTATCGTTATGATTTAGCTGAAGTCGAGGCTCGAGTCAAGGAAATGGCAAAGGAACTGAAGATGAACAAGCCTGGGGTGGGTCCCGGGATTTGATTCGAAGAACAGTTCCGGAATCGAGTTTGCGACCAACCGGGTTTTCACCCGGAGCAGACCCCATTGCGCGTTGATACGTTCACTTCCGGGTTATGCGTGGTTTTGTCAGATGGACCGGGAGGATGGCATGAAGAGATCCGAGATCATCGTCCGCCGTCGTGAGTTCGTAATTCCGGGATACGTGCGCAAATACAAGACGCTTGCAGACGTCGGATTCGACGGAGAGTGGGTCACGCCGTACCAGATGGTGTCGAACAGCGAGACAGGTCCGGTGCTTGTCGCGCACTACTGGCTGGACGCCCTGTCCGTCCACGAGCATCGCGAGGTGTTGAGGGAGCAGGGCTGGCTGCCGGGTATGCCCTTGAACAAAGTACTGACGCTGGCTCTGGAGCAGGTAAAACGCACCCGCTCTGACATCTATGTCACGCAAGCGTTTCATCTGCTGCCGTACCTGAAGTGGCCGCCGTTCCCGACACGACACGTCGACGCGTCCTTTACCAGAATCACCCGGCACGAAGTCGAAGGCCGAACGGTCATCGCGCTCGGCACAGTCGCACAACGCCCCTGTCGCCGCGCCGGAGTCGAAGCCATTGAATGTATCGGCCCGAACGCTCGCGCGAGTTGGGAGTACAAGGTGAAAGGACTGGCCGGGGCGCTCAAGATGGCCTATTCGCGGATCGGATGAGACACAGGGAGACACGAAAGATCGAGTTGAAGCCACGGATTCAGGAATGGGGGCCAGTGCGCGAGGCGCTGGTGCCGGAGGAACTGAGAAGGGAAATCACGGCCGACGTGATCTCAGTGGAGAGGATGAAGGCGAGAAGTCCCACGGTGTGAAATGGATAATCCCGCGGCCATTCTCGCATCACTGTCGCATTTTGCGACACCTGGGGCCGAGGGCAGGATGCCCGCGACGCGCAGATTCTGATCTTGCAATGTCCCTGCACGGATGTCGCTTGGATGGCTTTATGGTTGTGTACGATGATTGCTTCCGTCGCTTTCTGCGACACCGGTTGGGCTGGGAACAAGAAATCCCACTCAGTCTGGGAGGTCGGTCGTGTTGGATTTCTTGGCAATAACGCTGGCCATTCTGTTACTGAATTTGGGGAAACCGACTCGCTGTGAAAGGCTTTGTCAATAGTCCGAGAATTCGTCAACAGAGCACCACGCACGCGTCAGTTACTCCATCGTAGAGCTACTTGCAGCGGGTGGCCACGGAACTGTATTGCGAGTGGTCCTTAGATTGGAAGATTGTATGAAATCGTATGCGGTACAATTTGAAATCGCCGGTCCAACAGCCATGTGGACTCGGCCGGATACTGGTGATACACCGGTTAGCTATCCAGTGCCGACGTTTTCAGCTGCCAAGGGGATGTTCGAATCTATCTGCTGGCTCAAGTCAGCTAACGTTAAACCCGTAAGAATCGAAATATGCGCACCACTAATCTTTCACACGTACTCGACAAACTATGGAGGACCTTTGCGTAAGAGCAAGATAATGAAGAAGGGAAGCAGCTACCAACTACTGGCGACGGTGTTGATCAATGTTAGCTATCGACTGTATGCGAAGGTGGAAACCGTGGATTCTGGAATGCGACAACTATCGGAGCGTGCGAGGCGATCTCAGACTCTTTCTAGAAACGGGGCGCACGCATATCGAGATATGTTCGAACGTCGGCTGACACGAGGCCAATGGTATTCCGTCCCATGTCTAGGCTGGAAGGAGTTTACGCCAAGCTATGTAGGCCCCTTTCGTGACGGGACTGAAGTTTGTCAAAAAATCAATACGGTCCTTCCAAGTATGCTGCACACTGTCTTCTCCAAGCCGAAGTTTGGTAAATACAAACCGACGTTTCAACAAAACGTCGCGATCGAAAATGGAGTCTTAGTCTATGCTGAATGAGGTCTTCCATCTATCCGAGAGTCTGAAACGGACAGGTGTCACGCTTCATTCTTGGCACCGGCATTTTAAAGAGTGTCCCAAAGGCGGGCAGGCTTTCTTTGTCGAACTCGACGATCAAGGACATGTCGCTAACGTCGCTCCTATTACCGACCCACAAATCCGCGCAGAATTGCGAAAATACGAAAAAGCGGCTGGTTACTCGTTTCCATCGTTCAATGTGCCGCCGTTAATGCAATTTGCAGATCAGGCAACAAAAGAACGTGCCGCTAAGTTTAGAAAAGCGCTTGGATCGAAGAAGCCGCCAGAGACAGCAGTCCGCGACAAAGAACTTGCATACTTGCTTTCGGTTTGTAGATCGGGCTGGATCCGATCTGACAAAGGAGCACGTAGCAAAGATGCAATGGATAAATTAAATGATTGCCTATCCTCAGTTACTCATGATGTGATGACGATGTTGGGTGAGAGCACAGAAGAATCGCGATCCTTCGTGGAATTGCTACGCCGTGCCCAGCAGACGGATGGGGCTGCCCTGCATGAGCGATTGAAGGAAATCGCGATGCGCGAAATAAGATCCGAACAATCCGAAGCCGCTGAATGGATGGATGTTTTGTTCTTTCATTCTGGGAAGGTACCTAAAAACATAGCGATCACCTTGGAGCTCGTTGATCAATCTCAATTCGCGTATCCAGCCAACCATCCGAAGGTTCAGGCTTGGGTAAATGATCGCCTGTTAGCTACGGAAACCATCGAGGAGAGGCATCAGGGACGCTTGATCGCTGCCGATGCCTTTGGAGGAGTGGAAGGCGGTGGCATGAATGATAGCTTTCCCGAAATTAAGGTACCAGTGCTAGGGAATGTAAAACTGCGTGCAATGTCCAGCGAGTCGCCATGTCAGCGGCGGTATGGTTTGGCCGACGCTCGGTCATTCTATGTCTTGCAGCCTGCGCGGCTCGAAATGAAGACTGCTTTGGAGTGGGTCACCAGAGACGAACGTCGCGGCAAAACGTGGCATGATGTTTCTTCGCTCGGTGGTGCGTCGGCAATGTTGATTACGTATCCCTCCGAATTACCTACAGAAGCACCTGAATTGGCTGGATTATTCTGTGGTGTTGAAGGAGACCGATCTGATCCTGACGGTTCACTCTTTGAGGCATGTTCACACCGAGTTGCCAAGGCTCTCAAGGGACGACTCGTGTCATCACGCAATGCTGAACTGCGTGTCTTTGTCCTCACTAAGCCTGACGGTTTTCGGACCAAAGTGTTGCACAGTAGTCGTTATTCCATTCAACACTTGCTCGATAGTGCTGACGAATGGCAAGAGTTTTGTCGCAACTCGCCACCAGTAATGATTCGTCAATTCGGTCTAAAGAGAGGTGAAGAACCCGTTTGGCAACGTCCTATTACTCCCTATCCGGCTGAGGTGGTTTGGTGTCTAAACACGGTTTGGCAGCGAATGGGTACACACGCCGAATCTGCTTTCGATTTCCAGATTGCCGACGGCCTGTCGTTACTCTTGGCAGACGATCCGGTGCTGCGAACGGTCGCCACAAGGGCTATTAAGGCGATCACCAGCAATTCATTATCGCTACTGCTAGTGATTGGCCAAGCTATCCACCTGGGGAAAGTTCACCGAATGGGCAGGGTTTATGGTAAACAAGCCTTATTGCTTCCACAGATTCTCGGATTGCTACTTGCGAAACTCGACTACAAGAAAGGAATCTATATGAAGAATCCACCCTATCTGATTGGCCGTCTGCTTAGTTTGGCCGATCAGCTGCATGTGCAGTATTGCCATGAGGTGCGAAAGGGCCAAGTGCCATTACAACTGGTTGGCAATGGCCTAATGACAAATGCGATGGACACACCTGAATTTGCGCTCGCATTGTTTTGGCAGCGCATCAAGCCCTACTACTCTTGGGCGCAGACGGTCCAAGGTGGCGAGGAAGTACGCCTTGCCAAGTACTTCCTCGGCGAGATAGGTCGCGTATGCGCGTCACTATCTGAGAGGGATATGCCGAGTCGGTGTTCGGATACTGACAAGGTTGCTATGCTGCTTGGGTACCTCGCCCGTTCCGATAGGGAAAAATCCAACGACGATTCTTCGAAAACTTTGAACGAAGGAGAGCAAGAATGACAGATACTACTGCGAACGGCGTGAAGCGAGTTACGGGACTTCTGGTCATCGAAGTCATCAATTCCAATCCCAACGGGGATCCAGATCGAGAAAGCGATCCAAGGCAGCGCCCTGATGGTCGCGGGGAGATTTCTCCCGTTTCGTTCAAACGCAAAGTGCGCGATTTGATCGGAGAGAAGGATGGGGCCGTTTGGCAAGCGGTGCAGACGGAAATGAGCCTAAGCGATGAGAAATTCGTGATACTTGAGTCGCGCGGACGGAACCGTAAGCAGATTGAAGAAGAATTGAAAAACGGGTCGTTCCAAAATAAATACTGGGATGGTCGGGTATTCGGCAATACTTTCTTGGAGGAGGGAGCTGCTGACACTATCAAGACAGGCGTCGTCCAATTCGGACTTGGACTAAGTGTGGCTCCGATCGAAATCAGCCGTCACACCAACACCAACAAGGCCGGAGTGCAAGAAGGTAAGGACCGAGGAATGGCACCAATGGGGTACCGCTTTGTACCACATGCCGTGTATTGCATGCCGTTCTTTGTGAATCCCTCCATGGCCCACAAATCAGGTTGTACACAGCAAGATGTTAATTTGCTGTTCAAAGTTCTCCCTCACGCCTATGCACATACTCGGTCCCATGCCCGACCGCTCGTCGATTTGCGGCACGCTTGGGTGGTTGAGCATAAATCGGTGCTAGGATCGTGCTCCGATTTCGCAATCATCGAGGCATTGACACCCAATAAGAATGGCGATCTCAATTCGCCCTCGAACGCATGGTCCGATTACACCGTGCCGACGCAATTACCCGACCCATTGACCGCTCGTGTCGCGGGACTTCGAGATCTGATGGCGGAATAATGATCCTTGCGCACAGTCCTCAACCAGAGAACAAAATTCCCGCTCAACCGTATGCCGAACACATTGAGAACGTCATCGCGTCAGCAGTTCGGCATACTGGTGAGCTGGCTGCCAACGCCACCGATGGCAGATTGTTTGAGCTGGCCGTTCAGTTAGCAGCCGAGTTTCACGACATCGGCAAACTTGATCCAAAAAACCAAGCTGTCCTTTCAGTCAGTGGCAGTGGTCATCTGCCGGCGAATCATGTCGATGCTGGGGTCGCACATCTTTTAAAATCTCCTCTGCGACCGGCCTCACAGCTAGCAGCAATCCTCGTCTTCTCGCACCACCTCGGCCTGCCGGATATCACCGAACACCAGACGCGACGTGCCGGATTGCCGTTCCGAGATTTGGAGCTTGATGAATCTGGAGGCATAACGAAGGACCACACGGATGGACACCTAGAAGAATACTTGAGTTCGCACAATTCAATCGTTGCCAGCGTGGGACAATTGACGCGCTTGAATGAGCAACGTCGGAGCGATATGTCGACGTTGCTCCGCATGGCGCTTTCTTGTCTGGTTGACGCTGATCATCTGGATACAGCGCGGAATTATGGAAAAGCTATTTCTGTTACGAGTCCGAAACTTGAGCCAGCTTTACGACTCAAACTCTTGGATCGATATGTCGCGGGGTTGGCGACGAGCAAAACAGATGAACGGACCCGTCTTAGGCAGGACGTTTATCGCGCTTGCCGCAACGCTGATCCGTCAGATGAATCAGTTTTGGCCTGCGATTCTCCCGTTGGCTCTGGAAAGACAACGGCAATCATGGCGCATTTGCTGAACGTAGCTGCCGCGCGGAAACTGCGGCGAGTCTTTGTCGTCTTGCCATACACCAATATCATTGACCAATCGGTACAGAGTTATCGCAATGCACTCGTCAAAGTGGACGAGGAACCAGACCGTGTCATCGCAGCCCACCACCATCGGGCAGAATTCAAGAGCCTCGCGGCTCGGCATCTGACCTTCTTGTGGAACAATCCCATCGTTGTTACGACTGCCGTTCAGTTTTTTGAAACTCTCGCTGCCTGTCGAACTGGGGCACTGCGAAAGCTCCATCAAGTCGCTGGCTCCGCGATATTTGTCGATGAGGCCCACGCCGCCTTGCCAGCACACCTGTGGCCGATCGCATGGAAGTGGCTTCAGGAATTGAAGGCTAATTGGGGCTGTTATTTTGTTATCGGTTCGGGGTCGTTAAGCCGCTTCTGGGAACTGCCTGAGTTTGTCGATTCGTCCCCGATCGTGCCTGATCTGGTGAACGTGCCCGTACGGGATGAGAGTTTGGAACTTGAGGCAACGCGGGTCACCTATAGAAACCAGTCGGAGCCAATGAGTCTGGCGACGTTGAAATCATGGCTGCTCCATCTGCCGGGTCCGCGGCTGCTCATTGTGAACACTGTGCAATCGGCGGCAGTCATCGCACGACATCTTTCTGACTGGGAGAGCCAAGACGACATGCAATCGGATCATTCTCAAGTCGAGCACCTTTCAACTGCGCTCACTCCGAATGACCGTGCAAGCACTCTTAGCAGAGTCATTAATCGCCTCAAAGACAGAAAAGATCAAGATTGGACACTCGTGGCCACCTCCTGCGTCGAGGCTGGGGTGGATTTTTCATTTCGGACGGGCATCCGCGAACGTGCTTGCTTGAACAGCCTCTTGCAGATCGCTGGCCGGGTGAACCGTGAAAGCGAGTACGAGTCTGCCGACGTTTGGGACATTCAACTGGCACATGACTCTTGGCTTCGACCGCATCCAACGTTTGAACATTCATCCATCGTATTGGGAGAGCTATTCAACGAAAGGCGAGTAGGTGTGAGTTCCTGCACCGAGGCTCTACGACGTGAGATTCGTCGCTCGCGACTGAAGAAGGACGAGTTAGGCAAGGCGGAACGTGCACTAAACTTCCCAAGGGTTGCAAAATTGTTCCGCGTCATAGATTCGCCAACAGTAACAGCCGTAGTTGATGAAGTCCTAAAAGAAAAAATCGGATCAGGCCAACGTCTTCCAAGCCAAGAGCTTCAGAATGGAAGCGTACAGATATACGGATCACGGGCCAGTGAGTGGGTGCTACGCGAGTTCGATCACATGCCAGGGGTATTCTGTTGGGAATTAGCATACGACCCCTTCTTGGGATTTATGGCGGGGGTGCTTCCACTCGTTGACGGCGGTGCAAAGGGGTACATAGTATAAATGGAGACCACCTTGCGTTATGAATCCTCCCGATCCCGTCCCCCTCTCGCTCATAAACGACTTCCTCTATTGCGACCGTAGGGCGGCATTGAAAGTAATCGAGGGGGTGCGTGGGACTAACGTGCATACCGTGGTCGGCGATAGTGTCCATGACCAGACCGACGTTTCTGGCTACGAGACTGTCAAGGGCGTGACCTTGCTACGGGCACTGCCCGTCTGGTCGGAACGCCTCGGGCTCAATGGAAAGTGCGACATTGTCGAGCGGCATCCAAACGGCTCGTTGGTTCCAGTTGAATACAAGAAAGGCCGACGCCGTAGGTTCGACAACGACGACGCGCAGTTGTGCGCACAAGCCATGTGCCTGGAAGAGATGTTTGGGGTGGATGTTCCACGAGGGGCCATCTTCCATGCAAGGAGCAAGCGCCGGCGGGAGGTTGAATTCACAGAAGACCTCCGTCGGCTTAGCGAGGAGGCCGTAGAGGCCTTGCACCGGCTGATTGAAGAGAACAGTCTCCCGCGGGCCGTCCATAAACCTCAATGTTCGGAGTGCTCGCTGTTTGACCATTGCCTGCCGGAGATTTCAAGTGTTCCGTCCACCCTTGCACAGGCAGCTCGGGAGGTGTTCGACACGAGCGGCTGAAGTCGCCTGGTCGCTGAGGGAACGATGTATAGGCACATATCATGGCCATCATCCAGAATACGCTCTACCTGACGACACGGGGTACAGTAGTTCACAGGGATCATTTGACGCTTCGGGTCGAGATAGAGAAACAGACCCGGCTGACAGTGCCGATTCATCACCTGGAAAGCATCTGCGCGTTCGGTCGGGTTGTGGTTACGCCTCCCGCAATGGCCCTGTGTTGGCGGCACCAGGTAGCGGTCCATTATCACACGGAGAGCGGGCATCTGTTGGCGCAGGTTCTGGGAAGCGGAGACACCCGTTACCTTCTGCGCCGGGCGCAGTACGCGGCCGCGGACAGCCCGCTGGAGGCATCCTGTATTGCACGACAGTTCGTTGCCGGGAAATTGCAGAACTCGCGTGCCAATCTCTTGCGGTCCGGCCGCGAAGCCGATGCGGATTCGGATCGCAAAGAGTTGGCAGGAGCCGCTAATGGACTCGCCCGGCTGATCCGGAAACTTGGAAATGCCGCACCTCCGGAACCGGATTGCGGGCTTCGGGAAGCACTGGACCCGATCAGGGGTATGGAGGGTCTGGGCGCCAGGGTCAATTATGCGGCATTTCAATACATGCTCAAACAGCAACGAGAAGATTTCAGGTTTTTGAACCGCTCACGCCGTCCTCCTCGCGATCGTGTAAACTGCCTCTTGTCCTTCATTTATGCGCTGGTACGCCACGACTGTTTGGCCGCGTTGACCACAGCGGGGTTGGATCCGTACGTGGGTTGGCTCCATGCCACCCGGGCGGGTAGACCGGCATGCGCCCTGGACCTGATGGAAGAGTTCCGGCCCTGTCTGGCGGAGCGCCTCGCATTGACCCTCATTAATCGGCGGCAGATTGAGCCACGGCACTTTCTCGAGCGAGAAGGCGGCGCCGTAGAGTTTACCGATCATGGCAGACGAGAGGTTATCCAGGCGTGGCAACGGCGCAAGCAAGCCGAGGTAAAGCACGCGTTGTTCAAGGAGAATGTCCGGTTGGGGCAGGTGTTCAGCATTCAAGCCAGGCTGCTTGCCCGAAAGCTCCGCGGCGATATTCCAGACTACATTCCGTACATGCCGAAGTGAAGTTAGCCTCAATCCGAAAAAACAACAACGCGGCGACGCGATAAAACCCTCCGAAACGGGGCGATATCGACGTATAGAATGACGTTTTTTCCCTTCACGTCCAGTGACCTGGTGTATCCTGGTAATCCGCCGTTTAATCGCCTTTATTTACAAGCACATATTCGAATTAACGTCCCCGAAGACTTACGAATCAAGGTTAGATGTCGCCTGTTTCTTTGTAGGAGTGCGAATTGAAATTGATCGCGTACGACGTCTCGACGATTGACCGGGCCGGGCAAAAACGACTGCGCCGCGTGGCGAGGGCCTGCCAGGATTTCGGTGTTCGGGTTCAAAAGTCGTTGTTTGAGTGTAAAGTCGGAAGAACAGAATGGGCAGTGCTCAGGGAGCGTCTATTAAGGGAAATTGACTCCGAGCATGACTCGCTTCGAATCTACCACCTGGACGAAGACACTGGAAAGGAGACAGAACATCACGGTATCAGTAAACCGGTGGACCTGTCGAGTCCACTGGTCTTGTAGGTTGCGCGAACTTAGAGTAACGGAATTCTGGCGCTGGTTTCGCGGAGCGGAAAACCCTATGCATAACAACGGGTTACGGCGGTCCACCGCGGATGAAACCAGTCTTTTTGTTGTACATACCCGAGGATCGCGCATCGATAGTCGTAAATTGTTGTCACTCTGCTGGTTGTAGCAACCAGCATCTCCCCTCACTTCGGTGGGGGGAGCGGATTGAAACCGCAAGACAAGGCGTGATACTCGCAAGAGTATGGCCGATCTCCCCTCACTTCGGTGGGGGGAGCGGATTGAAACTATATCATCATAGGGAAATCGGGGGGGCAAGGGGATCTCCCCTCACTTCGGTGGGGGGAGCGGATTGAAACAACGAAGGGATCAACGGGGCGACGTCGCCGTTCCAGATCTCCCCTCACTTCGGTGGGGGGAGCGGATTGAAACACCGCGAAAAAGTTGGCAAGGTGCGCCCCGACACAGCAATCTCCCCTCACTTCGGTGGGGGGAGCGGATTGAAACCGTGTGAAACCAATTGCATTTACCACGCGCTCCCCGATCTCCCCTCACTTCGGTGGGGGGAGCGGATTGAAACTTTGATGGCACCCAACAATATCGCTATCTCCCGGAGATCTCCCCTCACTTCGGTGGGGGGAGCGGATTGAAACCTATAGCCCTGTAAGCCCTGTATGGACTCCAAACATCTCCCCTCACTTCGGTGGGGGGAGCGGATTGAAACAAAGCAATCAAGCCCGTCAACGGATCAGACGGGAAAATCTCCCCTCACTTCGGTGGGGGGAGCGGATTGAAACAGCGAGCACCCAGCGAGCACCCGCAAGCCGCTTCACTGATCTCCCCTCACTTCGGTGGGGGGAGCGGATTGAAACTTCGGCCCAGATTGACGAGAGGCCGTCGACTTGCTGTTATCTCCCCTCACTTCGGTGGGGGGAGCGGATTGAAACAGGCCTGGCCAGATCGCGGAAGCGATCCCAGTTAGCCGATCTCCCCTCACTTCGGTGGGGGGAGCGGATTGAAACTTATCGTGGCGGCGCCGGAGCGTGCCGACTGGTGGAATCTCCCCTCACTTCGGTGGGGGGAGCGGATTGAAACTTTATAACTCCACAGAAAGCGCTCGAATACGTTCAATCTCCCCTCACTTCGGTGGGGGGAGCGGATTGAAACCTCGATGTTGCCCTGGTCGTCAGTGGAGAAATTCTGGGATCTCCCCTCACTTCGGTGGGGGGAGCGGATTGAAACACGATCAACGGCGCGAAGCTGCTTGACGCTGGATTGTATCTCCCCTCACTTCGGTGGGGGGAGCGGATTGAAACCTATTTCAAAGCTGATCCGCAACGGCTGGCGGGAAATCTCCCCTCACTTCGGTGGGGGGAGCGGATTGAAACAATATTGTGGGGCGATGATAATAGCGGGAATACGCTTGATCTCCCCTCACTTCGGTGGGGGGAGCGGATTGAAACATGGGGATTCTTGGCAAGTGCAGGCAATGCAGCTATTATCTCCCCTCACTTCGGTGGGGGGAGCGGATTGAAACTTCGGCGCCGATACCTACAAGATCACGGACACAAAGCAATCTCCCCTCACTTCGGTGGGGGGAGCGGATTGAAACACTGTTGCCGGCGTTGATACCGTTCGACAGCACCTATCTCCCCTCACTTCGGTGGGGGGAGCGGATTGAAACAGCATGGACGCCGTCCATTTGATGGTGGCGCCGATAGCATCTCCCCTCACTTCGGTGGGGGGAGCGGATTGAAACACGGGTGACGTCGTGTTTGTCGGGCCGTCGCGGTCGGGATCTCCCCTCACTTCGGTGGGGGGAGCGGATTGAAACAGTGCAGACAACAAGCCGCCTGATGAAACGCACTGGAATCTCCCCTCACTTCGGTGGGGGGAGCGGATTGAAACAATCCAATCAATCCAGCTATTGCGATAGCTGGTTATCTCCCCTCACTTCGGTGGGGGGAGCGGATTGAAACCTGAATGATAATCACGGCATAAGGGGTTTCTTCAGTGGATCTCCCCTCACTTCGGTGGGGGGAGCGGATTGAAACGGCCACGAGATCCATTTCCACGGGCTGTCCACAATGACATCTCCCCTCACTTCGGTGGGGGGAGCGGATTGAAACATATTCCAGGCCTGTTATTTCGTCCCAACAGCCATGCAATCTCCCCTCACTTCGGTGGGGGGAGCGGATTGAAACATGTCGGAAGGGCTGGTTCCTGCGGATGCGGTACTCCAGGATCTCCCCTCACTTCGGTGGGGGGAGCGGATTGAAACAGGTCGAAGCGAGTGCAGGACGTTTCCGGGTGTATTGATCTCCCCTCACTTCGGTGGGGGGTGCGGATTGAAACATCGCGCAAAACGGCTGTCGATCCGATCACGATATCATCTCCCCTCACTTCGGTGGGGGGAGCGGATTGAAGTTGTGGATACATCCGAGTAACCGTCGAATGGCAACCGACAAATTTGATGGCGATAAGTCAAGGTTTCGAGGTAATAAACAAGGATTTGGAAAAAGCCGCTTCATTTCACCAATGGAGGACATCAGACGATGATTCAACTCGATCATTCACAGTTGGAGTTTTGTATTTCTCCAAGCAGGAATATCCGTCTACTCGCGCCTGCCGGCTGCGGGAAAACGCTTTCCTTGTTGCATCGGTGCAGAGAGCTTTTTATGCGGTCGGAGAGTACTCATCGCTTTTTGATCGTCACCTTCACGAAGACAGCGACGGCTGAGTTAAGGGAGCGGCTTTTCCAAGATCCTGAGTTCGAATCCGTCCGTGACCACATCCGTACGACAACCCTGAACGCCTACGGCTGGCAACGAATCCGCGATCAGGTGCGCAACCCCAAGCTGCTGACCAACAAAACCGAATTGCACTTCGCCATGCTTAACCAGTTGCGCCCGGTCTGGAACGGCAGGCGGCGCATCGAGGAAGCTATTAACAACAACAAGAGCGCCACCAGGACACTTATGAACGTCATGGACAACCTGAAGGCAATGGGATTCGACCACACAAGGGACACTAATCGTGATCGCGTTGAGAACCACTTTGCCGCTCTAGCGCAGCAAGGACTGTCTCGCAGGATGAGGGAGCAGTTTGAACTGCTCATGGGCATCAACGTCTTGGAGCCCCCAAGGGGGAGCGACGACCCGGAGGAGGCTGCGCCAAGCATCAAGCAGTTCTACGATCACTTCTTTGTATTCTGGCGTGAAGCAACCCGACGCCTACTTGAGGAGTCCACGTTCACTTTCGAGGACCAAAAGTACTGGACATATCTGGATATGAAGCCGGTCGACCACGATGGCAAGGCGAGACCACTACTTCACGGCGCCGCCCGTTACAACCACATTCTGGTAGACGAGTTCCAAGACATCAATCCACTGGACCTTCAACTCGTCGAGGCGCTCGTTGAACGGAATCAGGCGACGATTACTGTCGTTGGAGATGATGACCAGGCGATCTTCGAATGGCGAGGAGCGAGCCCGGAGTACATACTGCATCCAGACGAGTACTTTGGGGCTTCGTTCACTGACTACGAACTGTCAGTAAACTACCGTGCGCCGCGAAATATCGTCGATTTGTCTCAAAGGCTTATCGCCAACAATGAGAACCGACGCGTCAAGAAAATCGCAGCCGCTGAGGATGCCGATACAGCGGAGGTAAGTGTAGTTAATAAAGCCAGTATTACCGAGCGCCTTGAGTTCGTAACGGAAATCGCAAGGTCGGTCGAGACCCCCGGAAAGGTTGCGGTCATCGGGCGGCTGCGTCGGCAGTTGATACCGTACGAGGTATACTTTGCCAGCGATGGCGCGCCATTCAGTACTGCTGCGGATCTTGACATCTTCAGCAGTAAGGCATTCGATGACCTTGTCAAATTACTGGATATTTGGGAGCAGTCAGAAGACATCGTGCGCCCGCAACAAGCGACAGATCATGCGATCCAAGTCTGCGATCTGATCAAGCTCTACCCTCTGAATAAGCGGGATCGGTCTAACTTGAGCGAATACCTCTACCGAGAACGCCCGCGCAGCGTCAGACAGGCGACTGCAGCGATTGAGGGATACGACGGACAAAAGCTAAGAGGCAAGACCCACCGACAGCTGTACGAGGCCGCGAGCGGGTTTATCAACGCCGGCACTGTAGCCGATGGGCTCCGCTTGATAGACAAGCAATTTACGGGACTGCGCTTCGACATCGACAAATCCGAAACCGATGTCTGGTACATCGCCCCGCCGCTTGAGCAACTTGCGCAGATAGCTGAGGGTGAAGAAATGAGTGCAGATAGTCTGATTGAAAGGCTTGAGAACGCCAAGAACAGGCTGAAGGAGTACCGGACGTTCGAGAATAACGAGGACAATACCAGCGAACTCGCCAGTATCCTGGAAAGACCGCTCCATCTTATGACTGCTACACGGGCAAAGGGAAAAGAATTCGATACAGTCATTCTATTGGATACAGTTGAAAACGTGTGGCCCCACTCAAGGAGCATCGACGACCAGCGAAAATTGGAGGCCGAGCGACGGTTATTCTATGTGGCCTTTACTCGTGCACGCCGAAAGGTCATTATGCTTACTACTGCTGACGCTCCAATCAGCCGCTTTGTAACTGAGATGGGTTTCGGCTGTGAATTGAACACATGGGAATGACCAACAGCGTGGGTCCGAGTTCCAGTACAGTTTGGTGTCCATGGGATTTCCGGCTCGCCTTGGTTTATTCTAATAAAGACAGCGGGCCCGTTGGTCAGATCTGTTGAGATTTGGCAATTCGTAAAGCCGCGTCTTTACTACTGTCACCTCGGTGGTGGTGTGAATCGAAACCTGTGTATCATCGGGACCAGCCCACACTATTGTAGAGGTTTGGCGGCACTTCTTAGAGGTGAATTCTAGGTGATGATCGCATCCTGATAAAGGTGTAGACCAAGCTAAGAGTTCGGGGTTGTCGCGTCCATGTATCGTACATAAGACAAATGGAGAGAGACATGAATACGCGCACAGTTCTTGGTTTAGTCGGGGGTGCCATCTGCGTGATTGGGGTGTTCGCTCCCATTATCACAATTCCAATCATGGGAAGTCAGTCGTACTTCCAGAATGGCAGGGGCGATGGCACCATCGTGCTTCTACTCGGGATCTCGACTATCGTCGCCACACTGACCGGTCGGTATCGGTGGAACTGGATCTCGGGATTTGGGTCTCTGGTGCTGATTGGCTTCATGTTCATTCGATTCCAGCAGGCAATCAACACGGCCACCTCAAAGATGCAAGCTGAGCTTGCTGGCAATCCTTTTGCCGGGCTCGCCGAGATAGCCGTGCAATCCGTTCAGCTCTCCTGGGGACTGCCATTGCTCGTCTGTGGCGCCATTCTCACGATCGCCAGCGCAGCGAAACGGCAGATCACGGCATCCGATGCCATCGGCGACAATTGATCGGTAACAGTCGCTGCGATGCCACAGTCATGAGGGAAGCTCTCGTGCACCTCTATCGGACGATTGCTCGACGTTACCCCTATTCGGCGAACAGTCGATACCCTCCGTGGGGTGCTGGCGGCTGCACGGGTTATGCGCATGCAACTGTCGGAGCAGTGCCCGTTGGGGATCTTACATAAGAACAAGGATTGAACCTCGAAAACGCTATCACAGGTTGTGGCGGAAGAACCGAGAGGAACTTGTGCTATGAACAAGACCGATGAGAAGATACAGCGCATTGCCGATGGTGAGGCCGCTGAAGATGCTATCGATGAGGCCGAAGCGATAAGTGCCCGTGCGCAGTTCATCATGGCCGAGCGTGCGGCGGGGCGTATCTACCGGTTGTGGGACGAAGAGAACCGGCAACTCATCGAGGAACTCTTTGGGCCATCGGGATAGAGGGATATGGCCGCGTATGCGTTTACGAACAAAGCGGCAAAGCAGGTCCGGAAGTTGCGAAGGAAGAACCCCTAGGCGGCGCCGAAGATCAAGGACAAGCTGAAGACCCTCCAACCGGGTGTGCCGTATGCGGGGGTGCAGAGAGAGGACTCCACGGGCTTGTGTTATTTTGCGCATAGGCGCACCGCGTCTATTTCCTGTGGCAGGAGTACGAGGTGGAGGGCGAGGAAGAGACGGTGACGAAGCCGAGGTTCAGGACATACGAGCCCGGCAGGGCGTCTACCGCGCGCACACGCAACAGACCAGGAAGCGGAGCCGGAAGAAGAACGAAGAATTCGAGGAAAACCCGTTGGGAATCTTCCATCAGAACAAGGATTGAAACGATTCGCGCGAGGTCGGGACGCGCGCCAGAATCGGAAGCTAACGGCAGCCGGGCGCGTTTCGGAAACGGGAGACCCACGATGGACATAGCGGGGACGCTCAGAAGCTACGACGGCAAGCGGGTCGCGCCCTTCCGCTCGGTGGCGGACGCAGTACGGGACATGCCCGACCGGGGAATACCGCAGCTGCTGGACCTGGCCGCGAGCGACGAACCGGCGCTTCAGGTGGGCGCCACCTGGGTGATCAAGTGCTTGGCGGAGCTCGGGGACGCACCGACGGGGAAGCAGGCGGCGCTGGCCATCGACCTGCTGGATCGCGTGCAGGCGCCCGACGCGGTTCTGCACCTGCTGCAGACGCTGCCTTACATGGAGATTCCGGCCGACCGTCAGGCGGGGCTGCGTCGGACTCTCAACAGGCTGGTCGGCTCGACGCGCGCCTTCATTCGGGCCTGGGCGTACAACGGGCTCGGCGTGCTGGCCAAGGGGAATCCGAACCTTCGGAAAGAGGTCGGAGCGCTTTTCGATGCCGTGGCGGAGCGGGAAACGGCAGCGGTCAAGGCGCGCATCAGGCACGCCAGGGCGGAGTGGGCGTGAAGACGAGCGGTGGCGATCCGGCTCGTCACTGCTATCCCTCGGGCGGACTGGACCAAGGCCCCCGGCACTCAGCGGATCCGCACCGACAACCCCGTCCCCATGGAGAGATCCTACGCGGAGTTGTTCAGTCCGGTGCGGGCGCGGATGTCCCACTGCAGGTCGTCTGTGAGGAGCCACGTGAGGCCGGCGTTGACGTAGTGCTCGGCCTCGCGCCCGTTGTGAATCTTCCATCAGAACAAGGATTGAAACCAGATAGCGAGGGCGTTCGTATGGGCGCCGATTCTGGAGTCGTGAAGATCATTTGCTGGAATATCGCTCGCCGTGACGAATGTTGGAAATGCCTGGCCAATTCAGATGCCGACATCGCGTTGCTCCAGGAAGCAGCAAAACCGCCACGCGAATTCAGCGAGCGCATTCACACGGATCCCGCGCCTTGGATTACGGCTGGCGCTGACGTACGCAATCCGCGCACATGGCGTACGGCAATCGTAAGGCTTTCGGATCGGGTGAATGTAGATTGGATCAAGGCAAAGTCCATCGACGAGGCAGGGTCCGGAGAACTTGCCGTGAGCCGCTTAGGTACACTGGCGGCTGCACGCGTCTCAATGAACGGTATTGATCCGTTTGTGTGCGTGTCCATGTACGCGCCCTGGACAAGACCGCTTACTATAGCAGGAGGTAGTTGGATCATCTCGGACGCATCTGCGCACGGCGTCGTGTCGGACCTGTCTGCATTCATCGGGCGTCAGCGTGGTCACCGTATCGTCGCCGCAGGCGATCTGAATATCCTGTACGGATATGGGGAATATGGCAGCCCCTATTGGGCCGCGCGATATGAGACCGTTTTCACGAGAATCGATGCGCTGGGACTTACCTTCATTGGCCCCCAATTCCCCAACGGACGGCAGGCTGATCCATGGCCCGATGAGCTACCTCGAGACAGCAAGAATGTCCCGACCTATCACTCACGTCGGCAGACGCCGGCCACGGCGAGACGTCAATTGGACTACGCATTCGCGTCGCGCGGCTTCCACGAAACAATATCGGTGCGGGCGATGAACGGTATCAATGAATGGGGGCCAAGCGACCACTGTCGACTCATCATCGAGGTGGAGACTGACGCCGAATCAGGGGCTGGACCCTGAGTGACGTCGAAGGGCCGGCTGCGAATCTTCAATCAGTACAACGATTGAAACGGTCGGAAACCGTTGGGGCAAACGCGGGTCAGGCAAGATACCGTCCGAAGTCCGGCGCGTCTGGCGGTAGCGACGTAACGTGCGGCACAGCCCGACGGAACCGCTAAGACGGGAGGAAGCCCTCATGTGGGGAGCGATTATCGGGGACATCGTGGGTTCGGTCTACGAAGGCCGCGGAAGACAGATCAAGACGAAGCACTTCGAGTTCTTCAATCCGCATGGCCGCATCACGGACGATAGCGTATGCACGGCCGCCATCGCCGATATCCTGCTGAACGGCCGACCGGCGGCCACGACGCTGCAGGAGTGGTGCCGCCAATACCCGATGGCAGGCTACGGGGGCTGGTTTATTGATTGGATGCGGTCCGCCCCGCCAGAGCCCTACAACAGCTTTGGCAACGGCGCCGCGATGCGGGTCTCACCGGCTGCTCTGATCCATCGAGACAATCTTTCGGCGGCCCTCGCTGCCACGGACCAGGTTACTGCCGTCACTCACGATCATCCTGAAGGGATCAAGGGCGCGCGGGCGACGATCCACGCCATCTGGCTAGCCCTCCGCGAAACAGAACCCTCGGCAATCCGGGCCGCCATCTCCGCCGAATACGGGTACGACCTGTCCCGCACCGTGGACCGGATTCGGCCCGGCTACTCCTTCGACGTGACCTGCCAGGGAACGGTTCCCGAGGCGATCACCTGTGCACTGGAATCGACCTCATTCGAAGACGCGATCCGCAATGCGGTCTCACTGGGAGGTGATTCGGACACGTTGGCAGCCATCGCGGGCCCGATCGCGGAAGCACGACATGGGATACCCGATGATACGAGGGAGTTCGCCGAACGGCACTATCTCTCTGGCGCCCCTGATATCGCAGAGATATTGGATAGGTTGTACGCAAAGGCGTCCTTGGGTCGTTGAGCCGATCGGCCCCATATCAAGAGCGCTCAACAATGCAAATTTAGAAATTATCGGACTTGTGCTCGTGTTGGCCGTGTCTCTGCTGACTGTCGGCGCGTTGCTGTAGGCGCTGTCGTTTGCGTTGGGCGTCGATGAGGAGTTGATACGCGTGTTGTGGCGGACCCGCACAGTGAATATTCCGGATCGGGATTGAATCCGGCGTTTACTTCTGTATATTCATATCGACGGGTCGGTGTGTGTCGATATGCCGAATAGCGGTTTGCGGAAGTCCTCGTTGGCCAAAACGTATCGGATGGTCATAGTACGAACCGCTATCCTCGGCTGGTCCTTGTATCAGATCTCTTCCACAATACACGGTGGGTAATCTGGACGTATGTATGGACGAAACGAGGGTCACCTGAATCGGCGCCAAGAATACCTCAGGCGTGGTCTTCCGCACCGCTGCGACGTGAGTGTCGGACAACCCTGGAATTCGAAATTCCGGCAGGTTGTTCGCTCTTCTTCTATTCTTCTGGTCGCCCTCCTGTGCCTGCCAGCGGTTCTGCGCGCCCAATCCCTCGCCGTTGACCCAGATGCGCTCGACCTGGGTGTCGTCGGGGTTGGCGTCGAGAAACGAGCTTCCGTTTCAATAGAAAACCTGCAAGATGACGCGCTTGAGGTGATCGTCGGTATTAGCGGCGACGGCTTCAAGGCGCTATCAGATACGCTACGCCTGGACGGCAGGGGCGTCGGCAGCGTCGACGTCAGCTTCACCGCCGATGCGGCCGGAGAGTATTCGGGCGAACTGACGATCCACGTAGCCGCCTGGTTCAACGACCGGCGCGTCGTCGTGCCGCTCCAGGCGGCGGCCGTCGTTCCGCCCCTGGAGCTTTTGCCGGCCGGGGGGCTGGATTTTGGCGCGGTACCCGTCGGACGGGTGGCGATGGCGGTTGTTGTCGTCAGAAATACCGGAACCGCGACCCTGCCGGCTGGGCAGATGGAAGTTGCCGACCTCAAGGGCCCCTTTAGCATTGAGGGTGACGTCGGCCCCTGGCCCGCTACCGGCGGTGAAACGGGGGTAAACGTCGTGTTTGCACCCACGGGCGCGGGACCGGTCGCGACTGAATTCATCGTCACCGCACCCGACTTTGGGGATTGGTCCATTCCACTGCGGGGGAGCGGTTTGGCGCCGGAAGCGGCTTTTTCTCCCCTCCCGCAAGTAGGCCTCGATTTTGGCGCCGTCGACGTGAGTAAGCGCCTGACGCGTCACGTGTCCGTCCTGAATCAGGGCCGAGCCGGGTTGCACGTTGAAAACGTCGCCATCGAGGGTGCGGAATTTACCCTTGGAGCAGGAGACTCGTCGGCGATCATTGCTCCCGGGGGACGACTTGATCTGAGCGTAGCGTTTGTGCCGCAGTACGAAGGCGCGCGAACCGGTATCCTGCGCCTGTACACCAACGATCCACACGTAGCTGACGTCGCCATCCCCCTTGCGGGTCGCGGCCGAGTCAGACCGCCGCGCATTGAGATCATTAACGGCGACATTGACTTCGGCAGCGTGCCAATCGGCGGGACCGCGCGCAGCCATCTGCTATTGTGGAACAGGGGTGGCCAGCCGGGCGTGGCGGAGGTCTCAGTTGTCGCGGAAGAGGGCGCTGAATTTGATATCGCGCAGCACTCCGTGGTCCTTCTACCCGGAGCCAGCGCGCAGGTGGCGCTGAGTTTCTCGCCCAGGGAATCCGGTACTCGCCAGGCCGTCCTCAATGTCGCGGCCGAAGCAAAGCGTCAGACCGTGCGCTTGCAGGGCGTAGGCCGGTTCTTTGCCCTCAGCCCGGCGACGGTAGACTTCGGCCGCGTTGCCGTCGGCGAAAGCAGCAGCCGCGTCGTCGAAATTGCCAATGTGGGCAACGCTGATTTTGAGATACACCAGCTTCGCTCGACGAGCGCCGAGTTTAACGTCCACACCTCAATCGACGCCGACAGCAGGTTTCTGCTGCCGGCCAACAGTCAGCGCACCTTGCCGCTGGACGTGACCTTCAGCCCCTCCGCCCGCGGAGCGATTTCGGGGACCTTGCGGCTGGACGGCTTGGGCGCGAATAAGACAATGGCGCTCGACGTCTTGCTCAAGGGCCACGGCGTGGCCGCGGAAATCGAGTTGAATCCGGCGGGCGTCGTTGATTTTGGCTACGCGGTCCTGGGAGAGCAGTCGGAAAGGACTTTCGTGGCCACCAACGTCGGCGATACCGTGCTGCAGGTCGAGGCGCATCCCCAAAGCAAGGAAGCCCACGTGGCGCCGGCGAAATTCGCTCTGGACGCGGGCGAGTCGGCGAGCCTTACGCTCTGTTTTACGCCCCATGCTTTAGGCGAGCGCCGAGGGCGTGTCTTCCTGGTCAGCAACGACGTCAAGGATCGCGCCCGTCCGCTGGAATACAAGGGGAACGGGGTACTCGCAGACGTCGACTTGGCGCAGATTGTCGAGGTCCTGGTCACCCGCGGCGAGAAGACCCAGCCCCTGGCCGTCGGTTGGAACAATGTCCCGGTCATGCAAAGAGACGGCACGAAAGTCGACGTGTCCATTGCGATTCCCGACTCGCTTCGGCAAGCCCTGATCGGTCGCGAGATCGTCGTCGAGTGGACCCGGCTCGATGAAAACTACGCCACCAAAGGCAGAAGCAGTAACCGGAAGCAGAAGGTTAAAATCTACGAGTCAAGCGGCAGGCGCGTCATGACCCAGGATCTCGATTTGCAGCTATCGGAAGAAGACAATCGCCGGGTGCGACTCAAAATCACAACCCGAAGTTACCCGGGAGCGGCGCCTCAGAGCGTATCGCAGATTCTGGAAGCCGGGGGTTGGAAGTGGGAGTTTGAGGCCAAGCCGCTGTTTTCCTTTTTAACCATCCGCCCCGGACGCGATTATACAGACGCCGACGGCAACGCGGTCCAGGGCAAGACTGAGCGCCTGCTTGGCCTGCCCGGACTCGCTTTTGCCGGCTGGCACAACGTGGATAACCCGTCGATTTCCGGCATCCACCTGACCGTTATCGGCAACGTCCTCGAAGCCCTTTCGACCGAAAGATCGCTGGCCATTTCTCTGGGCGTGGCCGTTTCCTTTTACAGGGATCAGTTTCTCCTCGGCTTCGGGTGGGACATTTACGACAATCGACCCCTGGCCAGGAAACAGGGTTCGCAGGACTATATTATGACCCTCAAGTACTCGGGGCTGTTCAGGTGAGCAGGCAGTGGCCGGCTATGGCCGCGGCTCAAAGTTCCTTCGCTCCATCTTCGTCAAATACACGGCAGGAATATTCTTTGATAGAGCAGTCGGCAAGGGAGAGTTTACGCTACTGATCTGATGCCGCGCGTAGAGCTTGTTGATATAACCGCCAGGTTGTTTTTTGCCAATCTTGTGGTGGGTACCAAAAGCAGCAACACTCAGTAGATCCCAATGACTTTCACTGCCATGCTTTTGCGCTTGCGTTTTCAGGAACCCCCCCGAAGACTCCAACACCGGAGAACCATCTCTCCAAACGGCCTCTCGTAGACGATCGAGCATGTCCCACGGCGTATCCTGAGTTACTCCCGACCCGCGGTGTAACTGATCGTTCATGGTCACCTGGTTGATGCATCCTCTTCTCCCACGAAGGCAATACGTCTTCCCTCGCACATGCCTTCAGCAACCAGGTAGCAAGCTCTCCCGCGTCGCCCCTACCGCTCCACAAACACCCCCACCCGGCGAAATATCACTCATAGATCACCGTTTTGGTTCGAAATACCACAGCAGCGTCACGCATCGACGCATAAATTGGTTCAATACAGGATCACGCAAAAGGTTGCAGGTACGCTGCACCACCGGATCGTGTCAGCAGGTCCTGGTGACGTCGGGATAAGCGTCTTTGAGCTGCTGGAGAAAACGACGGAAGGAGGAATACGAGCCGGCATAGCCGCAGGTGTCCACCTGCGCCCGGTGGATGACCGTACCCCGGATACCCTGACGCCACCGGAGGGTCCTTTGTTATTTCCTCTGCGCTTCGGTGACAAACGTCAATTTTTTTCACAAGGAGAGGACCGTCGTTATGAAAACTCGAACATTATTCACTTCAGCATACATGATCCCTGTTGTCGGCCTGCTCGCGCTGGCCGGCGCATTTTCCGATGCGGGCTCCGCCCTGGCGCAGGATCAGGGAGATTGTGTGCTTCCTCCCGGCGCGACGCCTCCGGTGGAACCGCATACGACAGCCCGGGACGTGGAAAACGGCAGCGCTACCCTGAAGGAATTCGCGCTGGCAGCGAGAGAAATATTCAGGAGCCAGACCCGGATAATAACGACACTGGAACAGGCGACGTACTTTGGATGTCTCGTGAGACAGGAGGGGTCTGCTTACCGTTCCGGGTCCACCTACCTCATTCAACTGACGCCCGACGGCAGGGTGTTCGTTCACTCAAAGGCCATGGCATTGTCGGGCAGACTGCTCAACCCTTTGATTTATGGATCGATCCTTTCCGGGCTGGGCGTATCTCCCGGCGATCTGGCCAACATGGCCTCGCCCGATCCTGCTGTCGCCGCCCGGGCCCTGGGCGCCGCCATGGGCGTATTGATGCAGGAACCCGACGGCGCATTCGATGCGACCACCCCAATTCCAGGTCTGTCACCCGGTATACCGGGCGCCTCGGGCCATGCCGCCGTATATGTGTCGGCCAATTTCGGGCTCCCGATCGTGCTGCTCGCCGGATTCGATCTCGACCTGTCTCACGTTGCTGAAGAAGAGATCGACTACGGCGACCCAACCGTAGCTGCCAGCGACGTGGTGGATAGAGAAACCCTGAAGGCTTTCGTCACGGAAGCGGGGAACTACTTTCTGGAATTCCAGAAGAGCGGCGATATAGCCGCTGTCGCAAAAGTCAAGATCGCCTTGCGGGATCCGAACGGGCCCTGGAGACACGGTCCCGTGTACCTGTACGTCCTGGATACTGTCCGCAACGTCATCCTGTTTCACGGCGCGTTTCCGGACAGGTACGAGCTGCGGCCTCTCGTAGCGACCGTCCGGGACGTCGTTACCGGAGAGCTCATACTGCCGCAGGTCATCGCTGCGGCCAAGAGTGACCCGGAGGGCGGCTTCGTGGAGTATTACTTCGACGATCCCACCGACGATACCGACAGCGCCGATATCCCCAAGGTGGGCTACGCCCGTGAGTACAAAGGTGAATTCGATGCAGGCGGCCGCGTACTTAAAATTGACTTTATCGTCGGATCGGGCTTCTACGGCAGCGCACCGGACGTGGTCACGGCGGGTCCCGGCACGGTCGTGGAAGCCGCGGTGCTGGGTGACGCCGTCGAGGGGTTGGACGTCGCGTTTTCCCGCGCCATCGCGGGCCGCCAGTCCGACTACACCTGGAGAACCGTCACCGATGCCGCCGGCCTTCTGTCGCTGACGATCTCCAGCGCGGATGGGGTGAGCGGTTACTACCGGGCGCGCGCCACCAACGCCGATGGCGAGGTCGTGGGCCGGTGGAGCAGCATTCCCCTCAATGTCAATCAACGGCACGTGTTGGAACTGACGCTGGGCGGCGGCGCCAGGGTTGTCCGGGTCGAGGCCCTGGCCGCATCCGGTCCTGATGCCGCGGCCAAGCCGGCGTTCGCGGCGGAGACATTGCCGGAAGCCAGCGGTCTGGCGCCCAATTCGCCCAATCCGTTCAACAGCGCCACCCTGATCACGTACCACCTGTCCAGTCCGGGCCCGGTGAAGCTGGTGATCTACAACGTGCTGGGCCAGCCCGTACGGACGCTGGTGGATGAGACCCGCGGGGCGGGCACGTATCATGTCAGGTGGGACGCGCGCGACGACGGTGGCGCATTGCTGTCGACGGGGGTGTATATCGCCCACCTGAGCTATCCCGGCGGTGCGCAGAACCAACGACTGCTGTATCTCAAATAGCGCCTGGATAATTTCGAACCAGCTTCTCAATCGTGAGGACAAACTGCCGCAGGAACTTCAGTGGGAACCGTATTTCCGGGAAGGAGAACTGGCATGATGAAAGCTCGAACAGTACGCGCTTCAGCATATATTATCCCGTTTGTTTGCCTGCTCATGCTGGCCCGCGTCTTGCCCGATGCGGGTCCCGCCCTGGCGCACGATCAGGGAGATTGCGTCCTTCCTCTCGGCGTGACGCCTCTTGCGGACCCGAGCGTGACGGCACAACAGGTGGAAGACGGCAGCGGCAGCCTGAAGGAATTCGCGCTGGCCGCGAGGGAACGGTTTGGTATTGAAACGCAGACAATTGAGACTCTGGAGCAAGTGGCGCACTTTGTATGTCGCGTCAGACAGGAGGGCAGTCCCTGGCATTCCGGTTCCACCTACCTCGTGCGACTGACACCCGAAGGCAGGGTGTACGAACACGCGAAGAACCAGGCATTGTCGGGCAGGCTGCTCAACCCCCTGATTTATGGAGAGATCCTTTACGGGCTGGGCGTCGAACCAACGGTTCTGGCCAATCTGGCTTCTCCCGACCCGGCTGTTGCCGCTCGGGCTGGCGCGGCCGTCTTTGCCACATTGTCACAGGGGCCGGATGCCGCATTCGATGCGACCACCCCTGTACCAGGCCTGCGACCCGGCATACCGGACGCCTCCGGCTATGCCGCGGTATACGTGGCGGCCCCGTCCCCGCTGCCGATCATTCTTATCGCCGGATTCGATCTCAATGAAACGCACTTGATTGAAGAGGAGTTGGATTACGGCGACCCGGCCGTTACTGCCAGGGACGTGGTGGACCGTGAAACCCTGAAGGCATTCGTCACGCAAGCAGGGGAGTGGTTTATCTCATTTCTGGAGGCCGGCGATTTCTCCGGTGCGTGGAGAGCCAGGAGTACCGCGCGCGATCCGAATGGACCCTGGATACACGGTTCCGTGTACATCTACATCCTGGAACTTTCCACCAACCTCATCCTGTTTCACGGCGCGTTCCCGGACAGATATGAGCTTCGACCTCTGGTACCAACTGTCCGCGACGAGGTTACCGGGGAATTTATCCTGCCTCAGGTCATCGAGGCGGCATTAAACAGCCCGGAGGAAGGCGGCTTCGTGGAGTATTACTTCGACGATCCCACCGACGACACCGACAGCGCCGACGTCCCCAAGGTGGGCTACGCACGCCTGTTTAGAGCTGAGATGCCGTCAGCAGACGGAGACGTATTCACCATCGACTACATCGTCGGTTCGGGCTTTTACGGCCGCGCACCGGACGTGGTCGCGAGGGGTCCCGGCACGGTCGTGGAGGCCGCGGTTCTGGGTGACGCCGTCGAGGGGTTGGACGTCGCGTTTTCCCGCGCCATCGCCGGCCGCCAGTCCGACTACACCTGGAGAACCGTCACCGATGCCGCCGGCCTGTTGTCCCTGACGATCTCCAGCGCGGATGGGGTGAGCGGTTACTATCGTGCCCGGGCCACCAACGCCGATGGCGAGGTCGTGGGCCGGTGGAGCAGCATCCCCCTCAATGTCAATCAACGCCAGGTGTTGGAACTGACGCTGGGCGGCGGCGCCAGGGTTGTCCGGGTCGAAGCCCTGGCCGCATCCGGTCCTGATGCCGCGGCCAAGCCGGCGTTCGCGGCGGAGACATTGCCGGAAGCCAGCGGTCTGGCGCCCAATTCGCCCAATCCGTTCAACAGCGCCACCCTGATCACGTACCACCTGTCCAGTCCGGGCCCGGTGAAGCTGGTGATCTACAACGTGCTGGGCCAGCCCGTACGGACGCTGGTGGATGAGACCCGCGGGGCGGGCACGTATCATGTCAGGTGGGACGCGCGCGACGACGGTGGCGCATTGCTGTCGACGGGGGTGTATATCGCCCACCTGAGCTATCCCGGCGGTGCGCAGAACCAACGACTGCTGTATCTCAAATAGCGCGATCAAAATGAAAGGAATTGACATGGGCGCGACCCCCACCATTGATGAGAAAATAGCATTCTTGCACGCAAGAATCACCTTCTTGACAAAGTACACATCCGAATTTACGGGCACAGTCCTTCAGGCCGTCGGGGGGCTCGACGCGTTTTCTAAAGCTGTTTCCAGAATAGAGCCGCCCAAGAACCTTGAGGTCGGGGGGCTTGACGGGTGGAAATTCCAACAATTCGAGATTCTTAAATTCCTTCGCCAACTCAATCCATGATTCGTCCATGCGTCTATCCTCCATCGAAAACGCCACGGTTTGAAATTGGACTTCGCTGTTACTGGCGGAAAATTTCGGGAAGTCCGGTCCGGTTCTCGATCCCCCGAAGAGCGAATCAGTTCGACGCCTGAAAGTGCTTTCCGGATTCCGGACGTTTCATACACAGACGGATACAGCCGCGACGTATGAATTTCTTCCTGGCCGACCGGTTACAGAACACGATCCAGCCGGATTTGAGTGGGACGGCGTGGACTCACGCGGGACCGTTGCGGTTGGCCTGTGGGACGCTGAAGTCAGCGCCTGCACGATCGCGTATTCGCGTGAAGAAGATGAGATCCGGATCGCCTTTGAAGTCACCGAAACCGGGCCGACGGGCTTTGTGATTCGAAGGGCGCGCGGCGATGCGGTACTCGAACCCCACGCCCCGCTTGCGATTCAGCCGGAAAGCGGCAGGAAACGCGGTCCGGGATTCATGCAGTACGAACCGCGAGACACGAATCCCGCACTTCCAAAGGGGGTTCGATGATGAAGTGGCAAGCGGAAAGTGATTTGGGATGGGTGTTGGATTATCTGAGAAATAATCGAAATCACATCCGGTCGTCTCGGGATGTCAGAGAACTGAGAATCAAGGCTGCGAAAGCGCACGCGAGAGAAAGGGGAGTTCTTCCATCGACTATTCACAGAAACCTGAAATTGGCCCTTGAGTTGGATGGTTGCGGTGATGCGGAGGACCTGGACGAACTTTTGCGAAAGATAATCTGAAACCCATGAGGGAGCGTCTCACTAGACAAAGAGGAGGCTGACCATGAGCATGGATCATCAGGTCGCTTTAATCAGTTTTATGGGCGTGGTCTATTACGCGATTCTCATATTGGCGAGCGTCTATCTGCTCTGGCTTGCGACGCGGTTTGTACGGTCGATGGAGAAGACTGCGGAGAAACTGGATCCAAGACAATGATCACCCAATCCCAAATCCTGGACACTCTGCGAAGGAAAATGGAACCGGGCCGGCGATATCGCACGGATGAATTGTATAATATCGTCCTGTGGTCGGCTTACCTGACCGCGGAAGACTGGTATTCCAATTTGGAGGATCTCCAGGGCCGTCCCAATTGGCGGTGTGCGGTCCGGGACACGCTCGAGTGTGGGACCCTGCCCGACTGGCTTAAGAAAACGTCCGGTGACGCGTACAAGCGGGTGGAAGCATGAGAGGCGGATTTATTAAAGGAGTGCGATATGCCCAGGAAGCACACCGCTCCCCATTATCGGAGTAGCAATGAACAGCGCAAACCGCGTAAATGCCTGGTGTGTGGAGAGATGTTCAATAGCGACGGTCCCGAACAACGTATTTGTGAGAAACACCCTTCCAAGCGTCGCCGTACCAAGTATGATGATTGGTTTGATGATATCGAACCATTGGATTGAATACCCTGGGTGGATTGCAAAAATGATATTCCGACTCTTCTGCATTACCTGCCTCCTGTTCCTGTCCTGCTCCAAGTCCCAGGATCCCATCGACCGGGAAACCGTGAAAATCGGCTTCCTGGTTTCGGGCGATCGGACCTCGTATGCGGACGCGGCCCGGTTGGCCGTAAACGAGATAAATACCCGTGGTGGACTGCTCGACAACAGAACGGTGGAACTGGTAACGCGAACCAATATCCAGGATGCCCTGGCAGCGGTCCAGGCCGCTCAGCAGATGATCCGGAACGATGAGGTCTTCGCGCTCCTCGGCCCGAACCGTTCAACCCATGCGGTGGAGGTGGGTCCGATCGCCCAGCGGGCTCAGGTACCGATGATAACGACCACGGCGACAAACCCGAGCGTGACCCGTGCCGGTGACTTCGTATTCATGGCAGCCTTTACGGACCAGTTTCAGGGAGCGGTCCTCGCCCGTTTTGCATGGGAAGAATTGGGAGTCTCTTCGGCGGCCGTGCTGACGTTGGAGGGAGATGTCTATACCGAAGGCATTTCGATGTTCTTTGTCTCCCATTTCAGGGAACTGGGCGGTACGGTTGTCGCAAATGAGCTCTATGCTCACGGGGACACTGTATTCGCGGAACAACTCGGCCGGATCTCCGAGGCGACGCCCGAAGCGTTCTTTATTTCAGGTCTGGTCTCGGACGTGACCCGCGTCGTTCGACAAACGAGAACCACACCGGTGCTGAATCCCCAGGGTGAACCGGTTACCCTCCTGGGCGCTGATGCGTGGGACAATCCGGTATTCTTAAATGCAGTGCCTGCCGAGGTCGAAGGGAGTTACTTCAGTGGACACTTCTCCGCGGAGTCAACGGAACAAGGTGCTTGGGAGTTCGTAGTGGCGTACGAGGCCGCCTATGACCGAACCCCGGCCGGTGGCGATGCGGTCAGCTATGACGCCGTACGGCTGCTCTCCAATGCCGTAGAACGGGCCGGGAGTTTTGATGGGGAGGCGGTCCGGGACCGGCTGGCGGCAACGCGGGACTATCGGGGTGCGACCCGGATCGCACGGTATAACGATAACCGGCACCCGACCAAGAGTGCGGTGATATTGACCGTTAAGGGCGGGGAGAGACGTTTCTTCAGGGAGATTGAGCCGGTTGGATTGGGGGAGTCGGTGAGGTAGCCGGTGAGATTGATTGGCGTGAATTGAACGCTTTCACAAAAGCTGTCCTGGTTGGACTATCTCTTGACTGGAATAACTCGTAATCAAGGTCGTTTCCCTGCCCGGGTCATTGAATGGGCGGAGGGGCCGGGGGAGGAGCGGCAGGAGGCGATCAGGCAGAAGCCTGCCTTTCCGCGGGTAACGGAGAGGTGAGTTGTATACAATCTGTACTACGTCTGAACCGGAGGCCTCTAATGCGATTTCACGGGAAAAACGCTTCTCTACTCTCTTTGGCCGTTGTTCTTTGCGGTTCCGCAGAAACAGCGCCCGTGGAGGATCCACCTCTCCCGGGATACCGGATTCATCGATCCATCCCTCCACAGGGCGCCACGACACACGTGGTGGTTCCAGGGGAAAGGTTCCGTGCGGGCGGATTCAAGCGCTGGTTCTACGGCGAAAACTACCGGGACCTCTGGAATACCCCGGTCGAGGTCGCGGTTCTCGACCTCGACAGCGTGGGGGGAGGCCTGACACCGCTTCGCACCGGCGGGTTCGGACAATCCATCTCTCTGCATTTTACAGGGAAAGACGGCCGCAGATATACCGTGCGCTCGCTGGATAAGGATGCGACCAGAAGGGTCCCCGACGAGATTGCGAATACGGCTGTGGGCGAAGTCCTCCAGGATCTGATCTGCGCAATGCTGCCAACGGGAGCGCTCGTGGTCGATCCGTTGATGGAGGCCGCCGGCATCCTGCATTCCAGGCATACACTCGTGGTCATTCCGGATGATCCGAGACTGAAGGAGCATCGCGGACGATTTGCCGGTCTTATCGGAATGCTGCAGGAACACCCGTCCGAAGGCAAGGACGATGCTCCCGGCTTCGCAGGGTCACGCAAGGTCAGTGGCACGGATAAACTGATGAAACACCTGGAAAAAAGCCCCTGCAACCGCCTGGATGCCCGTGCCTTTCTCAAGGCGAGACTGATGGATTTTCTCGTCAATGACAAAGACCGCCATTACGGCCAGTGGAGATGGGCGCGGTTTCCAGATGGAGACTGTTACACCTGGCTTCCAATCCCGGAGGACCGCGACCAGGCCTTCATCCATTTCGAAGGGGCCGCCATGGCGATCGCGCGGCGGCGCTTTCCGATTCAGATCAAGTTCAAGGAGACGTATCCCAACCTGATCGGCCTGACGATGACCGGATGGGAAATCGATCGCGAATTCCTGGCCGAACTCGATAAGGACGCATGGGATTCGGTCGTATCGGCCTTTCAAGAGGAACTGCCGGATCCCGTCATCGAGGATGCGGTGCGGAGGCTCCCGCCGCCGTACTACACGCTGGTTGGCGAAAATCTGACCCGGGTGCTCAAACGGAGGCGCGACGCATTGCCTGAATTTGCCGGCAGGTACTATCAACTGATAAACCGAGAGGCCGAAATCAAGACAACCGACAAGGACGAGTACGTCCACTGTGAACATCTGTCCAACGGTAATCTCCGGGTACGTATCGGTATGATGAAAGGCGGTGGTGAAGAAAGGAAGGCGCCCTATTTCCAGCGCACGTTCCGCCACGAAGAAACCCGTGAGGTCCGAATACACCTTCGGGGGGGAGATGACCGCGCGGAGATATCAGGAGCAAAGGGGCGGATCGTCGTCCGCATCAATGGCGGGGGCGGAGATGACACGCTCTCGAACTCATCCCACGCCGGCGCCTCAAAGACCCGGTTTTACGACTCTCGTGGAAAGAACCGGTTCGTTGAGGGCGAGGGCGCAGGGATCGAAGAACATTCTTACAAGCGCCCGCATGGAACCCATACGCCGAATGCCAGATACGCACTGGATTGGGGTATGCAGACAGGGAGTCTGCCGATATTCATGATCGATCCCGACCTGACCGTGTACATGGGCGCACTCCATAGCCGGCAGTATTTCGGCTATCGAAAAGACCCTTTCTCATCGCACCACACGTATATAGCCGGGCTGGCGGGAGTGAACGGGTTCGAGAGTCTCAGACCCTTTTTCTCGTATACCGGCCACTTTCGCCGACCCCTGCGGGAATTCGACGTGAAAGTCCATTTCGATTTCTCCGGAATCCGGTCGCTGCGGTTCTACGGCTTCGGCAACAAGACGGAGATTCGACGACCATCTTCCTTTTATAGGATGACGCGATATTCCCTCGCTTTCGCACCGGCGCTGGCGTATCGGGGCGCGGACTACAGCGAAGAAACGTCCGGTTTCAGTCTGGCTTCGCTCCGGTCGAGGCTGAACGTCCACTTCGGGCCGATCATCAAGTATTCCAATACGCCATCCGGTTCCAACAGGGGGACGCTGATTGGTTCGCTCGACGACCGGCTGTACGGTACGGGCGCCTTCGGTCAGATCGGCACACGGGGCGAAATCACGTTCGATACGCGAGACAATCCTGGTTATCCCACTCGTGGGATCCGGGTCAGTTTCAGTGGAGCCATCTACCCGGAAATATGGAACGTGGATTCACCATTCAGCAGCATAAAAGGAGAAGCCAGCAGTTACCTGACTGCACGTATTCCCACTCAACCTACGCTTGCCCTGAGAGGCGGCGCCAGGAAGGTCTGGGGATCCTTTCCTTTCTTTGAAAGCGCCTTTCTCGGCGGGACCGGCGTTGTCGGCACCGGAATATCCGGAGGTAATCTGCGAGGATTCCAGAAAAACCGGTTCGCGGGAGATGCGTCGCTGTATGGAAACTCCGAGCTTCGGCTGGTTCTCACTGAGATTGAACTGTTCGTGGCGGGAGAACTGGGGCTTTTCGGTACGGCCGATGCGGGCCGGGTATTTTATGACGGAGATCCTGCCGGTGCGGGCAAATGGCACACCGGTATCGGGGGTGGAATCTGGCTGTCGTTCCTCCGGAGCAGGCACACGATAAGCGCGGCTGTCGTAAAGGGCGACGATTTGACGGGGGTCTATCTGCGTGGTGGTTTCATGTTCTAGCGTCCTGCGGCGAAACTCGAATCTACCCGAATACCGTGCGATTTTGTCGCTAAACATCCAGTGAGAACGGTGTATGTCGTCTCCATGCTGTTCCTCCCGTATTTCGATTGTATGCGTCAATCTCGTTTCCGCAATGTGTTCGCTCATCGAGGCAGTACTCTACGCTGCTGAGGAAGCCCTGAAGTTGCTTTGCAAACCTGCTACTTTCGCCCGCCTCACGTCCAATTCGCTTCTTGCTGAGGCGCGTAGCTGCCAGGGCCGATCCGTCACGAAAAGGAGGAAAGGAGACCAAGCGGCGAACTCGGAGCTTTTTTCGACGTCCATTTTTTCGACAGGCCCTCCAGAGACTGAAACGGGTCGGATGATCGGCAACACGAATTCCACGTCACACAATACAAATGCGTTAACATCAACACAACACGAGGAGGATAGCGCCAGATGGGTTTGAATAAGACAATCGTGTTAATTGCCACAATCGCGTTGTCGGCATTAGTCGCCGCGGGTTCAGACGTGCACGCCGATCGTACGACACTACAGGCGACCACCGCCAATTCCTACGACGAAGACACGACATTCCTGCCGGATTTTGACGGCAACGGGACGGTCGATTTCAGCGATTTTACGCAGTTTGCGTCAAAATTCGGACGAAGTGAAGGCGATGACGGGTACGAAGCCCGTTTCGATCTGAATGGCGACGGGGAAATCGGGTTCTCGGACTTTGTGGTCTTTTCGCAACACTACGGGAAGGACCTTTCTTTCGGGATGCTCCTGCCCTGGGACCTGTCAAGAATCGTGCCGATCGACTCAGTCAGGTCCACGCCAGTCGGTACGCGTGTATTTATGCGGACCGAATTCGCCAACGGCGAACTCGCCGACCTGGAAATGAAGTTTATCCAGGTCGTGGACGACTTCCTGCCACCCATGCCGGTCTATATGGTGGAAGCTTCGGATTCCGTGCTGGTAGCCCTGGGAGGCATCGCCAGGGGGATGAGCGGTTCCCCCATCTTTTCGGCGCAGGGCGCCTGGGGCGCGATCGCCTACGGCTTCGTCGCGCAGGACAGCCCGCCCTACTACTTTTTCGCCACGCCCATGGAATGGGTCATCGGAGAACGGGGAACGGTTCCACTGGCCAAACGCGCGGCCACGTGGGGCGGAAGCAGCATTGTGCCCCTGGACGTCCCACTGCTGAGTACCGGTCTCAATCGGATCCAGTTGGCGCCGGAAGGGCGTTCGTCTCCTTTCAGCGACGCGGTCGCCGCCGGACTGACCACGCAGCGCCAGACGAGCTTCGCCCCGGGCAGGCCGCTGGCGGTGGGTTTGCTGCTGGGGGAACTGACACTCGGCGCCATCGGGACGATCTCCTTCGTCGATGGCAACCGGGTTTATGGATTCGGACATTCCATGGATGACGCCGGCCCGGTTTCGCTGCCTATCATCGAGGCGGTGGTGTTGGGAGAAATCTCCAATCTGCAGGCGCCGTACAAATTCGCAACGTTCAATCCGACGGTACGCGGCACGCTCACCGAAGACCGCATTCCCGCGGTCCGGGGAATATTGGGCGAAGGGCCGGAGCTTGTGCCGATCAGAAGCGTGTATTCGTTTCCCTCGGGCGGAGAGGTTGAGCTCCTGCATACGATGCCCACAGTCGGCGTGAGTCTGGATATGTCCATCGATCTTGTCGCGGGCGCGTTCTTCAGACCCCTCCTGGGTCGGATTGAGAACGATCCGGACCACAGCATGCGCGTTACGTCGAATGTCTCATTTGACGTTACCGATTCCACGCTAACGCGAACCCGTCTCTACGCCGCCCCGGAAGGACGGCTCCTTTCCTTGATCAGAAACGCGACCTCCGACATGTCATCCGCACTCGCAACTCTGATGGGGAGGGACGACTACGCATTGCAGGTGACCGATGCCGGGGTGTCTGTGGAAGTAATCGCAGAACCCCGCTACGCCAGGGTCTTTGAAGTGTCCGCGGACTCCGTCATCAGTCCCGGAGACGCGCTGGCCGTTACCACTTTATTACGGGTGGGACGCCGGATCGATCGTGAGATCGAACTGGCGCTGGCCGTTCCCGATTCGTTTCCGCCGGGTGTCTACCTGCTCGAGGCAGGTTCGGCCGCGGCGCTCGGGGACGCCGGACCCCCTCCGTTCTTCGGTCGTTTCCCGGGCGACGAGACGCTCGACGATGTCTTTGAAAGGGTCAATAGTGCAGATGAAAACGTCGTGTTGAAAGCCCGATTGACGTTTGAAACGCCGTTCGTACCGCCGGGGGGGGAGGGCCCACCGCCCGGAAGAGGCGGAGGCGCCCCGAGACAGGCCGCTCCGCCTACCGCTTCCGCGCAGAAGGACGTCGATCTGGTCATGGAGGGCTCGAAGAGCCTGTCCATAAAGGTAGTTGCGCCGGCGGAGGAGTGAATACATCAATCGGATTTGTGCAGGTTGAATCCGTGTTGTACCAGTTTGAAGATATCAAGTATATGGTCTGAAAGGGTAACGCTCACACTTACAAGGGGAGGGGATAATTGTCAAGCTCACCAATCTGGGCGACGGATCGTGAAGAGGTTAAGTTGTTTCCCCCGGCCCACGTTACCAATGAACGCGAAGCGGAACTCAGAGCGACGGCAGCGCTTCTTGTTTTTTGATGAATCAAGGTTAATCTCTGTGTCGCATATCCGACTGGCCAGCGAAGGAGTACGCTGTGTCTAACAACATCATCGTACGTCTGGTGATTTACTATTTCACCTGGTTTATAATTCTCAATACGATCTTTCACATTTTTCCCGACATCCTCCATTACGTCGCGAAGGAGCGTGAACGTATATTCGTCGGGAAATCGCTTGGCTCCGGCTCCGACGTTGCGGTGCCACTCGGCAACATTGAGGAAGGGATCAACCGCCTCCTCGATCCCGCACATACGATTCCTGTTGTGGTCGCTCTGGTGCTTGCCTTCGGGGTTACCCTCCCTATCACGTGGGTTTATGCGTGGACGCGGCCACTCAAGAAATACAGCCAATCCTTCGCGCACACGCTGCTGGTGATGCCGGTCGCGATTTCGCTGGTCGTCTTCCTGGTCAAAGGCAGTCTCGCCCTCGCGTTCAGCCTGGCGGGGATCGTGGCCGCCGTCAGTTTCCGGATCTCGCTCAAGGAGACGATGGATGCCGTTTACATGTTTATCGTCATAGGAATCGGGCTGGCCGCCGGGACCCAGCTGACGACGGTGGCCTACATCGCATCGCTGGCTTTTGTCACCATTACGCTGGGCATGTGGAAAACCAACTATGGCGCACAACCTCCGGTACTTTCCGGCTGGAGAATCGTCTCACCCAGAAAATCCGTGGAGGTCTCCGAAACACAGGAACCTGACAGCGGGAATACCCTCAATTCCCGCATTGCCGTCCACGCCACGAACGTCAATGCCGCGCAAAAGGCCGCGGGCCGTACACTTGATTTCGGCGCCTTAAGGTGGAACATAGCAGAAGTAATCGAAAATGAGGATGGAACGGTCGTCGTGATGTTTGACGTTCATTCGAGTCAGTCCGTCGACGTGCCCTCTCTGATGCGTGATATAGAGAAAAGAGGAAAAAAGCAGATAAGGAACGTAGAATTAATCGAAGTTGAGACAGAACAGAGCGTCTGACCATTGATTTTGATTCGCAAGAATCAGATGACCCCGCGCCGCAGGTGCTTGAACCCGTAACGCGATCCGGCAGTTCGCCGCGAGCCATCGCCGCCGAAGGCGCATGATCCCTTACCGCGAAACGGTGCAATCGGAAATGAGAATCCACAGTACCAAATCTCGGCTAAACAGTCTTGGTCCAGGTATTCTTCTCTTCATGCTGTCGATGGGATCAGGAGAGGATGCATCCGCGCAATCTATCGAAGGACCGGCGGACACAGCGCCGGGCATTTCAGGCGTCAGCCCACTGACGGACACGCCGGCTGCATCAAAAAGCAGGATGTCTCTCGAGAGCTATACTCTGGACCCGGAGACCGCGACGCACTGGAAGCTTCCCGGAGAACTCGAGGAGATCTCCGGTCTGGCGATGACCGGAGACAATCGTCTCCTCGCGCACAACGACGAACGAGCGATCATCTACGAGATTGACTATCGGAACGGATCAATCGTAAAGGCATTTCAGCTTTCAGACACGAATTACCCGACTGCCGGTGATTTCGAGGGCATTGCCGTAACTGACGACGGGATCTTCCTCGTCACAAGTAACGGGCGGCTGTACGAATGCCGCGAGGGAAATGCCGGCGGGTCCGTACTCTTCAATGTCTATACGACGGGGGTGGGCAGAGATTGCGAAATCGAGGGTCTGGCGTATGACCGTACCCGGCGGGAACTCATACTGATCTGCAAGGAGGCCCGCAGTCCGGACATGGAAGGTCGGCTGGCGCTATGTCGATGGTCGATTGACGACAGACGGCTCGATAGAGCCGGACGGACCGTGATTCCGGTCAATGATTTCTCTCGACATATCAAAGGAAAAAGGTTCCATCCCTCGGGAATCGAGCGGCATCCGGAGTCGGGGAATTACTATATTGTCGCGGCTCGCCAGAAATCTATAGCGGAAATTTCGCCGGACGGACGGGTCCTTGCTGTCAGAAAGCTCCCTGCAAAGTGGCATCGTCAGGTCGAAGGCATTACCTTCGCCGCGGACGGCACGCTGATCGTTGCCGATGAAGGCGCGGGGAAAAAGGGAAGACTGACCCTTTACCCGGTCTCGGATCGTCCGTAGGAAGACTCTATGGCGCAGGGAAGAAGAACGCAGGGCCGTATGGCGTGGGCCAGTGGCCGTATTGTTCGCGACGTGCTGTCGCAACACGTGCCCTTCCAGGCGGCGTCGAAGCAGGAACGCTTGTGCTGCATTTTTGTTCAGGCTGATAGCGAGACGCTCGCCGTTGATCTGATGCTGCAGTAGATCCTTCGTCGGCCTGCGCCTCTTCCGGATATGACAGTGGGAAGTACGTGTAGCGGAGGTGTTTCGCCGCCGTCGCGCGCAGGCCTCCTCAGGATGACAGTCTCCGTCCCCGTTTTCTGGTGGTCGCCTTGAGGCATTTATTCGTGTAAATTCGCGCCATTCGTAGTTATGCTGTTGACTTAATGCCTTTTTTCGTGCCATTTCGCATTCTTCGCAGTGGACTTTTTTCTGTGGCACAGGAGACGAATGGGTAGACATTTTCCGGGTGGATCTGCCCACTGAACAAGGCCGGAATCCGGTATTCTCCAAAACTCAAAGGTTTCATGCAATCTGCAACGAACCCTCGTTTCGTTGGGGGGGTAGTGCACAGATACAGAATGGAAGGGTTGAAATCCTGGCGGCTGAACGCGATGCACAAAGATACATTGCTCCACCAGGCCTTGATGTCAGGTATTATGTCAGGTATGATAAGTTCTGTCTCAACGTAGACTCGACACGAGGCCACTTGAAGCCGCTCTAGAGCCCCTATATAGGTTGGCTATATGTACAAGAATCCCCCACCTCGTGCCCGTGGCCGCGGCCCTGGCGGCGGACCTTGAACTGTCGCCGATGGTTGATCACAGTTTCTATGCGCAATACGCACCCGTGTTTGTCGTACATTTTTATCCAGTCCACAACACGGTCGGCAAACCGTTGCGCGCGGTCCACGTCGGAAATCCAGACAAACGCGTTGTCCGCTTTTTCATAGGCGACGCCGCGCCAGGGAATTAGTTCTTGAGCAGTGGGTTCGATTTTGACACATCGGCTCCATCATCAATTAAAGGAAAAGCTTAAGATGATATATGCAGGATTTTGGAAACGACTTGCTGCATCGATAATTGATGGAGTGATTATTAAGATTGTGATTTCATTATATGTTATTTTACTAAGTTCTGTGTTTCATTTTAGCGATGGTGCATTTTTCACTGTCTGGTATGTGATGTTAATTCCTTCTTATTGGCTTTACTATGCCATATTTGAATCGGCTAAACGTCAGGGTACTCCTGGTAAGATAATCCTTCGTTTAAAAGTTACAGACATAGAGGGTGATCGCATTAGTTTTGGACGTGCTTCGGGTCGTCACTTTGGGAAATCGCTTTCTACTCTTACTTTTGGTATTGGATTTCTTATGGCTGCAATTACTCAAAGGAAACAGGCATTACATGATATTATGGCGAGTTGCTTAGTAGTGGGCTCAGAAATAAGTAAAGATGATATTTCTGTCTCATCAGTTCGAGTTCGAAAGAAAGCACGTACTTCTGAAAAGAGTAGTAGGGTCCGCAATTATAACCGTGAGCCCAACCTTGAATTCGACTCTGAATCCGAAACTGAATCCGATTCTGACTCCAGTTCCGATTCTGGTTCTGGTGGTGGTGGTGATTCTGGTGGTAATGGTGGTAATGGTGAATAGATGGATTAAAAAAGCTCGAGTTTGTTGAGATATTTCGAAAAAATGAGAATGAGCCCAGGGTGAAAATATCTTCCTGGGTTTGATTTTATATCCAGGAACTGAACTTTAGGCTAGCAACACATCGCGCGTGGCACTTGGGCACCAATTTCGAGGATCGGCGATTGTACTGCAAGACCCTCAGAGATTCCTGCAGAACCGCTTTCACAGCTGTGCAAAAAGGCGAGGTCGATTGCAATGACGATAACCGCCAATTGCTCAGCAGATGCACAAGCCCTAAACCGATCAGGAAATCTGAAGCGCTTGGAAGGAGGCAAGGTGCCGGATTGGAATGCGTTGATCATGGGAAATGTACTGGACGCCACAGCGAGTAACGATGAAGAGACACGTCAATGACGCATAACCACCTCATAGCCGCGGCGCACAGGTGCTGTTCGGCGTGACACAGGCCGTGGTTGGAGAGGAGGTAGGCGAGCCAACGGTTGCCGAAGGATTTGTGCAAGACGCTGATGCAGAAGCTGATGACGGGGGAGATATCGGTGGACGGGCCATAGATTACCATAATCCTGATGAGCCCCAATGTCTCAAGTGTTCATGGGGCACGGAGGCACGCGAAATGCATGTGATGACCGTAAATGAAGCACATAACAACGTGTTGTTCACGGTGTCGCACGAAGGGAGCGAGTACAGGGCAGTCCAACTGCTGGACCGAATCGGCAATGACATTTATGCGAACACGCGAATTGAGGTTGATGACCTTGTGTTGGTGGTTGAAGTCCCGGGACTCTTGTTAGGGCCGAATATGTCGAAACAGGATGATGCGAGTGAATCTGTAAGCCATGTTATCGTTGGGCTGATCCCGCCAAGCGATTGGCATGAAATTCCCTTGTACTCCAGTTTAGTAAAGAAACTGTGACGGAATAAGCTGTTGTCGACCAATGACGACGACAAAACTTTTCGTTGACACCCGCCGCGATATTGATCTGCATCGAAGGAAGCGCAACGTGCTGTACGACCTGTTCAAGGCGCTGCTACACAAGTTGACGACGGGCGATATACAGGTGGGGGAGCTTGATCCGTCTGAGATTGGACAAGGCGTTGACGTTGACAATACGATGGGCAGATCTGGTAGAATCCAAATGGATGCTGACAAAAGTTAGGCGCCAAGCGGAAACCCGTTTAAATGGCCGACCGACAACATATTGAATTGTTGAAAGAAGGTGTTGACGCTTGGAACAGGCGGCGCGAGATCGACCAGTTTACGCCCGATCTGTCTGGTTTTAGCTTTGCGCCTGCGGACCCGATAGCGGCATCGGTGACTTCACCCTTCGTTCCTATGGCGAAGCTTAGGCACCTACCCAAGCCGCCCGCCGGATGGATTGGTGCCTGTTTCCATGGAATCAACCTTTCCGGCGCGAATCTCCTCCACACACGATTCAATCGTGCGGACCTTACCGATGCCAACCTCAGTAACGCCAACCTAGAGCACGCCAATCTCAACGAAGCCTTTCTCTGCCGCGCGAATATGCAAGGAGCTAGGCTTAATGATACAATCCTTAATCAGGCTAACCTGATCGGCGCTGACCTAACGAGGGCTAGTCTCAACAATGCTTCCCTTCAAGGCGCTAGCTTAACTGACGCAAACCTAACTGGAGCTATTCTGACCGGAGCTTACCTTAACTCGACTTGGACCACCAGGGCGGATTTCATTCGCACCGATCTTGCCGATGTTCGTCATCTTCCCCCCGAACTTTGGAAAGCGAAGCTCTTTCAGGAAGACCAATCGCCGGAGCAACAGACTATCAGGTCAATCCCTGTCAATACTGTCGAGAATCTGCTGAGAGTTGCAAAGGAGATCAAAGAATCCCACAAGCGAGAAGATGAGATTCAGCTGTATTTTCGCGGGGAATCTCGGTGCGGATGGGAGCTACGTCCTGCTGTAATGCGGAACGACAGCCTTTTCACATCCGAAGGCAAGATGCTGGTCGAACTCACCTCACGACGTCCAGGTGATTTTGTCGGAGCTTCGTCGGCAGTAGCCCAGTGGGTACTGGCGCAACATCACGGACTGCCGACTCGCTTTCTGGATGTCACAGGCAACCCGTTGGTCGCCCTGTATCACGCCTGCGAAGTAGACGACCCGCGGGAGACGAGGGATGGGCGTCTACATGTCTTTGCAGTACCGCAGTCGCTGGTCAAGCCCTTCAACAGTGATACTGTAAGCATCATAGCCAATGTAGCTAAGCTATCGCGAGACGACCAATACGAACTCGTCCCGGAGCCCAGCTTACGTAACCATGAGGCTATGCGGCGTCTGTACCAGCATATACGAATAGAAAAGCCCTACTTTGACGAACGGATTGATCCGCGAGACTTCTATCGCGTGTTCGTTGTTGAACCGCAGCAGGTCTCAGAACGTATCCGGGCGCAGGCGGGTGCCTTTCTTGCGTCTGTGTTTCACACGCGGTTCGAGAGGGACGAGATCCTGAAGTGGAATGCCGACATTCCTGTATACAAACACTACGAGTTGACGGTATCAGCCAATCATAAACAGACCATGCGGGAAGAGTTGCGTTTATTGAGCGTGACTAAGGAGAATCTCTTTCCCGGGCTTGATGCTTCTGCTGAAGCCATAACGGATCGGATGTTGATTTCGGTAAAGCCTTGGGCGTCGAATGATGGTTCCGTAGATATTAGATTTGCCAAGGGAGTACCCAAATGATCCCCGCAACCTATTCACGCCTAGCCGACCGGTCGTGGCACGATACAGGCAGAACGGTGTGCGCCTTTCTGCCGGCCAGGCAGGCCTTGCTGAACCAACGTGGCGGGCAGGTGCTGTTCGGTGTAACGCAGGACCGGACCGTGGTCGAGCAGCAGGTCGGTAAGCGCATCGTTTCAGAGCGCCTGTGGTGTAAACGATGTATACCACCATATCGACGGAGCACACTACCTCGGCACATCCCGTGGAGAAGGTGACACCTACATGAAGCACGCACCAGGTCTCGACAGCATCGAAAATCGACTAAGACACGCCTTGGCACAGTTTGGGACTCCCCCGGGAGGCAGTGTCCCAATCACCGGCATTCCGCTGAGCAGTTGGCAGCTTAAAGAAGCGGTCAAGAACATGCTCGAGGGAAAGAATGTGTGGCTGGCCGCCGTACCGGCTTTCCAGGACGTACAGAACTGGGTCCAAGTTCACTGGAATACGGAACGCGAAACGCAGCCGCCAGCAGGCACCGTTTCTGACGGGGAGGAGTGGGGGCACAATGGTGACGTCCAGCTCGATACTCCGACGGCCACTTGCAAACTGCTCCTGGCGGCGGCCTGGCATGGCGTCGAGGCAGTAGCGAAATACGCCATAGAATTCGCCGCCCATGGCATGATCGAGGTCCGTAGCTTCTATTTGCTGAAGGGAGCGTCATTGTCGAGCGCAGAACCGCTGGACGAGTACTGCACACTCCTCCCATATCAAAAAGCCTTGCAGAAGATAGATGCAGATCCCTCGCAACGGCGCACAGATTTTAGCCCTGGATGGCCAACAGACCCTGTTGGTGACGTATGTGCACTCCAAGTCCGGAGCTTCGAGCGTAGAGGGATTGATGCAAACGATTTTGAGCGACATGTAAGTACCTTATTGCAACACGTGCCAACTATGGCTCGATTCTATCATGGTAGCCCAATACTTCGATTAGTGGATATTCTCGGTTTGGTATGGGGTAAAGGGCTACACATTTTTGGCAATGCTCATTTCACGCCTGAATCGGTCGTTGCAACCCTACCGTTCTTCCACACACAGCCAGGCGGTGGCAAAGGCACTTCACAGGTTCAATTTCTGATATTGTCGCCGACCCCTCACCAACGACGGTTGATTGATCGTCCTATCAACACCGCAGAACTTGCAGAGTTGATAGATGGGTACGCAGTATTGCCGGAGCAAACACAGCACGTATTGAGTCTGGCGCTACGGCGCATGCGAGACAGCACTGAACGGCTTGGGCTTGAAGACAAGGTGATCGACGTGTGTATCGCGCTGGAAGCTCTGTTTATGGAGACAGGAGAATACAAGAATCAACATGACATCATCGCAAGAAGGGGCTCATGGTTTTTTGCGGACTCACGTGCCGAGAGGGACCAAACAAGAGCGGATCTCAAGGCATTCTATAAACATCGCTCAGAAGTCGTACACGGCCGCACGCTGTACCCAGAATACCTGACAGTGGAGGACAACGAGCGGACCACCAAGCAACTCGCCGACATCGAGAATGTGGTCCGGGCAAGTCTCAAAACTATGATCTCCGAAGGGCGACCGCAGGACTGGGAAGAGAGTAGGGATTTCAAGGCAATTCGGCGCGACCCGCCTCGGGCAGAGACAGAGATCCCCTCCGTGAAGTCCGATTCCTTGTGCTGGTCAGTAAAGGAGCAGAAAGGAATCGACCAGGCCCTGGAGGCCGTGTGGAAGCCAGAGGTCGACGATGCCCCTCTACCGCCGCCCGAAGCGGTGTCAGGCTCTCATCTGGGTATTGATGCCGAAGGAATCGAACGGTGCCGGCAAGAGGGAACCCCCTATCTCATCGTTGTCCCGATCCGACTCTACATGGCTCATCCCAAATGGCCCAAGCAGGAAGGTGATCCAGTTGACGAGCGCACGAAGTATTACTGCGACAAGGACGTGGAGAGACATCTTCTAAGGTGGAAGAAGGCCGCATCTGAAAAGAAGATATATCAGTTCGAACTGCCGCTCGAAGAGCCCGCTGTGTATCTCCCCAAAACCTTCGATATCTGGCGCGAACTCCTGCAACGGGGAGCACAGCCATGACCCGCCAGGCAACGTGAGGTCGCAGATATGGCGCCCGAACCGGATCGCAACTCCAGCCGCCTCCGGCGAGTCCGAGGCGCTGGTGTTGAAGGTGGCCATCGGGACGCGCCGGGAGGTACCCGGGACTCTTGGCGCCATCCTGAACCGGCGCGGCGGTCGGATGCAGCGCAAGGGGAGAGTCCGCATTTCACTTCCGTAAAACAAGAAAGGGTTTCGCCGCGTACCTTGTCTGTGACAACAACTCTCCGTGATAATGCTGCTGAAAATGTCTCACTGCCGTTTTCTTCTTGCCATCGACCGCTTTTTCCGCGATCATATAGTCACCAACCTGCTACCGAATGCAACCTCAGTGAAGAACGATGTTTGGTTAAACGTCAGCGAAAGAGCATCCAACCCGTAGTTCAGGTGCTGCACAATGCCGATTATGCTTTCCAAGACCTACGCCGCCCTTGTCGCCGCCGGCGCTCCGGATTCGGATGCCCGAGAGGCCGCTGAAGAAATCGCGGACTTCGAACACCGTCTACCGGGTATCGAGTCTCGCCTTCAGAACATTGAAGGCGACATCAGGCTTCTGAAACGGATGCTTGGTGTTGTCCTGGCATGTGTTGCGATTCCGCTGGTCAAGTCGCTGATCGGCTGATCCCCTGCGCAGTACCGGCTGACCTCACCAGGTCACCGGGAACTCGCGCTGTTCATCTTCCAAGCCCTGCGTTTCGCCTTGTCAGCCCCATTTCCCGCCCTTTCCGCAATGCGCGTTTCCGGTCCTTTCGGCGTGATGTATACGCGGTGACCACGCGACCGTCGCGGATCACAACCTTCCGAATCTTCAAGGCCACTGAATTTTTCAGACATCCCGTCTTCCAGCCACTTCCCTCGCTCCTCTTTCTTGTCTTCCGCCATCAATTCCTCCGAAATTTGCGAGAGACGCAGGTACTCCAACTTCACGGCCGCCCGCCCGATCGGAGACGCGTTGGTGATTTTGTCCAACTCATCGTCGCAGACGCCGTATCGCGGGAACCTGAATTCCGTTCTGAAGTCCGGGTGGCCGCCGCCCACGACGACCACGCCGGGAATGTCCAGGTGGCCCGCAATCTTTCGGTGATATCGCGCCAAGGGGTCGTCTTCGGAGGGGTCTGTATAGACCGGGCAGCGGCAGGACGGCGCCGGACGCCAGAACCGTCATGAGGGAAGGGCCCCCGGCATATGGCCGCCCTTGCGGGGGGTCAAGCCCGGTTTGACCGCTGCCCGGTACAAAACCGGCTTTCTTGATGTTCCTGACAGTGAAATAAGCCGATTTGGTCTACACCGATTTCTCGTTATCGTGACGAGCAGAAAGAGGGTTCACAGCGTTGTACAGACGCACTCGCCACTCACCCAGGCGTAAGCAGCGGACGGCTGATCATGCACCCCCCGGTGAGGACGCTCGTCATCGAGACTGTCAGATCCGGAAATCGGGGCGGCAGGACAGCGCCGGCGCCGAAGGAGGTTTGTTTGGGGGTGCCGGCATTGGCTGACCTTGCGGATCGTCACGTCAGAATCCGGTTTGACCGCCCCGTCGCCGCGGGATTCGGCGCCCCTCAAAGCGGAACAACATGGATAATGCCTCGTCTATGTTTCTTCGACGGCGCGCTTTTCCTCTTCCAGCGTCTTGATCATTCGCCGGGCGATCTCGATAGCGGTATCCACGGTTGCCTGTTCGTGCCAGGTGTTGTCAGACCTGGCGGCCCCGCAAAGCGCCATCCCGGCGAAGAACTCCAGTTTCGTAAGTTCCATTGCGCACTCCTTGGATTTCATCTGGAAACGCCGTTCAGAACCTGATTTATTCCACGAGAACCGCCGCATACACCAGTTGAACCCCGGGCAGCGATCTCGAGAAGCGCCTTCTGCCAGCTGCCTCCACGCATTGAATCTGCGGGGTACCGGACCCGCTTTCGTCAGACTTCCCGATGCGGTCCGGCACTGACGGCCAGATAGCCTTCGATCTCAGCAACGCGCTTGAGCAGATGATCCACTTTCGATGAAAGGGACATCAGATAGCTCAATGCGACCAATGTCACAAATAGACACACAACCGAAACGACCAGAACAAGCACGACCATGAGATCTCCTGTCTGACGGTTTTGGCCTTCATAATGCGGGTGGAAACGCAGCGGCGATTGGAAACGAGCTTCGCAATGGACGTCATCGTTTTCCCTCCACACACGGGAGTGTCTGGCTCCATGCCGGCGAGGCTGCCCAAAGGCACCGCAATCGGCCTAGACAGCGAAACCGCTCACTGTTCAGGTATCCCCGTCGTTTTTTAGACAAACCTATAAGATACGGACAATTCGTTGAACGAACATTGAATTATTGGCCAATTTTGTTGATTTTTTGATGAATTCCCGCTCAATTCGCGCCGCTCGGAACAAACAGACGCGACAACGACCGTTTTTCCGCCTTGGGAATGAAAATTGAATCAGAAAGTCAACTGAAGTGGGATGTTCGAATCCGGAGGGGATGAGTATGGGTCGTGCCGGGAACCATCAGGCAGAGGTATGGGAAATCACTGAAGCGACGACGGTGGTTGAATCGCGACAGCCGGTGAATCAACAACGCAACAACGAACAGGGAATCATTGGGGAACCGACGCCACGAAAAAAGGGAGAGGCGGTTGTGCTGCCTCTTATAGTATGGACATATGAGAGTCGCGCATGGATGATACGATGCTGCAGGAGATCCCTCGTCGGCCACGGGGGCCTCCTTTGGATGACATTCTGGGCGAAGGTGTGACGGGAACATTTCGCTAATGGTTTTAGAAGGTCATGTCATTCAGAGCGCAGCGAAGAATCTCCCGTCTTCTGAATTGGACGTGGAGCGGAAGCCCTTCGCAGACGAATTTGTGCGCGGACCCATCGACTGCATGGAGACCTCCTCTGGATAACAGTATCGACGACGAAGCGTTATCGACGCGGGCAGACAGGAATGTCCGCCCCACCCTCACGGCCGTTTCCTGAACACGACAGTTGGAGATGGAGCGGAATTGAGAAAGAACGAGCGAAAAACCGGTGACGTACAACTGTTTCACCGCATTCTTCACCCGACCGTCGCCGGGGCCAGCCTTTGCCTCAAGTGAGTCCTTTCTACCCGCTGGATTTCCCGAAATTCGCGGCGAACGTTAAAAAGTCTTCGAAATCCACGTCGCCGTCGAGGTCTCCCAACAAACCACCAGTACCTCCCGTTTTCATTTCAGATGTCCAACGGACACTGCCGTCTTCCGCCAGCGTCTCCGCGGCGCCGTTTCCGTTTTCATCTACAAACGCTCTGAACTTACCTGCCGAAATCGCCAGAGTACCGTTACCGTCGAGATCGGCGGTGAGCGTGCCGATTGGCAGCCCTGACTCGCTCAGGGTAAACAAAAAGCCGTTTCCGTTTGCATCGGCGCCCAGGGCGCAAGCGGGGTTTCCGTTTCCGCCAAATACCGTCACGGCCGCATCTCCGGATTCGCCAAAGAAAAGCCCGGCAACAGCCCCGGTCCCACCGCTGACGTTCATAAATCCATTGCCCTGGTCCGTATCGTCAGCGCCCATGACCGCAACGGGCCGATCAGTTGAGTTGAACACGTTCAACAAGCCTCCTCCGGATTCGTCCAAACCGGCCATTATCCGGTACTTTCCCTTACTGTTTCGGATGGCCAGCACCCCGTCCCCTGCCTCGTCGAAACCCAGGAACGCAACAACGTTACCCGCTTCGTTTACAATCTGCAACCTGCCGATCTTCAGGACTTCGTCAGCAGCCAGGGCCGTCTTGCTCAACCTGCCGTGCTCAGACTCAGGTGAGAATGTCCATTTTGAATTGACGCCTCCCGAAGCCCGGTCCGAAGATGGCCCCGGAAACCCCACGTTCCCGGTCCGTAACTGCTCTAACCATTTCGTCGCCGTACTCAGGGCCGGTGAAGTACTGAAGAGAAACAAAAGGAGCAAACCGACGATCGCACGCTTCTGCCAATGCAATCGACGTTCCAGGATATCCATTCTCCGTACGTCTGCACGGTTCATACTGCACCTCCTTACGGTAATGTGGTTTTCCTGCATCTTCAACAACGAACTCGAAACTACGCTCGCGTTTGGAAAGTCTTCGTCGCTGCGCCGCGTTGCTTTTTTTGTCTGACGATGCCACGCGGCGATGTCAACTGCTTGTATGATGGCGGTCTTAAAGGGTATCGTCCAATCAGCATGACTACTATAAGGAATTTTGATTGAAATAGTTATGAAATTTCGGTATATTTCGATGATTTATTGGTGAATATTGGCGCAATCTGCAACGTGGCTGCCGCGTCCGTGCGACGTTGGCTGCATTTCACTTCGGTCTCGTCAGGCGGCGTTCTACCAGCCAATAGCGAGCCGGCCGGCGGCACAGGAGGAAAGGAACATGCAACTCGCTGAAAAGCTTCAGGCAGAGAACAGAAAGCTGCGGGACCGCCTTTCGCGATTGAGCCAGGCGAGCCAGCGCATCAACGAAAGCCTTGATTTCGAGACGGTGCTGCAGGGTGTGGTTGACAGCGCCAGGTCCGTGACGGACGCCAGCTACTGCGTGGTAACGCTTCATGCCGGCGACGGTGAGATACAGGAATTCCTCGTCTCCGGCATGCCGCCTCACTGGGTCGAACAAATGCGGAACTTCCCGGAGGCGGCGCCGCTGCACGAGTACCTCCGCGGATTTGAGGAACCCTTGCGTCTGCGAGACTTTTACAGCCACGTCGGTGCGCTCGGCCTCCCCATCGTCAAGGCTCCCGGCTCGGCGGCGGAGACCATGTCCTTCTTGTCCGCGCCGATCCGTCACCGCGGCGAAAGCGTCGGGAACTTCTTCCTGGCCGGAAAGGTGAGCGGCCCGGAGTTTACCGATGAAGACGAAGAGACGCTGGTCATGTTCGCGTCCCAGGCCGCTCTGGTTATCACCAACGCCCGGCGCTACCGGGACCAGCAGCGTGCCACGGCCGACCGCGAAGCCGTCGTCAATACCGCCCCGGTCGGTGTGGTTGTATTCGACGCCATCAGCGGAGATCCGGTGTCGTACAACAGGGAGACGGTGAGGATCCTGGAGGGCTTGCTGACCGGCGAACCACGGCTGGAAGACTTCCTGGAAGTTGTGACGATCCGCCGGGCCGACGGGCGGCAGGTATCCCTGAAGGAACTGTCCATCGCCCAGGCTCTGAGCGAAGGCGAGACGGTACGTGCCGAGGAGGTCGTCTTCGAGGTCCCCGATGGACGCAGTGTGAAGGCACTCATGAATGCCACGCCCATTCGCGCCGACGACGGACGGGTGACGTCATTTGTGGTGACCCTTCAGGACATGGCGCCGATGGATGAACTGGAGTTGATGCGTGCTGAGTTCCTTGCCAAGGTCAGCCACGAACTGCGGGCGCCATTGGCCGCCATCAAGGGTTCCGCTGAGACCGCACTGGGCGACACGTTCCCGTTCCGCCAGGCAGAGATGGTCCAGTTCCTGCGGATAATCAGCGAGCAGGCAGACCAGATGGGCGTTCTGATAAACGATTTATTGGACGTGACGCGGATCGAGACGGGGACCCTGGTCGTCAACCCGGTACCAGTCCTGGTTACCGGACTGCTGGATCAGGCCCGGAACAGGTTTCAGAACGGATGGAACCGGGACAACGTTCACATCGAGATGGCGTCCGGTCTCCCACCCGTATTAGCGGATCCAGGAAGAATCGTCCAGGTTGTGGTAAACCTGTTGACGAATGCGGCGCGGAATTCACCAGAAAGGTCTCGGATTCGGGTAAGTGCAATGCAGGATGGCGATAACGTGACGATCAGTGTCGTCGACCAGGGTCGGGGTATGTCTGCGGAACAGGTGGCGCAGCTGTTTCGCAAGTTGCCCCGTCGCGATCGAGACGCGGACCCCAGGGAAGACCTTAGGTCCGGCTGGGGCCTGTCCATATGCCGGGGCATCGTCGAAGCCCACGGCGGCCGCATCTTCGCCGAGAGCGATGGTCCCGACAAGGGAACCCGGTTCAGATTCACCATTCCGATTGCCGAGGAGGTCGCAAAGACCGCTGGCAGACGTACCGTTCGGGCCACCGACGGCGCTCGAATGCCGGCAAATGCCCCTGCCAAAATCCTCGTCGTGGACGATGACCCGCAAACGCTGCGCAGCGTTCGAGAAGCCCTGTCGAACGCCGGCTACGTTCCGATCGTTACCGGAGATGCAAACGAGGCGATTGCCCTGTTCAATGAACACAGTCCCCGATTGGCGCTGTTGGACCTCGTGCTCCCGGGCAGCGACGGGATCGAGTTAATGCATGGCATCGTCGAAAAGGCAGACGTGCCGGTTATTTTCCTTTCCGCGTATGGGCACGAAGACGCCATTGCGCAAGCCCTGGACAACGGCGCTGCCGATTATCTGGTCAAGCCGTTCTCACCTACGGAACTGGCGGCCAGGATCAGGGCCGCCATACGTAAGCATACGGTTCCTCGTCTGGTCGTACCATCGGAACCGTTTCTGCGCGGGAATCTGAAGGTCGACTACGCCCGACGCAGGGTGACGATTTCCGGAACGCCCGTGGATCTGACAAGAATCGAGTACTTCGTTCTCCAGGAACTTGCGGTGAACGCGGGCCGGACGGTCTTCTACGAAGACATTCTGAGACGTATCTGGGCCAAGAGGGGCAGCAACGACAGACGGCCGCTCCACGCCGCGGTCAAAAACATCCGGCGAAAGCTGGGCGACGATGCGAAGAACCCCAAATGGATTTTTAACGAACCGCGGGTCGGCTATCGCCTGGGAAAGACAGAATAGCGACGCCGGCAGAGGGTTGGGACGCCAGTCGAATCGGTCACTACCCTCTCTGCCGTTGCGGTAAGCCATCATCCGCTCGCCTTTCCACAGCGTTTCGACTCCGCTGCGGCATTCTCTCGCCATTCGGGGGCCAACAACATAGTCAATCCCCTCTTGTCAGAGCCCGTATCCAGGCACAGCGTCGGGCTCACGCCGCCTTCCCTGAAGTCTTGACTCTGGTGCGCCACCGTCCAGGCGTCTTCGGAATGCGCGTAGACGATCCGTTGCCTCGACTCCTGGGGTTCTCATCCGCGAGCGATGGCAACGTTACCAGACAGTATGTTCCGCATCTGCGGATGGCGCCGGATCAAGTTACGGACGCCGTCCGTTTCCTTGGAGAAACACCCACAGAACTCTCCATCCATGTTCTCTGCATGGTGGAAAGCGTTGTCCCTTTTCAAGGACGACTCGATCCTTGCAGGGGCATAGGCCGAATGCTCTGTAAATACCCGCTGTCTGGCAGATTTGTCCGGTTTTTGACATCCTTAACAGGCAAGAGGGAACGGCAGGATAACGGTTGAATATGTGGTGGCCTTCATAAATGCAGTTGCCCTTCCGGGTGGAGTGATGTATCGCAGCGGCCTGGTAGAGAGATGATATGGTGTGCCGGTGCTAAAGTCTCGGCCCCGCCCACGCTTGTCGCCAAAACGACTCGAGGGTATTGTGATAGATTCCTTCTGACCATTCATGCAGGTCCAGCGTCCGCTCGGCCGAGTCGACAGGGGTTTCGGTGTACCGGATCCTCCGCGCTCCCCGGCTGGTCCTGGCGGTGCTGCCAAGATCTAGAAATCCTCTCCCGGCCCCTCCGCCCAATCTTCGTACTTTGATCGTTTTGTCTTGTGCCTGTCACATATCCGGTTCTCAGGTCCGGTACTCCTAAACATCCTCCCGCAGCTCAGGCACTTTCGCATCTTGCGTTTGCCGCCGTCAATGAAATCTCTGCCGCGCCAGGTTGGACGGTTCATGGCGAGGGTTCCTGAAAAAAGCTGACGATGTGTTGACACGGCAATCGGCTCGTTCAGCGCTCGGTTTTACGTGCAGGTCAAGGCTACGCCAATTTAACGATTCTTTGTTGAATCAATGTTGAAATCTTGGACGTTTTTGATGATTTATTGATGAATTCTTGGGTATTTTGCCAAAGTCAGGCTCCCAATCCGCGAACTGCACGTTGATTTGGCAGGGGGAGTCTTGCATCATCGACGATTCAGGCAGAACGGAAGGGAATACAGGGAATGGAAGTCACGCGTGCAACTGACCGACGGAATTCCGGCAGGGAACAGACCGTTTGGAGGCAATTCTGCGATCGGACGACGGGCGGGCTTACAGTGCCCATAGAGCGTTGAGGCACTGATCGCCAACGACTGTGCGAAGGCGGATGTGCTGCCTCTCAAATATGGACACGTGCAGATCGCGTGGGGTTGCCCCGATGGTGTTGTAGATCCTTCGTCGGCCAAGGGGCATCCTTCGACATTTCGACAAGCTCAATGCAGGCAGGCTCAGGGCAAGTCCTCAGGATGGCAGTCTCGGAGAAGGCGCGAAGGATATGTGTCGGGCATGGTGACTGTCCAACGTGTCATACTGAGCGAAGGCGATGCTTGAGCGGAAGCGCCGCCTGCCGCGACCGCTGCAGCAGGCAGACCGGGGCCGGCCGTGCGGACCGCAATTGCGTGTCCGAGCGGATTGCTATCCGCTGGCGACGGCCAGGCAGCTTTATGCTTCCGCCAATGTTCCGGATGACACACGTTGGGAGGCGGTGGGGTTCCGAACGGACGCACCGGTCTCCGTTCGCCAGTTGACGAAAAATAACAAATTCGTTATGTTTATCAGGTGGAATTGGAAATCATATACTACAACGAAAAAGCACAACAAAACATCCTGCGCTTTCCTCCAGTCATTCAGGCCCGTTATTTTAACCTCACTGACAGGATGCAAAAATTCGGACCTCATCTTGGGATGCCGCACACGCGCGCTCTTGGGGACGGATTGTTTGAACTCCGAATGAAGGCAAAAGAGGGTATCGGACGCGTGTTCTTTTGTACGTTGACTCGCCGTAAACAAGACACCAGCGTCAACAGAAAGATAGTGATCCTTCACAGCTTTGTGAAAAAAGCGCGAAAGACACCCGGGCAAGAACGCGATACGGCTAGAAAGCGACTGTTAGAATTGAGGGGTACTTGAACCAGCCCTGAGAAATCCAAAGACCAGCCTCCACCAGAGAGCACAAATGAGAGGGAACCCATGCTCAGTCACGAAGAACTCAAGAGAAGGGCACTCGCAAACCGCGAAACAAGAACCGAGTATGAAGCTCAAAAGCCAGATTTCGAGTTGCTGGACAAACTACTGGAAGCGCGAAAACGCGCTGGACTGACGCAAGGACAGGTCGCAGAGAAGATGGGCACGAAAGCAACCGCGATCACGCGCCTGGAGTCCGCCAGCCGCCGGCATTCTCCCAAAATTGAGACGCTGCGAAGATATGCTGATGCCGTCGGCTGCCGGCTCAACATTGAGCTGATCCCCGATTGATCATCTCGCACGGTGATTTCATCGTCCACTTTCGACACCACGACGTCCATCTGATAGAACAGCCTGATTCCACGTTCAGCGACCGCCAGGGCACGGTCCCTCTCGGACAGGGGTTTCCGTACGCTAAGCATCGTGGTTTTCGTGTCTCCGATCTGATCGGGCTTTCCGCCGGGGGGTTCCCCCGCGAACACGGAAACGTACGGCGCCTGGATATCCAATAGCAGGCTTGCAATAAGAAAAGGCGCGGTTGATTTCGTGGATTCCTCGGAGAGGGGTGTGATATTAACCTTGATTCGTAAGGCGTCGGGTACGTAAAGTCGAATATATGATTGTAAATAAAGGCGATTAGACGGCTGATTACCAGGATACACCAGGTCACTGGACGTGAAGGAAGAAACGTCCTTCTTTACGTCGATAACGCCCTGTTTCGGAGGATTTTATCGCGTCGCCGCGTTGCTGTTTTATTCGGATTGAGGTTAATGCGCCAAATGGAGAAAGATTATCGTGTTTCTCAACAGATCCGAAGTACGTGCTCGCTTATCCCTTGAGACGATGACGGCCTCAATATCGTCGAAAGGTAATTTCAGTCTTTGCCGGCGCACGAATGAGTTCTTGCCTCCAACACGGTGTTGAATCACGATTCTATCGGTATACCTGTCAACGATCCTTCCGACCGCCTCTCGTTTTTGGCCGCCGGAATTGTAGACAACGTGAACGTGTAGCCCTTCCTCGAGCATCGAAGGATTCAAATCCCAGCGCGACATTTGGACGATACCGCGTTCGGACCACTTCTGCCAACGCTCCACGGCCTGTAGGGAATTGGCAAATGCGAGTGTGTCGATCTCGGCGGCCGCAATCTTCGCCGTCTCCGTCTGCTCAGTCCCGGATAGGACCAAAACGCTACGCGGCGCTACCTCCAGGACCATTCCGGATGCCTTCCTCTTGAATCCCTTCCACGAATAGATCGCGTGCGCGTACGATCCGGTCGCCAGCTTCGTCAGGTCGAGATCTTCGCGAGTCATGACGGTGATCTTCTCCGCGGCCAGTCTTGAATCCAGCCACGATTCGAAGGCAGGTTGATCTTCCGCAACGGCCAGAATGTCAATGTCGCCAAACGATATCTTTCGTGTTTCCAATGGCGCGGCTTCGGATTCGATCACGATGCCATCCGGATCGATTTGCACAATCCGGCCCCACTCTGCTCTTTCGATTCCATCCGATTTGTAGGCCACGTACGCATACGATTTCGTATTCAGCTTTGTGGGGTCCAACTCTCCGCGCGACATCAAGGTTATATCCATCTCCGTGGACCGTTGTGCGGCGTGCGAGACGTACTGAGTGGCAACGGACATCAGGATGGTTGCGATGAGCGCAAGAGCGGGTGGTTTCATGGATGCACCTCGTTGAAAGACGCTTCGTATTGTTCCCGTCGATGAGGGAAAGAAGGAAGAAGGATGAAGGAAAAAGGAAGACAAAAACGGTTGCCGCGAGGCGCCGGATTGGCAAGTTCCGGATCGCACCGTTCGCTTCTGGTCTCTTCTCCCCTCTCCCGTCTTACCTCTCCCCGTATTTGGCACCCTGGCAGACGCTAAAAGTTAAACGATACCGCAGCTCGAAGTCCTTTATCCCGTGTGGGAGCGATGCCCAGATTGATCCGTGAAGGGGAAACATGGCCCCATTTTTCGGTAATTGTCCTGGCGCCGACCAGGGTACCGCAGACTGTCGCGAGAGGCACCACCAGAACAGCGTAGAAGAACCGGTCGGCGTCCTCCTTTACTCCAACTTCCCCTCTTCGATCATCGTCAAATACATCATATGGATTTATCAGAAGTGCAGCGCCAAGTCCGGCAAGAGCCCCTATGGCCATGCCCTTGATCGTGTTTCGATGACGACCCATGCTGACTTCCAGATCTTTGACTAAGGCAAAGGGGACCCGTTCGGTACCACGTTCGGACAGGATCTCAAGCGTGTCCTGGGCCGAGCCTGCGAACCTTCCGATCAGCCAATGCGGCGATATCGATGGCGCCTTCAGCCGGACCCGGGGACCCTGCAGTTCGTGCATGTCCTCTCTCGCTTTCCACCAACGATTCATGTCGTCGCGTTTGGAAAACATCAAAATGCGCACGATGTCGCCCGACCGGATTTTCTGTCGGACTCCCGGGTTCTTACCTGGTTTGATCTCGATACGATTCGTGTCAATACGCGTTATCACGCCCGTGGCGGTGCGGCTGATACCCGAAGTCCGGTAGACAATGTGTGCGTGCCATCCGATTCTCAGCTTCCCGAGGTCGAGGTTTTCGCCGGACAACACCATCATCGCCGATTTCTGAACCTGCAACATCGCCCGCCTTGCCATCCGCCACGATTCGATGCCGCCCGGGTTGTCGGCCACGGCGACGACGACAATATCCTGTCGCGCGATTTCCCATCCCTTCCCTTTGCCTGCAGTGATGACGACGCAATCCGGATCGCAGGAGAGAATCCGGCCCATTGCCGCGCTTTCCGCCTCGTTCAAGTTGAATACCACGTACGCGTACAATCCGGGCGCCAGCTTATTCGGATCAAGTTCAGTGCCGGGCATTACCATAACCGCCTTCGCATGAAGCCTCTGAATTGCCGCGTCACCAGCGGGGTCGGCTTGCTTCGCGCCCGGCAGGTGTGGGGCCGCTTGTACAACGGACGGGATAATCGCACTAGACACCATTGTCGCGGTCAGGACGAGTGCGGTAATCTTCACGATCTTCCTCCTGTGTCTTTCGTGAAACGAACCGATGTACCGATCAATGATTCCTTACGATGCTTACCCGTGGTGCAATGGCGCTGTCGTCTCCACTCGTTCGAGAGCGTCCTTCTCCTTAGGCGTCCTGAACCGGATCGTGCGGGACCCCAGAAGGAGCAGGAGCAGGCCGAACAGCATCCAGAAGATCTTCCGGATCCGCCGGACGATACCCACGGCCAATCCGGTCCCCGGGTCCAGTCCCATCAGATGGAAGAGAAACACGTGCCCGGCTTCGAAGACTCCCATGGCGTACGGGACGAAACCGAATATCACATTGATCATCATCATCAGCGAGTGGAACAGGTAAACCGAAACCAGCGGCATCGGCTCGCCCAATACATGCAGGATCGCGTAGATCTCCAGCGTTCCGAGGCCCCACGTCACCAGGTGCATCCCCAGCAGGCCCGCAAGATGCCATACGTTCAGCCGGTAAAACGCGGCCAGATTCCGATCGACTTCCGCCGCACGATCGCGAGACCGCTCCGCAAACGTGATGCGCATCCGAAGCAACAGATTTACAAGCCCGGTGAAGGGATCGCGGCGCTGCCTCACAACGGTCAGGACGACGCCGACAACGGCCACCGTCAGGGCTGCGAAGAGCGCCCACCGGATCTCCTCCGGGAACACGAAGCGGTGGAGACCCGTCAGAACGCCGCCCAGGACGAAAAGAACGCCGCTGACCATCTCGCCCGTTTTGGTGAGCACGAGAGACGACACTCCGCCGGTCACGCCCATTCGCTCCCGCAGCATCATGACCTTGGCGACTTCCTTGCAGATCTGCGACGCCGGCATCACGTTGCCCAGGGCTTCGCCGACCAGTTTCACCCAGAGCAACGGTCTCATTCGAGGCCTTTCGGTCCCGCGGTCAAAGCTTTCTCTCCACGCGCAGACGTTGTTCAGATAGGCTGCCAGGGTTATTCCGATTATCGGCACATATCCCCAGCCCATCATCACCACGTGCTGCCACACCTCCGGCTCACCGAGCTGGTGAAGCAGCACGCCGAGGCATGCCAGGCCCAGCAGCCAGAGCAGTATATAGGCTTCCTGTTTCATCGCGTACTCCTCGGATACCGATCCGTTAGATGACAACCCGTCTTGCCGCGGTGATCACCGGAATTCCCCGTATCGCGCAAAGGGCGACGGTCAGGTAGGTCGCCGCGAGCGCGACCGTCTCCACTCCCGATTCCAGCCCGGGCGCCAGGTTCGACGAGTGTTGTACCGCGTTCAGGATGAACAGCGCGACAAACGCGATGACCTTCGCAACGCCGTACGTCGCCCTGCTTGTGCGGGAGGCGACCAGGCCGTGACCGATGCGTGACCGCATCATCGTAGTCTCTCCAAATGCGGTCTGGCCCTTGGAGAGCGCGCAGCTCCGAATGGCGTCCGTCACGAATCCCCTGCTGAGTACGACCAGGGGCACCCAGAGGGGGACCAGATGCAGCCACGCGAACACCACCCACCACACGTTCTCCGCAATCCGGTCCCCCACGATGTCGAGCAGGCCGCCCACCTTGCTTTCGCATCCCAGCCGGCGCGCGGCGTACCCATCCATCCAGTCCATCAACAGAGCCCCAAACGCCAGGGGAACCGCAATCCAGGCGAGCACGGTATCTCCGGTGACCGCAAAGGCCGCCGCCAGAAACAGGCAGACGACCCGGAAGACGGTAATCAGGTTGGCAACATGGCGTTGGAGGGTGTCTGCGAACGTCGATGTTTGTGTTGACATAACTTCCTCCTTTCCTGCAGCACACTTTCCGCAAACACCGTGCCACAACCAATTGGGCCCAACAACGAGCCGATTTCAGGGAAATCCGACTCCAAAAACGGATGACAGGTGCCATTGAAAACTTGCACCTGCAATTCGGATCTTGCATGCAAAGCGCCGCAGGAAAAAAAAAACCGGAGACACGAGATGTGTCTCCGGACGGAGATCGCCAAAAGGCGGTGAGACGGTAGAGGGTAGACGGTAGCCCAAAAGCGGTGAAACGGCAGCCGGTAGAGGGTAGAGAACCACACGACACCCCACCACCTGTTGAGACGTAAGCCGGGAGAGGTTAGAGATGTCCTGCCTCGTGAGGATTCTTTTCGTGCCGAAGGCAGCGAGGAATTAAATATCGGGCGAGGATATCATCTACCGTCTACCCTCTCACCTCTACCCGCCTTTCTTCTACCGTCTTACGTCTCCCGTCTACCCGGTTTTCTCCCCTTCTCCCGTCTTACGTCTCACCCTGTAAACGCGGGGTGGCAGGGCGGTCTGATGGGTGACTCTCATCGATAGATCGAGGGATCGATTCCGAGTTCCCTGACCTTCTGCTGGAGTGCCTGCCGTTTCATGCCGATGGCCGGGGCCGCGCGGCTCATATTGCCCTTGTGGTGTTCCAGCGCCGACCGTATGAAAGCGGCTTCGAAGGCCTGCACGGACTCCTGTTTTGCTTCCTGAAAAAACACGCCTTCGCGCCAGCCGGTCGCTCCGCCAGCCGCGGATTCCGCCCCGCCCGCCCGGACTTCGTCCGGAAGCAGGTCTCCGCTCAGCACCGAACCTTCGGCGAAGATGACCGCACGCTCGACGGCGTGCATCAGTTCGCGAATATTGCCGGGCCAGGCGTAGGCCGCCAGATTTTTCATCGTATCGACCGGCACTTCCGTAACGGCTTTCCCGTGCGTTCGATTGCAGGAATCCAGATAGTGCCGGACAAGCAGGGGGATATCCTCGCGGCGGTCGCGCAGCGGAGGGAGGAAGATATCCACCACTTTCAGGCGGTAGTAAAGGTCCTCCCGGAATCTCCCCCCCGAGATCTCGTCGGGAAGGTCCCGATTGGTGGCGCTGATCATCCGAACGTCCACCGCCACCGTTTCCGAGCCGCCCAGCCGTTCGAATCTCTGCTCCTGGAGCACGCGCAACAGCTTCGCCTGGGTTTCGAGATGCATGTCCCCGATTTCATCCAGAAAGAGCGTTCCGCCGTCCGCGAGCTCGAATTTGCCCTGCCGCCTTGACGCAGCGCCGGTAAATGCGCCTTTCTCATGTCCAAACAGTTCGCTTTCGATCAACTCGGTGGGCAGAGCTGCGGCATTCACCGCGACGAACGGGCGGTCTTTTCGCCCGCCCTGTTCGTGAATCGCCCGCGCCACGAGTTCCTTGCCCGTCCCGCTTTCGCCGTTTATCAGCACGGCGGCGTCGGTCCCGGCCACCTTGCCGATCATGTCGCAGACGCGATCCATAGCGAGGCTGCGGCCAATCAATGATCCAAAACCGGAGTGTCGACGAATCTCGTCGCGAAGCGTTTCATTTTCCCGCCGCAAACGAACGGTCTCGAGCACATTCTGCACGAGGCATCGAAGTTCATCCACGTCGTAAGGCTTGCTCACGTAGTCGTACGCGCCCGCCTTCATCGCATCCACGGCAATGCGCTCCGATCCGTACGCCGTCATCATGATGACCGGCGGCGGGTTTCCCTGTTCGGCCAACCGCTTCACCAGCGTCAGGCCATCCACTCCGGGCATCTGGATGTCGCAGATCACCAGATCCGGACCGCCGCGCGCGATTTCCTCGAGCGCCGCCGTTCCGTCTTCCGCTTCGACAACCTCGCATGACAGCGCCGCGAGCACCCGCCTCAGACCTAGCCTCGCGGCCGGTTCATCGTCAACAACCAGAATCTTATGCCGCATCGTCCACTCCAGGAAGATGAACCTCGAACACCGCCCCGGCCTGCTCTCCATTCACAACTGTAATCAACCCTCCCATGCGCTCCACGTCCCGTTTGACGGTAGCAAGCCCCAGGCCCGTCCCCGAAGCCTTTGTGGTAAAGAACGGTTCAAAGACGTGGGAGAGCACTTCCCCTGAGATCCCCGGCCCGTTATCCGAAACCCGAACCGAGACGCTCCCGTCCGAACGCACCGCCCTCACTGTCAGCCGCCGGTCCGTCGTCCGGTCCGAGTCGTCCATCGCCTGGATTCCGTTGAGGATCAGATTGAAAAACACCTCTTTGAGATCCTCGGGATCTCCGGAAACGACCAGACCGCCGGCAACATCGGCCCGTATTTCCACTCCCCGCCGTTCCGCCTCGTGCGACAGGATCAGGACGACGTCGTCGAGCACAGACTTGATGTCCACCGGCTCGAATGTATCACACTGTTTCGGCTGCGCAAACTTGAGGAGCCGGTCCACCACACGGCCCAACCTGTCGATTTCGTTCAGCACGACTGTCAGATCGCCGGCCTTGTCGGGGTCGTTCTCAAGGTCTTCCCTCAGCACGGTTGCAATCGCCTTCATCGAACTCAACGGATTCTTCACCTCGTGAGCGATGCTCGCCGAAAGCAGTCCCAGCGCCGAGAGCCGCTCCGCCTCGTACATGCGCCGTTCCAGCTGCAACCTGCGCTCCACCAGGCGTGTGTTCTCCACCGCCAGCGCAACCTGATTGCACAGGGTACCGAGCAGTTCCCATTCCTCCGATGAATAGGGTACGCTGCGTTTTTTCTCTCCGAGGCAGAGAAACCCCGTGAGCTTCTCCTCCTGCAACACGGGTATGCACAGCCGGGCGCCCTGTTCCGCGAGGACCGCGGCGAGCGCGGGACGATGCAACTCGCCCACGTCCAGTGCCCGCCGGTGGGACAACATCCAATCCGCCACCTGTCGAACCTGCTCCTGGTTCCCCTCACTTCGACTGAACGGCGCCGTTGGCGGATCGAACCCGGCCAGTCCGACTCCCGAGATCACCTTCACGTTATCGACGCGCCCGTCCTCGTTTTCGAACAGCACCAGCGAAACGAGGTGTACCTTGAGTACTGTACCGACGGCGTCCACAACCGCTTTCAACCGGCTTTCCAGAGCATCGGGTACGTTCAGCGTCTGGCTCAGCGTCCCCAGCAGGTGCTGGTATTCATAGCGCGCCTTAAAGAACAGCCGGTTGATTGCCCCCTGCAGCCGATTCTTGATCGGCTGAAAGAGGAAGATCAGCAGGGAGATCAGTACCGCTTCAACGACTTCCACCCGGAATCCGCCGCCCAGGCGGCCGAGCTCTTCGGCGACGCGTCGGATGACAAGGAGATAAACGGTGAGGACGATACCGGTCAACGCGGAATAGAGCAACGCGGGATTTACCACGATCCGGAAAAAGCTGTACCGATAGATGTAGTAGCCGAGAATATAAGCCGGCGCGATCGGCGACAGAAACAGCGCGAGGTCGAGCGCCGGTCCGGCGAGAGGGAGATTGATTCCCCCCAGGGGATATGCGATGCATGCCAGAATGGCGATACCGGTGAGCGCGACCGCCGTGAGCCGGTAGAAGGACCGCTGAACTTCCGTGGTCAATTGTCTGGCAAAACTGCGGCATAGCCAGGCCGCGCACAGAAGCGCGGCAATGGCGTATACGCTGAAGGCCACTCGCTTCAGCGGCACATCCCACAGTCCTATTGCGAATACGAACAAGCCGGGGACGACCGCGACCGGAACGAGATTGCGCCGCAACCCGTCGACGATCCGGTTCCTCTGTTGATCAGCTGAAATCAGAACCGTTGCCAGTAAGGCTGAAGGAAGGAAGCACGTTCCACAGCGTGCGACCTGTGCCGCATACGCCGCCGCGAGAGCGCCCGGCGCCGCCTGTTCTATCAGGATCCGCACCGCATCGCCCGTATACCAAAGGGCACCCGCAAAAATCAACAGCAGCAGCGGAAGCGGCGTGCCCCTGCGCTTGATGGCGGATACGAAGATACCCCAGAGCAGCCCGGCGGCAATGGCTCCGCCGACCAGCCAGATCGTGTCGTATAGGGAGAGATTGATCATTGTCGGAAATACGAGCGACTCGGCGAGGGGCCCGGGTGAGAGGCTGCCTAAAGACGGTTAGACGGTAGAGGGTAGACGGTAGAAGAAATCCTTGCCCGGCGTTTTATTCCTTACTGCCTGCGGCAAGAGAAGAATCCTCACAAGGCAGGCTGTCTCTCCCGTCTAACGTCTCCCCTCTCACCGCTTTTATGGAAATTAGCCAAATCTCCCGTTGATTTCAACTTAATCCGTCGGCAACCAACGCGTCCGGTCTGCCGGACAGGCGCCCGCAAACCCGGTAAGTTGCGGGGGAATCAACTCCCGGTCGACCGATAGTGGCGGACTCCAAAGCTCCAGACCCGCAGGGACATGAGAAGGAACGCCATACCCGCCAGGGGCGACAGCCAATGCATCCACGCGGCCGATCCGAGGGGATCTGCCCGGTTCAGAATCGCGAGGGCCGGAAAGTAGGTAATTCCCGCCAGTGGGACCACATAGGTGAAGAAGCAACGGAACCAGCGAGGGTAGATCACAAGGGGGTACTGGGCGGTCTCGGTGCCGCCGTTGGTGAGGACGTTGGCGATTTCCAGGCCCTCCGTCGTCCAGAAGGCAAGGGTGGCCTGAAGAATGAACAAGCCAATAAACAGGCCGACTCCACCCAGAATTGCGCCCAACACGAGCGCGGCCGTGGCGGCAGTCCAGGCCACCTCCAACGCGTACTGCGACCAGAGGAGCACGGCGAGGCCCTGGAGGAACCGACCGATACGCAGGAGGTGAAGCTCCTGGCCAGCCAGTTGCAGGACGGTACTTCGAGGGCGCAGCAACAGCCGGTCGAAATTGCCGCTCTTCACCCATGTCCCAAACGTATCAAATCCCCGGGCTGTACTCTCGGCGAGCGCGAATGCGATATTGACCAAACCATAGAGCAGAGCCACTTCGGGAAGGGTCCAGCCCTGTATGCTTCCAAAGTGATCGAACAGCACCCAGAGAGCGGCGAAGTCCAGCCCGGTCATCAGAAAGTAACCGGCGGCAAGCATCACGAACGAGGCCCGGTACTGCATCTGGCCGCGGACGGAGACCGCGATGTAGCGTAAATACAGTAGAAGGGCGTTACGCATCGCACTATCCTCCCTGGATGACGAGCCGGCGGGTTCCCAGTGCAAGCAGAAGGCGTCCCAGAACGATCAGAAACAGGGTCCAGGCCAACTGATGGGCGAAGAGGGGTATGATTTCCGAAGGAGAAATGTGACCCATATAAAGGCGGAATGGTACATCGACAAGGCCCCGGAACGGCATGATGTTCAGAACCGTCTGCGCCCAGTCCGGGAAAAAGGGCAGCGGGACATACATGCCGGAGAAGATCGCGACCGCGGCGACCATCAGCGTGGAGATGCCCTGCCCCGAGACGGTCCAGAGCATGGAGGTGTTGAGCAGATTTGCAATCGAGGCCCCGAGCAGAAGGGCCCCGAGGGTTGCCAATGCCCACGCGCCCGCAGACGCCCAGGAAGCCGGTGGCTGAAGGCCCAGGAAGAGTCCGGCGATGACGAACATCGGGACCGCCCTCAGCAGCGTCGGGGCGGTTCGCCTGGCGAGGTCCCGACAGAACCAGAAGGCGTACAGGTCCAGGGGCCGGACGAGTTCGTAGGCTACCGCGCCCGACCGGATCATCTCGCGCATTTCCCGGTCGATAATCCAGGGCAGCATGCCCAGAAGTGCCTGGCCCAGCCAGATGTAAGTGATAACGTCGGTCAGGCTCATCGGCTGGGGAGCCGTTGTCGAGTTGTAGAATGCGGTGAAGAACATCATTCGGATGAGGCCCCAGAATACCTGCGTGCCAAGTCCCGCCAGGGCCGCCGCCCGGTATTGCAGCATCATCCGGAATCTGGCGCCGATCACGGCTGCGTAGGCTTTCATAGTTTCTCCTGTTCGTACATCCTGGCGATGATTTCCTCGATGGGCGGGCTTTCCACGTAGAGGTCCCGGACAGCGTGCCGGGCCGCGATACGTCCGATCAGGGCTGCCGCAGAGATCCGCTCCGGATCGAAGCTGAGGTGAATTCGGTGTCCGTCCCGCCTGATGACTTCGACGTCGGGGTCGTGAACGGTTTCGGTGCCGTCAACCAGGTCTACGGTGAGCCGCCGTTCCCGGGTGACGCGGTCCGTCAGGTCCCTGAGTGTACCGTCAGAGAGGATCCGACCCTGGCCGATGACCATGACTCGCGAACAGAGGGCTTCGATATCGTCCATGTCGTGCGTTGTGAGGATGACGGTAACGCCGCGTTCACCGTTGAGGCGTCTGACGAAGTCCCGGACGCCCAGTTTGGAGACGGCGTCCAGACCGATGGTGGGCTCGTCCAGGAACAGGAGCGGCGGAGAATGGAGCAGGGCTGCGGCCAGATCGCAGCCCATGCGCTGGCCCAGCGAAAGCTGACGTACAGGGATGTCCAGAAGCGCGTCCAGTCCGAGCAGGGCGATGAGTTCGTCACGGGAACGTATGTAGTCTGACTGCGGGATGCGGTAGATGTCACGGAGCAGATCGAAGGATTCGATGACGGGCAGGTCCCACCAGAGCTGGGTGCGCTGTCCGAAGACGACACCGATGTCGCGGACGTGGGCGATGCGTTCCTTCCATGGGACGCGTCCCAGGATCTCGCAGCGTCCCGAATCCGGTACCAGGATGCCTGAGAGGACCTTGACGGTTGTGGACTTACCTGCGCCGTTGGGCCCGATGTAACCGACGAGTTCGCCCGGCTGAATGGCAAACGAAATTCCGTTCAGCGCGTTTGCAGTGCGGTGGCGGCGGTGGATTACGCTCCTGACCGCGCCCCAGACGCCCGGCCTTCGTTCGACGATATGGAAGGTCTTTACGAGGTTTTCAACGATTATCTGGTGCATTGTCCAACTCCTCCGTGAACGACGGACAGGGCGGGCGCCGAAGACGAACAAAAAAACCCGTTGTCGAGATAACCTCGACAACGGGCGATAGCCGGCATCCGGGCCTGGCCTCCGAAAGGCCGCCGTATGTTCAGCCTCCAGGGCACTTCGGCTTTTCCCTGAAGGCAAGGGTTGATAATTTCATGTTAATTATTTTCAAGGACTTATATGTATGCTCTCTTATGGTTCGGAAATCTGATCACAGCCCCTTGGGAACTTGAAAAATATACCTCATCACGAAGTCGGGGTCAAGACAAATCCTGCAGCGAAGTTGGTGGCGCATAGGTTCTCACGATCATCAGAGATCCGTCGGCAATGGTCTGCGAACCTGCTTCGAAACGGGCATGCGCGAGAGTTCCGGACGCGGTCGCGCGCAACCGAAATTCGCTCTAAATACCGATACAGAAAACACTTGCGCGCATAATTCAGGCGAATTATAATTGTCCGAAATCAGATTAATAGATCCGTTGGAACCAGAACGACGACGTCGTCATTGCACCGGATTCCGGTCCCGAGAAAGAAAGATGCAGCGGCTATGGTGGCCGGTCGTTGAATGGATATACGATGAACTACCACGCGTACATCACCGTTTCCAGCGAAGACAGGATACTGAAGTACCGGATGGATCCGGACACCGGCGATCTGGACTTCGAATACAGCATCCCCGCCGAAGGCGGGCCCGGACCGCTTGCCGTCGATCCGGGTCGAGGATACCTGTATCTGAGCAGGCGCGGCGCTCGCGAGATCTCAGCTTACTCGCTCGATGCAGGCACAGGCGGCGTTTCCCTGCTGGGCTCGGTTTCCGTGGATGCCGACGCGTGTTATCTGAGTGCGGATCGAAAGGGACGCTTTCTGCTCTGCGCTTCCTATGGCGGAGGGATGGCGTATGTACACGCCATCCGGCACGACGGGACGTTGAGCGAATCGCCCGTCCACTCGACCATTACGTTGCCGAAAGCCCACTTCATTCTGACGGACTCGTCGAACCGCCTTGCATTTTTGCCGCACGTGGGAGAATCCAACACCATTATAGGATTCCGTTTCGACGAAGACACGGGCACGCTCCGTGAGGTCTCACGGACGTCCCACGAACCCGATGTGGGTCCCCGGCACCTGGCGTTCCATCCCGATCTGGATGTGGTTTATGCATCCAATGAACAGGGCAGCAGCGTAACCGCATATTCACTCGACGCCTCATCAGGGGTACTTGAACCTGTGCAGACACTGTCCACCCTGCCTGACGGCTTCGGCGGTGAAAACACCTGCGCGCAGATCCACATCCACCCGTCGGGCAGCTTTCTTTATGTTTCCAACCGGGGCCACGACAGCATTGCGTGTTTTGCGGTTGACGGGACGGGCCGTCTCACGGGTATCGGCATTCAGCGCACGGAACCGGTGCCCAGAGCATTCGGGATCGACCCCACGGGTAATTTTCTCTATGCGGGCGGCCAGGAGTCCGGCAGACTGGCAGCATACCGGATTGATGAACACAGCGGCCGGCTGTGTCCACTAAGGACTTATACCGTGGGCAAACAGTCCATGTGGGTCCTAATTCTGGCCCTGCGGGCTTGACAAACGACTGTAGCTCTTCGCGCCTTTCTACCGCGGTCTCGACATCGCAATCCGGCAGGTTTCCGGACTTCACGATAGCCGATTCCCGGCGCCTGTTGGAACAGAAAATGGCGATCCCGTTGCGGAGAAACGAAAAAGCAGTCTAAATGCCTTATTTCCCGTCAATAACGACGCTTAACCTATTGACAAAGTCGGGTTTGTGGCGTAATATATGGTATGATTTATTACTCACGATAACAAGATGTTGCGACGGCTGGCCGTGTCCTGTTCGATTTTACGAATATTGCCATGTCTCATCCGTGGAGGGGTGCTGGTTTTACTGGCGGCGTGCGCGACTCCGAGCCGGAGGATCGCTCCCCCCTTAGTGGTCGTTAACGAGGATTTCGATCCGCAACGACTCGACGACGACGACTTCCTGCTGAAACCGCCTGCCGGGGCAGAGACAACCCGGGTCGATCAGTCTGACGCGCCCGTACCATCCTTCGTTAACGTAGACGGATTTCGTGTGCAGATTGCAGTGGTAACCAGTCCGGACCGCGCCGCGACCGTCAAGGACGAGGCGGCAGCAATATTGGGCGCTACAGTATATGTCTACCGCGATCCGGACACGGGTCTGTATAAAATACAGGCCGGAGACGGCCGTGCCGCGGCACAGGTCGAAGCGCTGCGCCGGCGGGCCAAGAGCCACGGGTATCCTGAAGCATTTATTGTGCGAACTCGGATCGAACTCCCTCGCGCCGCGGTTTACGGTCCGGAACCGGTGGTCGGATTCCGCGTTCAGGTCTTTGCGGCGTCGAACCGCGCTGCCGCTGAGAGCGAGATGGCCAACGTCCGGGACACCCTGGGACAGGACGACATTTACATAGAATCCGAGCCTCCGTACTTCAAGGTGCGGATTGGAAATTTCCGTACGCGGGAAGCTGCGGAACGGTTCACGGAAAGGCTGCAGACTTACGGATACGATACACCCTTTGTAGTCCGGACACACATAGAAACATCCACAGAACAGACAACCGACAACTGAACGCGTACGGGGATGACCGCGAGCGGTCATGTTGTGGTGGCCGCCGCGAATGCAGGCCTACTTTGCGCGACCGGTCCGCTACTCGTTCATCGGAGTCTCCGGTGGCCGTGTTTATGGATCGACTTTTCCAGAATGTCCAGATGAGAGTACGTTCGCTGAACCATGGCGTCGCGCATTGCAGCTTTCTCCTGGCGTTGCTGCTTTCGGGATGTTCGACCACGAAACAGGTTTCAACGTTTCCCGAAGCGGACGCGCCGGCGCAAGCCGTCGGGCCCACGGCGACCGTCGCGGATTCCCCGGCGGTCGGAACAGTACGTCCTCGTACGGACCACGAACGAATTCAAAGAGCCCTGGACACACTTGACGAGGTTAGACGGAACAGCGCGGCGATATCCGTGGAACGCGTATGCATTCTGCTCACCGATTCCACGGTCACAGGATCCCTGCCGCCGGTGCGCCACCTCGAACTGCTCAGGGCGACGCTAAAACGCTATCGGGAAATGCTCCCGCCGTCCGCGCTCGTGCGGCCGAATTCCGTTTTGGCGCGGCTGATCGACGCCATTCCCGACAGCCTCGTTCCTCGCTTGCGCAATGATGTTCACTACAAAGATCTCTATGTGCGCAAACTGGCAGGTTCCGCCGACATTCCGGTGGACTACAACGCCGAAGTCGTCAAGACAATCCGCTATTTCCAGACGACCGCCCGGAAGGCCTTCAAGGCCTGGCTTTCCCGTTCGACTCTCTATGAACCGATGATTCGCAGTTCCCTGCGTGAAGCGGGTTTGCCCGAGGATCTCGTCTATAAGGCAATGATCGAAAGCGGCTTTAACCCGAGAGCCTATTCACGGGCCAGGGCCGCCGGTATCTGGCAGTTCGTGAGTGGCACGGCGCGGCTCTACGGTCTCAAAAATACAAGTGGGATTGATGAACGCCGCGACCCCGAGAAATCCACGCGCGCGGCAATCAGGCATATTCAGCACCTTTATGGGTTGTTCGGAGACTGGCGCCTTGTCATTGCCGCCTATAATTGCGGGCAGGGCCGTCTGGAACGCATAATCAGGCGTTCGGGCACGAACGATTTCTGGAAGTTGAAGGGCCTTCCACGCGAAACACGCAGGCACGTGCCGCGGTTTATGGCGGCCCTGATTATCTCCAGAGACCCGGAGTGGTTCGGTTTTCGTGACGTCGTCTATCAGGTTCCACCAAAGTACGATGTGGTACCTGTATCGGAGTACGTCCACCTTCGGGTGGCCGCCGAATGCGCGGGAACGACTTACGCGCGAATGCGCAGTCTCAATCCCGAGCTCCGGTCAGGTTACACGCCGCCTTCGTTGCGTGGACCCTATGAACTTAGAATTCCCGCGGGTACCGCCGCCAGGTTCAAGGCCAACTATGCCCGCATTCCACCCGACCGGAAAGCGCGAATGGCCGAACATCGAGTGCGCCGGGGAGAAACCCCCGGCGGCATCGCGCGTGACTGGGGCGTTTCAACTCGCACGGTGCTCGAGGCCAACAACATTAGGAATCCAAGACGTCTGCGCGTGGGCACGCTGTTGAAGATCCCGATCTTTCCGAGTGGCAAAACCAGTCGTACGGCAAGAAACCGTGCGCGCGTGGCGGCCCCCGAACCGGACACCCGCGGGAAAGTCTCGTACCGTGTAAGGAAGGGGGACACGCTGTGGGGAATCGGACGCAGGTATGGCGTCACGCCACGTCAGATCCGGGCGTGGAACTCAGTCGGGAAGCATATAACGCCGGGCGACCGTCTGGTAATCTGGAGGCCTGAGGCTCCTCAGGTAGCCCTGGCCAATCCTTCGGACCTGCGTCGCGACGGTATCTACGTTGTGCAGCAGGGGGATACGCTCTGGGACATTGCCCGCAGTTTTCGCATCCGCGTCAACGACCTCAAGAAATGGAACCGTATCCGGAAACCCGCAAGCCTCAGGGTGGGCGCCCGGCTCCTGATACGACCGTCCGGACTTCGGTCGGTGGACTGAGTCAACCAACAGGACAAAAGGGAGGATTCGACCACGCCCCGTCCGTTGCTTGTTAGAGTCGTTCGAAACCTTCTGCTCATCGCCCTGGCGTTGCTTATTCAGACATCCTGGGCGCATTCGGTCCGAATTCTGGATATTGGCCCGGACCTTGTAATCATCGTGCTGGTTTACCTGGGCTTAAACGGCGGTCAGATTGAAGGCACCCTTTACGGATTTGCATCCGGTTTTCTGCTCGATGTTTACAACCCCGATACAATGGGAGTCAATGCGCTAGCGAACAGCGTCGTCGGGTTTTCCGTCGGACACTTTCGGACGGGGGTCAGTATCGAAGATTTCCGGGTGCAGGCTTTGCTGTTGTTCCTGGCAGTTGTCTTACACGATCTGATCTATTTTCCGTTCGTCAACATTCTCTCGAATCCGGATGCGATATTGGGATTGATCCTCAGGTTCGGGTTCGGGACGGCTTTATACACGGCAGTCGTTGGAGTCGGCATTTCGCTGGTATTGTCCATTCGCTTCAACAAAGGGATTTACCTCGATGCGCGACGACTTTATGGATAACGGCTTTCGGAAAGCCCGTGCGCGATGGATGATGTCGGTGGTGATCGGGCTTTTCGCCATTCTATTCGTCGGTGTGTTTCGGCTACAGATCACGGACAGCGAACGCTACAGCATTCAATCCAAGAAGAATACGATGCAGGTCGTGCCCATCGATGCCGGTCGCGGCCTGATACGGGATCGTAACGGCGTCGTTCTCGTAGACAATCGCCCCTCGTACACCATCTCCGTGCTTCCGCACCGACTGCGCCGAAACACCGATCTGGCGGTTCGCGGGCACGTGGTCAACAGGCTCAGTCAGGTTGCGGGTCTGCCGGTTCAACACATCAACCGAAGACTTACGGACCGAAACCGTCGATTCCACGAGCCGGTAAGAATTCTGCGGGACGTTGGATTCAATATCGTGTCCGTCGTGGAAGAAGAACGCCACGATCTGCCTGGCGTGGAAATACAATTCGAATCACGCAGAGGATACCTGAGCTACAATGGCGGCCTTCCCCTGGCGCCCCATATCATCGGATATGTCGGCCTGATGGATGCGAAGACCTATGAGCGCAAGCGTGAGATGGGTTACCGACTCGACGATCAGATCGGCAAACGGGGCGTTGAACGCATGTGCGAGTCGGCGCTGAGGGGCCGTGAGGGCATGAGATTCATCGAGGTCGACGCCTTCGGCAGGGAAGTTGGCAGCTTTCCCGACAAGACAACCCGGCCCGTGCGTGGCAACGACATCCTCCTGACCCTGGACTGGCGGCTGCAGCAGGCGGCGGAACTCGCGTTTGCCGATTCGCTGAGAGGCAGCCTGGTGGCAATGGATCCGAACAACGGAGAGATCCTTGCCATGGTCAGCAAACCCGGCTTTCATCCGCGGTCCATCCGTAACCCTGGCCAATGGCGGACCCTGCAGGCCGACACGTCAAATCCCCTTCTGAACCGCAGCATACGGGGCGAATACCCGCCCGCGTCGGTATTCAAGATGATTGCGGCGATTGCCGGCCTCGAAACGGACCTGATCGATTCGGAAACGGCGCATTTCCGACCGTGCAGGGGCAAATTGCGATTCGGTGACAGGTACTTCCGCTGCCACAACGCCTCAGGGTGTGGCCGGCTGTCGCTGCGAGGAGCGCTCGTCCGGTCCTGCGACGTGTATTTCTACCAATTGGGACGCAGGGTTGGCATTGCCAACTGGAGTCGCTACACCAGAATGCTCGGATTCGGCCAACCCACGGGGATCGACATCGCTGCCGGAGGCGACGGCGAGGCCGCGGGCCTGGTGACCGACCGTTCGTACTATAAGGAACGTTACGGTCACTGGGCGGAAGGCTACATGTTGAATCTTACAATAGGACAGGGCGAGACATCTGTAACCCCTGTCCAGATTGCCCGTTATATCAGTGCGCTGGCCGTCGGAAAACTGCCCCGGCCCCACGTCCTTAAGGATACCGCGCCCGAGTCCACGCCGGTTCAGATTTCCGCGCAGACCCTGAAGACCATTCGAAGTATCATGCTGGACGTCGTCGAGGATCCGTACGGTACCGGAAAACGCGCCAGGGTGGAAGGCGTGCGTGTGGCCGGAAAAACGGGCACCGCACAGAACCCCCACGGTGAAGACCACGCGTGGTTTACCGCCTTTGCGCCTGCGTACTACCCTGAAATCGTCGTGGCAGTTGTGGTCGAGAACGCGGGTCACGGAGGCGCGGTTGCCGCCCCGATCGCAGGACAGGTTCTGGATGCGTATTTTGATCTGGCACGGCCGAAAGAGAAGGCTGACACCATTGTGGCCGCACGCGTCGATGCCGAAACTGCTCCGGAAGAGAAGGACGCCGCGTCCGCACCGGCGGGCAACACGGCCCCAGGCGTGGTCTTGCGATAAGCCGGGTCCGATGGGTCAGTTCAAGCCCGAAATCCCATTCCCCAACTGACGTTTCGCAGGATTCTTCACGTGGTCCTTACTCGCATATTCAAACAGGACTTCGACCTTCCGCTGCTGCTTGCAGTCGTTCTTGCCACGCTGTTCGGAATCGGTGCGATCTACAGCGCCACCTACAACTGGGAATACGGCACCGCCGGCAGCGTCTACGAAAGACAGATCATCTGGAGTGCGATTGCCGTAGTCGCGTTTCTGCTCACCCTGTTCGTCCCGCCCAAGTTTTATTACGCCTTTGCGTATATTCTCTACGGCGTTTCAATCAGTCTTCTGGTGCTGGTTCTGCTGTTCGGAGATAGTCGCTGGTTCGATCTGGGGCCTTTACACATGCAACCGTCCGAACTGGCCAAGATCGCAACCATTCTTGCCCTGGCAAGATACCTCTCCTCGCGCAATCTGGACCTGGACAGGCCTCGCTCACTTGTCACGTCCTTTTTTCTGGTCTTGCTTCCGGCGGTTCTGGTGTTCAGACAGCCCGATCTGGGCACCGCGCTGGTCTTCATTTCGTTACTCCTGCCTATGTTGTACTGGGCCGGGATGAGACCTGTTGTGCTGTTTTTCCTGATTTCACCCTTCTTGAGCGTCATCTGCGCCTTCCATTACGTGGCGCTCGTTGTCCTGGTTTTAGCGATTGCCGCGGTCATTTTTCTGGTCCGGCCGCGTCGATTGATGACTGCCGCCATTGTCGTGGTCAATCTCGCGGTCGCGGTCGGTGCACCGTATCTCTGGGAGAACAAGCTGCACGACTACCAGCGCAGGCGGATTCTGACCTTTTTGAACCCGGATATGGACAAACTCGGCGCGGGCTACCAGGTCATGCAATCCAAAGTGGCAATTGGCTCGGGCGGTTTCAACGGTAAAGGATACCTCCAGGGTACCCAGACAAAACTCTCCTTCCTTCCAGAACAACATACCGACTTCGTGTTCTCCGTAATCGGGGAGGAGTTTGGTTTCCTGGGCGCAATGCTCGTACTCGCCCTGTTTTTGCTGATCATCTGGCGCGCCATCCATATCGCCGGCCTTGTCAAGAGCCGGTTTTCGAGTCTGGTAGCCATTGGCCTGGCGACCGTGGTGACCTTTCACGTTTTTGTCAATATAGGGATGACCGTGGGCGTGGTACCGGTTACCGGCCTTCCGCTGCCGTATTTCAGCTACGGAGGTTCGCAACTCGTGGTCAATCTGATACTCGCCGGGCTGCTGCTCAACATCTATGCCTACAGGCACGAATACTATTAGTACGCGCCGTCCCGATTCCTTTACGCAAAGAACGAGGCGACCGTCCGGTCGCCTCGTTCTTTGCGTTCTCACTTGCCCGAAATCATGAACCCGTGGGCCGAAATGCAGGGCGCCTAACGGGCCGCCTTCAGTAGCGTATTCAGGATTTCTGGGATACCCAGGCGCGCCGTTCTCCAAGAAGTGCGCCGATTTCAGAGATCAACTCGTCAGAGGGGTTCACCCTCAGCGACCGGGAACGAATTATCTTCGTTTCCCCTTCGCCCAGTTCAAGGTGCAAATAAACCGTACACCCGCCCCGGTGACCTTCAAGCATCGCTTTCAAATGTTCAAGCGGTTCCGATTCCAGCATCTCCGACGTAAGCTTGACGTTCAGCGCGTCCGCAAGCGTTTCCCTCGCTTGTTCCATCGCCAGGATCTTCTCTACTCGCAGCGATTGTCGGCCATTGCGCCCGGAAAGCCTGCCCTGGATCACCACCATTGCGTCTGTTACAAACGAAGCCCTGACCTTCTCGAACGTGTCGGGAAACACAACAAGGTCCATGGCGCCTTCCAGATCCTCGATGGTGCCGAACGCCATCGGACGCCCGTTTCGGTCGGTATGCGACCTGGTTTCGGAAATCAGCCCGCCGAGTTTCACTTCCGCTCCCTCCGGGAGGGCGCCGACGTCCTGAGACGTGCGGATTCCCAGCGCAACCAGATCCGCCCGGAATCTTTCCAGTGGATGACCGGAAAGATAAAACCCGAGCATTTCCTTTTCGTGCGCAAGCCTTTCACGCTCCGTCCACTCCGGCTCCTCGGGAAGGACGTGGTTGTTGATGACCGCCGACTGGTCCGCAAGGCCTTCCATGTCGAACAGCGAAATCTGACGTCGCTGCCGGGTCGCCTGCGCGGACTGACCCGCGTCTAGTGCCCGGTCGAGCCCTTGCAGAAGCTGCGCACGATGTCCCTCCAGACGATCCATAGCTCCTGCGCGAATCAGGCTCTCGATAGCCCTGCGGTTCACCGCGCGCAAATCCACGCGCTCGCAGAACTCGAACAGGGAATTGAACGGTCCGTCGGTCTCCCTCGCGCTGACAATGGCCTCTACCGCGCCGCGACCCACGTTTCGTACGGCTGCCATACCCATCAGAATTGCCGTTTCTGAAGCCACGAAATCCACGTAAGAGGTATTCAAGTCAGGGGGCAGGACTTCCAGTTTCATTCGCCGGCACTCTTCAATCAGGACCACCATACGCTCGATGTTGCCGATTTCACCGTTGAGGCTGGCGGCCATATATTCCTGGGGATAATTCGCCTTGAGGTAGGCGTTCCGGTATGCGACAACCGCATACGCCGCCGCGTGCGCCTTGGGGAAAGCATAGCCGGCGAATACTTCAATATCTGCGAAAATCTTCCGTGCGAGGTTCAGATCCACGCCGTGGGCCTTGCATCCACCGATAAACGCATCCTTCTGACGCGCCATTTCTTCGTGCTTTTTCTTGCCCATGGCGTCTCGAAGGATGTCGGCCTGGCCGAGGCTGAATCCCGCCAGAACCTGAACAATCTGCATCACCTGCTCCTGGTACACCATGATTCCGTATGTATCCTTCAGGATGGGCTCCATCCCGGGATGGTCGTAGACCACCTCTTCTTCTCCGTGTTTGCGCGCGACAAAGTTCGGAATGTACTGCATCGGGCCCGGTCGATAGAGGGCATTCATCGCTATGATGTCCTCGATGCGGTCGGGCTTCAGTTGCATCAGGTACTCCCGCATTCCCGGACTCTCGAACTGGAATACGCCCACGGTTTCGCCGCGTCCGAAGAGTTCCAGCGTTTTCTTGTCGTCTTCAGGAATTCTGGTCAGGTCAAATGCCGGATCCTCTTTCCGAATCAGATCCACAGTCTCGTCGGCAAGCGAAAGTTCCTTGAGGCCCAGGAAGTCCATCTTCAAAAGGCCGATATCCTCACAAGTCGGCCCGTCGAACTGGGTTGTCAACTTGCCGTCCTTCGGCGCTTTGTACAAGGGTACGAAATTCGTCAACTCATCCGGTGCGATAATGACCGCGGCGGCGTGAACGGACGCGTGGCGGGCCAAACCCTCAAGCCCCCGCGCATGTCGGATCAGCTGCGCTTCCGGGCCATCGCCCTCGGCCATTTTCTTCAACTCCGGCACCTGTTGAATTGCCGTGTCGAGTGTCATCTTCAAGTCGTTGGGCACAAGTTTCGCAATCCGGTCGACCTCGCCGAATGACATGTCGTGCACGCGGCCCACGTCCCGGATTACCGCCTTCGCCTTCAGGGTACCGAACGTGATGATCTGACACACATTGCGCTCGCCGTACTTCTCAGATACGTACCTGATGACCTGATCTCGCTTCTTGTCCGAAAAATCGATGTCGATGTCGGGCAGGCTCACGCGTTCGGGGTTAAGGAATCTTTCAAACAGGAGATTATACTTTATCGGGTCCAGGTCGGTTATCCGCAGCGCATACGCCACCAGGCTCCCGGCGCAGGATCCACGTCCCGGACCTACCGAGATTCCGTGCCCCTTCGCGTAGTTGACGTAATCCCACACGATGAGGAAATATCCCGCAAGTCCCTTGCTTACAATCAGGTCAAGTTCGAATTCCAGCCGTTCGTACAAGTCCTGCGAGATCGAATCGAATCGTTTATCCAGCCCCTCCCGGGCGAGATGTTTGAGGTATTCGTCGGCCGACTCAAATCCTCCCGGCAATGGAAACTCAGGCGCAAGGTAGTCTCCGAACGCGAGTTCCAAGTTGCTTTTCTCCGCTATCTCCAGCGTCTTCTCCAAGGCCTGGGGAATGTCCGAAAAAAGCGTCTGCATCTCGTCCGCGGATTTGAAATAGACGTCCTCGGGATAACACATTCTGCCAGGATCGTTCAGGGTTTTGCCGGTCTGTAGAGCCACGAGAACGGCGTGGGCTTCGTGATCGTCGGCGCCCAGAAAATGGGAGTCGTTCGTCGCCACGAGCGGCACGCCCATTTCACCGTGAATCCTTATGAGTCCGTCGTTGATTCTGGGTTCCCTTTCGATGCCGTGCCGCTGGATTTCCAGGTAATAGTCTTTACCGAAAATGTCGAGATATTCTTCCACGGCGGACATCGCAACCTTCACGCCCTCGCGCTCGATCAGATGCGGCACCTCGCCGCTCAGGCATCCCGATAGACAGACCAGCCCCTCGGAGTGTTTTCGCAACAGTTCCTTGTCGATTCTGGGATGGTAATAAAACCCTTCCATGTAGCCGGCCGAGACGAGCTTTACCAGGTTGTTATACCCGCGGGTGTTTTTCGCAAGCAGCACAAGATGGTTCGATCCGCTGGGCACGCCGCGCGAGGGTTTCCTTTCGAACCGGCTTTCGATGGCGCAATAGACCTCGCATCCGATTATGGGCTTAACGCCCACCTCTTTCATCGACCTGTAAAAATCCACGGCGCCGAAGAGATTTCCGTGGTCCGTAATGGCTGCAGCGGGCATTCCCCACTCGGCGGCCCTTGCGGCAAGGCTGTCAATCTTGCAGGCGCCGTCCAGCAGGCTGTACATACTGTGGCTATGGAGATGTACGAATTCGGCCATCGTGAGTTTCTCCGGATGTGCCGGATCGGAGAGGTATTGTCGGGGCGAAGAGGGCTGTATGGAATGCGGGGCCGTGCCGGGGGAGGGGGAAAGCCGTTGCGTCGGTCGTGACGAGCACGGATATCCCGGCGGTGGAATAATCTTACTTCCGGTCGAACCAAAAGTCAAGCGACAGATTGACAGGTTTACTTCACGGAGACAACCACCTGAGACCGCGCCCAATTGGCGTTTTTCAATTGGACTTCCCGCGCCATTGCGTTACCTTATTCCGGTCCACGGCGAGGCTGTAACGACACCCGTCCCTGTGTCCGGATACCTCACGATGTCCGATATCCTGGAAATTCATCCAATCGAGCGGCGCGTCGACGCGGACGTGTCGGTACCCGGATCCAAGTCCTACACCAACCGGGCGCTGTTGATCGCGGCGCTTGCCGACGGACGGAGCCGTCTTGCCGGCGCCCTTGAAAGCGACGACACGCGGTATATGGCGGGCGCGCTTTCTGCGCTCGGCGTCCGAATCCGGATCGAAAGCGCGGATACCTTCATTGTCGACGGCGCGGGGGGCCGCATTCAAGTTCCGAGCGCCGAACTCTACGTGGGCAATTCGGGCACTACCGCCCGGTTTCTTACCGGGTATGTCTCGCTGGGAAATGGCACCTATACGCTGGACGGCGCTCCCCGCATGAGAGAGCGCCCAATCCAGGACCTGATCGACGGCCTCCGACCCCTGGGGGTTCGCGCGCGGAGCCTGGCGGGAAACGGGTGTCCGCCGGTCGTTGTCGATGGAGCCGGTATCGAGGGAGGGCTGACGCAGATGCGGGGAGATCGGAGCAGCCAATATCTTTCCGCCCTTCTCATGGTTTCGCCGTACGCGCGAAAGGACGTCGAGATCCGCGTTACCGGCAACCTGGTCTCCAGGCCCTACATCGACATGACCGTACATATAATGCGCGACTTCGGTGTGAATGTCGATTTCTGCGACGCCAACATTTTTCATGTGAAGGCGGGACAGCGCTACGCGCCCGCCGATTATCCCATCGAGCCGGACGCCTCCAATGCTTCCTACTTTTTTGCCGCCGCGGCGCTTACGGGCGGTCGGATCAGGGTCCGCAACCTCTCCCGGGCGTCCGCACAGGGCGACGTGGCATTCGTGGACGTTCTGGGCAGAATGGGCTGCGCCGTCAGTAACAGGCCGGACGGCATCGAAGTCCGGGGCCCGGAACGGCTTTCCGGCGTCGATGTGGACATGAACGCGATGCCTGACGTGGTTCAGACCCTCTGCGCGCTCGCTCCATTTGCAACCGGGCCGGTAACGGCGCGCAACATCGCCAACCTGCGCATCAAGGAGACGGACCGAATCGCTGCTGTCGCGGCCGAACTGAACAAACTGGGGGTTCGTTCGGACGCCCGTCCCGACGAACTGACGGTTTATCCCTCCGCGCGCATCCGTCCGGCCGAACTCGACACGTACGAGGATCACCGCATGGCCATGAGCATGGCGCTGATCGGCCTGAAAGCGCCGGGGATCGCGATACGGAATCCGACCTGCGTCGACAAGTCCTTCCCGTCGTACTTTCAATGCCTGGACGCGTTGCGGAGATAGATACGACGCAAGGCCCGGACCGTGTCGCTATCGCCGCCGCCTTTCCTTCCCGCGTCGCACCCGCTCGCGTTTCAGGATTCTGTCCTTAATTGCCTGAAACCGTCTTGAGTCCTTCGTCAAGCCTGCTTTGGGAGGGAGCCCACCGATCTGTGCCCGCACATTCTCGACCCGTTCCCGGCTTGGAGGATGGGTGGAAAACATCTTCGCCAACTGTCCCGGTTCTTTCTTCTGCATCGCTACCAGCTTCTGGAAAAACGTGGCCGTACCCTCCGGATCTATTCCGGCCGCGTATGTTGATTCCACGGCGAACTGGTCCGCTTCCCGCTCGGCGTCGCGCCCGTATTTCAACTGTCCCATTCCGGTTGAAACGGCAACGACCTGCCTTAGCACCTGCCGCCGCACAGACGCGTTCTCTCCGCCCAGGGTCGCTTCCACAATGACGGCGGCGCCGAACTGGCGGCTGATGGCCCTGGCACCGTGTTTCCTGTCTACGTGGCCGATTTCGTGGCCGATGACCCCCGCCAGTTCCGATTCGTTCTCCGCGGTTGTAATCAGCCCACGATTCACGTACAGCCAGCCGCCCGGAAGCGCGAATGCGTTTACTTCGTCAGTATCCACGACTTTGAAATAGTACGTCAGACCGGAACGACTGGAATACCGTGCAAGCATCTGGCCGAGGCTGTTAATGTACGCCGTCACCGCGGGATCGTTGTAGAGCCTGAGGTCCCGCTCGATTTCCCGAGCCGCCTCCCGACCGATTTCGACTTCCTGTTCCGTGCTCAATACATTGAACCGGCCTATCGTCGCGCACGACGCCATCGATCCGACCAGGCAGACCATAGTCAGCCGCCGCAAGCAAGTCATCCCTGACGTCATGAGAGTGGACCTTCATTGAGATACGATTGTCAACGTCCCCCGGCTTCCGTCCACGGTCGCCCGGAGGCCGATCGGCAGCACCCGCCGTCCCTCACCGTGCCCATAAGGCAGGCCCCAAAAGACCGGGACGGAGACTGAAGTTGAAAAATCACGGAGAACGTCGTCCACGGTACCCTCCTCGTCTCGCTCCGGCTCGCAGCCTTCGAATTGCCCGAACACCACGCCGGCCGCGCGATCGAACACACCCGCCATTCGGAGCTGCGTCAGCATGCGGTCCACCCGGTAGGGGGCTTCGTTCACGTCTTCCAGAAAGAGAAGTGCGCCACTCGTATCCGGCATATATCCGGTACCCATGAGCGAGGCGATCACCGACAGGCAGCCGCCCAGCAGTTTCCCTTCCGCGAATCGTCCCCTCAGTGTGTCGACACCGGCCATCTCGTCGAACCGCCCGCACACGAGCGCGTTCCAGAGAGACGTTTCCGTTACCTCCGGCATTCCCGATGCCGCAACGTCACCGCAAAGTGTCACGCCGGTATAGCTCACCATACCGGTGCGGCCGTAAATGCCCAATTGAATCGCGGTCGTATCGCTGAAACCCACCAGGGGCTTCGGACATTTCCGGATTGCCTCGTAGTCCAGAAGCCCGAGTACCCGCGCTGCCCCGAATCCTCCGCGGGTCACAAAGACGGCCCGGACCTCCGGGTTGGCGAACATGACGTTCAGGTCGTTCGCACGGTCCAAGTCCTGTCCCGCGAGGTACCGGTCCCGGTCGTAGACCGCCGATCCGACCCTCACCCGGAAGCCCCTGTTCCGGAGGTACGAGAGGCCCGGACGCAATCGCTCTCGTTCGAATGATCCAGAAGGCGACACGATTCCGATGAGGTCGCCAGGTTGTATATACGGCGGAACAACCAAACAGACGCTCCCGAATTTAAATCAGGCGACTCTAACCTTGATTCGTAAGTTTTCGTGGACGTTAAACCGAATATGTGAAAGTTGATAAAGGCGATTAGACTGCGGATTACCAGGATACACCAGGTCACTGGACGCGTTCGTGACCTCTCCCCCCGGCCGCCCTACCACCGGGTGAGACGTAAGACGGGAGAGGGTAGAGATCGTATGCCGTAAAGTGTTTCTTCTCATGCCGAAGGCAAGGAGGAAAAACACATCGGGCAGAGATACATTCTACCGTCTTCCCTCTACCCTCTACCCGCATTCAGGCTTTTTGTGGCCAATTTGACTGTAGTCATTCTTCGAATTGAGGCGAATGGCCGAAAAAGCGTCAGGACGCGATTGAGTTCAAAATCCCATTGGCGAAATCGGTCAGCGTGTCGTCACGTGCGCCCATAATCACCACCCTGTCCCCGGGCCGCGCTTCTTCGGTGAACCGGCGCGCGATTTCTGCTCGCCCGTTGTAGAACGCCGCCGTGACACCCTGCCCCGAAATGGCTTCGATCAGATCCCGGGACGAAATATCGCGTACCGCGGTTCCGCCCGCGTAGAAAATTTCCGGCATGGCAAGCACGTCGCGACTCTCCAATCCCTCCGCGAATGCGGCAATCAGCCCGTCCCTGAGGAACCGTGTCGGCGCAAATCCGGTTGGCTGGAACATCACCAGCAGCCGTCCGGGTTGTTCCTTGAGTGTGGAGAGCGTGGCCGCAATCTTGTCAGGATTGTGGGCAAAGTCGTCGATCACGGTCACGCCGCCGGCGGTACCCAGTACCTGCAGGCGCCGCCGGATACCCGCGAAAGTCGCCAGCGCGGCGGCCGATTGCCGGACGGAAACGTCTAACGCCAAGCAGGCGGCCACGGCGGCGACGGCGTTCGAAACATTGTGCCTGCCCGGCACCTTCAGGCGAAACCCGGTCCCGCCGACTTCAAACGCCACGCTATCCGCCATCGGCCGGACATCTTCGGCGCGGACCTGCGCGCGGCAATTCTCCACGCCGAATCCGATACCCTCCACGTCGAGTTTCGCGGATAGCTCGCAGTCCATGTTGATGACGGCCCCCCGGCGGGCCTTTTGTACAAATTCCCGGAACATCTCACGCAGTTCCTCAAGCGGCTTGTGGTCCAGCGAAATATTGGTCAGAACCGAAATTGAAGGCTCGTACAGGACGATCGTGCCGTCGCTCTCATCCGCCTCGATCACCTGCAGACCGGGATCACCGCAGATGGCGTTACCCGTCGGAGTTTGCGAGTCGTTCAGGAGCGAACCCCCAAGAATCGCTGTTGGGTTTCGGCCCGCCTGTTGCAGGATGTGACCGATCATGCCCGCAACCGTCGTCTTTCCACTCGTGCCGCCAACGGCCACGCCCTCCGCCCGGTTGAATAGTTCGGCCAGCACCTCTGCGCGCTTTCGCACCGGAATCGCCCGCCGCAACGCGGCGCGCACGTCGGGGACGTGTTCCTCCACCGCGGCTGACACGATCAGTTCGTCCACGGAATCGTCAACGCCCGAACCATCCTGGGGGAACAACCCAATGCCCTGGGCGCAGAGCCTGTCGAAGAGCTCCGTAGTCTGGCCGTGGTCCCGGCACCGGTCGGACCCGCGCACCGCATGCCCGTGATGGCGCAGCACCTGCGCCAGCGCGCTCATTCCACTTCCCCCGATACCGCAGAAAAAAACCGTCTTGACGGCCGCCACGTTCTCTCCTTTCGCCGTTCAGCCGAAACGCGTCGTGACTCCATGCTAAAGACCTGTGCAGGGATTGTCAAGTGTACCGGAAAATCGACGGGAATCCGATCCTCGAAGATAGACCGTCGCCCCGCACGGCGCCAGCGGCGGCGCCAGTCCGTCCGCCGTGCGAAGGAAGCCATGAGCCCGTTTCCGGACGGTTTTCGCGGGGCTTCTATCATTGACACACTGCCAGGTGTACAGTATATTTCCACCTCTGGTCTTCAAGCACGTCTCGTATTACAACCTCCTATTATACAAGGAGTTCGACATGGGCGGCGTGTTTCGTCACGTGCTGACCGACGCGGATCGCGGCCACTGGGTCGAGTCCGGACGCGTGGATGAGGAAACCCTTTCCCTGGGTACCGGACATGCGTGGAAGGTAGAAAAGAAAACCCTTCACGGCGGGCTGCAGGCGGGCATCGACCTCGTTGAAGTGGACAACGGCGCCTTCTCATTCACTATTGTGCCGACTCGCGGCATGGGCATCTGGAAGGGCGCCTACCGGGAAATTCCTCTCGGCTGGGAATCCCCCGTTCGGGACCTGGTTCATCCGGCACACGTCGATACCAACGACCGGGGGGGCCTGGGCTGGCTGAAAGGCTTCAATGAGTGGATCGTACGCTGCGGCATGGAAAGCAACGGCGCGCCGACGAACGACGTGGTTATCGACAACAACGGCAACGAAGCCACGGTATTCCTTCCACTACATGGTAAAATCGCAAACATCCCCGCACGTCAGGTCGAGGTTCGCATTGACCTGTCCCCGCCGCATCGCATCACCGTGGTTGGTGTTGTGGACGAAGCCATGATGTTCGGTCCCGCGCTGCGGTTGACCGCGCGCATTTCAACGGAGCCAGGGGCCAACACCTTTACCATTTCAGACCGGATCACCAATCTCAACAACAAGCCCGCCGAAATGCAGATGTTGTACCACTGCAATTACGGCCCCCCGCTGCTGGAAGAGGGCAGCGCCCTTGTGGCGCCGGTGAGATCCGTATCCCCGAGAGACGTCACGGCGCAGAAGGGGGCCGCCGCATATAGCAGGTTCGGGGCGCCGGAGTCCGGCTTTATCGAACAGGTCTACTTTTACGAATTGGCGGGAAAGCGGGGCAGCGGACAGACGGCGGTCTTGCTCAAAAACGCCAAAGGAGACCTGGGTTCCAGTCTGCACTGTTCGCTCGACCAGTTGCCCTGCTTTACACTCTGGAAAAATACCGCGGCAACCGAAGACGGATACGTCACCGGCCTGGAACCTGCCACCAACTATCCGAATCCAAAACCTTTCGAACGCGAACAGGGACGGGTAATCAGGCTCGACGCCGGCGAGACCCGCCGGATGGACCTTACCGTTGCCGTCCACGACGGCAGAAAGAAGGTCCGGAACGTCGAGCGGTCCATCAAGCAGATTCAGAAGAACGTAAAAGCCAGAGTTTCCACAACGCCCATCAAGAGGATTTCCGGGGCGAAATAGCGCCGCGGCGTACTCCGCACGCCGGTGTCTGTCCGGGGTCCTTCACCTTGTTTACCCGGCAGCTAACCGGAAATCACGTGACGGATATTGCGAAAGGACACCAATCGTGAGTTCCACACCATCCTTCCAGGAACTCATTCTTCGCCTTGAACGATTCTGGGCGGATCACGGGTGTATCATCTGGCAACCGCTCAGCGAAAAGGTCGGCGCGGGCACATGGAACCCAAGCACCGCCCTTCGCGTGCTGGGGCCGGAGCCCTGGAACGTGGCCTACGTTGAACCCAGCTTTCGACCCGACGACGGACGATTCGGGGAGAACCCGAACCGGATGCAGATGCACACGCAGTACCAGGTTGTACTGAAGCCTGAGCCAGGCAACCCCCAGGAACTCTACCTGGACAGCCTGGAAGCATTGGGACTGAGCCGGAGGCGCCATGACATTCGCTTCGTGGAGGACAACTGGGAATCGCCCGGGCTTGGTGCGTGGGGCCTGGGCTGGGAGGTCTGGCTCGACGGCCTGGAAATCACACAGTTCACCTATTTCCAACAGGCCGGAGGCCTGCAGCTCGACCCGGTGCCCGTGGAGATCACCTACGGCATGGAGCGTATCGCCATGTACGTGCAGGACGTGCGTGAAGTCTGGCAACTCCGCTGGAACGAGCAGGTCTCCTATGGCGACATTCTACGGCAGCAGGAAGTGGAGTATTGTAATTACGAGTTTCACCACGCAGACGTCGGGCGATTGCAGTCCATGTTCGATCTCTTCTATGATGAAGCGAGAGCCGCGATAGGCCGCGGACTGGTCATTCCCGCCTATGACTACGTATTGCGTTGCTCTCACACCTTCAACCTGCTGGACACCCGCGGCGCCATAGGCGTAACCGAGCGTGCGCGGTACTTCGCCCGCATCCGCGACCTCGCGAGGCAGGTCGCCGAAGGATTTCTGGAACAGCGTGAAGCGTCAGGTTACCCCCTGATCAGAAAAACCGAGGAGGCGGGCGCCCCGAAGGCCGGTGGGGACACCGGGTCACCGGAGCGCGCCGACCTGCTTCTGGAGATCGGATCCGAAGAGCTCCCGCCCAATGACGTGCGGTCCGGCATCGAGCAACTCGAGAGGTTCCTTCCCGAGCTTCTGCGGGAGCAGAGACTTGGCTATGACAAAATCGAAATAACGGGCACGCCCAGACGGCTTGTGGCCAGCGTCAGGAATCTCGAGGGACGCCAGCCGGATCGGGAACGCGAGGTACGCGGTCCGGCCGTCAGGGCGGCTTACGGCGACGACGGGCAACCGACACGGGCGTTGGAAGGGTTCTGTCGCGGTCAAGGCATCTCTACAGGTTCGGTGGAACACAGGAAAGACGAGAAGGGCGTTGAATATGTCTATGCCCGGCGCCACGAGCCCGGCCTCGCAACGACGGAAGTCCTGACCGAACGCCTTCCCGGGCTGATCTCCGGATTGAAGTTCCCGAAGACGATGCGCTGGGACTCCGGCGGTTTCGCCTATCCCCGACCTGTTCGCTGGATTGTCGCACTTTTCGGAAACCGGGTTATTCCGTTTTCCCTCGCACGGATCCGGAGCGGACGAACCAGCTATGGTCTGAGGTCCGAGGGCGATCCGCCCGTCAAGCTGGCGTCCTCCGACGCCTATTGCCCGCAAATGGAAGAACTCGGCCTGATCGTCGACCGCAATCGGCGAAAGGAAGCGATCCGGAATCAGGTCTGCGAACGGGCGCACGAAGTAGGGGGCAGCGTACAGGAAGATCCCGAACTGCTTGACGAAGTTACCGACCTGGTCGAAGCGCCTTTCGCGCTGCGCGGTGGTTTCGACGAAGCCCATCTCGAACTCCCCGAGGAGGTCCTGGTTACCGTACTCAGGAAGTACCAGCGCTACTTCCCCGTGGTACACCCCGAATCAGGCCGGCTGCTGCCCTGGTTTGTGGCCGTGTCCAACGGCCGGTCGGCCGATCCCGGGCCTGTCGTTCAAGGGAACGAGAATGTCGTACGCGCCAGATTTGCGGACGCCGCCTTCTTCTACCGGGAAGACGGCCGAAAGGCCCTGGAGGACTACCTGCCGCGTCTGGATACGCTCACCTTCCAGGACGATCTGGGCTCCGTGAGGGACAAGAGCGCGCGAATCGAGCAACTGCTCCCGGTCGTCGGACCCGATCTTGGCCTGTCGGAAGGAGATATGATCACGGCCAAACGGGCAGCCCGGCTGTGCAAAGCCGATCTGGCCACCGGTATGGTCGTGGAAATGACGTCCCTTCAGGGCGTAATGGGCCGCTACTACGCCCTGCTGTCCGGGGAGACAGACGCGGTGGCGACAGCCATCCAGGAACACTATCTTCCACGGTTTCCCGGTGACGTGCTGCCTTCAAGCGAATCCGGATCCGCAGTCTCCATCGCCGACCGGTTGGATAGCCTGGCCGGCCTGTTCTGCGCCGGAATCAAGCCCCGGTCGACCGCCGACCCCTATGGGTTGCGTCGGGACGCGCTGGGCCTTTTGGCGCTGCTTATCGGCAAACGCAGTCACTTTTCCCTGAAGAAGGGCCTGGAGGCCGCGGCGGCCGGGCTTCCTGTCCGGGTCCATACCGATCGATTGAACGACGCGCATGCGTTCATCCTGCGGCGCCTGGGCGTACAGCTGAAGGAGGAGGGTTTTCGTCACGACGTTGTCGAGGCCGCGCTCGGGGGCGGATGCGATGACCCCTTCGGGCTCCGAACCATTGTGGATGGCCTCGATCAGGTGGTCCGTTCGGAAGGCTGGACCGAAACCCTGCATGCATACGCGCGCTGCAAGCGGATTGTGCGTGACCTGGATGAATCCTGTCCACTGAACCCGGAGGCGGATCCGGTTCCTTCCTCGCGCGCCCTGCATCTGAAATGGGAGGGAGCCCAACGCGTGATGGACCGATCGAATGACGGGATCGGTACCCTTGAAATCGTGCTGACAGATCTTCGCGGCCCGATCAACCGCTTCTTCGAGGACGTCCTGGTGATGGATAAGGATCCGGTGCTTCGCCAGGCGCGCCTGGCTCTGGTTCAGCGCATTGCCTCTCTCGCCGACGGCATCGCGGACCTGAGCAGACTGGAGGGCTTCTAGAGCGGCAGGGAGCGGCGCGTACCTCATTGATCACCCGCGGTGTCGCCTGCCTCTGCCAACTCGTTCCTTTCATCATCATGCGTATAATCACGGGCAAACTGAAGGGCCGGACTATTCCGTTTGACGTCAGGAAACACGGCGACGCCCGCGTAACGCCGGCAAGGATCAAGGAGGCCGCGTTTAACATTCTGGGCGCCAGGCTTGATCGTCTTCATTTCCTCGACCTGTTTTCCTGTTCGGGTCAGATCGGGCTGGAGGCGCACAGCCGGGGCGCCCGGGTGCTTCTGAACGAACCGGATCGTCGCAGGCACGGCTTTATTTCAACGCTGCTGAGGGACTGGGGGATGGAAAGACAGGTTCGCCTCGCGAACCAACACGCGGAAAGGCTCCTGCCGCTGCTTGAGTCTGAACGACAGCCATTCGATGTCATTTACGTTGACCCGCCGTACCGGCTGCAACTGGACGGCGCGCCTTCCGCGCTCACCATACTTTCCCGCCTGAGCGGATCGGTCCTCCTTGCTCCTTCCGCCCATATCCTCATTCAACATGCCACAGACCTCGAGATGCCCGTCACTTCCCGGCACCTTTCGCTTTGCGTTCGGAAGACCTACGGGGGCACTTCGTTATCCATCTACCGTAGCGTGTGCGGAGCAGAGTGAGCTCCTGACGTTTTTCAACTTGCCTTTGTACGCTGTTGCCTGTATTCTTTGAACTGTCCAACTTTATCAGCCCGTTGAAAAAGCCTATCCGGGCTACGGCCGGCCCTTGCGGTCGAAATACTGCGTTGCGCTCCCTCGCCGAATCGCAGGATGGGACTCGGTTGCGCGCCTTGTCTTCGGCCACAATGGCAAGTGTTCCGACCCGGAAATAGATTGCCGAGATTCGGCCGCCGAGTCGCCCGGCTGGCAAGGCGCCTGAGCAAGGAGACCTGTCCGTGTTCGCCGAGCGAAGGCAACGCCGCCAGACGGGATGAATCGGCGGATGAATGGTGACATATTTCCGGGACGGGACACCATACCTCGCCTGCAGAGCGACTTTAGAAGCTGTCTTAAAATTCCCAGCGGTCTTCGCGCGGCTGCAAAAGCGCCGGTCGGCGTTGGTCAAATCCACCCGTCGTACGAGATCGAGGCTGCGCTTGCTCGCCTCTCATAGCCGGATTTTCCCGCCTTGACCGCCACTTTTTCGCTCGCGCTCGGGAACTCACCGGTAATTTTAAAACAACTTCTTATCAACGGACTGCTTTTCAGAAAGGAGCCGAACAGATGGATACCATGCACGAATCCATCGAATTCCGCCCGCGGGGCAGAACACTTGCCATGGGCGGTATTCCCTGGCTGCCAAGGATAACGGACAAGGCCCGGGCGATGCTGCGGAACAACATCGGCGACTACGTCTACCCCTGACCGGCCGACCAGAAGTTCCTGGAGGAACTCGGCTTGCCGGCAGACGAATTCACGCAAATCGTGTCCGAATGCAAACTGGACGCGGAAGTCATTGAACGCGTGCGTCCTTTTTACGAAAAGGCTCGCAAGGGGACTTAGAATACGAAAGCCGCCACGCAACGCGTGGCGGCTTCGGACATTCTTCTCCGAATCACGACACTAACGCCTTCCGCCCTCCGGAAGCGCTTGCCGGGCAAGCGCCCTGACCTCTCCGGTTCCCATCTGCAGCAATCCGTCGATCCCGATTACATCCGCCGCGAAGAGTTGCGGACACTCCTGCGCCGCCAGGTCATATGCTTCCAGGACGTCGTAATTTACCCCTCGGTACCGGTAGAGATGTCCCAGGCTCTCCAACTGTCCGCTTCGTCTGAGGGAGTTGGTTACGCCCATCTTGAAATAATATAACTGCCGATCTCTCCTGTCGCCCCATCTCAACGTATCCGGCTCGGGGATGTACGCCATCGACCTGTCCAGTTCCTCCTGGAAGGCCTTGATCCGGGCGTCGACCATCTCCAGCAGCCCTCGAAGGACTTCCCTCCGCGTGGCTTCTCTCTCATCCCGAAGCATATCCTGCAACACCAGCGCAGCCTTCCCGTAGAATACGTAACGATCGCGCTTCCCGTCTCCGAAAAGATCCACTTCAATGGCTTCGGCTTTACGTACCAGCGCTTCCAGGTCCAGGTGGTCATCGCCCACGCCGGCGTAGTCATCGTCGACACGCGCCAGCTGAATCCCCACGAGCAATGCCCGTTCTACAATCTGCATCATGTTCTCATCGGGATCAAATAACCTCAGGTTCCGGATTCTTTCGTCGTCCGTCCGCATCGCTCCCCCGCCGTGCGCAAAGCCACGATTGACCAGTACCTGCTCTGCATCGATCCCCAGGCGGTCCAGCAATTCGCGAAGCGCACCGCCCAATACCGGGTGGCTGGCAGCCGGCAGGAATTCCGTGCGGCCTTCGATCACCAGGTCCGCCATATCTGTGGCCAGCTCATCGTCTCCTTCGGAAGGCTCTCTGCCGTGTGTTCCCCGTTCACGCGTCAGAGTGAAAATAACCGCGAGCATTAACAGGACAATCACAGCGATATAGACCATCTCGGGTGTTCTCCCTGATCGTCTGACGACTCCTGGCTGGAAGCGTGACGTGTTGGCAAAAGACGGTGAGACGTTAGACGTAAGACGGTAGAAGAAATCCTCGCCCAGTATGTTGTTCCACCTTGCCTCCGGCACGAGAATATACCGCAAAAGGCAGGCAATCTCTACCTTCTTCACGTCTTACGTCTACTCCCGACTCGCGTCTTCACTCTTCCATTTCCTGATGCGATCCTACGTGCGGAACAGTTCCCCCATTCGCCTTCCCAGAAACCGTCCGGCCAGAAAGAGGCTGAGCATGAGAAGCAGCATGCCCAGAATCCCCATTGCGCTGGCGATATATGGACCGTCCGCAATCCTGCCCATTAACGCGTAGATGGCCTTGGTGATGGGGTAATATTGTGCCTTCAGAGCAAGTATCAGGCTGTCGCTGACTTCCAGCATGGCAAAGGAAAAGCAGAGAATGGCGCCGGCGACCAGATTGGCGAGGATGAGCGGAAAGGTAATCTGCAGGGTGGCGCGCAGTGGCGAAGCACCCATATTCCTGGCCGCTTCTTCAAGGGAGACGCTCGTTTGCTGGAATCCGGCGTAGGCCGATCTGACCATATATGGCAGCCGTCTCACCGCGTACGCGATCACCAGCAGGGGTACGGGATTGTGTCTCGCGTCCAGAAAGGTGCCGGAATACCCGGCCAGATATCCGAAAGCCAGTACCGGGCCCGGCAGGGCCAGGGGCAGCATCGCAACCGCATCCAGCGCGCCTCTGAACGGGACCCGTGTGCGGGCAAGCAGATAGGCAATGGATATGCCAAGTACCACGTCGCAAACCGTACTTAAGGAACTCAGCATCAGGCTCATTGTTATGCTGGGGCCCGCGATCGGATGCCGATAGACGAGCGGGTAGTACTTGCCCGTGATTTCCTGCGGCCAGATCGCCATGAACCAACGCTCGGAGATCGATGTCAGAAATACGCTCAAATGAGGGATCAGCGCGATGGCCGTCAGTGAAATCATAACCGAATAGATAAACGCGGTCATCCCTGGCGACGCCCGGCGGGTAGCGGATCCGACGTGTCCCCGCGCGACCGTTTCGTACTGCCTTTTACCCAGCATCAGCTTGGACAGGTAGAAAAACAACACGGTGAGCAACAGCAGAAAGACCACGAGCGCATACGCCATGGGATTTTCGTTGATATCTGATATTGCATTGAAAATCTCGACCATCACCACCTGGCGATAGTTGAAAATCAGTGGTGTTCCCAGGTCCGTAAACGCCCAGATGAAGACGATGATCGCACCCGCGAAATAGCCCGGCAACATCAGCGGAAAGGTTACGCTTCGAAACAGCCTGAATCCACGGGCCCCCATATTGCGGGCGGCCTCTTCGAGGCTGGGGTCGATATTCGACAGCGCCGCTGCCACGTTCAGGAACATAATGGGATAGAGGTGCAACACCTGCAGAATGACCACGCCGGTAAACCCGCCACCGAACCAATCGATCGGTTGGTCGACGATTCCCAGCTCCAGCAGCAGAAGGTTGATGGATCCGAAGCGGGCGAACATCTGTTTCATCCCGATGGCGCCCACGAACGGCGGGAGGACCATCGGCACCAGAATCAGACCGTTGAGGATGTTCTTGCCCTTGAAGTCATACCGTACCAGCAGGAATGCGATAGGCAGGCTCAGGAGTGTCGTTGCGATCGTGGTGAACATGCCAAGGCGGAAGCTGTTCAGAATCATCTCCTTGTAGACCGGATTGCCTGCCATCAGCTCGAAGAATACGAGCGAGATTTCGCCGTTCACCCACAGTGCCCGCACAACGGCGTACCAGAGCGGATAGAACAGAAAAAAGACAAAAAAGGCAGACAATCCCGCCAGAAAGAGGATCCTGGACCAGGTCAGATCGTAACGATCAAGCAGTGTCTTCACCATCGTCCCGTAGTATGGAAATCGCGTCCCGGGCGAACCGGATACGCACGCGGTCGCCCGGAATTGCTTTCTGAATCAGCGGATGGCTGTCCACGAGTTTCACCTGTGTTCCGCCCGGAAGGTCTACAACATACTGTTCCATCTCGCCCAGGTATATCGCGTTCCGGACCGTTCCCGTTACGACATGGTCCGCTTCGCCCGGCGTACCCGCGAAGAATTCCATGGCTTCGGGGCGAATGGCGCACAATACGCGGTCGTTTTTCCGGATGCCGTCGTAGCCCGGGCGGCCGTACAGAACCCCCACCGGCGTCTCCACCCCGATTCTCTTCTCCAGCAGGATGACCTTGCCCGAAATCAGGTTAATTTCACCGATGAAGTCCGCGACAAACCGGTTGGCCGGCTGCGAATACAAGGTCCTGGGGGAACCGGACTGCACGACCCGCCCCGCGCGCATCACGGCGATGCGGCTGGCCATCGCCAGCGCCTCTTTCTGGTCGTGCGTGACATAGACCATGGTGATCCCGAGGCTTCGGTGCAGGGCCTGGATCTGTTCCCGCATCTCCAGACGCAGTCGGGCGTCGAGATTGGAGAGCGGTTCATCCAGCAACACCACGTCGGGTTCGATTACCAGGGCCCGAGCGAGCGCCACCCGCTGCTGCTGTCCGCCTGACAGCTGGTTGGGAGACCGGTCCCGGTAGGCTTCCATTCTCACCATCTGTAACGCCCGCCGGACACGATCAGTGCGGTTGCCGTGCGCTATGTCGCGCATCGAAAGGCCGTACTCCACGTTCTGCCAGACGGTCATATGGGGCCATAGCGCGTAGTTCTGGAAGACCATTCCCGTGTTCCGCTTTTCGGGCGGTACTTCGGTAACGTCCCGGTCGTCAAAAAACACGCGGCCTCGTTCCGGCCTGTAGAAACCGGCGACCGTTCTCAACAACGTGGTCTTGCCGCATCCGGACGGTCCGAGCAGAAAGAAGAATTCGCCGTTCTCGATTTCGAGATCGACGGATTCTACCGCGACGACACTGCCGAATCGTTTTGTAACATCCTTCAGACGAACGCGAACCATCGAACGCCCTCATGTCCCTTGGAGGCTGTTTTTAGCCTCGATTCGAAGAAAGACAACAGTCAAATTGGCCACAAAGAGCCTGAATGCGGGGAGCCGGTAGACCAAGAGCGGTGAGACGTAAGCCGGGAGAGGTTAGAGATGTCCTGCCTCGAGAGGATTCTTTTCGTGCCGAAGGCAGCGAGGAATTAAATATCGGGCGAGGATATCATCTACCGTCTACCCTCTCACCTCTACCCGCCTATCTTCTACCGTCTTACGTCTCCCGTCTACCCGGTTTTCTCCCCCTCTCCCGTCTTACGTCTCACCCGGTGGTCGGGCGGCCTGGGGGAGAGGTCCCGTTCACGTTCAGCGACCTGATATGTATCCTGGGAATATTTCGTCCTATCGCCTTTATTAACAATTATATAATTGAATTAACATTCACGAGAAATCACGAATCAGATTTAGTTACCGTCGAAACCACGGAATCGATATTTTCGCGAGGTAGATCACCATGGCGCCTGCAAGGCCCAACGGGAACAGGAATGTAAGCCTGTCCAGAAGACGCGTTCGAAACGGAGGCTGCACAGACCCATATTTGTTCCGCGCGAATTCCGTCCAGGACGCCAGGGTCCTGTTGCGCAGCTCGGCATCCCGCCAACGGGCGCCCAGGCGGCCGCAGGCTTCTTCGCTGACGGGTACTCTCGAGAGGCGTCGAACACGTTCAGGTGTTGCACCTTTTGCAATCGCCGTTTTCCAGGCGTCTTGAAGCTGCTGGTGGGAATCGATCACCATGACGCCGATGAGATCGTTTAACACGCGCCATCGGGTTGACGCCTTTTCGGAGTCATAGACGAGCTCCGATTTCCACTCGAACGGGTTCAACGAAACGGCGGCCTGATCACGGAACCGCCGATAGAGGTCGGGCAATACCGTAAACCGGTTCAGCGCGGTTTCCACGGGGCCGCCCGTCGCGCCTCTTTTCAGAAACCAGAGTTTCTGGCCTGAATCCGACATGACGAAATCGACGAAACTCCGTGCCGCCTGCAGGTTGGATGCGCCTTTCAGGATGGCCACCCCGTCAGGATTGACGATGGTCAGGTTGTCGGGCATCGTGAATCCGATATAGTCTCCTCCAACCCGGCCGACCTGGGCCCAGGCGTAAAAGTCAATGGACAGACCGTAGGCCACCTCGCCGGCCGCGACGTCCTTGGGCGCCTGGGAGCCGCCTGAGGTGAAGTTGCGGACATTGGCCCCCATTGTCGTGATGACCTCCCAGCCCCGCTCCCAGCCATATGCCTGCAGGATCAACTCATAGGCCATGTGCACACTTCCGCTGCTTCTGGGATCTCCCGACCCAACCCACGAATACAACACCGGATCTCCCAGGTCAGCCCACGTCCGTGGGACCGGCAGATTCACGAGGTCGAGGACGGCCCTGTTGTACACGATTCCGAAACCGGCCAGGGTGGCGCCGTACCAGCGATAGTCCGGATCGTACAGCGGTACGCCTCCGATTTTTTGTGGCAATCGATCCAGCACGGCCTCTGGCAGGCGATGAGCCGAACAGAGGCCCATATCGGCGATTTCCATAAACGGGTCCATGCCTCCGCCGAAAAAGACATCGATACCGATCCCGCCCGGCGCGCGGCGGAATTCCGATTTGATATATCTCAGAATCGAGCTCGTGCCGCCCCCGACGTCAAGCCATTCCAGGACGACCTCCCTGCCGGTCAGGCTGGAATAGTGGGACCTGAAAGCCGTCTCAAATTCATTCTGAACGCCGTCCGGATGCGGTGAGATCAGGACCAGCCGATCTGTCGCGGCCGGTGTTGCGGCGGGAATGAGCGTACAGAAACAGAACAAAGTTAGATATGGGATCTTCACGGCCGGTCAACTCGCTTCAATTCAGATGTTAGCTTCACGCGCGGCGTCGGCCGGAATGGTACCCATGCCACCCCACCGTGTCAATTTCTTTCTATGGTCATCGGGATTTGTGCCAAAAAAAAACGCCGCAATCCTGAAGATTGAGACGTATACGTCGGGCAATGAGACAGACGATTCAAGGACCGATGTCCTCCACGCTTCCGATCCTGTTGCCGGAAGGATCAGTAAACCAGATCTTTCCCAGCCGGTCCACAGTCAGCCGTCCCACTCCCGATACCGCAAAGGGCAGTTCAAGAATCCTGACGCTGGAAGCCTCCGGATCGAATCTGGCGAAATACCTGGACTGATCGGCCGCGTACCAGATTCGCCCGTTAAGGTCAACGGACAGCGAGGATGGATCCGGGCCGTCTTCGGGCAGGATGTAACTCGCGAAGTTCCCCGTCGCCAGAAGGTCCCACATGTGCAATTGGTACGAACTCGCGGCAAACCAGATCTGATCTCCGTCATCCAACACGAACTGCTTTATCGTCAGATCCTGGATGGGTATCTCGATCTCCACTATCTCTTTTGTTTCCGGATTCATCCGACCGAATTTTCCGACGGCGCGTTCCGAAAATACGAGAATGCCTTCGCTATCGATCAGTATCTCGTCCAGACCAGCGGATGACGTGAACACGGGATACTCTTCAAACGTGCCGCGGTCGGGATCGAGCCGGCCGATCTGGTTGCCGGATTCCTGTGTGAACCAGAGATAACCCTTGCGGTCGAACACCAGGCCGCTGGGCCGGCTTCCCGGGGTAGGAACGGTATACATCCTGACTTCCTCGGAAATCGGGTCGAGCCGGCCGATCGCATTCGCAACAATATCCGTAAACCAGACGACCCCGCGGCCGTCAACGGCAAGACGTGCCGGTTGACCGCCGGGGATCGGCAACGGATATTCGACAAATGTCTCGGTTGAGGGATCGAAACGACCGATCTGGTTTGCACCCGTTTCCGCGAACCAGACGCGGCCAAGGACGTCGACCACGATATCCCGGGGCTGGCTTCCAAGTGTTGGTACTGAGAAGACATCGACGGAACCGACGGCGACACCCTCATCCACATGAGAGTGCATCACCGTAACCTGGGCTCTGTCGTAAAGACGCGCGAAGATCAGAAAATCCTGCAGATCAACGGCACCGTCTCCGTTGAGGTCAAACTGCGTGTCTCCGGTTCCGAACGCCTGCGCCAGGAGGACGAAATCCCCGAAATCGATTACGTCGTTGCCGTCGAAATCGATATCCGGAGTGGTCTGCGCCAATGCGGTCGATATCAGGATACAGGCCCCAAACAACCAGAACGGTATTTTGGAATGTATACGCATCTGTCCTTCGCAACGGGAAAACCGCAGAATGTGCGCATTGAATGACGCCCGGTTCAACCGTGCTGGATTTCCGTTCGGGCGAGATCAAAGATTCCCCTGGCGGCTTCCAGGCGCAAGCCCGGTTCGGCGTTTGTCAGAAACGTGCGAAGCGTCTTCAACTGCTTCAGGTCGCCGGACTGCGCCAATCCCCTCAAAGCCGCCGCCTGAAGGCTGGCCTCTTCGTTCTGTGCAAGTATGTCGTTCAACGCTTCAGTCGCCTCTCGCAGCCCGAACTTTCCAAGCGCATCAATTATGGATTCCCTGATTTCCAGCGACGTGTCTTTATGGAACGCCCGGACAAGTGCTTCGATCGACTCGGCCGTGCTGATTTTACCCAGAGCCTGCACAACCGCCAGTCGAACGGAAAACTCCCTGTTTTGGGAGAACGCGTCCCTTAATGCGGGGATCCGTCGTTCATCAGCGATGATCCCCAGGATCTCAGCGGCACGCCTTCGAAACGGACGGTGCATACTCTTCAGGTCTTTTTCCAGTTCCTCCGAAATGTCGAACCCGTGGCCGAGCCTGGCCAGGGACCACGCCGCGCTGAGCCGAAGCGGTTGATTTTCGGGGCCGTAAAAGGCCGACCGCAGGAGTTCCACCGCCGTTGAGTCCTGAATCCATCCCAATCCATCCACAGCCAGCAACCGGTTCATCGGGTGTCCTTCTTCTAGCAACTGCTCTTTGAGGAACACGCCGATCGTCCTGGCGGACAGTCCTCCCAGCGATTCCAGGCAGCGGATTCGCAGGGAATGTTGCCAGGTTGTCTGTTTCGCTACCGTTTCAAGATGGTCGATCGCCTCGGCGGTTCCAAATTCCTCCAGCGCCTCCACCATGACCAGCGAGGTGGAAAGCTGACTGGTTTTCAACAGGGTATCGGCAATGGCCGGCAAACTCTGCAGATCCGCCAGCCTGGCGAGCGCCAATGCCGCGGAAGATCGTACAACAGGGTCCGGATCTTCTCCAAACGCCCGTCTGAGCGCGGGGACAGCTGACGCGTTCCCCAGTTGACCGAATGCGGCGGCGGCCTTGGAACGAACCATGCTCATCCGGCCACTACCGAGCGTTTCCGCCAGCCAGGGACTCATCGTCTCCGTGTTCAGACGTTCCAGCGCAGCCGCAACTTCCACTTTGACGAAAGCGCTTTCCGTTTTCTCGAAAACGCCCCTGAGTGCGTCGACTACGCCGGGACCATTGTGTCTTCCAAGCGCTTCGACCGCACGCAGAACCACGATCTCGTCGGGATGGCCCAACAGGGTCAGGAATGCCGATTGAACATTCGCGCCATCCAACCCGTCCAGAACCGTTACAGCCTCCGCAACCAGGGCGCCATCCAGCTCGCCGTCCTGAACGAGACCCAGCACCGTGTTCAGCGCGTCTTCTTTGGCCAGATCCACTTCCTGACGACTGACGCCGCAACTCCAGGCCCCGACGCAGAACAAAATGAACCAGGTATACCGCCAGACCGCCCGCGTCCGCAGACGTTTTGAGTTACGCATCCCTATTCGGCTCCCACCACACAGCGAAACCCGACGTCCGACCGTCGATCATCGGGTTCTGCCCAACCTGCCCCAGTGCATTTCGCCCGCTTTTCGTCATCGAGCCACGAGCCACCGTATATTGCACGGAGTTCCCTGTTGTTTCCATACCATCCGTCCACCCACTCCCAGACATTGCCCACCATATCCTTAACGCCATAGACGTTGGGCTCCCCCCGGGCCACTTCCTCGGCCCCGGCGTACCAAGCCTGACCGGTCCGGGCCCGGGTAGGATCGTAGCGCTTACCGTAGGAATAGATGTTGCCCGTATCACCCAGACATGCCGCAACCCATTCCTCCGACGTCGGCAGTCTCTTGCCGAGAGAGCCGCAGTATTCCTGCGCCTGTTCGTGCGTTATTCCGGTGGCCGGCATTCGAAGACCGTTGGAGAATTCATCCGGGTTGTAAGTCGGGTCGAACGCCCGATACGCCGCGACGCTGACTTCGTGCGGATCGATGTAAAAGGTCTTGAAAGCGGAGGTCTCGATTTTAACCATGCCTTCGACCTTGCCGGCAAAAGCCTCCGCTCTTCGCGCCGCCTCCGCCGCCCGAGCCTGTTCTTCGGCAAGTTCGGCCTCCCGGGCCGTCTTTGCCTTTGCATCGATTTTGGCCTTCCTGGCTGCTTCCGCGGCTTCGATCGCGGCCTTGCGCCGGGCGGCTTCCCTACGGACCCGCGCCTGAATTGTGCGTTGCGCCTCCGCCTCCGCCCTGGCCAGGCGAGCCCGGTCGGCTTCCGTCAGCGAGCGGGCGCATCGAAAACCGTAGTTCAGCGACTTCAGATCGATTTTCGCCCGCCTCGCGGAACCGCACCGCGTCAACCTGGGACCATCCGTCCAGGATCCTCCGTACACCTTTTGCATCCGGCCTTCGCTGCCGCCGTCATCAACCCACTCCCACACGTTTCCGGACATGTCGTACAGCCCTGCCCTGTTTTTTTCGTAGTTCATCACTGCCTTGGGGCCGTCGGTCCAGTTTTTTCGGCCGACCCGCGCGTGGTTTGGGTCGTAGTTGTTTCCATACGCGTAGGCCGTTCCCTCCAGTCCGGCGCACGCACCGACCCATTCTTCGGACGTTGGCAACCGCTTGCCCTGGGCTTCGCAGTACGCTTTCGCCTGTGTGAATGTGATTGCGGTGGCAGGCATCCTGGCATCATCGAAATAGGTGTACGCCGGATGATAGTCCGGGTCGAACGCCTTCATCTGTTCGACTGTCACTTCATGCCTGCTCATGTAGTAACGATCCTGGCCGGTCTGTACCAGAACCATTTCATCCCCGGGGGGCTGGGCAGGCGCCGCCACCGGAGTGAATGCAACCAGAACCGCAATCAACTGACGTTGCACCTCAAAACTCCCCGAGCAATTCCTGGCGTTCCTCGCCTTCGCCCAGAATCAGGCTGATATCCCACTCGGACTGGCCGTTGGCCGGCACGACCCCGCACGCTTTCAGTCCCCACGCGGTATCCAGGCGGTCGACCTGCGACGTGGAGGGCTCAAGCGCCGCGTGATGGAGGTTGTTCCATCCTCCCTCGTTTATCCATAAGCCCAGATGGGGGAGCTTTTTGGCTGGAAACAGAAAACCGATAAACTCCCCGTTCGGGTAGACCAGCGCGCAGCGGCCCTGATCCAGACGAGTGGAGAAAATCTTCTCGGCCTCCTTCGTACGGCTGGACCGGATCGAAGATCGGTTATAGGCCTTGTCGAGTGTAACGTCCGTCACTTTGGGCCAGGCGTGTCGTGTCATTGGCGGCCCCAGGCGGTCTTCCGTACTCATGTAGGAGACCACGTCCGTTCCGGAAGGCATCAGGATGCGCGCACGGGTTTCCACCTTAAACAGCGGGTGGAACGCATACACGAACGGCATTTCGAACGGACTTTCATTCCGAACGGTGTAAGAAAACCGGATATACGGCTTTTCTCCGCGCGCCAACGTTTCAAAGCGGAGGTCCCGCTGAAACACATATGGAAGCCGCACGCCTTTCACCCACATCTGCAGGCGTCCCTGTTTGACTTCGTACTGCCACGGCAGGGTCCAGACCTCTCCATGGTCCGGAACCGGCACCCCTTCCCAGGGAAAGGCGGGATACGGACAGTCCTCCACCGTGGGAAAACACTCGTCCGCGCCGTCGCGCTCGTAATTTTCAAACCTGTCCGCGTAGGTTCGCATCCGGTGAGGAATATTGGTACGCGAAAGAAACTCGCGCCCGGTTGCCTTATTTACCAGGGAGATTATCTTTCCGCCCAATTCGGGTGCGACAACGATCGAGAAATTTTCGGTGTCCAGCTTGATTCCCGGTATTTCCGGCGCCAGTTCCAACTCTTCCAGTTTGAATTTATCCATGTATCCGTATCCTGTTCTTCGGAATAAGCCTCGCCTGCAGAGCGACTTTATCGACGGACTGTTACGGACGTCGGTCGGGAATTCTCTGTTGAACGATACGGCCGATTTTCGTGACGCCCAGCAGATCGAAATATTCCCGATCATCGTTTCCGGGCCGGAACGGTACGTACTCGAGCATCCGCGCAAGTACACTGTTCTGTTTGGCAACTTCTTCAGCAATGGGAATATTGAGTCGGCGCATCACGTTCTTCAACCGCACCCGACCCTTATTGATCCATCCGCCGTCGTAAGTAATGTCGAGCGACCCTTCCGCGGTGCGTATGATCGGGACGGAATGCTCTGCAAGCTTCAGGTCGCGCATTGACGTCTGGTACACCGCGATCTTGTAGGCATTGGGACTCCCGTGTTCGTCGTAACCGTCCGGATAAAGCGGTTCCTCCACCACCATTTTCCCAAGATTGGCGTATAGTTCCTCGGTGCCAATCGACGTCGCTTCCAGTCCGTAGAACCCCTCTCTGCTTGCGACGTGGTAGAACTCGGCGTGAAGAAACAGATGCATTCCCTCGAAAGGAGACGACCAGCTGAATCCGTCAAAATTCCCAATCCTGTGGTTGCGTTTAATATAATAATGGACTGCACACACCACGTCCACGCCCTCCGCCCGGTCAATCACCTCTCCCAAACGCAATCCGTTCCATCCGCCAAGGTGTTTTACCTCATATCCCCTGGCGATAAGCGCAGCACGGATCGCTTCGTATAACCGCAGTTCGTACCTGCGCGGCATCCGAATCGGGTCCCCCTCCAACTGCCGGCTGAAACCAAGCAGGACCCTGCCGGCGTACTGAAGTCCGGGAGCCGGGTCCCTGTCCGAAGCCAATACCATAAGCCCGATTCGTCTCGGGCGGTAATTCGCAAAGGCTTCCGCCGCGGAACTCGTCCCTTTGGCGAAAGACTCTTTGCTTACGCTTCCGCTCTCGCCCGGTGTCGCCCAGATGCAAAACAACCCGCACAAGAGCAAGAACCGCAGGAACGTGTCCCGTATCAGTTGTCCCATTTCAAACCATCCAGCAATTCGAGGGTCGCGGATTTGATCATACGTTCACAGGCCGACGTAATCATCAACGTCCCGTAATATCGGAATGCGTGGTCAACTTCGTACCCCCCTTCAGGAAACGCCTTCGCCGTTGGCACATATCCAATGCAACCGTTGCTGTACGCCAGAGTGAACGTCTTTCTAAATGGTGACGCCTGATCCATCTCCAGTTGATAATCCACGAACATTTCGCCAGGATACGCCACCAGCGCGGCCTCTCCAATTCTCATCGCCTGAATCTCGAACGCCTCAGGCCGCGGCCGGCGGTTTCGCGCCGTACGCAGGTAAGCTTCCGCCCATCCGATCTGTCCACGGTACTGGCAGATCAGATAGTCCGTTGCTTCGGGGTCCTGCTCTGCCTCCCTCACCCGCGCTTTCTGGTCCTCAAGGGCGCGTTCCGCCTCATCCACGGAAGGGATTCTCGTGGGAAGAAAGATGACCTGGCGCGCCACCCCCAGCCCGTTCGACTGCAACGGCTCCGCGTGCCGGGCGGCGTTCACGGCAGCTCCTCCCAGCAGTTCACCCTGCCGAATGGTTGTCCGCAAGGCGCCGTCCATCGGGGTGCAGTTGACGTCGCCGCAACAGCCCTGCGCAAACATCGGCAGCGCACCGTCGAGTTCGCGCCGGATCGTCCGCGCCGCATAACCGGGGAATTCCGCACTGAACGCCAGGCCCCGCAGATTCACGGGGTGGGCCGCCGTCATATACAGAAGCCCGAGCGTGGAACCTGACCGGGCGTCGACGCGCAGCACGTCCACCCAGGGTGCCTCGGCGCCGTCCGGGTTGTGGCCGATCGTCATCCGTCCGTTACGGCGGGCGCGACGGTTTTGGGCGATCCTGACGGGAGCCCGGCCGCCCCGGAGCGAAACCGGCTCCAGCCGGTCCGCCGCCATCCGGACGGCGCCGGCGACCTGCCGGCAGAGCACGTCCTCGTACGCGACGTCACGCGAGCCCATGCTGCGAAACGACATCACGTTGGGACCGGAATGGGAGTGCGATCCGTTCAGCAGCAGACACTCGCCCGGCACGTCCGCGGCGCGTTCGACCAGTCCCCGTATCCGCTGAACCAGGTCCGGCGCGAATGAGATGAGATCCGACGTTACGATTGCCAGACGCGTCCGACCGTCGTCCAATACCAGGGCGCGTGCGAATAGGTCGTCGTCAACCGTTTCGGCCGGTCCCTTCCGGTTTCCGAATCCGCAAAGGGAAATGCCGATTGGCGGGGTAATATTGACCTCGGCAACGCCGGCCTTCAGTTCGCCCATCAACGGGATCTCCCAGCCCGCTCGCGCAGACCGCTGTACCACTAGAATTGCCCGTTCCGGGACTCGTACTTGGTTGGCTTGCCCAGCGTCGGGCCTCCATTCATCACCCAGGCGGCGACCCATTCCATCATCTCCCCGGTCGTGACCCGGGGCAGTCCCATGAGATCGAACAGCTCACTCGCATTGCCCAGCAGGGCCGTCTGGCTCTCTTCGCCCTCAAAAACAGGTGTCCGCCCCATCAATACGCCCAGCTTCAATGCGACGTCGCGGATTTCCAGCTGATCGGACCCGGTCATATTGAGAACCCGGGCGGGGCTCTCGCAGAGCGGAAAACTCCGGGCAAGATACGCGTTTGCGTCACCCTGCCAGATCTGGTTTACGTATCCCATGGTCAGGTCGATGGGTTGTCCGGTCCAGACTCGCTGGGCAATATCAAGAAATACGCCGTACCGCAACTCAGTCGCGTAGAACAACCGGATAATCGCGAGCGGAGTACCGTTCCGTTCCGCGTAGTAGGCCGCCAGTCGCTCGCCTCCCAGGCGGGACTGCGCGTATTCTCCGATCGGATCCAGAGTCGACGACTCCACCGAGCCGCCCGAATTCGGTGGAACAAACCGGTAGACGTTTCCCGACGAGACGTAAACGACCCTGGAATCCGGAAACCGTTGCATCACCTTGCCGGGAAGCAGCGCGTTCATGGCCCACGTCAGAGGTTCATTCCCCGTTGAACCGAATTTGTGCCCGGCCAGCAGGATAATGTGACCGACCTCCGGCAGACGGCGCAACGCATCGTCGTCGATCAGGTCGCACCGCACGGTCCGTATGCCCCTGGCTTCAAGGTATTCCCGATCACCCGGACTGGAGAACCGCGAGACTCCGATGACGCCCCGGGCGCCGGAACGCACCAGGAGCTCGCCCAGCGTCAACCCCATTTTGCCGGCGATGCCCAGTATCATCACCTCGCCGTCGATTCTGGATACCGCATCCGTGACCTCGGGAACCGGTTCGGTCATCCGATCGACCAGGTCGGTTTCACTTTCTATAGGATCAATGGTAAACTTCGACGTCTCCATCGCCGCTCCCTCAATTGGTGGACCCATTACGCGCCGCGTTCGGCAGACATGTTGACCATCGTGGCCGAACTGTGCCAGGTGACGCCGATGCTTTCGGCCCATGGTGGCAGCCGAGTCCGTCCAACGGGTACGAAATCCCGTGCTGCCGAGACCGGAATTCCATAAGCATAAATTTTAAATAGGCGCGCTCAGATATTAAGGTTGCTAAATTCACGTACGCTGGACAACAATATAGATTGTAAGTGCCTCTTACACAAACGAAAATTCAAGTGCACACGCCCCCGCAGCCAAAGGATTTGACTTTACTTCAGTGGAAACCTAGGTTTAGGAACTCACACATCGGTTCCTGAAGTACCGGAACGAACCGACTTCCGGAGCGGCAAGTAGAAAGGATCGCCTTTTCTAACAGGAATTGTCCCTGACCATGAAGTTTTTCGCGCAACTCTACAGCATTCTCGAGGGCAAACGCCTGCTCATCGCCCTCACCGTCGCCTGCGGGCTCCTCTTTGCCGCCGCGAACCTCCTGCCGCCGTTACTGATCAGAGAACTCATCCGATGGTTGACTGAGGGTGCGCACGGCGCCGACCTGATTCGAATCAGTCTGCTGCTGGTCGGGGTCTACCTGTTTCGGGGCGTAACCCGGTACGGTTACGGATACTTTTCACATATTGCCGCCTATCGCGTGATGCACGACCTGATGGTGAGGATCTATCGACACCTTCAGAGCCTGCCCCATCGCTTTTTCAACAAACAGCGGACCGGCAACCTCATTTCCCGTTCAATCAACGACGTTGAAGCCCTGGAGGACTTTGTCGCTCACGGCATCCCGGAGACGGCACTGGCCGCGATCATTCCCGTCTCGATGATTGTCGTTCTGTTCACGCTGAACCCGGAACTCGCACTTATTACGCTGATCCCGATTCCGCTGACCACCCTGCTGATTTACCGTTACGTCTCAAAGGTACGCGCACTCTGGAGCGCCGTGCGCGCGCATCTGGCCGACCTCATCGCCCTGGTCCAGGACAGCTTCACCGGCATCCCTGTAATCAAGTCCTTCGCGCAGGAAACCCGGCGTGTCCGCCTGATTGAGGCCCGGAGCCGGAAGTTCCGGGACAGCAGCGTAACCGCCAACCGCATATCCCTTCTTCCCGCCGGAATCATCGAGGCCGCGGGCGGCATCGGCATCGTCCTGGTCATCGGGAGCGGCGGAAATATGGCGCTGGAAGGCGTCATTTCAGTTGCGGACCTTTTTGTTTTCATCGTCTACATGGGACACATCTACCAGCCTTTTCTTCAACTCGCCTCGTTCAACGACATACTGCAGAAGGCCGTGGCCAGCACGGACCGTGTTTTCGAACTCCTGGCCGTCGAGTCGGACATCGTTGACGCCCCCGACGCCATTACGCCGAAAGCCATGAACCCGGACATCAGGTTCCGAGACGTCACGTTCGGTTACGATCCCGAAAACCCTGTGCTCCGCGGGGTCGAATTCAATGCCGAGGCCGGGGAAATCATCGCACTTGTCGGCCCTACCGGCGCGGGCAAAACCACCGTCGCCAGTCTGATTCCACGTTTTTACGATCCGCAGCAGGGTGGGGTCTTCATTGGCGGGCACGACATACGCGCCCTTCGGCTGGCCTACCTGCGCTCGCAGATCGCAACCGTGTTCCAGGATGTTTTTCTCTTCCACGCCACGGTTCGCGAGAACCTGCTCGTCGGCCGTCCCGATGCGACGGACGTTGAGGTCATGGAAGCGGTCCGTGCGGCCAACGCGGAGGACTTCATCCTGGATCTGCCCGAAGGCTACGACACGCTGGTTGGAGAACGGGGCATCCGGCTTTCCGGCGGCCAGAAGCAGCGGCTGTCCATCGCACGCGCGGTGCTGAAAGACGCCCCGATCCTGATCCTGGACGAAGCCACCTCGTCCGTGGACGCGGAGACGGAAATCCTCATCCAGGAAGCCATCGCGCGCCTTACCCGCAATCGCACAACGATTGTGATCGCGCACCGGCTGTCCACCGTGCGCAATGCCGACAAGATCCTCGTTTGCAATGGCGGACGTATTGTCGAGTCGGGCGCTCACGGGAACCTGATGGTTCAGGATGGTCTCTACGCCCGCATGGTCCGTACGCAGGAAATCTCGCGTGGCTGGCGCATCCCGCAGGCCCGCGAAAACGCCGCCGACTAAACCAAACGGGGCGATCCATCGGATCGCCCCGTTGGTTCCACTGTTCGACGGTTCGCGCTCACTTCTCCCACACCGTCACGTCGACGTACCCGGTTCGTGCTTTGTCGCGGGCGACCCGCTGTCCGTACGTGGCGGAAGCGCGGAATCCAGCCTGCGAAAGGGCCGCGGCCTTCGGCTTGAACCCCGCGTCGCAATAGGCCAGGTAGCGGTCCGCGCCTGGAAGCTCCAATTCGTCCAGCAGCTCGCCAGCGCGGTCCCAGTAATGGGGATGGCAATACACGTCCACCACACAGCTTCGCGGCCATAGACTGTCGAATGACCACATCGTCAGACCCGCCACGGCGGTGGTTTCCCGCTGCCGCAGCACCATCACCCGTGCGCTTTTGCCGTCCGTTCTGCGCGTAGACGCGTCCCGAATGAACGGCAGGAGTGGACCTTCGGTAGACTGCCGACCGAAGATCCGCATACCGGCACACCGCGTCACACCGGGAAAACCTCCTGCGAACAGCGCCGTCGACGCAGGCCAGTCCCGCCAGTCCAGTGCGGCCACCTCCGTCGGTCCACTCGCGAAATAGCCCGTTTCGAATGCATCCCTTGAAGTCGAGTAGTAATCCATATAGCCGCTGTGAGGTTCCAGGCCTTCAAATCCGTGCGCCCGGTATATGTGATAGGGATGTGAGTCGTAACCCGTTCCGAGGTAGAGCGCTTGTCCGCCCCGCCGTCTGAAATGATCCATCATCACGCGCATCAGTTCCATCGCGGCCCGCTTCCGCCTGTCCTCAGGCCTCGTATACACGTGTCCGAATATCCCCACCCCCCGAGTTTCGACCGTGCTCATATTGGCAAACGGAATCCCGCCGCGATGCAGAATATAGAAGTACGCTTCGACGTCCGGATGTCCCCTGAGCACCATCGTGTTTCCCCAACGCCAGATCTCGGCCTTGTGCTCCAGGAGCGCCTCGATTCCTTCCGCCCAATCCGGATCCGGCCCTTTCACAACCCCGGCTTCCACCCGTTCGCCAGACTTCAATGTGATCGTGTCAATGGATTCATACATCGCGTACCTCAAGCCCTGACCCGGATACCGGAGCCCCTCCTACCCTTCCTGTGGTGCGCTGCGGCACAGGGATCATTTCGCCCACTCGGGTACGCCCGTCAGCTCAATTCCCAAAGCAGACCCGCCCAGCAGATAGATGGCGCCGGCGACGATGGCAACCCCCGTCAGATTCAGAATCAGCCCCACGCGGACCATATCCGTCATCCGGACGCGGTCCGTTCCGAACACGATCGCGTTCGGCGGCGTGGCGACGGGCAGCATGAACGCAAATGAACAGGAGAGTGTGGCCGGAACCATCAGGAGAAGCGGATTCACCTGTATCGCGACACCCAACGCCGCCAGGATGGGCAGGAACATCTCTGCCGTGGCGGTATTCGACGTCAGTTCCGTCAGAAACGTAATCATCAGGCAGAGGATGGCCACCAGAAGCAGGGGATGTACCGCACTGAGACCTGAGAGGCGATGCCCGAACCACATGGATAAACCCGAATCGATAAACCCTGTCGCCAGGGCGAACCCTCCGCCGAAAAGCAGTATGATATGCCAGGGCAGCTTCGCCACGGTCTGCCGGTCCAGTATCTTCCTCGCGGACGGGCCGCGCGCCGGGATCAGAAAAAGCAGGAGCGCCATTCCCATTGCGACCGAGCCGTCATTCAAGAACGCTCCGCCGGGAAACAGCCCCGACCACCCCGGGATCACCGAATCGCCGATCCGGATCTCGTTCCGGAAGAGCCAGAGAAACGCCAGCAGAACGAAATCCGCCAGAACCACCGCCTCCTCGTACGAGAGGCGCCCCAGCGCTCTGTACTGATCCCGAAGAACGCTCTGGTCAAAGGTTTTCTCGTGCCGGCCGCCGGCGTGGAAGAAACTCAACAGCAGCCATGCCACAACCAGAAACAGCATGGAAATGGGGAATGCAAACAGGAACCAGCTTGCGAACGAGATCTCCGGCGCGTCGGGGAAGTGAATGTTCAGAATCCGGGCGAACGAGAGATTCGGCGGCGTGCCCACAAGCGTTGCCACGCCACCGATGGAAGCGCCGTACGCCACACCCAGAAACAAACCGGTAGCAAGTCTGTCATGCGCCGTTCCTTCCTCCAGCTTCAGCACCACCGCCAATACGATCGGCACCATCATCATCGTGGTGGCCGTATTGGAGATCCACATCGACAAAAACGCGGTTGAAACCATGAATCCCAGCAGAATCCAGCGCGGGCGAACGCCGCACCACAGGAGTACGCGCAATGCGATCCGCCGGTGCAGATTCCAGCGCTGCATGGCCAGGGCCACCATAAAGCCGCCAATAAAGAGAAATATGACGTGATTGAAATAGATGGGCGCGACTTTCCTGCCGTCCATTATCCCCAGCAGGGGGAACAGCACTACGGGGAGCAGCGCGGTTGCCGCGAGCGGCACGGCTTCCGTCATCCACCAGACGGCCATCAGCAGGGCCACGGCCGCCGTCCGGGTTACGGCCGGCCGGCCGGGCTCCAGATCGGTGAACAGGAGAAGCGCGATGGCCAGAACGGGTCCGGCGATCAGACCGATTCTCTGCATGCTCGTGCCGGATGGTTTCTTTCTTTTCATATCTGGCCCCCGGACCGACGTCGATTCACCGACCGCCTAATATATGCACGGCCCGATTGCTGAAAAGCGTAAAATGCCCGTTGACATCCTGATGGGCATATCCTACATTGCACACGGCTTGAGATCTTCCCGGCGCGGCAACTTACCGTTTCGACCGCCGGGATTCGCCGAAAACAGAGGCAGCGAATGGCGGACGGAAATCTCGGTTTCGGCATCGTCGGCTGCGGCGTGATCGCGCCCACCCATCGTCTGGCGATCGACGCGTGCGACGAGGCCGAACTGATGGCGGTCTGCGATACCGACGAAAATCAGATCAGGTCGTTCCTCGCCGGTATGGATGGCGGTGCGGGCGGCGTTCGCACGTATTCGAATTACAGAGAGCTTGTTCGGGACCCACAGGTCGACGTCGTCAGCGTTTGCACGCCCTCCGGTCTACATTGCGAGGGTGTGACCGCGGCCGCGAGGGCGGGCAAGCACGTGCTGTGCGAGAAGCCTCTGGAGATCGACGCCGACCGCCTGACGGAAATGACGGCGGCCTGTCGCGATGCGGGGGTGAAACTCGGCTGCGTTTTCCAGAGTCGGACCAGTCCGGACATGATCAGGGCCCGCCAGGCCATTCAGGACGGTCTTCTGGGCCGGATGATTCTGGCCGACGCCTATCTCAAGGACTACCGCTCCCAGGCCTATTACCGGAGCGCGGGCTGGCGGGGCACCTGGGCGCTTGACGGGGGCGGCGCGCTCATGAACCAGGGGGTGCATGGCGTGGACCTTCTCCTTTGGCTTATGGGCAGCCCCGTCGAATCCGTGTTCGCGCGCGCCGAACACAAGGTGCGCGACATCGAAGTGGAAGACACGGCCGTGGCCAATCTGAGATTCAAGAACGGCGCTTACGGCGCGCTCATCGGCACCACTTCGTGCAACCCCGGCGAGGCCCGCCGCATCGAATTACACGGGGATCGCGGCACGATCACGGTCAGCGGCAGTTCGATTACCCGCTGGGCGAGCACCGTTGAGGAAGACGGCCGCGCCGAAGACAGCGAACCGCCGAAGGAAATCGAAATCGAAGGCGCGGTGGCCGACCCCAGTGACATCGGAAGTTCGGGACACGTATTCCTGGTGGATGACCTTGTCCGGGCAATCCGGGAAGACCGTGAACCTTACGTTACCGGCGAGTCCGCACGTGGCGCGGTCGATCTCATTCTGGCGATATACCAGTCCGCGCGATCGGGAAGGGAAGTCGAGGTGCGGCAAGCCGGCTGACGCCGCGCGGCCACCTCAAGCAACGCCGCTCTCCAACACCAAAAAGGGGACGATGTAAAAATGGCGAAAAACGGCAAACTCGGCTGGGGCATCATCGGCGCCGGCATGATCGCAGCCCATTTTCGGTCGGGCATCGAAGCATGTCCGGATGCGGAACTGGTCGCGGTATGCAATTACAATGAGAAAAAGGGAAGGAAATTCGCTGCCGAGTCCGGTGGAATCAGATATTATAAAGACTATCAGGACCTGGTCGCGGATCCCGAAGTGCACATCGCGGGCATCTGTACCCCGTCCGGTATGCACGCCGACAACGTGATTGCGGCCGCCCGGGCGGGCGTGCACTCCCTGTGTGAGAAACCGCTGGACGTCACACGTGAGAAAATGAACCTGATGATCGACGCCTGCCGCGATGCCGGCGTCAAGCTCGGCTGTATTTTTCAGAGTCGAACCAGCGATGAAGCCATAAAAGTTCGAAACGCCATCAGGAACGGAGAACTCGGCAAACTGGTGCTGGCGGACGCCCTGATGAAGAACTACCGCTCTCAGGCGTACTACAACAGCGCCGGCTGGCGCGGTACATGGAAGGACGATGGCGGCGGCGCGCTGATGAACCAGGGGGTACACGGGGTGGACCTTCTGCTGTGGCTGATCGATGACGACGTCGAATCCGTGTTCGCGCGCGCGGAACACAAGGTGCGCGACATCGAAGTGGAAGACACCGCCGTCGCCACGATCAAATACCGCAGCGGCGCCTTCGGGACGCTCATCGGCACCACGTCCTGCAACCCGGGAGAGGCGTCTCGAATTGAACTCCACGGCAATTCCGGGACCATCACCATGAGCGGCACCCAGATCACGCGCTGGGCGACCACGACCGAGGAAGACGGACGCGCTGCCGACGCGTTTCCCCCACGGCAGATCGCCGCGGCAGGCAACGTGGGCGCCGCCAGCGCCGTCGCGCCCGGCCATGGCTTTCTTGTAGACGATATTACCCGCGCCGTACTGGAAGACCGCGATCCCCACATCCCGGGCGAGTCCGCGCGGAAGTCCGTGGACCTGATCCTGGCCATCTACGAATCCGCCCGTACCGGACGTGAAATCGTCATGGACGCCTGGTAGTCGCCGGGTCTGGCGCAAACATCGTCAGGCAGCAAAAAAGGAACAGCCGGTCTCTGTTTTCGCAACCGGCTGTTCCTTTTGATTTTTGCGATGTCCTGCGTATTCAGGCGCCGCCGTTTCCCAATACGACGACCCTTCCCCTTTCCGCGGAGCCGTAAATCGCTTCCACGACCTCCAGGGCCTTCAACCCGTCATTGCCCGAAATCCCGGGAGGTTTCCCATCCAGAATGGCGTCGACCGTCTCGCTCAGATACACCCGGCCGGAAACACCGCCGTAACCGTCTGCCGCTTCGGAAGCGATCTTCAACGTCGTCCGGGGTTCGTCCGTGAAGTCGGGATGGTCGCTGACCACAAAGACTTCGTCGGCGGTTCCCCCCCACGCCGGGCTCCACGACACCGTGCCCAGGCTGCCTCGAAGGCCAATGAAGAGATCCCTGCCGGCGGGATAGGCTTTCGGTACGGAATAACTGATATCCAGCGTGGCCGTGGCGCCGCTTCTGAATCTTACGATACCGAAGCTGTTGTCTTCAATATCCAGCCGGTGTTGCAGGTGGCTCACCATGCCTGTCGCCTGCTGAACCTCGTCCTTCAGGAACCACCGGAACAGATCGATCCAATGCGTACCCAGATTGTGCATCGGGCCGCCGCCTGCGATCGCCTTCTGGTTCAGCCAGGGTGATATTCCGTCATCCAAATAACGCAGGGGCGAACCCGCCGCGCACCGGCCCTCGAGCGCGACAATCTGCCCCAGTATGCCGCGATCAACAAGCTCCTTGATCTTTCTGGATGCCGGATGCGCGCGCCAGCAGTAGGGCGAGGACAGTGTCACACCCGCCTTTTCAGTGGCCGCGATCATGCGCCGGATACCCTCGGACGTATCCGCCATCGGCTTCTCCACAATCACATGCTTGCCGGACGACGCGGCCCGTTCCACCGCGTCCGGGCACTCCGCGTGCGGAAGCAGGATCACCACCAGGCCGATATCCTCCCGCGCGAGAAGCGTGTTGTAGTCCTCATACCCATCGATCCCGGTCTGCAGGCACACCCGCTCCAGATACGCCGGATCCGCTTCCGCGACGGCGCGCACCTCCGACCTGCCGATGGCATCGAAATGCGGAAGATAATCCAGCGAATGAAGGTGATGAAATCCGACGATCCCAACCCCGAGCCTTTTCATCGAATCGCATTCTCCTTTAGAAGCTGTTTTAAAATTCCCAGCGGTCTTCGCACGGCTGCAAAAGCGCCAGTCGGCGTTGGTCAAATCCACCCGTCTTACGAGATCGAGGCTGCGCTTGCTCGCCTCTCATAGCCGGATTTGCCCGCCTTGACCGCCACTTTTTCGCTCGCGCTCGGGAACTCACCGGTAATTTTAAATCAACTTCTTACGGCCGGCCGCGAATTCCTGTCCGCGGCATCCGGCTGTGTGCATTCAGCCGCACCAATCGACGATGGCGCGTGCGAGGACTTCCGCACCGGTTGCCAGACTTTGTACGGGGATCTGTTCCTGGCTTGAGTGCGCCACACCCAGCGTTCCCGCGCCGATCACCACTGCGGGGACGCCGATCAGATTGGAGTAGAACCACGCATCGCATGACGCCGGCATCGCCGCCACCTCGGCGGCCTGTCCGCTTGCAAGGCAAGCCTGCTGCAATGTCCTGACAATGGGATGATCCGTGGACACCTCGTTGCAGTCGTGACGGTACATGAACTCCATTTCGAAATGATCCGGGAGCCAGTCTCCTCCCTCGGCCTTGAGCGCTTCCTCCATCTCGCGCATCACTTCTTCCTTGTTCCTGTTCGGCAGGAATCCGAGAACGCCCTTGAACGTCGCCTTTCTCGGCGCCATCGCGGGCCAGTCGCCGGCCTCGAGCGTTCCGAACGTAATGGGCATCGGGTTGTCATATGAATCGTAAAGCGGGTGTCCTTTGGATTCAGCCAACAGTCTCCCGTGATATCTTTCCAGAATCTCGATGGCGCGCATGGCCTCCTTCAGCGCACTCACCGTGCGTCCGGCCTGTCCGCTGTGGCCCGCCCGCCCGTAAACATCCACCGTAAACCATACCGCGCCGCGTATCGACGGGAGGATCTTCAGTTCGGAGGGCTCCAGAACCAGGGCCGCGTCCGCCCGGTCGTTTCCACGTACGAACGCGAGCGTTCCATTGCCCCCGCACTCCTCCTCGATCACAAGGTGCCCGATCAGGTCTCCCTTGAGTTCCACGTCCATCTCTCTCAGGGCGGCGAGCGCAAGGTACAACATGGCCGCCTGACCCTTGCAATCGCACGCGCCACGGCCGAATACGACCCCGTCTTCCACGTGCCCGTCGAACGGACGGTCCTGGTCCGACGAGGCGGGAACGACGTCCAGGTGGGTATTCACGATCAACGAACGTCCGCCGCCGATTCCCTTTTTTATCACCCTCAGATTCGGGCGGTCCGCATAGCTGTGATCTGGAAGCCTGAACGAATAGTCGGGATCCTCCTGAATCGTGTCCGCAATGGGCACGAGTTCACGTTCGTCGACCACGTCCTGCATCCGGGCGTGCAACACCCGAATCGCCTGACCTTCATTTCCGCGCACGGACGGGATGCGGATCAGATCGCAAAGCAGCGCTACCGCATCTTCCTTGTGAGACTCGACTGCGGACTTCAATAACCGGGTATCCAAGAGCGCACTCCCGGGATCCGGCGCGTGTGATTCCGGATCCTCAGCTACAGGTACTGCATGACCGTCCGGGGTACCAAAAGAACCGGCCGGGTTATCCGGCGAGTTCTTCCAGGGCACGGTCGAGGATGTCGATGCCCAGTCCCGCTTCCCTTTCGGAAATAACCAGAGGGGGCGCGATCCTTACGACGTTTCCGTACAGCCCGACCTTGCCGAGCAGAAGACCGTACTCCCCGGCCCTCAGCAGCAGATCCGACGTCAGTTCCGGCGCGGGCGTCTTGTTCTCGGGGTCCAGTACGAACTCGAGACCGATCACGAGGCCCTGCCCGCGTACGTCGCCCAGCACCGGGTACTTCGCCTTCATAGCCTGAAACCGTGCTATCATATAGGCGCCAACGCGTTGCGCGTTTTCCGGCAGCCTCTCGTCTTCCATTGCGTCCAGTACAGCGTGGGACGCGGCGCTGGCCAGCGGATTTCCGCCGCAGGTGCTGGACATTTCGCCGGTTCCCATGCACTCGAAAATCCGACTTTCGCCGGCAAGCGCGGAAGCCGGCATTCCGCTGCCGATACCCTTGCCAAGACAGACCATATTCGGCTGAAGGTCCTCCCAATCCAGCGCGAACAGCTTTCCGGTCCGCCCGAACGACGACTGCACTTCGTCCAGAATGAAGACCAGTCCGCGCTTCCTCGCCCATGCTTCGAGACCCTTCAGCCAGCCTGCTGGCGGGAAAATGAAACCCGCACCTCCCTGGTAGGGTTCGGTGATCACGGCGCCCAGGTCGCCCGTGGACGTCGAATCGATAATCCTGTCCAGATTTTCGAGGCAGCGCTGCGCGCATTCTTCTTCGGTTTCGCTCCTGTAGAAGTCCCGATAGAAATAGGGAAACGGCGCCAGAATTCCGCCTGGCAACTGAGGTCCGAACGCGCGCCTGGTATTCTTGCTTCCTGCCACGCTCATCGGTCCGTAAGTGCGACCGTGGAATCCCCCGTAAAACGAGAGCACCTCGTGCTTGCCCGTGAACCGTTTTGCAATGCGGATCGCCGCTTCCGTGGCCTCGGCGCCCGTTGTCAGCAGGAACGTCTGATCGATATTGTCAGGCAGCAGATCGGTCAGGCGCTTTGACAGCGTAACCCGCTCCGGCGTGGGGAACGAGTAACAGTTCATCAGCCTCCCGGCCTGTTCGCGGATACGCTCCACGTGGCGCGGGTGCGAGTGGCCGAGATTCGTCACCAGCACACCGGAGGTAAAATCCAGAAACCGGTTGCCGTCCACGTCCCACACCCAGACCCCCTCACCATGGTCCCACACCACCGGCACCTGATCGGCCATACAAGGCGGCTCGTATTCCCTGGAAACCTCGAGCAGTTCGGCGGAACCGGGTCCCGGTATCTTGCGTTTCTCCAATGTCATCGAGTTCGCCACCTGCGCCATTTCAGATCTCCCGACTGGTTTGACCAGGATTCGCATGTTTTCTGGGCGTTAAATCGAGTATGTGTTTGTTAATAAAGGCGATTAAACTGCGGATTACCAGGATACACCAGGTTACTGGACGTGTTCGTAACATCTCCCCCGCCGCCCGACCACCGGGGGAGACGTAAGACGGGAGAGGGGAGAGATTGCCTGCCTCGTGAGGATTCTGTTCGTGCCGAAGGCGAGGAGGAAGAACATACCGGGCATGGCTTCTTCTCCCGTCTCACCTCTACCGGCTCCCCGCATTCAGGCTCTTTGTGGCCAATTTGACTGTTGTCTTTTTTCGAACTGAGGTTTATTCGGCGTCCGCCTATTCCAGTTCCCTGTTGATCAGGAACCGTGGCGGACGCCCTTCTATGAATCGCACAAAGTCCTCCATCACCTTTTCGCGCATGCTCCAGTTCGCCTCTTCCGAATACCACGCCAGATGGGGCGCCAGGAGCGCATTCTCCAGGTTGAACAGATCCATCTCCGGTTCGGGCGGCTCCTGTTCGTACACGTCGACGGCCGCGCCGGCGATCCAGCCGTCCCTCAGGGCACGCGCAAGGGCATCCGCGTCCACCAGACCGCCGCGCGCCGTATTCACGAGATAGGCGTGGGATTTCATCGCCCGGAGTTCTCTCTCGCCGATGAGATGATACGATTCCTCGTCGAGCGACGCATGAACCGTAATCATATCGGCTTCTTTCAGTACCGTGTCCAGATCCACCACCCGTACACCCAGTTCCTCCTGGCGTTCTTCGGACAGGTACGGATCGCAGACCAGGATATTCACCTCAAAACCGGCCAGCTTCCGAAGCGTCAGGCTCCCGATGCGTCCGCATCCGATTATGCCCACGGTCTTTCCCTTGACGGAATAGACCGGATAGACCTCGGTGAAATCCCAGATCCCGCTCCGGCTGGACGCCTCCAGAATCTTCCTTCCCACGTTCAGCTTCCGCCAGCCGGACAACATCAGCGTAATGGCGTGTTCCGCCACCTCATCGGAACAGTAGTCCGGCTCGTAGGCGACGCGGATTCCGTTCCTGGTCGCGGCGCTCACGTCCACGTTGTCGTATCCGACGCCGTGCCTCAGGATCAGCCTGCACCTGTCCAGCTGATCAATCACGCCCGCGGTCATCTTGACCATATTTACGAGAATCATATCCGCGTCGACGATCTGTTCGACCAGTTCGGACTCCGGCCTGAACTTGAGCTGATGATATTCGAAGGTGACGTGCCCGTACTTACCGAGTTCCTCCTCTTCCCATTTCAGGTCGGGCTCGATATAGTCGGTCACCACAATCTTGATCGGCTCCATAAAAAGCTCCCGGTAGAATAGAAAATCCTGGCAGCCCGTTGAAAAAGCCCATCCGGGCTACGGCCGGCCCTTGCGGTCGATATACTGCGTTGCGCGCCCTCGCCGAATCGAGGGATGGGACTCGGTCGCGCGCCTTGTCTTCGGCCACAATACCCCGGCCTATGCAGAGCGACTTTATCAACGGACTGCTCGTTCACCCGCTGAAAGGCAGCGCCACGGGGTCGCCCGATCTCGCGGATTCGTAAATCGCCAGGATAATTTCGATCGCCCGCTTCGATTCCGGACCGTCGATTGCCGGCTCACCGCCTTCGTTCAGAATACGAACCATCTCCGTGACCTGCGCCTTGTGTCCTTCAGTTCCGAAAGTCTTCGAATCCGATGCCGCCCTGGCCACGTCCGTCGTGTCCGCCGCCGTCTCCTCCACGCCCTCGCCCTCGACGTCCCATTTGGATATCTGGTCGGCTTCCACGACAATCGTCCCCCGATCTCCTGAAAACTCCATCCGCGCCGGCAACCCGGGATAGGCCGCGGAAGACGCTTCGATCACACCCAGCGCTCCGTTTTCGTATTCCAGTGTGGCGACCACGGTATCTTCCACTTCGATGTCGTGGATCAACGTGCCCATCCTCGCATAGACGCGTTTTACGGGTCCCATAATCCACTGGAGCAGGTCTACCGTGTGGCTGCCCTGCGTCATCAGCGCTCCGCCGCCCTCCATCGCCCAGTTGCCACGCCAGTCGTCCGCATCGTAGTAATCCTGGGGTCGGAACCACTTGATATAGGCGTCAGCCAGCACCATTCTGCCGAGAGCGCCGGCCTGGACGGCGTTACGCACCCTGTTGACAGCCTGTCCATACCGCAACTGGAACACCCCCATCAGCTTCACTCCCGCGTCCCCGGCGGCCCGGATGATGCGGTCCATATTCCGTATGGATACATCCAGAGGCTTTTCGACGATCAGGTGCTTTCCCGCCTCCGCCGCGTCCGTCACGATTGGAATACGGACCCCGCTGGGCGTGCAGATGCAAACCACATCTACTTCCGGACGGCGCAGGATGGCTTCGTGATCGGTAAACCAGGGCACGCCGTGCGCCTCTCCTGTGGTTCTGGCGCGGGTTTCGCTTCGACTGTAAACGCCGACCAGTTCCGCCCCGTCGGATTCCTGCACCGCGCCGATGTGATAATCCGCGACCACGCCGCATCCGATCATTGCAAAACCGATGGTCCGATGGCCCATAGACGAATCCTCCAGGACATTATTCCAAACTGTTGTGAGATTCCCGCGCCGCCGCCGCCGGTTCATCCATGCTTGCCCGAATTCCGCGGGCGGTGTATCTTTTTCCGACTTTCCGCTACCTGCCATACCGGAACGCATCTCCGGGAAACGACAACGTCAACCTGCGTTGCGAGACACGCTCTCAACTAAGAAGCTGTCTTAAAAAACCCGGCGAGTTCCCGAGCGCGAGCGAGAATGTGGCGGCCAAGGCCGGTGAAGCCGCCCATATCTAAAGATACGGGTGGCTTTGGCCAACGCCGGCCGGCGCTTTTGCAGCCGCGCGAAGACCGCTGGGAGTTTTAAGACAGCTTCTAAGGAGGTCATGACCAGATGGAATACGTACATCCTGAACTCCTGGCCGGCAAGGTCGTCTGGGTCACGGCTTCAGCTCGCGGCCTTGGCCGGGCGATCGCGGAACGTCTCTCACGTTGCGGGGCTTCCATTGCTGTTCACGCGAGATCCGACCGGACGGCGGCCGAATTCAACGAAGCACCCTCCACGACTCACGCGGCGCGCGAAATCGCAAAAACGGGTAACGCGGTGATCACCGTATTTGCAGACGTATCGGATCCGGAACAGGTCAAAGCGGCGGTCGAACACATCGAAACCGAACTCGGACCGATCGATATTCTGGTCAACAACGCCGGGGGCGACATCGCCGCGGCGGGCGGCAAACCGAAACCCAACGACACTCTGGGTATCCCGCTGGATGACGTCGAAGCCGTGTTCAAGAGGAATTTTGACACAACCCTGCACTGCTGCCGCGCTGTCGTTCCTGGCATGATACAACGCGGAGAAGGCAGAATCGTAAACATCGGCTCGGTGGACAGCTTTACCGGAAAGCCCGGGGGAGGCCCCGTTTACGCCACGGCCAAAGCGGCACAGACCCAATACACCCGCTGCCTGGCCGCCCAACTCCGACAACACAACATCACCGTGAACATGGTGGCGCCGGGCGACTCTCCGAGCGGCCGTTTTCTTGCCACGGGTCAGGCCGACCCGGAATTTATGGACGCAATGAACCTGCCCACGTTGATCCGTTACGCGTATCCCGACGAGATCGCGCGGGCCGTGCAGTTCTTCGTCTCGCCCCTCGCAAGCTTTGTCAGCGGCCAGATCCTGCGTGTGGACGGAGGAGCGCAGCTTTCGCCCGCGTAGATTGGTACCGGACAGAATAGAACACGCCACCTATCGGATCCTGTCCAGTTCCGCCCGGTATTCCTCCGGTGTATCGATGTCCCTCAAAACGCCCTCGTCCGCCACCTCCACCTCCAGCGTGTCGTCCGGGTTTCCCCGCATTACGGGTTTCAGCCCGTCCTCTCCGGTCAGAGACCGGATCTCCGAGAGATAACGACCCAGATCCACCAGGGCCGGATGCCCTCGTTTGCCGCGGTAAATCGGGACGACGATACCTTTATTGCCCTTCCGATACGCCGCAGCCACCTTACTGACCACGCTCGCGCGGACGTTCGGTTGGTCCCCCAAGGTGATCAGCGCGGCATCGGCTGACTTCTCCAGGGCGGCAAGCCCGGACAGGACACTCGTAAACATCCCGTTGCGATAATCGGGATTCAGGTGAAACGACACCGGCCGCTCCGCGAGACTGTCCCGCACGGCATCGGCACGGTGACCCAGTACGACCAGGATACCGTCCAGATTGGCTTCCAGCAGCGTATCGACTACGGTTTGGAGTACCGTCTTTTCGCCAAAGGGCAACAACTGTTTGGGTGACCCCATGCGAGTCGACATCCCGGCAGCCGGCACAAGCGCGCAGATGCGTTTTTTCATTTGAATGCCAAGTATAATAAAAAAAAGCCGGTGATACCACAATTTCTGACCCGCGACTGCAAATGCCTGCGCATGCGGCTGATCCGCGTTTAAAAACAAACACTTAATCGTCAACGGTCAAGGCATTTCAACGGAAGGGGGACAATGTGAGTGCACCAGCGGCGGCAACGCGGGGGAAGGATAGCGATAGCGACGCTAAATTATCCATAACAAGCTAAAAAACAGTAAATTAAACCTATCCCTTTGCGCTTTGACTTGACTTTTTCCCATTAAATAGTACATTACCTTTCTTTAAAATATCGAGGGGGTCGATTTTCGCGCAGTGTCAGCTTCCGGAGAAGCCATTTCAGGTGCTCTGTGAAACGTGTGAAACGCGTCCCGCCACACGGGTCTCCACCCGGGTTTTGAACGGTGAGAAACAGGTCACTTACCGTTGCGAAGTCTGCGAAGCGTTGCCTGAACCCGGCTCGAAACCCCGCCTGGAGCGCCCGTGCGAGCGTTGCGGAGAGAATGAGGGACGGATCAAACTCACCCGCCTCGCGGAACGTTATCGAACCGTAACGTATCTGTGTGAAACCTGTGCGACGCGCAGGTAGCGCGACGACGACAGCGGGATCTCCGGCCTCCCGGGCGAGTGTAGACATATTTTCGATAACGGGTACCCGGAAACGGAGTCACGCCCGTTCTCGTGCGCGGGCAACACCCGCTCCCTGCGCACTTCAGCAACCGGACAGCCTCATGATGGATACAAGCACATTCCTGAATCCACCGGCGCCATACCGGATCCTGCCTTCCTGGGCGTGGAACAGCTCGATCGAGGAGGGCGAGATTGTGCGCCAGATCCGGGAGATGAGCGAGAAGGGTCTTGGGGGTTTCTGCCTCTCCTCGGGTCCGGGGCTGAGAATTCCATACCTCTCCAGAATCTGGTTCGATCGGGTCCGGCTTGCGGTCGAAACCGCCAGGGAGTGCGGACTTCAGGTCTGGCTGCACGACGAATTCCCGCACCCTCATGGCATAAGCGGCGGGCAGGTATCGTTGGGCCATCCCCAGTATAGGGGCCAGCACCTTACTTTCGATGAAATCACGGTTCAGGGCGGCCAGCAGGTCGACATGGAATTGCCGTGGGGTACCGTATTGCGAGCCCTGGCCGTGCCGCTCAAGCGGGACCGGTGTCTGTGGGAGAGTGTTGAGGACATCGGTGATTATATCGGCGTGAACCAGCGCCATGAGATTTACCGGGAACATGATGCCGATGGGGAGTACCACAACAAGAGATTTCTGGCCCGCCATCTCACCCATCGCCTTTTCTGGAAGGCGCCGCCGGGACGCTGGAGAGTGCTTGTCTTCATCCAGAGGGAAAGCGATGCGGAAGAACCCCATGGAATCCACTTCGATCCGTTCAACGCCGACGCCGTCGCCTGCTATCTCGAAACCACCCACGGAAGGTACGCCAGCGGTGTGGCAGACGGTTTCGGCGGCGCGATCCAGGGCATTCTGACGACCGAGGCGTTTTCCATTCCGGGCCGATGGCCCTGGTCTCCGACTTTGCCAGGGGTTTTCCGGAAGCGCAACCAGTATGACCTGCTCAACTGTCTCCCTGCGCTGATGACCTATTTCGGTCCAAATACGGCCCGGATCCGATACGATTACTTCCAGACTCTGAGCGAGATGCTCAGGGACAATTTCCATAAGACATTCGAGACGTGGTGCGCGAAACACAACGTGCTGCACGCGTCAGACGTGACGGTATTCAGGAACGCCCACAGAAGGAACGTCCACATTCCAGGTACCTGCGGGGGCGGCGAAAAGATCGGCGGATTCAGAGATCGGGACGCGAACGCCGCCGCTTACCGCAGCAACCCCAGATTTTCCGTATCCGTCCACGACGGTGGCCGCGCGTTCAACACGTGTTTTCAGGATACGGGGTGGTCGCTGACGCTCCAGGATATGAAGTGGACGATCGACCGGATGGGTGCCCTTGGCGCCAATCTGTTTCACGCGCAGGGATTGTCCTACACCCTCGACGGGTTGCGCAAGCACCACTGCCCGCCCTCCATATTCCACCAGAACCCCTACTGGAAACACTTCCGGCTACTGGCGGATTACACGGGCCGTCTCTCATACGCGCTCAGCCAGGGACGCAGAAGGGCCAATCTGGCCCTTCTGGATCCGGTGACGAGCCTTTGGGCGCACCTAGGCAGCCCGGGTCTCGGATGGCAGTATATCGGTTACGATGAGGATGAAGCCAAGCTTACACAGCGGCTCGCGACGGATTGGGCGTATCTCATCGAGTCCCTTTGCCAGATGCAGAGGGATTTCGACACCCTGGATCCTGAAACCCTGGCGGCAGCGAGGGTCACCGGGCACCGGCTGCAGACAGAGGGGGGCAGCTACGATGTTCTCATCCTGCCGCCCATTGCAAACCTGGAGCGAGACGCGTTTGAATGCATCCGGCAGTTTATCAACGCCGGCGGCAAAGTCATCTGCCTCGGCCTGCTTCCGATCGAAGACATCCAGGAAGGCCCCTCGGTAGTTGAGGCATTCTCCCGCCTGACCGACATGGAACCCGGCCGAATGAGGCGCGACTATAGCGGCCACGAACTGGGCGTACATCTCATACAGCGAGGAGACCTCTACTTCATCCGTACGGGCGGTTCCGTCGAAAAAAACCGCGGTGCGCGAATGCTGTCGGATTTGCTCCACCGAATCCTTCCTCCCGACGTGATCGTGGAGACCGACAAGAAGAACGGTTCGGCGATCATGGCGCAAAGAAGAGAAACGCCAAACGAAGATCTGTTTTTCTTTGCGAATACCGATCGAAACGCCTTTACGTCCCGGGTCACCGTACAGGTTCCGGCACATCGGCGAAAGGTGGAACGGTGGGACCTCGAGACCGGCCGGCGGTCCCCGCTGGTTGCGGAGCGGGACGCCGATCGGATACAGTTCAACCTCAATTTCGATCGCCTGCAATCCCACCTTATTGTCGTATCGGAAGACAAACCCCAGCCGCTGACGGAGTCGGAAACGGCAGCCGTCTTGCGTCCCGACGCCAATGGCCCGTGGAAAGTCGATGCGGAAGAGGACAACTGTCTTCGAATGGACAGGTTCCAGATGCAACTCGATCCACAAAACAAGGGTATCGAGCAGGGTTGGCACAAGCCGGGCTACAGGGACAACCGCTGGACGTCCATAACGCCCAAACCCGTTATTGATCAGATCGGTGATCTGCCGTCCCTTTCCGGCCTGCCTTTCACGTTCAACAGCGGCGGCGAGGGAAAGACCGCGGGTCCGGACATCAGGTTTCCGCTGGTCTGCTGGTTCAGAACGGCATTCTCAGCCGACGTTGTGCCGTCCAAGCTCTCCCTTGTGATGGACCGCAGCGCCATTCTGGGGGACTACCAGATCTACCTGAACGGCGTCCGCCTGCCCGGAAAGGCCTTCCGTCCCACGTTTCGTTATGACCATAACAACGTTACCTGCGCGGTTGTACGCCGCGTGAATACCGGCAGGAACGTCCTCGCGATCCGGGTGGAGCTCGACAATCTCGATCAGGGCCTGGTCGATGCCTTCTATCTCTTCGGGAAGTTTGGCGTAAGGCGCTGGCTCAACCACTATCTGCGAATGGTCGCTCCGGTCGACCGGGGTTTCCCGGGTGAACTCGATGAACAGAAAATGCCCTATTATGCGGGTACGGTTGTTTATACGAAGGATATGACGTTTGCCGAGCCTCCCGAGTGCGAGCAGTTCGTCTTCTCGCTCGAGGAGGAACTGAAGGACGTTACCGATATTGTCGAGGTGACCATCAATGGCCGCTCCCTGGGGACGAGAGCGTGGGCGCCGTACAAATGGACGGCCAGGTCCGAATGGCTCAAAACCGGGAAAAACCGTATTGTCGTCCGGATGACCAACACGCTTTCCAGGTTGCTCACCGGATGTGAGTTTGAATCCCGTACCCATTCCCTGAAACCCGTCGAGCTGTAGGTGACTCACCGCAGGCGGCGCGGATCGACGCCGTAAACAGGGCAACCGGATGAGCCATTTGGCCCGATCTCCAGGGTCGGATATACCGGATTGCGAAGAGAAGAAGCGGCCTCACTTCGAGGTCGCTTTTGTGTTGAAATCACGAGCGGAAATGACAAATCCTTACCGAGTTCATTTCAAACGGAGACGAATATGAAAAAAGGATGGATCGCGGCAGGCGTTATGGCAGCGCTTCAGGGATTTCTCTTGCTGGCGGCAGGGCTCATCTTCGCGGCCCTGTTCCTCATCAAGATCCTCTGGGCGTGGACGATTCCCGATCTCTTTCCCGGCGCGGTGGAAAAGGGACTCATCGCAGGTGAAATTTCGTGGTTTGCATCCCTGAAGCTGGCCCTGTTCCTCGGAATCCTGTCGGCGATTGTCGGGAACAGAAGCGTGTCCACGTCGTACTCCAGTTCCAGATAGAAGAAGCCCTGCGTTTTCAGACGATTGTCTTCTGGAGACAGGAGAGTCAATTGAATTTCGACGACAGCACCTACTTCAAGGCATACGATCACAATTATCGTGTCGCGTATGAAGAAGGCCTGGCGTTCCTTGGTGAAGGTGGATCGCAGGGGGTACTTCGGCGCCTGGAGGGAATGCTCCGAAAAATCACGCGTTCACCGCCGGAAACCCGGATACTGGACGTGGGATGCGGGGACGGCACGGTCGGACTCTTCCTGGACGGGCTGGGATATCGGTACCTGGGTACTGACATCTCGGAGGCTGCCATCGAACGCGCAAGACGGCGGTGTGCGGAAGCCGGTGCAGGCCCGAAGTTCGAGGTTGCGAATGCGCTGGATCCGGATACCTTGCCGGCACACGGGTTCGACATCGTCCTGGACTGCTATTGCTTCAATATGCTCGTTGTCGACGCGCACAGGAAAGACTACCTTGGAAACGTGAGAGGAGCCATGCGGGACGGAGGATATTACATCCTGTTCGGTTCGCATGACCCCAACGCCTGCCAGGGTCCGGTGGATTCGTTCGCCGAGTTCTGCAGGAAGACTGGCGCCAATACGTCCGGCGTCCCTCTCCAGAAGCGCCAGGGAGACCGTTGGGAGGCCGTGAATGGAAAGAGTGTATTCCTGATGGGTCGCTCACAGAGCCTGAAGGGATATCGCGAGGAACTGACCGCGGCGGGTTTCAGGATCCTGTACCGTACGACCTATCGTCGTGACCGCCGTGACGCGGGCTTCCTGATGCGGAAGGACGTGGAAGCGCCAGACGGATACAGGTAAGGCGGTTTTATGAATGTGCGCGGCGTTGACTTCGTTGTGAATTATGTTCCCGATCTGGCGGAGGCGGTATCGTTCTATCGGGATACGCTCGATCTCGAGTTGACGTTGCACAAATCCGGGTGGAACTGGGCGGAGTTCTCGATTCCGCCCGTCACGTTGGTCATCTTCGGGACTTACGACGGCGCGCCGCTGTCAAACGGCAGAGGCGGTACCGGTCTTTCGCTGGCCGTTGAGGATTTGGACGAAGCGATCGAGGAACTGGACCGTAAAGGCGTGCCGGTGGAGTGGGGACCTCGCGAACTCTCGACCTGCCGCGTTGCCATGATCGTCGATCCCGGCGGGAATCCGATCTTCATTCACACGCGAAAGGACGGGACGTGGGGATAGCCGGCGCAAAAAATGTCAACCACTTGCTGCTCGCGGTATAAAGGAAGCGCTATGCCGACTCTCCCGCGTGGAGACGTCGTACAAACCGTCGCCCACGTTCCCTTACCTCGAAAGACGGACCACAAAGGCAAGTTTGTTACCCTGTCGCCGGTCAGCCCGGAGGCCGACGCCGAGGAACTCTTCGAGGGCTCCCACGGGTCCGATTTGTGTGAGCAGATATGGACTTACATGGGATACGGTCCATTTGACAACGCGAAAGCCATGCGAGCGTGGCTCGAGGACGGGGTGGGGTCGAACGATCCGCTCTTCTTTACCGTCCACCATCGTGAGTCCGGCCGGCGGGTCGGGATGGTGAGTTTCCTGAACATCGCTTCGGATATGAGACGCATTGAGCTGGGCCACATCTGGTATTCGCCGGATTCTCAGAAGTCGAACGTCAATACCGAGGCCGTGTACCTGATGCTTTGCGAGGCCTTCGACACGCTCAAATACCGGCGGGTCGAATGGAAATGCGATTCGCTGAACGAGCGATCCCGATTGGCGGCCCTGCGTCTGGGCTTCCGGTTCGAGGGGGTTTTCAGGCAGCACATGATCATCAAGGGACGAAACCGTGACACAGCCTGGTACGCGCTCATGGACAGCGAGTGGCCGGAGGTCAAAAAGAACATGCGGAAGTGGCTGTATCAGAACCCGGATGGGAGGATGTCACTGACAGAACTAAACAGAAAACAGACTTCGACGGGCTAATTTGGATGCCACCTACGTAACTGGTTGCGGAACGTCACCTAATTTTCTGGAATCTGAACTTTGCAAGACGTTGAGCGAGTTTTTGCACATTCGCCCTTTGCCCGGACTCTGGCAGTTCGTTCAAGATGGACCTGAAAAAACCGTTGGCACGGAATATACCTTGTTGATCGTCGAGCGTAAGGGTAAATTTGAACTGTGTTTATCGAGATTCGACTACTTGAAAAATCGAAATGGAGAACGATATGGAAACAAGAGTGATTCAAATTCGTGTCAGCACTGAAGCGGCGCAAGCCTATGAGACAGCGAGCGACGCGGAACAACGCAAGTTGAATGCCCTGCTCAGCCTCAAGCTCAGCGATGTGGGACGAGCGCAACGGCCGCTTGAAGTGGTTATGAACGAGATCAGTCGCAAGGCACAGGAGCGAGGCATGACGTCGGAGATTCTGGAGTCCATCCTGAATGAACAGTAATACCCGCTATGTTTTTGATACCAACGTCCTTGTCAGTGCGCTCATTTTTGAAGATTCGAAGCCGGGTCATGCGATTCGGTATGCGCTTCGAAACGGTCAGGTATTGCTATCCTTGTCAGCATTGGAGGAACTGGCCGAAGTGATGAGTCGGGAGAAGTTTGGCCGATATGTGACTGCAGAGGAGCGGGACGAATTCCTTCAAGCGTTAGTCGCACGTGCAAGATTCATCGAGCCTGCTGCCCAAATCAGAATCTGCCGAGATCCCAAAGATGATAAGTTCCTCGAACTCGCCATAAGTGGAGCAGCAGATCATATCATCAGTGGTGATGACGATATGCTGGCGTTGAGTCCCTTTCGTGGGATAGAGATTCTCACTCCAGATGATTTCCTGAGCCGGATGGAAGGCCCTTAGGGTCCGCCGCGGAGTTGGCTGACTCAGGATAGTCGCTCCATTCGGTTGCAAAGAGACTACTGACTAAACTCAGCAGAGAGATCAGGCATATTTGAATTTATAGACCGATGAGCGCACCAGCGGATGATGTTTTGATTCTGAATTCACACACTAGAGGGTTTCAGGGAAGCAAAGATCCGAGGCCAGGCACCACCGGAGGAATGACGTGATGTGGCGAGATCCGATTGTCGAGGAAGTCAGGAAGATACGCGACGCGCATGCGAGGAAATTTAACTACGATCTGCAGGCTATATATAGAGACATAAAGGAGCGAGAAAAATCGAGCGGAAGGGAGTTTGCTTCCTTACCGCCAAAGCGAGTCGAAGACGTTGGTCATCCAGAATAGACCGAAGGCTGAATGTTTCCGGATATACGACCGCCTCGTCGCCACGGGCTGATACGTCCCTCAGGTATCGGCTAACGACCCACCCTCCGCCGCAATAACGTCATCAACTCCATCCCTGCGGGAAATTTCGCACTCGTCGTCGTGGAACAATCCAGGCATCGCGGCCTGACGATATCGAAGCGTTGTCTCCCCGGAATATCCGACACCAGACCTGTGCTCAGCAGTACACGTTTTCGCCACAATCCATACCAGGAGGTACGCGGCGTATGACTTCGTGGAAGGTCAATCTGGACGACGTGCCGGAAGAACATCAGAAGTGGACCTGGAGCACTGGAAACTACGAACGCTATCGTCGCCATGTCTCCGTCTCTCTCGGAAACACCCCGGAAGCGCCGCATCCGTTCGACGTGGAACTGACGCGTCTTCCCCCCGGCGCGCGCCCGTGTCCGGTGCATTCGCATGCCCGGATGTGGGAGTTCTTCATTGTCGTATCCGGCCGCGCGGTGGTCGATCGTGAAGGAGAATCAACCGAAGCAGTCGCCGGAGACTGCTTCATGCAGCCCGCCGGCACCCGGCACCGGATCCGCAACGGAAGCGACTCCGAAGATCTGGTCTTCTACGTTATCGCCAACGAACCCGGCAAACCAGACACGACGCGAAAGTACGAAGTCTAAACGGCGCACAATCGCACCCGCTCCGCCCGTTGTTGTCATCCGACGCGATCGCTCCCTCCCCGCGGGTTCGGCGATTGCGCCATGCCATCCGATCGGCTGCCGTCCGCCGTCGAATCTCGAAATCATCTCCCCCGACTGATCAGGTACTGATACCTGGTGCCCTGTCCCGAAGATATCTAACCATTCTGAATTCAGGCAACCTGCATTCCGGACAGAAATCCGGAACGCGCGTGGGGAGTCACGTTGGGGTTCTCGATCTCTGCGGGTGAGATCTTCGGACTTTCTTGCTCGCTGGTCTGGGCGGTGAACAGCCTGATGGTCCGCACGCAGTCGCAGGCCATCCCGCCCGCGATGATGAACGGCATCCGATGCGCCGTGGCCACGGTCTTCTTCTGGGCGATGCTTCCGTTCGGACCGCCGCTTTCCAGCTATTCGCTGGTAACCGGAACAGAATGGGCGCTTCTGGTGGGCGGCCTGCTGATCGGGATGGCCGTTGGCGAAACGATGTACCTCGCGGCGATCAAGGAGATCGGCGTATCCCGCGCGATGGCGCTGTCGGGGACCTTCCCGCTGTCCACGTTCTTCTTCGAGTGGGCCCTGCTGCAGAATCCGTTCAGCCGGCGCTTCTTCCTCGGGATCTGTCTCGTGACCGCAGGGGTTGTCTTTCTTTCTAGGCGGGCCCGGGAATCCGCGGGTGAGAGGCCCGAACGGCTCGCACTGGGGGTACTTCTGGCGCTGTTCGCCTGCGTGCTGTGGGGACTGAGTACGGTGATGCTCAAACCGGCAATCGCAAATATGACGTCGGTACAGGCCAACAGCGTACGCGTGCCGCTCTCGGCGGCCGTTCTCTTTCTCGCCCGCGCATGGGCGGGACCGGTGATGCGCATCCGGGACGTCGACCGGCGGGCGCTGCTGGTCGTGGCCGCAAGCGGAATTGTGGGCGTGGGCGCAGGCTCATTGCTGTACGTGATGGCGATCGACCGCATCGGGCCGGCGAAGATGGCCACGCTGGCGTCCGTGTCTCCCGTTCTGGGGCTCTTGATGTCGGTCATCTTTCTCAAGGAAAAACTGACGCTGCCGCTGGTGGCGGGCGTGATACTCTGTGTGGGCGGCGTGTGGATGGTGCTGTAACAAGAGAGAATTATCGAGACCACACACACTTGTGTGTGTAGATCGTGAGTCTATGGTTCGTCGGTTGGGGTTCAGATCGGTACCCGGGCTGCGGGAGATGGACCGGGAAAACACGGGGCGGGTTTATGTTTCGAGAAATCCTGGATGACCTGTTCGGCAGGGAACTGCTCGACGCCCACCCGGATGAATGGGGAATCGCCGATCATTGTGGACATCCGTCCGCGGTGGGCTACGCGACCACGATTACGCCGGAGACGATTCGGGCGGCCGTCGATTCGAATGTGGACCTCATCGTCACGCACCACGACGCGTGGGATTTCATGTTCGAGCAGCGGGACGAGGTCCAATCCCTGTTGAAAGAATGCGGACTCACGCACGTGTGGGCGCACCTCCCTCTGGACCTTGCGGATTTCGGGACCTCTGCAACGCTGCTGTCGGAGCTGGGTTGTTCCCAGGTGGCGGTATTGCCCCATGCGGAAGCGAGAGTGGGCGAATTCTCCGAGCCTGGCAGTCTGGCAACGGTGCGCGCGAGCCTCACGTCACTGTTGTCCGAAGCGCCCTGCAGAATGCACGACGCCGGCCGTCCTGTGCTGAGGGTGGCGGCGGCAACCGGCGCGGGAATCTATACCACGCTTGTCAGAGATGCGCTGAGTTACGATATCGACCTCTACGTCACCGGGGAGACGAATCTCTACCTGCTGGAGTACGCGAAATATAAGGACGTCAACGTATTGGTGTATTCGCACAACTATACCGAACTGCCCGGTGTACGCGCCTTCGCGGATAGAATCGCCGGCGCGCTCGGTCTCGATATGAAGGGCCATCTCGGGGATTCGCATTGGTAAGAGAGGGATTTGCAGCACGATGCGCCGCGGTGTAACTCCCGGCACAGCCCTGCGCCTGGCGAGATATCTCGATGTGTCACCGGCGTTTTGGTTGAATCTCCAACTTCGCTGGGACCTTTATCATGCCATCCGATCTGAAGCTCGGGAAATTGAGGCGATTGAGCCACGTCACATTGGACTTGAAGTATAAGGAACAAACCCACCGAATTTGAAGCACGTCGAATGGCAGACATTCCCAGTAAACCGAATCTTACTTCGGAAGAAGCAGCGTTATTCGATCGTGACCTGCCTGAAGTGGTAGAATGGGAGTCCTTCTACGCGGAGGGTAAGCGGACGCCGCTGTTTCTAAGGAACGTCCCGGACGAACATCTAGTCGGATTCGTAGAGCAGGGGCGCCTCGAGTCCGGAAGCGCAATCGATCTGGGATGCGGGATCGGCCGGAACGCGATCTATCTGGCGAAAGCAGGCTTCCGGGTTGACGCCATCGATCTGTCGCGGACCGCGATAACGAGAGGTCGTCAGTCCGCAGGGGAAGGGCGGGTTCGCGTCAATTTCATCGTCGGGTCGGTCTTTGACATACCATTGCGTGAAAACCACTACGACGTTGCGTACGACTCCGGTCTGTTCCATCATTTACCGCCGCATCGAAGGCAAACCTATCTCGACCTGGTTCGAAGGGCGCTGAAGCCGGATGGATGCTTCGGCATGACCTGTTTCGACGCGACTGGCGGGCAACCTGTGGAAGACCGGGAAATATACGAACGTGGAAAGATGCCGCCGGGCATCGGCTACTCTGAAGATCGATTGAGAGGCATTTTGCGGCGCTTTTTCGAGATCGTCGAGCTTCGGCCGATGAAGGTCTGTCCCGAGGACGCCGAAGTACTCGGCATGCCGGGTCTTTGGACCGTTCTGATGAAGCCGAATAGATCCGCCTCACTGTAGCGCAGTTTGTAATTTACGACAGCGTCTGTGAGAAACGGTTTGGCTGCGACTTCGGTAAATTGCTATCTTTAGCTTGATTCTGTGGATACGCGAAAACACCCTTCTGCCGACGTGGACAAGACCAAGAATTCTGTAGAGCACTGCTAATGAGCGATTTGTGCCGTTAATTTCCATCAGTCCTGCGACAGGCCAGACTGAACCACCTTACACTGTTTGATTGTAATATGCAATTCGTTTCATTTTGGTATCTGTGTCCGGTGTCTCAGCGAACCTGAAGAGATTCCGAGTTTGGTGGTCCCAATGGAAGGCATTTACGTCAGCCGCGACTCGGAAATCATGAGTGGGGTACTGTGTTTCAAGGGAACCCGGGTACCGGTACGAAATTTATTTGACTACCTCGAGGGTGTCTCTTCTCTCAATGACTTTCTGAATGACTTTCCCTCCGTTTCCCGAGAGGCGGCCGTAGCTGTGCTCGAGGCCGCTAAAGCACGCCTCTTCGCCGATGCGTCTACTTCTTGCTGCGACGTCTAATCCTTTCCTTTTTCCCTCGAATTGAGACGAAACTTGCAGTGACGTCTGCTATCGTGTAAAGGTGCGAGTGCAGCTTCTGACCATTCGCGTAAGGCATCGGCGTGAATGTTTCCCATTTTCCGTTCCCCGGGCAAATGACGATGAAACTTGCAATTACAACCCGCAGTGCGATTAAGACGGACGTACCGGGGCTCATAGACCTGGCGCAGCGGTCCTGGCTTTCCGGAAACTGCGAACTGGCGCCGATTCAGGTTGTACGGGATTGGATCGAAGCGGATTCCGAGGGCGAGAGGTTTTCGGAAATCTGGCCGAAGGTCACGGTCGCGGAGCAGGGGTCCCGAATTCTCGGCCTGACGAGCACCGACGGCCGCGAAATCGCCGATCTGTGGGTACATCCCTCCTTCCAGAGACGTGGCATCGGGAGAACGCTATTGCAGGTGGCCGAGGAGGAAATCCAGCTCGCTGGACATCACACCGTACGGCTTTGTTATACGGAATACAATGTTGCGGCGCCCCGCTTCTACCGCGCCAACGGATACACAGAGGCCGGCCGGTCTCCGGAACGGCTGTCTTGCGGGATTTTGCGGGACGTTATTGTGATGGAGAAAAAGCTGAAGAGCTGAGGATTGCCGGCGCGCTGCGAGACGCAACGTCACAGGCGGAGGGTGAGACACGTGAAGGTCAAAGCGATCGACTTCGTAATTTCTCACGTGACCGATACGAGAAAGGCGGTTCGATTCTATCGCGAAGTGTTGGGGCTGGATCAGGATTTCATCAACGACAGAGTGATCAAGGGGGACGGTAGCCAGGACGCGTGGACTGAATTCGACACCCGTCCGGTCAGCCTGGCGCTGGTGCGGTGGGACGAGGAGGCGGGACGACCCGGCATCGCGCTTGCGGTGGACGACGTGGACGAGGCCGTGGAGGAGCTGCGCCCGAAGGGCGTCGAAATCGTGATGGAGCCGTCCGACAGCGGAAGCTGCCGGATGGCCTGGATCAAGGACCCGTGGGGGAACCTGCTTTGCATCCATCGACGAAACGACGGTACCGTGGGTTAGTCAGAATTTGACGGCAGATGGATGAATTCATATGGGAACTACATAGCAAAGTAAATGACAGGAGTCAACCCCAAAAAAGTCTTGATATTCGGTTGCTTTTTTATGGTTTTGGTTGGTATATTGGAATTGTCAACGACCAGCGGGCCCCGATGTGTCGGGTAGCCTGCCGAATACAATAGCCAACAATACCCGGCTGGAGGGTAGCTCCCTACAGCTTGGCGAATAAGCAGGACCTTCCCGCAGCATTAGCCTGCGTGGTCGTTCACACTACCCGGCACCCTGTAACCGGGGTGCCATAACTGTCAACGGTGGAAGACACACGCGGGGGGCTGTATGGAAGCGGAGTATTTGCTGGCAGTTATCGTATGGCTTTTATGTGGTTTTGCTGCCAGTTTCATAAGCAGTACAAGAGGGTCGTCCTCGACGGCACAATGGTTTGCCGTAGGGGCGTTCTTGGGACCGATCGGTGTTGCGGCGTCGTTTCTGGCGTCGGGGAGGAAGCCGCCCAAGCAATGGCAATCCGAGCAGATCAGGACGGTCCGTTATGATAAACCGAAGTCATTCAAGCGGTCCAATATGCCACCCAGGCCTTTACCGGGTGTGAGGAACAGGAAGTAGAAAGGACGGAAAGATGAAAAAGAAACAAACCAAAAAGCGGCCGACCAAGAAGATGCTACAAAAACAGGTCCAGATCCCGGACTCTCCGGAGAACGTGGCCCGGGCCTTGTTTCGGACGGACAGAGAAGCCGAAACCCAGTCGAAGCGGGTCAAGCCGTGAGCTGAGCGTAGGTCAAACGTTTGCCGGCCATGCCCTGGACGAGGACGCCGACCCGCTCCTGAGCGTCCAACGTCCGGGCATTGTGTCGGCCGGCAAATTCGGAGACGTAGCGGTGCATATGTTTGGGGCTCATCCAATGGAAGGTTCCGCAATAAGCGCGTTTGAGCAATGCCCAAAAGGACTCCATCGAGTTCGTGGTGACCAACCCGCGTCCATATTCACCCTTGGAATGATTGACGGTCGCATGGCCCCGGTTTTTCAGGCCGTTGTAGACGGTGGACTCATCCGAGTAGATCGTGCTGCCTTTCCGGGTGTGGTGGTGAACGAACTTCCGGATCTGTTCCGCGGTGGCGTCTGGCATAACCCGGGCGGCGACCTGATTGGTCTCAGTGTCCAGGACGGCCACGACCGGAACCTTGCCCTGGGTGCCACGGACACCGAGCCGCTTCTTTCGGTGCTTGTTCTTTTCCTTACCGCCAAAGTAGGCTTCGTCAACCTGGACAGGACCGCCGAACCGGGCGACGTCGGTCGTCCAAGCCTTACGGATGCGGTGAGACAGATACCAGGCCGTCGTCTGTGTCACACCCAGGTCCTTTGCCAGCTGGAGACTGGACCGGCCCTTCGGGTTCGTGGTCAACATGTGGATGGCAATGGCCCACTTGCGATATCCGAGCTTGGACGCCTGCATAACCGACCCGGTTTTGACGCTGAAGAATCGCCGGCAAGCCCGGCAGTAAAACGGCATGGTCGGGTGGCTGCTCTGGCTGGTCACACGGTCGCCGTTGCACTTCGGACAGCGCACGCCGTCCGGCCATCGTTGCCTGACGAACCACTGCTCTGCTACGTCGTCATTCGAGAATGCATCGACCACCTCCAGGAGCGTCATGGTATTTCCCTCTTGTTTCCGCACCCGTTTTTCGTTACCATATACGTGAGGACGGATGACGGCGTTGCTCAAATTCTGTCTTCAATAGGTGGAGCCGAACGATCCGATAAAATGGTGGAGGGTCCGGGAATCGAACCCGGGACTGGCGGGTCGCAAGCCAGCAGTCGTCACCAGACACCCCCCTTATTTTTGTCGGCTCAGCCCAAGAGCGGCCCCACTGTTCTGACCCGCTCGGTCCCTCACGACCGGGCGGGTCGTTTCGTTACCAGAATATACCGTTTTTTCGTCGTATTCACAATACAGAACGGCCCCTCGGCTCAGTCTGCCAAGGGGCCGTTTTTACTTTGCTATGTAGTTCCCAATTCATATGGGGGATGAAATCGATGGCGAATCGCAGGAGAAACAAACGAACTGCTTCAGAAAGCGATGACCCTAATCTGCGAAAGAGCAATGAGACGACGCTTGGAGACGAGATCACGGGTGGCATTGGCGAGATCACGCTCATGCATCCTCCGGGTACGACACCCATCACGCCGGCCAGTATGATTTCCATTGAAGCGATCGCCGGCCACGGACACCTGCTCGAGGGGACCGGCATCGACTGGGGAAGCGGCGGCGGCTGCCTGTCCATCATGGCCGCGCGGACGTCCGGGGTAACCCGCGTTGTCGGGCTGGAAATCGACGAATCCAACGTGTCCGTCGCCCGGAGGAACGCCAGGTTGAACGGCGTTGAAGAGAAAGTCAAGTTCATGCGGTCGGATTCGTACGCGCCTTTCGCGGATGGTGACAGACGTTCGCTCGATGCCTTGAAGGGACGCGCGGATTTCATGATCGCCAACCCGATCTCGAGCGACGATGATGACGGATTCGGATATAGACGGACGGTCCTTCGGGGCGCCAGGGAGTTTCTGCGCGACGGCGGCCGGGTCTTTCTGAGCATTTCGTATCAATACGGTCGACGGAGGATTGCGGGGCTGGAGCGCGACGTCCCCGGGTTCTTCCACGAGGGAGTCCTGGCCAGAAGCGAGTGCGTTCCATTCGATCTCCGGCGATCCGATCTTCTGAACTGTCTGAAGGTGTACGCGAGAGAGGAATCAAGGGGAGGACTGGGATACGAATTCTGCAATCCGTTACGACGCGCTCAGGCCATGGATGCGCGTGATTCCTTGGCGTTCTACGAAAGGACCGGCAGGAGCCCCCTGTCGCAATGGCAGACACATCTCTTCCGGTACCTTCCACATCGCCTTTGATTGCTATGTGACAGGGAATCCGCCAATGGAACCGATCGTCACGCCAATGACGCCGGCCGACTGGGAAACCGTGCGCCGGATTCTCCAGGACGGCATCGCCACGGGACACGCTTCCTTCGACGCGGAAGTCCCCGATTGGGACGCCTGGGACAGAAGCCATCTTGAGGCATGCCGGCTTGTCGCCCGGGTAGAGGGACAGATTGCAGGTTGGGCCGCCCTGAGTCCGGTCTCCACCCGGTGCGCCCAATCGGGAGTCGCGGAAGTCAGCGTGTACGTCGGATCCGGGTTCAGGGGAAGAGGGGTCGGCAAGGCCCTGATGCTGGATCTCGTCGCCACGTCTGAACGCGAGGGAATCTGGACGCTCCAGGGCGGGGTGTTCCCGGAGAACGCCGCCAGCATCGCGCTTCAGAAGGCATTCGGATTCCGGGAAGTGGGCCGCCAGGAGCGGCTGGGTAAACTGAACGGGACCTGGCGGGACGTCGTACTGATGGAACGGCGCAGCAGAGTTGCGGGGAAATAGCGGAGAATCAGGCGTCAGCGTCAAGGAGCAGCATCGCACTAAGGTTCGATTCATTCCGGAGCACGTGGGGAGCACGAACTGGGACGCGGGATCATCATGATTCCGCGTCCGATTTGTGTACGGCGACGAATTTGTCGATCTGGCGGAAGATTCTGTGCATGGTGGCAACGTCCCGACGATCCATGGAGATGCGGCCGAAGAGACGCCGGATGGAACGGGGGAAGGCTTTGGGCATGTAGTCGGAGGGAAAGCCCAGCTTGTCCAGCGCGGAGCCGAGGTGGGCGTAGAGGGATTCCATCTCTTCAAAGGTCGGCAGGTCCAGTTCCGGTTGCTCGCCCGGCTTCGCCGCCGCGCGGTAGAGTTCATAGCCGAAGATGAGGACGGCCTGTGAGAGGTTCAGCGAGGGGTATCGGTGTGCGGTGGGGATATTGGCGATCAGGCTGCACAGGCCCAGTTCGTTATTGGTCAGGCCGTTCTCTTCCCGTCCGAAAACGAGGGCGGCTTCCTTGTCCAGGGGCAGGGAGACCAGCTTCTCCGCCACACTCCGCGGTCCGTACATGACGTCGAGGTGCTCCCGTTTCCTGTGGGTCGTCCCCACCGAGAGTACCGTGCCGGAAAGGGCCTCTTCAAGCGATTCGCAGACGGTGGCCCCGTAGAGCACCTCACCCGAGCCGTGGGCCATCTTTCGGGCGTCGCCGCACGTGTGGTCCGGCGGGTCCACAAGGTAGAGCCTCGAAAGTCCCATATTCTTCATGGCGCGCGCCACCGACCCGATGTTACCGGGCTCCTTGGTGCCTGCCAGGACAACCCGGATGCGGTTCAGCGCTTCCGGTGCGGTGGTTTGTTGCCGCATCTGTTGCTCCTTGTCTGGTCTCGGTCGGGCACTGTCCCTGGAAGCCCGATCCGAAAACCTATCCGGTTACCCGGCGCGCCGCCCGCCCTGCCGACCCGTTATTGACTCAACAGGCGTTTCCACCCATGGGGAACCGTATTGGTTTCGAGCAGCGTCTGCACCGCCTGCCGCTGCGCGGTCTCCAGGCTGTCTTCCCGGGCTTTCCAGTAGGCGGCGCCGCGCCGGGTGGCATCCGGACGTATCGAAAAGGGGTCCCGATTGACCAGGGAGTCGTGCAGCACGGGGTTCAGCGAATAGCCGCCGATGCGCGTGGTCTGTTCGGCCAGGGCGCCGGAGCCGGTCGTAATGCGCACGGTTTGCAGAACCGGCAGCCAGTAGCGGTCGTAGTACAGCGCGTTTTGCTGATAGGTGCGCAGTTCCTTGACGCCGAGCGGTTTTCGGCCCCTTTTGTTCAGGCGCAGGTCGTAGCCGACCAGGGAGAAGTCGTTTGCGGAAATCCAGATGGCCCCTTCAAGTCCGGGGCGTCTTTTTTTTCTTGGTTTGACGTGAATCTTGTGCACGGCCACGTCGCCCATCTGTACCGTACTGACCAGACGATAGCGATAGTCCCTCCGTGCGTCCCACTCCAGCGGCAGGGGACCCACGTCGAAATCGCGTCCGTTGAGGCGGCCGCTGCGGATATTGACGATGACGCCGGGATGCATGCCGAACCGCTGCGCCGGTGCGTGACGCGACCGGTACGCCGTGATGTCCTGGGCGATCCGGCCGGGGTTCCGATAATATCCACGACCGTCGAATTCGATCTGCGCCAGGACGTGAGCGCCTGCCCGGTCATCGGCGTACAGGGTCTGCGTCCCGCCTAATGCGAACCGATATGACTTGAGATCCGTGTAACGCGTGTGGAAGACGTTTTCTCGTGGTTCCCGACCGATTCCTTCGAGAACGTCTTCCAGGGACGGGCGCGGCATGCCCACGTGGGATTTTAGGGTTAATGGAGACGGGGAGAGCAGGATGTCCGGACGTCGATCCGCGGCGTCGGGCACGATGATCTCGCGCGATGCGGTCCGGTAACCCACATACGAGACGCGAATGAGAATGGGGCCGGCAGGAAGGTCGGAAACCGCGAAGCGTCCATAGAGGTCGGTATGGTCCCCGCGCCTGAGTTCCGGCAGGATGACCGTGGCGTACGGCAATGGCGCGCGCGATGCGCTGTCCCGTACCGTGCCGTTAAGGGTCGCCGGGTTCGAGGGCGCGGGAACGAGGTGCAGCGCGAAGATGCCGGCGAGGATACTAAAAAAAGGCCGCACGGACATCTTCCATCGCCTGGATGAGACGGTTGATTTCAACCTCGCTGTGGTTGGCCATGAGCGTGAGCCGGAGGCGGCTCTCGCCATCGGGAACGGTTGGCGGCCGGATGCCGCTGAGGTAGATGCCCTCCTCAAAGAGACGGTTCGAAATTGCCATGGTACGCTCCGCGTCGCCGATAAGGACCGGAACGATCTGGGATTGCGAGTCCATGATATCGAAGCCGAGGTCAGTCAGGGCGTTTTGTACGGTATGGACGTTACGCCAGAGGTCTTCCCGAAGTTCCGGAAGTGTTTCGATTAGTTCCAAGGCAGCCGTGGCTGCCGCGCAGGCGTCGGGCGGCAGGGCCGAGGTGTAGATGAAGGCCTGCGCCCGATTGATCAGCAGGTCGACGAGTTCCGCGTTTCCGGCGACGAAGCCGCCGTACGCGCCGAGGGCCTTGCTGCCGGAGGTTATCAGAACGTCGATGCCTTGCGTGATGCCGAAGTGTTCGTGTGTGCCCCGGCCGGAAGCACCCAGGACCCCGGTCCCGTGGGCGTCGTCAACCATCAGGATGGCGTTGTGCCGGTCCGCTGCCTCCACGAGGTCGGGGAGGGGCGCAAGGTCTCCGTCCATGCTGAACAGCCCGTCGGTGACGATCAGCCGTCGCCGGTACTCGCGTTCGGTCAGGAGCAATTGGTCCAGATGGTCCACGTCCCGGTGGCGATAGACGAAGGTCTTCGCCCGGGATAGCCGGCACGCGTCGATGATGCTGCGATGGTTCAGGCGGTCGCTGAAAATCGCATCGGCCTCACCGATAAGCGCGCTCACAGCGCCCAGGTTCGCCATATAGCCCGTGGGAAAGCAAAGTCCGGATTCAGTTCCCAGGAAACGGGCGATCCTGTGTTCCAGTGTCCGATGCGGTTCCATGTTTCCGGAAATCAGCCGGGATGCCGCCGCGCTCGACCCATACGCACGGAGCGCGGCGTACGCGCTCTCTCTGAGGACCGGGTGGTTTGCAAGCCCGAGGTAGTTGTTGGAGCAGAAGAGGAGACGCTCTCTGCCGTCGATGCGGACCCTGGGACCCTGCGCACCTCCCACCAGATGGAGGTTGCGATAGAGCCCGCGGGACTTGAGATTGTCCAGCTCCGTGGAAAGATGAGGGAGCATTGGAAGGAGACCGTTTCAAAGGGGTTGAAGACCGGCGAAAGGTGGACGGAAATTATGGAAAACACGCTGACTTGTCAAGCGAGCGGGAGGCCATGGTACCGGTTTGACAAAAGGGTCTATTCGTTTATATTCTAACGTGTTTTCAGGGTTGGGTTCAACCATACCGGTTGGCGGGACACACTGCTCGCGGCCAACCGGTTTTTCTTTAACCCAGCCTGAATCTTTAGAAGCTGCGGGCAAAGTTCCGGCAGGCGGGTTCGGAGGAAGCGGTACGATGACCGAAGCGCGACAGGGCACGGACTGGAAATTGATGGTGTTGTTTCCGGCGGTATCAGGCCTTGTCCTTGGCGCGGCATTTCCACCCCTGCCGTTCGGTTTTCTGTCTTACGTCGCGCTGATTCCGCTTCTGCTTTCGGCGCAACGGCTGCGCGGCTGGGCGGCCTTTGGCGCCGGGTTCGTCCAGGGGATATTTTTCTACGGTACGACACTCTATTGGATCGGATCGATCACGCCGCCCGGCATGGCCGGGGCGGCAATTTACATGTCCCTGTTCCGCGGTCTGTTCCTGTGGACGTTCGCCCGCGCAGTCAGGCGGTACGGCATTGCGGGGACGTGGAGCGCGCCCTTCCTCTGGGTCGCGTTCGAGTATTTCAACTCGCTGGGAGACATGGGGTTTCCCTGGGTGGTTCTTGGAAACTCGCAGACCGCCTATCTGTGGCTGATCCAGTACGCGGAAGTGACGGGCGTGTACGGGGTGTCGTTCTGGATTGTGCTTGTCAATCTGAGCATAATGATGCTCTGGAGGAACCGGGCGCGCCGCCGGGTGTGGGCAGCCGCATTGGCCGTGCTTTTCGCGGGACCGGCGGCGAACGGGTATCTGGCGCTGAAGGACGATCCGGACGAACAGGCCGTGGCGGTGGGCCTGGTCCAGCCGGATATGCCGCCGGTGGCGAAGGAATACCGGGGATTCGAATACAATTTCGGCAAACTGAAGCCGATGACCGCGGAGGCAGCGGGGCAGGGTGCGAATCTCGTTGTGTGGCCGGAGACGGCGGTCGGCTATCTGAAAGGGGAACTGTACCGGCACCATCGCGAGCGGGTGCAGGCGATGGTGGACTCGCTCGGGATCTACCTGTACACGGGCGCATACAGACTGGAAGCTGGCGACCCGGTGAAGGTGTTCAACTCGTCTTTTCTGTTCGTGCCCGGAAAAGGGATCTCCGGATACTACGACAAGACTCGCCTCGTGCCGTTCGGCGAACGGGCCCCATTCCCGGAATTACTACCCTTTTTGAGAAAAATCCGGTTCACCGGCGGCGGATTCGTCGGGGGCAACTGGGATTCCGGAGAGACCCGTACGGTCTTTGACGGCCCCGACGCCCGATTCTCCGCGTTGATCTGTTACGATTCGGTCTTTCCTGGATTCGTCAGGTCATTTGTGGACCTGGGCGCTGAATTCCTGGTTATCATCACCAACGATGGCTGGTTCGGCCGGACCTCCGGACCCTATCAGCATGCCGAGGCGGCGGTGTTTCGCGCCATCGAGAACCGGCGTGACGTGGTACGCTGCGCGAACACGGGCGTTTCCACGTTCATCGACGCCTATGGACGGAAATCGGGCACGACGGGAATCTTCCATCCGGCGGTATTGACGCAGGGGGTGACGCCGCGAACTGCGAAGACGTTCTATACGAAGCACGGAGACCTGTTCGCGCAACTCTGCATGGTACTGGGCGCGATTCTGGTATTGATGGCCTTCCGCCGTCATGCTGCAGATGCAGAGCATTCCATTCTGCCCCCCGGCACCGACACGTCTGCAGAACGCGCGCCTGAACCGTCTCCGGCGGCCGACGACAGACCGATGCCCTTTCTGGACCATCTGGAGGAACTCCGCTGGCGTCTGCTGAAGGGGCTGGCGGCACTGGTTGTCGGCGCCGTGATTTGCGGAATTTTTGGCGACACGATTCTGGGATGGCTGGTGTTGCCGGTCAGGGAAGCGACCCCGGTCATGAAGCTGTTGGGCGTGGCGCCGGTTGAGCCGCCGGTCAAGCTGATCTATTTGAAACCGATGGGGATGTTTCTCGTCAAACTTCAGATTGCCCTTGTCGGCGGCGCGGTGCTGGCGCTGCCGGTTCTCCTGTATCAATTGTGGATTTTCGTAGCGCCCGGACTGTTGACAACCGAACGGCGGTACGTATCTTTTATTGTCTTTTCGTCGTCGATCTGTTTCGTCCTGGGAGGCGCCATCGCATACCTGAGCGTGGTGCCGCTGTCGTTTCGATTCCTGATTCTGATTGGCGAAGGGACCGGCGTCGATCCCCAGTTCGACATCGGCTTCTACATCGGTTTCGTGTTGCGACTGCTGGTTGCCTTCGGCGTCGTTTTCGAACTGCCGGTCGCGGCATTCTTCTTGAGCCGGATCGGCCTGCTGACTGCACAGCGGATGCGCCGGGGGCGGCGGTACGCAGTGGTGATCGGCTTTGTCCTGGCGGCGCTGCTCACGCCTCCGGATCCGATCTCACAGCTGATGATGGCGCTGCCGCTGGTGCTGCTCTACGAATTCAGCATCTGGGTCGCGCGGGTCGCCGGCAGATGAGCCGCGCGTTCGGCCGCTGCCGTCGAAGTCCCGCTGTACGGGCCTGGTGATGAGCGTCTGTCCAAATTGATTAGGGGTTCTCTTTATATGAGCATAACGGTTGCGGTCGGGGTTCTGGCGCTGTGTTTCGTGGTGCTTTCCAAATGCGCGTCCTGGTTTGTGGATGGCGCCGTTGGGATTGCCGAGTACCTGAATGTGCCGAAGATGCTGATCGGCATCGTACTGGTGAGCCTGGCAACGACCTCACCCGAACTGGCCGTTTCCGTGCTTGCCGCGCTTGAGGGCCATCCCGAAATGGCTTTGGGCAATGCCATCGGGTCGGTGATTGTGGACGACGGCGTTGCGCTCGCGCTGGGCGTTCTCGTGGCCGGGTCGCCCATCCTCATCAATCCATATCTGCTGTGGACGACAGGGATCTTCCTGATTGTCGTGGATCTGGCCGCGTACGCGATGGCGTTTGACGGAACGTTGGATCGGCTCGAGGGCGGCGTTCTGCTGCTCCTCTTCGTGGCATACACGGTCTTTACCTATGTAACGCGCCGTCGCTCCTCCCAGGCCGAAGGGAACCGGATGGAGGAGCTGAAGGAGATCGAGGCTTCCATTGAGGGGCGAGGTCTCGGCACATTGATGCTCTGGTTTTGCATCGGGCTGGTCGGGGTGCTGATATCCAGTCATTTTATCGTGGAATCCGCCGTGGTCATCGCCGAGGCATTGGACGTCAGCGAAGCGGTGATTGCGCTCACGGTGATCGCCATCGGCACGTCGCTGCCGGAGATCGCCACCGGGGTGACGGCCGCCAGGAGAGGACACGGCGAGATCGTGGTCGGCAATATCCTGGGTGCGGATATCCTGAATATCTGCTGGATCGCCGGAGCGTCCGCGGTGGTGAATCCGCTCGTGGTGACTCAGAAAGTAATCCACTTTTCGTTTCCTGCGATGCTGGTGATCGTTTTTGCGATGCTCATCATGATGCGCACAGGCTACCGTATGACTCGAATCGAGGGATTCGTCTTGCTTGCGATATACGGGGCGTACCTGGCATTAACGGGGCTTTTGTTCTTATAGGGGACCACTATGGGCGGGATATTCGTGACGGGCGGGGCGGGGTTCATCGGCGCCACCTTCATTCGGTACTGGCTGTCCAGATACCCGGACGACAGCGTTGTCAACTACGATCTCCTCACCTATGCCGGAAATCCGGAAAACCTGGCCGACGTGGCCGAGATCTATCCCGGCAGGTATGAATTCGTCCAGGGCGATATCGGCGACTATGGGCTGACACGGGATCTTCTCGAGCAGCACAGGCCGGACACCATCGTGAACTTCGCCGCCGAGTCGCACAACAGCCGCGCGGTTGTCAATCCCGGCGTCTTCTTCGAAACCAATGTGCTGGGAACCCAGCGCCTCCTGCAGGCGGCTCACGACGCCGGCGTGCCCAGGTTCCACCACATTTCCACCTGCGAGGTCTACGGGGACCTGCCACTGGATTCGGAAGCGAGCTTTTCGGAGACCGACCCGTATCAGCCGCGTACGCCGTACAACGCATCGAAGGCGGCGGCAGATCTGGCTGTAAGGGCGTACCACCTCACGTTCGGATTGCCGGTTACGATTTCCAATTGCGCGAACAACTACGGGCCGTATCAGTTTCCGGAAAAGGTGGTCCCGCTGTTCGTCACACAGCTGCTTGACGGAAAGAAGATGACGCTCTACAAGAGCAGCCGGAACAGACGGGAGTGGCTGCACGTGGAGGACCACTGCCGGGCGATCGACCTGATCCTGAAACGGGGAAAGATCGGGGAAACGTACAACGTCGGCAGCGGCGTTGAGGTGGACGTCGAGACGATCGCGGACACCATACTGGATGTACTGGGATTGGACGGATCTCACAAAGTCTACGTTCCGGACCGCCCCGGACACGACCGCAGATACCTTCTCGACTCGAAAAAGCTGCGCACGCAACTCGGATGGCGTCCGGAAATTTCATTCGAGCGGGGTTTCAAGGAGACGGTACTCTGGTACACCGACAACCGGGCCTGGTGGGAGCCTCTGCTGAAGCGCCTGGACGTGGACGAGGAAGGATGGAAGCAGGAATCGTCCGCGCGGTCGTAATCCTCGTCGTGCGAATCTCTCCGGGAAAGGAAACTGTATGCCGTTCCGGTTCCAAAGATTGGGAATTCCCGGCCTCATTCTGGTTGAACCCCGTGTCTTCGAGGACAGTCGCGGTTTTCTGATGGAGTCATACAAGAAGTCGGATTTCGAGGCCAACGGGATTGCCGCCGAGTTCGTACAGGATATCCATTCCCATTCGGTGAGGGGCGTTCTGAGGGGAATGCATTATCAACTGCAACCGAAGGCGCAGGGCAAGCTGGTGCGGGTGGTCAAGGGCGAGGTGTTCGACGTGGCCGTGGATATCCGAAGGAATGCGCCCACATTCGGAAAGTGGGAGGGGGTTGTGCTGTCGGAAGGGAATTTCAGGATGTTCTACGTTCCGGAGGGTTTCGCGCACGGGTTCTGCGTGCTGAGCGACGAGGCGGAATTCGTCTACAAGGTCACGGCGGAGTTTGCGCCGGACCTCGACCGGGGCATTCTGTGGAACGATCCGGCCGTCGGCATCGACTGGCCGGTTTCCGATCCGATCCTGTCAGGGAAGGACCTCGAACTCCCCGCGCTTGCAGACGCCGAAAGTAATTTCGTCTACGAACCCGGCGCGGGGACTTGAGAACAAAGGGTATGCCGCCCGGCCATAGCCTTCACCTTGGTTGCGAGCGCCATTGCCTCAGCAGCCGCGTATTGACTTACCTCGACGATGCTCACGTTCTTCGTCGCTGCGTTGACCAGAATGCCGGCCGTGAGACCGGCGAGCAACGCCAGGCCCGCGGGCCCGCCTGCGACTCCTACCAGCCCAACCGCCGTCAGTGTCGACCCCGCACCGGTGACGCCTTTGAACTGACCATCCACGAACTCGGTATACTCCCCCGTCTGACGTGTATTCTGTAAGGACCTGGCAAGAGCAACCAGGGTTAACAACAGTAACAGCGGGTTTGCACTGAAGGCGGCAGACAATCCCATTCCGCCTACCATCTTGGCGAAGGTTTCAGTGTCGGCCCTGTTCCAATTGAAGATCAGAGCGACTGCACCCACCGTACCGGCGAGCAGTTCTGCCGAGTCGTAAGTATTGAGGTCGTAGAACCACTCCCTGGGTATGTGGAACGTCGATTCAAGTGCACCCGAGACGTTATCAAAGGTTTCCTTGTTCCAGTTCGCCAGAGGAAGTCCTCTGATTGTCGTTACGTCATTGAGGAGTCCACTTAGGGTTCCCAGAGTTTCTTGGATAATGGTGTCGTCAGGCAATGCATCCCGGGCAGCGCTGAAGGCCCCGCTGATGGTGTGCCCACCATCAAACAGTCGGTGATAACTGCCCCCAAGATCAGGCTGCAGCAATGGATCCAGAAATCTCGAGTCCATCGCCTTGTCGTAAATGGTTACGCCGCCCTTTAACATCCCGCCTATAAGCAGGTTCAATTCCTTGGAGAGGCTGCTCGCCAACGGAGGCAGTGTCAGGTATTCACATTACAGTTCAGAGGCATCGGGCTTCCACACCCTTCAGTCTGGCGTCCCTGGCATCACGTGCTTCCCGAATGAACACGGCGCCACTGCCGGTGAGCACCCTGTCTCCGAAGTGCTTCTTCTGAAGTTCCTCGAACCGATCCGCATCGGACCAACCGGAGGCAGAACCCGTGATGCCCCTTGCTTCATCTTGAGACAATTCTCTATCGATGGCCGTATAGCAGTATTGACGCATCGTCACACCCTTGAGCGTCGCGACCACCTTCAGCCTGCGCTGAAATGTCGGCTCGAGGTCCAGGGTGAGTCTCTTCTTCTTTAATCCCATAACACCCTTCTCCTTAAACCGCTTGGTTCAGATAGACTATAGTGTACACAGAAACAACGTCAATGCGGTTGAAATGGTCAACTTCACCCGAGCGGGCCACTGCCGCCGAAGAGGTCTTCGCCTTCTTCGGCGGTTTCTTCTTTGTTCGAGATGCCCCAGATCAGGCCGTGGGGGTCCAGTTCGTTCAGAGGGGGGCTGTCGTAATCCGGCTGCAGATCGCCGCCGCAGACGGGGCAGCAGTCGTACGAGGGATGATACAGGACGCCGTTGTTGCAGGTCTTGCAGGACTTCACCATCGTATCCAGCTTCTCGCCGCAGCGCACGCAGTGCTGGAAGTATCCGTCGTAGGGCGTGTTCTTCCCGCAAGACGAGCAGTTCACGACGTCGTGCAGTCCCAGTTTTTCCGCGGGAGGCTGCTCGAGAGATATCGCCTGCCGGTCCGGAACGGAGACGTATTCGGCACGGAAGGTCTGGAATTTCTCGCGGATCTGACTGGTTTGAACGCCCAGGTATTTTTCCGAAATCGTGATCGTGAAAACCAGATTCGGCGAGATTCCCAGGAAGTGGATGAGGTCGCGCGTGTTCCAGTCCCGCTGCTCGACGATCGTGGCCTCGTGCGTTTCACACAGGCTCAGAAAGTCCTGGATTTTTTTCCGGTTTTCACGCCGCCTGCTGTTGTCTTCCCGTTCAAATTCGTACAGCGTGCCGAAATCGATGCGGATCATCTCCCGATCACCTCTTTGAGAAAGCGGCCCGTGTGGGACGCGGGCGCCGCGGCAATACGCTCCGGGGGACCCTCGGCAATGATCCGGCCGCCGGAATCGCCGCCGTCCGGACCGAGGTCGACAATCCAGTCCGCCCTTTTCACCACATCCAGGTTGTGTTCGATCACAATGACGGAGTTGCCCTTATCCACCAGCCGGTCAAGCACCGCAATGAGCGACCGGATGTCCTCAAAGTGCAGCCCGGTTGTCGGTTCGTCCAGAATATACATGGTTTTTCCGGTTGCCACACGGGAAAGTTCAGCGGCCAGTTTTATGCGCTGGGCCTCGCCTCCGGAGAGGGCGGTTGCCGATTGGCCCAGCCGGATGTATCCCAGGCCGACCTCCGCAAGCGTCTTCAGTTTCCGGCTTGCGCCCGGTATATCCCTGAAGAAAGTGAGCGCCCTTTCCGCGGTCATGTTCAGAACGTCGGCGATCGAACAGCCCTTGTAGCGGATTTCCAGGGTCTCCCTGTTGTACCGGCTTCCGCCGCAGGCGTCGCAGGTCACATAGACGTCGGGAAGGAAATGCATTTCGATCCGCCGAAGGCCGTCGCCCTGGCAGGGCTCGCAGCGCCCGCCCTTCAGATTGAAGCTGAAACGGCCCGGCGTATAGCCGCGAACCCTTGATTCCGGCAGCTGCGCGTAGAGATCGCGGATGTCAGAGAAGAGGTCGGTGTAGGTGGCGGGATTCGATCTGGGTGTGCGGCCGATCGGCGCCTGATCGATTCGAATGATCTTGTCGATCAGGGAAAGGCCCTCGATACCGTCGTGCGCGAGAGGTGTGGCCGAAGCGTTGTGCAGCCTGCTCGCCAGCGCCGCAAAGAGTGTCCCGTTGATCAGGGTGCTCTTGCCTGATCCGGACACGCCGGTGACGCATACGAGTACGCCCAGCGGGAGGGAAACGTCAATGGACTTGAGATTGTGCCCTCGAGCGCCCTTCAATACGATCCGGCCGGTGGGTTTCCGTCTGTCGGGCGGTGGGGGAATCGTCTTCCGCCCGGAGAGATACGCGCCCGTGACGCACTCACCTGCGGCCATTATTTCCCGGGCTGTGCCCTCGGCCATGAGTTCGCCGCCCTGCTCGCCCGCTCCCGGACCGAGGTCGATCAGACGATCCGCGGCCAGCATGGTTTCCCGGTCGTGCTCGACCACCAGAACGGTATTGCCGTGGTCGCGGAGCATTTCAAGCGTATGGATCAGCTTGCGGTTATCCCGGGGGTGCAGCCCGACACTGGGTTCGTCCAGAACGTACAGCACGCCGGACAGGCGGGCGCCGATTTGCGTGGCCATGCGGATCCGCTGTGTTTCGCCGCCCGAGAGCGAGGCAACACTTCGTTCAAGGGCGAGATAGCCCACGCCCACCTCGCTCAGGAAGACCAGCCGATTGCGGATCTCGCGAAGAATGGGGTCAACGACGTCCCGGGGTCCAAGTTTCCCCTCAAGGAGATCCATGAAATCGATTGCTTCGTCGACACTCATGGCCGACACCTGCGAGATGTTTCTGCCTTCGATTCTGACCGCCAGGGCCTCCGTTCGCAGCCGGGTGCCTCCGCAGTCGGAACAGTCGACGGTGCGGACGTACGGCTCCTGCCTGGATCCTGCGTCATCCGGCCCGGTATCCGCAAGCCGTTTTTTCAGGAAAGGGATTACGCCGTCGAAGCCGAGAGAACGATCGCCCCACAGGATGGCCTCCCTCGCCTTGGGCGGCAGGGACGCGAAAGGCGCAGCGAGATCGAAGCGAAAGCGGCCCGCAAGGCGCTCGAGCAGATCGAGCCTCGCACGGCCCCTGGGGACGCCCCAGGGCGCAATCGCGCCTTCGGCAATAGAGCGGCGCGCGTCCGGGACCACGCGGTCAGGGTCGATATCGGCCCTCACCCCCATTCCATTACACGCCGGGCAGGCGCCGTGCGGACTGTTGAACGAGAACAGGCGGGGAGCCAGTTCCACAAAACCGATGTCGCAGGTTCTGCAGATCAACCGGGTGGAAAAGTGCAACTCGCGGCCTTCGAGGACGTCCAGAGCGACCATTCCGCCGGATAGGGAAAGGGCGGTCTCCAGCGAGTCGGCGAGGCGCCGTTCGATTTTCGGTCGGACGATCAGACGGTCCACAACGGCGTCGATGGTGTGCGATTGCGTTGGATCCAGACGTATCTCTTCGTCCAGGGCGCGTTCGTTTCCGTCGATTCGCACACGCACATATCCGTCGCGCCGCAGACGATCCAGCTCCTGATCGAAACGACCCTTACGGTTTCGAATCCGGGGCGCCAGAATCCGCAGGCGCGCGCCGTCCGGCAGCGCCATCGCGGTGTCGACAATCTCGCCCACGGTCTGGGAGGCAACGGGATTTCCGCAGTTCGGGCAATGCGGCAGCCCGGCACGCGCGAAGAGAATTCTGAGATGGTCGTGGATTTCGGTAAGGGTGCCGACCGTCGACCTGGAATTACCGGATGCGCGGCGCTGTTGAATCGCCACGGCGGGAGAGAGTCCGTCGATGCTGTCCACGTCCGGTCTCTCCATCACCTCCAGGAACCGCCGCGCGTGGGCTGACATCGCCTCGACGTACCTGCGCTGTCCTTCGGCGTAGATCGTGTCGAACGCGAGCGAGGATTTCCCTGAGCCGGACGGCCCGGTGATGACCACGAAACGGTTCTTGGGTATGTCGAGATCGAGATCCCGGAGGTTGTGCTGGCGGGCGCCCCTTATTCGGATCGCATCGTTGGCAATTGGCATGCAGGACCGGGGAGGCAAAGCCCCGATCGGGTGACCGGGGCTCCGGATGGCGCGGCAGAGCGGACTCGAACTCCCAACGGTCTGGTCCGAAGCCGGATGGCGGGCAGTTGCCGCGAGAATGTTGTCCAAATATACGTCGCGCGGTCCGCGTCGCAAGCCCAAAAATCGCCACTTGACATTGCCTGCCAAAATCCGAAAATTAACAGTCCGTTGAGAAAGTCGCTCTGCAGGCGAGGTATGGTGTCCCGTCCCGGAAATATGTCACCATTCATCCGCCGATTCATCCCGTCTGGCGGCGTTGCCTTCGCTCGGTGACCGTGAGCAGGTCGCCTCGCTCAGGCGCCTTGCCAGCCGGGCGACTCGGCGGTCGAATTTCGGCAATCTATTTCCGGGACAGAACACTTGCCATTGTGGTCGAAGACAAGGCGTGCGACCGAGTCCCATCCTGCGATTCGGCGAGGGAGCGCAACGCAGTATTTCGGCTGCAAGGGCAGGCCGCAGCCCGGATGGACTTCCTCAACGGGCTGTTTAGGGCTGGTGTGGAACAAGGAATGATCCGGCAGCCGACACATAAACGGGAGTGTTACTTGGGAAACCGTTCGGCAGCGTTATTCGAAACGGCGCAGCGGGTGATTCCAGGCGGGGTGAACAGTCCTGCGCGGGCGTTCGGCCCGGTGGGGGGGCAGCCGCTTTTTATCACGCGTGGACGCGGTTCGAAGGTCTACGATGCGGACGGGCGAGAATATATAGACTACGTCTGCTCGTGGGGTCCATTGATTCTCGGCCACGCGCCGGAGGTGGTGGTTGAGGCGCTCCAAGGGGTCTGCGAGTTGGGTACGAGTTTCGGCGCACCCACGGAAATTGAAGTCGAAATGGCCCGGCTGGTCACCGACCTCGTGCCCGGCGTGGAAATGGTGCGCATGGTGAACTCGGGCACGGAGGCCACCATGTCCGCGGTGCGCCTGGCCAGGGGGTATACCGGACGGGAGAAGGTCATCAAGTTCGAAGGCTGCTGGCACGGGCACGCGGACAGCTTTTTGATTCAGGCGGGGTCGTCCGCGCTGACCACGGGCGTGCCCAGCAGCCCGGGCGTGACCGCCGGAACGGCCTCCGGTACGGTCACAGCGACCTACAACGACCTTGACGCGGTCAGGCGGATCGTTGCGGAGAGTCCGGACGAGATCGCGGCGGTCATCGTAGAGCCGGTGGCGGGAAACATGGGTGTTATTCCCCCAGCGGAGGGGTTCCTGCAAGGGCTGCGCGAGCTCGCCCATGATAACGGTATCGTGCTGATTTTCGACGAGGTGATTACGGGTTTCCGGGTTCATCCTGGCGGCGCCCAGGGGTTATACGGGATTACGCCCGATCTGACCACGCTCGGAAAGATTATCGGCGGTGGCCTGCCCGTGGGTGCGTTCGGGGGCCGGCGGGAGATCATGTCGCACATTTCACCGCTGGGCAAAGGGGTATCGCAGGCCGGGACGCTTTCGGGAAATCCGCTTGCGATGACGGCCGGGTTTGAGACGCTCATGCAACTCCGTGAACCGGGCGCCTACGAGTCGCTCGAGGGAAAATCCGCCGCACTGGAAGCCGGTTTCCGGGAAAACCTGAAGTCGCTCGGGCTGCCTTTCTGCCTGAACCGGGTCGGGTCGATGATGACGCTGTTCTTTACGGACCGCGCCGTGACACGATACGAAGCCGCCGTGGCTTGCGACCAGGACGCCTTCGCGCGCTACTTCCGTCTGATGCTGGAACAGGGTGTGTACCTGGCGCCCTCTCAATTCGAAGCCGCATTTGTCTCGCTGGCGCATTCCGATGAGGATATCGACCGTACGGTCAAAGCGCAATACACGGCCCTGAAACAATGCGTGTCATGAAGGCAGTTCTCATATTGTCGCTCGGATTGTCGGGATGCGGCGGCGACAACGATTACTTTACGCGGCTCCGGTCCGGAACGCCGCGGGAACGCGAGGATGCGGCGGCCTATCTGGGCGCGCACCGCGTACCCGGATCGGTTCCCCATTTGCGACAGGCGCTTAGAGACACGGTTCCGGAAGTGCGGGCCAAGGCCGTCTGGGCGCTGGGGATGCTTGGGGCCGGTGAAGCGCTTCCCGATCTGGTGCCGTTCCTCAAAGACGGCAGCCGACGGTTACGCCAGCAGGCCGCCGTTGCGATCATGCATATCGAACAGCCGGAGGCCATTGCCGTTCTGGAACTCGCAATGCGGACGGAGCGAGATCCGTGGGTCAGGAGCGATCTGGCAAGGGCGATCGAGCATCTCAAGCAATTCGTGGGTGAATCGGATATTGCGGAGGGCGCGTTTCGCTAGGCGTCTACTGAGCGTGACGAAGGACAGCGAACCGCGCAGAACTGTATCGTCGGATGAATGGTGGCATTTTTCGGGGACAGGAGTCAATTCGGGGGCATTACAATTATGTACAAATGGACTAAAACTCGCATGCTCGTGGCATGCATAGCCGGCGCCTTGTCTATCGGTTGGTGCATGCCAATCGCGGCATCGGACTGGACCCATTGGCGCGGGCCGATGCAGACCGGCGCGTCTCCGGAAACCGGTCTGATTTCCAACTGGTCTCCGGAAGGAGAAAATCTGGTCTGGCGGTCGGAGTTCATCGGCCGGTCCACGCCGGTGATTCTCAACGGGCAGGTCTATGTGATCGGAAGAACGGGTGAAGGGGTAACCCGGCAGGAACACGTCGCCTGTTTTGACGCGGAGACAGGACGGCTGGTATGGGAGCGCAAGTTCAATGTGTGGCATTCCACCATTACGTTCAACCGCCTGGGCTGGGCGAATCTGGGCGCCGACGTGGAAACCGGCAATGTGTACGCGCACCTGGTGAACGGTCTGCTCCTGTGTTTCGACGGTGACGGCCGGATTCTGTGGACCAGGTCGTTGACCGAGGAATTCAACAGGTTTTCGGGCTATGGAGGCAGGCTTCATACCCCCGTGGTCGACGGTGACCTGGTGGTCATCAGCATGGGAAACCGGGGCTGGGCGGACCGCCCGCCCTCCCACCGGTACATGGCCTTCGACAAACGGACTGGAGAGACTGTCTGGATGGCGCGTCCGGGCGGGGGCGGGCAGGCCGACCTGACCGTATATTCCACGCCGGTCGCGGCCACCATCAACGGCCGGAGATTATTGATTGCGGGGAACGGAAACGGAGGGATATTCGCGTTCAAGGCCGCGACGGGTGAAGTGGTGTGGGGGTTCCCCTTGAGCAGACGGGGTATCAACACTTCTCCGGTTGCGGCTGACAATCGCGTGTACGCGACCCACAGCGAAGAGAACGTGGACAATACCACGATGGGCAGGGTCGTTTGCCTCGATGCGGGAACCGGTAAAGAGATCTGGCGCCAGGACGGGATCGCGGCAGGGTATGCTTCTCCCGCCCTTCACGCGGGACGTCTGTACGTCATCGACAATTCGGCCAACGTTCACTGCCTGGACGCGGAGTCCGGACGGAAGTACTGGGAGCAGAATATCGGTACGGTAGGCAAGGGCTCTCCTACGTGGGCGGACGGCAAACTATACGTCACGGAAGTCAACGGCGGATTCCGGATTCTCAACGTGAATGACGCGGGTGCGAAGGTTCTGGACGAGGAAAAGATCCTGATGCCCGGCGGGAGGCCCGCTGAAATCTACGGTTCGGTCGCCATCGCATACGGCCGGGTCTACTTCGCAACCGAAGCGGGATTGTTCTGCCTGGGAGAAAGGGAATCTGCGTCCACGCCAAAATCCACGCCGTATGCAGGGTCCCCGCGTGCATCGTCACGCGCCGAACCTGCCTCGTTGCTGGTCTCGCCGGCCGAGAAGACACTGACATCGGACGAGACGCTGACGCTGAGCGCCCGGGCGTACGACGCGCTGGGACGGTTGATAGGAGAGGTCGACGCGGAGTGGACCCTCGACCGACTGACGGGAAAGATAGAGAACGGCCGGTTCACGCCGGCGAATCCCGGACAGGCCGGGTGGGTGGTTGCCGCCTCCGGGGCGCTGACCGCGCGGTCATGGGTGCGGGTGGTACCCTCACTGCCATGGACGGAGGACTTCGAAGGGACCCCTGCGGGTGGAAATCCGCGTCACTGGGTGTGGGGCGGCAGAGGGTTCAGGGTCGAAGAACAGGATGGAAACAAGGTCCTGGTGAAACCGCCAGCTGCGCGTGGTCTGGACAGGTCCAATCTGTATATCGGACCACCTCATATGAAAGGATACACGGTCCAGGCCGATCTGATGGGGGGCAGGCGCAGACGGTGGCTGCCGGACATGGGCCTGATCGCTCACCGATACCTCCTTGACTTGCAGGGTGCTTACCAGCGGCTGGAAGTCCGGTCGTGGTCCTCGGATCTGCGGATGGTGCAGCGCGTCCCCTTCGAATGGGAACCCGATGTGTGGTATACCATGAGGATGAGGGTGGACGTCGAGGCCGGTCGGGCCTTTGTCCGGGGTAAAGTCTGGAAGCGGGGCGACGCGGAACCCGACGCCTGGACGATCGAGGCGGAGGACCCGCTGCCTATACGGGAAGGGAGCCCCGGGCTTTACGGGTACTCGCCGGCGAATATCTACTATGACAACGTAAGCGTGTACTGAACGGGCTTCGGTTCGGATGGGATTTTTCAACGGGCAACTAATGGGCGACAAAACGAACAGAGATTACTGGAGAAGAATACAGCTATGAAATCAGGATGGATATACAGCATCGTCGTCGTCACGTTCTGGGCGGTTTCCGGCGTGCGCGCCCAGGAAACCGCGATGTGGGGATTCACGCCCTCCCGAAACCTGGTGTCCGACGAGACGGGACTGCCAGCAGACTGGGATCCGGCAACGGGCAGGAATATCAAGTGGAAGTCCGCCCTCGGCTCGCAGTCCTACGCCGGTCCGGTACTGCTGGGCGGGAAGGTGTTCATGGGGACGAACAACCGCGCCGAACGAAACCCCGATATCCGGGGAGACCGTGGCGTGATCATGGCGTTCCGGGAATCCGACGGGAAATTCCTGTGGCAGTCGGCCCATCCGAAGCTGCCCGCCGGAAGGGTGAACGACTGGCCTTTGCAGGGAATCTGCTCCGCGCCGTTTGTCCAGGACGAACGGCTGTACTACGTTTCCAACCAGGGCCGCGTCGTCTGTGCGGATACCGAGGGTTTTCTGGACTCAGAGAACGACGGGCCGTACCAGGGTGAGGACGTGACCAGTGAAATCGGCGTGGATATCGTCTGGGAATTCGACATGATGAATGAGCTGGATGTGTTCCCTCACAATCTGGCCACGTGTTCTCCCGTGGGAGCGGACGGTCTGCTGTTCGTGATTACCAGCAACGGCGTGGACGAGGGGCACGTTGCCATCCCTTCTCCCCTTGCGCCCAGTTTCATCGCACTCAGCCTGAAGACCGGGAAACTCGCCTGGGAAAAGGCTTATCCCGGCACGAATATCCTGCACGGGCAGTGGTCCAACCCGGCCTACGGAACGATCGACGGCCAACCCCAGGTCATCCTTCCGGGCGGGGACGGCTGGGTCTATGCCGTGGCGCCGAAAACGGGTGAATTGATCTGGAAGTTCGACTGCAATCCGAAGGACTCCGTGTGGGAGCTGGGCGGACGGGGCACCCGAAACGCGATTATCGCCACGCCCGTGATCTACGACAACAAGGTCTTTATCGGGGTGGGGCAGGACCCCGAACACGGCGAAGGGGTGGGTCACCTGTGGGCGATTGACGCAACCGGAAAGGGCGACGTTACGGATACCCATGCGGTCTGGCACCTGGGAGGCAGGGATTTCAACCGGACGATGTCTACGGTCGCCATCCACGACGGGCTGTTGTTTGCCGCGGACCTGAGCGGATTCGTGTATTGCCTGGATCTGAAAACAGGGAAGCCGCACTGGACCTACGACGCCTACGCCGCCATCTGGGGATCGCCGTTCGTCGCCGACGGTAAGGTTTACATTGGCGACGAAGACGGTGACGTGATGATTTTCAAGGCATCGGCGAAGCTCGAGAAGATCAACGAAGTCAACATGGGCAGCGGGGTATACACAACACCCGTTGCAAAAGACAGGGTTCTGTACATCGGTACCCGGAACACGCTGTACGCAATAGCCGAATAACGGGCTGCGGTGAGACGCGCGGCCCGTCCGAAGTGTTGTCTTCCGGATTTGCGCGTGGCGATGGGAAAATCGCCTCGCCCGACAGTCGTCATTCGATCCTCGAGGCTGGAATGCTGCTGGAGAAGAAGGTGATTCTGGTAACCGGAGGCGCCTCGGGCATCGGCCGCGCGGCGTCGTTCTGTTGTGCGCGGGCAGGCGCTCGCGTGGCTATTGCGGATTGCAACCGGGACGGCGTTGCGGCAACCGTTGGCGAAATCGAGGGGTCCGGGGGTGACGCCCGCGGTTTCGAGGTGGACGTACGGGAGGAGGCCGGCGTCCGGGCGATGGTGGAGGACGTGGTCCACGCGTTCGGACGTATCGATGGTCTGATCCACTCCGCGGGGATTCTCGAAGGGGCGCTGGTCCCTGTCGACCTGTTCGAAGCGGATACATGGGATCGCGTATTGGACGTGAATCTGAAAGGCAGTTTCCTGCTGTGCAAACACGTGGCGCCGGTTCTGGAGCGGTCCGGCGGAGGGGCGCTGGTTCTGGTGTCATCCGGCGCCGGGGTCCGGGGAAGCAGTTCGTCCGCGGCCTACGGTTCGAGCAAGGGGGGCGTACACGGCCTCTCTCTGGTGCTCGCGCAGCAGCTGGCTCCCAGGGGCATCCGGGTGAATGCGCTATGTCCGGGAAGCCTCGAAACACCGCTGAAAATGGAAGTTTTAAAGAAGCAGGCGGAACTGGAGGGGCGGTGCCTGCAGGAAATGAGAGCCGGGCTGGGAAAGCCCGAGGGTGTCGGCAGGGTGCTGGCGTTTCTGGTCTCTGACGACGCGGACTACGTAAGGGGTACCGTTTTTACGAGATGACCTGCGCTAACAGCCCGTTCCCGGCCGCGCGGTCGTCGGGACGGTCCGGACGTTTGTGCCGGCAATCAGGTCCTTTTGCTTGCGGTGACGAAATCGACAAACGGGGAAAGCGAGGTAACGAATGCAGCGCACGATGAAAATCGCACTGATCGGCGCGGGGATGTTTGGCGGCGACGTACACGCGAGGGCATTCGCGGATCTGCAGCGGATGGGAATTAGCGGAAACCTCGGACGGGTGGGGCTGGACCGGTGGGCGCGGGACCTGGCCGAAATACAGTTCGATCTGGTGGCCGTGGCCACGCGGTCTCGGGCATCGGCGGAACGGGCCCGCGGGAACTTCAAGGCGTCCACGGGGCGCGAGCCGGGAGCCTATTGGGGAGAAAAACCCTGGGAGGACGTATTGCGCGACGTTCCCGATCTGGACGTCATGGCCGTGGTCACGCCGGATCACCTGCATACGGAGGTGACGCTGGCCGCGCTGCGAAACGGTACGCACGTGGTCATGGAAAAGCCGATGTGTCTTTCGATCGAGGAGGCGGACGAAATCATCGAACTGGCCGACGCGAAAGGGCTGGTGGTTTGCGTGGATATGCATAAGCGATACGATCCCGACCATCTGCGCGTCCGGAACGACCTCTCCACACGGATCGGAGAGCCGCTCTATGGACAGGCCGTGCTCGAAGAGCCTCTGGAAGTGTCCACGAGTACGTTCAAGTGGGCGGAACAGAGCGACCCGTTCAGCTATGTCGGTCCACACTGGACGGACCTGATTTACAGCTATTTCAGGAGCAAACCGGTCGCGCTTTCCGCTGTCGGCCAGAAGAAGCGGCTGGTTCGCGAAGGCATCGATGCCTACGACGCGGTTCAGGTGCGCGTGGAGTTCGAGAACGGCATGAGCATCTATTTCCATAATAACTGGATCACCCCCGACGACTTCGAGGGCCCCGTGAATCAGGGCCACGAAATTGTGGGTACCGACGGCAAGGTGGAGTCCGACCAGCAGTACCGGGGTCTGCGATTCTGGTACAACGGGGGCGGCAGCCGAACCGTGAACAATCACATGACGCGCGACGTCAGACGTCCGGACGGGTCGGAGGCGTATATCGGATACGGCGTGGATAGCATCACGGTGGGCCTTGTTGCCGCCTGCCGGATCAAGTTTCAGGGGGAGACGCGGGAGGACGTGGACGGGATCTATCCAACCGCGGCGGACGGGCGGATCACGGTTGCGATCGTCGACGCGGCCAGGCGGGTGCGGGACCTGAACTTCAAGTATCTGCAGGAGGGCAAGGGGACGCCGGTGACGGCCCGGTTCGGGGATGACGGCATCACCATCATCGATCCCTGCCGGATTGACGAGGGACCGGAAGCGGTCTTTCAGCGCATTTACAAGAAGCCAATATAGTAGCGGAGCGAATCGGGTCGTGAGACGCCGCGCCGGCGGGTTCGGACGGCAAATTGCGGCCCGACGCTTATTAAAAAGCTGTCTTAAAATTCCCAGCGGTCTTCGCGCGGCTGCAAAAGCGCCGGTCGGCGTTGGTCAAACCCACCCGTATCCAATGTATCGAGGCTGCGCGCCCCTCGCCTCTCTTAGGTGGATTTTCCCGCCTTGACCGCCACTGTTTCGCTCGCGCTCGGGAACTCACCGGTAATTTTAAAACAGCTTCTTACAGGAGGAGCGATGGGCAGGGAGTTCGATATTACACCCCGTGAGGTTCCCCGCGTAGACACGAAATACAGGCGAATCGTCTCCAGATTGCCCCATCCGGAGTCGGTTCCCGTGCTTGAGGCGTTGCGAACTTACGAACCGACTTCCATGCGGGGGCAGCCGCCCGTCGTTTGGGATCGGGCGGAGGACGTCCGTGTCTACGACATGTACGGGAATATGTGGCTGGATTGGAGTTCCGGGGTGCTGGTGACCAACGCGGGCCACGGGATGCCGGAGGTCAGGAAGGCGATCCTGGATCAGGTCAACAACGGACTTCTGCACAGTTACGTATTCCCCAACGCCGCGAGGGCACAGCTCGCCGAGTTTCTGGTTCGGCTGGCGCCGGACGGGCTGGACAAGGTGTTTCTGCTGACAACGGGATCGGAAGCGACCGAGAACGCAATCAAGTTGGCGCGCACCTGGGGAATCGCGCAGGGCGGGAGCCGCAAGATCGGGATCGTGGGGTTTGAGCGGGGGTTCCACGGGCGAACGCTTGGGGCGCAGCAGGCCGGCGGCATGCCGGGGCAGAAGGATTGGGTCGTAAACGAGGATCCCGCTATCGTACAGGCTGCCTTTCCGGACGGGTACTGGACCGGAAATACGGATTTCGACCACTTTTGCACGACCCTGAATGAGAAGGGCATGAATGCCGACGACGTCGCAGGGGTGATCGTGGAGACCTATCAGGGCGTGGGCCCGGACTTTCTGCCTGTCGAGTACGCGCAGGCCCTGGCCGAATGGTGTAGGGCGCACGGGGCTCTGCTGATCTTCGACGAGGTCCAGGCGGGGTTCGGACGAACCGGAACCATGTGGGGGTTCGAGCATTACGGCATCACTCCGGACCTGATCACGTTCGGTAAAGGCGTGAGCAGCTCCCTCCCGCTTTCGGGCGTGATCGGCCGGACGGAAGTGATGGATCAGTACCCTCCCGGATCCATGACCAGCACACATACCGGCAATCCGGTCTGCGCGGCAGCGGCGCTGGCCAGCCTGGAGAAAATCGTGGGGGACGACCTGGCGGCCAATGCCGCCCGGATGGAGGCGGTGATGATGGAAGGATTGCGCGCAATTCAGGCACGTCATCCGCAGGTGATCGGCAATTGCACCGGCAAGGGACTGGTCGCGGGGCTGCAGATGGTCAGACCGGGCTTGAAGGAGCCGGATCCGGACCTGGCTTTCGACGTGGTCGAACGCTGTTTTCACAAGGGACTGCTGTTTTTCGCGCCGGTGGGGTCCTGGGGGCAGACCGTAAAGATCTCGCCGCCCCTAACCATTACCGCGGAAGCCGTGGCCGACGGACTGGCGGTGCTTGGCGAGGCCGTGGACCAGGCGGCCGGGAGCTGACCGGAAGCCGGACCCGTCGGGGCGAAACGGTATGAACCAGGAGAAAAGGCGGGCGGGCGGGATCGTCGCTCGCTCTTTGTTTGTACGGAGGAACGACAATGGACTTGTACGAGAATTACCGGTTGACCCGCGTCATCAACGCCTGTGGGAAAATGACGCATTTGGCAGGGGCGATCGTATTGCCGGAGGTGGTCGAAGAGGTGACGCACGCGATGGGATGCTTCTTCGATCTGGATGAACTCCAGGAGCGCGCGGGAGAGGTGATCGGACGCGCCACGGGCGCACAGTGGGGGTGCGTGACCGCCTGTACCGCGGCCGGCATCACGTTGGGCGTGGCTGCGTCCATGACCGGAAACGACCTCGGCAGGGTCGGGCAGCTTCCGGACACAACCGGGATGGCCGACGAAGTCGTCATTCAGAAGGGCCACGCCGTAAACTTCGGCGCCCCCGTAACGCAGATGATCCGGCTGGCCGGCGCCGCAGCCGTGGAGGTGGGAACGGTGCACCGTACGACCGGGGAACAGTTGAGGCACGCCCTTGGAGACCGGACCGCGGCGGTTCTTTTCGTGGTGTCGCACCACACCGTCCGGTACGGCGCCCTGCCGCTGACGAGCGTGGTCGAGATTGCGCACGAGCACGGCGTCCCCGTGATCGTGGACGGGGCGGCGCAATCATTCGTCATCAGAAAAATCCTGGACGCGGGCGCGGACCTTGTCGTCTGCAGCGGCCACAAATATCTTTCCGGAACCACGGCCGGAGTGGTCTGCGGCCGGGAGGATCTGGTGCGGGCGGTGAACCTGCAGAACCGGGGCATCGGAAGGCCGATGAAGGTGGGAAAGGAAGGGATCGTCGGCGCGATGGCGGCGTTGGGATACCGGATGCGTCTGGACGTGGCGGGCTGGGAGGCGGAGCAGAACCGGAAGATGAACCGGGTGATGGCGCGCCTTGAGGGGATTGACGGCATCGGACTCGGCGTGGACCCCGATCCCAACGGGAATCCGTTCAGTCGCGCGCGGGTGACCGTGGATGCGGAGAAGACGGGATTGAGCGCCGCCGTGATCAACCTCGCGATGATGGAGGGAGACCCTTCCATCCGTCTACGGGCGCACCATACCGACGAGGGCTATTTCACCGTGGATGCGATGGAGATGACGGACGAAGAGGTGGAATTGACGTGCGACCGGCTGGTTGGCCTGCTCTCGGCGCCGCATGCTGAAAAAGCGATTTTGCGGGAAAAATTCGGTCAGGAGGCTGCAGTGCCGGCGCAATGGACGTGGTTGCGCTGATTTCCCGGGTCGGCGTTGAACGGCCGGGCGAACCCCTTCCGATGGGCATCCCGCAGAGGCGCTACGGCGCGCAGTCTGTCTCCCGAGTTCTAAAGTTTCTCGACAGTCAGGTTCCGGTATTTCGCGCCGGTGCGCTGGACTTCCAGCCAGATCGACACCGGGAACGCAGGTGCGAAAGGATGGCTCAGCCGGACCTCGCCTGCCGTGACCGTGAATTTCGATCCGTCTACGGTGCAGACCACGTCGTACCACGTTCCGGTCTGAACCTGAAACTCCGCTGCGGCCTCACGATTCCACGGCCCGTATATTCCGGATGGATCGATGTACTTGCGGCCGCTGTCGATCTGCAGCGTATGCGGCGCGTCGTCGTCCATCGCCACGAGCACGTTGTCGCCGGCGGCGTCCACGAACCCCACGATCTTGCCGTCGCTCCTTGATCGCTCGACGAGCAATACCTGGTAACGGAGTCGAAACGGACTGTCGACAACCCGCTCCGATACGAGGAAGTGAATGCGCTGCGACGTGGGACACACGATCGCGCTATCCTGGACGGTCCACTGTTCGGAAAGCGGCCGCCAACCCTCCAGCGTCTCCCCGTCGAAGAGATTCGCGCTGTCGCCCTCGACCGTCTTCCGTTGATCCTCCACCACACCCGTTCTCGTCAGCAGTAGCGCGATCAGGGCGACGTTGGCCAGGAGGCTGGCAACCGTCACCGCTTTTCTGTTCATGGATGCGAGTCTCCATTCGGATTCGGTGTAAAAAGTGAGCCGCCGCCGAACATCCGGGCGACGTCGTTTCGGATATCCTGTTCGGTCAGCGTCCAACCCGCGTTCCGGAGCGCTTTGTACTTTCGGACGAACACCGGCGCAATGGCATTGATGGAATGGTTCCATTTGTAGAGCAGTTGGTCCAGCACCCGGGCGTCGGAGTGTTGGGGCACGAAGCCGGACCCGAGCAGTTCGAGGCGTTCGGCCGTGACTTCCTGGATGATGCTGGGGTTGTTCAGGAACCACCAGCAGCCGAACGGCGTGACGTTGGGGAATTTCCTGGCGGCCACGCAGAGTTCATGCTGGTTCTCGCGGGAAAGCAGCGTGACGAGGAAGTTCACGTCGGGCCATTCCCGGGCGATGTTCTCGAGAAAGGTGACGTCCCATTTCCCAATGCCGTCGCCCCCGTCCCGCAACAGGGGGTTGACCCCGCGCCTGACGCCGACCATCATGGCTGCCGGAATTCCACGATCACGGGCCGTGGGGAAGACTGCGACGTCCAGCAGTTTCGAAACAGCGGACTCGGAAGGATAGGCGAAGTCGGGCGGGAGAGAGATGGCCAGATAGCGGGCATTCATTCGCGCGATCCAGTCGTCGAGGTAACGTCGAAGTTGCGCAATCGTCCTGGTCGAGAGATCGTTGCCCACTGTATAACCCAGCTCCCTCAAATTCGCCACCGGTGCGGGCCATCCGGCCAGCGCGCTGTCCAGCCGGAGGGCGGCTTCAAACCGGGGATCCCGCTCAAAGCCCGCCCTCCAGACGGGACCCTCCTGCTCGTCCAGGGGATCATTGGTCATATAGACGCGGGAGACGCCGGAATTACGGAAGATGAGATCAACGTAGTCTTCCGGGTTTGTCTCCGAGAACAGGGCACGGAATTCGGACAGGGTGTCCGCCCGGGGGTTCAGGCCCAGCGACGACATCACCGTGACCACGCCCAGTTGGGCTTCCGAGAGCGGGCTGCCGTTTCCCGCGAAGAGTGCGCGCCAGACGATATCGGCCTGCCGGGGTTTCGGCAGTGCGTTGAACTGTGCGACGGAGGTTCCGGGGGGAAGCTGGCGGCAGGTTTCGACCTTGAGGTAGTGGTAGGTAAGCAGTTCGTCGGGCCCCATCAGGCAGAGCGGACCCATCTGTGCCGGATAGAGGTGGGTATGGATATCGACGATCGGCTGGTCTTCGAATGTGCGGGATACCGCTTCGCTGACGGAGAAAGCGGCAGGGGGTGGCATGAAGTCTCCTCGATCGAAAGAGCCGTAAACCGGGTCCTGTCAGAACCGGGGCATTCGCGCAAAACCGTTTTGCAAACGCGTCCGGAAAACTGCTTTCAGGCAGTTTGAATGAGATATCCCTTTTTCTTGTCCACCACGTTCATGAGGGGTTCTTCAGCCAGGTAGCGCCGGAGGTTTTCCTTGAAGATTCGAAGGATATTTCCACGACCCTCTGGAGAGTACCCGGCTGAGTGGGGAGCGAACACGACGTTGGGCATGTCCCACAACGGGCTGGAATCCGGCAGCGGTTCCTCTTCGAAGACGTCGAGGCCCGCCCCGGCGATACGTTTCTCCAGGAGGGCCCGGACCAGATCGGCTTCGTTGACGATGGGCCCGCGTGCGATATTCACCAGAAAGGCCGAATCTTTCATCCGGTCGAAGCAGGTCTCGTCGATAAGTGAGTTCGTGTCTTTGGTCTGCGGCAGCGCCACAATGACGTAGTCTGCATCGGCGATGGCATGCAACAGCTCTTCCGCCATGAACAGGCGTCTCACGCCGGTTGGCGGCGTTGTGACCTGGGCGTCTACAGCGGTCACCATGAGTCCGAGGGCGTTGAGCCGGGCGGCGATGCTGCGTCCGATGGATCCCAGGCCGAGCACGCATGCCGTTTTACCATGGATCTGGGTGACCGTGTCCGTATGCCGGTGCCAGATGCGGTCTTTCCTGTCGCGTTCGTAACGCATGAGCCCGCGCGCGTGGGCGAGCATGAATGCCAGGGCCTGTTCCGCCATTGCGGCGTCGAAGGCACCCGCGGTGTTCGTGATGACCACGTCGCTCTCGACCATTTCGGGATACAGCATGGTCTCGAATCCCACGCCGATACTCTGTACCCATCGAAGTCTTCCGGCTCTGAGAAAGGGCGCTCGGGGCAGCCGCCCGTAGACGACTTCTGCTTCCGGGATTTCACGCAGCAGGTCCTCGTCGGAATGGGCGGCGACCGCCTTCACGCACGGCGAAACGGTTTCGAGTTGCTCCCGCCATTCGGTCCAGGGACCGGCCATCAGGACGACTTTAACGGTTGACATTGCAATCCCTCACGAAGCGCGAAAGAAGAAACGCCGGAATGGCGACTGCGCGTTCATGCGCGCGGATTGAACCGCCGGCCGGCCGCACCAGAAGCACGACTCCGCGGTCCTGGCGTTCTGTCCCGAAAATAAGTTGCCTAAATTCGACCGCCGAGTCGCCCGGCTCGCAAGGCGCCGGAGCGCAGGCGACCTGCGTATGGTCGGCGAGCGAGGAGAACGTAGCGAGACGGGATGAATCGTCGGTCGAATGGTGAGGAATTTTTGGGCCAGGACACTACAGAGCAGTAGTATATTTCTTTCGGCTTTGCAAGTCAAGAAGCGACGACTGTTGGTACACCCGCCCCGGTGACAACCGGAAACAAGCCGGACTATCGGACAGGCGACGGCTTGATTCGAATCTCCGGCAGTTCACTTGCGCCTTTGGGAAAGCGGGGCGGTCATCGCAAAACGGAATTCGGCCCTGAATTGCGCAAAATACCGGAAAATTTTTCGCTCATTCATTGCCATTTGCGGCGATTTTACTATATTAGTAACAGAATTGCAGTATTTCAGCCTGCTTGGCGCGATTTTCCCCGCGAGCTCTCGATTCAGAAACGCGCCAGGTACAACCTCCCCCGGAATCTCTTAACGGTCAAGAGACAGCCGGTGACATCCTGTCACACCGCAATAGGAGAAACTGCCTATGGTGATGAGGGAGGAGTCGTTTGTACGCCCTTCTGTCACGATAACGATCGGGATCCGGTAGTCACACGGTCCGGGTCTTGACGGACAAAACCAGGTTGAGTCCATATGGGTCGTCATGAGCCGATTCACCGCGAACGACGCCGCTGCCGGCGGCCGCTTTCACGGCGAATCAGACCCATCATCAGCCCGATTCACGAAACCCGAAACATAAGGAATTGCGCTATGAAATCCAGTTTCAGTTTCAAAATGACGAAGTTCGTTTTGTGGCCCGTCGTATTTGCAATATCCTTCCTGCATTTGACGACTGGTGTCTCGGTGTCACAGGAAACCGAGGGGACGGCCGAGTCCGATTCCTCGGAAATCATACTTGACGAGATCGTCGAGCTGGAAGAGCTGGTCGTGATCGGCTCTCGCAGACCGCGCTCCGCGACGAAATCGGTCGTGCCGATTGACGTGGTCACCAGCGAGGATTTCGTCAAGCAGGGCGGCACGGATATGACCGACCTGTTGAGAAATGTGATCCCCTCCTACAACGTCAACACGCAGCCCATCAGCGACGCCGGAACGGTGGTCCGGCCGCCGAACCTGCGAGGCCTGGCGCCGGACCACGCGCTGGTGCTCGTCAACGGCAAGCGCCGGCACCGGGCGGCGGTGATTCACTGGCTGGGCAACGGCGTCGCAGACGGCGCGCAGGGCCCCGACCTCACCGCCATCCCCGCCATCGCCCTGAAACGTGTGGAGGTCCTCCGCGACGGCGCCTCGGCGCAATATGGATCCGATGCGATCGCGGGCGTGCTGGACTTCCGCCTGAAAGACAGCCACGAAGGAATGGCCGCGGACGTGAAGGTAGGGAGCTTTCAGGATGGGGAAGGAAAGTTCCTGGGCGACGGCGAGATGTTCACGGCCGCGTTCAATATCGGTCTGGGCAACGAGAACACCTGGGCCAACCTCAGCCTGGAATACGGAAATACCGGCGAAACAATCCGCTCTGTGCAGCGCAACGACGCCGCGGGGCTGATTTCGGCGGGCAATACCGAGGTGGCGAATCCTGCCCAGATCTGGGGTCAGCCATTCGTTCGCGACGACCTTAAAATCTTCGCCAACTACGGCGCCACCCTGGGCGAAAGCGTCGATTTCTACGGTCACGCGAACTATGCCGACAAGGAAACGGAGGGCGGGTTCTATTTCCGGAATCCACATACCCGTAGCGGCGTGTTCAAGGGGCCGCTGATTGACCTGGACGGGGACGGCGAGGCCGAGACGCCATCCCTGCTGGTCGGCGATCTGGACGGCGTGGGTCAGGGCAGCGAATGCGCGCCGGTCCCCATCATTGACAACAGACCCGAGCAGAACGCATGGCTCCAGGTTCGCGACGATCCCAATTGCTTCTCCTTCCTGAAGATGTTTCCAGGGGGATTCACGCCGCGATTCGGCGCGTTTACAACCGATGAATCCATCCTGATGGGCATCAAGGGCACTGGAATCGGGGCGCAGGCGCTAGGATCGTGGGACCTGAGCATGTCTTACGGGCGTCACGAGGCGGACTACTTCATTTTCAATACCGTGAACGCATCCATGGGTCCCGCAACGCCCACGTATTTCGATCCGGGTTCCTACGTCCAGTCGGACGTCACCGTAGATTTGGGTGTGACCTATCCTGTGAACCCGCAGGTCTTCCTTGCGGCGGGTTTGGAATACCGGAAAGAAACGTTTGAGATCGTCGAGGGCCAGATCGAGTCCTATATTATCGGCCAGCCGCTGGCCAGCCAGGGATTTCAGCCGGCGACGAACGGCTTTTCCGGCTTCAGCAAAGTGGCCGCCGGCAGGTGGTCGAGACCGAACATAGCGGTTTACGCGGAAGGGGACATTCAGCCCTCGGACCGGGCGTCATTTTCCCTTGCTTTGCGCCAGGAGCGTTTCGACGCATTGAAAACGTTGTCGAATACACCGCCGCTGACATCCGATACGTACAATTCCAGCAACTACAAGGCCGCTTTCAACATTGGCTTAACCGAGAACGCCAGGGTTCGCGGCAGTTACAGCACCGGCTTCAGGGCGCCCACGCCGGGCCAGCAGAGCGCCTTCAACATCACCACCGAGTTCAACTTCGAGAAGAACGACCTGGTGAACAACGGAACGGTCCCCTCCACCAGCCGGGCGGCCGCGTTGAAAGGGGCCAAGCCTCTGGTGCCCGAGAAGTCCAAAAACCTCTCGCTGGGTGTCGTCCTGGATATGGGCAATGCAAGCATGACGGTCGATTACTTCGACATCAGGGTGAACGACCGCCTGACGGTTTCGCAGGACTTTGCGCTTACTGATCCTGAGAGGGAGCAACTCATCAGGGAGGGCCTCACCAGCGCGGCAGGCCTGCAGGAATTCCGCTTCTTCACCAACGACTTCAACTCCAAGACCCAGGGGATCGACGTGGTGTTTTCGGCGCCGGTGGGTCTGGGCGTGATGAACATCGCGTACAACTACACGGGTACGAAGGTTACGGAACACAATCCGGAAATCCTGGACGATCTGCGACTGCGGGAACTGGAGGAGAATCTTCCCAAACAGCGCGGGAACCTGACCATCACCCAGACGCTTACTAGCCGATGGGACGTGCTGGGCCGCATCAGCTATTTCGGCGAGTGGTACGACTCCGAAGACGATCAGGTCTACAGCGGCAAGGTCCTGATCGACGCCGAGACCAGCGTCTCGTTCGACGACTACAGATCGAAGATTGCGATCGGCGCGCAGAACATCCTCAATACGTATCCGGACGAACACGAGAAGGCCAGGGACAGGACGGGCAACAGGTACAGCCAGTTCAGCCCGTTCGGATTCGGCGGCGCGTTCTGGTACGCGAAATACAGCTTTCACTACTAGAACGGGAATGAGACTGGCGCAAGCCGGACCGCCGCGTTGGTTCTCACGGAACTGAAATAAAACGCAACGGCAGGATGTATTGCCGTTGCGTTTTTTTATTGAGAGATGGCGAGAGCGTGTCAGCCCGTCGGAGGCGAATCCGGCGTATCGGCGTCGTACACGACCGGGCAGTAGTCCGTGTTTTGGATGAACTGGGCGAGGGTGCCTTCCGACGGGGCGACGGGGCACGAGTTTTCCGTGCGCATGTGGATGGCGAAACTCCGCCGGGGCGCGCCGGAACGGTTGGGACGGCTTCCGTGGAAGGTAAGGCAGTGGTGGAACGAAACGCCCCCCGGCAGAAGGATCGCTTCCTCTTCACGCCACGTTTCGCCTGGAGGCAGGGTGATCTGCTCTCGCTGAATCTCGATGTCGTCGAAGTAAAAATCGCCCTGGTTGAGCAGTCCCCATCTGTGCGAACCCTTCACGAAGGCCATGGGGCCGGTGTCAGCGCTCACATTGGAAACGGCGACCCACGCGGTGAACAGCTCGCTGCCCTCCTTCCAGGTCTTCCAGTACTGCCGGTCCTGGTGCCATCCGACGCTGACGCCGGTCCCGGATTCCGTTCTTACGGGCGGCTTGGAAAGGAGTTGGACCCACCAGACCTGTACCCTCCTCGCGCCGGTGACTTCCGCTGCAAGCCGTCCGATAGCGGGATGGCTGACAAGCTCCATAATGGCGCGATTGGCAAGCTGGGGCATTTCGACCTTGCCCAGCTTGTTCGGGTCGTCGCCCGGGTTCCAATAGGAGGGCTGCGGGGAAATTCCGGTCTCGTATCGCCCGGCCAGCACGTCATCCATGCCATCCATGCAGCGTTGCACGAGTTCTGCAGGAATCAAGGGTTGCGGATGGATGACGTAGCCGTCGCACAGGTAGTCTTCGTGGAGCGCCATGGCGTGTTCCTCTCGTCCCTCCCGGATCTCACCAGGCTGCGGCATAGCCGTCCCGGCGCGGGTCCGACCCGCCGATGAGCGTGTTGGTTTCCGGATGAATGGCGATCGCCTGCGCACTGCCGGGACCGCCCCAGTCGCCCAGGATCCGGAGGTCGTGGCCGCGCCGGGCGAGGCCTTCACGGACGTCTTCGGAAAACCTTCCCTCGAGCTGAAGGACGTCTTCGCAGGTATGCGGGACGGTGGACTCCATCGGGTTCTGCAGGCTGCGCCATCGCGGCGCCTCAACGGCTTCCTGCGGGGTCATGCCGAAATCCAGAATATGGGTGATGAGCTGAAGATTGGTCTGTACCTGGGTGTCCGCGCCCGGGGTGCCGCAGACGAGTACGGCCTTGTTGTCCCGGGTGACGATGACCGGGTTCATGGTATGGCGTACCCGTTTCCCGGGCATGAGGCAGTTGGGATGGTCCTCTTCCAGGTGCCAGTACGTCATCCGGTTGTTGAGAAGGATACCCGTATTTCCGGCGATCAGGCCGGCGCCGAACCCGGACTGGATGGACTGCAGCACGCAGACGGCGTTTCCCCACCGGTCGGCCGTGCAGAAGCACGTGGTGTCCTCGTGGGACCCGGGCAGCCCGGCAGGGACGTCGGTTGCCGCGCGGTGAAGGTCGATTCGCCGCGCTTGCCGTTCGGCGTACGATTTGGAAAGCAGGCCCCTGAGCGGGATGTCCAGCCAGTCCGGGTCGGCAACAAAGGCTTCTCTGTCGGAGAACGCGAGCTTCTTGGCCTCCACCATCAGATGGATACACTCGGCCGTATTGCAGCCAAGGGATTGCAGATCGAAGCGCTCGACGATATTCAGTTCCTGGAGAAGGATGTGGCCGCTGGAGTTAGGCGGTGTTTCGTACACCGTATGGTCCTTGTAGGTGGTGTGAATCGGGTCTGTCCATTGCGCGTGGTGATCCGCCAGGTCTTTGATGGTAAGCAGGCCGTCTCTGGAACGGCTGAATGCGACGATGGCCTCCGCGACGTCGCCCTCGTACAGGGCCGACCGGCCTTCCGCGGCGATCCGGCGCAGCGTAGCGCCCAGGTCGCTCTGACGAAGGACGTCGCCGGGACCGAGGGGCTGGCCGTCATTTGTAAACACGTTGCGGGTGAACGGGTCGGAGGCATAGTTCTCGGTCCAGCCGGAAAGGCTTCCGGACAATTGGTGGCTGACGGGAAACCCGTCTTCGCAAAGTGAGACAGCGGGTTCGAGGACCCGTTCGAGACTGAGCAGGCCGTGGCGTTCGTGGGCGATCAGCCAGCCGTCCACCAGACCGGGGATGGAGACACTCAGAATACCCCGCATGGGAATACCGCCGCGTTCCAGATAGAATTCCCGGGTGGCCGCCCGCGGCGCGGCGCCGGTGGCGTTGACGGCGGAGACTGCGCCCGTATCGGACCGGTAGATGAGCAGAAAGCCGTCGCCGCCTGCCCCCGATGCGGCAGGTTCGACCACGCCCAGCGCGGCGGCGGTTGCAACGGCGGCGTCGATGGCGTTTCCGCCTGCCATCAGCGTGGCGATGCCGGCCTGGGATGCCAGGGGGTGGCCGGAAGCGACGAGCCCGTTCCTTCCCATCACGGATGGGCGAAAGGCGTGGTGGCCGATAGCATGTGGAGATTGCATTGTGTTCTCCGGAAGTCGATGGTTGATATCCGACCGGTTCAGCGGCCAGTTGAATCGGACGAAAGAAGCGCGAATCAGGTTTTGGTACGGAACATCCCGGAGTAGGGTACGGGATCGAGGAATATACCGCCGCTTTCCCGGTAGTAGTCGTCGTCCAGGACAAATGCGCCCGATCCGGGCGTGAGCCATGGCGCGTCCGGGATGGGGTACGCGGCAATCAGGTCGGCCCAATTTCCGTAGTTCTCCGGCCCGTTGGACTCGATCAGTCCGCCGCGGATACCCGGGAATGCCGGCAGGCGGGCCGCGACGTTCTTGTTCCACTCCACCAGGAGGGGAATGCACCCGTTGTCAGCCACGAAACACGGTACACCGGCTTCCGCCGCGGCGCGCACCATCCGGAAGGCGAGCGAAAGGGTCTTGCCGGCGGGCTTGATGGCGACGGCCCCATACCCCTGGCTTGTCCGTGTGCCCACCTCCTCCACCGTCTGTACGCTCTCGTCTGCCGCAAACCTGGCCGGCAGGTCGCCCACGTCGAATTCATCGGGATTCCGAAAGGGCTCTTCGATGAGGACGATGTGTTCGTGTATTCCGGTCTTGAGCGCGTGGTCCAGCAGGCGAGCCATGGTTTCTTTTTTTGCGTAACGTGCGTTCGCGTCCAGATAGTAGAGGATTTTTCCCGAATCCGTCATCGGCGTACTGTATTGCGAGCCAACACGATGGATGTGGTCCAGCCACTCGATGTCCTTCCGGACCATGTCAGCTTCGGCGCCGGGTTGGCCGATCTTGATCTTCAGGATGTAGACACCCGTGTCCAAGATGGCCCGAAGTTCATCGACGGGCATCCCATAGCCTGCGGCAGGGGCAAGGCCGAGATGGGACTGGCGGTCCGCAAGAAAGGGTCGGTACGCAACGGGAATGAGGTTGTCGAACGTGGCGATCCCGTTACGCTTCGCATGAAGCATCCACGCGGCGTTGTCCAGGGCGACCAGGGCGATCAGAGAAAACGTGAGTCGCAGACCGCGGTTCCGGGTGACGGTCCTGCCGTAATCGTGCACGTGCGGCAGGAGTTCCGTCAACATCGCGGGCGGGTCCGGGAACTCCCGGTCCACCGCCTGCTGAAGCGCGAATTCCAGGAGCGCGGCCATGAGCAAATTGCCGCCGACTTCGGTCTGGTTTGAAAACACGTCGGGATCGGACCAGAGTACGGCGGTGCCGCCCACGCCCACAGCTTCGGTACCGTCTTCGTCTGTCAGGCGCACGATCAGATTCCACTTTTCGTGGAAGGCGGCGCCCTTGAACGCGAACGGCCTCGCGAAGGGTTGACGCTGCATTTCCAGATCGGCGCGGACGATTCGCATGCGCGCGCTACTCCCAGCGGGTAAGGTCAAGGAGGACGCCGAGGAAGGCGCCTTTTTCATTGAGGAGTCCGCGGTATGCCGCGTCGGCCTGCGAGGCTGGCAGGACGTGGGTAAGCAGGGGGGCGACTTTCAGGCGTTCGCGGGCGATATAGTCCAGCATGAGTTCGTCGGGGTCCGGATCTCCGAATTGCGACGCGTCGGGCTGCCTGGAACCGTGCGCGCCAATAACGGACACGCCTGTGCGGTGAAGGTCGAAATACAGGTCGATCTCGGCGCTGCCGCGCGGGCTGCCCAGAAGGACAACCTGTCCCATCTGTGACGCGGTTCTGATCGCCGGCGGGGCCGCCTCCGGGTTGCCCGTTGCCTCGACGACGATCTGACAGCCCTCTCCGTTCGTGATGGCGTTGACGCGGTCCGCCAGGTCCTCCGCTTCCGGATTGACGCAGGCGTGGATGCCACAGGTTCTCGAAATGGCGAGCCGCTCCGGAACCGCGTCTATGCCGATGACCAGGCGGGCGCCTGAGAGAATCATCAGCTGCGCGGCGAGATTGCCGACCAGGCCCTGACCGAAAACGGCGACGGTGTGGCCGAGCCGGACGTTTGAAAGGCGGACCGCGGTGAGCGCGATCCTTGCGATAACCGCAAACGGCGCGTGTTGAAGCGACATATCTTCAGGCAGTCTCAACAGAGACCGGCCGGCGGGCACGAGGGCATGCGAGGCGTGCTTCCCTCTCACGTAAACCAGATCGCCTTCGCGCACCGCATCTACGTCCCGCCCCGTGAGGAGTACACGGCCCACCGATGCGTAACCGGGGTGGAAAGGAAAACTGGCATAGCCGAAGTCCTCCCGCGTAAAACCCACGTGTGTCTGCGTAAACATCGCCAGTTCGGTGCCGGGGCTGATCAGGCCGTATTGGTTTTCGACAAGGACCTCGCCGGCTCCAGGCGTGTCCCGGATTTCGACGTCGACGGTTTCGACCTTCATTCTTTCCGTAAATACAAGCTCTCTGGCCTTCATGATACGATCCTTCGCGAAGGATGGCCGCGCAATGCGCGTGTCAATGTCCGAGCCCGATTCCCGTCAGGCCGGATGTATCCACCGTGCCGTCGGTTATATTGAAGACCGAGGGATAGCGGTCCGCCCAGTCGCCGTTGGCGCCCGGGCAGTATTGCCGTGCGTTGCCCTCGATGGCCGTCACCGCGGGCACCCGCGCGGCCAGGCCGGCGGAGTGCAGAAACGAGGCCCCCGGGCAGGTGAGGTCCTGCACGCAGAGGAACATGCCGTATTTCTCAGCCGCGGCGCCCATGAGCAGGGCCTGTGACTGACCCTTGCAGGTCTTGAGCGCGACGCCGGAATAGCCCAGATCACGGGCGAGCAGCAGGCTCTCGAAGTCCTCCAGGGACTCGTCGATCACCACGGGCCGGATTCCCGCGGCTTCGTGCATCCTGTTCTCCGGGTTCGCACGCAGGTTGCGGGCCGTAGGCTGTTCGATATAGGCCACGCGTTCGAAGGCGCCGCCGCTTTTTTCCCGGATCTGCGCGAGAAAGTCCAGCAGGTAGCCCACGTCGCGGCATTGTTCGTTGAAGTCGAGCGAATAGGCCCAGTCCGAAACGCCCCGTTCGGCCTGTGTCTGAGCAGTGACGGCGTGAATGCCGCATACGCGGTCAACGTCCCATGCCAGGTCATCGCCGTTGAGTTTGACTTTGAGGTGGGTCAGGCCGTCAGCGCGGATCCACTCCGGCAGCGTTTCGGGCAGGTCGTCGTCGAGCCGTTGATCGATGTCCGCGTCTGAGAGTGGATCGAGGGCGCCAACCAGATGGTAGAGCGGCATCCGGGGTTTGGGTTCGCGCAGGGTGTAACGGTCCAGGTGTTCGCCTATGAAATCATCGTTCAGATATCTGGCGAGATCGTGGTTCATCCATTCCGCGGAGAGGCCGTCGTACGCGTTGATCCGGTTGACCTTGCCGTAGGCATCGTGCAGCGCGGCGTCGATCGGACTTGCAGTGACCAGTGTACAGAGTTTCGGTATGGGTTCCGCCAGGTTCATTTCCGCGCCGGTTTCCCCGGCGAGATCGAGAAACCGGGATTCCAGTTCGGCCATGATGTCGATCGGATGCCCACGGTCCCGGTAGGTGTGGGTGCAGGCGACCATGCGTTCGCCGAGACTGACCATCGCCTGCATGGACTCATCGAAGCCGACGGTCCGGGAGGGAAAGGACCAGGCATTCCCGAGGGGCATGGAGCCGAACCCGGATGCCCGCCCGCCGGCGCCGTTTTCGACGTCGACGGTTACGTTCATCAGTTTGCAGTGCGTCGTGACCACACCGCCGAACTTGAGCGGGGTGCGGTAGGGGTATGCCTCGAAGTCGAGTTCGACGTTGCGGATGCGGATGTCAGAAGGTCCGGGCATAATCGCTCCGTTGATCGGCGCGCGCTAAAGTCGTCGTGCCATTGCTGTCGTATGGACTCCTATCCGCCCATGTGACGTTGCACGCCCGCCTTGAGTGCGGCATCGATGCGGGTGACGCTCTCCTCCAGGTGGGCGCGGGTCTGGCGGTCCAGGCCCGTGGCGGCAAGGGCGTTCCGGATGGCGGTTGCCAGGGTCGCCAAATCGGCGCGGGCCAGTGAGGTGGCGTCGGCCGGGGCGTCGCGGGCCGGCTTCACGACCAGGGCCACGACGTGGTCCAGGTGCAGGCGCTGAAGGTTTCTCCGGAAGCTGTTGATGTTGACAGGGGTTTCCAGCTCCGTCCAGATGGCTTCCCGCAGGCCGTCGAAGAGTTCCGGCATGTCGAATGTGTCTTCGTCCGCCCAGAGTTCCATGTCCTGCAGCCGGCCTAGCAACAGAGGATGAAACAGCGCGCTGAGGGGACCGCGTTGGATGCTCAGTATCCGGCTGTGGATCGGATAGTCAAGCCGCTGCATGCGCCAGACCGCGCCGGTGAAGCCCCAGAGGCGTTCGGGGGCGAGTTTACGCATCAGTCCGGGGGGAAAGTCAAAGGCATCCGGCCCGAATACGTGCGTCTTGAGGAATCCGAACGCCTCCCGTTGCCTGGCTGGCTTGACCGGTTCGAACGGAAGCCGGTTTCCGGGGTCGCCCACGTGGTCGCGCCGGTGATGGATGCCGCCGATGTATTTCGTTACGTTGCGCGCCGCAAGAAAGTATTCCGTGAGTCCCTGACCGAACACCCTCCGCAGCTTCTGGTAGCGCCTGCCCGGAACCTCGAACTCGCCCTCCATCTTGCGCCAGAGCTCTTTTGCAAGGCCAATGCGATTCCGGTGGTAGGCCAGCGGATCGGCGCCCAGGTCCCATTGGTTGACGGAGGGATCGATGCCGCGGGGCGGGCCAAAGGCGTCTTCATCCGTACCGTAGGCGACCCTGGGGTCGGCGACCTTTTCGGCGATCTTGTCCAGTTCCTCCCGTTCCCCCTCCGGGCTGTCGGCGTCAATGGTCTTGTACGCGTACTCGATCGCCCACAGGTCGTAGGGGCCCAGTGTGGTGGGAAAGTAATGGCCCTGCGCTTCTCCCTCGGGCGCGACATTTGCAGGCAGGTAATCCATTACCGAACTCGACACGTCCTTGACCGCCTCCTTGTCCTGGAGGCGATGGGTGGGATGCAGAGTGCTGGCGCGGAAGTTGTGGCGCAGTCCCAGGGTGTGCCCCATTTCGTGCGCGGCGATCATGGTCAGATAGTCGTTGATGAATTTCTGGCCGCCCTCGCCGGCCGGGTCGATTTGTCCCCGCGCAGCCAGCAGATTTCCGGTAAAAGCGGCCTGGTGGGCAGCACCCTCCGCGTAGTCGCAGAAGCCCCGCGAATAGTCCCTCGCCCGCTCCTGCTCCGGAAACGGGCGGCCGGCTTCGGACAAGGGACCCGCGAATTCCTCGTATTCCCGGAACAGCGACCGCGGAAAATCGGCGCTGAAACGAATGCTCGCGTGGAACAGCTCGCCGGTTAGCGGATTGGCGCGTGAAGGCCCCTGGGCGTATACCCTTCGTGGATTCACAAACCAGCGAACCATGTTGTAGCTCGCGTCGGCGGCATCCCAATCCGCGTCGTCCGGTTGCTGCTTTACGACGATCGCGTCCTTGAAGCCGATGCGCTCGAAGGCTTCATTCCACATCAGCAAGCCCTTCCGGAGGGCCTTCCTGTACTTTACGGGTACCGTCTTCTCCAGCCAGAAGACGATTGGCTCTTTGGGTTTCGAGAGCCTTGCCCGGGGATTCTCCTTCTCCAGGTGCCACCGTTCCACGTAACGTATGTAGGGCGTCTCTTTCTGTACCGTGCTGTAGTCTTGGTACATGGTAAGGAAGTGTCCCACCCGGTCGTCCCCCAGCCGGGGTCGATAGCTCGTCCGGGGCAGGGTCGAAAGGCTGAAGTGATAGACGTGCTGAAAGCTGCGGGGGTCGGGGAAGGTGTACGCCTGGAATTCGGGGTTGGACGTATTAAAGTGCAGGACGACTTCGATCTCGGTATTCAGCGGGAAGGACTTCACCTTTCCGAAGTAGCTGTTCTTGCTGTCAAAGCGGTACTTCACCTTGCGGTCTCTGAACGCGGCCGCCACCATTGCCAGGTCCTGCAGGAAGAAGCCGTTTGCATCCACGAGGATGCTTTTCCTTTCGGGGTGAGGCTTGCTGTCCACGATTTTCGCGACGCTGAGGATGGAATTGGTGACGCTGCGCTCCAACGCGCCGGCGATCGGGGCGTTTTCATCCGCCCGGAAGTAGACGTTCTTATGCAGGAACTGCACGTTCTTTCCGACGCGTTTGAGAACGAAGGGAAACCCGTAGTTCATAAAGCTGGGAATCAGGGCCGTGGCGTCGAAAAAATAACCGTCGGCCGCCTCGCGGGTGACGGCGCAAAGAAATAGCCTGTCGAACTGCCTGGGCCTGATTTCCATGTAGACTTTGGCTTCGTCGTCTTTCCGGTAAAACGTAAAAAGGCCCGGGACGACCTCAAAGTCCTCCGTGACTTCCTCGAAGGTCTTCTTTTTCTTCTTCTTGTCTTTCTTGGCGGACGTGTCCTCTTTGGCCTCTTTAGCCTTGACCTTCGCGGTGTCCGCCGCCGAGGTATCGGGTTTGGCTTCTTCCGCCTGCACAGTTACGGCCAATATGGAGACGATGAAGAAGTGGGTGAACAAAACGATCAGCGGTCGCATCCTGTCCTCCTGACAGGTTCATGTGGTTCCGGTTTCCCGATATGGGGGCGACTGACCGATTGCCGGCGATAAAGAACGCATGCGCGCACGGCGATATTTCCTCAACGTGGATTGCGGGCCCGATAATACCTGAGAATATTCTTCTTTTACGCGGGCCGGGTCGACCACAGCCTCAGCAGAACCCTTGCGCAAAGGCCCGTTATACATCCCGCGGCGGCTGCGGCAAAAACCACCCATCCGCCCTCCAGCAATACGAGCAATACGGCGCTGATGCCGAGCGCCAGCCCCCAGAATAGCCCGGCTCCGAGACTCCAGTCCAGCAGCACCGACACCAGGCCCACGCCCATGGCAGCCGGGATGGCGGCGACAAACCCGATTATTACCCCGTCGAACGGGCCCCAGTAGACTCCGGCCCCGGCGCCGAGGCCCAGTACCATGCCAATACCCGTGCTGACGTCGCTGCCCATGCCCACGATCAACCCCAGCGCCATCCCCCATCCGAGACCCAATGCCATCGCGTGGAGCCAGCCCGACTCTCCCACCATGGCGTGCGAAAACGGGCCCATCAGGAGAAACGCCATCACGAACACAAACGCTCCATGGATGATTCGCCGCAACACCGCTGCTCCTGTCTCGTTGCAGTGGACAATACTGTCCCGTTGAGGAAGCCGGATTGAAGGTGGGGCAGACATTCCTGTCTGCCGGCATCATTGTCCTTCTGTCGGTGAAGTGACAGTAGAAGAGCGTGTCGCGTCGGACCCATTCCGATCTGTGACCGCGTCCGACACCGGTTCGACCAACTGGTCCATCGACACGTCAAGCGCGCCTGAGAGTCTGCGAAAAAGGTCGAGCGTACCGGACTTGTGCCCGTTCTCGATCTGTGACAGATACCCCCTTGAAACGCCGACCGACCCGGCCAGCGAGGCCAGCGTCAACCCGCGGTATTTGCGCCACACGCGCAAGGGCGATCCACCTTCCAGTATACCCCGTACAACTTCGCCGGGAACCGTCTCGCCCGCGGCGTCGTCCGTCCAGGCTCTGTCGATGGTCGCGGAATCTTCCGCCTGTCCATTCTGTATATCCATGTCTCCGGCTTTCAAGATGCGCGTTGAACGTGGTCGCGTTTCATCCCGCTTGCAGGACCCTGTCGATGGCGGCGCATACGATTTTCTCAGACTTACCGGACACAAAGGCGTCTGTCGGCTCGTATCCCCCCTCGTCAAAGGAAGTTTCCATGGTGATGTACCCCGTCCCCAGGTCTCCGTATCCAGCCACGGCGACAAAGGCGTCCGGTCGGCTCGCCTGCGCGTGCAACTGGTATTCGATAAAGATCTCGCCCGGCAGATTGACCACCGCAACCCGGTCGTTGAGATGCATGCAGGTAAAGGGAATGGGACGCTCGCGGCGGCGCACGTACGTCAGCATGAGGGCGTGTTTGCTGTGAACCTTGGTTCCTCTGCGTACCGACGCAATCTTCGCCAGCAGGTCCTCCTCGTCCAGGTCCTCCCGAGGCGGCAGCCGCACGGGCTCTACGGTCCAGGCAACGCGTTCAAGGGGCTGACGCGTACTGGCCTGCTCCGCTTGCAGCATGGCCGTGTGGATGCGCCCGGTGAACAATTCGCGGTTGTCGGCCACGCCGTCGTTGTACTTGCCCGCGGTGACGTTGCCCGCGCAGCCTGTGAAGTAGATGTGCGGAATTCCACTCTCCTCCGTGCGGCGGTTGCGTGCGAGGCCGACGAATTCAGGCGTCACCAGCCCCGTGCCATCCATGCTGGTTGGATGTGTGGCATAGTAGTGAACGAAGGCAAGCGGCTTATTCTGACTGTAATAGCCGATCGTCTTGAGTATGGGGTCGATGACGCCTTCGGGCGCGGCCCGCACCTCCGGGTCGGGCGTCTTGGTCCAGCGCACGTGGGCCACCTTGCCGTCCGGTCCCATCACTCGCCTGTTGGAGGCGATCCGGTCGACCCTGGCTTCGCCTGTCGAGATATGCGTGCAGGGCTGCAGTCTGTTCATGGCTTCGCCTGCTGCCTCTGCCGCCTGCGTGCGAACGTTTTCTGCCCAGTCTCCGGCCATGATGACATCCGGATGGCCGTGGGCGTCGAGAACGTCCTGGGCATCGCGGTCGGGCCAGGGGGTGTCGTGCGCATGGGTGCAATGCACGGCCACCCGATCGGCAACTGTTCCCACGGCCGCGGCGATTTCTTCGCGCCAGCGGTCGTAATCGCCGTTGCTCAGTTCGGCCCAGTCCAGCGCACACAGTACCATGGGCGATTGGTCGTCCGGTACGATCACCAACCCAAGAGCGGTCAGCGGGTCCAGGATACCCTTGGCTGGCGGATACCATCCCGCGCATAGCGGATGCCCGAGCGGCGGGGTCACGTCGGATTGAAAGGTGGCGAGTCGGATCATGGCGTCTCCAATTTGAACTGCCCCGAATGACGCACCTGCCGGATCGACGCAATTCGGGGACCCTGAATTTCAGATTGAACCTGCGATGGGATGGCAAATTACGGCGGGGATGATACCCTGTCAACCCGAAACATCGGATCGGGGTCCGGGCTGGACGGGAACACCAAACAAGACTTACATGGATGGACAGGATGGACAGGATATAGGCGGAAAATCCGATTTCGCAAACCCCGTCTGTAGACAAATCGGCAACAGTGAACACCGGAACCCATTCGAATGATCAATCACTCCCCCCTTGAGGGGGAGTCGCAGAAGCCGAGCCCGGCACCTGATCTTGTCTAAATGCCGAAGGCGCTGCCCTGATCCTGCGGTCCCTGAGTTTGTCGAAGGGTCGAAGGTGCCGGCGAAGGCTGATGCGGTGGGGGGTTTCAATGCCTTTCGTTAGCCGGCAGCACGAAGAAGCATGAATCCCTATTGTGAGGAGGTCTTGCTGCAAGACTTTTTTGCGTGTTACCTTATATCCGAAAAGCCGGTATATTTGCTGCGGTCATTCCGGTGGGATCGTTCAACTCACTACAAACGAGAAACGCAATGGAGCGCTTTACCGTAGATCATCTGCTTCAGTTGAAGGTGCCGGCTGTACGTATACCATTCGATCTGAGCCCCGATGGGCGTTTTCTGGGACTTACCATGGTGTGCGTCGGCAGCAACGGTTCGGTCTTGAGATCTGGAGAGTCTTCCGGCGTTCCGCAGGAGGTCATGCGTCCCTCTGTCGTGGTGATCGACACCGAGGATGCGAGTTTCGTCAATCCATTTGGCGATACAACCGTCGCGTGGGCGCCGCAGTGGTCCCCTTGCGGTCGATATCTTGCAGCCTTTCTTCAGGAAAACGACAACCCCGCGTGCCTGGCGATATGGGACAGACGCACTTCGGACATGAGAGTGCATTACAACGCGAAATATGTTGGCGACTATGCTTTTGAAGTTCCCAGATGGACCGAAGACGGACGATGGATTCTGATGAAGGTGGATCCCGGCAAGCCGGATGTTATGGTTGGCAAACCCGATGACAGTGGCATTCGGCGACGAACGTCTAACGCGTCGGGCGTCGTCCCGGTCCAGGAAATAGAGAAAAAGGCGAACCTGGCTTCCGTAGACGTGCGTTCAGGGGAAGTTGCACTGCTGGCCGAAGACTGGTTGCTCAGGTGTTGGCGGCCGTCGCCCGATGGATCGCACGTTGCCTGCCTTCGTCTAAGCGAACACGACGACGTATCCGGGAAGAACATGTGCGATCTGATGGTTGTCGACGTCGCCGACGGAAAGCACGTATGTGTCGCGGGCGGGATCGGCCAGTCGTATACGACCGCGTTTAGCTGGTCGCCGGATGGAACGCGACTGTGCTATATGACCTGGGGAGGGGAGAACTCCGGACATCCGTTTGTGGTTGGGAAGGACGGAGGGAGCGGTCCGGTTGATTTAACAGGCGAGAGCGGCGTTTACGTCAGGAAAGTCGATGCCTTCTATGAACTTCCTCCCAGGTGGAGTCCGGATTCGGAGGCCGCATATCTGCTTGTACCCGATGGCATCGGGGTTTTTGGGGCATCCGGTGAAGGTCAGCGGAAGGTATCGGTACCTGAAGATTACACGGTATCCACCTGGCTTCTCCCACAAGAAACACCAGTATTGAGTTCGACAAAGGTGCCCCTTGCAGTGACGGGAAAAGATGGGACGCTTCATATTGCTGAACTGGATCTCGAAAACGGAGCTTTTCAGGAGAAGCTAAAGATAGATGGTGCGATCCAACCGTGCACGCTGCTGAACGAGGCCACCAGCGATGGGAACAAGATCTTTATTGCCAGGGAGTCTGCGACAGAACCTCCTGAAGTCATCAAGGTAAGCAGAAATGGCGAGACTAAGCGCGTATTCAAGCCGCTGTCTTCCATCGATTCCGTTGAATTCGGCACGCCGGAGCTTGTTGAGTTTGAGAATGACTGCGGCGAGAGTTTCAAGGCGGCCCTGATGTTGCCTCCCGGATTCGACGGGAGCCGCCCCGTGCCGGCAATCACCGTCGTATACGGGGACTATTCGTACTCCGAGGAAATTAATCGATTCGGATTTACATGGTCGGTATCCGAAGACAATGCCCACTTTCTGGCTCACCGTGGATATGCTGTGGTGTACCCCGATACTGAGCTGTCAGACGGAGACCCGATGAATCAGATTGTAGACAGGACAACGCCTGTGATCGAACACTTGATCGATCGGAGGATTATAGATCCGAATCGGATCGGGCTCTACGGTCACAGCTATGGAGCTTACTCCGTCCTAGCGCTGATCACCCGCTCGGATCTGTTCCGGGCTGCCGTAGCCAACGCCCCAATTGCGAATCTGTCGAGTTTCTACGGCCGTGGCAGCTGGTTCTGGTTCGAAACTGGACAGGGTGGACTGGGGAAGCCGCCGTGGGGCGATCCGGAGGCGTATGTGCGCAATTCTCCGTTGTTCTTTCTGGATAAAGTTCAGGCCTCCGTATTGCTGGTCAATGGCAGTGAGGATATTGCCTCGGCGGGTCAGGCTGCCGAAGTCTACAGCGGCCTGCTAAGGCTCGGCCGAAATGTCGAGTGGATTCAATATGAAGGGGCAGACCATTTCACGCCGGAGTGGGAACGCACGAAATTCGAACATCTTTGCAACGCCATCCTCGACTGGTTCGACGAAAATCTGTAGTATCCTGCCCATTCAGCACATCCACATTCCTCGTTCTTCCGCATCGTACCGATCCCCACCTTGACAGCAGGCTCGAAAAATACTATACTGATGTGCAGTATTATTGAACACTGCTGTCCACGATAAATTGGAAAAGACGATCTTGGATGCGTAAGTACCGGGTTTTCTTGAGAGTCGTTTTGCAATGCCAATGCGGGTCACCTTGTTTTGGCCACGGCTGTCCAGGACAGGAACCGATTCGGGACCGGTGTCGTTGGCGCTCCGGTTACGGGTTGATCATGCCGTGATGGCCGGCAGATTGCCTTCGGTCGCAGGGCGCTCGTGTCCGAAATAACGCCTTCGGGTTTTTGCCAGGTTCAGCGGCCGCCCGCAAGGTAGGATTTTCAGGTCCGATTGCCACTGCCCACGTTTATTTTGACAAGACGAACTTGGACGGGTGTGATCCTGTTCATCCTGTGCATCCATGTTTCCTGTCTGACGCAGATGGAGTCTCCATGTCCCGCAATAGCGCCATCGAGTGGACCAACGGCACCTGGAATCCGGTTACGGGATGCACAAAGGTTAGCGCCGGCTGCGACAATTGCTATGCCGAACGGCTTTCCGAGCGTTTTCGCGGGGTCACGGGGCATCCGTTCGAGCCGGGTTTCGATCTGACCCTTCGACCCGCGCGCCTGGAACAACCGCTGGGATGGCGGCGTCCTCAACTGATATTCGTCAATTCGATGAGCGATCTTTTCCACAAAGAGATTCCGGCGGAGTACATCCATCGCGTATTCGACACAATGGAACGCGCCGACTGGCACACCTACCAGGTGCTCACCAAGCGCAGTTCGCTGATGCGCCGGTTTGTCCGGGAGCGCTACCCCGGCGGTTTCGCTCCATCACATATCTGGCTCGGCGTCTCCATCGAGAACGACGCTGCACTCACGCGGCTCAAGCATCTCAAAGAGACCAACGCTTCCGTCCGCTTCGTCTCATTCGAGCCACTGCTCGGCTCGATTGGGGACGTCAGTCTCAAAGATATACACTGGGTGATTGCAGGTGGGGAGAGCGGACCGGGAGCCCGCCCGATTGAGCCGGATTGGGTACGCGAATTGCGGGATCAGTGTGAGATCCAACACGTGGCGTTCTTCTTCAAACAGTGGGGCGGGCGAACGCCAAAAGCGGGAGGAAACACGCTGGATGGACGGCAGTGGTTGGAGTATCCGGCCGTCAAGAGTTCTGCGTCCAATTCGACTTAGAAAAGGCGATCATACCACGAGGGCAGATTTCCCTCTTTCGTCGATGCCCCGGAATCGAAGTACCAATGTCCATTAAACCGCAAGGGCGAAGCGTGCCAGGCAAGAGCAGGCTACGATGACAGACTCAAGCTTTTTCGATGTGAGCACCGGACAGTCGCAAGTAAAGTCCGATATTGTAGCGAAATATTTCGACGCTTGGTCAAGGGTAATGATTGCCACCCAGAACAAGTTGGGTGGTTCCGAAAACAGGATTGCATACATTGACCTTTTCGCTGGGAGGGGAAGATACTCTGACGGGACAATTTCAACACCGCTAATGGTCGTAAGAAAGGCGATTCAGGACGTTGTATTGCGTCGGCGATTGGTTACGATATTCAACGACAAAAACGAGGACAATTCAGATTCACTAAAGCAGGCAATTAACCATCTGCCTCGCGTCGAGACACTCACTTACCCACCTCAGATCGAGACTCAAGAGGTCGGGGAAGAGATCGTTAGAATGTTCGAGCAGATGAGTCTGATTCCCACGCTGTTTTTTGTTGACCCGTGGGGATACAAGGGGCTTTCGCTTCGGTTGGTGAATTCGGTGCTAAAAGACTGGGGCTGTGATTGTATTTTTTTTCTTCAACTACAACCGAATCAATATGGGCCTGAATAACGAAGCGGTGCGGGAACATATGGATGCGTTATTTGGCGAAGAGAGAGCCGAAATCTTACGAGCGAGGCTTGACCAGCTAAGCCCGCGAGATCGTGAGTTGACCATTGTTGAGGAACTCTGCCAGGCAATTAGAGAATCAGGCCCGGGATTTGTGCTGCCGTTCAGGTTCAAGGACGATCACGGAACTCGAACAAGCCATCATCTGATCTTTGTCAGCAAGCACTCAAGGGGATACAAGATCATGAAGGAAATCATGGCCAAAGAGTCGTCTGACAGCCAACAAGGCGTCGCGACGTTCGAATACAATCCCGCTGATCTCCGACAACCGTTTTTGTTTGGATACGCACGTCCGCTTGACGACCTCGGTGACATGCTTCTAGAAGAATTCTCAGGAAAGACATTGAAAATGAAAGAGATATACGAACAGCATAACTTAAACACGCCCTACACTGCGAAGAACTATAAACAGGTATTGTTACAGTTGGAGCAAGAGAGGAAGATCGTCGCTGCCAAACATAGAAAAAATACGTTTGGCGATAACGTCGTCGTTACTTTTCCTCACCAATGACGGAAAACTCTGAACGGTGCGAGAGACAGTGAGGCACCCATCGCCGCCTTCACGACCCAAACCCATATCGGCGTTGTCCTAAGTTTCTACAGTTTTGGCAAGCGTAGACGATAGGAGGAAAATGATGTTTGACATTGGTGCGTTGCTCCAAAAAAACCCTTCTGCAAGAAGGGTTTTCGAGAAAAACCAGGCATTGCTATCGAAATGTCCACCAGCAAAAAGAGCGAAATACCGACTTGAAGACCTGTACGAAGCTAGGCGTCCGGGTGACGATAGGCCTGTCAGCCAACCCAGGCCAAAGGCGACGTATATCGTAAACTGATGTTCCTTCAGCCAACGCAATAAAGAAGCCGGGGGCTGACTCCTCCCCGGCTTCTTATTGGAAATCTAGACGTCAATAGATCGAGGATGCACTACGTTTCCAAAGCTTGTCGAATCGCTCTATCCATGCTTGGGCGAACTTTGTCCATGCTACGACGGGCGGAATCCTCTGCCATCTGCAGCATTTCCGCAAGCTCTTCACCGTCAGGTTCGCGCGGAGTCACGATATCACGCTTGGGAGGCTTCACCTCACGTTTTCGCGCCGTCTTCGACCGTTGTGATCTCAGCGCCATGTGGATTACTCCTATATGAGATTCTCGCGAAGTAAGATGGATTCAAATCAAGCGAAGGATAACGTTTGCGTTTGGTTCAAATTAACCCATCACGTTTCGGGATTTAGGCAACGTCCGCTGGACCGCATGTGGTATCCTCGGACCGCGAGAATAGCAGGCGAGCAGATCCTCCGTTGGTGGAGTCCGACAAGGGGAAGCAGGTGGAGAAGGAGTGGGATGAATGGCTGAAAGAGCGTGGGAAGTAGACGGATATTCCGCAGGGGTCTAACAAAAAGGGAGATTATGGAAGCCTGGGAGAACCTTCGAAGTGAAGGCAAGTCGTATATTTGGACGGCGTTAAAATTACAAGATTACATGTTTGGGGTGGATCATATCCCACAAGATGCAATGTTTGGTTTATCCTCCAAGTTAGACAAGAACTTCCCAGGAAAAAAAGAATGGTGTCATTATCGAGGACCACTTGAATTCCAGCATCTGTGGGAAAGCCTTTTCAATGATCCCATGCAGACAGGATGTAGTCCTTCAGATATTGTTCTCTTGTCTCTTGGAATAGAGATGTGCCTGAAGAGCATTTTCTTGTTGGAAGAGAAGTCCAAGCCCAAGCCTGATCATGACCTCTATGGGCACTTTGATGTATTGAAAGATGAAACCAAGGAAGTTCTTAGAGAAAAATACGTGGCTCTCTTTCTTAAATTAAACATCCCACAGAACCTTCGAGAAAATTGGCTTAAATTCGATATTGACAAGATAGATGTTATACTCAAAGAACATCGTAATGCCTTCAAAGATTTAAGATATCGCTGGGAATGGCCACGAGGAACCGGATACGGATTTAAACCATTATGCCTCAGGATGGCGGCTCTCGTTATCGTAGACTACATAACTAATTCTCAATGATGGCACTATACCGTGTAAGCCCCGGACCATAGCATCGGCGCTCGCTGGTTACGCCACCCGTAGCGCGAATGCGTCAAAGGTCAGAAAAGTAGGCCTAAACGGCTGAATTGAGTCGTGACGTAATTGCCTTGTTCATTTTTCAAAGACCTCGCGGACGGGTAGGACTCGAGTTTCTTTGAGGGTTGCTATAGAGTTCGTGGCGGATCACACGAATTGGGACTTTGCTATCACGGTCTTATCCAAAGCCCCGAGTTGCAGCAAGTTCCTTCAGTCCTTGAGTAAGTTCATCGGAAAGCCCGATTCTGACGAGAATGTCTATAATCTGTATTTCCTCAGATCTCGCATAATGCTCGGAGGGAATCTGTCCCAGGTAAATGAGCAGTTTAGCCACAGCTTCTGGATGATTATCACACAGGTCACTGTTTCTTATCCTATAAAGCAATTCGCCGTCATGCTTCGCATTTTCTGTGGGCATTCGAACTGCCAACTTTACTGCCTCCGCAAAAACTGGCTCCAAATTGGGTAGCCAGCGAAGCATGGATTCGACTTCAACGCCATTCAAGCCTTTCGGGACGCCATTCAACCGGTTCGCCCAATATTGCCTAAGCCAGCGATCCCACCATTCCCGCTGCTGAACACCGCTCATATCGCTAAGACGGTCACTAATACGCAATGCGAAGGCGCGTCGCGCCAATTCGTCGGCATGTTCGAAAAATCTCGGAATCCATGTTACATGAGGATCGTCAACAAAGTTCGATAGCATGGTGATGTAACGGCTTACAAAACCCTTTCGGCGTTCGCTTGATGGATCATTCACCAAATGCGGTACAGCCGAAAGGAGGGGCCCTTTAAGTAGGTCTGCTGCGGTCGGATTGAGACTTCCACAGAAGAATCCGTCCCACACCGCTATATAGTCGTCCGATCCTGCGGCCTTGGAAAAACATGGAAGTAGGTTCTTTTTGGTCCAAACTTCGTCAGAGGTTAGCAGAAAAGAAAATTCACAAGCAAGAATCGCACGCCCCAACGTACCAGCGATCGTGTCGTCTTTAACGATGCTTGTAAATGCGTTGCGAAATTGCGCCTTAAGGACATTTGGCTTGGGTTCCTGCCGATTTCGCCAACACTCGAGGCTATGCAGCCAAAAATAAGTGAGAATTCCGGAGGTGTGATTGACGGCTCTTGAGTGCCATCGTTTGAACTCGATGTGGGGTGGATCATCGCTGTCAACTTGACTCCACAATCTGGCCGCAATCTTGTACAAATCGTCAAGTAATGAATAGATGCGCAGCGAACTGTCGTCTTTGACGAGTACAAGAAGAAATTCAGCGACTGAACGTGAGTGTTTTTCGTGTAATTCGTTTCTTCCCAACCGCTCAAGCAATTCAAGTACATTCGCCTCGTCGAGTTCTGACATCGACCAGACCCGTATGAGTGTGTCCCACAAATCGGTTTCCCAAGCGTCTCTCACGATTAACGCGTCAGCCAGACCGACTCCCCATTCGAATTCCCTCCTCGCAGCCTCCGAGACGGAGTCCAGAAGCCCAAAGCGGTCGAATCCATCGACGTCAGTTTTCCGAAATGATATCAACTCTTCGCACCAGTATTCAGGCGGTCTCGACAGTAGTTCCGCAGCAGTCCAGGGACTCCGACGGCCCCCGCAGACGGACCTTATCCAGTGAGTTAGTTCAGGTCGGTCACTCGGTCTAAGTCCAGGAAACCTTCTCAATACGTCTTCCAGAGCTTCTCTGGTGAAGGGACATTCGTGTGCTGCGGTGTGGAGCCAATGGAACCATTGGAAATGGTAATCCGCGGTGCGGCGCTCGGTGACGTCATCTTCTTTCGCTAGAACGCGATGGGCTTGAATGGCCCTCAAAACGGCTTTACGCCGGCTTCCATCAATGTCGGCGTAGGTCTTCTTCAGAAACATGAAGAGTTCATGATGCGCAGAAAAGTCGTTAAGATCCATATTGGAAAGCAGCCAGTCGATTTTATCATCCGAATTCAGATCCTTGCGAAAGTTCAATGAATGCACTGCCATACGGCGCAGGAGTGGTGCCTCCTCACTTGCGAGCCTATCACACCATCGAGCAGCCACTTCCCTGCAATTCGATGCGAGCGATTGCAGGCAGTCTCGTGCGGCATCGATTAATACGTCGATGGTTTCCGGGTATCTATCCTGTTCGTGTGGTTCGATTGCGCTTCGGCTATGACTTACCGGATTCCAATCCCGGTTGGCCTCCTGCCACGCGCTGAGATTCCTGTGTTGTGTATTCAACTGTCCGACAACGGCCGAAAGTAGGGGCTCGGATATACGATTGAGATTTGGCTTCAATCCTTCGAGCCACAGTTTATCGATCACGAAGTGTTCGCTCACAAACGCCAGTTCGATATCAATGCGAGGGCACGGTTCTTCCTCGTCGGAATCGGGCCAGGGAAATCCTCGTTTGACCACAACGCGGCTTGCCGACATCGCATCGAATACATCGACGGCCCGTTCCCATAGCCTGTGCCTTATGCAATGTTCTCCCAAACATAGCAGCGAATATCCGTTGTCGAATTGATCCGGAGCAGTGGTAAGGAGAATGGAAATCCAGCGCGACAAGGTATCCGGATCATGCAGCGGATCATCCTGCGACGCGACAGAACGGCACAACGCGTCCCAAAGTGCCGGATGCGGTTGCGCATGCTTGCGTCCGATCAACAACAATATCTCATCTGGATGACTGAATGTGAATTTCTCTGCGAGCCAATGTATAAATAGGAAATCGCGATCATTAAGTTCGTTGGTACCAAAGAGGGAGCCAAGATAGTTGCGTTCATCGAGCCATCTGACCCATTCAATCGACGATGCGGCATCGATGAAGAAACGTGTCTTCGATTCGTCAGTGAGCGCATACTCAATGAGATCCGTTTCCTCCGCGTCAAGGACAGGTGGTTTTGCGGCGATTTCGGAAATTCTCTGCTGCCAGTCAAGAATACTGCGCCTTGCGTGATTAGCCAAGCCACGAACCCCATTGTAGAGTGCGCAGTGTGCATTGTCTGGCGAATTCAAGTAGTGGATTGGTTCTACGCCTAGGAACTCCCATCGACTATCGCGAGCGTCATCCGTAAGCACAAATCGACGGTCGGCATTATCTGCTCGTAGGGCACGAGACAAATAGTTCAGGATTGCATCGCTATGGCTGTAACCCACGAATAGGACGGTAAATGACTGGAACAGTTCGACGAGGAATTGCACCGCCCATCCGTCGGTCAAATAGGCGTGACCGAAGTCTTTGTCCGTGAGTACCATTCCATTTGGACGATCGACAGTTCCATGGATGTGTACGATACCTTCGCAATTCCTGCCCAATGGAAGTTCTGGAGCATTGAAAACTCCGGGTTCCGATTCGAACAATCCCTTCGCCGCCTGCTTGAAGAGAAGATCAAAATTGGTGGTGACGATCCGAGGTGAATTAGATCTCGGATACAACCTCATCAGATCGTGGTGCAATTGAGTCGGTTGGGGGTCATCCTGAGAAAGCACGTGCTTTGCGAGTTCATGGACGTTCGTACCGTTTTGTTCCAGCCTGCCCAGGAATTGGTCTTCAGGCTCGTGATCCTGTAAAGTCTCGCCGGTGCCGTGAGCGATTGCTATTGCTAACTCTTTAAAGCTTGGAAGATTTGCCGGATCTCCCATCGATACGCCGGCACCGGCAAAAACGACAAGCTTGTCGTCACGCAAAGCGTTTAGTATCTTCTTAGGGAAGTCGATGCCTTTTATCTTCATTGTAGACTTAACCGATCGTCATTCGCTGCACCACGATGAATAGCAATACCAACAGCCCTCACCGGGTTCGTCACCGACCGTGTTCTCTTCCCAGATTTTTTCGCGCGCGAATTCCCAGCCCATGAGTCTAGCGCTTCGGCCGAGGCCCTTGCGAACTCCGAGGCTTCCTTATACCGTTCCATGCCCTCGATATTGTCCGGGTCTCAGCTCCGGGTTTCCGTGACACTTGAACTTTACCGCCGATTCCTATATGTTTCGGATGCAGCCAGCAGGAAACCTGTCAATTGACGACGGAATCTTCCGCCTTCGATACAGACTGCCATTATGCAAATAAAACGCTGCCAGAACCTGGAACAGCGAATCGCGAGCCTGCTTGAACCGCGCCCTGAGGTCCTTGAGGCTTATCTGTTCGGTTCTCACACGCAGGGCCGGGCGCAGCCTCACAGCGACATTGACGTCGCGGTTTACATCGATGAATCACTCGCTGAAGAAGGCGCATTCGGGTACCGGGCGCAGCTCATCACGGAGATCATGTCCGGCCTCCGCAGCAACGATATCGACCTCCTGATTCTCAACCAGGCGCCTCCGGTTCTGTACTACCATGTGCTGCGCGACGGCACACGTGTCCTGTCACGTGATCTGGCGGCGACAACGACGCGGGAAGGGTACGCGGTTTCCCGCTACTGCGACTTCGCTGCCCATCGTGCGAAAATGGATGAGGCGTTTCATTTGGGCGCCTTGCGAGAATAGTCGAGTGCAAGCCTTTTCTTGAGATACTCTGTTCGATCCTCCGCCAGGCGTCGAACCCTCAATCCGTCCCTTCGTCGACGCTGTCCTTTTCCCAGATTTCTCCGAGCGCGTAGTCCTCAACCCACGAGTCGAGTTCATCGGCCTGGGGTCTCTTAAACTCCGTCGCTTCCTGATTTCGTTGTACGACTACGATATCGTCCGCCTCGAAGGTGTCGACGAATGCGCTGGACTGCGTGCTGACCAGCACCTGGGCATGCTCGCTTACGGAACGAAACAGCGAGGCAATCACGTCAACCGCGCAGGGGTCCAGTCCGAGTTCCGGTTCGTCAACCACAATCAGGGTCGGCAGTTTTTCCGCGGGCTGAGACAGAAGCGAAATCAGACAGATGGCGCGCAAGGTGCCGTCCGAAAGCTGGTGAGGGCCGAAGACGAGGTCGGACTCGCGATGCCGCCAGTTGAGGATGATGTCTCTTGTATCGGCGGGCTCCAGATCGAAGTCATCGAAGAACGGCGCCACCTGACGGATCGTAGTGACAATGCGCCGGTAGTCGGATTCACTGGTGGACTTGAGCGCGTAAAGCATCGCGGCGAGGTTGCCAGCGTCGGGCTTGAGCCAGCGGTTATCTCCCATATAACCGTATTGTCGGACTCTCGAAGTCGGCGATGTATCGTGAAAGTGATAGACGCGGCAACGATTCAACAATGCCCGGAGCGTTCTCGCCGTGGGCTCCCCACGTTCCGCCAAGTCCCCAATCTTCGTTTCCAGATGTCCGACGCCCAGCTCTACTGTCTTGGGGCTGGGATAGCCTTCCTGGTGGAACGCAACCGTCTCTTCCGCGAATATCAGTGAATCGCCCGCGGCGTGGAAGAGTCTCATATGGTAGGTGTCCATTCCGTTCTCCACCTCGAACACCATTCTCGCTTCCAGTTGTGGGGTCACTCTGGGGCCAAAGTGCAGATTTCCGGCGGCCCGACCCGTGGCGCCGATGTGTTGTTGGAGGCGCACAGCCATCAGTTCATTCACCAGCTTGAAGAAGGCGATGAGATTGCTCTTGCCGGCTCCGTTGGCGCCGATGAGGACGTTGAGCGGTCTGAGTTCCAACTCCATCTCTTGAATGGACCGAAACCCCTTGATCTCCACATTTTTCAGCGTTGTCATCATGTTTTCCCTCAATTTATCAGGCCATCGACACCATGTGGCATATTATAACGTCTGGACATCTGCTCACATTGTATACACATGCGGTGAATTATCCACGAATAACGGTGGTTGCGTTGGGTGACAGAATGTATCTCGATAAATTCAGCGAAGTCTTATACGACACGGCGTAAGTAAAAGCGGAATCCGATCCGGCAGTGCGTTGTTGCGCGGGCAAGAGAGGCTAAAACACGTACCGAATACCGATCTGGACTTCGCGGGGGTCGCCGAGGCCGGACTGGACGGTGCCGTCGAAGTTGAACAGCAGGCCCGCGCTGGAGGGGTCGCGGAAGTTGTCCGTGTTGAGCAGGTTGAAGATTTCCACGATGGCCTCCAGCGTGCCGTTGCCCACGGGAATCGGACGCGTGAGGCGTACGTCCCAGGAGAAGAATCCGTTTTCCTTGCGCAGGGTGTTGCGCTGGACGATGCTGCCGTCGGCACAGATGCGGTCGGACGCGGGCCCCCACGGGTTTGTCGATTGCTTCGAAGACGCCCGGTTGTTGCCGCCGCAGGCCGCTGAGACGGGCTGCGGTGAATAGAGGCTCACGCGATTGTTCATATAGACGTCGCCGGGCAGAACGGCCAGCGCCCAGGCATTGAAGCGGTGTCGCTGGTCGCGGTCGGACCAGCCCCACTCCCGATCCAGCCGGGTCGGATCGACGTAGCGGAACGTGAACGGATCGCGTTCGTTGTCGTCGTCGGACCTGTCCCAGGACATCGTATAGTTCGCCTGGAACTGCAGGTTGTCGTTTACCAACTGCTGCAGCCCCAGACTCAGGCCGTGGTATCGCGACCGCGCGTTGCTCTCGACAACGGTGAGGTTGCCGATGCCGTTGCCTCCCTCCGGCCCCAGACCGGTTGACCATGGAGATCCGAACGCGGCGTCGTTGCGGTTGACGAAACGCGTGAGATTGTCGGTACGGGCGTAGGTAAAATCGATGGAACCCACAAGACCGGCCGCCTGAAACTCGTGCTCGATACCCGCGTTCAGGCTGATGGTCCGCGGGTTTTCGAAGCGCTCATCAAAGACATAAATGGCGGGCTGAAAGGGATCGCCTTTCGGCGATGGCAGCAACTCACCGAATGTCGGGGGCGGCCCCAGGACCGGCGTCAACTCGCTGGACCGGTAAAGGGATTGCCCTCGCGAGCCGTTTGTGGAGCGGGTGCTGGCCAGATTCAGTCCGGGTATGCGGGCGTAGTAGATCCCCGCGCTGGCGCGCAGAAGGGTCCGGTTGTCGCCGTGCGCGTCGTAAGCCAGGCCGATTCTCGGCTGGATCATGTCGAGGTCGGAGGGAATCCTGCCGTTGGACGGAAACCTCTGGGCGCCGTTGTCGTTGGTCACCGTCCTGCCGATGAAATCGGCGAAGAAAACACGGGAAGGATCGGTAATCGGTTCCGGCTGGATTTGCGCCTCCCAGCGAAGTCCATAGTTGACCGTCAGCCTGCCGGAAGCCTGCCAACCGTCCTGGACGAACAGCGCCAGTTCGTGCTGCGGGATGCTCTGCGTTCCCGCTTCCTCTACGGATAGCCCGCCCACGCCGGCCTGTTCCAGGTAGAACAGCACCGGTCCCGTGATCCGCGCGCCATCGGGGCATTGTCCGTCGGTACTGAAACTGCCGTTGGAGCACTCGACGTAGCGATTGCCCTTTTCGACGAAGTTGAGAAACCCGTCCACCGAGTTGAAGATGTACCGTCCGTTGGCGAAGCCGATGAAGGTCTGCACCGATTCGACGCGGTTCCACTCGACGCCGGCCTTGAACAGGTGGCCGCCCCTGGCAAAGGAGATATTGTTGAGCAGCTGGACGCGGGAGTCGTAGTACTCCACCGGGATGAAGAATGGCATCCCGAAGCGATATCCGTACTCATAGTCCATGGCGGTATCGGGGAAGGGGCGCCCCGTATAGGGGTTAATCGGACCCTCGTAGGGACGCGGACGGTCCTCGCGGGAAACCTGGAACCGGAATTCATTGATGGTACTCGGCGACAGAAGCGATACCAGGCTGCCGTTGAAGGCGTGTGACCAGTCTTTCTCAATCGCGTTGGCGCTGCGCGCCCAGGAGTCCACGTCGAAGGTACCGTTTTCCTGTTCGGACCATGTGTAGTTGTACTTGAAGGTGGCGGAGTGGTCCTTCGACAGACGAAGGTCCACCTTGGCGAGAAAGGCGCGGGCGTCGTTTGTACGATCGATGGGACCATAGTCGCCCTTCAATGCCCCTTCGAACCCTGTGTCCATAAACGCTCGCAGGCGGGAGTCCAGGCGGGCCGCATCGCTTTGCCGGGTGTCTCTAAACACCTGCTGATCGTACGCGGCGAAGAAGAACGCCTTGTCCCGCTTCAGGGGACCGCCGAGCGTGAACCCGAACTGTCCCTGCCTGAAGCTGGGCCTGCGTTCGGTGCCATTGTGTCTCGCGATTTCGGAGAGCGCGTCGTGCTTGCCGAAGAAATGCGCCGATCCGCTCAGCGTGTTCGTGCCCGATTTGGTGATGACGTTGACGAAGCCACCGCTGGAGCGACCGAATTCCGCGTTGGCGCCCTGGGGGACGACGACGATTTCCGCAACGGCGTCCAGATTGAAGGTGAAGGCCGGGCGCTGCCCCCCTCGCTGCTCTCCGAAAAACGGGTTGTTGAAATCTGCGCCGTCCACCGAGATGTTGTTGTGGATGCCGCGCTGCCCGCCGATCGTCAGTTCGTCTCCATCGGGACCCTGGACGATGCTCACGCCGGGGGTAAGGAGCGTGAGGTTGAGGAAGTTGCGCCCGTTGTTGGGCAGGTCCTGCACGGCTTCCTCAGGCAGGCGGGTGGCGGTCTCGGTCCGCGTCACGTCCACGGCCGGCCTTCTGGCCACGACGACGAACTCCTCCATCTCAATAATCATCTTGATGACCAGATCAACGGTCTCTCCTACCCGGACCTGCACTCCGGTCTGACGGGCTTCTGACCATCCCTCCGCGCGTACCGTCACGTCGTAGAACCCTAGTGGCAGCAGGGTGGCGGTGAACAGACCCGCTCCGGATGACGCCAGGACTCGCCGGTAATTCGTACCGGCTTCTCTGAGGATGACGGCGGCGCCTTCGATGGGACTGTTGAACTGATCGCATACGAAACCCCGGATCACCCCCGTTGTGGCCTGGGACTGGGCTCCCGCCGGGCCGTTTACCAGGGCAATTGACAGCAGTACGAGGGATAGCGTGCGACCGGGGGATTGTCGTTTTCGAGGGGTCATATCAGTAAATCAGGCGTTTGGCTGTTGTGTGACGTGAAGAAGCACTTAATCAATTGCCAGGTACAGAAACCGGTAGATATTGTGTCGACCACGCTACCTGGTCTTCTGATTTAAGCAACCGCGTGTTTCCGAAAGAGAACGGACAGATGCGGAGGACGGGACGCTCTAAATGCGCGGGTTCCATCACATTCATTCGGCAATTGGGATTTTATCCTGTCCATCCTGTGTATTCATGTAAAATTTCGCCTTTTGGATTTGGTTAGACAATAAAAAAAGCGACGTATCGTCGCCCTTGATTATTCCGATCCCCGCACCCGTGCTTCTCTTACGCTGCCGAGCCCGGCCGTCGTAATTCGACGCGCCCGTGTTCGAGCAGCGTGACCACCCTGGCCTCCGAACACTGCATCCGCTCTGCAATTTCAGTTATGGTCTTGCCCTCGTCCTGATAAAGGCGTACCACCTCCGTTCTGTCGATCCCCGGCACGTATCCCTTGTTTCCTTTAAACCCGGCGTGCTTAGTGACCTGTATATCTCCGGTAACCTCCACCCGGCAGGCGAGGCGCAAATTGCCCTTCAGCAGCAGAAAGCGCAGGTTCTCCCGGGCGCCCTTCACGGTGAGTCCGTCCTGCGGGACAACCTCGACCGTGCAGGTCCCGCACAACCCGTTGCCTTCGCAATTCACGAAGCGGGTGATTCCGTTGTACAGACCGATATCGTTATCGATTGCCAGTTGCCGGAGGTTGGTGTGCGGTTTGCACTCAATCGTTTTGTCCCAGTTCGTGAACGTAACCTTGCAGACCTTCTTGCGCTCCGGCAGACTTCCAATAAAGGTGGACATTGGAACCCTTAAAGAAGCTGTCAGCTCTCAGCCGTCAGCTATAAGCAAAAAGCTCAGAGGCGTTGATATCTTGAATCGACGTCCGCGCTCTATGGTTGCGGTTGCAGCGCCGACCCTTGGGGTCGCCCGCGTCTCCCGTCCTACCTCTCCCTTCTCACGGCCTACAAGGTATCGTTTTTCGCCTTCGGACACAAGCGGAAAACGGCGTCGCGGGCAATCCCTCCGAAAACCGTTTGAAAAGTGCGCAAACCGATCGATTTTGGTATATTATGGTACTTCTGAGGGGCAGGCCCCTTCGACGAACGCCGCCATCGGAAACAACGAGGATGCGCAATCCCCATGGGCGAAAGAGAAACGACGTCGACTCCATCCGGCGAGACGGCCGTGCGCCGGGCCGTTACCTCCCATCCAAGGCTGTTCGAAAACAACCGGTACGTCTATCCCGTACTTTCGCGGCGCTCCGGCGGCATCTCCATCGGCATCAATCTGAATCCCGACAAGATCTGCAACTTCGACTGCATCTACTGCCAGGTGGACCGCACGTTCCCGCCCGTGCTTCGCGACGTGGACGAAGACCGGATCATCCGGGAACTCACTACACTGCTTGACGACACACTTTCCGGCGGTCTCTATCAGCAGCCGTCCTTCCGGGATATTCCGGACCACCTGCAACGGATCAACGACATCGCGTTTTCCGGCGACGGCGAGCCGACAACCTATCCCAGGTTCCGGGAAATCGTGGAAAAAACCGCGGACGTCAAACGTGAATTCGGCCTGCCGGAGGTCAAAATCACCGCCATCACGAACTGCACACGCTTCCATGTCCCGGCGGTTCTGGATGCATTTGAAGTCATGCACAGGAACAACGGCGAAATCTGGGCCAAGCTGGAAGCGGGCACGGCCGAATATTACCACCTGGTAGAACGTACGAAGATTTCTTTCCAGCGGATCGTGGACAATCTGAATCTGGCCGCCCGAAGATGGCCCCTGGTGATCCAGAGCCTGTTCATGCGCGTTCACGGCCAGCCGCCCCCCGACGACGAGATTCTCGCCTTCTGCAGCCTCCTTTCCAACCTCCTGCAACAGGGTGGGCAGCTCAAGGACATCCAGATCTACACGGTTGCCCGAAAACCAGCCGAATCGTACGTCACCGCCCTGAGCGACGCCGAAGTCGACCGCATCGCCCAGACCACGCGTGAAAACCTTCCAGGAATTTCCGTCGAGTCCTACTACGGCGCCTGAGCCGCATCATCTTGCATGGATGGACAGGATGAACAGGATGGGAATCTTGAGGATTCAATCCTGTCCAGTCATAATCTACGCCGCTTCGCGGTTATATTCCCAGCCTGCATAATAGTTCTTGATCGGGATCTTGCCTGGTCTGTCTGATTCTCGAAACAATAAAAAAAGAAGGAACGATTTGAAAGCCCGATTGCAGAAGTGGGGCAATGATCTTGTCCTGCGTATTCCCGAGCCACTCGCTACTCAAATCGGACTCGAACCCGATTCACAGGTCGAGTTATCGCTGCGTGGCAGCAAGTTGGTTATCGAACCGGAAAGTACGTCGGACTTGAAGCTGGACGACCTTTTGGCCGGCGTGACCAGGGACAACGTACACGGTGAGGTGGATACCGGAACTCCGACTGGCGGTGAAGTATGGTGAGTTCCAATGACCACTTACTGCAGCGCGGCGATTCGATCTGGTGAAAAGTATCCCTCGAAATGAAAGCCTGAATCCAATTTCGGGCTTGACATTCTTTCCTTAAGTGCACATATTAAGTGTGCACTTTAAGGAGGGATCATGAAAGCAACGATTCTCGACTTACGACGACGCATGAAAGACGTATTGCTCGCGCTCGACCGCAGCGAGTCCGTCACCATCTATTACCGAGGCAAGGAAAAGGCAATCCTAACACCGAGCGGGAAGCGAACGGAAAAATCAGTAGCGGACCATTCAGCCTTCGGGATGTGGCGGGACAGGACAGATATGGCGGACGTGGCCGCTTACGTCCGGAATCTGAGAAAAGGCCGCCTGGATGATCTTTGATACGGATGTACTAATCTGGGTCTTCAGAGGCCATGAAGGGGCAGCGCAACTTGTAGAAGGGCAGGATGAACGTCGGATATCGCTCGTTACGTACGCGGAGTTGATCCAGGGTGCGCGGTACAGGCAGGAATTGAGGGAGATCAAGTACTTCCTCAAAGATCACGCTTTTCAGACGTTGCCGCTCACGGAAGACATCGGTCACAGAGCATCCGTTTACATGGAAGAGTATACCCTCAAGATGGCGCTTTCCCTGGCGGATGCCCTGATCGCGGCAACGGCCGTCGAACATCACCTGACACTCTGCACCGCTAACAAAAAACACTACAGCGCAGTCAACGAACTCGATCTGAAGACCTTTCAGCCGCGACCAAATGGCTGATCAGGCTCCGCATAGCCTACAAGGAATCCGCAGGGATCGGGATTGCACCGACTTCCCGCAAACTCAATAAATCAAACAAAATACAAATAGAGCCCAACGGGGTGGAGCCAGCCGTTGGGCTTTTTCACTTCCAAAATCAGAACAGGACAACACACCTGTAGCGTGCGTTGTCCTGTTTTCTCATATAAGCCAGCGAGGACTCACGGAACGGAGTTCATCCCGGTTCCTCATCCAACACTTGACCGAACGCGTCGAGATCGGATACCTGAACCGCAGCGCGGTGCAACGCCTTGATACGCTACGAGTCGTCGACGTTAGCTATGCGTTCGGCGAATGGATGGGATGCAGGGATTCCAAATCGGACCTCCAGTATGGCGAGGATACTCTCCCGGAGACCTTGCTCGATGCCCTGTCGGGTGAGGTATTGGGCAAAGGATGATTCACGTATGAGATCCATGATGCCCTCCTTTGAGATGATATCGGAAATGGTTTCCCGCGGGTAAGCGAGTCCGCTCAGCAACGACATGCCGGCCATGAAATCCGCTTGTGCCGGCGGCGCGAAATGCCATTTCGTGCTACGGTCGAACCGCGGGCGCTTCGACGTTTCGACAATCCCTCGCCGACCCTTCGACAAGCTCAGGGAGCGGCTTGGGACCAAGCACTACGTGGGCCTTCTTGTCTACGGCCATACCTGCGGGAAGTGTTTTCCCTCCATAAGCGCCCCGTCCGGGACCTCCACGAAGGGTTTCATCACGTGCTGTCCGGAGGCCACGTAGCGCGTCTCGTGGGTCATGTAATGGATGGCAATGGCGCGACGGGGGCGGTTGCTGGTGTTTGCATGCGACCCGTGCCAGGTCAGCGCGTGGTGGTAATGCACCTCGCCCTTTTCCACCGGACACCGGACGATTTCCACGCGGTGTCCGTTCCACTCCCCCGGCATGTCCTCGTAGTTCTCGACCGACCGTATGAAGTCGATCTGGTTTCCCCACTTGTGGGAACCGGGGACCATACTCATACATCCGTTCGACTCGTCCACGTCGTCCAGCGCCACCCAGGCGCTCACCTCCGTCATCGGTGCAAGAATCGGCCACAGCGGCGCATCCTGGTGCCACATGGTGACGCCGCCGCGCTCGGCGGGCTTATACTGGATTTGATCATGCCAGACCCGCAACCGAGCAGCGCCAGTCAGCTGCGCCACCTCCTCCACGACCCTCCGCATACCCGTGAGTTCGCGAAACGGATCGCTCGCGGCCCAGATATTGACAATCTGCCAGACCGGCGTTTCCGGGTTCCGGTTCAGGTTTCGCAGATGAACGGGCTGCGGAACGTCTGTCCGTTCGCGGTCCTCGATCACACGGTCCAGTTCACGCCGCAGCGATTCCACCTGCCCGTCGTCCAGCAGGCGCCCGCCGTTCAGGAATCCTCTTTCGTGAAATTCGGAGATCTGTGCCCCGGTCAACATCGACGATGTCCTTTCAAGGTCTTAGCCTATTTCACTTAAAAACCTAAGCTTACATGGATACTCAGGATAAACAGGATAAAAACCAAGAACTGGGAAAAAACCGAGAGCAGGACAGAGGCTCACGTTTCACGGCAAAGGCGATGCATCCTTACCTGTTGTAGACTGCGCAAGATCACACTGACCGATCGAATTCCGCAATTCCTTAGATGCTGTTGTTACGAGACGTCGCTGGATATATTGAAATACATCAGGTAATAATACACTCCTGCCGGTATTCGTGGATGACTCACGTTAAGGTGCCTGCCTGTACATCAAGGCGAACCTGCCAGGATCGGATGAACAGGGTGTTCCCAGGGTCCGCCTGCCGCCATCTCTTCTCCGGCCCCTGCCGCTTCCCTTCCGCCGGTAAAACGCACGTAGTCGGGTATGTAGATGATCGCGAACGCCCGCCGCGGCCTGTCGGTCAGGTTGGCGCCCGCGTGATGGAAGTTGCATCCGTGATGAAAGGTCACTCCGCCCGCGGCCATCTCCATCGCGACGGGCTCGGCCACCTCGTGCCCCTTCTCAGCCATCTTGTCCACGATGCTCTCGCCCGCAACCCCCAGCGCGATCGGTTCCTGCGGGCCCAGCCTGTGCGAGCCGGGAACAAAGTGTAGGCACCCGTTTTCAACCGTCACGTCGTCCACCGCCACCCATGCCGAAAGCGCGCCGTCCGGCTTCATGGGCCAGTAGGGCATATCCTGGTGCCAGTTGGTCGCGCGGCTGCCGGACCCGCCGGGTTTGACCATGGCGTGGTCGTGATAGATCCGCACGTGGCGGCACGCAGAGAGGCGCCGCGCGGTTTCGGCCAGTGCACGGTTGAACGAATAGGCTTTCACATCCGGAAAATCCGTCCAGAGGTTCACCATCTGGTTGAAGACCTTCTCGTACGCTTCGGACCTCCGTCCGCCGTCAGGTGCGCCGACAATCCGCTCCCTGTTGGTCTCGATGGCCCGATCGATGGCATCTCCGAGCGCGGCAATCTCGTCTCTCGAATAGAACTCCGGATACCTAATGTATCCGTTTTCCCGGTAAAACGCCGCGTCGTCCGGCGTCGCCGGGCTTTGTTTTTCCGCAATGGACATTACATTCGTCCTGATTCAAGTACCTTGGCCAACTGTGTACCGGCACGAAAAAACCGCCGGCATACGATGCTTGAAAATACGTAATGCGTGCATCGATACCAACGGCTTTCTGGAATGTCGGGATCCAGAGATTCGAAACCGGTCTGCTAATACGCGATACGATGTTTGTCCCGGACGAGCAACCGGTAACCCACGTAGATCAACAAGATCGGCACGGCGAGCTTGATCGCGAACCAGATCAACCCCAGCGCGATTCCGATGAGTCCGCCCAGCAAAATCAGAGCCACGAGTCCGCCGAAAGCCAACAAACAGAATCCAAGAAATTTGGCCATTGAATTATCCTCAGAAGAAGCTGTCAGCTAAAGGCGGGAAGACGTAAGCCGGGAGACGGGAGAAGGAATCATTGCCGATCTGCTCATCCTCTATGCCTGTGGCGAAAGTTGAAACCCAACGAGGCGCGTCATCTCTTACGTCTCACCTCTTGCCTCTAACCGCTTTTTCATCTCCCGTAACTGTGCGTCAACGCGTTCCTTTCTGACCATTTTCTCCAGGCGCTCGTCCGCGTCGGTGGCGTTTCCGGACATTTCCTCGTAGATCTCCGCGGTCGCCTCCTCCCGGTCAACCCGCCGGCAGAGTTCGTCGAACCGTTCAAACGCTTCGTTACGAATCCGTATGGGGGAGCCTGCGGCTGAAACCTGCGCTCCCGCCGCGCGGCTTCTGGCGACGAGGGTCCTCTGACGCGCCCGGGCATCGTTGAGACGGACCTTCAAGCGCGCGCATTGTCCCTTGAGCTGTTCAGTTACCCTCCCGGCCTCGGCCATGGCCTTCTCAAGCGCTTCGGCTTCCGCATCCACCTCGGTCTTCCGTTCCAGCGCCAGCCGGGCGAGGTCGTCGTCGCCCTGGGTGACGGAACGCTCGGCCGTCCTGTCCCAGGCCGCCGCGTCCGCTCTCCGCGCCTTAAGTCTTCGTTCGAGAAGCCGCTGGCCGGCCATGGCATCCGCCACGGCGGCAGTGGCGTCGTTCACCGCGTTCTCCATCTCTGTCATCATCAGGCGCGACATCTTCTCCGGGTCCTCCATCCGGTTCAGCAGATCGTCCACGTCCGCCCGAATAATGTTCGCGATTCTCGACAATGTCCCTGTGGCCATGTCGGTCTCCTTTCGATGGTAGGTGAGGTGTCTCCTCCCGGGAATGTCCTTTGCCGCGTTGCCTAAGGTCAATACAAATGCCGTGCCAAGAATCCTGTTTGTGATTAAATAATTGTTCTTTAATAATATACGACAAATACATAAAAGAAACCGCCCGGGATATTGGCGTGAAACGCCAACCCGAGCGGCCGAATGCACCTCTTCAATACAACGGGCAACCACAAGGGTTGCCCCTACAAATGCAATGCAAGCGCAAGGTATGGGGAAAGCGCGAAAGACAATTGGGGCGGCGGGGTGGTCCTCTTACTTGTTACGTCTCACCCCTCGAGATCAGGATGCCGCGGGGGCTCCGGCAAGCGACCTCGCCCCGTGCGACGGCTTGCCCCCGGAACGGCGGGCCTGAATCAGTTCGGAAACGACGCTGATCGCGATCTCCTCCGGGGAATCGGCGCCAATGTCCAGTCCGATGGGCGCGTGTATTTCGTTCAGGCGATCTCTGCTGATTCCCTTGGCCTCCAGTTCCTTCCACATCAACGCGATCTTGCGCCTGCTGCCGATCATGCCGATGTAGGCGGCGTCGGTCCGGACCGCCTGTTCCACAACCGGCTTGTCGTGCTGGTGTCCTCTGGTCACCGCGACAATATAGGACAGGTCGTCGATTACCAGGTGTTCGAATGCCGTTTCCATCTCCAGCGTGAGCGTCTCGTCCGCCATGGGAAAGCGCTCCCTGTTGGCGAACATGGGACGGTCGTCGATAACGACGATTCGAAAGCCCACGGTGACCGCGATACGTGCGATGGCGAACGAAACGTGTCCGCCGCCGAACAGGTAGAGCGTGGGCTCCGGGCAGATCGACTCCATGAACACTTTAAGCGGGCCCGAGGATTCGTCCACGTCCAGCGATACGACCTCGAGCAGATCCTCCGGAATCGTATCCATTTCAGCCACTTCCCCCAGGACCACGGCGTCGGCCTCCGGCGAACCCAGCGAACCCACGGCCGTCCCGTCGGCGCGCACCAGCAGCTTGGCGCTCCATTTCGAGGGATCCCCTCCGGACACGAGCGTGGCCAGCACCGCCGACTCCCTGGCCCTGCGGACCTCCGCCACGGTCTCCAGTACCGTTTCGGACCGGCCACGGTACAGCGGCTCCGTGAAGATTTCCACGTTGCCACCGCAGTTCAACCCGTTTTCACCGGCATGTTCCTCGGTCAGTATAAACCGCTGAAGCGTAGGTACGCCCGTCTCCATCACGTCCCGGGCCTCGGCCCATACATCCGCCTCGAGGCAGCCGCCTCCCACCGTACCCACGATCTCGCCATCGGGACGCACCAGCATCTTGGCTTTCTTGCTCATCGGCAAGGATCCCTTGCTGGAAACAATGGTCGACAGCGCCGCATTTTGTCCCGACGAAATCAGGTCCATGGCTTCTGAGAACACGTCCTTCATCAGAACCACCCCCTTCAGAAGCTACTTAGAAAACAACATCAGAGACTACGAAACACGCGAAGAAACGAGAATACGAGAATACGAAATGACGAGAATCCGAGACTTCAAAAGGCGAAACTACGAATAACGCGAATAACGCGGATAATCCGTGGCTGGAATTAAACGCCGCAAGAGGCGCAAAACCACAATGTTGCATATCAGCCCGGCAATGCGCCGGTTTTCATTACTATAGACGCTCCAAAAGGGCGCAACGAACGTATCATCGCCAGACCGAGCGCAATGTTTTCGCCAGCTGCACAAGACTTTCCAGATTGTGCGCGGCCATGAAATGATCCAGATAGGGCAAGGCCGTTTTCATGCCAAGGCAAAGCGGCTGGTAACCGGGGCTGCCCAGAAGGGGGTTCAGCCACATCAGTTTATGTACGCGTCTGCGCAGCCGCTCCATTTCTCGCCGCATGAGGTCCGCGTCTCCGCGGTCCCAACCGTCGCTGACAATGATCATGACGGTTTTGGATTTCAACATCTCACGGGCAAACCGGTCGTTGAACTCCCGCAGGCAGCCGCCGATATCGGTCCCGCCGGCCCAATCGTGAACCGTGTCCGCCACCTCCCGGAGCGACTCCTCCACGCTCTTGTTCTTCAGCAGCCTGGAAATCGGGGTCATCCGCGTGGAGAATACGCCAACCTCCACGTCGCGGATTTCCCGCTTCAGCGCGTAGATGAACTGAATCAGGAACTGGCTGTAGCAGTCCATCGATCCGCTGACGTCGCACAGCAGCATCAGCTTCGTTTTCTTGATCCGCCGCCGGCGCCTGGCAAGGGCCACGCCGTCCCGGCCGTAAAGCGCGTTCCTGCGCCAGGTCCTCCTGAAGTCGATCTCCACGCCCCGCTTCTGCGGCTCCCGCCGTCTGCTGCGCCTGTTGGCGATGATGTCGACGATCTGCGCGATGACCTGCCTGGCCTTTTCGATTTCCCTGTCGTTCATGGCGGCCAGGTCCTTGCGCATCAACACTTCGTCGGGGCTGTACCCGATCTCGTCGGAGTCTCCCTCGCCATCCGTGTCATCCTCTTCCTCTGCCGCGGTTTCGACCGGTTCGTCGAGTTGGTCCGACACTTCCAGGTCCTGGTCGTCGGCTTCTTCGTCGGCGACTTCCATATCAAGGGTACGGACGGGGGCACTCCAGAATGCATGAAATACCCGGTCGAATGTCTCCAGATCGTCGAAACGGGAAACCAGCGTGGCGCGCGCGGCGGCGTAGAAATCCCCGCGCCTGCCGATATCGATGAATCTGAAACTCTGGCAGAAGTCGATCAGATTGCCGGAATTCACATCAACGCCCGCCCTGTGCAACGCGCGCGAAAAGGCAACCACACGGCCCATCATGCTCCCGTCTTCAACCCGTACTGGATTCATTCCGTCCAACCCACGTGAAGGACACCCGGTCGGTCTGTTTGTTAACCTCAATTCGAAATGAGAAGACAGTCAAATTGGCCACAAAAAGCCTGAATGCGGGTAGAGGGTAGACCAAAAGCGGTGAGACGGTAGCCGGTAGAGGGTAGAGATTACCTGCCTTGTGAGGCTTCTTTTGCTGCCGGAGGCAAGGAGGGATAAACTAGCGGGCAAGGATATCTTCTCCCGTCTCCCGTCTACCCGGTTTTCTCCCCCTCTCCCGTCTTGCGTCTCACCCGGTGGTCGGGCGGCGGGGGGAGAGGTCACGAACGCGTCCAGCTACCTGGTGTATCCTGGTAATCCGCAGTTTAATCGCCTTTATCGATCTGCATATATTCGATCTAACGTCCACGAAAACATACGAATCATGGTTAATTCTTCAGCCGCATCGCCCGGTCCTTAAGCGCCCGCGCCTTTTCGATAATCTGCGGCAGGCCATCTTCCTGGAGTTTCTCGATATCCTCCTTGTACTTCAGCACGCAGCCGAGTGTGGCGTTCACGGTATCGGAATCGAGTTCGTCGATTTCCATCTGCATCAGTGCCAGCGCCCAATCGATGGTTTCCGCAATGCCCGGCCGCTTGTAGAAATCGCGTGTGCGCATCAGTTGCATGAACCCGCAGACCTGCTGCGCCAGCCCCGTCTGAATGCGTGGAACCCGTGAGGCGACGATTTCCATCTCTTTCTTGAACGTCGGATAGTCGATCCACAGGTAGAGGCAACGCCGCTTGAGCGCATCGTGCAACTCACGGGTACGGTTGGAGGTGAGCACGACGAACGGCACTTTCTGGGCGGCGATCGTGCCGATTTCGGGAATCGTAATCTGGAAATCCGACAATACTTCCAGCAGAAAGGCCTCGAACTCTTCGTCGGACCGGTCCACCTCGTCGATCAGCAGCACCGGCGGGTTGCTTCCGCTGCCCTGGATGGCCCGCAGAAGCGGCCGTTTCAGGAGAAAATCCTCGCTGAAGATGCTGCGGCCGATCTCCTGCTTCTCTATGCCCCGGGCCTCTTCCAGGCGCATCTCCAGCATCTGCCGCGGGTAATTCCACTCGTACAGAGCAGTATTGGCATCCAGCCCTTCGTAACACTGCAACCGGATCAGATCCGTTTCCAGGATCTGCGCCATGACCTTGGCGACTTCTGTCTTGCCTACCCCCGGCTCACCCTCCAGAAATATCGGCTTACCCAGCGCCACGGCCAGATAGACCGTTGTGGCCAGCGTCCGATCCGCGATGTAACCCTCCCCGCCAAACCGCGCCTCGACTTCCTCTATTGACTTTAACATCCGACCCGTATCTCCCCTTTCACAGAAGCTGCTCTGGGACCGACCACTTTAACGGTCGTTTTTCGCGTATTGCGCCAGCCATGCGCGAAGCGCCTCGGCCGTGCTGCGAAATGCAAGTTCGGACCAGGGAATTCGCCCCGGAGGGTACGTCCGCACCTCCAGCGCCTCGAAATTCCCCTTCAGTTCCCCTCCGACCACGATGCCCGTGTACACGACCAGTACTGCTGTTACACTCGGGTAGGAATAGACGCCGAGCAGGTCTTCGATTTCGACCTCCAGCCCCACCTCTTCCATTGCTTCCCGGGCCGCCGCGGCTTCCACCTGTTCGCCCCGATCGACGTATCCGCCGGGAAAGACCCACTTTCCAATCCCCGGTTCGATGCCCCGCTTCAGGAGCACGACCTCGTCTTCCAGCGTCACAATCACGCCGGCCGCCACCTTGGGGTCCAGGTAGACCACGAACCCACAGGCCGGGCAGACGGGGCGGCTATGGCCTTCGACCGGTTTCAGCACCAGCGCCTTGCTGCATCGTTCGCAGAAGCGGACGCCGCCCGGGTGATGCGCGTTATGATCGCTCGCCACAGAGAAGAAACCCCCGGCAGAATGGTTCCGATCGTCTAAATATACGGGTTTGGAACCGCTTCACAAGCCTTTTTCGCTTCCTGGAGGGCATCGGAGAACCACGAAAAACCGCAGCCTTTACCAGGCATGCGGTTCCGAACTCAGACCTGCTCGGACAAGGATCGCTGCCGTCATGGAGATGCCGATCCTCACGCCGCGCGGGCCCACTCTCACGATCCGTTATTCCTCTTCGCCGATATTCTCCTTCTGGTGACGCACAATCCGCCCCTGCACCAGATAGACCGCGTTTTCGGCGATATTGGACGCGTGGTCGCCCATTCGCTCCAGGTGCCGGGAAACCAGAATCAGATGAATCGCACGATCGATGGCGTCCGTTTCCGCGCGATAATGGAGATACGTGAGCAACTCCCTGAAGATCTGGTCCCGCAGGCCGTCCACCACGTCGTCTCGCCGGCGCACGTCGTTCGCCAGTTCCACGTTTCGGTTTACAAACGCGTCGAGCGCATCCTTGACCATACCCCGGACGAGTTCCGCCATCCTGGGGATATCGATAAGCGGTTTCAGCGGGGCGGTCCGGTTAAGCACAAAGGCGCGTTGCGCGATATTCACCGACTGATCGTTGATCCTCTCGAGGTCGTAGTTGATTTTCATGACGGTTGCGATCAAGCGCAGATCGCCGGCTACGGGCTGGGTCACCGCCAGCAGCTTCAGCAGATCTTCTTCAATCGTTACCTCCCACTCATCGATCGTCTTCCCGCCGGAAATCACGGCGTCCGCCAGATCATTGTCTCTGTCCACCAGACTCTTGACGGCGTGTGCAATGGACTCTTCGACGGCCCCGCCCATTTTCAGCAACTCGCTTTTCAGTTGTTCCAACCTCTGATCAAGTGTCCGTTCCATAGCGTATCCTGTCCATGTGTCCCGCGCCCATTTTCCGCAGGGCGTTTTCACTAACCGAACCTGCCCGTCACATAGTCCTCGGTCTGCTTCAGCCTCGGATTCGTGAACATCTCCTCGGTCCGCGAGTGTTCCACGAGCGTTCCCAGGTAAAAGAAGGCCGTCCAGTCCGAAATACGGGAAGCCTGCTGGAGGTTGTGGGTTACAATCGCAATGGTATATCGATTCTTCAGCTCGTCGATCGTTTCCTCAATTCGTCCGGTTGCGATCGGGTCGAGCGCCGAACAGGGCTCATCCATCAGTATCACGGAAGGCTCCACGGCGATCGCCCGCGCGATGCAAAGCCGCTGCTGCTGCCCTCCGGAGAGTCCGAGCGCCGACTCTTCGAGGCGATCCTTGACCTCGTCCCAGAGCGCCGCCGCGCGGAGGCTTCGCTCTGCCACCTCGTCCAGAACGGGCCGCCGATTCTCTCCCGCGATTCGCAATCCGAACACCACGTTTTCGTAGATCGACTTGGGGAAGGGATTCGACTTCTGAAACACCATCCCCACCAGCCGTCGAAGTGAAATCACATCGAAGCCGTGGGCGTAAATGTCCTCACCTTCGATCCGAACCGCGCCTTCAATTGTCACGGAGTCGATCAGGTCGTTTAACCGGTTCATACATCGCAGCAGCGTCGACTTACCGCAACCCGACGGCCCGATAAACGCGGTGACGTTATGGCGAGGCACCGTCAGGCTGACATCGTGCAATGCCTGGGCTTCGCCGTAGTACAGGCTCAGAGACTCGACTTCGACAACCGGATTCTCAATTTCAGAGTCATCCCGCGCCGTTGTTTCCGCGTCCATCCTTGTTGACTCCTGGTTGAATGATCCTCTCGAAAACCGTCCGGATGATGCAATTCGATGGTTCGTTCGAGAGGCAAAGTCGTTACAGACCGATTTTCTGGTATCGCTTGCGCAAACGGGACCGGACCTGGATCGCGGTCAGGTTCAGTGCGAGCACGATGAACATCAGAAGCAGGGTTGTGGTATAGACCATCGGGCGGGCCGCCTCCACGTTGGGAGACTGGAAGCCGACGTCATAGATGTGGAAGCCCAGGTGCATGAACTTCCGCTCCAGGTGGAAAAATGGCCAGGTGCCGTCCACGGGCAGCGAAGGCGCAAGCTTGACCACGCCCGTAATCATCAACGGCGCCACTTCTCCCGCGCCCCTGGCCACCACGAGAACAATACCGGTCAAAATGCCCGGTAGCGCCGCAGGAAGGACCACCCGCCAGATGGTCTGAAACTGGGTGGCGCCCAGCGCAAGCGAGCCCTCCCGTACATCTCCGGGAACGGACGCCAGGGCCTCCTCCGAAGCCACAATCATGACCGGTACGGTCAGAAGAGCCAGGGTCAGCGACGCCCAGAGGATCCCGCCGGTACCGAACGTGGGGGCGGGCAACGCCTCCGGGAAAAAAAGCCGGTCCAGGTTGCCGCCCACTCCGTATACAAAGAATCCCAGACCGAACATTCCGAAGACAATCGAAGGCACTCCTGCGAGGTTGTTCACCGCGATCCGGATCGCTCGAACAAGCGGACCCTGGCGGGCGTATTCCCGCAGGTAAAGCGCCGCCAGCACGCCGAACGGCACGGCCGCCAGACTCATCAGAATGACCATCATCACTGTACCGAAGATCGCGGGGAACACGCCGCCTTCGGTGTTGGATTCGCGAGGTTCGGCAGACAGGAATTCCCAGACCCGATCCAGGTACACACCCGTCTTGCCGAAGGCGCCCAGACTGTTCGGCCGATACGCGCGTACGACGTCCGCAACCGCCACCCGTCGTATCTCCCCGCCCGCCAGCCGGACGTCCAGCTGTGGGACTTCGCTTTCGGTCCTCAGTCGGTTCAGCTCGGCTGCGAGAGATTCGTACTGCGTCCAGTATTCGCGGTTTTTCACGTCGAGTTGAGATACCTGTTCCTGCCGCGTGCCCGGAGCCAGTTCAAGCCTTCTCTTTTCAAGGCGAAGCCGCTCGAAACGCCGGTTGAGATCCGAAATGGCGTTGTGCTCGATGTCGCGGACCTGATTCAGAAGGGCGTCCGTTCGCAGCAACTGCTTCTGAAACGCCGCCCAGCCGGCCGAACCGCCTCCGGCCACCTTGTCTTCGCCCTCGTACACGGCGTCCAGGAAACCGAACAGATGCCCCCATTCCCGCCGCTCTAATACAACCGCGTCCACCGGCTGCGTTCGTTCCAGGATACTCGATTCGTCTACCCACCTGAAGTCTATTCCGTACGCATCCCGGTTCGCCACTTTCAATTGGACCCGGTATTCCCCGTCGCGGTCGGAAATCTCCTGCCGGTCCCAGATCTGTCCCATCACGAGGGCGCCGCCGTTGAGACGAAGCGCCGTCAGTTCGGAAGGCCAGAAAAAGCCCAGTCCGTTATAGACGACCAGGCCGATCAGCCCGACAATCATCAGAACGCAGAACGCGAGCGCGCCGCCCGTCAGCCAGATATACGCCTGCCCTGACTTCCAGAAACCGTTCATCAATTCACTCCAGACGCGCTTCGCGGGCAATCCGGGCGCGGAACCTATATCCTGCTGTACCGTTCGCGGAGCCGTTGCCGCACGATTTCCGCGAGGGTGTTGACGACGAACGTCACTGCCGCAAGCAGTACGCCGGTCAGAAAGAGTATACGGTAGAGGGTGCCCTCATGCGGCGCCTCGGGAATTTCCACGGCAATGTTGGCCGACATGGTGCGCATCCCGTTGAAGATGCTCCAGTCCATAATGGGGGTATTTCCGGTGGCCATGAGGACAATCATCGTTTCGCCGACCGCCCGTCCGAAGCCGATCATCGTGGCGGAAAAAATGCCCGGGCTGGCCGTGGGGAGTACCACGCGAACGGCCGTCTGCCACGGCGTTGCGCCCAGTGCCAGGGATCCGGCCCTCAGGTGCGAAGGTACGCTTGTCAGCGCGTCCTCACAGATTGTATAGATGATGGGGATCACGGCAAAACCCATCGCGAAACCCACAACCAGGCAGTTCCGCTGGTCATAGCGGGTATCCGCGGAATCCGCCAGCCAGCGCTGGAAATTGCCGCCCCAGAGCGCGCCCTCCATCCAGGGCCCGAGCACCAGAGCCAACCAGATACCCAGGAGAGACACCAACACGTAGAACACCTCAGGTCCCGGCAGCCGGTTCTTCAGCCGGCCGGGCAGCCTGGACCAGATCCAGGAAGCGGAGATTATCGTCAGCGCCACAGTCGGCAACAGCAACAGAACCCCCACTACCTGGCGGTCAAGCAACGGCGCCAGCCAGAGACCACCCAGAAACCCGAGAATCACGCTTGGCAGCGACGCCATCAACTCCACCGTGGGTTTGACCACGTTTCGCACTCGCGGGTGGGCGAACTCGGACGTGTAGATGGCGGCGAGTACCGCCAGTGGCAGTGCGAAAAACATCGCGTAAAATGTCCCCTTCGCCGTGCCGTACGCCAGAGGGATGATACTCAATTTGGGCTCGAACTCGTCGGTGCCTCCGGTGGACTGCCAGACGAACTCGGGTTCGGCATAACCCTCGTACCAGACTTTGCCGAACAACGTCTTGAACGTTACTTCGGGATGCGGATTGGACAACCGGTAATGGTTCAACCGTCCGTCGCCGTCCAGGCACAGGAACCCGTCCGCCTTGGGTGCAAACGTCAATCCGGTTACAATCGATCCGATCGCCACGCTGAAGAACGTCTGTGCGGACGTCATGTGATGCAGCATCACGCGTCCGCCGGCGCTGCCCGTCAGAAACTGTTTGTCGCGCGCGGATGGCGCGATGGCGCTCACCGCCGTGCGATGCGAACGAAAGGCGTGGATCTTGCGAAATGACGCGAAGACACTGCTGTCGGGACCGCGTACCGGAAACCATGTGCTGACATGCCCGCCGGAGTCGCCAACAACCACCGATACGTCGCCAAGCACAAACGCGAGGGCCGTGATCGCCCGGTCCGAGGCACGAATACGCTGCACGAGGGGCGGCGGCGCCTTGAGGTCCGTTACGTCCCAGCAATACACTTCTCCGCGGTCCGTGCCGGCCAGAATGTGTCGACCGTTGCCGTCCACCAGAACGGATGTCGGTCTGCCGTCAAGCTCAGCCGTAAGGTCGTAAGTAAACGTCTCGAGCTTTCCGCCGCCCAACAGGCCCCTCTTTCTCATCATTCCAGCCATCAGCAGCCGTCCCGATGCCGTGATCCCCGCCGCAGTGGACCGACGCTCCCCGTCGTTTCGATATGCAACCCGGGTGACGGGTTCACCTTTCCGGTCCAGCGCCACGTTACCCTGAATATCCAGCTCTGGCGTGACGAAACGTCTACCTTCCGGGTAAGTCACCCGATAATTGACCCTTGCCACGGCTATGTAACCATCCGACATACCCAGGCCGAGGTATCCGTCCGTCGGCGATGGGTACACCGACACCACGCGGCGTTCCTGAAAAACGTCGTCGCGTTCCCGACGAATGGTCTCACCCGTTGCCAGACGGATGAAATCGATCCCTTCCGGTCGCACCAGATACGCAACTTCGCGATATGGATCGGCGCCTGCTGCCAGCGGCCTTTGATCCTGACTGCGGTCCACGGTGTGGCTGTTCACGATCGTAGCAGGCGCTGGCGAGAGGAAGAGCGGATAGGCTTCCCGCAACACAAACGCCAGTATGCCCAGCACAACCAGGATCACGCCCACACCACCCACGGCGATCACCCATCGGCCAAGGCGGTCCATTGTACGGGCCGCCGGCGTAATGCCCGGCGGGGTTTCGGACTTCTCTGCTCCTGTGTCTTTCGGTTGCGCCATTCGCCAGACCCTGAATTGACCCTTCGAAAACGAAGGAGCCGTTCACCCGCACACTACATACCGTCTGCTTCGAGCTTCGCCAGTTCTTCTTCTGCGACTTCATATGGTACAGGCATGTAACCATCCTTGATTACGATTTCCTGACCCTCTTTCGAAAAAATGTACCTGCAGAACTCTCGCACCATCGGGTCGAGCGGCATGCCCGGTGCCTTGTTAATATAGATTAACAAAAAACGGCCGAGCGGATAGGTGCCATCGAGGACATTCTCCATGCTGGCGTCCTTGTATCCATCCGAGGGATCATCCGCGAGAGGTACCACACGCACGTCCGACGTCCTGTATCCAATTCCGCTGTAACCGATTCCGAACCGATCTTCCGCAACTCCCTGCACGACGGAAGCCGACCCGGGCTGTTCCTTGACCTCATCCTTGAAATCGCCCTTGGAAAGGGCGTTCTTCTTGAAGAAACCATACGTGCCGGACGCCGAATTCCGACCGTACATGCTGATCAGCGCCGTTGCGTGGTCGCCGGTCCATCCCGCTTCGCTCCAACGTCTGATGTCGTCTGGATGACCCCGTCTGCGGGTCTTCGAGAAAACCGCATCCACCTGCCGCAGGGAAAGTCCTTCAATGGGATTGTCCTTGTTCACAAAGACCGCCAGGGCATCGAGGGCTGGCCGCAAAGGCGTGGGCGGGTAACCGAACGCCTGTTCGAACTTGTCCACCTCCGTGGCCTTCATCGCGCGTGACATGGGCCCGAACTGCGCAGTGCTTTCGATCAGTGCGGGCGGGGCCGTACTGGATCCCTTGCCTTCGATCTGAACATTCACGTTGGGGTAGTATCTGCGAAAGCCCTCAAGCCACAGCGCCATCAGGTTGTTCATCGTATCCGACCCGATGCTGTTTGCGCTCCCGGAAATCCCTCTGGCCTTTGTGTAAGCCGGAATTCTCGGGTCTACCTCCAGCGTCTGCGCCTGGACCGGAACCACGGTGACAATCAGCGAAATTACAACGACAATAGTACGCATCATCCCTTCTGTGCCTCCCGATTATGCAGGTTCTTCGTCGGATTGAATACGAACGATCGATTTATATGGCGAATGTTACCATCTCTCTTCAACAACGCTGGAAATCGGAAAACACCGGCAGAAACGCATGGAACAACGGTCATAACGAACGGGCGGAACAGGCATGAAGGGGTTCATGTGCTACTAGAATCTGTAGCACACCGTCATCCGGGGAATCACTTCGGTATCTGCGTCCGAGGACCGTTTTATCGTCGCCACCACATTGGGCATGATGTGGATGTTCCCGGCCGGAACCACGTCGACTCCGCCAATAATCATGTACTCCTCGTCCTGTTCCGCGCTCTGGTTGGGATCGAAAAAGTCCAGGCGCCCGAAAACATCGACCTGGGGTTTAACGTTAACGGCGCCGAAGGCGGATACGCCCCGAATCTGTACGTCTTCGCCTGACAGCGCTTTTCTGTTATTCCGGACGAATCCCTCTATACCGAAACGGAAACTCTCGGCGGACGTACCCAGCATCCCGGCGAACGTGACGCGGTCTTTTCCTCCGGGTTTGCCTTCCCAGTCGAAGTAGACCGTGGCCTCAACGACGTCCGTGGGTTTCAGATGAAGCAGGGAGTACACTTTCTTTCCGTTGTCCGCCTCCGGACGCTGGCCGCTGCCGTTTCCAAACATCAGTTGGGCGTTCACTTTGCCTGCACCGTCCAACTTGCCCTTGAATCCCACTCCGATATCCGCGGAAGAACCGATCTTGCGCCTGTCCATAATTGTCTTTTCGATTGATCGGTAACCCCATATTCGCTCGGAAACATTCCAGGTGGGCGTGCCGAACAGCCCCATGTATACCGTCCGGCCGTTTGAACGGTATCGCAAATAGCCGTGTTTCACGAACGGCCTCATCTTGTCCTCGCCGCCAAATCCCGCATCGTTTGCTTCGTAACGCACCCGTCCGGACCAGCGTTCATTCCATTTGAGGTCGTACGTCAGATAGATCCTCCGGAATTTGAAACCGTTTTCGTTCTTGTCCGTTCCGGCGACAACGAAATAATAATCGCCGAAGGCAACCCCTTTAATTTTGCCTTCGGCGCCCTCCACAGACCCGAAAAGACCCAGACTCAACAACGCGGCGATTCCCCGGACAATCCCCTTCAGCGGCATGGCTCCTCCCCGTATTGGCGGCTAATCGGCCCGGACTACCTTCCAGGCAGTACTTGCGTTTCCCCGGATTTCTCGCACCGAGGCGGCGACTCGACTGCCAGGGCTGGAGCGCGGTACCGTCGCCGTCGGGATAACAAAAATCGGATGTATCAATTCAGGTTGGTCCAAATATGCGGCACTTCTGTTACGAAATGGTCACTCTTGTGTTACAAAATGGTTACGATGTCCGGTGTTGGCGTCCCCGTGGCGGAAATGCGCTGCGTTTCTGCGCCGGCTCATCCCATCTGGCGCCGTTTCGGAGAGATATCACTTCAGCGCGCCGTCGGTCCTTCTTGTCTTTTGCATCGGTTCAACGTAATTTTATACCAATAACTTATGCTCGATTTGGGATTGGCGTACGCCACCTTACTCCGTCAATGGGGCGACAGCGCGGGCGAAAGCGGAATCATCGCCTGGCTTCACGAATTGAAACAGCTGTCCGGATCGCACGTCCCGGGCGAGCTCTGATGGATAACCTGGCATGAAAAACAGGGTATGTACACTGCGCCTGCCGGCATCGGTGAATCCACGCAGCGTATGGAAAGAGGCCGCCGGCTCCCACTCCTGCGAAGCGATGGACGACACAGTGTACGTCCAGACCTTTTTCGACACCTTCGACTGGCGCCTCTTCAACAGGGACCTGGTACTGTTACATGAAAACGACCGTTACCTTCTCTACCGCCTGCCGGACCGTGAAACCGTCGCATCGCTCAGCCTGCCGTGCGGAACCGGACCGGTATACAGCACGGATTTTCCCGAGGGACCACTGAAAGAGATCCTGCGGGCGCATTTGAGCGTACGGGCGCTCTTGCCACTCGCGCGCGCAAGAACCCGCAGGCAGACCGTGCGCGTTCTGAACCGGAATGAAAAAACCGTTGTTATCGCGAAGCTCGAACAGGCCCGGGTGGCGGACGCGGCGCGTAATGGACAACTGTTCAACACGATGGCGCTGCGGTCGGTCCGGGGGTATGAGAAACATCTGCGACGGCTGAACCGGTCCCTTTGCGCCGCCGGCGCGGAACCCCAGACCGAAGACCTGTTCCACGCGGCCACGCGGGCGGCCGGCAGGAAACCTGGGGACTATTCCTCGAAACTCAGTATCGTGCTGGAACCCGACCTGAACGGCGCAGAGGCCGCGAAGCGGATTCTGGGGCACCTCTTCAGGAAGATCAGGCGCAACGAAGCGGGAATAAAGGAGGACATCGATACCGAATTCCTTCACGATTTCAGGGTGGGCATCCGGCGTACCCGATCGGCGCTCAGCCAGATCAAATCCGTTTTTCCGGATGTCCCCCTCGGCCGCTTCCGGAAAGACTTTTCCTATCTCGGAAAACTCACCAACCGCCTTCGCGACCTGGACGTCGCCCTTCTCAAACAGGAGACGTACCGGTCTCTTTTGCCCGGATATCTGCGCTCTCGGCTGGATCCGCTATTTGAATCCATGCGGGCGGAACGTACGGGAGAACATCGTCGGCTGGCCGCCGCCCTGGACGGCGCCCGGTACCGGAAAATCGCCGCGGATTGGGAGGCGTTTCTGGAAGGCCCGCAGGAGTCTGTTTCGCCGGACAATGCGGAAGCACCTGCGAAAGGGCTGGCGCAGAGGTTTATTGGCAAGAGATACAGTCGCGTGATCGAACTGGGCGCCGCGATTGATGCTTCAACGCCGGACGCCGACCTGCACCGGCTTCGGATCGAATGCAAGAAACTGCGATACCTCCTTGAGTTCTTCTCGTCGCTTTTTCCTGCGGGAGAGATCCGCCTGATTGTGGACCACCTCAAGAGCCTGCAGGACAAACTGGGCGACTTCAACGACTTTTCCGTTCAACAGGCCGACATGAAAAATTACCTGCGTGCGTTGCCCTCGGAGAAAACGCATCCGGAAACCTTCGCCGCCATCGGCGGGCTCATCGGCTGCCTTTACCGCGAGCAGCAAACCGTCCGAGCGGCGTTTTCGAAGACCTTTGCGGAGTTCAACCGGGCGGAGGTTGCCGCCACGTTCCGACGCCTGTTCGCCTGAAGGCAGAAAGCCAACCTGGATTCGTTGTTTTTTGGTGACACAAAACCGTATATACGCTAGCATATAAACACGATCTGACTTCGGATTACCAGGATACTTCAGGTCACTGGACGCGAACTGAAAAAACGTCGTTTCGGACGACCCTTATGCCCCGTTTCGGGAGTCTTCGTCGCGTCACCGCGTTGCTGTCTTTTTTAATTTGGGGCTGATTTCATGGCGACTGTCGCCCTTTACAACATCAAGGGCGGGGTGGGGAAGACCGCTGCGGCGGTTAACCTGGCCTACCTCGCCGCGCGGGATGGCGCGCAGACCATTCTGTTCGATCTGGATCCCCAGGGATCGGCGGCGTTCTACTTTCGCATCAAACCCTCAAGGAAACTCCCAGGGCGAAAATTCCTTCGCGGGGGGCGAAGTATAGAGAAACGCATACGTGGTACCGACTACTAAAACCTGGACCTGCTTCCGTCAAACCTGTCGTTCAGAAACCTGGACACGACGCTGAGTAAGCTCAAGGGCTCCCCAAAGCGGCTCCGTCGTATTCTCAAACCCTATCGCAAGACGTACGACTTCATCTTTCTCGACTGTCCCCCGGGCATCGGCCTGGTGTCGGAAAACATGCTCTTTGCCTCCGACGTCGTGCTGGTGCCCTGTATTCCAACCACGTTATCCATGCGTACCTATGACCAGCTGGTGCGGTTCTTCGGATCCAAAGGCCGGGACGTCTCCCGGATCTACCCGTTCTTCGCCATGGTCGAAAAACGGAAACGCATGCACAGCGAACATCTGGCTGCCGGGAGGAAACGGGAACACCGGTTTCTGGATACGCAGATTCCCTATGCATCGGAAGTCGAAAAAATGGGCATCCGCCGGGAACCGGTCCCATGTTTCGCTCCGCGCTCGCCTGCCGCGAACGCGTATCAGGATCTCTGGCTTGAACTGAAGGCGATGGTGTAGAGTTGCTGAAAGGCGCCGGCGAAATTCGTCAAACCCCCGAGCAACAATGACTTGCAAGCGCGATTCCGATTGACTGAGGCATTGTGTTGGCTTATCTTGGCGCTTTCCGGATGTCCATGGCGTAGCTCAACCACGAGAATCGCAGTATGAAACTGGACGATCCAAAACTGTATACCAACCGGGAAATTTCCTGGCTTCGTTTTAATGAAAGAGTACTTGAGGAAGCCCGGGACCCGAGGAATCCTCTGCTGGAGAGGGTGAAATTCCTCGCCATCGTGGCAAACAACCTGGACGAGTTCTTCGAGATCCGCGTTGCAGGATTGCTGCAGCAGATGGAAGCCGGGGTTCCCGATGCCGGTCCCGACGGGCTGTTGCCCGAAGAGTTGTATGAAGCCGTTTCCATTGAAGCCCACCGGATGGTCGGCGAACAATATGCCTGCTGGAACGACGAACTGTTGCCCGCGCTGAAAAAGGCCGATGTGCATATCCGTTCGTTGCAGGAACTCAATGCCGCTGAACAGGAATTCATCCGGGACTACTGGCTGGATGAACTGCATCCGGTTCTCACACCCCTGACCGTAAACCCGGCCCATCCTTTTCCACGCGTGGTGAACAAGTCGCTTTGCCTGGCCGTATCGCTCAGGGACAGCGAGGGCGACACCCTGTTCGGGGTCGTTACCGTTCCGCGCGTGCTGCCCCGTCTCATCCGTCTGCCCAGGGAAGATGAGGGCCGGCGCGTGGATTACGTGTTTCTGGCCGACCTCGTACGCGCGCACATCCCGGAGCTTTACCGGGGTTATGAGATACTGGGCACCGCCGCGTTTCGTATCACCCGCAACAGCGACCTCTACCTCGATGAAGAAGAAGCCGACGACCTTCTCCTGGCCATTGAAGATGAACTCAAACGCAGGCGCAAAGGCGATACGGTCCGGCTGGAAATCGACGCGGCGGCGCCTAAACAGATCGAACGGAGGCTGCGGGCGATTTATCATCTGCGCGAAAAACAGGTCTACCGCGTCAACGGACCGGTCAATCTCAATCGCCTGATGATGCTCTACGCGGCCACGAGACGTCCGGACCTGAAAGATGCGCCGTACCATCCGGCGGAATACCCCTTCGCTGAAGACCTCGACCAGCTTTTCGCCGAGATCCGGCAACGGGACATCCTGCTGCACCATCCATATGACTCGTTCTATCCGGTCGTTCAGTTTATCCAGTCGGCCGCGCGGGACCCGGACGTATTGGCCATAAAACAGACTCTCTATCGTACGACCGAAGACTCTCCCATTATGGATGCGCTGCTCAAAGCTGCGGAGGCGGGCAAAGAGGTTACCGTAATTGTTGAACTCAAGGCCCGGTTCGACGAGGCTTCCAATATCCGATGGGCTCGGCAGCTGCAGGATGCCGGCGTATACGTCGCGTACGGCGTGGTCGGCTTAAAAACGCATTGCAAGCTCTCCATGCTGGTCCGTCGTGAATCGGATGGTCTTCGCAGGTACGCCCACATCGGTACGGGCAACTACAACGCTTCGACGGCGCGGATCTATACGGATCTGGGTCTGATGACCGCCAGGGAAGACATCACCAGCGACGTAGCCGAGGTGTTCAACCTGCTCACCACCCAGTCCGAACGACCTGAAGTCAGGAAGCTGCTTGTCGCGCCTTTCAATATGATGGATGCCATTCTGGCCAAAATCGATCGGGAGATTGAACACGCCAGGGCCGGACGATCCGCCCGCATCGTCTGCAAAATGAACTCGCTTCAGGATGCAAGGGTCGTGCGAGCGCTCTACAAGGCTTCCCGGAATGGCGTTGACGTCGACCTGATCGTCCGTGGGATTTGCTGTATCCGCCCCGGCATTCCCGGAATCAGCGATCGCATTCGCGTCCGAAGTATCGTCGGGCGTTATCTCGAGCACAGCCGCATTTACATGTTCGAAAACGGATCCAAACCCGAGATATATACCGGCAGCGCGGACTGGATGCCTCGCAACCTCCGGCGACGTGTGGAAATCCTGTGTCCCGTCGAAGATCCGGTACTCATCCGGAAAATTCAGTCCTGGATTCTCTCCCCGTGCCTGGCGGACAATATCAAGGCCCGTGAAGTTCTGCCGGACGGCGACCATCGCCGCGTGGAGGCTACGAACGGACGGACAGCCATTTCGTCACAGGAGATTCTGATGGGGCTGGCCAGAGGAGAACAGTTCGAGATACCGGACTTCTTCGCCGCCAACGGGCCGGACCCGCCGTCAGGCTGAACAAAAAAAACGGGGGACGCGTCAGCGGTCCCCCGTCTTCATATCTTTCGCTCTGCTATACAACCGGCAGTGTGAAGCCGAACGTCGACCCCGCACCGAGTATGCTCTTCGCGTAAACCCGTTCCCCGTGGGATTCGATGATGTGACGGACAATCGAAAGCCCCAGACCGGTGCCACCCATACTCCTGGAACGTCCCTTTTCCACGCGGTAAAACCGTTCGAACACGCGCGGCAGCGAATCCGAAGGGATCCCGATTCCTTCATCCACGACTTCCAGCGCAACACGTTCACCTGACCCGACCGGCCTTGTTGTCGAATCCGGATGGCCGTTTTCAGGCGCAAGAACAAACAGCGGCGTGTTGTCAGGACTTGCGAAATCCTCATCTGTCCCTATCCGCGCGGCAGCAACCCGTACCTTCCCGCCTCCCGGCGTATATTTAACCGCATTGTCCAGCAGGTTCACCACAGCCTGCTCAATCAGCTTCGGGTCGCCGCGAACCGTCAGTTCATCAGGAACCTCCACCAGAATCGCGATGCCCTTGCCGGTGGCCTGTTGGCGGACCGAGTCGCACGCCCGGTCCACCGCCTGCCGGATTGAGAAGTCATGCATTTCAATCTTCAGCCTGTCGGACTCCAGCCGCGACAGGTCGAGCAGATCTTCCAGCAGAAGCTGGAGCCGGTCTGAATGCGTGAGGATGGTCTGCACAAATCGATCGGCGGTTGCGCGGTCTTCAAGCGCACCGTCGGCCAGTGTATCCGCGCACCCTTTTATGGCCGTTAGCGGCGTACGTATTTCGTGGGATACATTGGCCACGAAATCCTTGCGCGCACGCTCCAGTCGATGCAATTCCGTCGTGTCGTAGAAAACCGCCACCACACCCATCCCCGCGCCCTCCCTGCGAACGGTTCCGACGTGTACGTCGAAATGCCGTTCGGGCATACCTGACGTCGTCATCGTATGCGTCAGGGCCTCTCCGGTCCTCAGGGTATGTTCGATTGCCTCCTGAACCTGTACGTCGCGGATCATTTCCACCGGGGGCCGGCCTTCCGTGGGGGACGGCACGCCGAAGAAGCGCTCGAAGGTGCGGTTGGTCAGCAGAACGCGGCCGTCGCGTCCGGTGACGAGGATCCCGACGGTAATGTCCGCGAGGATCGTCTCGAGCTGCGACTTTTCACCGAGGATGGCCGCGATCCGGTCCCGGACCTGCCGCCTCGTTGAATCCAGGGCCCGCGCGAGATCCCTGATTTCTCGCGGCGAGGCATCGGATGGAACCCGTTCATCGAAGTCGCCTGCCCCAATGGAACGCGCGACCCCGGTCAGTTTCCGCAGCGGCCGCGAGACCGATCGGGATACACTGTAGGTCAGCAGCAGCGCCAGCCCCAGAAGAGTGGCCAGCAGGATTTCGTGAACCGTACGGTTTACGTACAGATGCACGGTTACCATGGCAATAGCGATCACCGCCGCGCATAGCAACGTCAGCCGCCAATGCAATCGCATCTCACGCGCCTTCCGCCGGCGAACCCGTTGTATTCATCCAGGAACCACTCGGCCTGCTTTGTCATGAAGACGCCGATCTCCTCGCCCTTGAAGCCGAAGGATATTCTGAGCCTTCCAAGGTATATGTCCGTAATGAGGACTTCCATGTTGAGCGTCCGATCGTCGATCCATGCGGCCGAGGCCAGGCATTCGTATTCGGTGCCGGGAACCACGCCGATCTGTTCACCGAAGTAGTTGCGTTGCGGGAACCTGCCGGACAGCGTGCGCCCGATTCCGAACCGCAGCACATTGTCGCCCTGACCGTTTTTATAGTCCCAGACGCCCTGGTCGCCCTCGAAGGAGAGGCGCATGCGAGTGATCCCCATTGGGTTGTCCTCCAAAACATACCAGGTTCCATGGACGTCCGAGGCCGCCGCCGTGTCGCGTCCTCCGGGGACCGGCAGGACTTCCAGCCGTCCGATTCTGTCCGAGAGTTCCGCCTGCGCGTCGGGATCCTCCGGAAGCGGCGCGTCCGAAAGGTAGGGAAGGAGCTCCTCGCGCATCACGGAAGGAATGGCGCTGCCGGCCGGTGCGCCCTGCGTGTCGGCGATGCAAGTGAACAGAAACGCCTGATCGGGAAAACAGATGGCGCACTGGCTGCCCATCCCGCGGAACGAAAATCCGTTTTCTTCCTCCCGCCAGATCTGATACCCGTATCCGCAATTGCCTCGGATGGCGTTGTCGATCCGCTTGCCGGTCGCGTCGCGCACGTATCCCTCTGGAAGAACCCTCTCGTTGCCCCACAAGCCGCCGTTCAAGCAGGCGAGCGCGACCCGTGCCAGATCGCGAAGCGTGCAGATGACGCCCGATCCGCCCCACGACACGCCCTCGGGCGTACGGATGCACCACGCATCGGCGGAGAAGCCGATCGGATCCAGGAAACGCGGTCGCATATAGTCCAGAAAGGGCATGCCGGAAAGCCGTTCGACCAGGGCCGTTAGTACGACCGTTGCCGCCGTGTCGTATGAAAAGATCGTTCCGGGTGGATGAGAAGGGAGCCGGTTGAAGAAGGTCCAGACCCAGTCAGGATCGTCGCGCGTATAGGAAGTTCGCGAATGGGGGGTCGACATCGTCAGGAGATCCCGGACAGTCGAAGCTGAAAGCCACGGATGAAGGTCTTCGGGCACTTTGTCCGGAAAGTAGCCCGCGACCCGATCATCGAGGGCGAGCATGCCTTCGTCGATCATCAATCCGACAGCCAGCGCCACGAAGCTTTTGCTGACGGAATACATACGGTGCTTGCGCTCAGCAGTCCACGGGGCCCAGTAACCCTCAGCCGCGATTCTGTTGTGACGCGCAAGCAGGAACCCGTGCATGCAAATGCGCTCAGAGTCGACCCGCTTGAGGAAACTCAGGACCGCCCGTGTGGGTATCCCCTGGCTTTCAGGTGAAGGCGCCGACGTAAACATTTCAATCCCTCAGTGTTCTTCCATGAATCGGTAACCTACGCCTCGAACCGTCTCCACCATTTCGCTGGCGCCTCCCAGTTTCTCCCGAAGTCGCCGGATATGCGTATCCACGGTCCGGGCGTAACCGGCGTAATCGTAACCCCAGACGGTGTTCAGCAATTCTTCGCGGGACTGCACGCGCCCCCTGCGCTCTGCCAGCGTAGCCAACAGACTGAATTCGGTGGATGTCAACGCCAGTACGTCGCCGTCCACGGTTACCCTGTGGGCGACTTTGTCGATGGTAAGAGGACCGAATGTCATCGCGTTCGTATCCGACGCTTCCTCTGCTGAATCCCGCCCTTCCGCAAGCCGCCTCAGGATGGCCTGGATGCGCAGCGTCAGTTCACGGGCGGAAAACGGTTTTACGACATAGTCGTCCGCTCCCAGCTCCAGCCCGACGACACGGTCGACTTCCTCGGCGCGCGCGGTCAGCATGAGAATGGGCAGGTCCCGGGTTTCTGCGTCCTGCTTCAGCAGCCGGCAGACTTCGAGCCCGTCCATGCCCGGCAGCATGACGTCCAGTACGACCAGATCGGGAAGCTCCTTCCGGATCAATTCGAGCGCCGCCTCGCCTGAGTCGACGGCGGCCACGGTAAAACCCGCTTTCTCAAGGTTGTAGGAGACGATCTCCTGAATATCGACTTCGTCTTCAACCACCAGAATGTTGCCTGTCATGGATGCGCTCGCAATAGAAACAGACCGTCGCCTGCCAGGAATCCGGACGTCATCGCCTCTCCAGTTTCTAATATACAATAAGGAACAAGACGGGCAATGCTCCAGTGGCCAATATTGAGCTACCGGCCAAAAAATCCGGTTTTCCCACCACGCAGGAAATCAAAGAGACAGGAGGACATTCCGAATGATGCGGCGAAAGGGTGGATTCATGATCCAGCGAAGGGACACTATACGGTGGAAAAGGAAATCTCGCCCGGCCAGGGGTCACAGCGCCCCAATCGGACGGACACCGTGTCTCCGGGCGCCACGTCAGCGGAAGCCCTGATATCCGTCTGAAACGCGAAATCCAGCACTTCAACGCGTATAGTCCGCTCGCGCGTATCCAGCACCACGGCTTCAAACACTCGACCCACGCGATCCTGCAGATAACGGAACAGCCAGTACCGCTCCCGCCGCCGCTCAATGCGGATCAGGTTGCGCATCCGTTCTTCAGCTTCGAAAACCACACGCTGAATGCGTTCATTGTCATAAGGAAGAGGTTGATCCAGAAGATACGCCCCCACCTGACGTTGAACGGCCAGGTCCGTGTACCGCCGCAACGGCGAAGTGGCCTGGCAATACGCATCCACACCCAGTCCGCCGTGTGGTTCCGGCGTCAGGCTTATCGACGCCCGCCGCATTCGGCGCAGCACCCTGTACCGGCGTAGCACCTCGTTCTCCGCGTCGCTGAAATCGGCCGGGTCCGGCGCCGTCTGAACACGGTACACCACCGGAATGTCCCGGTCCCGGCAGAACCTCGCCATCGCCGTGTTGGCCATCACCATCATCTCGCTCACGAGGAGGTTTGCAGGGGACCTGCCGTCCTGCAACGATACCTGGACATCCCCGTTATCCGTTATCCGGATCTGCCGATTCGGGTGTTCCACGTCTATTGCGCCGTTTTGCAGGCGCTCTATGCAGTGCCACTCGGCTACCGTTTGCAGATCCGAAAGATCGCCGTGCAGTGCATGGGACGGATCCGCCAGAATTCCGTCCGCGGCTTCATACGATAGCTTTTCACGGCATCGTACGACCGACGGGACGATTTCAACGCATTCTACCGACCCATCCGTGGAAACGTCGAAAAGCTGACTGAGAGCCAGCCGCGGCGCGCCTGGACGCAGACTGCCCAGATCGCTCGACACCGTCTCAGGAAACATGGGAATCTTCCGGTCCGGGAAGTAGAGGCTCGACACCCTCGAGGCCGCTTCGAGGTCCGCTTCCGAATCCAGGGGTACCAACCCTGCAACGTCGGTGATGTGCACCCCAACCTGTCTGGTACCGTCGGCTCTCATCAGCACCGATACGCCGTCGTCCATGTCGGTCGTTGCCGCGTCGTCGACCGCGTATACCGCAAGATCCGTGAGATCCCGACGCCGTCGGTCGTCCATCAGCGGAGACAGACGCAAACCGTCCAACGCCGCGATGACAACCTCCGGAAAATCGACCGGCACGTCGGCGCGGATCAAATCCAGGTGTTCATCCGGACCCCAAACGCCGTCGCGGACAAGCCGATTGAAAACAGTGTGCGGGTCCACCCGCGCGCCCGCCATTCGTTCCACCCAGTCCGCGTGAACACTCCTCTCATGGCGCAAAACGTAATCCTTGAGCCGATCGACCCATCCATCGACCGACTCCGGCGGTTCCTCCGTGCATTCGTGCAGCCAGCGCCGAAATCGGTCCCTTTCCTCGAGACGCGCCGCCTGACGGTCCACAGCGGCCTGTCGAGCCCGGACCTCTTCCTCGCTCAAAGCGCGGTACCCGTCCCCCCGCCTTTCCGCCTCGAAATAGAGGTTCTGCTCGAGGTGTACCAGCAGCGCAGCCCGTTGATCCCACGTAACGTTTCCGCCGAAATGGAGATCCGCCAATTCATCCACGGTCCAGACGTCCGCTTCGTCACGGAGCAGTTCCCAAGCATCCACGAGATCTATAGCTTCGCTCCCCTGCTCCGCGCGCGACATCCGGGCGGCCGCGCCGGTCCAGTCTCCGGCCGTTTCACCGGTACGGAGCAGCACGTTCTCGACCGGCGTGGTCACCGTTTCCTTGCGGCCTGTTGCGAAACGAAGTTTTCCGCCACGTGAAGACAGGCACACCCCCGCCATCAACCGGTTGCGGTATCGAAAAAATGCAATCTCGTTTTCCATGACATCCATATCAGTGTCCGGTACCAGGAATACCCCACCATCCCATCGCCGGCGTGCATCGGACTATGGTTGCGGTTTTCTGGCAACCACGTCGATTTCCACAAGGATTCCCGGCAGGACTGACTGCACCGTGGTTCTGGCCGGTCGAATACCCGTAAAGAACCTCGAATACACGCCATTGAAGGCGGCGAAATCACCGATGTCCGCCAGGTGGCACGTGGATTTGTCCACGTCGTCCAGGGTGCAGCCGGCTTCCCGCAGGACCATCCGGATATGCTCCAGCGTCGTGCGAGTCTGTGTCTCTATATCGTCGCCGACCACCTCGCCCGTGGCCAGATCCAGCGACGCATGCCCGCTCACGTAGACCCAGCCATCCGCTTCCACCGCCGCCGAATACGCCCCGGTATCCACCTGTTTGTCGGGGTGTTTGATCTCCCGTTTTCCCATGGTTCCGCCTCCCTTGATAGAGTATCCCTTGATTGTATTGACGCGTCAATATAGCGAATTCCCATGTATCTATCCAGCCGGATCTGCGTATCGGAATATTGCTCCGATGCGCCTTGCGTTTCGCCGGCGGGGGCTTTATCTTTGCGGAATCTGCCGCGTCCGGAAGGATACGTTTGCCTCTTGCTGATTCCGGGCACCGCCGACACTGAGGAGAAACGCCACGTGGCTACCGTTGCAGATCAGGCCTCCGAAGCCGTACCCGACGTGCGCCTGGCCGAATCGCGTGGCGTACACACGCCTTGGACACTGGCCTCCTATACTTCCCTTAACGCATGGAAGGCTCGCGCCGCACAGATACGCCGCCACATTCTCGTTGTCGCGGGGCTATACCCGCTGCCTGAGAAAAGCCCCCTCAATGCGCGCATTTTCGGTCGTGTGGAACGCGGGGGCTATTCCGTGGAGAAAGTCTTCTTCGAGTCGTTGCCGGGGTTCCTGGTGTGCGGCAACCTGTACCGTCCGTCTGTCGATGGACCCCACCCGGGGATCGCCTGCCCGCACGGCCACTGCCGCCGTGGCCGCCTTGAGAACGACGACGCGTCCTTTGCTTCCATCCCGGGCCGATGCATCAATCTGGCTCGACAGGGCCACATTGTTTTTTCATACGACATGGCAGGGTACAACGACAGCAGTCAGATCGAGCATCGGGAGTTCGGCGGACGCAGGGAAGACCTGTGGGGAATCGGCGTCATGGGGCTGCAGCTTTGGAACAGCATCCGCGTTGTCGACTTTCTGCAGTCGCTGCCCGGCGTGGACCCGAACCGGATCGGCTGCACAGGCGCTTCGGGCGGCGGCACCCAGACCTTCCTGCTGGCGGCTGTGGACGACAGGGTCGGGGTGGCGGCCCCGGTCAATATGATTTCGGCCCATATGCAAGGGGGATGCAACTGCGAAAACCAGGGACATCTCCGCCTGGATATCAACAACGTCGAGATCGCGGCCGCCATGGCGCCGCGCCCGCTTTTCCTGGTTTCCGCCTCCGGCGACTGGACGTGCAACACGCCCGAGCTGGAATTCCCTGCATTACGGGAAATCTACAGATTGTACGACGCCGCGGACAGCGTCGCGACCGCACAGGTCGATGCCGGGCACAACTATAACCGCGAGAGCCGCGAGTTCGTCTACCGATGGTTCGGACGGTGGCTGCTGGGCAGGGACGAGCCGATCAGTGAAGCACCGTTCACCGTTGAACCCGATGAGGGCCTGCTGGTTTTCAATGATCGGAAGCGGCCCGCCGGCGCGCTGGATTCAGACGGACTCACGAGTTCGTTGATCGCGCGGTCCGAGTCGCGCCTAAAGGACGCCCTGCCCGACACCGCAGCCTCCCTGCGCCGGTTTAAGGAGCATATGGCGCCGGCGCTCCGGCATGCTGTCGCCGCCCGATACCCGAAAGCGCCGCTTGCCAGGGATTTGGGGCGAAAAAAAAGCAGGAGACTTATCGTCGAGCGGCTCCTTCTCGGCCGGCCCGATTTCGGGGACCGCGTTCCGGCGCGGCTGTTTCTGCCGCGAAACGGAGGGGAGAAGTCGCCGGGCACACTGCTCGTACACCCCGGCGGCAATGACGCCCTCTCCGACGCCGAAAGCCTCAGACCCGGTCCCGCCGTCAACGACCTGCTGCGAAGGGGCCAGCGGGTCCTGACGATCAGCCCGTTCCTGGTTGGCGCATCTCCCTCAAACACCGGGCTCAGGGACACCGGGGTGCCGCATTTCCATACCTACAATCCCAGCGACGCATCCTGCAGAATACAGGACATCATCACGGCCCTGGCCTATCTCCAACGCCGCGAGGACGCAACCGTCTGCCATCTGGCGGGCATCGGCGAGGCCGGGCTGTGGTGCCTGTTCGCTCGGGCCCTCGCGCCCGACGTCGGTCGCACGATCATCGACGGACACCGTTTCCGTGCCACTGATGACGCGAATTGGGCCGAACACCTCTTCATCCCTGCAATCCGCGCCGCAGGCGACCTTCGCACGGCCGCCGCGCTTATCGCACCTTCACCGCTCTATGTTCACAATGCAGGCAACGACTTCCCCGCAGACGACTTCCGTTCGTGTTACCGCGCCGCTGACGCCTGCCCGGAACTGCGGATCTCTTCGCGCCGTGTCAACCGGACCGCGTTGCACGACTGGCTTACGAATCCCGAAATCATTTAACCTGGACGCCCGAATGAAGATCGCCCACATTTCCGACTTTCATCTCCGTCACCATCTTCCGGGCACCTCCACCATTTCCCGGCGCCTGAGCCGGCACATGCCGGGCCTGATATCGCAGGCGGTGGACCGCATTCGCGGGGAGTCCCCCGATCTCGTCGTCGTTACCGGGGACCTGGTCGACCACCCGTTTTACGGGATGCACAAGGTGGAGCTTATCGCCCTCGGCGAAAAAGACCTCCGCCTGGTCCGGGAATGCTTCGCACCGCTGAACTGTCCCGTCACCTGGCTCTACGGCAACCACGACCATCCTGAGTCCTTCCGCCGTGTTTTCGGCGACCTTCCCGCGGATTTCCACGTTGCCGGGCATCGCGTTCTGCTTTTTTTTGACGATGAAGTGGACAACAACTCTCCCCAGCGCATGGGGAGGCAGCGCGAACGCTTTCTCGCCGCGATGAACGACGACGACCCGTCGCCGCAGGTCCACCTTCAGCACTACCTCGTCGCGCCGGTGCGCCAGGACGGCTATCCCCACGCCTACAGGGAAGCCGGCAGCCTCAAGGCGGCCCTTCTGGCCGACAGCCGGGTGCGCCTGGTACTCAGCGGTCATTATCACAAGGGGGACAGCCTGTTCAGGGAGGGCCACGTTTACTTCGCCAATGCGCCTGCGTTCGGGGAGCCGCCGCATCCGTTTCGCATCTACGACCTGAGCGGGACAGGCATCGATCAACACGAATTCCAACTGCGTTCGCCGGAAGGGCGAAGACGCAGGGCAGTTTTCCTGGATCGCGACGGTACCCTCAGCCCTGCTCCCGCGTACCGCACCGGTCCGGAGGATTTCAGCCTTCTGCCCGGCGCGGGGGAAGCGCTTGCGAAGTTGCAGCGCGCCGGATACGCCCTGGTCGTTGTCTCAAACCAGACCGCCGTGGGACAGGGATACGTCACCGCCGAAACCGTAGGCGCCGTGAACGACCGCATGGCCGCCCTGCTTGGACCTTCCGGCGTGGAACTGGACGGGGTCTACTGCCGCTATGGCGGTCCGAACGCCGTGCTGCCGGAACATCGAAACGTCCCGGCGGAAACCAAGCCCAGCCCCGCGATGCTGTATGCCGCGGCCGAAGACCTCAATCTGGACCTTTCCACGTCCTTCATGGTCGGCGACCGGAAGACCGACGTGGACGCCGGGCGAAACGCGGGCTGCCGCGGCTCGATTCTTGTGAAAACGGGCTCCGGCATAGACGTACTCGCAAAGATGTCGCCGGGCGACGCAGATTGTGTTGCCGACGACCTCGCCGGCGCCGCGGACTGGATTCTGGAGAACGGATGATGGCCCGACCCTCTCTTCGATCGGTTCTGATGACCCTGATTCCGATGGCGGTCGCGGCCTCGCTGATCGGTTTTGTCCTCAACGAGTATTCGAGGGAACTGGACGGCCTTCTCGGCGCGGGTCCGGATGCCCCTGCGGCGTCCGGCCTCCCTTCCATTCTGGACAGGGTCGCCGACTCGCTTTCGACCGCGGACCTTGCCCGGCTGCTTGCGGAACAACTGGCGCCGTCGGATGGCCCGGATCCTGCAGGCGGGATCAAGCGCGCCTGCTATGCCTTCCTGATCGCCCGCAAATACAAAAAAGAAACCCTGGTAGCTTACTTTTTCGACCGGACGCCTTTCGCCGTGGCGCGCAATATTTCCGTGCCTGGTTTTGCGCGCGCCGCACACGCCTATTTCGGCGTATCTCCCGAGCAGATGACGACGGGAGAAGCCATCCTGCTGTTCCATCTCGCCCGCTTTCCCCATGCGCCGGCGCCGGTGACCGACCCGGAACGCGCCATCGAACTCCGGAACCGCCTGCTGCTGGAACTCAGGGACGACAAGCTGATCACGACCGCGCAGTACCGCGCCGAATCCGCCCGCCCGCTCATTCTGGCCGGCAGCCATCCGGCCGTGTGGTAACAGGCCCGTCGCCCGCGCGGGCGGTGCGCGTCCACGGCGTCACGACGGGACTGGACACTAGATAATACGGGCCTCTATCCGAGTATCTCCGCCTGCCGGGAGGGAGAGGCAGGCTGAGCACGCGACAGAGGCCCGCGTCCTGGTTCATGGAAAGTTTATCCGATTACTGATCGGGAGTCAAGACCCTGCGTTGGAAATCCAGGGTTTCTTCTATCTTCGGTCGCAGCCATGCACTCAGGATTTCGATGAGGGCCTATCGTACCAACTCAATACGGACCACGTTTTTTACGTTCGCGCACCTGTCGTCCGTTTCGGGAACGAAGAGCCGCAGCGGACCGCCCATGCGTTCCGGAAGCGGATGGTCGCCGATGCGGTAGACGAGGATGCCGTGTTCGACCGCCGTTGCTAGGGAGACCCGGGCATAGTATCCGTCATCGGCCGAATGAAATACGGCATGACGCGCCCCGGCGCTCACTCCCGCACCCCTCAGAAGATCGGCGACGGAAACTGCCGATCCACGGCGTCCGGGAATGACGTGTCCGACGTCCTCGATCTGATCGGAAACCCGCCGGAGGTCCGCGTACGTGAAAACCATGGGTCCGGGTAGACATCCGTCAACTGTCATCAACGGCGCGCCGGCGTCATTGTGCAGCCCCGATACCGTCTGGTCAATGTAATCCTGGGCGATTTCGACCAGCCTCGCGTCGAAACCGACCGCCGGCGCGACGTGGATTTCCGTATTGGCGTGGTCGTCGTGAAACCTCTGCACGCGCTGCCGGAGACGACGGAAAACCTGTTCGTCCTCACGAAACAGGAACGGCAGGACCGCGATCCGTTCCGCTTCACGTTGAACGCACGCCGCCAGCGCGTCTTCGATCGGGGGACGGCCATCCAGAACGCCCGCCTCAGCCGCAATTCCCCGGTGCGTAAGCGCATCCACAACCTGTATCAGGCAGTTGTCATCCGCGCGCGGCGCGACCAGTATCGTGGCCTGGGTCATCGTTCAGCTCCGTATTTTTCGATAGTTCTTTTCATGTCCACGTCGCGGCACTGGAAGTTTACTCGGTTTTGTTCGAAGCCTGTTCCAGCTCGCTCCGGGCATAGTAGAGTGCCAGGACTTCGAGGGCGTTGATGAGGTATACGTCGCGCGCGTGGCTGTCCAGGGTCTCGGCCATCTGTCTGGCGAGCGCGGGGATTTCGGCTTCCATGTCGGCCTTCATTTCGTCCCAGCCGGACAGGCGACCGTGTTTTTCGCGGCAGGACTCCCGGGCGGCCTGGTAGATGGCCCTGGCTAGTCTGCGCGGGTCTCCGTCGAGGTGGATCTGGGGTTCGTTCATTGTGTTTATGTGGTTACGCAGAATGTAAGGGCGGGTTTCAAACCTGCCCCTTCTGTTTTTTATGTTCCACCTGACCCGACCGGCTCGAAGAGGACCGTATCGCCGACGACGTAGTCCACGATCTGAACCCAGGCACCGGTCGCCAGATTCTGAAGCCGGTCGCCGTCGCCCCTGTTGGGGTCTATGTGGACCGTCGAGCGCACGGGGCCGGGCGGCCAGGAGCGCTCGTTGCTCGCGTTGGAGATCACCGCCCAGTCGTCGTTTGCGCCGGTCTGGATCCGTGTGCCGTTGAGGTTGCCCGATTTGGCAAGGATGTGAAAGCCGAAGTCGATTCTGCCGTCTTCGGCCGCGACCACCTTCGCGCGACCGAGGATCGAGGTGACGTCTAGCGTCAGGCGAAGCATCGGGTCGCCAATGGGCTCAACGGCTTCGACGCGGTAGCTGTGGGCGCGTTCGTCGGGATTGACGGCAACGCGGTCCCCGGTGGCGACGCCCACCAGGCCCTCCACGTCGATCGTACACGCGTCCCTGTCCAGAGCGACGATGCGGCCGGTCTGCCGCGCCCGATCGACCGAAACCGGGGCGCCTGAGCCGCGGAACGCGGAAGCGCCCACGGTCGATATCCGCCCGTCGACCACGGCAGCCAGTGCGCCGTGCAACGTGACGCCGTCTACAAAGTGCGTGGCGTCGCCGGGGCCGGCTTCGGGCGACCAGTAGAGGGCGATCTGCCTGCCATGCGCTGTGGTCAGGCTGACGCCCGCGGCGGCGGGAGCATCCGAGGAAACGGCGACCGCTTCTGCAAGCGTCGGTTCGGCGATTCGGGGCTCGAATACGAGGTCGACGCAGGTGGTATCGTCCTGCGGCGTCCGCCGCCAGAGGACGGGAGAATACAGGTAATTGGACTCGTCGGGCGTCCCCATCGCCTGTGCCGCGCGGGCCGCGAAAAGGCGGGTTCCGGGAGAAACGTTGATCTGATGGAGATCCAGGTGGACGGCGGGTTCGGCCTGCGAACGCCAGGCCCCGCGGATCGCGGGAGGCGCGTGGGCCGTCTTGACATCGTCCATATACGCCAGCGCGGTGTGGTCCGGGTGAGGAAGGTCGTCCGTCTGCGCGCGTTCGATCCCGGGACCGGCGACGGTTCCGGTCTGCGGCTGAAGTCCCGCGTTGTCCGACTGAAACTCGCCTTCCAGCCCTCGGCAGGTGCGCCAGTGTTCCGCGCCTCCCGTGATCCGCGAAAGGTCGATGAGTACGACGCCCTCGCCGTCGGTCTCCGCGAGGGCGATGAGGCGGCGGAACGTAACACCGAGCTTGCGCCAGCCTCGCGACTCCTCGTGCGTCCATCTGTGCGCCTCGACGTCCAGTACCTGCAGTCCGTCCACAAACAGGCTGCGCACCAGGCGCCCCCTGCCGGCCGTTTGGGGTTCGCCCGCGGGCAGGTCGGACCAGACGGTGTTATGGGTTGCCCAGTGGGACTCCCACGGGGACATGCTGGCCCAGGACTGGGGGTATCCCAGGTCGGTCAGGAAGGGACGCTCGAACGCGAACAACTGCACGTCCAGAAGATCCCGGTGGCGGTGGTGGAGGGTATCTCCATATACAATGCCGGCCGCGGCGCGTTCGGGCGCTTCGGGCGTGCGCAGGACCGCGATGCCGACGCCGTCGTGGACCGTGGGACCGAGGGCCCGGTGTCGCCTGTCCACTGCGGCCGACCGGATTTCCCGCACGAGCGGATCATTCGTAAATGCAACGGCACGTTCAAGAAGACTCGGGTCCATTGGCGGGTGGTAGAGGTCGCTGTCCAGACGGATGGTGCCGTCTCCCTTGAATCCTGCGGAACCCGGCGCGGACCCGTCCCCGAACTGGAAATACGATTTTCCGCACATCGTGATTTCATGCAGCGCGCGGGGCACGTTCGCCGCGCGACGATCCTCGAAGAGCGAGGGGAAATCAGACTCGGGGTAGGCCTCCGGCTGCCGGTCGCGCAGACGACGAAGGTGGTGCTCCAGGTCGAACAAGCCGTCGCTGTGAATGGCGTTATAGCCGCCAGTAGCCTCCTGTGGCGTGCCGTCCGGGAAGAAGTCGTTGGTGGTGAAGACCCGCAGCGTGTCCGGCCCCTCGTCGTAGACCCAATCCATCACGTCCCGTCCGTCGGCGCGGTCCAGGCAGCGCAGCACGATGAGCGCGCCCTGGCTTTCTCGCGGAAGGTTGCTGGACGCGCCCCGGTCCAGCGTGACCTGGAGCAGCGCGGCGAGCATTTCTTCCGTGAGTTGACAGACGTCCTCCGGAGTCTGCACGGAGAGACCCATGGACTGCGCCCGCTCGACGAGTTCGCGGTCCTCCCGCATCAACGGCCAGACCGTATCGTAGGCCAGCGCGAGGCTCTCGATCAGATACGGGGTGTCTATGCTGTAACGGATGCTGCCCTTGGCCCGCAGCGCCTGAACCGGATCGGGCTCGTCCGCCCAGTCCGGCTGGCCCCAGTCCCAGGGCTCTTCCACGCCTTTGGACGGGCCGTAGCGGAACTGGGGAACGGATGCCACGTACAGCTCCTCCTCCGCATAGCGCAGCAGTAGCAGTCCAAGTCGCCTCGCGAGCGCTTCATCGAACCCGCCTGCGCGGAGCGCGTTCGTCATCGTGTCGATTCCCGAATTACAGCTGCGGCATTGGTCCCGGTGATAGGTGGCGGCGAAGAGGTAGATGTTGCCTTCTGCGCCGAAAAAGCCGTACCCGTCGTCCGGATATTCACCCGAAATATAGTCTTCGTTCGCCAGGTCGTTGCTCGGATAGACCGAGCCGCAGTTGGGGCATTCGGACTTGAAATCACACGGCAGGTGGCTGCGCACCCAGGGATAGAAACCGCTGTATTTGAAAATCGCCGTACCGCAATTCGGACAACCCTGGTGGCAGTTGGCGAAGTGGGCCTTGGGCAGTTCCGCGCCGGGAAGCTGGGCCCAGAGGACCTCGTCGGATTGGGAGGACCACCACGCGACGGTCTTGTCGTCGAGACGTTCCGTTACGGGTTCATCCTGCAGCGTCTGGCGGGTCTTGGTCGGCCTGTAATTCACCTCCAAAGGCCAGCGGCGGGGCCACCACGCGCCGTTGTAGGTGTGCGGCCGGCGCAGGTCGTCCAGGGTGCTGACGCGGATGGTTGTTTCCGTTGACCCGCCGCCGTACGTGGCGCGCAGGGTGTAGTCCCCTGCCTGCCGGGGCGAGCGCAGATAGTGGTAACGCGCGGCATCCCGTTCGGACCACCTCGTGGCGATCGTCTCGAAATGATCGGCGGACAGCGTGACGCCGTCGTCGGCCGCCTGAACGGGCAGGCGGAAGCTGCGTCCCGGGAGGATGACCCTGGGGCGCCAGGGTATCGCTGGATCTGACATGGCGAAGTTCCTCTGTTAAGATAAACTGGGGTCTGGGCGAGAAAGAATCCGGCTTCTCGGTCACACCGCCATTTTGGCCTTGACAGCGGCATGGCAGCGGTAGTCGATCAGCCGGAAGTCGTCGTAGACGAAGTCGTCGATGGTCTTCTGGCCGCGGTCCTCAATGTGAAGTCGTGGCAGAGGAAACGGGTCGCGGGACAGTTGCTCCATGACGGCGTCCAGGTGATTCAAATAGATGTGCGCATCGGCCAGCGTGTGGATGAATTCGCCGGGTTCGAGGCCGGTGACTCCGGCGACCATGTGCAGCAGGAGTGAGTAGGAGGCGATGTTAAGCGGGACGCCGAGAAACATGTCGCAGGACCGCTGGTACATCAGGAGGGACAGTCTGCCTTCCGCAACGTTGAACTGGAAGAAGGAATGGCAGGGAGGAAGGGCGACGTCCCCGGGCGCGACTTCCGCGGCATTCCAGGCATTCACGATCATGCGCCTGGAGTCCGGGTTGCTGCGGATCAGATCGATCGCTTCCCGCAACTGGTCAACGTTCCTATCCGCTCCACGCCAGTGCCGCCACTGCACACCGTAGATGCGGCCCATCGAGCCGCTGTTGTCGCGCTGACCGAGTCTCTTGAGGTAGTCCTCGTAGTTGCCGTCCCAGAGTCTGTTGTAGGGATAGATCTTCTTGAGGTCATTGATGTTGTCGGATCCCGAAATAAACCAGAGAAGCTCCGAGAGCATGGATTTCCACACGAGTTTTTTCGTCGTGACGGCGGGGAATCCGTCTTTCATATCGTACCGAGCCTGGAGGCCGAAACAGGAGATCGTCCCGACGCCGGTCCTGTCCTCTTTTCTGACGCCGTGATCCAGAATATATCGTAGTTGATCGAGGTATTGTTTCATTATATCAGTTTCTGAATAGCCTTCGGCTGGCAGAGGTCGCTAAAAGAGGGTTAGACGGAAGAGGGTAGCCGGGAGAAGAAATCCTTGCCTGATATTTATTCCTGCTTGCCTCCGGCACGAGAAGAAACCTCACAGGGCAGGCAATCTCTCCCCTCTTACGTCTCCCCTCTCCCCGCTTCTACCCGCCTTTCATAGACGCAAAGGGTGAATTCGGCGCGTTTTTCTTCCTCTACCAGTCGCCATTCGCTCTCGTCGAATTCAGGGAAGCAGGTGTCGCCGTCGTAGTTGCCCCTGATCCGGGAGAGATACATTCGATTCGTGTGGGGAATGGACTGCCGGTATATCTCGGCGCCGCCCGCGCTGAACACGGGTTTCCCGTAGGACCTGGCTTTTTCGAGCGCCGCTTCGAAAGTGCGGCAGACGTCGACGCCGGGAGTTTCCGGAAATGTACGGCTGACGATGACGTGGGGGCGGTTCGGCAGGGGCCTGCAGCCGATGGATTCAAAGGTCTTGCGGCCCATGATGAGAACGCCGCCGGTGGTGATTTTTTTGAAATGCCCGAGATCCTCGGAGACGTGCCACGGCATGGAATTGCCTTTACCGATCACCCCGTTGTCGGCTATGGCGGCGATGAGAGTCATGGGGGCCCCGGCGCGGCGATATCCAGCAGTCGTGGGGAAGCCGTCGACCGTCCGATGAGGTCGTGATCGAGCGCGTCGGTTATTTCAACGTCCGTGAATTCGCCGACCCGCGCTTCTCCTGAAACGAAGACCTCGCCATCGATCTCGGGAGCGTCCATTCGCGTTCGGCCGATATAGTCGCAGGAAGTATCGTCCGAGGGACGATCGATCAGCACGCGAAGGCTCTGGCCTACGTATCCGGCGGTGATATTGGAGGATATGACGGCCTGGAGGCTGAGGATACGGTCCAGCCGGTCCCGTTTCTCGTCTTCCGGCACGTCGTCCTCGAGGAGACCAGCACGAGTGCCTTCCTCGTGCGAGTAGAGGAAGCCGACCAGCCGGTTGAAGCGGATTTCCTCGATGAAATCAAGAAGCTCCTGTACGTGTTCCTCTCTCTCGCCGGGAAAGCCGGCGATCACGGAGGAACGCAGGGCCAGGCCGGGCACTCTTTCACGTAGCTTTCGGATCAGCGCCCGCGTGTTTTCCACCGTGGCGCCGCGATTCATCGCCTTGAGCATGGGATTGGAAGCGTGCTGGATGGGCATATCCACGTACGCGCACAGCTTTTCCTCCCGCGCCAGGAGGTCGATAAGGTCGTCGCGCCAGCCGGTGGGGTACGTGTAGAGCAGGCGGATCCATTCGAGCCCATCGATCCGCACGAGTTCGCGCAGGAGGTCGACCAGCCGCGGACGGCCGTAGAGGTCGGCGCCGTAACGCATGGTATCCTGGGCGATAAGCGCGATCTCTTTCACGCCGGCGGCGGCCATGCGCCAGGCTTCAGCGACCAGGACCTCGATGGTCTCGCTGCGGTTGGCGCCCCGGATTCCGGGAATCGCGCAGAACGCGCACGTCCGGTCGCAGCCGTCGGAGATGCGCAGGTAGGCCCAGTGATTGGGGGTGAGCAGGTGACGGGCGCCCTCGTCGCGGTAGACACGAGGTCTGGAGATGCCCAGCAGCCGGTCGCAGTGGGAGACGATCTCGCGTTCGCCGGCCAGGCCGACGACCAGGTCCGCCTCGGGGATTTCCGCTTCGAGTTCGTCCCGATAGCGTTCGGCAAGGCATCCGGTGAGAATCAGGCCCTTGCAGTTCCCGGACTCCTTGTAGTCGGCGGCTTCGAGGGCCGTGGAGATGGACTCCTCCTTGGCCGGTTCGATGAAACCGCACGTGTTAACAACGATGACGTCCGCCTTATCGGGATCTTCGGCCACCACGTAATCGTTGCATTCCAGCAGCCGGTGCATACGCTCCGAGTCGACGGTATTCTTCGGACATCCGAGCGTTATAAGGTTTACTGAGGGCATTGGGAATTCCCCGGCGCAACGTGTGGCGGGCGGCCGCCATCGCTTCTGTGCGAACGGGCCGCGGGACCTGCCGAAAAAAATGGTCGATGCGCTCAATTTTGTCAAGCGGAAGATGGCTGCAGATCCCGAAGGCGCGTATGAGGAATTCGATCACTCGATGGATCAGGGCCGGCGGGTTCGTCCTGCTGACAGGCGTTCTGCCTCTGGCTGCGAAGGAGGCGGAAATGGATTTCGAGCTGACCCGCATTGACAGCGGCATTGCATCGGTCAGCCCCTATTGGGGTTACAACGCGCCGAAGCTCGTGTTCGACGGGGACCACTTTTATACGCTGGGTAGATGGGGCCGGCAACAGGATACCGCCAGGGGGATCGTCTACCGGAGTACGGAAGACGGCTGGGAGACCTTCCTTGAATGGGAGGGCCTCCACCATCAGCCGGGTATGGTGTTGCTGGACTCAAGACGGCGTCTCGTACTCATCCACGCACGTCGCGACGCCGGCCCCCGGATTCTACATCAGCGCCTTCGCGGCGATCCGCGCGGATTCGCCCCGATCGCGCTGCCGGACGGACTGGATCGTGCCGGTTATATCGGTGCGGCCATGGATGGCGATCGGCTCGTACTCGGATATATCGGGAGACCCGGGTCCTATTCCTTTCAGGTCGCCTGGGTCGACCTGGATTCCGGTTCATGGTCCGGTCCGTTCGTCCTGGCGCGGGAGCAGCGGTCTAAGGAGCCCTGGACGACGTGGCTGTATCCATTGATCGTCCCGGACGGCGAGGGTTTTCACCTCGTCGTGAGTAACAACGCATATAACAGTCCGTATTACAACCGGATCAACTATCTGTATGTGCCCTATGGCGACCCGGCATCAGCCGTGACGGAGGTGGTCGCTGACGCCAACCCCATCGAGCAGAACCTGGCCTTCGCCCAGGCGATCCGGCGGGCGGCCGACGGCGCGTTGCTTGTCTCCGCGACGCGCCGAGCCGGCGACGGGAGGATCCGGCTGATCGTTTATCGGCGGGATCCCGATCTGCGCCGGTGGAAGGCGGTATTCACCGGGAGCGCCGGAATCGCAGCGATCTTCGAACATCCGCGCGAGCGCGGGCGTATGTGGATGTCCAGAACCGCAGGAAACGCGCTCCGGCTGTACCGCGGAGAAGATAGCGGCCGAAGCTGGTCCGCGGTCGTTCTGAACGGCTTCGGAGGTTACGGACTGAGGGATACTTTCTTCCTCTATGGAATCTCACCTGCCAGCGGAAGCCTGATACCCGACGAGCCATGCGCGGTTTTCAGCAGCGGAACGCTTCCGGAAATCGGACTCTGGTTCATTCGATTCCGTACATCCGATCGGCATCCGCGGTGACCGGCCTCGAGGTATTCCGGGTGCCGGGGAACGTGACGCAACGCGCGAAATGTCCGCCCGCAACCGTGGAAGGACGGGGCTCCTGGGAGGGTTCCGAGTAGTTGAAAGGGGTCAGGATTCGGGTTCTTTCTTGACAAGTGACGTCTGACTGGTATATTTGTTCTGGCTATGAAGCGCCTCTCCGCGGCGTCTTGCCTTTTATGGACGGCTGGCGGGAACGTGGGCGCGGATTGATATCAGCTTCAACATGACGGAACAAGCTCAATTCGGATATACCGGAGGCACTGGTAATGGCTGCAAGATGCGACATTTGCGGGAAGGGGCCGATGGTCGGCAACCACGTCAGTCACGCCAACAATAAAAAGAGACGGCGGTTCAATCCAAATCTCAGACGTGTGCGTGCGACGGTTGACGGAACGACCAGAAGGATCAAGGTCTGCACGAAGTGCATAAAGCTCGGCCTTGTGAACAAAGCCGCATGACGCAGCACTGAGGTCGTCAGATCCTCTCTCATGGATCCCCCGGGCAAAGGGTCGGAGAATCCCGGGAGCGGATTCCAACCGAAAAAAACTCACCTTTTGTTTCCAGGTGGGTTTTTTTATTTTTATCGGCGGCGCGGGCTCCTGGCGCCAACCCCGCGTGCGTTGTACGGCAATCGGACCGGATGTTACCGGCGGGAAAGCGCTCCGTATGGATTACTTCCGTGGCAAACGCTATCTGAATACGCTGCAGGACTGGGAAAGGGACGGGACGGCGGCGGGTACGCCGGAAGACTATCTGCCCCGGATGCGGGCTTTGTTGCACCGGACGGGAAATCCGCAGAAAGACTTTGCGTCGGTCATCGTGGGCGGTACCAACGGCAAGGGGACGGTGGCGAGCGTCCTGGCCGCCCTGCTGCAGACGTGCGGCCGCCGGACCGGTATCTACTCCTCCCCCCACCTGCATACCATCCGCGAACGCATCCGGATCGACGGCCGGATCCTCGATAAGGATGACTGGGCGCAATGGATTTCGGACCTCTACGACCGAACGCGCGGATTTGAAGCGGAGGGGTACGGTTACTTCACAAAGTTCGAGGCGTTAACGGCGCTGGCGACGTCTATGTTCGCAGATGCCGGCGTCGACATCGGCGTATTCGAGGTGGGCCTGGGCGGCCGGTACGACGCGACCAATGCCTGGGATGCCGGCGTGGCCGCCCTGACGCAAATCGATCTCGACCATACCGAAATTCTGGGCGATACGGTGGAGGCGATCGCGCTGGACAAGCTCGAAATCGCCCGTGCCGGCAGGCCGCTCTTCACCCCGGCCACACAGAAACCCGAAGTGCTCGCGCTATTGCGTCGAGAGTGCCGTGAGCGGGGCGTTGATCTTCGCGTTGTCGGCGGCGAAACGGACGGGGATTGGCTTTGCGCAGCGCGGGAATTCCCGCATCCGGAGATGCCGGACCGGGGGTCGGTATTCCGGAAGAACGCCCGGCTGGCGATCGCGGTCGGTCGCCACCTTATGGGGAAGGACCTTACAGATGCCCGGATCGTGGATGCCCTGACCGGACTCGATCTGCCGGGCAGGTTCGAGGCGGCGCGACGAACGCCCCCGATCGTGCTGGATGGCGCACACAACCCTTCCGGCGCAGTGGCCCTCGCGGGCGATCTGGCCGGGATGTCGAAGCGGTGGACGTTTGTGGTGGGCGTGAACTCGGGTCACGACGCCGGGGGGATACTCGAGGCGATCCAGCCGCTGGCGGAGAAGCTGGTTTTGACGAGGTCCGATCACCCCAAAGCCCTGGCCGTCGACAAGCTCCGCCAATGCCTGCCCGCGGGGCTTTCCGCCTGTTGCGCGCCGGACATCGTGGAAGCGCTGGGGCGTGCGGGGTTGCGGGAGGGAAATCCCGTCTGTATCATGGGATCCCTGCATCTCGTCGGCAGGGCGCGCGAAGCGCTGGGGCTGCCATGCGAGCGGGACGGATTCGGGGAAGACCTGCACCGCGAGAGTCTGGCGTGCCTCGCGAAAGCCTGCGCAAACCTGGACCTTCGGATTGAACCGGCATCGGATGACGGAAATCTGTTCCGTATCCGGCCGCCCGGACGCGGGCCGGTCTACTTTCTGCGCAACAGGCATCCGTTCAACGACTACGTGGCGGCCCGCCTGGCGGAAGACAAGGCATATCAGTACGAGCTGTTTACGGGGGCCGGGCTTCCGGTTCCCGAAACGATGGTGGCCTTCAATCCATTTGCGGACGAGCGGTTTTCGCGCTATCGGACCCATGCGTCCGTCGACGCGGTCATCGAGGAGGTTGAACGCCGGTTCACCTTTCCCGTACTCGTAAAGCGGAACAAGGGGTCGCTTGCCCAGGGTGTTTTCCTGGAGGGAGACCGGTTTGCGCTGGAGAAACGCCTGCGGACGCTATTCGAACACAGCGGTTTTCTCGACAATTTGATCCTGGTTCAGGAGCACATCAGCGGGCCGGAGTATCGGATCGTTGCCGCCCGGGATGAATTGCTGCTGGCATACGAGAAAGTCAATACATCTCCGTGCGGCGACCTGAACCCGCTGCACGGGTCAACCGGATTCGCAAAGCGGGTGGATGCACCTGAAACGCTGGAAGGGCTGTCTCGGGTAACGGCGGGCGTATCGGGTGTGATCGAACTGGGGTTCTTTGCAATCGATGTGATTCGGTCCCCGGCGGGGTTCCAGGTGATCGAAATCAATCCGAACCCGATGTGTTACTTCTATAATCTGCATAACGGGCGATCGGATTTCGTCGGCATCTACGAAAAGCTGATTCGAGAGCATCTGCAGATCTTGAAACCGACGCCAGCGTAGCCGTCCGTTGACCAGGCCGCTCCGCTGTATTTCGACCGCAAGGGCCGGCTGCGGCCCGGACGGCATTTTCAGCGGGCTGGCAGGGCGCGAACCGGAGCGAATGAAGAATCGTCGCACACGGAATCTACGGATTGGAAACGACATGGCGCTCACCGCCGTACAACTCGAACAGTACCGCAACGAGGGCTATGCCGTCGGCGGACGGATTCTCGATGACGACGAACTTGCAAGGCTTCGCGCCGCACTGGATTCCATTGTCGATCGTCTTCCTCCTGACCGCAGGCCCGAGAACATGCCGTCGCTCCATTACGAAAACGGGTACCTTCGCGATCTCTTCCTGAGCGACAGTCTCATCGACGTGGCCGCGCAGATCGTGGGTCCGGACGTCGCGCTCTTCACTTCCTATGTGATCAGCAAACGCCCGGACGACGGCCTTGCGGTAGACTGGCATCAGGATGCCGCGTTTTTTCCTGTCGCGCCGATGGATACGTTCACGCTCTGGATTGCGGTGGACGATTCCGACGTGGAGAACGGCTGCATGCGGGTGCTGCCAGGCACCCACCGAAAGCAGGCGGTGCTGTTGCACAAGGTGGATCTCGACTCCGGCACGACGCTGCCGATGTCGCTGGAAAACCTCGAACTTTCCGACGCCAGAGACGTGCAACTGCGCGCGGGTGAGTATTCCGTTCACGATCCCTGGATTCTGCATGGGTCCAATCCGAACAGGTCATCCCGGCGCCGTTGCGGGATTACTTTAAAGTACATTTCGACCCACGCCGCAATCGACCGCACGTTCGTTTCTCCGTCCGGGTTCGACTGGGACGGGCTTCGTCTCTACCATGCTCGAGGGAATCCCGGCCGCCATTCCTATGCGAACTGACTCCCTGGGTCTTTTAGAAAATTCTGCGAGACGATAAACGAGATATGACGGCAAGCGTCCATCGCTTTATACTGCTGACCGACCTCCATCTTTCGGACAACCCGGATACGGCGGCACACCAGGCGCTTCAGTGGGCCGTCGACCGCGTAAACCTGGAGAGACCTGATTTTCTGGCCGTGGCCGGAGACGTCACGACCTTTTCAACGGCGGTTTCGGCCGTGCGCTGCCTGGAAGCGCTGGATCGGGTGGAAGTCCCGGTGCTCTTCACCCCGGGTAACGCTGAACGGCGGGGCCGGCACGCGATGTCGGTGTTCGAGACTCTGGCGGCCCCCGGTCGCCGGGTGGCCCTGTTCGGCGACCTGCAGGTTCTCCTGCCCGATACGTCGACCGGGACCCTTCTTGACGACGAGCGCTCGTGGCTGGACCGGAGCCTCGGGTCCAATCATGCGGAGCGGCGGATGGTCATCACTCACTATCCGCTGGACAGGATGGACGGAGAGGGCCGGGCGTGGCTGACGCGCTGGCTCCGTGAAAACGGCGTCGAGCTTCTCGTTGCGGGACACAGCCACTTTCACCGGACCCGGCGCGAAAACGGCTTTGTCGAGGCCGTGGTCCGCGGACTGGATCCGGACAAGGCCATCGGCGATCTTCCCGGAATCAGTCTCTTCGAGAGCGGCCAGGACGGGGCATGGACGGAGACGTTCATCCCCTGGTCGCCGGCGATCCGTCTGCTGCCGGCGGACCTCCCGAACGGCATGCAGCCTGTGGGCTGGTCGATACAGGGCGACCCGGTAATGGCAGCCCGGAAGACCTGCGGTTCCGGCCTGTCCTGCCTCGAAATCCGGCCCGCGGACCTCGATTTTTCCCGGAAGGCGCTTTCCACGGCGCTTTGCGACCTCCGGGATCAGGGTCCGCTCTATCTGTCTTATCATCTGCCCGACCTGCGGTGGAATTCGGGGGCCCGACGCGTCGACGGTGTGGATGCAGTCCGGGCGCACCTGGATTGCGCGATGGAAGCGGGCGCGGACAGCCTTACGGTCCACGTGCCCCGGGCGACCGCCCGCGAAATGGAGCGCGTTCGGGAGCATCGAATGGAAGCGACAGGATGTTTTTTCACCTTCGCCAGGACATTCGAAAGCCTGTTCAGGCAAGCGGTCCGCGAGGGGGTGGGGATCGCGATCGAGAATATCCACAATCCCGACAATACGCCCGCGGACTCGCCGGATCGGGAATTCGCCACGAGGATCGAGGAGTACCTGAGGTGGATCGACGCGGTAGCAGCGGAGGTGGCTGACTTGCCCGGAGCAAGGGTGGGCGCGTTGCTGGACGTGGGCCATGCGCGGAACAACGGGGGCGATCTGGACAATCTGCAGCCGCTCGGCGACTGGTACGCCAGACTCGGTAGGCGAATCCTGGGATACCACATCCACCAGGTGGAAACGGATCCCGATTCGGGCCTCCTTTCCAATCATCACGAAATTAGGGAACTGTTCGGCAGCCGGATTTCCTTTGCAGGTTTCCTGTGGGCGTGGTCCACGCACCAGATCACACGCGGCCCGCTCTTCGTGGAGGTCCGCGACGCCGAGGGCCGGGAGAAGACGGTCCGACGATTCCGGCGCCTGTTTGAGAATGCGCACAGGATCCGGGAAGCGGCGGACCTGCCCGGGAGAACGACCCGCGCAGACACGGGGGCAGACGATGATTCCTGAATTCGAGGTGAAGGGATCTCCTTTTCAGCGCGGGGAACAGATCGGCCGCCGGTTCAGGGAGGAGATACGGGGTAGTCTCGCCCGTTTCTCCGGGATCAGGGAAGTGCGGACTCGACAGGCCGCCCTGATGGAGGCGATGCGCGGACACCTTCAGAAGGCGTTTCCGGAAATCATTGAAGAGATTCGCGGCATCGCGAGAGGTGCGGAGATATCCGACGAGGAAGCGTTCTACAAGAATACCTACAACGCAGTCGCCCCCGCGATGGCCGACGACGTTGGCTGCAGCAGCGTGGCATTTGCCGCCAGCGACGTGGGGCCCATTCTCGGCAAAACCGACGACGGGAGATTTCGACCCGATTCTGATCGCCTTGGGGGATTGACGATCCTGACGATACGATCGGAGGCGGGGTACGACGTTCTGTGCATCAACCAGATCGGGACGGTGTGGTCCGAGTGCGGCGTGAACGAGGCGGGGTTATGCATGGGGACGAACTCCGGACATCCCACGATGAAAGGGCAGGACGGATCCGGCGTGCCCCAGCACATCGCCCCCCGCCTCGTATTGCAACGGTGCGCGAACGTGAAGGAGTCGGTCGATTTCCTTAGGCAGACCAGACTGACCGGCAAGGGCATCAACATCGTGCTGGCCGATGCCGAGGGAAACGCGGCCGCTACGGAAAACGCCTGCGACATGAATGGCGTGCGGGGTCCGGAGCACGGGGTCGTATTTTCCACGAACCACTACTTCAGCGAAGAAATGCAGGCCGTGGGCTGGAAGTGGGATCCCGAGTTCATCAGTACGCGGTATTTTCAGAATTCGCTGAACCGGGTCGCTCACCTTTACGGGAGATTCGGAGGCGGAGAGACACCGCTCACGCTGCGGGAAATGCGGGAAGTTCTCATGGATGAACACAATCCGGGCGGTCTTTGCCAGCGACCGCGCAATAACGAAAACAACATGATCACGAATTTCGGCGTGATCCTGGCGTGCCGGAATCGCGAAATGTGGCTGAACGAAGGGCTCCCTTCTCTCGACAGGTTCACGCGATACGCACTGGGTTGAATCCGCAGATGGAGCAGTCAGGAGATAGCGAATACCGTATGTCTCAACGTTCATCCGCCCCGCTGGCCGTGGTGACCGGCGCCGCGAGCGGCATCGGAAAGGCCACGGTGGCGCGCTTCGTCGAAGCGGGTTTCTTCGTTGCGGCTCTGGACCGTTCGCGGGACGGGCTGGACCGGCTGAAGCAAGCGACAATCGGCCCGCACGTCCACGCGTTCCCCTGCGACATGGCCGACGTGGGGACCCTCACACCGCTTGCCGCGCGGATCGTTGCGAAGTTCGGTCCGCCGCGGGCGCTGGTGAATAACGCCGGCGTGTGCCTGTACGCGGATATCACCGAAACGACTGACGAGATGTGGGAGACCTCGCTGAACACCAATCTCGTCGGCGCATCGGCGCTTATCCGCGGGTTCGTACCCGGGATGAAGGGCGTGGAGGGGGCGGCGATCGTCAACGTGGCTTCGCGAAACGCCCTGTCGAGCAGCCCGCGCGCGGCGACCTATGACGCCGCAAAGGCGGCGTTGCTGGCGCTCACGCGCACGCTGGCCGTGGAACTGGGCGGCGATGGCATCCGCGTGAACGCGGTGTTGCCGGGGTTCATCGACACGCCGATTCACGGGGACCTGCTCGAAGACCGGGTTTTCGTGGAGAACTACCTCAGGCTGATACCGCTCAACCGGATTGGCAGCCCCGCGGACGTCGCCAACATCATCTTCTTCCTGGCGTCGGACGGGGCGGCGTTCGTCACCGGTCAGGGTATCGTGGCGGACGGAGGGCAGATGTCGGGCCAGAACTACGTCAAGGTGTTCGGAGAACGGGAGTCATTCCGGGCTCGCCAGGAACCGGAAACATAGATTGGATACCGGAAATGGCTTCGTCACCGGTCATCGCACAGGTCAGGGTCTGGGAAGTCAATGTTCCCTTGATGGAGGAATGGGCCGCCAGTCCCGTATTCGGGGCGAACCCCGCCGGTATGGACGACAGGTATGTGCTGTGTATCACGGACACAGAAGGGTTCGAAGGGTGGGGGGAGGAGGTAAGGTCCGGCTCCAGGTCGTCTAACTTTGAGGCACTGTCCGGTCTCGTGGACAGGCCCGTTGCGGATTTCAGGCTTTCCTTCCTGGATCTGTGGCCCGAGGGTACGCTTTACTGGCAGCGTCCGTCGCCGCCGTCACCGTACGCCGCCGATCCGGCCAATCTGCAGCACAGGTTGCGCCACCCGATGCAGGCGCTCGTTGAGATGGCTCTCTCCGAACTTACCACCAGGCGCGCCGGCCTGCCCCTGTGTGCGCTTTGGGGAGGCGCGTGGCGGGACCGGGTGCCCGTGGATTACTGGATGCCGCGCACCACCCCCGATCACGCCGTGAAGTGTGTCGAGAGGGGTAAGGCACTCGGCTTCTGCGGGGTCAAGCTGAAGACGTCGCTGGAAGACCCCAATGTCGAGCGGCTGGAAGCCATTCAGCAGGCGTCGGCGGACAGTCAGGTTACCGTTGACGCCAACGGCCGGTTCTACCGGATGGACGACGCGATATCGGTACTCCGGGAGATGGACCGGGTGGGCAACATGGCCATTCTTGAAGACCCGTTTCCACGGTTTCACCTCGAGGAATTCGCAGAGCTGCGCCGTCGCATGAACGCGCGCGTCGTCGTACATATCGATCCACCCGAGTCGCTGTGGAACGTGCTGACGTCGGGCGCCGCGGGAGGGCTGAATATCGACGGGGCCTGTGGTCTGTACAACTGGCGCCTGCAGGCCGCGTCGGCGGGGCATGCGAACCTTCCGGTCTGGCAGGGCAGCGGGATCGACCTGGGGATTGCCACGGCGGCGCAACTTCACCTTTCAGCCAGCGCACCCAACTGTACGCTGCCGGGCGACCAGGCGGGGCCGTGGTTGCGGGAGTCGCATCTGCTGACCCGGGATTTCCGGGTCGAAAACGGCCACGTCCTGATTCCCGGGGGTCCCGGCATGGGTGTCGAGGTCGACCTCGACGCGTTGGAGAGATATTGCACGCACCACCGGGCCTGGCCGGCCGGATAAGCGGAAGGCGGAGGCTTGCCGATGGCGTTTACAAAGGTCCATCACGTCAAGTACTCGGTGGGCGATCTGGACAGGTCGCTCGCGTTTTATCGGGACCTGCTCGGGTTCGAAGTCACCTATGTGGCCGATCGGGACGGGCTTGCTTCTTACGACACGATTATGAAAATGCAGGACGTCAGATTGCGGGTGGGCATGATTCTCCACCGGCCAACGGGGTTTGTCGTAGGTCTGGTTCAGTTTCAGAACCCGGAGTCCATTTCGCGCGAATTGCGCAACAATTACGTGGGGGCTTCCAGCCTGGCGCTGCAGGTGGAAGACGCCGCGGCCGAATACGAACGCCTGACCACGGCCGGGGCGGCCGCAATGAGCACTCCAACTGAAATCGTCCGCGAAGGAAGCGTCGCCGCGGTCGCGTTCTACATTCTGGATCCCGACGGTATCCCTATTGAAATCTGGCAACCGGTAGCAGCGTGAAGTGCCGGGAGAGCCGGAAAAGGAGGTGGCAGGTGACGATACAGGTTCGCGGAAGGGTGATCGATGACGATTCGGAACACGGCCTGACCGGGGTTTCGGTTACGAACGGTGAGCAAATAGTACAGACGGACGGAGAGGGTCGGTACGAACTCGACGTGGAAACCGGTACGCACCGGTTCGTGTTTATCACGGTTCCGGACGGCTTTTCCGCGCAGGACGGGTACTATCGTTCCACGCCGGACGTTTCGGAAGCGCAAGACGGTGTCGATTTCCGTCTTTCGCCGTCTCCCGCACGCTCCCGGCGTTCGTTCACGCTGGCGCAGATTACCGATACGCACATTGTCACGGAAGGAGATACGCACACGTCCGGTCCCGTGCTTTCGGAAGCCCTTCGTCAGATCGAACGGGAGGCGAAGCCCGATCTGATTATCGCCAGCGGGGACCTTACGGATTGGGGGACGATCGAACAGTTGACCGCCTTTCGCGACGCCGTCCGGACGATTTCAACCCCGGTCTTTCCGCTGTTCGGAGGGCACGACGGAAACCAGGAGCGGATGGGCGGTATTTCCATTGATGAGTTCCTTGAGTTGAAAGCCACGCCGAACAATCCGAAATTGGCGGAGATTGGCAGGAAGTTCGCCGGTCTTCCCGCGACGCTGCACTTCGAGGCATTTCTCGGGCCAACGTATTACAGTCTGGATTGGGGCGGACGCCATTTTGCGTTTTTCCCGAATGAAGACGCGTACTACCCTCCGGCGGACCTCGAGCGCAAGGCGCAGTGGCTCCGGGCGGACCTCGCGCTGCAGCCCCCGGACCGTGAAATCGTGGTCGTCGTCCATACCCCGCCACCGGGGTCATTTCTCCGCGAATTGAGCAGGTACAACGTCCGCCTCGTCCTGCACGGACACTGGCACTCAAGCAAGGTTTGCTCCTACGGCGACATGGTGGTGTCCGCTGCCCCGCCGGTCTGCTTCGGTGGAATCGACACGTCGCCCCGGGGTTACCGCGTGGTGCAGTTCAGTGATGGCGACGCAGCCCTTGGCCTTCGCGTGCTCCAGGCCGCCGGCGCCGCACCGAAGTCCGGGGAGATTTCCCCGCGAGACATCGGATTCGGCAGTGGTTCGCTCCGCCTGCGATGGGAGCGGAAGATTCCGGGCGGGATTCACCGGGCGGCGCCGGTTTCGTCGGGAGAACGCGTGTTTCTCAGCCTGCGCGACGAAGGCTGGCCGGTGCAGGCAGGCGTCTGCTGCCTCGATGCCGCGAGCGGGGAAATGGTCTGGCACGCCGGGACGGATGCGGCTGTAAAGAACAGTGTGGCTGTCGACGGCAGCGCCTGCGCGGCGGTGTCCATAACGGGTCGCGTACAACTGTTGGACGCGGGGTCCGGCGCCACAATGTGGGAGGCAGACCTGCCTGAGTATCCCGAACGCTGGATTTATTCCGCTCCGGTTATCGCGGATGGAACGGTCTACGCGGGCGAGAAGGCGGGATACGCGGCTTTCGATCTGGCCTCGGGTCGCAGGATCTGGCATTCGGTGAATGAAGACGGTGACAACTGGGCATGTTATGCAAGCCCGCAGGTCTCCGGAGACCTGCTTCTCCTTCTCGTTCAGCGGCGGGGGCTTGTGGCGCTGGACCGTGCGACGGGGGACGTCGTCTGGGAGCGACAGGCGGGGGTCGAATTTCCCTATGCCAGACCGGTCCTGGCGGGTGACCTTCTCGTGAGCGGGGGCGGCTCGACAGACCTTCACCACTTCTCCGGCGAGGCCTCGTTTCTCATCGCCGTCGAGAAGCACTCCGGCGGGGTCGTCTGGGAAAGACAGATTCTGCCCTCCAGGTATCCCACGGGACTGTTGGTCCGCGACGATCGGATCTATGCGACCACCCCGGAGGGTGAAGCCCTCTGTTTCGGTATGGACGACGGCGCGATGCACTGGCGGTTCCGGACGGGAGACGACCTGCTGGATATGGTTCCGTATCGCCGGGGCGTGCGGTCCATTCTGGCCGCTCCGGTGATGCACGAAGGTTCCCTCATCGTCTGCGGGTGCGACGGTTTGCTGTACGTGCTGGATCCCGCTTCGGGCCGATGTCTGGACAGCGCCGCTTTCGGCTCCCCGATAACGGCGTCTCCATGCACAGTGGATCGCGGCCTGGTTGTGGGAACGTTTGACGGGCGAGTCTTCTGTTTCGGGTGGGACGGGAAGGACTCCTGACGGCTGCAGAGCCCAACCGGCAACATCCGGGGTCAGGGAATGGACAGACGAACGTTAAATGCCGGCGCGGCCCAGCGGGTGATCACACCGCCGGTGGGCGTGTCGCTGTCCGGGTGGAACCCGCGGGCTTCCGGGGACATCAGGTCGCGTTACGTGCACGACGATCTCTACGCCAGGGCGCTGGTTCTGCGAAACGGGAGCCGGGCGTGGGCACAGGTCGCCGTCGACCTGACGGGCGTGGACGCGGTTGCTACGGAGCAGATTCGCGCCGCCGCCGCGGACCGGACCGGTCTGAGTCCGGACACGATCATGGTCTGCGCGACGCACACCCATTCGGGGCCGGCTTTCTGCCCGGTGGCCACCGCGTACAGCCCCGAAGATATGGCCCGTCTGACGATACGGGCCGACGGATCGGCGCCTGCCGCCATGGGCCGGGTGACGTCGGTATCGTCGTCCGCCAGCTGGGTGGGCGAGACCGACCTGGAGTGGAAAGCGTGGCTTGTCGCACAGGCGGTGGAGGCGGTGGAGGAGGCGCACGGTGCGTTGCGGCCGGCGTCGGCGGGGTTCGGGGAGGCCCGGATCGACGGCGTGGCCAGCTCCAGGCGCGTTCTCATGTCCGACGGCAATTGGGGAGATCCGAGACGGGAACCCGTCGAGGGCGTCCGCGTGGTTTCGCGCACGAGCATCGATCCGCTGGTTCGGGTGTTCGCCGTGAGGGAGCAGGGGACGGAAGCGCCGCTTGCGGCGGTGATCAATTACGGTACCCACCCCTGGATATTCTGCGGGTCGGGCATTTCCGCCGAGATCGCGGGCGCTGCGTCCGATCGGGTCGCGAATTCGTGGAGGCGCGACGACGGCGCGCCACCGGTCGTTTTATATACGTCCGGCCCCGAGGGCGACGTGACGCCCATCTGGAACGTCGATATCGAGGGGGTCTGGAGGACCCGTCCCGGTGAGAACCCCGAAGCAAGTCTCGCAAGAAGGGAGAGCGGATTCGACGGTGAACTGACGCGCCTGGGCGGGCGGGTGGCGGAAGGGGCGATGGCGGCCATCCGCGGGATCGTTCGCCGGGACGGCGACCCGGAGCTCTGGGCCCGCCGGAAGGAAGTGGCGCTTCCGCTGAAGGAAGGATACCGCCACGTGGATGACGTCATCCTGGCCGACTGGCAGCGAGAGGCGCCCGAATGCCATCACCTCACCGAAGTACAGGCGCTCGGGGTTGGCGAAGGGGTCTTTCTCGGGCTCCCGGGAGAACCGTTCGTGTCGCTCGGTACGGATATCCGGGCTCGATCCGGGTCGGGCTGGCTCCTGATTGCTGCTCTTGCAAATGAATTCGGCGCCGTCAGCTACATCGCCGAAAGAGAAGCTTTCGAACAGGGAGGGTACGAGACCGCGTTCACGCCCGTGGGTCCGGGCGGCGGCGAAGCGCTGGTGGACGGCGCTGTCGCGTTGTTGGACGGTCACGATGCCCGGTAGGGGCCGGCGAGCCATCGTTTCTAATCGCCGTAGAAAAGGACTCCGGCGGTGTAGTCCGGGAAATAACGATTCCGCCGTCCAGGCATCCATGTCCATTAGCCTCGATCGGAAAAAAACAACAACGCGGCGACGCGATAAAACCCTCCGAAACGGGGCGTTATCGACGTATAGAAGGACGTTTTTTCCCTTCACGTCCAGTGACCTGATGTATCCTGGTAATCCGCGGTCTAATCGCCTTTATTTACAAGCACATATCCGAATTTATGTCCCCGAAGACTTACGAATCAAGGTTAGAACCGGGTTTATGCGTGGGAATCGAAAAACGACAGTGCTTGTTCTTCTTTCATAAGGACGATATATTGCCTTCATTCCATGGTTGCGAATATATAAGATTCCGTGCGTTGTAGCGGATATCACCAATCCCATTGCAAAGGAAAGAGATATGACCCGTTGTATTTCTGTGCAGCGGATTTTCCAGGCCACCCTCTGGCTGGGGATGGTCCTGCTTCTCTGCCAGTGTCAGGGCGGTATGCGGTCATTGCGTCGGGCCCAGTCCGATGCGGAGTTCATCGTCACCGAGACTTTTCTCACCGAGCGCAGGAGAGCGGACAACGTCGACTCTCCTGCCGTCTGGCATGGCCCCGGAGGCCGCCACTGGCTTATCACCACCGCCAAGTCGGCGCACCAATTGCTCGTTCACGACGCGGCCAACGGAGAGCTCATCCGTCGGGTGGGCGGTCCGGGTACCGAGGCGGGCCGGTTCGGGCGACCCAACGGCATTATTGTGATCGGAGACTTCGTCGTCGTTGTCGAGCGCGACAACCATCGCCTGCAGGCGCTGTCGCTGCCGGACTTCGAGCCTGTCGCCCTTCTCGGGGCCGAAGTGCTGCGCGAGCCGTACGGAATCGCCACGGTCCGCGGTGAAGGCGGTTGGGACGTCTGGGTCACCGACAACTACGAACCGAACTCGGCCTCGGCGCCAGCCTCGGAGATGGGAGAGCGTCTGCGCCGATTTCGCCTGCAAGCGTCGGACGTCCAGTTGACAGGGGAGTACGTCGGCGCCTTCGGTGACACCACGGAGGCGAGTTACCTGAGGAAGGTCGAGTCGATCGCGATAGACCCCGTTCACGGCAGGATGCTGGTTGCCGATGAGGCGGAAGGGGTACACAAGGTCTATGACCTCGAGGGGCGGTTCACCGGTCAACTCGTGGGGAAAGGGGTCTTCAAAAACAAGCCGGAAGGCCTGGCGCTGCTGGAATGCGCAGAAGGCCGCGGCTACTGGCTCGCCACCGACCAGGATTACGCGAATAACCGTTTCCTGGTTTTCGACCGGGAGAATCTCGCCATCAGGGGCAACTTCTCAGGAGCCGTCATCGTCAATACCGACGGCGTCGCCCTCACCCGCCTCAACTTCGGCCCTTTCAGCCGGGGCGCCTTCTACGCCGTGCACGACGACGGCAACGTCGCCGCCTTCGACCTGGCGAAGATCGTCGCGGACCTCGGACTCGACTGCGGGTCCCGGTAACGGCTGTTTCCTCCCGGTTTCATCTCCTGCGCGACCACGGGGTCCTTGCGCCCCGGGTCCGCATCGTGCCGGCCGAGCCGGTCGCCGAGCCGTCAACTACATTGCAGACCGGAAGCACTTCGAAAAGGGTATGAGACCGCGTTCACGCCCGTGTGTCCGGGCGGCGGCGAGGCGCTCGTCGACGGCGCTGTCGCGTTGTTGGGCGCGTCGAGAAATTGAGCGCCAGAGACGAAAGGCATAGCGTTAACCGATTGGCACTGCTGGACAGGATTGTCGAAGAGTCTCCACGCCGGGCTTGTGAAAGCCCGGCGATTTTTTTCTAACGAATCGACGAATATCCCTTGACAATGAGGTAAAATGATAGTTATTATTAGCTAATTAAAATGCAGGCCGTTTTTCCTGTATTGGGCTCGAACAGCCTGCGCGATTCCGTTTTGGCTCCGAATCGTCGAATCTGGACGGATATTGCGGATGGAGGATACGGGCATGAACAGATCGAAGAACGGTTTTATAGTTGCGTTAACGGCGTTTGCCGTTCTCGCGCTGGCAGGCGCGGCATTGGCCGGCACGACCGGTAAAATCGTCGGGAAGGTAACCGACGAAAATGGAGAAGGGCTGCCGGGCGCCAGCGTGATCATCGAAGGATCGCGGTTGGGCGCTTCCACGGATGCAGAGGGCTTTTACGTGATTATCTCCGTCGATCCTGGCGTATACAAGATCACGGCCTCCATGGTCGGCTACCACTCGGTGACGCAGGAACAGATCCAGGTCCGGTCCGACTTCACCAATACGGTGGACTTCCAGCTTCGCGAGACGGAGCTGGAGTTGGAGGAGATGGTTGTCGTCGCGGAAGCGCCTCCCGTGGAGCCGGACAAAACGGAGAGCCGGTACGTGGTGACCGCCCAGGATATCGCCCGGACGCCGATCCTCAGAGACGCCTCGGAGTTCGTGGCGCTCGAAGCGGGCGTGGCGGTAGACGGTACCGGGGTGATACGCGGCGGCCAGGTGGAAGACAATCTGATCTACGTCGACGGCGTACGCCTGCAGAACCAGGACGGACGTGCCGGTCCCACGTCCAGGGGCAGCCAGTGGTGGGGCGCCAACGTCAAGGCGCTGCAGGAGGTCTCCGTTATCACGGGCGGGATGAACGCCGAATACGGCAACGCGCAGGCGGGCGTCGTGCAGATGGTAACCCGGGACGGCGGATCCAGCTACCACGGCGAGGCCGAGTATCGGCTGACACCCGGCGGCAAGAAACACTGGGGCGCCAACGTGTACGATGCCCCGGAACACCGCGGGCATGTGCGGTGGAACGATCCCGCGTGGACGTCGGAGGTGGATCCGGAAACGGGCGCGCTCGTGCACCAGCGGACGAACTATACGGACCAGCGGGGACACTATTTCGACGCTTATCTTGGCGGCCCGCTCCTGCCTGAGACATCCTTTTTCGCGAGTTCGCGGCTCCGGCGCGATGCCGCCAGATTCCCGGGGGCATGGTCCGTGCGGCCGTACAATACCCGGAACACGGCGAAGTTGACCGTCCGTGCGCACGACAGCGTCAAAATGCAGATCGGCTGGATCTACGACCGGTGGAAGGCCTTCAACAACGGCGCGCTGGGCGGAACAACCCCGTCCGTCCGGAATGTCCTCAGGGGACCGGGCCGTGACATTTTCCTTCCCGAAGGGTCGCCCGCGGGGGAGACGATCAACACCGAAAGCGTCGTCTACGGCGTGATAACGCACACGGTCAGCCCGCGGACCTTCTACGAAATGAGGCTCTCACGGTATCAGAGCACACAGGATACCAGCGGCGTATCGAATTCGACGGCGGACATCGGAACCGACGCGGACGGCTGGTTCTACACGGGCCGGGGAAGCGTGCGCGCGTATACGTTCGGCCGGCAGACCAGGAACGCGCTAAAGTTCGACATTTCCAGCCAGCTTACGAAAACCCACTTCTCCAAGATCGGGATCGACTTCACGGGCTACAGCAATCACTTCGTCCGTGAAGGCAATACGCCCGGCGACGCGCGGAAGCAGATCCTGTATATCGGCAACCCGGAGCCCGGACAGCCGATAACGCCGAAGCAGTTTGCGGCCTACGTCCAGGACAAGATGGAGTTCGAGGGCTTCATCGTGAACGCGGGCATCCGTTACGACCGTTTCTGGGGCGCCGACGTTCCGGTGATGGGGGCGCTGCGTGCGTTCCAGTATACGACGATGTCGCGATATCTCACGGCGCCCAGATACCCGATGAAGCCCATTGTGAACTGGAGCCCCCGGCTTGGGATCTCGCACCCGATCACATACAGATCGAGCCTGCATTTCTTCTACGGGCATTTCTACCAGTTGCCGAGTTTCTACCAGATGTTCCACGACCAGTGGTTCGGCTCGGGAGAAGGGATACCGGGTATAGGTTTCAGCGAATACACCAGCCACTACCGCCCGGCGCCCACGTCAATCTCGCGGCCGATATGGGACAACACGGCGCGAACGATCAGCTTCGAACTGGGCGCGGACTGGAATTTCGTATCCGACTATACACTCGCGCTGGCGACGTTCTACAAGAGCGCCTCCTTCCAGGAAACCGGAGGTTGGGACGTTTTCCTGTATCCTGAACTGCGGGGCGCGGGTGTCCGCCTACGCCAGCGACTATCCAGCACCCTGTCGAACATCCGCCTCGAAGACACGCGCGGCCTGGAATTCAGTCTGAGGAAGGGCTTCAGCCACTGCTTCTCGTTCCGCGCGGCCCTCAACGTGGCGTGGAGCGACTACAGTCTCGGCGGCGGCGGCGCCGTCAGCAACGGCGCAACGGTAATACCGGATTCGAATTACATCGCCAGCGGGAACTATTTCTTCGCGTGGGAGGTCACGGGCAGCTCGGAGCGTCCCGTCACACTAACCGATGAACAGATCCGAATCATCGGTCACGGCGCCAACGAGGCCATAAGGGCCGCCCAGGCGGACCGGCGGGTCGCCGGCGGCTACGTCTACGACTTTTCAACCAACAGGGACGCCATCGTGCCCACCTGGGAGGAAGACTGGCTTTCGGACACGGCCCGGGAGGGGGCCCGCGGCCTGTGGATCGTGCACGGTCACAGGGCGAATGAGGGCACGGACGTGGGCCGCAGAAGCCAGGGCAGTCTTCAGATGTTCCTGTCCACGCCGCAGAGCTTCGGTCCGGGGCCTAAGATCGGGGGCAGTACGCCGCTTGGAGGCATCAACGCCAACCTGATCTACCGGATCTATACCGGGTCTCAGTTCACGTATCTGGTCCTGGACGGCACGCGCCAGATTGCAAGAGGGCCATTGCGCACCGTAATGGACCTGAACCTGCAGAAACGCTTAGAACTGGGCGGCGCCAGCGCGGACGTCTTCCTGGAGGTCTTCAATCTGTTCAACCAGAAGGACGCGCTGGCCTCCGGAACCGACTATATGTGGTGGGGACTGCAGAGGCCCCGGCCTAACGACGCCAACTATCTCAATTACGGCGATTTCCAGGACCGAAGCCGGTACGTAGGCGATCCCCGCATCACACACGTGGGTATACGAATGCGGTTCTGAAGCACGCACCAGTAATGTATGCAGCAATTATGGATGCCGACACGAAGGAGATCTTCGACATGAGCAAGACTCCCAGGATCGAGGCGATGGCTGTGCTTCTTGCGCTGTTCTTGTGCCTGCCGGACCCCGCCGGGGCGCAGGAGAACCACAGGTTCCAGACCCGCGCGAAGGTGTGGGACATGTTCTGGAATTACGGCACCCAGGGCGTTTCCGAGGATCCTGACGCCTGGTTGAGCTATTACCGCCAGATGGGCATGCAGTATCCCGGCGTGTGGACGCGACAGTATTCCACGGAGTTTCAGGACTACTGGGGCGAGCGGAACTGGGGTTCCCTGCATCCGGCCTACGCGGCGTTGTTCGAATCCACGGCCACGATGCCCGGCTTCAGCACGTACATAGCGACGCGGGTTGGGGACGATCCCGAGGGCGAGTACTACGTGTCGATATCGAAGCCCCGCGCCATTACCGACGACATCAGGATGATGGCCTACGATGCGTCCATGGGGCCGGAGGCGAATATCGGGTACCCGAACTACTCTCCCTTAGGGCCGGCTATGGCCAACTGGTGGCCGGGGGAGTCGCCGGTGGAGAGCAGGTACGTCACCGAGATTCACAACTACCGGTACGGCCACTATATGGATCCTGATAAAGATAACTTCCCCGAGAGCCTTCTCATCATGCGCTGGACCACGAAGCGCGGGATTACGGTTACCAAGAAGGTCTACACCTGGAGTTATCCGGATTACGACGACTTCCAGATCATGGAGTACGAGTTCGAGAATACCGGGGACTCGGACGGGGACGGCGCGGCGGACCTTAACGGCGGCGCCGGGCTGCAGTTGAACGACACCTTTTTCGCTTTTTCAGTCCGCTTCTTCATCTCCCAGGCAGGGCACGGATGGATGAACTATGATGCCTGGTATCGGAGAACCCGACCGACCGACAACGACGACTGGTTCAAGTTCACGGAGGCGGCCAACTACGACGGGCCGGCGGCGGGAACGGGCATGAAAATGTGGTACGCCTTTGACGGCGACAACCCCTTGATGCCCGGGGATGACATTGGCAAGCCTTACAACCCGTCCACGGCCAATCCCGGCTATCGCGGGCGGCCCTCGCAGGTGCGGGTCCCGGGCGAATTGACGGCATTTCAGTATGCGGGATTCGCGCCCATCGCGTACCTGCCGTCAACCTCCAACGACCCGGGTACCTTTTCCTACGACACGCAGGGCGACAACAGCTACGTCGCCCCAAGGATCGAAGACCAGCCTCATACCGTGAGATGGTGGGAGTACCGCAATCGCGGCGATTTCGACGAGCCGGACCAGGACAATCATTCCTACCAGGAAATCTATGACATGCTGGTAGGCGCCGAGTCCGATATCAAGGACAACCCGCCAATCGTCGGGGCCTGGCACGGGTCGATCGCGTACGGTCCCTACGACCTGGCGCCGGGCGAAAAGGCGAAATTCGTCTTCGTCCTGGCGGCGGCCGCGCCCGTGGAAGAGAATATCTGGGGTTGGGCGAAGCAGGGCAGGCAGGACGAGATGCGTACGGATAAGGCATTCAACAACCTGGTCAAGCACGTCAACAGGGCCAAGGAAGCCTTTCAGTGGAACTACGACCTCCCCGACGCGCCGCCGGACGTGAAGGTGGACGCAGGCGTAACGACCGAGGGTTTCATCAATCTGGTGTGGGACGACACGGCCGACGGCGCGGCCAACCCGGACTACTCGGGCGCGGAGGCCAATGACGTGTTGGGCTACCGGGTCTACCGGTCTCTCTTCAAGCGTGACGACTGGGAACTGATGGTGGAAATCCCGCTAAAATCAGACATATTCTACAGCGGCGGCAAGTACGAATTCGTCGACAAGAAATCGATTGCCGGGTTTCTGTATGACTACAGTGTCCGCACCTTCAGCGCCGCGCACAACGACTGGAACGGGACGGGTATGGCCATACCCTCACTGGAGAGCGGCAACAGTTCGCCGGAGCAGTGGGTGAACGGCGTCAAGGTCTCGACACCCTATGTCCCGTCCACGGCACAGTCGGATCAGCTGGACCGGAAGGTGATCGTCACCCCCAATCCATACCGGGATGACGGCGCCCATGCCTACGAGACCAAGGGACAGATCCGGTTTCTGAACATCCCGCGGAAGTGCCAGATCCGGATATACACGGTTGCCGGGGACCTCATCGCCGAGGTGAATCACGACGACCAGGGGCGGGGCGAGACCACCTGGAGCCAGACAACCATCGACAACGTCGGTTCTGCTTCGGCAGGGGTCTACTTCTACGTGGTCGAATCGCTGGTGGATGGAACATCCGGAAAAACCCAACGGGGAATATTCGTAATCAGCAAGTGAGACGGCCGAATCGAAGCTGCAAGGTTTCCGGGTTCGCGTGTTCGTCGAACCGTTCAACCGAATCGGATAAGGATCAGACCTATGAAACGGATCTTGTGGATTGGAATCGTGGCGTGCGCGGGATACGCGCTGTTGCTGCCCGGGACCGCGTACAGCGACACGCAAAAGCGGCTCGGCCAGGCCGTATTCTCCGTACACAAAGTGGACCACGGGGCGCGCGTCGCCGGTATGGGCGGGGCGTTTACGGCAATTGCCGACGACATCAGCACGATATTTGTAAACCCGGCCGGACTCACCAACGTCGAAGAGAGGGAGTATACCCTTTCGTACACGCGCTGGCTCGTGGATACCCGGTTCTATTCGGGCGCGCTGGCCTACAATACGACGCGCGGTGTGGTCGGGCTGGCCGTTATGGCGTTTTCGGTTCCCGACGTGGAGGAGACGACGATATACCAGCCCGTCGGGACCGGCCGGATGCTGGAAATCGGCGACTTCAGCATCGGCGCTTCCTACGCGACCAGATTGACCGACAAGCTCTCGTTCGGATTCCAGGTGAGGTGGACGCAGGAGACCATCGACGTCGACAAGCTGACGGGCGTGGACTTCAATTTCGGCACGACGTTCAACACCGGATTCAGAAGCCTTCGGCTCGGGATGGCGTTCAAGAACCTGGGCAAGGACATCGAGGCACGTGAGATCAACTATCAGATGCCGGTTGCGTTCGATTTCGGTTTCGCGATGGAAGTCTTCGGGGAAAGGGGCGGCGACGCCTCGTATCTGACGCTCACGGGAGAGAGTCACTACGCCACGGATTACTCCGAGCCGCGGTATCGCATCGGCGGCGAACTCTGGATGCAGAACGCGTTCGCGCTGCGCGGCGGCGTCAAGCCCGGATACGATACGGAGGTGTACAGTCTTGGACTGGGATTGAAGGTCAAGCCCGTCGAGGGCAAAGTCGTCCGCGTTGACTTCGCGTACAGCGACGGCAACGACTTCGAACCCCCGCTTCGGTTCAGCCTGAGCGGCTCGTTCTGACGGACGCCTGACATCGTTTCATCCCCTTGGTTCGAATCACAAGAAGAACCCCGGTTTTTGCCGGGGTTTTTTTTGTGCCCGTTCAGTTACGTGGCGTCGGGAGTCCTCTTGCGTTCGTCCACGTAACGGAAGCGTTCGGACGGCGTTCAGGTGTGACCGGGCAGTTGCCCCCGATTTGGACACCTGCGGCCGTACGAATGAGGTCGGCAAAGGCCGTTGACCGCGCCGTGACAGGTAGGGACTTTCAGGGCTGGCGCACAGTCGTGTACGGCTCCGTTTACAAATCGACAAACCTTAATGGATTATTAGACAAACTTCAACAAAAAATCATCAATAATGTCTCATTTTTCAGAGATAGTTCAACGTTTATTTGGTATCCTTTCAAATAGCAGGCCACAGTTGTTTCCTCAATGCTCGTGCTGTAGGGTTCGGACGGTCCTGTCGCCGCCAGCGGCACGCTGAAGCTGAACGCGCCGGTGACGCAGCCCTGCAACCTGGAGCCATACCGGGCTTGTCGGAAATCCGGTCCGATGCAGAATAACTGAACAGTCTCACAACCGGACAGAGTTCCGGGATGAAATCGTCTTCGATATACCGGGAGGGTCGTTCAATGATTCGAAATCGAAGTCTGCTGTTGATTGGCGCCTTGATGGTATTCGGCGCTTCCGTTTCCACATACGGAGTCGATGACGTGGCGGATGATCGTTCGCTGGATCTCTTCGGTCGTAACGGATCGGATAACCGCACGAATGACGACGCCTCATTTGGCGAGTTCACCGCAGACGACATGTACATCGCGGCCGGCAGACACGCTGCCAAGTCTGTGATTTCCGCTGATACCAACCCTTCTCCCGATTTTGACGGCGACGGAACGGTTGGTTTTTCCGACTTTCTGGCGTTGGCAGGCGTGTTCGGTTCGCGCCGCGGCGACGGCAGGTACGAAGCCAGGTACGATCTGAACAGCGACGGCGAGATCGGGTTTCCTGACTTTCTGATCTTTGCGCAGAGCTTTGGCGGCGCGCCGCCGTCAACGGGCGGAGGTGATGGCGCAGCGGCAGTTGCTATTCCGGACGAGAATCTGCGCGCTGTTATCGCTTACAGCCTCGGCAAGGCGTTAGGCGCGCCGATCTCCCGGGCAGAGATGGCCACCTTGACCCGCCTAGAGGCGCCGGACGAGGATATTCGGGATCTCGCCGGGCTTGAAGCTGCGGTTAATCTGACGCGGTTGGATCTTTCAGGCAACCGCATTTCAAACGTCGTGCCCTTGTCGGGATTGAGCGGTCTGGAATTTCTGGATCTTTACTATAACAGCATTTCGGACGTTAGGCCCCTGTCGGGCTTGACTGGTCTGGATACGCTGGGTCTTGGTTACAATAGCCTTCCAAGTCTGTCTGCGCTATCAGGTTTGACCAACCTGAGCGTGTTAGGGATTGCGGGTAACGGCATCTCGAACTTCACACCCTTGTCCGACTTGAGCCGTCTTGAATTCCTGGATACTTCCGATAACGGCATCTCGAGTCTCGCTGCGCTTGTGTCTGTACTATCGAACTTGACTAACCTGCGGGGGCTCAGTCTTGCGGACAACAGCATTTCCGGTGTGTCGGCACTGTCGGATTTCATCCGGCTGGAGCATTTGGATCTTGACAATAATCGCATCTCTGATGTGTCCGCACTATCGAACCTGACCAGATTGACCGTACTATGGCTTGCCGGTAACCGCATCTCGAATGTTTCAGCCCTATCAGGGCTGACCCGCCTGGAATTCTTGGACATTGATGACAACAATATCTCGGATGTGTCTGTACTATCGAACTTGACCAACGTTGAATGGCTATGGCTTGCCGGCAACGGCGTATCGAATGTGTCCGCGTTATCGGGCTTGACCCGTCTTGGATCACTGGATCTTGCAAGCAACCGGGTTTCGGACCTCGCGCCGCTGGTTGCAAACACGGGATTGGGCGAGGGAGATTGGGTTGAGGTAAGCAACAACCCCTTGAGCGCGACGTCGATCAACGTGCACATTCCGGCCCTTCAGCGCAGAGGCGTCGACGTGTCATATGGTGCGTCAAAGCTAGCGGCGAGCAATAAGAGAAAGGACTTACTCCCTGCAATTATGGGGGGTTACGCGGGCACGGGGCCGTAAGCCGGCTTCTTGGCTTGTTCCGGACGCATTGATGCCAGAAATGCGGTGTTCAGCAAAAAACCTGGCCCCTTCGCGGGCTCCCCGCTGTCGGCAGTATTCACCACGTCACCGAAACGGTGACAGAAAAAGGAGTTTGCTATGTGGATTCACATCGCTTCAACCGTTCTTGCGGCGTTTGTGCTGATCGGACCGGCAATGGCCGGTGAGATGACCCGCGGACTGACCGTCACGGGCGGCCGGAACGCCAATGCAACGCTGAAGCTGGAGCGCGTGAACGACCCGGGAGCTGAAAGCGACATTCTGAAGTTGCGCGTGTCGGTAGCGCAGACCAGCGACCTGAAGGGATACGGGCTTTCGCTGCAATACGATCCCGTGCAATACGAGTTCGTGAATGCCACGGAACTGGACGGTAACCTCCTGAAATCCGGCTCCGGTCAGGAGACCCTGTTCCTTTCGTCGAACCGGACGCCGGGGCAGGTGGATATCGGCGCGGTGAAGATCGACGGCCGGGGCGCCAGTGGCGGCGGGAAGCTCGTCGAGCTCACGTTCAGGACGAGCGCGACGCCGTTGTCGTCCGACTTTCAGGTATCGGAAAGCGTTCTGGTGGGCCTGGATGGTGCCGTCGACATGCTGCATCACGCCGAAATCGGCGATCTGAAGCCGCTGCCGGATCGGTTCAATCTGGAGCAGAATATGCCCAACCCATTCAACCCGTCCACCGCGATCGGCTACCAGTTGCCGGAGGCGGCAATGGTTCGGCTGGCGATATACAATCTGCTGGGCCAGGAGGTGCGTGTACTGGTGAACGAACAGAGGAACGCCGGGTCGTTTACGGCAACGTGGGACGGGACGGACGCGTTGGGCCGGCGCGTCGCCAGCGGCGTCTATCTGTATCGGATACAGGCGGGCAGTTTCTCGGCGACCAAAAGAATGCTGTTGTTGAAATAGCACCAGGGGCAATACGACGTCTCCAAACTCAAGGGCGCCGTGTGACAGTCAGTGGGCGGTATCGCCTGGCATTCCGTCGACGTAACAGGTGCAGTCGAGCCGCTCACGGCGTAGCGAACGCAAGTGTCGAATTCAACACAGGGTCCACCGTACCAGAAAGAAATCGTCGTCGAAACAAAGGAGTGTTCCCCGATGCGTCCCAAACGAAGTCTGTTGTTGATTGCCGTTGTCGCGGTCGCCGTCTTTGCGGGCCAGGCATTCGCCGGCGCCAATGCAAACGCCGTGTTGTCGCTGGACCTGATTCCCGGTGGAGGCGCCGGCAATCGGACGGATGATGGCATTACGTCGGGGGCAGTTTCCGGTCGGGGCACAACCATCGCCATTGAGGTTTTCGCTACCGGCGTGCCGACGTCCCTGGCAGGTATGATCCTGAAATTCGACTTCGACGCTTCCGTGCTGTCATTCGTAAATGCGGAAAACAGCGCTTTCGGCCTCACGCTTCCCGAAGGCTCCGTCGGCGCCAACCTTGCGTCGCAAAGCCCCGTCACGTTGGCGTCGTCAGGGTTTCTGGCGCGCGCGGAGTTTTCGACTGTCTCCGACGTGACGGGCCGTCAGTTTTCCATAGGCATCGAGTCGGTTACCCTCGCGGAAAGTCCCACTTCGAGCGACGTACTCAGGACGAGCAGCGAAATCACGTTCAACTCGGCGCCGTCCCCCGACTTCGACGGCGATGACTTCGTCGGATTCTCGGACTTTCTGATTTTCGCAGGCGTGTTCCCGTCGAGGCAGGGCGATGGGAGGTATAATGCCGCACAGGACCTGAATTCCGATGGTTCGATTGACTTTACGGATTTTCTGATCTTCGCACAGAGCTTTGGAGGTCCACCCCCGTCGCCGGGCGGCGGTGGCGGCGGCAACCCGGATCTCGTTGTTCAGTCCCCTTCGGTCAGCAACAGTCGCGTCTCTGCCGGGGCGACCTTTACGCTTGGCGCGACGGTCCGGAACCAGGGTAACGGATCGTCTGCCGCGACGACGTTGCGCTACTACCGCTCAACGGATGCGACAGTCTCAACGAGCGACGTCGCATTGGGCACGGACGCTGTGGGCGGACTCGCCACATCGGGGTCCAGTTCTCAATCGATCGGTTTGACGGCGCCGTCGAGCTCGGGAACCTACTACTACGGCGCGTGCGTCGACGCGGTTTCAGGCGAGTCCGATACCAGGAACAACTGTTCTGCGGCCGTCACGCTGACTGTGGCAACAACGGCCCCGCCTGCCCCCGGAGCGTCGAAGCTCTACTGGACGGATTGGGGAACGAACAAGATCCAGCGGTCCAACCTGGACGGCTCGGGGGTGGAAGACCTGGTCTCCGGCGGCGGACTGGACGGGCCGGACGGCTTGGCGCTGGATCTTGCAGGCGGCAAGATGTACTGGACGGATGCGGGCGCCAACAAGATCCAGCGTGCTGATCTCAATGGCGCCAACGTGGCAGACCTGGTAACGGGACTTGGTATTCCTTACGGTCTGGCCCTGGACGTGTCCGGGGGCAAAATGTATTGGACAAACCGGCAGACGAACAAGATCCAGCGTGCGGACCTGAGTGGCGCTAACGTTGAAGATCTGGTCACCAGCGGTCTGACGTTTCCCGGCGGTCTGGCGCTGGACGTCTCCGGCGGAAAGATGTACTGGACGAACCCGGGCGCAAACAAGATTCAACGCGCGAACGTGGACGGCTCGGGGGTCGAAGACCTGGTCACCAGCGGCGTGAACAGTCCCACCGGCCTTGCGCTCGATGTATCCGGCGGCAAGATGTACTGGACGGACCGGCGCTCGGACAAGATCCAGCGGTCCAACCTGGATGGGTCTGGAATCGAAGACCTGGTCACCAGCGGATTGCATAGTCCAAACGGTCTGGCTCTGGACGTGCCCGGCGGCAAGATGTACTGGGCTGACGCGGGAACGAACAAGGTGCAGCGCGCAAACCTCGATGGCTCCGGCGTGGAAGACCTGGTTACGGGCTCAAACGGACTGGTCGATCCGTCGGGTGTGGCCGTGGGTACGGCGACCGGCAACGGGGGAGGTAGTGGCCCCGGCACGGGCGGTGGCGGCGGCGCCTCGCCGGACCTGATCGTCGATACGCCTTCGGTCAGCAGCAGTAGCCCGGACGCGGGAACGACCTTCACGTTGTACGCAACGGTCCGCAACCGTGGCAATGGCACGTCCGCGGCATCGACGTTACGTTACTACCGCTCTTCGGACGCGACCATTTCCGTGAGTGACACGGAAGTGGGAACGGACGCGGTGGGCGGCCTCGCCGCTTCCGGCACAAGCGCCGAGTCGATCAACCTGACGGCGCCGTCGTCCGCCGGCACTTACTACTACGGCGCCTGCGTGGATGCATCAGCCGGCGAATCCGATACCGGAAACAACTGCTCAGCCGCGGTGAGCATCACGGTCGCGACGGTGCCGCCGCCCGCCACGGGAACGTCGAAGCTGTATTGGACCGACTGGGGTACGGATAAGATCCAGCGCGGGGACCTGGACGGCTCGAACGTCGAAGACCTTGTCACCGGCGGCGGGCTGGACGGGCCGGATGGGTTGGCCCTGGATATGGCCGGCGGCAAGATGTACTGGACCGACGCGGGCACAAACAAGGTGCAGCGCGCGGACCTGGACGGTTCCAACGTGGAGGACCTCGTCGCCAGCGGCCTGAGCGTGCCGTACGGTCTGGCGCTCGACGTATCCGGCGGCAAGATGTACTGGACAAATCGGCAAAACGGCAAGATCCAGCGTGCGGATCTGGACGGTTCCAACGTGGAGGACATTCTCACTCTCGCCGGCCTGGCGTTTCCGGGTGAAATCGCACTCGACGCGGCCAACCGCAAATTGTACTGGACGAATCCCGGTTCGGACAAAATCCAGCGCGCAGACCTGGACGGCTCCAACATGGAGGACCTCGTTACCAGCGGACTGAGCAGCCCCACCGGCCTGGCCCTGGACCTGTCCGGAGGCAAGATGTATTGGACCGATCGCGGCACAAAGAAGATCCAGCGCGCCGGTCTGGACGGTTCAAATGTCGAAGACCTGGTAACCAGCGGCCTGACGAGTCCCAACGGATTGGACCTGGACGTGTCCGGCGGCAAGATGTACTGGACGGACGTGGACGCGGACAAGGTCCAGCGCGCCAATCTCGACGGTTCCAACGTTGAAGATCTCCTTACGAGCGCCAACGGGCTGGTCGATCCATCGGGGCTCGCGGTTAGCGCGGCCGGCAGCAGCAGAGGCGGTACCTACGGCGTTGGCGATGCGCTCCCGAATTTCCCGTCGGGCGTTTTTGTACCAAGGCTCCTTCAGAAAGCAAGTCTTACCATCAAAGGGGGGCGCGCGGTACTCAGCTTCCAGAACGGCGGTCTGATCGAGTTGCAGGATGGGACCCGATATACCTGTATCGCCGCAGGAGGATGCAGCATCGAGGGCGGACGGGTGACACTTGGCACCTTTAAATAGGGGTGGCTGACTTATGAAACGGCCAATTACGTACCGGCAATTCGTCTTGATTTCACTGGTTGTCGTCTTGATGGTTTTCACTGTTCCCGAAACGGGTTACGCCCAGGTTCCCGTACCCGCGGTCCAGGAGTCGATCACCGTGTCGACCGCGTCGCCGTTGACCGAAGCGACGCTGGACGGCAGTGAGGTTACCGTGACGCTTGCGGGCCGTACTTTCGAGCGATCCATCTTCTCCATCCGCCGGGCGGTGTCGGTATCGGGCATTGCGGGCGTGAGCGTGGGGACGTTCGGGATTACGCGCGCAAGCGATACCAGGCTGACAATAGAACTGGACTTCAACGGAGACTTCGACGAAGACGGCACGCTGACCTTTACGGTGGGGGCGGGGGCGATCGCGTCCTACAACGGCGCGGCGCTCACCAGGGACGTTGCGGTCGCCGCGTTGGAAGAAACGGTGGAGGCGTCGACCGCGTCGCCGTTGACCGAGGCGACGCTGGACGGGAGCGTGGTGACGCTCACGCTGGCTGGACGGGCATTCGAGAGTTCGATCTTCGACGTACGTGACGGGGTGTCGGTGTCGGGCATTGCGGGCGTGAGCGTTGGCACGTTCGGCGTGCGACGCGTGAGCGATTCCAGGGTGACGGTGGAACTGGATTTCAACGGCGACTTCGACGAAGAAGGTACGTTGACGTTCACCGTTGGCGCCGCCGCGATCGAGTCCTACAATGGATCCGCACTGACCGCACAGTTGACCGTAAGTGCGGGGATGGAATCGGTTACGGCGACGACGGCGTCGACATTGACTGAATCGACGCTGGACGGGAGCGTGGTGACACTGACGCTTTCTGGCCGATCCTACGAGAGTTCGATCTTCGACGTACGTGACGGGGTGTCGGTGTCGGGTATCGCGGGAGTTAGCGTGGGCACGTTTGGTATCCAGCGTAAGAGTGATGCGGTGGTAACGGTTGAACTCAGCTTTAACGGCGACATCGACGGCGACGGTACTTTGACGTTCACGGTGGGCGCCGACGCGATCGAGTCTTACAACGGCGCCGCGTTGACTGCGCAGTTGTCCGTAACCGCGGGGATGGAGTCGGTCACGGCGACGACGGCGTCGACGTTGACTGAATCGACGCTGGACGGGAGCGTGGTGACACTGACGCTTACGGGGGGAAGATACGAATTCTCGACTCACGACGTGCGTGACGGGGTGACGGTATCGGGCATTACGGGTGTAAGCGTTGACGAGCAGAGAGTGCACCGCGCGAGCGACACGAAGGTGACCGTTGAACTCAGCTTCAACGGCGACATCGACAGCGACGGTACGCTGACGTTCACCGTAGGCGCGGACGCGATCGCGAACTACAGCGGGTCCGCGCTTACCGACCAGGTGTCTGTAACTGCGCTGGAGGAAACGGTTGTTGCGACAACGCCGCAGTCGTTAACGGAGGCGACGCTGAACGGGAGTGTTGTGACGTTGACGTTGTCAGGACGCGCATACGTGAGTTCCACTCACGACGTGCGTGACGGGGTGACGGTATCGGGCATTACGGGTGTGAGCGTTGACGAGCAGAGAGTGCATCGCGCGGGCGACACGAAGGTGACCGTTGAACTCAGCTTCAACGGCAACATGGACACCGACGGCACGTTGACGTTCACTGTGGGTGCGGACGCGATCGCGAATTTCAACGGTGATCCGCTCACTGCGACGTTGCCGGTTACCGCGGAGACCGGCGGCGGAACCAATCAGGTGCCGACGTTCAGCGCGGGCGCCAGCACAACGCGCAGCTTTGCCGAGAATACGCCCGCCGGACAGAACATCGGCAGCCCGGTGACCGCGACGGATAGCGACGGGGGTACGCTGACGTATAGCCTGGAAGGTACGGACGCGGGGAGTTTCGCCCTCGTCCCAGCCACCGGTCAGCTGCAGACCAGATCGGGTGTAGTCTACGACTACGAGGTGAAGAACCGCTACGAGGTGACGGTGAGGGTTTCCGACGGTCAGGGCGGCAGCGCCACCATCGCCGTGACCATAAACCTGACGGACGTGAGCGAACCTCAGGCCATGCCGCAGCTGTATTGGAATCACGTCAATTACAGGATCCAGAGCGCCAACCTGGATGGATCAAACGTAAGGGACGTGCTGGTCACCGGTCCCAGCGGTCAGAGTAGTTCGTGGGGGCTGGCGGTGGACGTGGGGAACGGCAAGTTGTACTGGACGGACTGGATCGCCGAGACGATCCGGCGCGCGGACCTGGACGGCACGAACGTCGAGGACCTGGTCACGAGTGCCGACGGGCTGGACAGGCCAGTCGCGCTGGCGCTGGATCTGGGGAATGGCAAGATGTACTGGACCGACTGGGACACGGACAAGATCCAGCGCGCGGATCTGGACGGCACGAACGTGGAAGACCTGGTCACCAGCGGTCTGGTCAGTCCGGGCGGGCTGGCGCTGGACGTGACCAATGGCAAGATGTATTGGACCGACGGTGAAAATGACAAGATCCAGCGCGCGGATCTGGACGGCACGAACGTGGAAGATCTGGTCACCAGCGGTCTGGGCCGCCCGAGCGGGCTGGCGCTGGACGTGCCCAACGGCAAGATGTACTGGACGGATCGGCAGACTTCAAGGATTCAACGCGCGGACGTGGGCGGCACGAACGTGGAAGATCTGGTCACCAGCGGTGTGGCCGAGCCGGTCGCGCTGGCGCTGGACCTGGGGAACGGCAAGATGTATTGGACGGACTGGACTGCCGACAAGATACAACGCGCGGACCTGGACGGCACGAACGTCGAAGACCTGGTCACCAGCGCCGACGGGCTGGACAGACCGTTCTGGCTGGCGCTGGCGGTACCCGTCCCCGTCCCCGCCCCGCCTCCGGCGACGCAAATGTATTGGAATCACGTCAATTACAAGATCCAGAGCGCCAGCCTGGATGGATCAAACGTAAGAGACGTGTTGATCACCGGCCCGAGCGGCCAGAGCGGTTCGTGGGGGCTGGCTGTGGACGTTCGGAACGGCAAGCTGTACTGGACGGACTGGGTCGCCGAGAGGATCCGGCGCGCGAATCTGGACGGCACGAACGTCGAAGACCTGGTCACAAGCGCCGACGGTTTGGACAGGCCGGTCGCGCTGGCGCTGGACGTTCGGAACGGCAAGATGTACTGGACCGACTGGGACACGGACAAGATCCAGCGCGCGGATCTGGACGGCACGAACGTGGAAGACCTGGTCACCAGCGGTCTGGTCAGTCCGGGCGGGCTGGCGCTGGACGTGACCAATGGCAAGATGTATTGGACCGACGGTGAAAATGACAAGATCCAGCGCGCGGATCTGGACGGCACGAACGTGGAAGATCTGGTCACCAGCGGTCTGGGCCGCCCGAGCGGGCTGGCGCTGGACGTGCCCAACGGCAAGATGTACTGGACGGATCGGCAGACTTCAAGGATTCAACGCGCGGACGTGGGCGGCACGAACGTGGAAGATCTGGTCACCAGCGGTGTGGCCGAGCCGGTCGCGCTGGCGCTGGACCTGGGGAACGGCAAGATGTACTGGACGGACTGGACCGCCGACAAGATTCAGCGCGCGGATCTGGACGGCACGAACGTCGAAGACCTGGTCACCAGCGCCGACGGACTGGACAGGCCGTTCTGGCTGGTTCTGACGGTCGCCGACGCCACCCGGCCACCGGCGCCGCCGGGACAGAAAACAGCGGACTTCAACGGCGACGGAATCGTGAATTTCGCCGATTTCTTCGAGTTTGTGGACGCCTTCGGCACGTAGGGATAGGGCTGGTTTGCAGTTGACAATGGTCGGATTCCTTCGCCGGCAGGATATCGGGCGTTGGCCCGGTGACGGCGGTCCGATTGTCGTTCTGTGACTCCTTGTCGCCTCTCGTTGAGTCGAGGAGCGGAAACAGCGCCGTTAATCACGTTACGACTGTCGCATTTTGCGACAGTTCCTCGTTGTCGTGTGCCAACATCGACCCACCTGGGGGTACGAATGTCCCGTAGAACCTCCGTCCTTGGTTCCATCTTTCCCGCCTACCTGGCTGTCCTGTTGTTGTCCGCGGATGCCTATGGGTCTTCTCCCGAATTCGATTGGACGCATGCCTGCCAGGCGCCGGATCATGAACAGTTAGGACATGAACTGGCCTTCGGTCCGGCGGCAAAGCGGCCGGCGGTGGCGGACTCGGGCGAGACGCGTACGTTGCGGCTGATCTATTTCCTGCCGAACGACCGGACGTTCAACCCTGACGTGGTTGATACAATGAAGGCGCGGATTCCCAGGATCCGGACCTTCTTCCGCCACCAGATGCAGTCGAACGGCAAGGGCAGCAAGACCTTCCAGTATGAGACCGACGCCCAGGGCAACCCGTTGGTGCACCGCGTGGACGCCCCGAACTCCGATGCCAGCTATCTCCGCTCGTACCGGATCGTCGGCGTGGGAAATGTGTTTCGGGATCTGCCATCGAAATTTGGCACGAGCAACAATATCTTCTTCATCGTGGTCGACCACAGCACGTACAACAACCTGGGTTGGGGCAACGTGGCGGGCTTTGGCGGCCGGTGGGCGGATAACAGGGGCTACGCGCTGCTTCCCGCCAGCTTCATTGTTGAAACGGCGGCACATGAACTGGGCCATGCCTTAGGCCTGCAGCACGATTTCAACGACGGCGCCAACATCATGTCGTATGGACCGGGATGGAACCGGCTGTCGGCGTGCAGCGCCGGCCTGCTGTCGGTGCACCCATATTTCAATCCCGATGTCCCTATCCATGGGTCGGGGGCGGGATACGACCTCAGGGATTTCAATTCGCCGAGCGTCGAGCTGATCTCACCGTTGAGATATCCAGCCGGCGCAACGAGCTTCTCCGTTCAGTTCAGAGTAACAGCTTCCGGCAGCAGGGGCCTTCACCAGGTTGTATTCTTCCTCAAAACGAAGTCACCCCACGCGGCCGCAGGATCGCAGGAAGTGAAATCGTGCCTGATTTTTACCGGTCAAAACCAGGCTCTCGCTACGTTCAACTACGACGGCATCATTCCCTCGGAAGGCGTTTCCAGTCTCTCTGCCTCCGTTGCACAATACGTGTCGGTCCTCGCGGTCGATACCGAGGGGAAGGCGAATGTCGGCCCCTTTCGCGATACTCATTTCGTATTTGCTGAAGCGTCGGAACACCACCTCGCCACGCTATTCAGATATACGGATACTTCCGACTCAGGCGTAAGACTCCGGAACACCTTTGGCGCGAAGTTCTCAGGGGATGGAGCCACCCTCGCCGTCAATTCGTCCCAGGGCATCCAGCTATGGGACGTTGCGACGCGGACCCAGACTGGTTCGTTCGCGCAAGGCAAGCGCGGTTCGTCAGTGGCGTTCTCGCCCGACTGGACCCACCTCGCTACCGGGTCTACCAGTACTTCCGAGGCCAACATCCAGCTGTGGAACGTCGCGAGCCGCTCTCTGGTTGCCACCCTGCCGGGGCATCAGGGGGGTCCAACGGGGGTCCACTCGCTGGCGTTTTCGCCCAGCGGCGACACCCTCGCTTCAGGATCTGGAGACAAGACGATCAAGCTGTGGGACGTATCCAGCAGGACCCTGATCGCCACCCTCACCGGGCATACGAGCCACGTCTTCACTGTTGCATTTTCACCCGATGGAACGCTCGCGTCCGGTTCACGCGACGGAACGGTCAAGCTCTGGAATACGGCGACACGCACCAATACCGCGACTCTGGAGGGAAATACCGGCCGGGTCCTGGACGTTGGGTTTTCTCCGGACGGGACCATTCTCGCTTCAAGCACCGACGGGCCGATGGTGCTCTGGGACGTGGCGGCGCACGATACGATTGCAACCCTTCAAGGACACGGAGAGCCGTCGTTTTCCTCCGACGGGTCCGTCCTCGCCACCAGCGCGGGACTGGGGGAGGTCCTTCTGTGGAACCTGGCGGCAAGGGAGAATATCGCCAGGCTCGGGCATCCCGACTGGCTCGAGTACCCCTGGGGCTTCGGCATCAACGGCGTGTTCTCTCCCGACGGATCCCTGCTTGCTTCGGTCGGGCTGAACGGGATCGAACTGTGGGACGCGTCAGAGTGGACGGGCGCGTCTTCCCCGCCTCCCGCGCAGGCCGCAACAGATTTCAACGGCGACGGGAAGACGGACTTTGTTGACTTCTTCCTCTTTGCCGATGCATTCGGCGGCACGAACCCACGCTTTGACCTCGATGGCAACGGCGTCGTGGACTTCGCGGACTTTTTCAAATTCGTCGATGCGTACGGCTCGTAGGCCGCCGCACCGACGACGGGACCGTGGGCTTCGGCGACTTTCTTCTGTTTGCAACCGTCTTCGGGCGAAGTCAAGGCGGCACCGGATTCGTAGCACGTTACGACCTTGACGGGGATGGCTCTATCGGGTTCAGTGACTTTGTGATCTTTGCCGACGCGTTTGGAAACAACACGTCGTCCCGTTGACGATGTGCCGAGTTTCGTATCTGGAGCTTCTCTCACCCACACCTACCTCCGCTTCAGCTCAATCAGACACTCCTTCTGCGACATCTCTGTAGTGATTCAGCCTCCTCGGCTCCCACCCCGGAAAATCGACTCAAGTCAACTGACTGAAAGATGCCCTGAAGTGGGTAGAGATCTTCACCGTTGGCGCACAGTCTGGTTCGAATCGGCACGAGAGTGCCGAATTTCACTAAAAAATCAACATTCAGGCATCCGAATTCAAAGCTAATTCAGCACTTATTCGCTATATTGTCAGTACCGGGTTGAGACGTTTACCAATCGTAACCTGCAAGTGAGTCAGGATTTCTGAATGGCACTGCGCGAAATCTGCGCACGCGAATGTCGGCTTTTGCTGTCCATTGCAGCCAGGTAAATCAACCGACTTGCTGCCGTGGAAGTGAGCCAAGCCTGCAGCCACAACGGCACACCGCCCAAACCGTGGACAAAAACAGAAGACTGTCCAGGGACGGAATTTCAACTGGCATTGCATGTAGACTTCCATCGACGTGAGCATTCGATTGTGCGATCCGAAGCGACAGCCTGATTTCTCACAGTGAGAAAAAGCAGCCTCGGTTGTTTTAATGAGCCCGTTGTTCCGGAAAGGAGAACCGTTATGATGAAAGCTCGAACATTGTTCGCTTCGGCATCCATGATTCCCGCTATCTGCCTTCTCGTGCTGGCCGGCGTCTGTACCAATGCGCCTCGCGCCCTGGCAGCGTGTCCACTTCCTCCCGGCGTGACGCCTCCTGATGACCCGCCTGTGACGGCACGTCAGGTGGAAGACGGCAGCGCAAGCCTGAGGGGCTTTGCGCTGGCCGCGAGAGACCGATACAGGATCCCGATAAGTACCCTGGAAGGAGCGCTGTACTTTCAATGTCTCGTCAGGCAGGAGGGAAGCCCCTGGCGATCGGGTTCCACGTACATCGTGAGCCTCACACCCGACGGCAGGGTGTACGAACACGCGAGGGCGATGGCATTCTCGGGGAGGCTGCTCAACCCGTTGATTTATGCGGAGATCCTTTCGGCGCTGGGAGTCGAACCAGCCGTTCTGGCCAATCTGGCTTCTACCGATCCTGCCGTCGCGGCCCAGGCTTTCGGCGCGGTCATGAGCACATTGTCGCAGGAACCGGACGGCGCATTCGATGCGACGAACCCTGTTCCAGGCCTGCGACCGGGTATACCGGGCGCCTCCGGCCACGTCGCCACATATCTGGTGGGCGATTCCCCGATTCCGACCGTGCTGCTTGTCGGTTTCGATCTCAATGAGTCTCACCTGGTTCCCATCAGCGATGAAGCCATCGATTACGGCGATCCGGCAGTCACTGCCAGGGACGTGGTGGACCGGAAAACCCTGAAGGCATTCGTCACGGGAGCGGGGGAGTGGTTTGTCACACTCGCGGAGACCGCAACAGATCCAGCCGCCATCTCGAAAGCCAGGATCGCCGCGCGCGATCCGAAGGGTCCCTGGAGACACGGCCCCGTGTACCTTTACGTCCTGGAACTCACCAGCAATACCATCATGTTTCACGCAGCGTTTCCTGACAGATTCGAGTGGCGACCTCTGGTGCCCACTGTCCGGGACGCCGTGACCGGATGGCTCATTCTGCCTCAGGTCATCGATGCGGCGCAAAGCAGCCCGGAAGGCGGTTTCGTGGAGTATTATTTCGACGATCCCACTGACGATACCGACAGCGCCGATATCCCAAAGGTTGGCTTCGCCCGCGAGTTCACTGCTACAATCGGGAGACCTGACGGAACTGCATTCACACTTAACCTCATCGTCGGATCGGGATTCTATGGGCGCGCGCCGGACGTCGTCGCGATGGGTCCCCGAACGGAAGTGGAGGCCAAGGTGCTGGGTGATGCCGTCGAGGGGTTGGACGTCGAGTTTTCCCGCGCCATTGCCGGCCGCCAGTCCGACTACGACTGGAGCGCCGTCACCGACGCTGCCGGCATGTTCTCCCTGACGATCTCGAACGAGAATGGCGTGAGCGGTTACTACCGGGCCCGGGCTACAAACGCCGATGGCGAGGTCGTGGGCCGGTGGAGCAGCATTCCGCTGAACGAAGGCCGCCGCCAGGTCCTGGTACTGACGCTGGGCGGCGGAATGCGTGTAGTCCGCGTCGAAGCCCTGTCGGCATCCGGTCCGGCGGTCGCATCCAAGGCAGCGTTCGGAGCCGCGGCAGTGCCGGAAGCCAGCGGTCTGTCGCCCAATGTGCCGAACCCATTCAACAGCGCCACGCTGATCACCTACCATCTGTCCATCGCGGGTCCTGTGAAGCTGGTGATATACAATGTGCTGGGGCAGCCCGTAAGGACGTTGGTGGATGAGTTCCGGGCTGCCGGCTCCTACCAGATTCGGTGGGATGCACGCGACCAGTTGGGTGCCTCGCTGTCGACGGGAGTGTATATCGCCCGCATGAGCTATCCTGGCGGTGCGCAGACGCAGCGACTGCTTTACCTCAAGTAGCACCAAAATAACCCTAAAACAGCTTCGCGAAAAAAACGGCCCGCCGTAGTAATTTTGATGAGCCCGTTTTTCCGGAAAGGAGAACTGCCATGACGAAAGCTCGAACATCGCTCACCTCGGCATCTTCGATTCTTTTTGTCTGCCTGCTCGTGCTGGCCGGCGTCTTTTCCAATGCGCCTCCCGCCCTGGCGCAGGGAGATTGCGCACTTCCTCCCGGCGTGACGCCTCCTGACGATCCCGGTGTGACGGCACAACAGGTGGAAGACGGCAGCGCGAGCCTGGAGGAATTCGCGCTGGCCGCGAGAGATTTCTTCAGGAGCGAGTCCCGGGGACAAGCGACTCTTGAACGAGCGGCGTACATCGGATGTCTCACAAGGCAGGACGATGGAATCTGGCGTTCCGGTTCCACGTACATCGTGAGCCTGACGCCCGACGGAAGGGTGTTCATCCACGCGAAGGACATGTCATTGTCGGGCAGGCTGCTCAACCCCATGATCTATGGTGCGGTCCTTTCCGGGCTGGGCGTATCCAGGCGCGACCTGGCCAACATGACCTCACCCGATCCTGCAACCGCTGCCCAGGCTTTTGGCGCTGTGATGGGCGTGTTGATGCAGGAACCGGACGGCGCATTCGATGCGACCACGCCTATTCCCAATCTGTCACCAGGCATACCAGGCGCCTCCGGCCATGCCGGCGTCTACTTCTCACTCAATTTCAAGAGCCCGATCGTGATACTCGCCGGGTTCGATCTCAATGAAATTCATCTGGCTGAAGAAGACATCGATTACGGCGACCCGTCCGTCACCGCCGAGGACGTCGTGGACCGCGAGACCTTGAAGGTCTTCGTCACGGAGGCGATGAGCTACTTTCGCGCCGCCTACGAAACTGGTGGTATAAGCGCTATCTCGAAGGTCAGGACAGCCTTTCGGGATCCCAACGGTCCCTGGAGACATGGTTCGGTGTACCTCTACATCCTGGATCGTACCAGCAACACAATTCTACTTCACGGCGCGTTTCCTAATAGATTCGAGCTACAGCCTCTGGTAGCGACTGTCCGGGACGTCGTGAGCGGACATCTAGTTCTGCCGCAGGTCATCGAAGCGGCGGCCAGCAGCCCGGAAGGCGGTTTCGTGGAGTATTACTTTGACGATCCCAATGACGACACCGACAGAGCCGACGTCCCCAAGGTGGGATACGCCCGCGAGTTCACCGGTGAAATCCAACGGCCGGACGGAAGCGTAGTTCCAACGCACTACGTCATCGGGTCGGGCTATTATGGGCGCGCGGCCGATGCCGCGACCGGTCCCGGCACGGTCGTGGAGGCCGCGGTGCTGGGCAACGCCGTTGAGGGGCTGGACGTCGAGTTCTCCCGCGCCATCGCCGGCCGCGTTTCCGACTACGCGTGGAGCGCCGTCACCGATGCTGCCGGCCTGCTGTCGCTGACCATCTCCAGCGCGGATGGGGTGAGCGGTTACTATCGGGCCAAGGCTACAAACGCGGACGGCGAGGTCGTGGGCCGCTGGAGCAGCATACCTCTGAACGAAGGCCGCCGCCAGGCCCTGGAACTGACGCTGGGCGGCGGTGCGAAGGTCGTAGGTGTCGAAGCCCTGGCCTCATCCAGGTCTGAGGCCGCCGCCAAGCCGGCGTTCGCGGTTGAGGCCGTGCCGGAAGCCAGCGGTCTGGCGCCCAATTCGCCGAATCCATTCAACAGCGCCACGCTGATCACCTACCATCTGTCCGGCGCGGGTCCTGTGAAGCTGGTGATCTACAATGTGCTGGGCCAGCCCGTACGGACGCTTGTGGATGAGTCCCGTGCGGCGGGCACGTATAAGGTCAAATGGGATGCGCGCGACGAGGGTGGCGCATTACTGTCGACAGGTGTGTATATCGCCCATCTGAGCTATCCCGGCGGTGCGCAGTCGCAACGGCTGCTGTACCTCAAGTAGCGCCGAAGGGAAGGCAGCAAGCGATATCCTGAGAACCCGTTCGGAATCACCCCGTGAGCCATGCGCCTTAGGCTTGCGGGGATTGCGGACGGGTTCTTTTGCCGTTGGGCCTGGTATACTCTGATTCCCCGGCCTGACGACTCTTGGCACATTCAGTACCCCGCGAGCACGGGTTTGAGCTTGACTTTCGCCCGTTGGGTCGCAATATTGGCCAGGGGATTGAGGGAGTTGGCTTGCGGTTTTTTTCACGTCTTTGCGGGTTTTCTGGCCGGGGCTACGGAATTCCACAGGTTTGGCAGATTCACGTTGTATGCGTGCCAGGCGATGGCAGAGGAGAGTTTGCTGACATTTAGATTCGGCCCCGATAGTGGTTGAATGCTCTTTACAGATTTTCGTCGGATGCACGCCGTACGGACGGCAGCCTCAGGGGGCTGCCGTTTCTGTCTTGTGGCTTCTCGCATTCCGGAGTGTTTGTTTTCTTTGAGTAAAGGCGGCATTTGAGGAGATTCCGATGGGCGGCCCGGTGGACTTGCTTCGTGAAGGACCGGTGAGATTCCTCGTGTTCCGGGGAAGCCCCTTTGAGACGGGCAGGGCTCACGGTTCCCTGGACCCGGATTTTCTCCGCTCGCGGCCGGACGAATGGCTGACGTGATCACCCAGACCGACGGCGTCATCCCCGTCGCGGCAGAGTGGGAGTGACGCGTTTACGCAGTGAAGGGATTGGATCGGGGATGAACCGCGAACCGGGTTTCCGCGCCACCGGTGGGGACGGGTGGGACGGCCTGACCCCTCGGGCCTTTCTGATCGGCCTTGCTCTGTGTGGCTTTTTAGGCCTGGTACTGCCATATAATCGCATGGTGATCCAGGGCCGGTGGCTGAACGCGTATTTCATAGACCGCGGCGCCCTGGTTATCCTCTTCCTGCTTGTTCTGTTCGCCAATCCGATGCTTGCCACGCTGAGGAAACGATTCGCCCTGAGTCGTGGCGAACTGCTGGCCATTTACGTGATGTTTCTCTTTTTGCTGCCCGTCTCGCAAATGGTCAAACACCTGATCTCGTACCTCACCGGCGTCACCTATTATGCTTCTCCCGAGCGACGCGACCTTGAGGCCGTGTTGCCCAATATCGTCTCCTGGACGGCGCCGCGGGACACCGAGGTCGTCCGCGGCCTCTACGAGGGGCTGCCCGACGGGGTTCCGCCGCCGTGGGAGGCGTGGCTCGTCCCTCTCGTAAGCTGGGGCGCGTTTCTGCTGGTGCTTCTCGGGGTGCTGATCTGTCTGGCTGTAATCCTGCGGAAGCAGTGGGAGGACCACGAACGGTTCGCGTTTCCAATCATGCAGGTGCCTCTGGAGGTGAGCGAGACCCGAAGTGGCAGGGTGGGACGGTTGTTCAGGAGCCGGTTGATGTGGGCTGGTTTCGCGATTCCGTTCGCGATCGGTTCGATCAACGCGCTGCACCACTACTTTCACACGGTCCCGCGGATCGGCCTGGTCCACGATATCTGGATTTTCGACGGCACGACGCCCTTGCGCCTCAGGCTCCACTTCGCTATTCTGGGGTACTCATATTTCGTGAACACGGACGTGAGCCTGAGCATCTGGGTGTTCAACGTGATCTCCAAGATTGTCAGGGGGGTACTGGCGATCCTGGGTGCGGAACGCTACAATATCTCGGGCGTGGTGGGGCGGTTCAGTTCGCAGGGACACGCATCCCTGGCCCTGATGGGCATGGGCTACATGGTGGTCCTGGCCTCGTACAGTTTATGGGTCGGGCGCGAACATCTGCGCCAGGTTGCGGCGAAGGTGCTGGGGAGGCCCTCCGCTGCGGACGATTCAAGTGAAGTGATGTCCTACCGGGCCGCGGTCATCGGGATTGGTGGAGGAACCCTGTATCTGGGTTGCTGGCTGTACCAGGCCGGGATGTCTCCGCCGGTGATCCTGATTCTGTTCGCCTCCTGTTTCATCGTGTTCCTGGTGATGGCGCGGATTGTGAGCGAGACCGGATTCGTGACTGCGTACTCGCCCATCAATCCCGCCGAGTTCGCCGTCTGTATGGTCGGGTCCTCCGCTTTTAGCCCGGCGGGCCTGGTCACGCTGGGGTTCGGCTACGCCTGGACAATGACCCGGACCAGCACGCTGATGCCCCGGGCGGCGGGGGCGCTCTTTCTTGCACGCCGATTTGCACGGAGGCGGGGCCTGGTCTGGGCCATGGGCCTGGCCCTTGCGGTGGGGCTGATCACCGCGAGCACGATGACGCTGAGGCTCGCTTACGGCCATGGCGGACTCAATCTGGATCGGCACTTTCTGGATTACGCGCGCCTCCCGTTCGATGCCTTTGTCGGGCGGCGCATGCTGGAGCCGAGTCCGATCTTCACCAGAGGGATTCTGTATCTGGGCCTGGGAGGCGCCATTGCGGTCCTCCTGGCGGTGATGCGCGCCCGGTTCGTGTGGTGGCCCCTGCATCCGGTCGCGCTTCCCGTAAGCACCATTGCCTATACGGATTACTTCTTTATCAATGTGTTTCTCGCCTGGGGAGTAAAAGACCTGGTTTTGAGGTTCGGGGGCGCCTGGCTGTACCGGTCCACACGTCCTTTCTTTATGGGAATTATCCTGGGAGAGTCCGTCTGTACCGGGCTCTGGATTGCCGTGGACTACTTTACGGGGACGGTCTCGAATGCGTTTTTTCCTTATGCGTAGGGGGGCAAGGATGAATTAAGAATTAAGAATTAAGAAGGAAGAACGAAGAGGAGGCGGAATTCTCCCGTACGAAACGACCACAATGGACTCGCGCAAGAATCAAAAGACGTGATTTGCGCACGGGAGTGCGAGCCGGTTGGGTGGGGTTTGGAACTCTTATTTCTACCGGCTTACGTCTTCCCGCTTCATGCCGCGAATAAAAGCGCCCATCGCCACCACCGAATACTTGCTTCAGCGATAGGATGAACGATACGGAGGAAAGAAGTGAAGACAGAAAGAAAAGAGGAAGAGAGCGGCGGCGGAATCCCTGCGGTCGATCTGAATCAGACCTGGGATATGGGACGGCTGGTCGATCTGACCTGTGACTACTTCAACGGCATGCCGGTCGATATGACGGGAGCCCTGCCGTCGTTCCATATGCGCGAACTCGACGAGGAAATGGAGGCCCTGTGCAGGGGCCGTGAGTACCGCAGCTACACGCAGGAAGTCTGGATGTGCGTGCAGGCCGGCAATTACCTGGAAACCGGAGCGCACCTCTATCCGGAAATGGAATCGGTTGCCGACGTCGGTCTGGAACGGCTGTTCGTGTCCGCGGTCGTGTTGCATATCCCCAGGGGAAAGGACGAAAGAGTAACCGCCGCTGACCTGGGCTTTGCTCTTGAAAAACTTGGAGAGAAGATCCATCCTGGGGACGCGATTCTGGTCGCCACGGGTTACAACCGGTTCGGCAGCAGTGACGTCCGCTGCGAACTGACGCCGCATTTCAGCTACGACGCGATCGACTGGGCGGTGAGTCAGCAACCCTCGATCCTGGCGTCGGACATGGCGAGTTGGCACGACGGGGAGGAAGAACCGAGCTTCTGGCCCATGCTGATGAGGTCCGGCGTTCTGGTGATCGGATCGCTGATGAACGTGTCAGAAATAACTGTTCCCCGCATCCGGTTGATCGCCCTTCCGATGAAAATCCGCGGCGCATGCGCGGCGCCCTGCCGGCTGATCGCCGTTCTCCCTTCGTGCGACGGACGGGCGGTGTAAATTCGAGGATGCCCGCGGCGGCAACGAAACGTACTGACCAGAGGAGGTCACGATGAAGATCAAGAGGATATCGACCCATCGGCTACGAGAGTGTGAAATCAGCATGGAGAAGTGGACGCACTTCACGAAGTGGAAGGCAAGCGAGGAATGGATCGAAGACGAAGTCTTCGGTAAAAAGTGGATCTCTCCGACGTGCGTGTGCTACAACCCGACCGACGGCCTCGTCTACGTGGGTCTGACCGCCCTCGACAGGGATATATTCTACACGTTCGACCCGGCGACGGATACGTGGTCGTCCCTGAATTATCCCGGGGAACGGGACCGGTACGGGAGCAAGATCCACCAGGGCCTGGAGGTGGACGACGAGGGGCGCGTGTACGCGGGCGTCGCCACGCTGGGAGACGCCGATATCTGGCCGAAAGCCACGGGCGGTCCGATCTTCCGATACGATCCCGGGAGCGGGGAGTACGAGTTCCTGTGCATCCCGATCGAACACGACTACGTTCAGGGATTCGTGATGGACCGCGGGCGGGGCATCATCTACGGCGATACGTTTCCCGGGCGAAAGATGTTTCGGTACGATATCGGAAGCGACAGCGCGCGCGTGCTGACCATGCTGGGTGACGTGTCCACCGAGCATCTCGCTCTGGATGCGGATGGAGGCGCCTGGCATACGTACGAACTGATGCAATGGGCCGGACGCTATCCACTTCTGCGATACGATCCCGACCGGGACGAAATCGACTTCACCAACGTGGACCTGCCGGACGTTTCACCGGGAATTAAAGGGTCGAATCAGATGGATTCGTCGTTACTGACGGAGGACGGGACGATGTACGTCGGCACGACCGCGGGGGCGCTCGTTCAGGTGGATCACCGGGGTCCCGGGGTGACTGCGACGTATCTGGGAAAGCCCTACGTCGCACCGCGAATGAAGGGACTGATCGAGGGCCCCGACGGCCTGATCTACGGGGTAAGTGGGGGAGACTACGATACGCACTTCTTCACGTATGACCGTCGAACGGGTCTCTTCAACGACCTGGGGCCGATTCGGGATACGCAGGACGGGACGCGGTGCTGGCTGGCGCACCATATGTGCATGGTGGACGCGAAGACATTCATCGTGGCCGAATCCGACAACCACTTCCGCGCGAGCTTCCTGTTCAAGGTGGAGTTGGCTTAGCCGCCGAAAAGGCCAATCGCAGGCCTGTTTCCGGATCGAACTCCGCGCGGATTGATCGGGTTGGTGAGAAGCGGATGGCACTGATTGCAATAGGCGGATTTCCGGGCGCCGGGAAGACGACGATATGCCGGAGACTTTCCAGTGAGTTAAGTCTGCCTTGCCTGAGTTCAGATACCATCGGCCGGACGATCGAGGACTCGCGGGGAATCAAGGGCGGCCGAATTGACGCGTACCGGGTGGCGTACGATGTGCTTTTTCGCCTTTGCGAGGAGTTCATCCGGACGTCCGCCAGCGTAATTCTCGACCTGACCCTGGGGTGGGATTTCCATTGGCGGAAGCTGGACGGCATTCTCGAACGGCATCCGCAGACTCAATTCCTGCCCGTCGTACTCCAATGCTCACACGAATTGTGTCTGGAGCGACTCGAGGCGAGGCACAGGGGGATGCCGGAAGCGTACGCCGCTCCCGCCTACTACAGGGATGAGCAGAAGGTCCGCGATATCTGGAGATACCTGCAAGAGTTGGATCGTCCGGAGGTTTGCTTTGTCGATGCCAGCGGAGGCGAGGGTCAGGTATATCAGCAAGTAAAACATTATGTTACAAACCGTATACAACCTGCGGGAGATTGTTTTGAATGAAATTCGGCGGCCGTGGATTAGGCTTTTCCATCGCCGACATTGTGGATTATCAGATCCACGATTCAAACCTCTACATTGTTCTGAATGTTGAGGAGCGAACCGGGCGGCATTGCAGGTTATCGGACACGTTGCGCAACTCAGAAAGAAATGCACACTGTTTTAGACGGATGCATGCAATTAATCGGTGTCTGTGACGTTCCGTCTATTGACAACGCATCTTTATTCGGGTATGTTCAAACAGGTGATGGCAGCCGTACCCATGCATCCCCGCATTCTTCGGGATTCTTTCCCTCTTCTTTTCAACTCGATTCCGCAATTGACAGAAAAAGCCTACGGATGGATCGAAAGTCCATTTGGAGTGTCAGCAACTTCGATGCTTTTTTTGGTTTGGCGATATTCCTATTTGCTGTGGGGTTGTTCCTGCGATATTACGGACCATATGAGTGGTCATGGTCCTTCGCGCTCGTCGGAGATTTCACATCAATCATTGCTTTCGCAATCACGACGGCCTTTTTCATTGAGGAAGGAGGTGGCCTTGTGATGGGATTTGCGTACGAGGCATTTGCCAGGCGCAGGTTTGAAAAAGGACGCAAGGAAGGGATACGGGAACGTGACGAAAAATACGCCGCGTGGATCGCGGAAGAGAGGAAGAAAGGAGAGCAGGGGTTTAAGGAGGATCCGCCCTTTATCAGGAATGGGAATGAGGACTGAAGTCCAGTCCAATCCAGGCGATAGCATACCGGCCGGGGCAATCACAGCCCCGGTTTTTTTTCGTGCTGAAGTACCATAAATTGACCTCCGCAGGCGGGCGCGGTACGAGAACCCTGCATTGGTCGCATACTTCAGTTCTCGACTGCAAAGAGAATCTTGTAAAGCACCGGCACGAACAACAAGGTGATCACAGTGGCAAACAGCAAACCCGCCATGATAGCCAACGCCAACGGCTCCCACATCAACCCACCGCCCAGATAGAGGGGGACAAGGCCCAATGTCGTCGTACACGTGGTCAGCAGGATGGGGCGAAAGCGTTGCTGAGCCGCGGTGACTATTGCCTCGACAGACGCCCGCCCGGATCGGTCCAGTTCGATCTGTATGCGATCTATGAGTACGATCGCATTGTTGATGACGATACCGGCCAGTGAGATCAATCCGAGAAAGGCGAAGAAACCAAAGAACGAGCGAAAGATAAGCAATCCGGCAATGACACCGATCAGACCAAGAGGAATGGTGCTCAACACGATAAAGGTCTTGCGGAAGGAGTTGAATTGGACAATCAACAGCGCGAGAATGATAAAGCCGGATAGAGGCAGTTTGGCGACCACCGCACTCATGGCCTCGCTGCTTTGTTCCGACTCGCCGCCCAACTCGTAGCGATAGCCCTGCTTCCACGATTCGCTGTCTTCTTCGAGCCACGGGAAGAGTTCGTCGGTGATATCCTGCGCCGTAAAACCGCTCTTGGCGTCGCAGGTCACGGTCAGGGTGCGGTACAGGTCGCGCCGTTTGATCTTGGCGAGTTGCCAGACAGGTACGATCTGGGCCACTTGTCCCAGCGGCACGTTTTCGCCGGAACTCTGGGCGTAGATGTTAATGCTCTCCAGTTGGCGCACATCCACATTCTGGCTGCTTTCGTTGAGCAGGATTATGGGGAGACTCTGATCGCCTTCGCGGAATGCTCCCGTATTGAACCCCGTGAGTGCGGTCTGCAACGAAAGGGCGATATCCTGGCTGGTCAGGCCGGCGTTCCGGGTCCTGGACTGGTCGATGTCCACGACGACTTTCTTGATCTTGGGCCCCCAATCGTCGCCGATATTCTGCGCGCTTGAGATTTCGTTGAGTTTTTGCTTGACGCGTTCAGCCAGGCCGAACAGCTCGTTGGGGTCCGGCCCTGTAATTCGCACTGCCACGTCTCTGCCGCCACCGCCTCCGGCCAACCTCGAAACCTGCACGTCGGCATCGGGAAAGGAGCGGAAGCAAAAGGCATCCAGACGGTCAATGACCCATTGGTTGTCGTCGCCCGAACTGGTATTGAGCAACATATGGGCGTACCCGGAGTTGGCTTCGCCCGACTGATAACCCTGATCGTATGAGGGCGGCCCCTCACTGACAAAGGTCGCCCAGTCCGTTACCCCGCGCTGGCGGTTTTTGCTCACCAGGAGGCTATCCGCAATATACGACTCGAGCCGTTCCACCCGGGCAGTCGTCGTCTCAATCTTGGTGCCCAGGGGCAAATTCAGATTTACCGTCAATAAGTTGCGCTCGCTGTCGGGGAAGAAGATGAACGGCAATAAACCAAAGCCGAAAAGCGACAATACAAACAAACCGGCGATGATCCCCATAAATGAATAGGAGCGACCAAGGGCCTTGAGGAGCAGTTCTTTATACTGGCTGTTGAGACGATCGATAAAAGTGCTTTTCCCGGACTGGGATGCTTGACGTTTCACCCGGATGAAAAACACCGCCAACAAAGTGACCATGGTTAGGGAGAGCACCCAGGAAGAAAGCAGGGCTATGGTAATCACACTGAACAGCGGCCCCATCATCTCGCCCATGATGGACGCAGCCAAAAAGAAGGACAGGAACGCGGCTGAAGTGGTCAGCGAAGAGACCAAAAGCGGTACGGCCAGTTCCCGAGCCGATTCAATGGCAGCCTCTTTGGCGTCGGTGCCTTTTTCCATCTTGACCACGATCGCCTCGGACACCACGATGGCATTATCCACCAGCATGCCCAGCGCCATGATCAACGCCGCCAGCGACACCTGATTGAGACCGATATCGAGTATCCCCATGACGAAAAGGGTCGCGACAATGGTCATGGGAATGAGGCTGGCTACCACCAGGCCAGTGCGCAGTCCCAAAAAGATCAGCATGGACAACAGCACGATGGCGACGCTTTGCAAGAGATTGTTGGTGAAATTGTCGACCGATTTCTCTACCTCAAAGTCCTGGGAAGCCACTCTGTTGAGCGTTATGCCCAGAGGCAGCCGCGCCTGGTGGAGGGCTACCAGCTGGTCGATCTCCTCACCCAACTTGATGATGTTGGCCCCGACGCTGAGCGCCACCGAGAGCGACAGCCCCGGCTGACCGTTGATCTTGACCAGGCGTTGCCGGGGCGTCTCGTAGGTCCGCACGATGCGGGTTACATCGCCAAGGTACACGCTCCCGTCCTTGCCTACTGAAATCAATGTCCTCCCCAGTTCGTCCAGGTCTGCGTAACTGCCGGTCGGTTCGAGCACCAGGCGTTCATCCTCCAGGCTGACTTCACCGCCGGAAAAAACGATGTTGGTGCTGGCAATGCTGTTCTTGATTTTTTGCGCCGAGAGGCCCAAATCGGCCAGCCGGGCGTCGTTGAATTTCAGGTAGATCCGTTCTTTCTGAATGCCGCCAATCTTGACCTCGGCAGCATCTGGCAGCTTTATCAGGTCGTCTCTCAGGTCCTTTGCGTAGGACTCCAGTTCAGCAAAGGTGAAACCATCCCCGGTCAGACCGATCACAATGCCGTACACCACCCCGACCCCATCGTCCTTGACCTCGGGGCCACGGATGCTCTCGGGCAGGTCCGGGCGGATGGTCTCAATCTTGCGGCGCAATCGGTCCCATACGGCCTGGAGTTTGTCCGGAGGTACTTCCTGTTTGAGTGATACCGACACTACCGACAGTCCAGTCCGTGATTCACTGGAGACGGTTTCGAGTTCGGGCAACTCTTGCGCGGCTTCTTCGATCCTGCTGGTGATCAGAGCTTCGACCCGCTCGGGACCGGCGCCGGAAAAGCCAGTCACCACCGATGCGACGCGGACCGTGTAGGGAGGCATACTGTCACGCGGCATCGTCTGATAGCCGACTGAGCCCAACAGCACAACGACGAGCAACACCACGATGGTGACGCGGTTATTTTCCAGGGCGATTTGTGTGAGGTTCATCGTATGGTCCGTTCAGGTCGGGCGGGTCTCACTCTTGCAAAAGGCGGACTTGCATCCCGTTCAATAGCGATCTGAGGCCCGCGGTCGCGACCAGCTCCCGTTCGGCAAGCCCTTCTTCCACGAGAAAACCATCTGCAACCAGTTTGCCGACCCGAATTGGCCGACGGTGAACCGTCCCCATGCCATTGTCAACCGCGTCTATGACAAAGACATATTGGCCGTTGGCGTCTGCGCCAACCGCCTTAACGGGCACCACAAGCGGGTCCTCCGACGGCTCGCCGGCGCCAAAGCGAAATTCCACCTCGCCGGCCATCCCGGGCCGGATTGCCGGGGAGGGGGCGTCGAGTTTTACAATGACCGGATACGTACTGGAGGCATCAAGCGCGTATGCTATCTCGCGCACCTGGGCCGCAAAATTCAGTCCGGGCAGGGCCGAAAAACGCACGCGCACCGGCTGACCGGTCTGAATTTGGGCGATATAGCCCTCCGGCACCCCTACCTCCATTTCAATATCCTCGCCCGCGCTCAACTCCACCAGGGGTGAACCCGCCTGGATCACTTCGTTGACCTCGTTGTGGACCGCAGTGACGATGCCGGCGACAGGGGCGTGAATCTCATTGTATCCCAGCTGGCGCCCCTGCAATTCCAGACTCTTCCGGGCCGATTCGTAGCCGGAAGTGGCCGAGGCAAAGCCGTTTTTGGCCTGTTCGTACTCGGCGAGGGAGACATTGTCGGCCTGGTAGAGCTGCCGCACGCGTATGAGCCTGGACTGGGCATTGGCCTTTTGCATACTGGCGTTTTCCAGCGCCGCTTTGGCCCCTTGATGCGCGAGGACCGCATCCCGGCTGTCGAGGGTGGCAATGCGCTGACCAGCATGAACCCTGTCGCCGACCTTGACGTGGATCGATTCGATAAGCCCACCTGTTCTGAAGCTGAGCCTGGCTTCAATGCCGGCTTTGGCTGTGCCGGCAAATCGCTGGCTCTGGACGGCGCTGGCGGGACGGACTTCGGCGTATTTTACAGGGCGAATGGGTTCGGCAACCTGTGGTTCGTCGCCGCAGCCGGTCCACATGCCCGTCGCTGCGAGAAGAGCCCACGCAGCTTTTCGCATTCCGGGACAGAACACCAGTTTTCGCTTTGACATGAACCCTCGCTTCATTGTGAACGCTTCCTTACGGAGAAGAAGTTCGTCAGGCGCCCGATAAAGGCTTCCCGCTCCTCTGAAGTCATGAACATGGTGTAGCCTCCAATGCTGTTTTCCAGCTGCAGATAGCTGACCAGGTATTCGTAAACGGCCGCGGCTTCGGCCTGACGGGCGGAAAGGGCGACCCGCTGCGCATCCACAAGTTGGGCGTTTTCCAGTTGCCCATTCTGATAGGCGTTCTGAACCAGGTCGAAGTTTCTCCTGGCGCTCTCAGCCGCCACGCCGGCAAAGTGTATATTGGTGCGCCTGGATACCAGGTTCGTCATCCGCACCCGGACGGCCTGGGAGAGCTGCTGGCGCAGACTTTCCTCCTGAAGGCGGAGTTGCTGCTGCTGAATCGCGGTCTTGTCGATGGCGATCTTACGCTTATTGCCCTGAAAGAGGGGATAGGTGAAGTTCAGGGCCAGGTTCCAGGTGCCTCTGTCAGGATCGGAGGAGACCGCAGGCACTCCCCTGCCGCCGCGCCAGAAAGTGTAGTCGGCCTTTCCGCGCAAGGCCACGGTAGGCAGGTAGTACAGCCGGCGATTCATCTGCTGCTGGCGTTCGGCAGCTTTCATATTGGCCGCCAGCTGTTTGAGCGAAGGCATGTTCCGCAGAGCCTCTTCGACGAGAAAGTCGGTGAGGATTTCCACGTCGCCTGCCCGGTCGATCAGCGGACCGATGCGTGCCGGGTCGAAGCGGTCGAAGAGTGCGTCAGAGAGCCGGGCGTCCTCCACCTCGAACTCCTCGCCGATATCCGTCCGGTTGAGCAATCGGTTGAGTTGTACTCTGGCCAGGTAGACGTTGTTGAACGCCTCAATTGATGCCTGGGTGGCCCTGGCTACTTCACTCTCCCAGCGGAATACATCGGCGACGCCGGCATAGCCGACTGAATTTCTGGTTCGGGCAATCTTAAGATTGCGGCGAGAGACCTCGAGGTTTTCATCCTGGATGCGTGCGCCGGTCTTTGCCAGAAGGATATCGAAATAGGATGTGGCAAGGTTCAGCACAACGTCGAGCGCGACGAGATCGGCGCGATGTCGGGCGGCTTCGGCCAGGTAGCGCTGTATTTCGACGTTGGCGAAGGCCGGTTCCGAAAATATCACCTGCTGTACAGTCCCCGTTCCCGTTATTGTCCGCTCCGGCTGTTGACCGCGAGCCGATTCGGCGACGTCGGGATCGATCTGTAATATCGTGGTCGAGGCGTCTAAGGTGGGCAGGAGGGGTGATCTGGCTCGGCGGATGTCCTGATCGGCCAAATCAACGCTGCGTTTTTCGAGACGCAGGTCGAGGTTGGTTTTCAAACCCTCCGCGATGACTTCACTTAAGCTGAAGCGCCGATCGGCCGTGGGTTCGTCGACGTGAAGGAAACGGGCGGAAAACAGCGTTTCAAAGGGGAGGTCGAGACCGATTCGGCGAACCGTTGCCGCATTCAGCACCCATTGATCGTCGAGATTGCGCCGTACCGGCATCGCCGAAAGATCCTCTCCCAGCACGACTGCCTCCACGATCAGGGCGAGATTGCGGATGATCAGATCCTGGCCGTTCTCGTTGCCGATGCACGCCATCATCCCCGCATCCACAAAAGACCGGCTCAGGGCAAGGGACGGCAGCTTTCGATCGACAAGGAATGCCGCCAACCGGGCGATCTCATCGGGCGTCCTGTCCAGGACCATCGCCAGATAGACCGAGTCGACTGCGTCGGTCAGCGCCGGCAGGGCCTCGTCCGAACGCCAGAAAACCAATTCCAACTCAGCCCCGTAAGCGGATACCAGACGTCCGAAAAAACGCTCCAGTCCCGGCCTGTCTCTCAGGTATCCGCTTACGATGACGGCCAGATGTCGAAACGGATGGATGCGTCTGAACGCCTCCAGATTTTTCCGGAGCGGATGTGCGCTGAGGACATAGGTGAAATTGCGTATGCCGGAGACGCCGGGTTCGGCAAGGGGAATCTGTTGTAGTTCGGCGTCCAGTATTCCAACGGCGATCGACGGTTTCGGAAAGTCTCCGTGCGCCGTCAGGATCCCGGCGCTTGCCGGGCCGACTGCGATAATCAGATCGACCGCCGTGTCGTTGACCAACGAAAGATAGTCTGCAAGCTCAGCCGAAAAGTGGATGTGTTCGGGAAGGAAGTGGACTGACTTTTCGGTCCCGAGTACTTTGTGTATTTCCTCCTTCAATTGAGCGAGTCTATTCCCGGTATCGATTGCGGTCGCCGAAAAATCCAGTAGCAGACCAATATGGACGTGGCGTTTGTCGATCTGAGCCCCGGCCGGACATGGCGGCCACATCAGCCGAAGTATGACAGCGACCGTTATAGCAACTCGTAGCATCGGGAGACTCACTCAAACCGGTTTGAAAGCGACAGAATAAACTGCAAATCACCGTCGTTCGGTCGCCAGGTAACGCCTGTGGGCTGCTCAAGATCGCTGCCGGCTCCGGGAACGGGAGTTTTCCGGACGCAGACGGGCGGGACAATCGCAGAGTCGTTGCCCGCCTACTCGACGATACTCATCCGGATTCGCGCTTCGAAACCTTAACCGTCAAATCCGCTCGCGCGACTGTGCGCGCATTATATCCCGCAGGGGGCGCGATGGGTATACGATCGAGTTTTCGACATGAAACTAAACATAGCCGTTACTGTCAATCGAATTTCCCTTCTTGAATCGCGTTTCACCGGCGAGACACCCCATGGTGCGCAGCAGATGAAGTTCCGAGATCCTCGACGGGGGACGTTTCTGTTTGCCGTGAGGACCGTTAAGGGTTATTTTTATATAGACTTATTCAACGCAACGTCGTTCATTACCGCGATGGGAGAGCGTCTGAGGTGACGTTCCACGAAGCGTTACTTCTGGGCATTGTGCAGGGACTGTCCGAATTCCTGCCGGTGAGCAGTTCCGGGCATCTCGTGCTGGGACAGGCGCTGCTGGGGATAGAGCCCGGAGATCTGGTTTTCGAGGTGATCGTCCACTTCGGCACATTGCTCGCAGTGCTCACGGTACTCGGGGACCGGATAAGGGCGCTGGCAGCCGGCTGCGTCAGGCGGGACCCTGCGTCCTGGCGCATGGTCCTGCTGTTGCTTGTCGGCACCGTACCGGCCGGCGCCGTGGGGTTTTTTTTCGAGGACTATCTGGCGCTGGCGTTTCAAAGCCCCGCCGCGGCGGCCGGTTGTCTCGTGGCAACGGGCGCGGTCCTCTGGAGCACACGTTACGCCACGCGCAACCGGGAAGAAATCGGGGTCGGCGACGCATTGATCATCGGGTTCGCGCAGGCGTTTGCGATACTTCCCGGGATTTCGCGCTCGGGCCTTACCATCTGCGCCGGTCTGTGGAGAGGCATCGACGGACGGGAAGCGGCGTCTTTTTCCTTCCTGCTTTCGATCCCCGTGATCCTGGGTGCGACCGTGTTGAAGGCGGGCGGCCTTCTCGCCGATCCGCCCGAGTGGAACGTCGCCGGTCCGCTGCTCATCGGTCTGATTGCCGCGTTCGTTTCGGGCGTGATTGCAATCCGGTGGCTGTTCGCCCTGTTGCAGGGCGGCCGGTTGGACCGGTTTTCGTACTATTGCTGGGCGATCGGCTTTACGGCGTTGACGGTATTTTGCCTGGGTAGGTGAAGGGATTCTCTATGCGAATGGCGATAGGTCTTGTTGTCCTGGCCGTATTGGCGGGATGCGGGAGAAATCCGAAGGGATTGCAGGCCGAAGAACTGTCGAATATGCTGTCGATAACGAACCTGTCCGCGCAACCGGTGTACAATCAGGGCGCGCCGCCGCTGATTGTCGCGGTGCGGATCGACGCGGACGTGGTGCACGTAGGGGACGTGCCGATCGAAGAGCCGTTTGTGCTGACGTGGCGCCTGGTGGACGATCAGAACGATACCGTGGGGCAGACGTCGAGACGACTGGAGGGAAACATGGAGCCGGGCGACGTCAGGCGCGTGGCGTTGACCGTGGAATTCGAGGCCCGGGAAAGTGTCGCAGGACTCAGGAACGTGGCGACGTTCGATCCCGTATCCGAATAGCCTTGATCGCCCTCCCTGAATGTGGTATGTTCCGACCCCTTCCCGGTGACAGGAACTTACACTCCGGCAACGTTGCCGGGCTTTTTTTCGTCCGGAGAGGTATGGATGGAGCTATATATTATCCGGCACGGGCAGTCTGCGAATAATGCGACGGCGGACGTCGGTCAGCGTGTCTGCGACCCGCCGCTCACGGAAATCGGCGAAGCGCAGGCCGAACGGCTGGCCCATTACCTGGCCTCGGCCGGAAAAGGGGTTGAGGAAATCCACGCCGCCGGGATGCAGCAGAATTGCGGCGGCTTTGTATTCGACCGGATATTTTCGAGCCCGATGCTGCGGGCGATACAGACAACGGCTCCGGTAGGAAAGGCGCTGGGTATCCGCCCCGAAATCTGGATTGATATTCACGAAGAGGGCGGCATCTGGCTGGATGAGGGGGACGGCAGGGGAGAGGTGGGATATCCCGGTCTCACGGCCAGCGAAATCAGCTCGCGGTTCCCGGAGTTCGTGGTACCGGATGCGGTCACGGACGAGGGTTGGTGGAACCGGCCGCCCGAGATAAAGGAGGAGTGGCGGGCGCGGGCGAGGAGGGTGGCATCCGTACTGCATGACCGATTCGCGGGCGCCGGGGATCGGATCGCGCTGGTTTGCCACGGCGGATTCGCCAACGACCTGCTCCACGCCGTGTTTGCGGGTATGCCGGACGCCGTCTATTTCCAAAGCCCCAACACGGCCATCAGCCGCCTGGATTTCGATGGCGAGGGCCGGGTGCAGATGCGATATCTGGCTCGCGTGGCTCATCTTACGCCGGAACTGACTACGTGAAAGATGGGGCCGCGCAACGCAGAACGTAATCATCCATTATTCATTAACGTCGAGGTGTCTGAATATGGCAACATCCGAAGTGATTCTTTCCGGATTTGCGGATGAGGGTCCGGTGAGCAAACGGGCCGAAGAGCAACTGACAATGATGTCTGCGCTCGGACTATCCTATTACACGATCCGGTTCATCGATCTCGGCAACGGCGTGAAGAACGTCATGGAGCTTTCAGACGAAGAAGTACAACGGCTTCAGGACCTGCACGGCGCGTTTCAGGTCGGCGTGTCGAGCGTGGGATCTCCCCTCGGTAAGGTCAAGCTCGTCGACGAGGACGACGGCACGCAGAACCGATACGTCCCGTTTGAATCCTATCTGAAAAACGACGTTCAGCGGGCTATCGACCTGGCTCACGCCTTCGATACCAAACTGCTGCGGGGGTTCAGCTATTACCATCCACACGGGCAGGATCCATGGCCGTACCTGGACCAGGCCGCGGATCAACTCGGACAGATTGTCGAGAAATGCGCTTCTGCAGGCGTGGTTTACGGTATGGAGGTGGAGGCCGACCTGATTGGCGGAGACGGGGACACGTTGATCGCATTGTATGAAAAAGTCAACAGTCCCTATGTCTGCATCATTCCGGACGTGGGAAACATGGAATCCAGCGGTCACAGTCCGGACAGCGCATACGAGCACTACGTTAAAATGAAGCCTGGCGTGGGGTGGATACACATCAAGGGTTTCAACAATCCGTCGAACCAGGGCATGCTGGATGCGGCCGGGGAGCGGGGATTGACCCGGTTCATCCCGGTGGACCGGGGCGATTCGGGCCACGAGCAGGTGCTGCGGGATTTCCGGACGCTGGTGCCTGAGATTCACGAGCGCCTGTCTCCGCTGGGCGTGCCGGGCGTATTTGTGGACCTGGAGCCGCACGTGAAGGGCGGCGGCCAGTTCGGCGGCGTCAGCGGGGTGGACGGGTTCGGCGTGGCATTTCGAAGTCTCTGCCGCCTACTGGATTACCTGGAATTCGACTACCGTCTGACGGGCTACGAAGATATCTCCAATCCCGCGTCGTAAGTCGTCGCGGGCCGACAACGCCAGGGGTGCGTGTCTCGCGTCCCTGGCCTTTTTGCTTTTCAGACCGAGGTCCCAGTGGCAGTATCCTCCCTTCCGCCGGAATCCAACAGGGTCACATTTGCCAGGAGTCTGGGTTGCTTCGATGCATCGATGATCGGCATTGGCGCGATGATCGGCGCGGGGATCTTCGTCCTGACCGGGATTGCCGCCGGCGAGGCGGGGCCGGCGTCAATTCTGGCATTTGCGCTGAACGGCCTCGTGACGCTGATGACGGCGTTCTGCTACGCCGAGCTCGCCTCGGCGATTCCAGAGGCCGGCGGTGGATATTCGTTCGTCAAGAAGGCGTTTCCCGGTCCGGTGGGGTTTCTGTCCGGCTGGATGCTCTGGTTCGCCTATACGGTGGCGTGCAGCCTCTATGCGCTTGGATTTGCAGGCTACTTCTGGGAGTTTTTCCACAAGTATCTGCCGGACGTCAGCTATACGATCCAGGCGACGACGGGGGTTCAGCCGTCTGTTGCGTTCGTCACGGTGATCGTAAGCTGCGTCTTTGTCTGGCTGAACGTGCGCGGCACGGAGGTCACGGGCAAGGCGGAGAACGTGATCACCATTTCCAAGATCCTCGTGCTTCTGGTTTTCGTCTGGTTCGGACTGGTGCATATCTTCGCGACGCCCGTCCAGGCGGCGAAGAGCTTCTCTCCCTTCTTCCCGAAGGGACTAGGGGGCGTGCTGGTGGCCATGGGACTGACGTTCATCGCTTTTGAAGGGTACGATCTCATAGCCACGGTCGCGGAAGAAATCAAACAGCCCGAGATCAATATTCCCAAGGCCACGTTCATTTCCCTTGGCGTAACCGTGGTCGTTTATCTGCTGATCGTCTTTGTGTCGCTGGGTGCGGTCCAACCGGAGGCCACCACGTCGTGGGAATTTCTGGGCCGGTACCAGGAAACGGCGATTGTGAAGGCGGCAGACAGCTTCATGCCGGCGTTCGGCGTGGCAACCATCGTTTTCGGCGGGTTGCTTTCCACGATGTCCGCGCTGAACGCGACCGTGCTGGCCTCCAGCCGCGTGGCCTTCTCGATGGGCAGGGACCGGTGGCTGCCGGTGGGTATGGCTGCGATTCATTCCGACAGGCGGACCCCGCACATCGCTATTCTGGTCACCGGCGCGATTCTGACCGGCATCGCGCTGCTCTTGCCCATCCACGTGGTCGGGTCGGCGGCAAGCCTGATGTTCCTGCTTACGTTTACGCTCGTGAACCTGTCGCTGCTCGTCCTGCGGCGCCGGATGCCGGAAATCGAGCGCAGGTACAAAGTGCCGCTCTTCCCGTGGCTGCCGCTGCTTGGCGCGGCTTCGAATATGCTATTGGCGGTTTACCAGTTTCGTTTCGATCCGATGGCCTGGTACGTCGCGCTGGTATGGATCGTGGCGGGGTTTTTCGCGTACACCATCCATTTCCGGAAGGAATCGGGCGAGGCCGAGCCCCACGTGCTGGACGCGCTGCCCCTGGAGACCGCCCGCGCGCCCTACAGGGTCATGGTACCCGTAGCCAATCCGGGTACGATCGAATCGCTGCTGGATATCTCCATACCCATCGCGAAAGCGAGGAACGGCGACCTGATCGTCAATACCACCGTGGAGGTGCCAATACAGCTGCCCATCCAGGAAGGGATGAAGTACATCAACCACCGGATGCCGCTGCTGCGAACAGCGCAGGCCTACGCGCAGAAGCAGAGCCTCCGCGTGGTTTCGGACATTCGCGTGGCGCACCGCGTGGACGAAGGCATTCTGTCGGCGGTGTCGGACGAGCACGCGGACCTGCTGGTGATCGGATGGAAGGGATTTACGACCACGCGTGAGCGGATTTTTGGCGAAGTGCTCGACAGGGTGGTGAACCGGGCAACCGCGGACGTGGCGGTTGTCAAGTTGCAGGACCAGGCCCGGTTCGATCGCATTCTGCTGCCAACGGCCGGCGGACCCCATACGCGGTTCGCCGTTGAGCTGCTGGAGCCGATCGTCGCGGCCTACGGCTCACGCGTGACGGCATGCTCCGTGATACCCGAAGATGCGGACGCCGAGCGGGAGAGGGAGGCCATGGGGTGGATCGATCAGACCCTGAAGAACGCGAATCTGGGCGACGTGGAATGCCGCGCGATCCGATCCCGGTCCGTACCCGCGGGGATCGTCAGGGCAGGAGTGGAATTCGATCTGATCGTGATGGGTTCGGCCGATACCGGCCTTTTCCAGCAACTCCTGTTCGGTGAGGTGCCCGACCGGGTCGGGCGATTCGCCAAGACTTCAGTGATGCTGGTCAAACAGCGCGAAGGCCGCGGCAAGGCGTGGCTGCGGCGATTGATGAGTTGAAACCGGATCGATCACGAGGAGGCATTATGATGAACGGTGGCGCAATCACCCTTGACATCACGCCGCCGCTGGGAACGCTGATTCCGGGCCTGTTTCACGAACGCAGGGCGGAGGGGATCCACGATCCGCTGAACGTCCGCAGTTTCGTTCTGGAGCGTGATGGTACGGGCATCGCGATCGCCGTCTGCGATCTCGTCGGCGTGTCGCGGACATACCTGGACGCGGCAAAGGCGCGAATTGCCGAGACCACCGGTCTGGCTCCCGAACGGGTGCTGATCTGCTGTACCCACACCCACTCCGGCGCACAGACGGGAGATGACGCATATACGGCATTCCTGGTGGAACGGATTGCCGATTCGGTTCGCATGGCCTGGGACGGACGCGGCGCGGTGGCTGCGGGCTGGGGGCGCGCGGAAGAGGGCCGGCCGGTGTTCAACCGGCGGTTTCATATGGCGGACGGCACGGTGCGGACCAACCCCGGTACCGGGAATCCCGACGTGGTGAGGGCCGCAGGCCCGGTTGACCCGGACGTGGGCGTGCTCTGCATTCAGAAAGCGGATAGCGTACCCGTGGGACTGCTGTGCAACTACGCGCTGCACTACGTGGGCGGGGGCGACCACGAGCGGGAGATCTCGGCAGACTATTTCGGATATTTTTCGAGTCTCATCCAGCGCATGCGAGGCCAACGGTTTACGGCGGCGCTTTCGAACGGCGCTTCGGGCGACATCAACAACCACGACGTAATCGGAGGCAGCCGAAGCGTGAACGACCGGCACCAGCATTCGGAACGCGTCGCCGCGCTGGTGGCGGCGCAGGCCTTCTGGGCGTGGAACGGGATGGATTTCGCACGAGACCTGCCTCTCGGCGCTGAAATGGTGGAAGTGGCGCTGCAGCGCAAGACCGGCCCGTCGCCGGCCGATATCGCCCGGGCCAGGGAAATCGACAAAGAGGGTCGAGGGACCATGGCGGAGCGGGCGTTCGCCCGGCGGATTCTGCGCCGGATGGAGGAAGTTCCCGAGGAAGCGCGCACGTGGGTGCAGGCGCTGCGGGTCGGAGACCTGGGCCTGGTGGGCGTTCCGGGAGAACTGCTGGTCAGGCTCGGGCTGGAAATCAAGCGTCGGTCTCCGTTCGGGCAGACGATGGTGCTGGAGCTGGCAAACGATAGCGTAGGGTATCTGCCGGATGAGCAGGCATACCGGGAAGGCGGCTACGAACCCGAAGCGGCCCTGTACAGGCCGGGATCGGGCGAACATATCGCGGAAGCAGCCGTAGACCTGCTGGACAGGTTGCATGCATCATAGATCCCGGCCCAATTGGGGTCTTCAAAGAATCAGCTTCCAGGGAGGAAAAATGGCGGACAAAGTTCGAATTGGAATCATCGGCGCCGGCGGCATTTTCCGGAGCCGTCATTTCCCCGGTCTGGCGAAGATCGGGGACGCGGAGGTGGTTGCCATCTGCAACCGGAGCGAGGCAAGCGCGGGCGCAATCGCGCGCGAATTCGGCCTGTCACCGAGACTGATGTCGGATCCGTACGCGTTGATCGGGAACGACGACGTGGACGCGGTGATGATCGGCACCTGGCCGTACCGCCACTGCGAATACGTGCTGGCCTCCCTTGACGCGGGAAAGCACGTCTTCGTGCAGGCGAGGATGGCGATGAACCTTCGCGAGGCGAAGGCCATGTACGCCAGGGCGCAGGAGACGGGCCTCGTCACGCAGATCTGCCCGTCGCCGATGGCGATGAAGGGCGACTGGTTCATCCAGCGGCTGATCCGGGAGGGATACCTGGGAGATATCTACCATGTCTATACCCGGTCGTTCAGCGGCGACAGCTGTGACCCCGACAATCCGCTTCACTGGCGGCAGATCGACCGGTATTCGGGTTTGAACGCGCTGAATATGGGTATCCTCGTGGAAATCGTGCAACGCTGGGCAGGCCAGATGAAGACGATATCGGCGCACGCGGAGACGTTCATCAGGACGCGGCCGCTGGGCGACGGTCAGGGGACGGGACCGGTGGAACGCCCCGATTCGGTGCATATCATGGGAGAGATGGAGAACGGCGCGCAGGCCGCGTTTCTGTTTTCCTCCGTGGCGAGGTTCGGCATGGATCCGCAGGTGGAGCTCTACGGCAGCGAAGGGACCCTGGTCTACAAGCTGGACAGCGATACCATTCTGGGCGGGCGAGCCGGAGACGGCGGACTGTCCGAAATCTCCATTCCGGACGACGAGGCGCGCGAGTGGACCGTGGAACAGGATTTCGTGAGCGCGATTCAGGGCGGGCCTCCCGGAGATACCACCTTCGAAGCCGGCCTGAAGTACATGGCGTTTACCGAGGCGGTTTTCCGATCCGTGGAACGGGGCGGCGTGGTGCATCTGCCCCTTGTTGATTGAACGTATCATCGGAAAGGACCTTTGCAGTGGCGGCGGAATATCGAATCGCGGTGGTCGGTACCGGATATATCGGCCTGGAGCACATCAAGGCGATTGCGTCCGATCCGCGGGCGAAACTGCGTTCGATTTGCGGATCGTCGCGCAGCGCCCAGCGATTGGACGAGATGAAGGCCGAATTCGGCGCCGAACGCGTAACGGCGGACTACGGGGAGGTTGTCGCGGACGATGTGGTCGACGTCGTCTATCTCTGCACGCCCAACAGGCTGCACGCCGATCAGGCCGTTGCCGCGCTGGAGGCCGGCAAGCACGTGTTCTGCGAGAAGCCGATGGCGAACACGCTGCAGGGCTGCCGCCGCATGGTTGCCGCGGTAGAAGATTCGGGCCGTCAGTTGATGGTGGGCCACGGCGCGCGTTTCAGGCAGTTGCACCGGGCCGTGAAGGACCTGTTCGATTCAGGCAAGCTCGGCGAAGCCTGTTTCTGCGAGTCGGACTATGTCCATTCGCTGGGGCCGTTTCTCGCGGGCACGGGTCACCAGTGGTGGCGGCACCGGGACGAGAGTCAGTTCGCGGTGATCGGCGGGGCGTGCCATCCGCTGGACCTGATGCGCTGGATCGTGGGGGAATTGGAGGATGTCTCGGCCTACGGCGTTACGAAGGTCCTGCACGACGTGGATTGGCACGATACGGTGATCGCTTCGCTGAAGTTCAGGAACGGCGCGGTGGGAAAGTGCCTGGTGTCCGTTGGCGCGCCGCGGCCCTATTCCATGACGTTCAATCTCTATGGCACCGAGGGCACGGTAGAAGAGAACCGGCTCTATCTGAGAGAGTTCGGAGAAATTGAGGAATTCGCGGAGATCCCGTTTCCGGTGCTGGGCGAGGTACACGCCTGCGCCGAGGAACTGTCACATTTCCTGCACTGCCTGGACACGGGCGAATCGCCGATGATCGACGTAAAGGACGGCGCGCGGACGATGGCGGCGTGTTTCGCGGTCGCTGAGTCGATCGAAACCGGCACGCCTGTCAGTGTGGTAACGGAATTCTGAAGGGGTTTCAGTGTGTCATTGAAGGGTTTCAAGGATGGGTGACGTGCGGCTCGTGGCGTTCGATCTGGATGGTACGCTGCTCGACGACAGGGGCCGGATGTCAAACGAGTCTGTGGGGGCGCTTCGGCGACTGGCGCTCTCCGGCATCGCGATGGCATCGATCAGCGGCCGAAACGTGGGGAAGAGTCTGGCGCCGTTTTTGCCCGATCTGAGACCGGCGCTGCACGTGGGCAGCTATAATGGCGCGATGGTGCTGGGAACGGGCGCGGATGGCGAACGGTCGTTGCTGTACGAACAGCGATTGCCGGCGGATGGCTTTCCCGATCTTGTTGATTTTGTCGGCAATAGTGGTGTGAACTTCATCTATTGCCGGTGCGAGACCGATCGGTCCGGACTCAGCGAGGCCTATCTTACGGACGAAGAGACCGCGTGGATCCGGAATCTTGTGCGGATGACGGGCGTGAATATCGTGCTGGAGCCGGACCTGTTGTCCATGGCGCGGGATCTGGTTCCCCCGCCGAAGATGATCCTGCTGCCCGGTCCCGGTCGACGGGAAGGCTTGTTCGAGAGGATGCGTGCGGCGTTCGGGCGGCGGTTCTATCTCGCCCGCACGGGTGACGACCGGATCGAGATCATGCATCCGGAGGTGAACAAGGCGGTCGCGTTGCGTGAGATCTGCGATGCGTGCGGCGTCGCCCCTTCACAGTCGCTTGCGATTGGAGACGGGGACAACGACCTGCCGATGCTGAAGGCGGCGGGCATCGGCGTGCTGATGGGAAACGCGGACCGTCTGACCAGGGATTCAGCCGCCGGGGCGGGCGTGCGGATGTGCGGGTCGCTGGCGCATGAAGGGTTCTCGAAGACCGTGGCGAGATACGTGTCGGACGGTTAGCGTTTCATTCCGATCGGTCTTCGGAATCACCGTCGATACGCGCCCGAAGGTCCACGCTGCTGGACAGAATGTGCTCCTCCATGGCCCGCTGCGCGGCTTCGGCGTCGCGTTTCTGGATGGCTCGCACGATTTTTACGTGTTCTTCCACCGACATCCGGGCCCGCACCTCCACCGTATGGGTTGCGGGTTCCTCCAGGCTGGCCCCGATCCACTCCTGAAGGTAATTGCGTATCATTACAAGGAGGTTGCGGAGGATCGAATTCTGGGTTGCCCGGGCGATGGCCAGATGGAACTGCACGTCGAACTCCAGGAATTCGCCGGGCCGGTTCAGAGATGCCTCGATTCCACGGATCGTCCGGTCGAATTCCCGGAGGTCGGCTTCCGTGGCGCGGCCGGCGGCAAGGAATGCATTACGGGATTCCAGCATAAGCCGCGTTTCCACGAGGTCCGTGACTTCCTTCGGATCCAGCAGCAGACCCCAACTCAGGGATTTCTCCAGGTATCGGCCGCTGTTGTCGCTGACGAACGTACCCTCACCCACCCGGGGTTCCAGGATGCCCATCACGGAGAGTGTGCGGAGGGCTTCCCTGAGGGAGGTCCTGCCGACCCCGAACTGTTTGCACAGGCTTCGTTCCGGCGGCAGCCGATCGCCCGGTTTCAGCACGTCCCGAGAGATCAGGTCGATGATCTGGCCGACGATTTCGTCGCTCAGCGAGGTGCGTCTGACGGGCGTCATCTGCTCGAGTGCCGGAGCCGTCCTCTTTTGATTCACGTGATTTCCTCATTTAGATTCAGAAGCCGAAGCTTACATGGATGGACAGGATATATCTTGATCAAACGTCAAATTCAACATCCAAATCTCCCCAAATTCCCTGCCTACGGCGTGTTCCTTTTGAAGCGACCAAAAGGAACCAAAAGTC
>JAPPFJ010000012.1 GCA_028877215.1 Gemmatimonadota bacterium | reverse complement strand
AAAAATGCGGGTAGAGGTAAGAGGGTAGACGTTAGATGAAATCTAGCCCGGTATGCCTTCCTCCTTGCCTTCGGCACGAAGAGAAACCTCACAAGGCAGGTTATCTCTACCCTCTTACGTCTACCGTCTACCCTGATTTTCTTTGTGTCTCCGTGTGAGCCGAATCTCAGTCATCTATCTCCCAACTAACATTTGACATCCGGCGCCCGCTTTGTCTTATTGTCCCTGTCGCACCTGTGTCTACGCGGACCGAACATAACCGGGAGGGCGCCATGTCGGAATTTCAGGATAGAGTGGTCATCGTCACCGGTGGCGCCAAGGGAATCGGCAGCGGCGTCTGCCTGGCCTTTGCCCGGGAGGGCGCCCGCGTCCTCTGCGCCGACGTGGACGTGAAGGCCGGTGAAAACCTGGCAGCCGAAAGCGGTCCTCTGCCCGGCCATATCCGCTTTCAGGCGGCGGACGTGGCGCAGGACGATGCCTGCCGTAGGCTCGCGGCGACCGCCGTTTCAGATTGGGGCGGTGTGGACATCCTCTGCAACAACGTGGGCGTCCAGCCCGTCAGCAGCTATGTGCCGGCCCATGAGATGCCCGAAGAGACATGGGACTACATCCTGAACGTCAACCTGAAGAGCGCATTCCTGATGACCCGTCACTGCATACCCGAGATGATCAAACGCGGCGGCGGCGTGATCATCAACACGGCCAGCGTCCAGGGGCTGCAATCCACGAAAGGCGTCTGCGCCTACGCCGCCAGCAAAGGCGGCATCCTCTCCCTGACGCGACAGCTTGCCCTGGAATACGCGGAAGACAACGTGCGCGTGCTGGCCGTCAACCCCGGCACCATCGACACACCGATGGTGGAGGAATCCCTGCAGGCCATGGGCGGCGACGAGACGGAACATCGTGAACAGATGAGCCGGGCCCATCCCATCGGCCGGATCGGCACGCCCGACGACATCGCGAATGCCGTGCTGTTCCTCGCCAGCGAAAAAGCCTCCTTCATGACCGGCGAAAACGTCTGCGTGGACGGCGGGATGATGGCCAAGGGCGCGTGGAGCTGATCGTCCGGGTCCCGGATTTCAACCCCCTCTATGGACTTCCATCCGTTTATCGTCCACTTCCCCCTGGCCCTGCTCACCGTGGGCTTTTTCTGCGACGCCGCCGGCATTCTGTTTCGCAGGGATCACCTTCTCCATACCGGCTACCTCCTCCTTGTCCTCGGCGCCGTCTCGGCGATTGCGGCCTCGCTGACCGGAAACGCGGCAGAGGAGACAGCAGCCCGAATCCCCGGCATCGCGGCCGAGCTGGAACGGCACGAATCCATCTCCACCGCCGCCACGTGGCTCGCCATCGTTCTGGTCCTCCTCCGCACCCACCTCATCCTCAAGAGAAAGTTCACAGGAACCGTTCGGTTCGCGTATCTCGCGGGCGCCGCGGCAACGGCAGTCCTCATTGCCCTCAGCGGATATACGGGGGGGCGGATGACGTACGAATACGGTCCGGGCATCCGGCCTGTGATGGAAGCGCTCACGCACCCTGAAGGCGGTGAGACGGTAGAGGGGAGACGGTAGAAGAAGCCCTTGCCGGTTTGTTCTTCCGACTTGCCTGCGGCACAAAAAGGAATCCCTTTACGGCATCCGATCTCTCCTCTCCTCCGTCTTCCTTCTCACCGCTTTTTGAGAACACACCGCAGGCATGGTTATGAATCGAAAGACAAACAACGGATTTTCCAATTTGCATGCCGACTTTTTTTTTATAAATCCTTTGTTTTTCTATTATTTACGTCCTTTTTCTTATCCGCGTAAGAAAAAGGACCAAAAAGAAGCGCACCCTTCGGCAGGGGGCCGGTTTTTCCGTGAATCCCCTCAGAGGCAAGAATGTAACTCAGTGGCCTGCGTGCCCCTGACGTGTCCCAAAACAACGGTGCGGGACGGATTAACACGGAAAAACCCCCCACTCCACTACCGGGTGCATGAAAGGATCTGACGAGATTCGTTCCGATTGTAATGCTGTAGTATAGAGCACCGAGAATCCGCCTCCACCACCTGACGCGCATTCGTTGTATTCGTAGGGGCGACCCTTGTGGTCGCCCGCCATGTCGTGTTTTCCGGTTTTCCCTTTGTGCCTTCGTGTCTCCGTGTGAGGCCGGTTTTCGTGTCTTTCCTCCCCTCTCCTCACAGGAGAGGGGGCCGGGGGGAGAGGTCCCGCGATCCACCTGATCATGCGTTTCTTTCTTGATCGGGAAACGGTTGTACACTACCTTTCGGGACAGGCATACGCCCGCCAGCGACGTCACTCGCCGCAACGCGAGAGACTCTCCCCAGAACCTGTCCGGAAAGGTGAGCCCGAATGCATCCCGCAGCACATCCCCCGTTCCGCACCGCCGCCGTTCTGGGCGCAGGCGTTATGGGATCGCAGATTGCCGCCCACCTGGCAAACGTCGGCCTGTCCGTCCATCTTCTGGATCTTCCCGGCGACGGGAAGAACAGGAACGCGATCGTCGAAGGCGCGTTGAAAGGCCTCGAGCGCGTCAGCCCAGCCCCCCTTTTTACGGAAGAAACCGTCCGCCGCATCACCCCCGGCAATATCGAAGACGACTTCCATCGCACAACCGAAGCGGACTGGATCATCGAAGCCGTTGTCGAGAAGCCCCGCGTCAAACAACAGATGATGGCTCGCGTGGAGGCCGCCGCGAACAGCCGTGCCGTTGTCTCCACCAACACCAGCGGCATTCCGATCCACGTAATCACGCAGGACCGGTCACCGGACTTCAAGAGCCGTTTCCTGGGAACGCACTTCTTCAACCCGCCGCGCTACCTCAAGCTCCTCGAACTCATCCCTCTTCCCGAAACCGATCCGGCGGTTGTCGAACGCATCTCCGGGTTCGGCCGGGTACGGCTTGGCAAGGGCATTGTAATTGCGAACGACACGCCGGGGTTCATCGGCAACCGCATCGGCGTGTACGCCATGATGCAGTGTATCCGGGCCTTTACGGATGGCGGATATACGATCGAGGAAATAGACGCCCTCACCGGACCGCTGCTGGGACGTCCAAGGTCGGCCACGTTCAGGACGGCCGACGTTGTGGGGCTGGACACCCTCGCACACGTCGCCGAATACCTGTATAGTGCTCTGCCGGAGGACGAAAGCCGCGACCGGTTCCAGGTTCCCGCGCCGGTTGCGCAACTCGTCGAGGACGGAGCCACCGGCGCGAAGGCGGGCAGGGGCTTCTACAAAAAAGAAGGCCGGGACATCCTCTCGTTCAACCCGATTACCGGCGCCTACGAACCGGCCCGGGAACCGGAACTGGGCGATCTCAAACCCATTCGCAGCCAGAGGGAGCTCTCCCGACGCCTGCGCGACCTTTACGCGCAAGGTGGACGGGCGGGCGATTTCTTCCGGGAGCATCTCCTGGATACTCTGGGTTACAGCACGCGCCGCATCCCCGAGATTACGACGAACCCCGCAGACATAGATCGGGCCCTTCGCTGGGGATTCGGTTGGGAGGTCGGGCCCTTTGAAATGTGGGATATCATCGGGTTCGATAAGATCCTGGCGGACATGAAGTCTGAAAAAACCGCCCTGCCGGAGTGGATCGAAACCATGGCCGGATCGGGAGCCGGGGGATTTCGCGATCGCTCACGGGTCTATCTGCCCGACCGCGGATACGTGCGGGAGTCCGGAACCACGGATGAATTCACGGCGCCCGCAGTCCGCTCTGAAAAACAGCACGTCCACTGGCAAAACGAGGAAGCCGCCCTGCTGGACCTGGGTGACGATATCGCCCACTTCGAATACCGTTCCAAGGCGAACTCGATGGGAGAAACCCTTGTACGCGGTCTCATCGACGCGGTCGACGTCGTCGAAGCGGGGAATTTCCGGGGAATGGTCATCTGCAACACGGGGAAGAACTTCTCAGTTGGCGCGAACCTGGGAGAAATGGTCGCGCACGCGGAACGGAAACGCTTCGACCTGATGGACCGGCTCCTGGTCAACTTTCAACAGATGATCCAGCGTGTCCACTACGCCGCCAAACCCGTCGTGGTCGCCACCCACGGCCGCGTGCTCGGCGGCGGCTGCGAACTCACGATGGCCTGCGCCAGCCCCGTGGCCGCGGCGGAATCCTACATCGGTCTTGTGGAACTCGCCGTAGGCCTCATCCCCGGCGGGTGCGGCACCATGCGCATGGCGGCGATTTCGCACGAGCGCGCGTCATCCGACCACGACAGCCACATCCAGCCCTTTCTGACCAGGGCCTTCGAAACGGTGGCCATGGCGAAGGTATCCAACAGCGCCCATCAGGCGCGGGAATACGGATTTCTGGCCGCCGGTTCGCCCATCGTCATGAACCAGGACCTCCGGCTCCAGGCCGCCCGTCAGGAAGTCCTGCGCCTTTCCGTCCAGGGGTACGCGCCGCCCCCGGTCCGCAATGCCATCCGGGTTCTCGGGCAGCCGGCCCGCGCCCGGTTCGAGGTGACAACCCACAATATGCTCCGCTCGGGTTTCATCAGCGAATACGACCGCTTTCTGGCCAACCGGTTCGCCTACGTGCTGACCGGCGGCGACCTTACAGGCCCGGCGAATGTACACGAGGACTACCTTCTCGAACTGGAGCGCGAAGTCTTTGTCGCCCTGACCGGCGAACAGAAGACCCGGGAACGGATCCACAGCATTCTGCGCACCAACAGACCCCTGCGAAACTAACCATGATTCGTATGTTTTTGTTGACGTTAAACCAAATATGTGCAAGTTGACAAAGGTGATTAAACTGCTGATTACCAGGATAAACCAGGTTGCTGGACGTCAACTGAAAAAATGTCCATCCATACGACGTTAACACCCTGTTTCGGAGAGTTTTATCACGACACCCGGTTGCTGTATTTTTCGAATAGGGGCTGACCGTGATTCGTATGTTTTTCGGAAACGTTAATTCGTATATGTGCAAGTTGATAAAGGCGATCAAACTGCTGATTACCAGGATAAACCAGGTTACTGGACGGGAACGGAACCTCTCCCCCCGACCCCTCAGACAGAGCGATCAGCCGTCAGCGGTCAGCTAAAATCGAAAGGCAAGAGCAAAAGCTGCTCCTCCACCCGGCCCCGCAGACCTCTCTCCCCGGCCCTCTCTCCCACCGGGAGAGAGGGAGCAAAGGCAGGGCTTGTTTTGACGCTTTCTCGCTTTATGCGTCATCAGTGGCGTTTTAGCCGCATAATCAAGACGTTGTGGCGCACGACGTTCTGCACCGATCCCTTCTGTGCCTTCTGTGCTTTTGTGGCCGACTTGACTGTTCTCTTTTTTCGAATCGGAATTGAGGCTAACCTTGATTCGAAAGTCTGCGGGGACGTTAATTCGAATATGTGCTTGTAAATAAAGGCGATTAGACGGCGGATTACCAGGATAAACCAGGTCACCGGACATGAGAGGTGTTGTCCGTCATGAGCGAGGAAACATACATCGTCAGCAGCGTTCGCACGGCCGTGGGTAAAGCCGGGAGAGGGGTCCTGCGCAACGTGCGGCCCGAAACCCTGGGCGCGGCCGCCGTCAACGGCGCCATCGGCCGCGTGGAGGGCCTTCAGCCCGAAAGTATCGACGACGTGATCATGGGCTGCGCGTTTCCGGAAGCGCAGCAGGGCATGGTTCTCGGTCGCGTCGTCGCACAGAAGGCGGGCCTGCCCGATACGGTTCCCGGCGTAACCATCAACCGTTTTTGCGCATCCGGGCTGCAATCCATCGCGATGGCGCACCAGGCGGTCTCCGCGGGACAGGCCGACGTGATCGTGGCCGGCGGCGCCGAGTCCATGAGCCTGGTGCCCATGGGCGGAAACAACTTCATGCCGGACCCGGACATCACCCGGGAGGACCCCGACCTCTACATCGACATGGGAAACACCGCTGAAAACCTGGCGGAAAGCGAGAACATCTCCCGTGAGGAACAGGACCTCTTTGCCCTGCGTTCCCACCAGCGTGCGCTCGCCGCCGCCGCGGAAGGCCGCTTCAACGACGAGATCGTGCCCCTCCACGTGGCGGACACGGTGTACGACAACGGAAGGACGACATCCATCGAGACGACGTTCAGGGCCGACGAAGGGCCTCGCGCCGATACCAGCGCGGGCGCCCTTGCCCGGCTCAGGCCGGTCTTTCGCGCGGGCGGCACCGTCACCGCGGGGAATGCCTCGCAGGTCTCGGACGGCGCTGCCGCAACGGTGGTGATGAGCGGGCGGACGGCCAGGGAACTGCAGGTGGAACCCATAGCGCGGCTCGCGGGTTATGCGGTGGCCGGCGTCGCGCCGGAAGTCATGGGCATCGGTCCGGCCGAAGCCGTGCCGAAAGCGCTCGGGCAGGCGGGTCTCACCCTGGGAGATATCGGTCTGATCGAACTGAACGAGGCCTTCGCGGCGCAGGCGCTCGCCGTCATCGGCAAACTGGGCCTGAACCAGGATATCGTCAATGTCAACGGCGGGGCCATCGCGCTCGGCCATCCGCTGGGCTGCACCGGCGCCAAGCTCACCGCCACCCTTCTGCATGAAATGGTTCGCCGCGACGTCCGGTACGGCATTTGTACCATGTGTATCGGCAGCGGTATGGGCGCCGCGGGAGTCTTTGAGAATCTAACAGTCCGATAAAAAGGCCCATCCGGGCTGCTAAAGGTGTGAAATGCATGGACGTTCTGACTTCGTCCTTCGGCGTCCTTTCCTTTTCGTACGTCGAAACCATTGGCATCGCGGTTCTCGTATGCGTCCTGGGTTTTACGGGCGCGCCGCTGTGGCTGTGGACGGTCCTCTCGGGCGCGGGTCTATGGACGTTCGGCGCTCCCGGCGGCCTCTGGTGGGGCTTCGGCGCCCTCGCGCTGCTCCTTAACGTGCGGCCGCTGCGCCGCAACCTGATTTCCTCCCGAATCCTCAAAATCCTCAAGGCGCTCCGCCTCCTTCCTGTCATCTCGCCCACCGAACAGGCCGCCATCGAAGCCGGAAGCGTATGGATCGACGCCGACCTCTTCTCCGGCAAACCCGACTTCAGACGTCTGAACGCCGAACCCTATCCCGATTTGAACGAAAGGGAACGCGCATTCCTCAGCGGCCCCGTGGAAGCCGCGTGCCGGCTGGCAGACGACTGGCGGATTCACCGGGACCGGGACCTGCCGCTGGAACTTTGGGATTATCTCAAAGAACAAAGATTCTACGGGATCATCATCCCGGAAGCATTCGGCGGCCTTGGATTCTCCGTCTCGGCTCACAGCGCCATTGTCGGCAAGCTGGCCTCCCGCTCCATGCCTCTCGCCGTTACCGTTATGGTGCCCAATTCGCTCGGACCGGCCGAACTGCTGATCCATTACGGCACCCGGGAACAGAAAGACCACTTCCTGCCGCGCCTTGCGCGCGGCGAGGAGATCCCCTGCTTTGCCCTCACCGAGCCGAACGCCGGTTCCGACGCCGGCAGCATCCGGTCCAGCGGGGTCGTCTTCATGGGCGAGGATGGGCGGCCGTATCTGCGTTTGAACTGGAAAAAGCGATATATTACGCTCGCTTCCATCTCCACACTGATCGGCCTGGCCTTCAAACTCAAGGATCCGGACAATCTGCTCGGCAGGGGCGCCAACCCGGGCATCACCTGCGCTCTCGTTCCCCGCGACACGCCGGGCGTTGTGGTGGACAGACGGCACGATCCAATGGGCGTGCCCTTTCACAATGCCCCCACCGAGGGCAGGGACGTCGTCGTTCCGGCCGATGCCATCATCGGCGGTACGGAATGCGCCGGCCAGGGGTGGCGCATGCTCATGGAATCCCTCGCCGCGGGGCGCGGCATCTCGCTGCCGGCAACCGCGGCCTTCGGCGCCAAGCTGACCGCGCGGGTGGCGGGCGCCCACGCCACCGTACGTAAACAGTTCGGCCTATCCATCGGCCGGTTCCAGGGCGTGGAGGAGCCGCTCGCCCGTATCGGCGGCTTTACCTACCTGATGGAAGCCGCGAGGCGTTTCACCTGCGGCGGCCTGGACGCGGGCGAGAAATCGGCGGTTGTCTCCGCCATCGTCAAATTCAATCTCACGGAGCTCCACCGGCGCGCCATTCTGGACGGGATGGACATCCTGGCTGGAAACGCCATCGCCCAGGGTCCGAGAAACCTGCTCGCCCGGATGTATCTCTGGGCGCCCATCGCCATCACCGTGGAAGGCGCGAATATCCTCACGCGGACCTTTATCACGTTCGGTCAGGGCGCGATCCGGTGCCATCCGTACATCTATGATGAAATACAGGCGCTCAAGACGGGCAACCTGCGCGCGTTCGACCGCGCATTCTGGGCCCACGCGGGCCACGTCATCCGCAACGCGTTCCGCGCCGCGCTCCTGAGCCTGTCGCGCGGATACCTGGCCGCTTCGCCGGTGCGGGGGCCCGCGTCCCGGTACTATCGCAAGCTGGCCTGGACGTCCGCTTCATTCGCCTTCCTGGCCGACGTGGCCCTGATCTCATTGGGCGGCGCCCTGAAAAAGGAAGAGAAACTGGCCGGCCGCTTCGCGGATATCCTGTCATGGATGTACCTGGGCACCGCCGTCATGCGCCGATTTGAAGCGGAAGGGCGCAGACCGGGCCACCTGCCCTATCTACACTGGGCGATGCAATACGCGTTCGCGCAGATTCAGCTCGGATTCAGCGGCCTGTTCCGGAACCTGCGCGTCTTCCCAGGCCTGGGTCTGCTGTTCCGCTACCCGGTCGCGCTCTGGTCTCGCCTCAACCCGATCGGCCGGATGCCTTCCGACGCCCTGGGAGGCGACGTCGCCCGCGCCATGCGGACGCCCGGGCCCGACCGGGACGCGCTGACCTCGGACATATACCTGCCGGACTCCGACGGCGAAGCCCTGGGCCGGCTCGAAGCCGCATTCGTGCTTTCCTGCAGGGCCGAACCCATTTCCGGCATCATCAAGAAAGCCGCACGCGCAGGCCTGCTTTCCGGCCGGGACCCCCACCGGCTGGTCGAACAGGCCATGGAAAAAGAGCTGATCACACAGGAAGACGCGGAGCTGTTCCGCCGCGCGGAAACCGCCCGAGACCAGGCGGTGAGGGTGGACGCGTTCACCCCTGAAGAATACCTCCCGTAGACCGACGTATGGAAACGGACGGCAGCGGCGCGCCAACGGACTGCTAACTACCGAGGAGCGCAATCCATGCAAGGCCTCATGATGGACTACCCCCTCACCATGGAGCGGATCCTGGAGCACGCCAACCGTCTGTACCCCCGAAAACGCATCACCACCGTATTGCCCGACGGAGACGTGTACCGATACACCTACGCGGATCTTCACAGCCGGTCGAAGCGGCTCGCCAGCGCGCTCTGCGGCCTGGGAATCGAACCCGGCGACCGCGTAGGCACCTTCGCGTGGAACAATCACCAGCACCTGGAGCTGTATTTCGCCGTGCCCTGCAGCGGCGCCGTCTGCCATACCCTGAACATCCGCCTCTCTCCGGATCAACTGGCGTATATCATCAGCCACGCGGATGACAAGGCCATTTTCGTGGATGCGACGCTGCTTCCGCGATTCAAAGCCGTGGCGGCCAGACTCGACCGCTGCCCGTGCATCGTCCTGTTCAATGTCAAACCGGGTATCCGGATCGACCCTGGCGACGCATTGGGCTATGAAGCCCTGATCGCCGGCGGCAGCGAATCGTACGAATGGCCCGCACTGGACGAAGACACGGCCATGGGCCTCTGCTACACCAGCGGCACCACCGGCGAGCCCCGGGGCGCGCTGTACTCGCACCGTTCGATGTTTCTGCACACGCTCGGCGTGAATCAGTCCAACGCCGTGGGCCTTGTCGAATCGGACGTCGTCATGCCGGTCGTACCGCAGTTCCACGCCATGGCCTGGGGACTGCCGTATGCATGCGCCATGGCCGGCGCGGAGATGGTTCTCCCCGGACCCCACCTGAATCCCGGCGCCCTTGGGAGGACGATCGCGGAGGAAGGCGTCACGGTTCCCGCCGGCGTCCCCACCATCTGGACCGGACTGTATGAAGAGTTGAAGGTCAATCCGCGCGACGTCTCCTGCATTCGCGCCCTGATCGTCGGCGGGGCGGCCATGCCGCGCGGCCTGATCGAAGCCTACGAAACCGAACTCAACGTGCCGGTCGTACACGCCTGGGGAATGACCGAACTCTCGCCATTGGGTACCGTCTCCCGGCTGCAGCGCCACCATCGCGCCCTTCCGGACGCGGACAGGTGGGACGTGAAGGCCACCCAGGGGTATCCCATCTGCGGCGTTGACATGCGGATTGTGGACGATTCGGGCAACGAAGCGCCCTGGGACGGCCGCAGCATGGGCGAGATTCAGGTCAGGGGCCCGTGGGTGATCGAAAGCTATTACAAGCAGGACCCCACGCCCGATCACTTCACGGCCGACGGGTGGTTCCGGACCGGCGACGTGGGCTCGATGAGCCCGGACGGCTTCCTCACCATCACGGACCGGACAAGAGACCTCATCAAGAGCGGCGGCGAGTGGATTTCGAGCGTGGCGCTGGAGAACACGCTCATGGGCCATCCGGCCGTCACCGAGGCCGCCGTCATCGCCGTTCCCGACGCGAAATGGACGGAACGTCCCTTCGCCATCGCCGTACGGTCGCCCAACACGGACCCCGTCACGGCCGAGGCGCTCCTGGCGCACCTCGCGTCCGTATTTCCGAAATACTGGGTACCCGACAGAATCGTCTTCGTGGAGCAGATCCCCAAAACCAGCGTCGGAAAACTGGACAAGAAAGTTATCCGCCGGCAGCATACGGAAGGAAAGTTCGGATAGCCCGACACGACCGCGAATACAGAAAACCGCGATGCCTCTCCACCTCAAGAATCCTCACAGCATCCTGGCCGTGCTGGAAGCCCGGCCCCAGGACGTCTACGAAATCCGCCTGCCGGACCCCGTCGCCGGACCGTGGGGCCGGATCCGGTCGTCCGCCGCGGAAATCGGCGTCAAGATCGCGGGCCAGACCCGCGCATCCCGGAGGCAAAACCGGACGGGCCGCGCCCGCGGCGCCGAGGCCGTCGTCAAGGAACGACGCGCGGTCCCTGTACAGGATCTCTTCGCGAACGTGCCCCCGGACGGACTCTGGCTCGCGCTCGACCGCGTGCAGGACCCGCACAACGTCGGGGCGATCTTTCGCACCGCCGCCTTCTTCGGCGTCCGCGGCATTCTGGTCACGCGGGACCGTTCCGCCCCGCTTACGGATACCGTGTACGACGTCGCATCCGGAGGCGTCGAACACGTGCCATTCAGCTTCCCGGCCAATCTCAGCCGGGCGCTCGACCTGGCGCGGAAGGCGAACGTCTGGATCCTGGGCACGTCGGAACACGCCGACACCGGCCTGGACCGGATCGCGGCCGACCGGCCCTGGCTGCTGGTGGTGGGCAACGAGGAACGCGGGCTACGCCGGCTCACGCTGGACAAGTGCGACGCCACCTGCAGAATTCCATCGACTGGATCGGTTGCTTCTCTCAACGTCTCGGTGGCCGCGGGTATATTCATGCAGAAACTCGCCGCCGGGCCTGATGAGACCCCCAGATAGACTCTCGACTAATCCCGTCTATCCAAGTTGATTTCCCTGAGCTTGTCGAATTGCCTTCGTTCGCCGAAACGTGGTCATTGAGCTTGTCGAAATGCCCTCGTTTCGCTATCCGGTCGGTATCCAATTCGATATCCTTCGCCGACCCTTCGACAAGCTCAGGGAGCGGCTCAGGGGCCGGTTCCTGAGCGTCGACCTGAACGGGTCGAAGGGCCTGTCGAACGGCGCCGCACTTGTCATCAATTCCGGTTTGCCGTATCTTTTTCGGAAAAATTCAGGGGAAGAGACGATGCCCGAAATCATCTTCTGGGACGTGGACACACAGTACGACTTCATCATGCCGGACGGAAAGCTCTACATCCGGGAGGCGGAGAAAATCCTGCCCAACCTGGAACGGCTCACGGCCTGCGCCCGTCAGCGTAATATCCCCATCTTCGGGTCGGTAGACTTCCACAACCCGGACGATCCGGAGATCTCGGACTCGCCCGACTTCCTGGACACCTTTCCGCCGCATTGTCTCAAGGACACCCCGGGCCAGCGAAAGGTCAAGGAGACACGTCCGGTAAATCCGCTGTGGATCGACGGCGGCGCGGAAGATACCGCGGAACTCGGCGAGCGGGTCCGGAACCACACGGGCGAGGTCATCTTCCGCAAACAGCGCTTCGACGTGTTCACCAACCGGAACGTGGAACCCGTTCTGAACGCCGTCAGGCCCGGGCGCATCGTGCTGTACGGCGTTGCCCTGGACGTCTGCAATGCCTACGCGATCGACGGCTTTCTCAAGAGAAACACGGCCCCCGTTCAACTGGTGCTGGACGCCACACAGGCTATCTTCCCCGAACGCGGAGAAACGCTCGTGGAAGGCTGGAAGGCCCGCGGCGTCACCGTCGTTTCTACCGACGAGATCACCGGATAGGGAAACTCACAGATATAAAAGAGCGCATCGTCCAGGACCTTCAGGGCGATGCGCTTTTTTTAACACACGCGTGACTAACCTTGATTCGTAAGTCTTCGGGGACGTTAATTCGAATATGTGCTTGTTAACCAGGATTCGTCGTTTTTCGGTGACGTTAGTTCGTATATGTGCAGGTCGATAAAGGCGATTAAACTGCGGATTACCAGGATACACCAGGTTGCTGGACGTCAACTGAAAAGATGTCCTTCCATACGACGTTATCACCCTGTTTAGGAGGATTTTATCACGACGCCCGGTTGCAGTATTTTTTGAATTCGGGTAAATAAAGGCGATTAGACGGCGGATTACCAGGATACACCAGGTCACTGGACGTGAAGGGAAAAAACGTCCTTCCATACGTCGATAACACCCCGTTTCGGAGGGTTTTATCGCGTCGCCGCGTTGCTGTTTTTTTCCGATTGAGGTTAGTCTGAGGGGGCCTGCCTGCCGAGCAGACCTCGGCGCAGGCAGGCAGGGGCGAGAGGTCCTCACTACTGGATGTTGTCAAGAAAATCTAAAAAAAGACGCTATTCACCGGTTCGCCTGAGCCACTGTTTGATCGGATCGGCTCGAGGATGGTTGGGTTGGAGTTCGAGGGTTTTCTCGAAATGAAACCTGGCCCGGTCAGAGCGCTTCAAGGAAAGATAGGTCATGCCCAAAAGCAGGTGTGCGTTTGCGTATTTGGGATTCAGTTGAATGGCCCTTTTGAGATATGGGATCGCTTTTTCGTGTTCCCTCATGTCGTAATAAGTGCCGCCGATGCGCACGTAGGTCTTCGCGTTCGCTTTTTCTCCCTGGAGTTGGAGCGCTTTTTCGAGGTGTTCCAGGGCTTTGTCAAATTTGCCGGTCCTCCCGTATAATTCGCCGAGTTTAGTGTGAGCGGTTGCCAGATCGGGTTGCAACTCGGTGGCTTTCAGGGCGTATTCGATTGCCTTTTCGAACTGACCCAAGTCGCTATAGGCCACGCCAAGGTTCATAAACGGGGTAGCACGGTCGGGACGGAGTTCAGCGGCCTTTTGGTAATGCGTAATCGCTTCTGGCGTCTGCCCCATTCTCCAATGAATATTGCCGACGAGTATCCACTTATTGAAATGGGTCGGATCGGCGTCCAGCGCACGCTTGAGTGCCGGGAGGGCCGCTGACGGGTTGTCCTGCCTCTGGTAGAATCCGCCATATTCAGACCACCCGACATTACTCGCGTGTCCGGTAAGCCTGGCCAACTGACTTGTAAACCGTGCTTCCGCCGGTTCGGCGCTTGCGTTGACGCCAATCCAGAGAAAAGTGTGGAGCGCAGCAGACCCGCAGATAAGAACGGCGCCGTGGATGAGCTGCTCACGGCTGCGTATTCGTTCGACAAATGCGATGGACATCCACAACGTGAGAGGTAGCGCTGCAAGAGATAGAACGTCCCAATCGCGAAAGGCGCCGAGGTTTGGTTTGGCCAAGAAAGTGAAAAAGAGAGGAATCGCGGCGCTAATGGTGAGGAATGCCTGGCTACCCGGATGAATCGTCCTGACAAGGAATATGGCCATGCACGCTGCCGGGGCTGACAGCAGTTGCAGGTTTACAAAATCCAGGAGATGCTGGAATGAGAAAATGCGATACTGCGCATTATACCCTGGTTGCTCGAACAGGGGCAGAAACTCGCCATCCCTCGGCAACTGAGTGTAGGCCTCGAAGCCGACGCCACTCAACGCCAGGAAGAATGCCGCGCTGAGGGGAAGGCAGCAAAGGCCGGCTGTGGTGGCGAGGGTATTTTTCCAGGATGGGATTCTTCCATGTCTGCGACGAAAATCACGGTAGGCCAGGTACAACAGGGACGGCCCCATGAACGCGAGAACCCTGTGGAATGCGACCAGCATGCCTAGCAGAAGCGCGGGAACAGCAAGGGACAATCGGTCTTCGAATGTGCGCTGTCCCAGAAAGAGGTAGAGAAGCAGGCCGGGCAGGTACAGGGCGTAATTCTCCACGTAACCGAAGAATTGTTGGACGAAACCTGCGGTAAGGAGAAACGCAAGAAAGATGGATCTTTCCAGGCCGTTCTTGCCAAGGGCGGCGGCAATCGGAAAGGAAAGTAGAACGTACAGGGTTCCTGAAATGTAGCTGTATAGACGGTAGGTGTTTTCTGCGGTTTCCCACAGGACGCTGCCCAGACTGTGCAGGGTACCTATAAGGGCGTAGGTGAGCGGCGCTCGATTTTTGTCGTGCCAGTATTCCGCGTCGAGTTTTCCAAGCAGGACGTACCCGTCGCCCAGGAAGTGCCGGGCGGAGGAAAACACGAAAAAACCAATCAGTGCGGTCAAGATTACCAAGCCTCGCGTGATCCGGACGCGGCGGCCACAACCCCAAAGCGAGAGCGGAAGGCGACCGACCCATGCGCGGACTTGTCGGCGGAACGCGGGGAGAAACATCAGGACAGCCAGCAGAATGAAGACACCCCGTAAAGGCGCGGGAAGATAGATGAGGAAATCCACGCCCCACAAGGGACTGGACGGCCAGAAGAGCGGTACGACGTGTAGTGCCAGGAATACCGCGGCGATGATGGCCGGTCGTGAGATCACGCGCTCGGGAGGTTGGATCGATTCTGACGTTGAATCGTTCGTCAAGTGTCGATTTTCCTATACCCGGATCTACTTCAGCCACTGCCGGATATGAGCGGCTTGAGGATGGTGTAATTTGAGTTCCAGGGTCTTCTCGAAATAAACCTTGAGTCCGCTCCGAAAACGGTTGTAACAGGGACGTATTGAAAGTGGTCAGCGTTGGAACTTTGGAGGAGCGTGTGTCGAGGATATACGGTGTAGGCGCGTCCTAACAGAGCGGTGGCAAGCTACGACGTTGCTCGGGGCGATGGTATGGCGGTTTTTCGCGAGGAATCCACACTCATGCGGGAAGCATCGTGGGTATTGTAAGGGCAAAACAAGAATCCATGAACCACATCTCGGAGGATAGGTGCATGGTACGCACAGCCAGTCTGTTCAGTCAACTGTTGGATTTATTCCCTCGCAACCAGTTTCAGCATTCGGTGAAAGCGCACCGGGCATAGCGATACACGAAAGGGTTCACGTGCTGGGAACTGTTTGTGGCGATGCTGTTCTGCCAGTTGGCGCAAGCGCACTCGTTACGTGAGATCTGCGATGGGCTCTCGTGTTGTCTGGGCAAGCTGATCCATGTGGGGGTTCGGGAGGCGCCGAAGCGGTCTACGCTGTCGTATGCCAACGCGTGGACGATCCAGATTTGGACAGCGGTGATCCCAACAGGTTTTCATGTGCAGACAGGAACGTCCGCTCCACCCTCCAAGCGTCGTTGGCAGCCGATGTACTACTCAGACGGTTGGCCCGCGGACACCGCCAGGTCCTTGAACAGGCTCTGGTACCTGACGTACCCGGCAGCCTTCAGTTCATCCGCGGGGATGAACCGCAGCGAGGCCGAATTGATGCAATAGCGCAGCCCGGTCGGCGCGGGCCCGTCGTTGAATACGTGGCCGAGGTGGGAATCCCCGTATTTGCTGCGCACCTCCGTTCGGGTCATGTAGAGGCTGTTGTCCACGTGCTCAACTACGTGTTCGGTCACGAGCGGCTGCGTGAAACTCGGCCATCCGGTACCCGACCGGTATTTGTGGGTTGAACTGAAGAGGGGCTCGCCCGACACGATATCCACGTAGATGCCCGGCTTCTTGTTGTCCCAGTACTCGTTGCGAAACGGACGCTCGGTACCGTCTTCCTGGGTCACGTTCCATTGCAGCGGCGTCAGTTTCCGGCGCAGCTCCGCGTCGGGGGGTTTGTTCCAGGTCCCGCTGGAAGATTTGGCCGCTTTGTCCCGCCCCCAGGTCTTTTCGATGAATCGGTCGCGGCCGGATCCCTTCCGGTAGCGGTTGTAGTGGGCCGGCTTCTTCCTGTAGTAATCCTGGTGATACTCCTCCGCCCGATAAAAGGTTTCCGCGGGCCGGATGGGCGTCACGATGGGGGCGTTGAAGCGACCGGATTTCTCAAGGGCCTGCTTCGAGGCTTCCGCCAGCTCTTTCTGCTTCTCGTCATGGTAGAAGATAGCGGACGAGTATTGATGGCCCCGGTCATAGAACGACCCCCCCGCGTCGGTGGGGTCGAACTGCATCCAGTAAACGTCCAGCAATTGCGCGTACGTGACCACTGAAGGGTTGTACGTGACCAGCACCGACTCGATGTGCCGGGTAATGCCCTTACTGACCTGGCCGTAGGTGGGATTCCGGATTTCCCCGCCGGTATAGCCGGAAACCGCGGACACAACGCCCTCCAGCTTATCGAATGGGGCTTCGATGCACCAGAAGCAGCCGCCGGCAAACGTGGCCTGCTCCGTGTCTTTTGTTTCGGAACTGCCGTCCCTGGCGCCCAGGGCCAGGGCGGCAACGAGAACGGCAGCGGTGAACAACAGCACGAGCGTGGTTTTCATCTGGAATCCTCCTGGAATTTCCGGCATCCGGGCTAAACGCGTCGCATCGGATAGAGGCGACTGATTGTAACAAACCGGGCAGCCGGACGTTATTCCTGATGCCGCGAGGGGGAATCGGCAATCTCTCCCCATGAAACGCCGGCGGATGGAATTGGGTTGCATGAAACAACCAAAGAAGGGGGTAGATGAAATGCGGGTAGAGGGAAGAGGGTAGACGGTAGATGAAATCCTTGCCAGATGAGATATTCCTCCTTGCCTTTGGCACGAGAAGAAACCTCGCAAGGCAGGCAATCTCTCCCGTCTAACGTCTCCCCTCTCACCAGGTCGTGGGGCCGGGTGTGGCTCTCTACCCTATACCCCCGGTCGCCAGTTGTGAAATGCATTGAAAGAGCGAAATCCGCCTTTCCCCCCTCTCTCCCGGTGGGAGAGAGGTCGACTAAAGGCGGTGAGAGGGTAGAGGGAAGACGGGAGAGGAAGTCCGTGCCCGATAGGTTCCACCTACTTGCCTGCGGCATGAGAAGAAACCCTTTACGGCATGCGATCTCTACCTTCTCACGTCTACCCGCTCTTAACTGATAGCTTTTCTTTCTTGATATATGAACATTTGTGCAGTATATTCGGGACATGGCGCATGCCCACCTGGAAGTCGAAGAGACCGCGGCGCGTTCCGTACTGATGCCGCAGGACGGCCCTCCCGTCACCCGATACACCCTGAATCCGTACATGGGCTGCGGGATGGGGTGCGCCTATTGCTACGTGATGAAGTACCACTATGCCGTGGAACATCCCCTGCCGTGGGGCGCGTGGGTGCAGCCGAAGACGAACGCGCCGTATCTGCTCGGCAGGGCTCGGGACAAGATCTGGGGCCGGCGGATCTTCGTGGGCTCGGCCACCGACCCGTATCAATACGTGGAACGACAGTACCGGCTGACCCGCCGCTGCCTGGGCGTGCTGGAGGACAGCAACCCGAAAGACGTTGTGGTGCATACGCGGAGCCACCTGGTTCTAGACGACGCGAAATTGCTGAGGACGTTTAAATCCCCTCTGCGCGTGTGTTTTTCCATACCCACGGACGACGACCGCGTGCGGAGGAAGCTGGAGCCGCACGCCCCGCGCATCCACGTCCGGCTGAATACCATGCGACGCCTCAAGTCAATGGGCATTCACGTCACCGCGGCGGTGGCGCCGCTGCTCCACTGCGAGCCGGCCCGGTTCGCCGGGCTGCTGAAAGACGCCGCTGACGACGTCTACACCGGGTCGATGCGTTATACCGACAAGACCGGCCTTCAGACGACGGGCAGAGCCAGGGCATATTTCGAAAGCGCCCGATACCGGGACCTGGTCGCAGAGACGGACCGCTGCCTCGACGCGGCCGGCCTGAAGACGAACCGCGACGACGAGCGTGACTTCGGGTCGCGATGAGGAAGGGGCGGCCCGTAGACTGAGACACTTCAATTCGACATTCAGAGTGCACGCACGACGGGAAATAAGAAGGAAACGAAGGTGAAATCAACTCGTAGAAAGTTGTATAACTTGCTGTTTTTACTGCGCTGGTTTTGAAATGAAGAGGAAATGAAGACTAAGTTTGGTAGGATATCCAGCAGATTCGTCTACCCTGAGAAACATCATTCGATATAGCCGGCAAGAACGCTGGATGCAGTTGCACGTGGCAAAGAGGCATCCCTTCCAGCAAGACCTGCCGATTGCGCCGATTTCTAATCGGCATTATCCCGAGTTCGTTTCTTTCCCGCTGACGTCGATAACAACGACGGCTATCCTACGGGATTCCTCATGGGAAAGCGTCGCCTTCAGCTGTTCCCGCAGTTCATCGGGTGTGTCCGGACGGGATCCCGATGGAGAACGTCGGGTGAACGCCTTGCCGAACCAAAATACCAGATAGATGCCGTGTCTGGAAGTATCCGGATCTCGAGTATATTTAGCGATCAACTGCGTCTTTATCGCGGTCCAAAGATGGGAATGGTCGTTCTTTTTTATTTCGATCGGCACTTGATAATCCCGGCCCGACGATACGCGAATGTCGGCACGTTTGTCCCTGGCGTACTGTCCCTCCGGTTGCGCATCCAGTTCACTTGAAAGGCGTACGCGCAGATCCGAAAGCAGCGCATCCCGGCACGAATTCTCGCTTTTCGGACCGCGAGGTCGTCCGTGCTGATCCTCATTCCAATACTGCCGCCAATCATCGGTGTTTCCGGACATGATCTGTGTGGCAATTTCGTCCAACCTGTCCACCACGAGTGCGGCAAGGTCCGCCGCGTTGGCGGGGCTGCCACTGTCCAGGGTCCGGCAGACTTCCCGAATTTCCGGATGGCGATAGCCGGTGTCGCGATGGATTACCCGTTGGTAATCTCTCGCGCGTGACAGGACGTCGTGCCAAGCCGAAAGCATATTTTCCTCGAGAAGTCTGTCCAGCGCGGCACTCGCGGTGTCGCCGGACCTGCCCGCGAGTCGTTGAATCAGATTATCGACAAGCCATACGGCTTGCATTTCAGGTCCAACGATGCCGCCCTTGTCATCATCGGATTCATCATCCCATCTTTGGTGCGGTCCGACGTAGGCTGCTATAAGCCGAACGAAAACTTCCAATACTCTAACTCCCAGATTGATATCAGAAAGTGAACCACCTGCGGGAGAAATTACGTCGGGTAAAAATCCCAGGAACTGACGGATCCGATTTTCTTGACCTTCCACGTAGTTTATAAGATGCTCTGTATATGACTCAGGTGCGACTATTGCCGCGACCGCCAACCAATGCACGCGCTGAGCGTCGTTCATGCTCTTGCGGGACAGTTTTGATTCAATCAGTTCTCTGAACAACGTGCGGTCGGCATATCGTAGTGCAGACCAGAGGAGATAGTCCAGCGCGTCAATCTGTTCAGTCTTGCATCGTGTCGGAAAAGAACGCAGGAGGCGGACGCTCGCCAGCCGGGCAACTTCCGCGTGCGACGGGTCGTGCGCCAGTTCCCAGAGTTTGTATATACTGTGTCGACCACTGCGCAATTCCGATCGAGCGAATCGGACCTGAACGTCGGCGACGATACCCGGGCGCTTCTCAAGAATCCGAGCATACCAGTCAGGCCGATATTCCCCGTGGGGCGTACAATAGTAGAACCCAATTGCCGTTCGGACCCGCTCTTCATCCCATCGAGACATTTCTACCGGAACTTTCCTATCCGATTCTGCCAGGCTCGCAAGGAAGGGCCAACCAAGGGCGTGCATACGGCCCGTCTCTCTAATATCTATAATCTCCTGAAGTTTGGGGATATCCTCACGCATAACAGTACCACGAAGTCCGGCGAACGCAGCGTCGATCAAACCGGGTTCACCTCGAAAGCGTTTCTCGATGGCCCTCGGAGCATCATTTGCGTTAAAGCCAAAAAAGTTACCGAAGTAAATCCTTGCGATTTCGTGAAGTAGAACTGGCGCAGCCCTGTTCTCGCGTAGCGCGGCTTCGTTGGACCGGACTTCGTCCAGCCATTGCTTTTCTTCCCTCCGGCGCCGATCAATATAAATGGCTTTGCGCGTGTCCCTGTCTTCCACGCGATCAGCCCCTGGACTGGAGCTTGGAACTCCGCCTTGATCGAGATACATACTCATCAGCGCATTGTTGTTCCGTGAATTCTCCTTCAGTAGTTCAAGCGACAGGCCATTGTTACCGCGTCGCTCCGTGTAACACCGCCAGGCGAGTTCCAAGAGATGATCTGCAATCAATGAGTCTGCGCTGGTCATTTGTACGGCCTGTTTGAGACACCAGTGTCCAAAGTCCGCCGGCAGGTCGGCGCCGAACAGACGCTTTTGAACGCTGAACGCGCAATACCTGAAATCGTCAGATTGAGGACAGCGATTCAAGCCTTCAATGATGACGTTCTTTTGAATCTGTGGACGTTTTTCGAGCCAGGTTCGTATCTCAGCGACAGAATTGTCTCTAACGGTGTCCGCCGCGAGACCTGAGTCCAGCCAGTCGTACAGATGTTGGGTATCCAGTTGATCTCCCTGAACGTGCAATCCTCTAGCTAACAACCTGAGGGGGAAGTCTTCGAAGGGATGGACGTTTACCTGATCCGTGCCAGAACCAAGACGCCGTTCACGCAGGTCATTGAGGAGTGCCACGACTTGCTCATTATTCGACTGTTGGACAAGGCCAATACTCCAGAACAGCTTGTAGTATCCAATTAACGAACTCTGGTCGCTTGAAGACCAATGGTAATTCCAGACCTCAATGGGAGGTAGTTCCCTGGGGTACAGATGCCATAGCAAAATTCCCAGCAGTTCGTGATCAGGGTCGGAGACGATTCCGTCCTGAATCTCTATCAAGAGCTTCTTGAGTTTGGAGTTTGCCGTCTTGTCGTCCTCGAAGTGTATGAATGCATTGAGGGCTAACTCGTTGATGCCCGGCCACCTCGACTCGTCACGGACGATATCGAGCAGTAAACCGGAAAGACCCTTCAGTCGCGACCCTTCGCACAGGAATCTGAGTACAAAACTCACGAACATCTGGTGTTCGCTTTCGCGACTCCCGTGACTCAGAGTGTCTCTGAGAATGGGTTCCATTCCCGGCGTGGCAAGAGGCCCGAAAGCAGGCGCCGTCTGAATTGAACCGAGTCGGTACACTTCACTACTCAGGGTTTCCATAAGTGCCCGTTTCTCATCAGGTGAAAACGTACGAACGTCACCGTAGAGTCCGACACCGACGGGATCCTGCTCGATGAGCACACTTCGGGCACCCCTGCAATGCGCGGCGAGCCAGGCGGACAACCCTCTCAGCGCGGATACCACAATACCGTCTTCTCCCGTAATGAGAGTAAGGATCCGCCTGAAAGGGAGTCCGTCTTCGATTCGCCGGGCGAGGTACCATGCCCCAAGGAATTCGGCCACGTGGCGGTGAATCGGGCTGAAACGGTTCAACGAACCCGATTCTGCCCTGAACAGCTTTGTTGAAAGCACTGAATGCATCGCGTGTGGGTTTTCTTCGGCTTCAATTCCCTCCAGATCCGGGAAGTCCGAATCAGGATTTCCGGTGCCCTTGGTGTACCCAACTATTCCCGAAATCAGTTGGACAGCGCAAAGTCGCCCGGCGGCGTCCAACAGCTGATTCGTAGTCGCCGGCTGTCCGGCGATTTTGTGTTCCAGATTGTGCTCACCTACCAGGAGCGAACAGGCTTGCTCAAAGGTTTGCAGGCGACTCTCCGGCCATTGTTCGTTACGTGCTATAACAGTGGCCAGCAACTCAAGTGTCAGCGGGTTTTGGAGCAGTCCGTCAATCCTCCGTTTCCGGGCGTTTTCCATAAAGGCCTGGGGATCTTTGACGCCCTTGCATTCCAATATCTGCACTATGTTCAGTTCGTTAAGGGGATCGAGACGAAGCACCGTGACGCTTGAGCCGGGCGAAACGGTTGTCAGACGCTTCCAATCGTTTTCCGCGAGCCAGTCCGCTTCCCGGCACGACAATCGGAAACGGGGACGTCCCAGTCTTTCGAGACGATTGCGGATCTTGTCAAAGGGAGTACGTGCGTCGGTAGCGCCCGCCCGAACCTCGTCAAGACCGTCGATAAAGAGTATCGTGGTGCGCCACTCAGGGTGCATATCCAAGTCCAGAGCGAGAAAGTCTCGCGCATCGACCTTGCAGGCCTCGTCCCCAAGCGCCTTTTTCTCTGTCTCGAACGCGGTGGTCTTTCCCGAGCCGGGATCACCCAGCAGCACATAAGCCGGAGCAACCCGCAACTCCGATAGAGATCGTGAGTCCGCTACCGGGTTTCGTTTCTCATCCCCAATCGGGATCACTGTACAGGTGCGTGGGACGATCGTTTTCATCATTTCTCAAACCAGTGATTGGCTGAGACAGTCAGAAATTCATTGAGTCCGATACCGCCTTCTCCAACAAGCAGCGATCGATATGGACGAAAACGCTGATTGAAGATTTCCATTCCGCGAAAATTCAGGTTCTTTATGCCGCTCTTGACCTCGACGGCGATGATGCGAGGACCGCGTTCCAGGACGAAGTCGACTTCGTGAGAACCATCCCGCCAATAGTATAGGCGGGTATCCGGCCGCGCGGTATTATACAGATGCGCGCCAACCGCACTCTCGACAATGCGCCCCCGGAATGAGCGGTCGGCGTGCGCTTCATCAGATGAGTACCCCGAGCCGGCCGTCATCAGGGCGGTGTTGAGCACGATGAGCTTTGGGCTCGAGGCGCGACGTCGATGTGGACGGTTGGAATATTTCGGCAAACCCGCGAGCAACCCGGCGTCCGAGAGCAGATCGAGGTAGCGGGCAAGTGTGGTGGTGTTGCCGGCATCATGCAGGTGGCCCAGCATTTTCGTGTACGAAAGGATTTGTCCGGAATAGGCGGCCCCTAATTCGAATAGCCGTTTGAGCAGCGCCGGTTTGTCCACACGGGTCATAGCAAGGATATCGCGCTCTACATTTGGCTCGACGAGCGCGCCCAGGATGTAGTTTCGCCAACGATCCTGATTCCGGGCGAATCGTGCAGCCCCAGGATAGCCGCCGAAGTACAGATATTTCCGCAGATCGAAATCGAATGCCTCCGCCATTTCCGCAAGGGACCAGTGTGAGACGTGAATGGCCTCGAAGCGGCCTGCGAGGCTTTCACTCAAACCGGATTGCATCAGCAGCGGCGCCGAACCAAGGATCACCACGTGCAGCGGGCAGTTCCGTGCGCGGTCCGCGTCCCACAGTCCCTTTACGGTGTCCGACCAGTTCGGGATCTTCTGAATCTCGTCTATCGCCAGCACAAAGCCGCGTCCGAATTCTTCAGCATCCATGCGGGCTTCTTCCCAGTGGTGTACGAGCCACTCCGTGGGTCGGTCCTGTTTTCGGGGCAGGATTGATTTGGTAGCATCTAAGCGAACGCTGATTTCGGAGCTGTCGGGTTCGTCCACGGACAGGAAGCGACTCCCGACGTCAATCTGCCGGAACGCCTGGCGCACAATGGTCGTTTTGCCCGTTTGGCGTGGCCCAAATAGAGCGATAAGTTGCTGGGGTGCTTCGCCCAATCTGTCTATCAGAGCCTTTACTTGAGCACGCTGGAAAGATCGCATACTTGAAATTTACTCTATTGAGTAAATTTAGTCAAGATAGTAAATGGCAATTCTACGAGACGAATCTACAATCGAATTCTCGCGTCGTCACACCGCTGGATTTCGGTACAGGTCGCTGCTGTCCAGGATCCGTGGTATTCTTGGAGATGAGGTTCGAAAAGTGGATTCGAAGCATCTTTCGCCGCTTCCGTCCCGCGCTGCAGGCGGACGTGCTGCCTCTCAGGTAATCGCCACGTGCAAATCGCACCAGGATGATCCCATGCTGCAGTAGATCCTTCGTCGGCCTGCGCTGCATGGCAGTCTGCCCTTACGTGTAACGGACGTGTTTCGCCGACGTCGTACGCAGGCCACTTCGACAGGCTCAGTGCGAGTCCTCTGGATGACAGTTTTGGCGAAGGTGAGGGCTCAGCGTTTCGCCAGTGGCTGTGGACGATTTTTCTATCCGTACATTTCGCGCACTTTCGCGACTTTCGTAGTGAATCAAACCCGTTTTTGGACAGGCGTGAGTACAGGCGCAAAAAAAACGGGATGCGCGAAGGTGCGGGTTCCTTCGGGCATCCCGTGTGCATATCCGGCTTTTCTCGGCGGGGCGATTACGATTGATACATAAGGATTATCATCTCAACCTGCGCCGCATGGGACGGCGGGGCGAGGGTGAGGCGGAGCGGATCTCGGCGATGAATTCGGCCGCCGCGTCGCTGTATGTTTCGAACGGGTCCTGGAGACTCAGGTGGCTTTCGTTCTCCAGATAGACCGAGTCCCAGTCCACGATATACCGCATCCGGTTCTCCGACAACGCCCTGATCACGTCGGACCGGCCCCGGGCGCGCGTATCGGCGGGCGGTTCGTCTCCCGCGCGGGCGATCTGCTCCTCGGACAGAATGCGGTGCGTCATCCCCTTGTGCTCCAGGTCGAGGAAGAATCCCCGGTTGGGATCGATATTGTGAAACTCCAGATCCAGGCTCTGGAGCCACGGATCGTTCCACTCCAGGCCTTCCGACTGCACGAACATATCCAGCATCCACTTCTTCGCCACCCAGTCCAGCCGGTCCTTCAGGACCATCGGATCCCGTTCCAGGTCGTCCAGCGTCTTCTCCCATTCGACCAGCACCCAGTCCGACTCCTCATCCATCCCGCGCAGATGCTGCTTCGCCAGATCCAGGTACCGGCGCTGGATATCCACGGCCGAAACCGGCCTTCCGTTCTTGCGTTCCAGAATCCATTTGTGGGTCGGGTCCCGGGAAATCTCCTTCAAAGCCCACACCGGGTCGCCGAGGCCCACGTCCTGCGGGAAAATCTTGTGTTCGAGCAGATTCAACACCATCGCGGTGGTACCGACCTTCAGCGCGGTGGCGTACTCCGACATATTCGAGTCGCCCATCAGCAGGTGCAGCCTGCGGTACTTGTTGTAGTCTGCCAGCGGTTCGTCGCGCGTATTGATGATCGCACGGCTGAACTGGATCCACTGATAGATCTCCGTGACGATGTGGTCCGCGCGCTGCGAAATCTGAAAGGCGACGGGGTCCTCGTGTCCGGAGTCGTCGACGTCGTCCCTGCCATAATAGTAGAAGCTGTCGTCGTAGCTGCCCACCCTGCCTGCGCCGCTGTATATCTGCCGCGTTACCAGAAAAGGAAGCAGCGCCGGTATCACAACCATTGAGAACGGCACGTTTCGCCGAATCAGGTAATTCTCGTGGCAGCCGAACGTGGCGCCGGTGTAGTGGTCGATGTTATTCTTGAGGAACGACGCCTCTTTCGCCAGCCCCAGCGAACGAAGCGCGCGCTGCAGAAGCCGTTCTCCCGCCCGGTCCGAGGCCACCAGGTCGAACAGGCTCTTGCATTCCGGCGTGGTGTATTCGATATGCCCCATATCGATATATACCCTGCCGGAATTGAACAAAAAACCGCCGTTTCCCGGCGGTTCGTCCCGGCCCCGATAGTGGATGTCGACGATCCCCCTGCGCTCGGTGTGGAAGACATGGTCTTTCACCTTCACCGTAATGGCATCCGGGCTGACGAACCCCTCGTGCTCCGGCGCCATGCACCCGTATTCGGTTTCCAGACCGAAAATGCGGCGTTCCATCTCTTGTCCTCAATTGGACGCCTGTTCGTCAAGGCCGTTGGGGATGGCCTCCAGCCTCAGCGACAAGCCGGGCGCCCACAAGGGACGCCCCTACACGTGCGGGGCGGGGATCTGGTGTTCGGTGAGATTGTCGCCGACCCTTCGACAGGCTCAGGGAGCGGCTCAGTCTTCAGACGCAAGTTTGGCGGCGCTCAGCGATAGGGCTTGATTACGGGCTGTATCTCGCGATCGCCGAGGACGCGAAACCGGCGTTTGTCCGTGCCGGACCGGTCCAGAACCACGGCCTCGACCGTGGCCGATGCCAACGCGTCCTTCAGGATGGCCTGCAGGTCCGCTTCACCGGCCATCCGTTCCAGCTCCGATATTTCCCGTGGGATTTCGTCCAGGGTTCCAACGAACCGCCCGGCCGCCCACGCCTCCAGCGCGGCCTTCAATGCGTTCCGCAGGCTGAACCGGTGGTTTTCCGGCAAACGGCTCCGCATCAAGCCGTCCGCTTCCGGAATCTCGCCTATAACGCCGCGGCCTTCGTGCTTCTGAAACGTGCCGTCGTAGTCCACGGTATAGAAGACAGCGCCTTCCTCCGATACATCCAGTTCCAACATCAGGACACGTACGATAAACGGCGACCGGAAGACTTCGTCGAACGCCGTCTTGACCGCCGGACCCAGGCCGAAGTGTACGATCTGCTGCAGGTTCACGTCCTGCTCGGAATAGTTGAACCCAATCACCGACGCCAGGTCCACGGCGGACTGCCGCAGCTTCTCGATGTCGGCCGGATGCCCGAGCGCGGCCATACCGATGCGGTCGTAGACCTCGAAGATCTTCTGTTGCCCCTGACCCAGCGTCAAAAGCAGGGCGCCGTCCCGCCAGGCCAGACCCACAACCGGGCTGCCGCCCCGGAGCTGGTCCTCTATATACTCCCGCCGGTTGGCTACCGCCTCCGCCCATCGATAGGGTTCGTCCAGCATCATCCCTCATCGCCTCCCGATTCCCCGGCACGGGCAATATACCGCTCGTAGCACGCCCGCAGATCCTCCTCGGGCACGGTGCGCAGGCCATCCGCCGAGATCGTCTTCACCGTGGGCAACACGCCGGCGTCCCGTTCGTACCTCCCGGTGGCGGCATCGTATTCCGCAGCCGTATGCAGCAGGCGCAGGGCCGTAACGAGGCTCTCGCTCCGGTCCAACTCGGCAAACGGACGTTCGCCCCACTGGTTATTATAGAACATCGCACCCCGGATGGCCGCCGCGCCGGATCCCGTCGTGGCAAAGTCGGCGCTCTCGAACTGCGCTCCCAGCACGTCGTAGAAGAAGATCTTGCCTCGGCTTTCCTGTCGGTCGAACGTGGCGAAAATGGGAATCACCGGGCCGATGCCCTGCATGGCCATTGGCAGGTTGTCGCGAATCAGGAGGGAAAGGCGCCGCAGCTTGGCCGCCAGGCTCATTTCCTGCAGCTGCCGCCGCCGGTGATATTGAAAGGTGTGTTCGAGGATGCGGGCGATTTCGTACGCCATGGCCGGCGATCCGGAAATGGCCATCACCGAAAACGCGTCGATATCGATGACCTTGTCGGCGCGGTCATAAAGCACGGTGTGGCCGGCGGTGGCCCGCCGGTCCCCCGCAATGAGGACGCCATCCCGGTAGCGAAGGGCCAGGATGGTCGTGCCCTCGGTGGGTTGAAACGGAAGGGACGCCGCGCTACCCGGCGCGTTTTCCTTCAGATCGGCGCCGGGCAGCCGGTATCCCTCAGCCTTGAGCAGATCCAGAAAATCCCCACCCGCGCCCATAGGCTCACTCGCCCGTGCGCTGGCGGTAGCGTCGCGCCTGATTCGGGTCCACGCGGCGCATGCGGCGCAGCAGGTCGCGGGTATCCGGACGGTCGACGTCCGGTCGGGACGGTCCGTCGTTCCCGTCGTTCGGTCCCCCGTCGGGGGCTTCAGGCCGCCGGGTCCGCCGTTCAAAACCGGCCAGATCTCTCTTCATAGCCACCTCCTCCTTGTGTTTCCGAACGGCTACCATACACGTTACGCGACCCGAGGTCAGGCCTCAAGCGCGTTCAGGAACTCATCCAGTTCATCCGAGCGATCCAACGTCTTATTATAATACGCGACCTTCTCCCCATCAACCAGATCCTTCATATCCACGGAACGCTGTTCCCCGTTCCGGAAGAAGACGATCCGGTCCCAGTTGACCGATTTGACGTCGTGGCCGAACTTCTCAAGGCATCGTCCGCGGAACCAGGCGCGGGTGTCGGCAGGCGGGACGGACGTCGCTTCCTCGATGCGATCGTCGTCGATGAGGCGGACCATCTTCCCCTGCGCTTCCAGCAGGAAGTACAGCCCGGCCTCCCGGTCCACGTTGTGGTACTCCAGATCCTGGCTCTGAAGCCAGGCCAGGTCGTCCGGATTGTCCCAGGAGAGTCCCTCCGCCTCGCGAAAGCAGTCCAGCAGCCACTTCTTGCTGACCCAGTCGCAGATACCCACCAGGGCCATGGGATCCCTTTCGAGGCCGTCCAGCATCTCCCCCCAGGCGTTCAGCACCCAGTCCGTTTCCACGTCGCGGCCTCCGAACCGCTCCTTCGCCAACGCCAGGTACATCCGCTGCACCTCAACGGACGGAACCAGGCGGCCGGTTTTGCGGTCCAGCTCCACCAGCCACTGATAGCTCTGGTCGCGCGACACGTCCTTCAGCGCCGAAACAGGGTCCTTCAAGACCACGTCGGGCAGATCGTCCTGTTCCACCAGCGCCACCACAAGGGCGGTGGCCCCGACTTTCAGCGCCGTGACGTATTCCGACATATTCGAGTCGCCGAGGATCACGTGTAGCCTGCGGTACCGGCCGGCATCCGCGTGCGGTTCGTCACGGGTGTTGATAATCGGCCGCTTGTGCATCGTGTCGACGCTGGCGATCACCTCGAAGAATTCGGACCGCTGTGAGAGCTGATAGATGGACGCCCGGTCGCCGCGTTCCACGCCCATCTTGCCCGCGCCCGCGTAAATCTGCCGCGTAACCAGGAACGGAAGCAGGCCCTTCACGATCCGATCGAACGGCGTCCCACGGTCCATCAGGTAATTCTCGTGACACCCGTAGCTGTGGCCTTTGAAGTCGGTATTGTTCTTGTAGACGCGCACCACACCCTCGGACAGCATCTCCGTGCGCCGACGCGCGCAGATATCCACGATCCGCTCGCCCGCCCGGTCCTGTGCCACCAGCTCAAAGAGGCTGAGGCACTCGCCCGTGGAGTACTCCGGATGGGTATGGTCATTGTAGAAGCGGGCGCCGTTGCGGATAATCAGGTCGCTCTTCAACTCCTCCAGAGGCACCTTTCGCTGGCGGTCTTTCTGAAGGTGGACCTTCTCGTCGGTATCGTTCAAAAGGGAACTCACTTCAAACCCCCGCACGTCCTTGCGGGGGTTCTCCAGCTGATAGTCCCAAAGCGGCGTGAACTCACCCCTGAGGTAGCACCGGATCAGCTGCATCGACTCTTCCACCACGTCGATCCTCTCCTCGCCGTCGATCGTGATCCCGTATTCCGTTTCAAGGCCGAAAAGTCGATTCATAAACCTCGCTCAATCTCCGATTTTATAGCGAAAACAATGTGACGCCTGAAGGCGGGGAGAGGGTAGACGGGAGACGGTAGAAGAAAGGCGGGTAGAGGTGAGAGGGTAGACGGTAGAAAAAACGCGGGTAGAGGGTAGACGTAAGACGGTAGAAGAAATCCTTGCCAGATGAGATATTCCTCCTTGCCTTTGGCACGATAAGAATCGTCACAAGGCAGGTAATCTCTCCCGTCTAACGTCTCCCCTCTAACCAGGTGGTCGGGCTGGGTGTGGTACTCTAACGTCTCCCGTCTAACGTCTCCCCGTTCTTCGCTATACAATCCGCCGGCCACGCCGGCTGGCTTCCCGCCCGGGGCGAATCGGCGACGCCCGCACGACGTTTTCGGGATCGTAATCGAGCAGCTTGAGCCAGTCCTCGGTGTTATCCGTTGGCGGGAAGATCTCGTTCTCCGTGTATTCGGTTTCGACTGCCTGGAGCAGATCGTCCTGGGAGATACCCTCTTCGTATCCGGATGCGATGGACCGGCGGATGGCCATCTCTTTCGCGCGTCTCACAATGGACTCCATGATCGCCCCGCTAGCCAGGTCCCCCCGGCGGAGGACGTCCTTCCGACCGCTCCGGAGGGTCACTTCCAGAAATCTCGTATGGTCCCTTTTCGAGAAGATCTCTTCCGACGTGCGCGCCACGAGCGTCTCCACGGCCGCGGCGCCGTCCCCGCCGTGTTCTTCCATCGTCTTCCGGTCGATCGGAAGATCGGGCGTCAGATAGATCTTGAGGATATCGAGCGCGCCGTACCTGTCGGGACGCCTTACCTTGATCTTCCGGTCGATCCTTCCCGGCCGCAATATCGCGGGATCGATCAGGTCGGGGCGGTTCGACGCCAGGATGATCACCACGTCCTGCAGCGACTCGATGCCGTCCATCTCCGAACAGAACATCGGCACGACGGTATTCGAAATGCTGTGCGACCGCATGGCGCGGCGCGTGCCGAGGACCGATTCCGCCTCGTCGATGAACACCACGGGCAGGTACCCCTCCTTGCGCTTCTCCCGGGCCCGGGAAAAGATCTCCCGGATCTGGCGTTCGGACTCGCCGAGCCACATATTGAGGATTTCCGGCCCTTTGATGTTCATGAAACATTCCTTCAGGTTCAGACCGGCCTCCTGCTGGGCCTGCTTGACGAGGTTGTACGCGGTTGCCTTGCCGATCAGCGTCTTGCCGCAGCCCGGCGGGCCGTACAACAGGAAGCCCTTGGGAACGCTGTACTTAAACCTGGAGAACAGGTCCGGATGCAACGCCGGCATCTCGATCGTATCCTTGATGGCCTGGATGGCCTCCTCCTGACCGCCGATTTTCTCCCAGGGCAGGTTCGGAATTTCTTCAAGGAAATAGTCCTTCGCCTCCTTTTCCGGCATGCGTTCCAGCGCCACGCGGAAGTTCGGGTCCACACGAACCTCGTCGCCCGCCTTCAGGGATGCCGCCATGAGGTCGCTCGACCGCGAAAGCACGGTGACCTGGCCGCCCGGTTCCTGTCCCACCCGCAACCGGCCGTCTTCGAGTACGTCGGATATCTTCGCGACCTGGCCGGAAGAGGAATAACCGAGGTCGCCGACGATGGCGAACGCGTCGTTGACAAGCACCCTCGCGCCCACCTTCAGCGCCTCCGGTTCCAGCCGCGAATCGACGTTCGCGTAGTACTCGGAGCCGCCCACGCTGATGTATGCGACGCCGTCGCCGGGTGCTTCAAGAAGGGTACCCACGCGGTTGGCCGGCGCCGTCACCTTCTCGAGCGCGGTCTCCATCTCCACGATGGTCCGCCTCGCCTCCTCGAACGTAATCTCGTCTTCCTGAAGCTGCCGGCGGAGATGGTAGAGCAGGGGACGGCGTTTGTCCTTTTCGTCCATCGACATCAGTATCTGGTCGATAATGGACAGCGACCGGAACGTGTGCTGCATATCCACGTAGTCCTGCAAAAAGTCATCCGGCGACTTTCGCTGGCGAGGTTCTTCGCTCGGGCCGTTAATGGCACGCACCTCCGGAATCGCTTTTACGCCGCTGTTGATTGATTAATTTCATAAATGGAATGCCGGGTCCATTATCTCAAGTGCGTATTGAAGTGGTGAGAAGGTAGAGGGGAGCCGGTAGAAGACATCTTGCCCTGTATGTTATTCCTTCCTGCCTCCGGCACGAGATGATATCTCACCAAGCAGCCAATCTCTCCCGTCTTGCGTCTCACGTCTCACCGCCTTTAGCTAATCGTCCATTTCGCGTTTGAAGGACAACTTCATTTTGGCGCCTGCGTTCTCGACTTTGACGTTGCCCCTGATCACGGTGACGTCCACCTCTTTGAACGACACCTTGATTTCATGCGCGATGACAAGCCCCCGGTTCACGTCGATGGTCCATTTGCCCTTTCCCTCGCCCGTGCCTTCGACCATAATCGACACCGCGTTGGAGAAAATCCATCCCCGGTACCGCATCTGCCGGGTCTCGTCGATTAGGGCGACCCGGCGGCCCTTCTTCTTCGCCAGACGCTTCAGAACGTAGACGCTGTTGATTTCCACCGCGCCTTTGTCCTGCAGCGCCGGGATCGCGATTTCATGGCGGCGAATCCCGTTCCAGGAATCTCCCGATCCGACCTCCCGTTTGGGCAGGACGGGATGAATCTCCGGTACCCAGAGCTGTTGCAAATCGGTGATGGCTGCTTCGCGCCGCACCTCGTACGACTTGAAGCCGGGTTTGAATCCGGTCACGTCGCCTGCCGCGGTCACGTTCCACAAAAAGTTCCGGCCGTTGAAGATATCGAGCAGATAGGGAAAGTTGTTCTCGCTGATCTGAACGCGGTCTTCCATTACCGTGCTTTCGGCATCCCGGACCGTCGCCGTAACGGTCGCGACGCCCGCTTCAATCGCGCTGACCGCTTCGCTGCTCTTCCATTTTCCGTACATCCGCACGTCGACCGTGCCGGAGGTTTTGTCGTCGTCGATCAGATCCGCGCGGCCGCTGTAGTACTCCAACGTCCAGGAATTCTTGTAAAGATTCGACTGTCCCGATTTGTAGACGAAACTGAGCGCCACCTTTTCGCCGTACGCCGTGCCGGCAGGAACGACCAGGACAAATGAAATTATCAGGCAGAGAAAACGATACCGGACCATGGTTCCCTCCTTTGACCAAGAACAAAAACGACCAGGATTAAGCAGGATTACAACCGACTGCGATGGACTGGGATTTCAGGTAACTGTAATCTGGTGGTTGAGTGAAAACCGGACCAGGATTCAGCAGGATTAGAACCCGGTGCAGTACACAACAGAATTAGAGACAAGACCGGACCAAAACATGCAAGGGCGACGATGTTGCATAAGTATAGCCCGGTGTTTTTGGAATGTCAACCGGTACTACGATAAGTGCAATGGAACCAGAATTACTTCGACTAGTGGGAGGGAGGGAAGGCGGGGTTCCAGTGCATTCAACCTACCCAACGTGGTCAAGTCCCGATTGAAACCGGCCAGAGGATGTTTTTCATGATAAATAAGAGTAAAATGATATGGAATGTCATGTAAATAAACATAAAAATCACTAACAGTCGCTTTTAAATTCCACTTGACAGTGATAATATTGTGTCTACATTCATCCGCATATACTCTTGGGCTATTGCGGACACAAAATTCTAGCGACACCACTGAGCGCATCACTGGATTTCCACAGGGTGATCTTCAACCATTGATGTCTCGTCTCGATGTCTCATGGTGTGATCTGACGGCGTGTTTCGTTAGAACCGAATGTCTCAGGTAACCAGAAAATGCGACATCTGGATCAGTTGCTGGCGATGGGATGCCAGCTTGGATCATGAAAGGAGTCCATAGATGAATTACCTCATCAGGTCCTCTGCACTTGTACTTATCTGCCTTCAACCGCTATTCGGCCAGGGAGCCGGGCAGATAATCCCGGCCGATCTGGCCGTTAACACCCGGACATGGCATCTGCCTGAGGGTGCGATTGCCCGCCTGGCAAAGGGTTCTATAGCGCCCGGTGACCACGGCGTGGACCTCTCGAATGACGGGAAATACCTGGCCGTCGCGAGCGATATCGGCGTCTGGATCTATGAGGTGGCGACGAACCGTGTTGTTACGTTGTGGCCCACCGAGGCAAGGGTGCAATCGGTGTCCTTTTCTCCCAATAGCACAACGCTTGCGGCAGGGTTGGCCACCAGCAGGATAGGGTTGTGGCAAACCGCAACCGGCAAGCGCATTGGCACACTCCACGGGGAGGAGATGTATTTCCCCGTTGCGGTGTTTTCACCCGATGGCGCCACACTGGCGTCGGGGGCAAATGACGGTACGGTGCATTTGTGGGACATGGCAACCCGAACAACTGTGGCCGTACTGAAGGGGCATGCGAATCGTGCCGAGGCGTTGGTGTTTTCGTCAGACGGGACCAAGTTGGCTTCCTCGGGTGACGAGAACATCAAGCTATGGGACGTGGCTGCCCGTGACGAATACGCCACTCTGGAGGGCCACAAGGACGTGGTCAGGACGTTGGCGTTGTCGCCCGATGGCGCCACGCTGGCTTCCGGGTCTGAGGACGGTACCGTCAAGTTGTGGAACGTAAACGCCGGAGAACAGATTGCCACGCTGTACGTCGATCAGACGGGGGTGTCGGCCGTGGCCTTCTCTCCCGATGGAAGCACATTGACGACCGGTTCAGCAGGACTCATTACGCACTGGGACGTCGCCAACCGAGATCGCCTCGACACCCGGAACGTGCGAGATTTCCGGGTCCAATCACTGGAGTATTTGTCGGACGGAAACCGCTTTGTCTCCTCGGCCTACGATGGAGCGATAAGATTGCATGACGTGGTGACAGGAAGCGTTACCAGACTCAGTGGCTTTTGGCATATTCGTTCAATGGCAATGTCACCGGATGGAAGAATTGTAGCTGCCGGGACGGATTTCGGCACAATCGTATGGTGGAATCTGTCAACCCTGGGGGAACCCACTGAAATTAAGAGATACTTGGATCCGGTTTCTTCGCTCGCGTTCTCTCCCGACGGAAATACTTTGGCCTCGTCTGCTGCCGGTTCAATAACGCTGTGGGACGTGACCACCCGATCCGAGATCATCCACCACCACGATCCGGAACGTAGTTACGTCAATTCAATGGCATTTTCGTCTGATGGATCCACGCTCGCTTCAGGCTCGTCCGACGAGGCGGTTCTACTTTGGGACGCCGCCACGCTGAAGGAAATCGGATCCCTACCAGGGCACACAGGAAGGATCGAGTCGGTTGCGTTTTCGCCGGACGGTGCCACGTTGGCTTCGGGCTCGTTCGATAAAACGATCAAACTTTGGGACCTGGCGACACGAAGAGAGACGGGGTCGTTCCGGCAATTGAACCACTTCACTTCCGTGGTTTTCTCGCCGGACGGCAATACGCTGGCGTCCACTCAATGGAATTCAGGCAACGTCATTCTGTGGGACGTGAAGAGGGGAATTGAAACAACTGCCATCGAACACCGAAAGGACGTCTCCTGCGGCGTGGCGTTCTGGCACGACGGTACTTTTCTGGCTTCAGGATCCGGCGGTACGATCAGACTCTGGGACGTCGCAAACCGACGGGAAATTGCCACATTCAAGCACCCGGGGTGGATTCACTCGCTGGCGTTCTCGTTCTACGACGCCACAATCGCATCCCGTGGCTGGGACGGCACAATTCTGGTATGGGATATCTCTCAGCATGTCACCCCTCTTACTCCAGATCCGGACTTCGACGACAATGGCACGGTGGATTTCACCGACTTTGTGAGGTTTGCGACGAAGTTTGGGCTGAGCGAAATCGACGCCGGTTACGATGCAAGGTTCGATCTGGACGGCGACGGCGAGATTGGATTTTCAGACTATCTGATTCTCTCGAAGGCGTTCGGCCAACCGGTTGGAAGTTAGTGTCAAGATCAAAACCGGACCAGGATTAAGCAGGATTACAACCGACTGCGATAGATTGTACCTTCAGATTACTGTGACTTACAGGCTGAGTGAAAAACGGACAAAGATTGAGCGGGATTAGAGGCAAAGAAAGATCAAAACCGGACCGGGATTAAGCTGGATTACAACCCAATTAAACCGGATTACAGACATATCCAGGATTCGGCAGGATTACAACCAAGGCCGGAATTGAACAGAACAGGAGACCGATTGAACAGGATTAACAGTCAGTTAACCAGGGAATGGAACTGGATGAGGAACAATCAGGACTGGAAACTGATCAACTGCGATTGAGACCTGCCGGGATTACCGGGATTGGCGGGAGGATGGGATGGAGGGGTTTCCCTGGGTCTGTTGTTTGAACTTACGGTTGTACGCTCTCTTGAATTCCAGGCTCTTTGCGCCGAAGTTGATGAGCAGACCGACGTTCAGATCATAAGCCTCAAGGTAGTTTTTGGCTTGCGCCAGGTGGGCGTCCGTCAATTCGACCACCGCCTTCAGTTCAACGCAGATGACGTCTTCCACCAGGAAATCAACTCTCCTCAGGCCTATCTGTCGTCCCTTGTAGAAAACAGGCATTTCGTGCTCACGACTGAAGCAGATGCCTGCATCCTCCATTTCCATCTCCAGCGCACTCTGGTAGATGATTTCACGGAAGCCGTTACCCAGCCCTGAATGCACTGCCATCGCGCAACCGATGATTCTACCGGTAAGGGCACGAAGTTCCCCCATTTGATTTCTCACGTTCGACATCAATGCAAATCTCGGGCCAATTCCGGGATTGACAACAGGTGCCAGTGAGGGAACAGGGAACATCGCAGATTCAGAAGATCTGCTGCTCTGATTCAACAATATTACTTGACAACAACGCGCAGCTTGCCGGTTATTGTTCGAAAGTGGCGACAGGTTTGCAAATTCTGTGCAAACAGAGTTGCCGTATAACATATCCGACGGCGTTTCTCAGCGTTGGAAGATGAAGGCATCGGCACGCGTCAGGCCTACGTCCATAGCGGATCCAGGCGACCTTTGTGCTGTCCGTATCACAACAAGAGGCGAAAGATGAGGCTTCTCAGCTACCTGTTCCTGCTGTTGTTGGCCGGTTTTCAGACGCTTCCCGCCCAGGAAATCGGTGAGCCGATATCGGTCGAAATCGCCGAGACTTCAACGACCCTGAACCTTGATTTCTCAAAATGCGACTACCAGTTGATCCTCTATTCCATAGATACCCATTTGGAAGACAGTAGTTTCGGACTCAAGAGTCCGTTGGGTTACTCCGTGACCGCCGCCTTCGGCGCTTCGAATCCCGTCCTGAGTGGCGGACCGGATGTCAGTCCGCAGGCGCCCCTTTCCGACCGGGTCAGCCTTGAAAGCACGTTACGCGAACGGGAACGGGAACTCGCAAGCCGCCTGCAGGAATCGGGTGGCTATCGCCCGGGCGCGGCAAAGACCGTCCCGCAAGAATCAGGCGGAATCCGCAAGTTTGCCTTTCCCTCGTTTGAAGGCAGACCAGGAGTCACGATTACTGCGCTTCTTGTGGCGACCAGCGAACGGGCAAACGCCTACGTGGACCTGCTCGACGTCGGCCGGATGAGTAATGACTCGATCAAAGCGCAGGTCGACCGCTTCAGCGAGACAACATACCCCATTGTTACATCTGCAATTGGACGGCCTTCGGACGTGGATAACGATGGCAAGATCCACTTTCTATACACCAATCGCGTAAACCCGGATAATTCCCTATTCGGCTCTGCGGCGTTTTTCCATGCCCCGTCGTTGCTATCGGTGAACCAGGGAGGCGACGGCAATCAATCCGATATGTTTTATATTGACCCGGACACGGATCCATGGAGAATGCACGGCTTGCTTGCACACGAATTTCAACATCTCATCAGCTTCAACCAGCGCGTGCTCCTTCGCAACGGACAACCGGAAGTTCTTTGGCTCAATGAGGGGTTATCGCATTTCTGTGAAGACCTTATCGGCGAGAACCGCGCCCACAATGACTGGCATGTCGATCTCTTGTTGAGAAATACCAGCGGCGGACCGTTGGTCACGACCTCGCATGCAGGCCAGAAAACCCGGGGTGCCGCCTATCTTTTCGTGCGCAGCCTCGTTGAGGAATTTGGCCCAGGCGTCCTGGCACGGTTGGTACAAACCGACGAGGCGGGACTCGAAAATATAGAATCTGCAACGGGCGATCGATTCGGCCGGATTTTCGACAGACACGTTGCGAGGCTACTATTGAGTGGATTGGGCCTCAATACCAAACTCAACTATACAACAGCGCCACTTGCAGACGACATTTCGCAGACCCGGGCATTCCCGCTCCCCCATCGTGCATTGATCTGGCCGGGAGGTGGGCACCAGATCAACGACCGGGGATTTACGCCTGTCCGCAGGGATGATACGCAAACCGTCACGATCCAGGGGGAAATGCACCAACTCTCGCCAGCGTACATCCGTTTGATTGGCAATCGGCAACAGATGAAGATTACCATACGCACAGATCCAAACGGTGAATTTCGGGCACAACTCATTCCCCTCCCCGTGAACTATCAGCCGCAAATCTCGATATCCGGGAATTATTGGCCCCGTGTTGCCTTTGATACGCCGTTGCCCGTGCAGTTCTGGATCGGCGAGGCCATACCTGTCAGCGGGAGAATCTCCAATGCGGCATTGTTGGGTAAGGTCGAATTCTGGTTCGAAAGCGGCTTACGGGTAATCCGCTTACAAACGCCAATTACAGATGGAAAATTCAACAAGACACTCTTCTTTCATCCAGATGAAGTCGGGAGATATACGTTCTCCATCACGGTGGCGGAATGGCACGGGTCAGCGGTCTTTTACCCAATGGAAGTGTCACACAGGGAACCCCCTTCTCCGGACTTCGACCGGGACGGGACGGTCGGGTTCCCGGATTTCATCCTCTTTGCGCGCGCGTTCGGCAATTCCAGGGGCCACGAGGATTGGGAATCCCGTTTTGATTTAGACCTCGACGGTGAGGTGGGATTCTCGGACTTTCTGATATTCGCACAGGCTTTCGGACAGTGACTCGCTTGGGTTGCAGCGATTGATGGCTGATTGATCCCCAGGAAGAGACTGTTGTTGACGTGATTGCCAACAGGGGTAAGGTTGATGGGAAAAGCTGTAATTTTGATAAACATCGTAACAGGCTTGCGCGTTTCGAGCCGAATTGTCTGCAAAATGAATCAGCGAGAGGGTACACTATCTCCGGCAACAACGATGTAAATCTGCCGGAGCGGCAATCAGCACTCAAAGATTTCTTACGGTATTTGTTCCGTCATAAAAACAGTTGGTGGCCGGAATGAGGTCCTTTTCAAGCGCATTCGTTCTGTCGTTATTCTGCCTTCATCCGCTATCTGCAGACAGTCAATCCATCATCGAGATTTCAACCGATTATTTCACAGGCATTACGCTTGACAGGCCGGTAAACGGTCCCTTCTTTTCGTACAAACCGATCCATTTTTCAGGCACGGTGTCCGATCCCTCGGTATCCCTCGTCAGGTTTGAGGTCTATTTCAATGAGGCCGAAGACATAAATAGCTGTGGTACGTTTAATTACTATAGGGTCCCCGTACGGGACCGAAGATTCAGCCATACGTTGTTCTTTTCGAATGAACAGGCGGATAACTACCATTTACAACTGCTTACAAAACGGGGTCGACAGCCATACTTTTCGGCCGGTGTCGTCCGTTCGATTTTAATACAAGAAAACACGAATACTTCACCGATTCCCACTGGCTTCTTTCCCGACGTTGAATTTGACGCACGGATACCTGTAGAAATCGCGACCGGGCAGGCTATTCGAGTTTCCGGAACTGTATTCGACCCGACTCTATCGATGATCGCGTTCAGCTTCATTCAGAAAAATGTCGACTTTCGGTTGATACACCGCGCGCCAGTGATAGACGGTAAATTTAACAAGACGATTTTCTTCGCCCACAAGACAGCAGGCGTATACGACCTGGAGTTATGGAGATATCATGGCAGCCGACAAAGTGCTGCTCCCCAGGATGTATTCAGACCCATCAACGTCTTGAAGGGCGCGGGAACCGCGTACCTCCCTTACGACTACTTTGAGGAAGTCATAATTACCTCGCGTATGCCGGTTGTATTTTCGCCGGGTCAGAAGCTGCGGATTACCGGCGCCGTATCGGATCCTTCGGTCTCCGATATCGAATTCCAGTTCCGGTTCCAGTTTCCCAGTGGATATCTGGGACCATCACCCGGGACCACAGACGCAAGCTTCAAGGCAGTCATCAGCAATAGGCAATTTTCCATCATATTCGATTTTCCGTCCCAACAACAACCTGGAGACTATTGGCTTGATGTCTTCTTGCATAGACGAGACAATCGTTCACAGGGCCCCAGGACGTTCAGGCCGATTACCATACTGCCCTCCCCTGACATTGACGGAAACGGAACAGTCGATCTCGCGGACTTCAGAGCGCTTGCACGCGCATTTGGCAGCTCTGCTGTTGGCGGAAATTTCAGGTTCGATTTCGATGGCAATGGAGAAGTGGGATTCTCGGACTTTCTGATTTTTGCGAAGGCGTTTGGACAACCAGTCGGGAACTAGGACTGCGATTCACCATAGTAAGTACCGACAAGAAGACACGGACTGCTCCCAATTAAAGAATCATGGGTAACAGTTCAGGACATTTCGTAGAATACAGGCTATCGGATGCGAAAACCAAACGTCTTGACCTCATATCCGCATTAGGGTAAATTGCCGAAACAACACCGCAGCTACCAAAAGTACGCAGACAACATCAATCCTGGAGGGAGGCCGGAGATGAAATATCCTATCCGCTCCATTGCACTGGTGCTTATTTTTCTTCAACCGCTATTCGGTCAAGGAGCCGGCGATCTCAATCCGGCCGGTCTCACCGGTCACACACGGACATGGCACTTGCCGGAAGGAGCGATTGCCCGCCTGGGGAAGGGTTCTATTGCCGATGGCAACCACGCGGTGGATTTTTCAAGTGATGGGCGATACCTGGCCGTAGCAAGTCACATTGGCGTGTGGGTCTACGACGTGGCGACTAACCGTTACGTTACGCTGTTGCCCACTGAGACACAACCTACTTCGGTCTCATTTTCTCCCGTTGGAGCGACGCTCGCCGCCGGGTTGCACAATCACACCATAGCGCTGTGGAACGTCAATACAGGCAGACGTATCGGCACCCTCCGCCATGAACCGCTTTACTTTCCCACTGTGGTGTTTTCACCCGATGGAATCACCCTGGCCTCGGGGTCGAATGACGGCACAGTACAATTGTGGAAAATGGCTACTCGAAGCGTGGTCGCTGTTCTTGACGGGCATACGAGTGGCATCGAGGGGTTGGTGTTTTCGCCCGACGGTACCATGCTGGCTTCCTCCGGCGACAATAACATCAAGCTATGGGACGTGTCAGCGCGAAAGGAAGTCGCCACGCTTTCTGGACACAGGGACAGGGTCGAGGCACTGGCTTTTTCGCCCGACGGGACGACGTTGGCGTCCGGGGCGTGGGATGGCACCGCCCGGATGTGGGACGTCGCAGCCAGAGAACAAATTGCCACATTCCTCGTGCATGTGACCAGCGCCTCGTCCGTGGCGTTCTCGCCGGATGGCAATACATTGACGACCGGTTCCGTAAAACTAATGATACACTGGGACGTCGCCACGCGAGATCGTATCAGCACCCAGGACACCCACAGACACTGGATCCAATCGCTGAAATATTCACCGGCCGACCCGGATCTCCTCGTTTCCACAGCCTACGACGGCGCAATTTTGCGTAATGTGAAATCGGGAAACTTGGTCAAACTCAACGATTTTCAGGATTTTCGTTCGATGGCGATTTCCCCCGATGGCGCGACTGTGGTTGCCGGAACGGGAACCGGGACGATGGTGGGTTGGGATCTGTCGGACGCGGAGGAACTTTCCGAAACTGAGAGATACGCGGGAGTGGTTTATTCGCTTGCGTATTCGCCCGACGGGAATACACTGGCTACCTCCGGCGATGGATCCATCACGTTTTGGAACGTGGCCACGGGGTTCGAGATCGCCGATCTCAACAACAAAATGCTCGGGAACGTCTATTCTATGGCATTTTCACGCGACGGGTCCATTCTGGCATCGGGGCATAGCGGCGCTGATCACCAAAACAGAATCAGGCTGGTGGACGCCGTGAATCTGAGAGAAGTCACGTCGCTGGGAGGCCATGACGAAAGAGTCAATACTGTGGCGTTTTCACCCGACGGGGCCACACTGGCTTCGGGGTCGTTCGACCGTACGGTCAGATTGTGGGACGTGCCCAAACAAAAAAACATCGCAACCTTACGGCTTTTGAACTCGGTCGAGTTTGTGATGTTTTCGGCCGACGGAAACACCCTCGTTACTGTAGAGCAAGATGAAGACATAGTCAGGCTGTGGGATTGGCGGCGCGGCGTAGAATCCGGCGCTTTAGAAGGTCATGACAGGGCGGTCGCCGCAGTGGCGTTGTCGCCCGAACCGAACATTCTGGCTTCGGGGTCGTTCGACAGCACGGTCAGGCTATGGGATCTAAACGCCCAAGAGGAGATTGTTAGCCTTACGCATCACGGAGGAGTTCGTTCGCTCGCTTTCTCGTTCTATAAACCCATATTGACTTCCCGTGGTTCAGACGGTACCATCCTGGTATGGGATATGTCTCCTTATATCACCCCGCTTAAGCCCGACCCCGACTTCGACGACAACGGCAGGGTGGATTTCGCCGACTTTGTGAAATTTGCACAAGAGTTCGGATTCAGTCATGGAGATGCCGGTTACGACGCGAGGTTCGATCTGGACGGGGATGGCGAGGTCGGGTTTTCGGACTATCTGATTCTCGCGAGGGCGTTCGGAGGGTGAGGGTGGGGGAGTGAGGTCGCTAAAAGGCGGGTAGACGGGAGACGTAAGACGGTAGATGAGATCGTTGCCGGGTATGTTATTCCTCGTTGCCTCCGGCACGAGAGGAATCCTCACGGGGCAGGAAATCTCTTCCCTCTCCCGGCTTACGTCTCACCAGGTGGTGGGGGCGGGGTGTGGTCTTCTACCCTCTCCCGGCTTACGTCTACCCGCTTTTTGCTGACTGCTTTTTTTTGTGTCCTTTGTGTCTTTGTGTGAGGCCGGTTCTGTTGTTTTCTCCCCCACACCGGAGCATGGTGTCTGCGTTGCGCCAGGCGATGGCTTCCCTGACGTCGTGGGGCGCGTCCAGGACCTGCAGTTTGAGCAATGCGGGCGCGGGGGTGTTGAACGGCATGCCCGAACCGAAGGCCAGACGCCCGTTGCCCCAGGCCTGCGTAAGCCCCTGTATACTGCGCTCCAATACTGCGGTAAGGCGGGAGACGTCCACCAGGAAGCGGACGTCCGGGGGCAATATGCGCCCCGTGAAACCTGCGCCGTTCAGAATCATCCAGCGGATGTGCGGCCGCAAACCAAAAAGCCGACGAAACGTCGCCGGCTTCAGGTCATCGGCCAGATCCCAGGGATGCCGCTGCCGCCGGTCCACAATGCGCATCGGCACCTGAACGGACCATCCCAGATCCGCAACAGCATCCAGAAAATCCAGCGCCTCTTCGGAATCCGGTTCATATCCGTGATATTGCGGATACAGGCGAATTCCGCACAGTTCCAGGTCTTCGGCGCACCGGCGCAGGTCCTCCTCCCATCCCGCGTAGGCCGGATTCAGCGTGGCGAACGGAATCAGGCGGTCCCGGTGGCGCATCACCTGCCTGGCCAGCTCCTCGTTGGCCGAATGGGGGTTCCGGTAGAATATCCCGTGGATTGACGCCACCACCGCCCGGTCGATCCCGCTTCGGTCCATCAGCCTCAGCAGGCCCTGTACCGTATTGTGACGCAACTGCCGGAACGGCCAGTGCCCCACCCACGCGTTGACGTCGATGATCATTTCGACTCCCGCGGCTAAATCCCCGCCTCAGCCATACATATCCTGCACGAATTCCTGGTACCCGTTGTACAGAAGCGTGGGGCGCACGAGCGGCTTCGACGCGTCGGTTGTGATGAACCGCTCCGTCTTCTGCGACCAGCGCGGATGCGCCACGTCGGGCTCCACGTTCGCCAGGAATCCATACTCATTCGGGACGAGCTCATTCCAGAACGTGGCCGGTTGCTCAGCCACGAACTCAATGGATACAATCGACTTCCCGCTCTTGAATCCGTATTTCCAGGGGATAACGAGCCGGACCGGCGCGCCGTGCTGCTTCGGCAGTTCGTGGCCGTAGATGCCCGTGGCGACGAAGGTGAGTTCGTTCATCGCTTCATCCATTCTGAGCCCTTCCTGGTAGGGCCACGGCCACTGCGGGTTGTCGAACTGACCGGGCGCCTGGTCCGGGTTGATGAACGTGTTGAACTTGACGTGCGTGGCGCCCGATTGCGGCTCCACGGCTTCGATCAACGCGCTCATGGGGAATCCCGTCCAGGGTATGGCCATGGACCACGCCTCCACGCAGCGCAGCCGGTAGAGCCGCTCTTCCAGCGGGAATCTGCGGTGGAGCGCGTCGTAATCCAGGGTGAGCGGATTGCTGACCAACCCCTTGACCTCCAGCGTCCACGGATTGATCACGAATTTGTCCGCCTTTTCCAGGACCCCGGTCTTCCCCCGGCTGAACTCGTAAAAGTTGTTGTATCCCCCGGCAATCTCCTCATTCGTCAGGTTGCGGTCCAGTTCCGAGAATTTCGGATTCGTCTGCGCCGGGTACGCCGGCTTGACCTCTTCTTCCTCCTCCTCTTCCTCTTCTTCTTCCTCCTCCTCTTCTTCCTCTTTCTCTTCTTCCTTGTCCTCATCCTCGTCGGTGGCGACCGGTTCGGGCTCGAACGGCTCGAACACCCGCTCGCTCCCGCACCCTGCCAGCATGCCCGCGGCTCCCGCCGCGCCAGCGGCTTTGAGGAACTTGCGCCGGTTCACGTACACGTCTTCCGACGTGGCCTCGCTTTCCGGCATCTCCCATCCCCTGGGTATCACGATATTCGCCATTGGGTCTGCCTCCTCTTTTCGTCAATAATCGATTGCCGGTGTCAACGCTTCAGGGCCACGCCGACGAAGAACGTATTGCCGGCGGTGGTATTGCATCCGGACGCGACGTGGATCAGATCCATACTCAGCTCCACCCTCGAGTTCAGCTTGTAGATGATTCCCGGGGAGATCTTCAGGATGTTCTGGTCCCCGATGATACCCACGGCATCCCCCGGATCGCAGTTGCCGAACGTGCGGATCCCGGAGACGAAGCCCTTGATCAAAATCCGGTCGTAGGTTACGCCGGCCTCCAGCGTGTAGAACCACTCGTTGCTGAACGTCCCCCCGCGCACCCGATAGCCCACTTCACCCGTGAAATACCCCGGGAGCGGGTAGAGTGATTTTCCGATCAGGAGGCGCGCGTCTCCGTCGATCTTCTTCGTGCTCAACGGCACCCGCGTGTTCTCGTCGTCCTCGTACCAGGTCGGGATCTTCCCGCCAGCGGCAACGGACGCAACGAAGTCCCTGTTCCATAGCAGGCGCCGCATCCGGACCTCCACGTCGCCGAATCCCCAGCGCCGCTCGAGCGCGGTTCCCGTCTGGAAAGTGCGGGTATCCTTCATATTCTTGTACGGGGCCGTGGCCACGAGCGTCAGATCATCCGAAATCCCGTACTCGATATACGCCGTGCAGTTTACGTCCCGCAATCTGCCCTCCCCGTCCTTGTCGACCTTATCCCCCGCGGCGTTTATATCCTGTGTGGCATTTAGGTATCCGCCCGCCAGCTTGAGATAATAGCCACCCTTTTTCTGGGTCCAGGCGCCTGCGAACGCGTGGGACGCAAACAGCAACGGAAGAGTTGCGGCAAGAATTGTGATCCTCTTTCTCATATGGTTCTCCTGTTTTCCATTTGTTATTGCGAAAACCGAACCAAGCTAACCTCTTTAACGAATATGGGATGGGTTCGTTCCTTAGAATCGGGGAGACGGGAGCCGGTAGACGGTAGAAAAAATCTCGCCCGGTATGTTTTTCCTCCTTGCCTTCGGCACGAAATGTATCCTCTCAAGGCAGGTAATCTCTCCCGTCGAGTTCTTGCTGGTTCTAAGGACCACGCCGTAGGCATGATTTGGAAGGAAAGACGAATGATGGTTTTTGTGATTGACAGATGTCTTTTTCTCAATTTAAATCATTATTTTTCTTTCTTTTACGTCCTTTTTCTTATCCGCGTAAGAAAAAGGACCAAAAAGAAGCGCGCCCTTCGGCAGGGGGCCGGTTTTTCCGTGAATACCCTCAGAGGCACGAATGCAACTCAGTGGCCTGCGACTCCCTGACGTGTGCCAAAACATCGGCGCGGAACGGATTAACACGGAAAAACCCCCGTACCCCCGGTCGCCAGTTGTGAAATGCATTGACAGGGCGGAACCTACCCCCTAACCCCCTTCCTGAGAGGAAGGGGGAACCGTGAGGGGTGGATCTAACCGGGTTGCGACGTGCCGGGCTAGCGACATCCTATCAATAAGAGTGCCTATAGATAACCGCCACGCGAATCCCGTTTTTCCCCCTCTTTCCTTTAGGAGAGAGGGCCGGGGAGAGAGGTCTCCGAAAGGCGGTGAGAGGGTAGACGTAAGAGGTTAGAGATGACTCGCCTCGTTGTGTCGCAATTTAGGCCGGCGGCGTAGAGGAGGATCACATCGGCAAAGATCTCTTCTCACGTCTCCCGTCTTGCGTCTACCCGCCTCTGCTTTTGGCTGACGGCTGATAGCTGACAGCTGCCTTTGAGAGGTCCCAATAAAAAAACCGCCGAACGGAAGGTTCGGCGGTTTCTTCGATTCTCCATCTGCACGTCCGGGACTTACTTGAGCAGCAGCATCTTCTGGGACAGCGTGGAGGTTCCTGCTTCGACCCTGGCGATGTACACGCCACTTGCAACGCCACGCCCCTGGTTATCCCTGGCGTCCCACTGGACCGAGTAGCGGCCGGCCGAGTTGAACTGAGAGATCAGCTGACGCACCTGCTGGCCCAGCACGTCGTAAATCACGACCGAAACCGGAGCGGACTCGGGCAGTTCGTAGGAAATCGTGGTGCTCGGGTTGAACGGGTTCGGATAGACGTTAACCGCGAACTCTGTGGGCAACGGCATCCGGGCGCCCAGAAGCACCTCGATCACGTTCGACTGCGAGACCGAGCCGTCCAGATCCACCTGCTCGAGCCTGTAATAAACCTTGTCCACGCCAGGCAGGTTCTGGTCTTCAAAGCTGTAATTCATCAGGGCATCCGAAGTACCAGCGCCCTGAACGAAATTGCCGACCGACTCGAAGTTCTCCCCGTCGACGCTGCGCATGACCCGCCAGCCGGCGTTGTTCGTCTGCGAGACCGTGGACCAGTTCAGCACCACACGGTCGGTCTGCATGGCGCCGTCGAAGGAGGCGAGTTCCGCCGGGTTCAACTGCGTGAACGTAAACTTCACGGCTTCCACCTCGTGTCCGTCCACGGTGGCCTTCACCGTCACCACGAGGGATCCGCCGGTTACCTTCAGTACGATTTTGGTTGGCGCGTCCATCAACATCATCATATCGTCGAGTTCGAGCATCATGCCTTCTTTATCAAAGATGCTCAGCGTGCCTTCGCCTTCCTCGGACACGGTCCAGGATACGCTCGGCGTATCGGACATGACGTTCTCCAACGCCACCGTCACTTCGACGTTTCCGCCATCGGCGGGAATCTGAAGCATATTCCCTGCCATCAAGGCGTCGCCCATGCCCATTATGCTCGGACCCGCCGGCGCTGCGACGGCCACGATGGCGCCGGACACGTCCAGCGTATCCGCGCTCCCGTCGGCCAGGTTAATTACGGCAGATTTTACCTTGAAGGCAGCGCCTTCCACAGCATCTATAGCCGTAACGATCTTCACCGTGCCAATATATCCGTTATCGGGAATCTCTCCCGCCCCCGGCGCTATCGGCAACGCCCCCACCTGGAGTGCATGGGGTCCAACCGTTAATGGCAAATTGAACGCGGTGGATTCGAAGGCGACAATCCCCCAACCCTCTTCAATCATCATTTCTCCAAGGACCGCGACGAATTTGGCATCGAGCCCCACGACCTTGTTGCCCCCGCCGCCTTTCACAAACAACTCGACCTTCACCGTGTCGCCGGCCATGGCCATCGAAGGGGTGACCGTATTCATCCCTTCGTCAAACTCCTTATTGGCCACGGTATCCACCAGCAGCATCGAATCCTGCAGTGCGCCTGCTTCGACGCCTCCGACGCCGACCGCAACGAGAAACGCGACGGCGACCGTAACGAAGCTAATCGGCTTAACTCTATGCATCTCACTTCTCCTTCCCGGTGTGTATGATTCGGCTCCAGAACACATATGCTCACTCCAGAAGAAAAACTCAAGCTATGGGAGGCCCCCGTCAAGGAACCTCCCATACCCCATTTTCTGACTACTTGAGCAACATCAACCGCTTGGCATCCTGGAACTTACCGGCAACCGAGACCTGATAGAAGTAAATTCCACTCGAGACCGATACTCCGCGGTCATCCATTCCGCTCCACTGCACCGTGTAGCGGCCGGGCGCCTGGCGCTCGCGCACCAGCGTGCGCACTTCCTGACCCAGCAGGTTGTAGATCCGAAGGACCACGTCCCCACCTTCAGCCAGGTCGTACGGAATGTTGGTTTGCGGGTTGAACGGGTTCGGATAGTTCTGATGCAGCGCGAATTCCGTCGGCGTGCTCTGCACGTCCAGCGCGCCCAGCATCACCACCGGGTTCGCCAGCCGCTCGGGATCGAACACCACGCCCTGAGCAATCTCGAAACGGGCGCTGTCCTCGAACTCCCTCAGAACCTTGAACGTGAACGTTACCAGCGCGCCTTCGCCGCCCACCGAGCCCGAACCGATGATGGCGTTGACCACAGACACGCGGCCCTCGTCAGCCCAGTTCTTGAACAGCGGCGTCTCGCCGCCTTCCGACTTCAGCAGGTCATTCTCGGCGGAAACCGCACTGACGAACTCGAACTTGTCAGCGTCATACATCAGCTCCAGGCCGTAGCCGTTCAACGCCTGGGCATTGGCCATCGAGACCGTCACCGAGATCGTCTCGCCCACCAGCACCTTCTCGCTGGCCAGCTCGAGCCTCATCTCCGTATCGGCGTTCACGCCGGGACGCTGCGGAACCACCGCCAGCTTCGACGCGGGCGCTAGCGCCGTCCGACCGAACGATCCCGACGCCTTGATGAAGTCTGCGAAGTCCACCATATCGTCGTCGTTCACGTCGGCCTGCACGTTGTAGTTTTCATCGCCCCTCTGACTACCGAAGGCCGCCGCGAACGCGATGAAGTCTTCGAAGTCAACCGTCAGGGGGGTGCTGCCATCCAACGCGATGATATAGACGGGGCCATCAGCGTCCGCGAACCTCGCACGCACCGCGACGTTCTGGATCGTCACCAACTGACCCGCCGTGTCTCTGTTTCTGTTGCCGTCGAACGCGTCTATACGATAGATGATGGCTCGCGCGTCTTCCGGAAGGTTCGTGTCGACGAACTCCGTGGAACCCGCGCCAACGCTGCCGATAGACTCAAGGGCATCCTCCGAGGTGCCTCGCAGCACATTGTAGCCCTTCACGCCGTAGATCGGCACGCTATACCCGCGGTACGGGATAAAGCCAACAATGCCTTCATCCGCCGAAACCTTCCAGGACAGCGCCACCTGCGCCGCCCCGCCTTCGCTGCTCAGCGCACCGGCAGCGTCCGTCGCCGCGGCGGGAGCGATGTCGTCAGTCGCGCCGACAGGCTCCTCCGTGGCTCTACGCGCGGACGCCTGTTGCGGGTGCCCGCTCGTACGGATGTTCGACGGCGTCGACCCGTTGCCCATCAGCACGCTCACGTCCGGATTTACCGGCGCGAAGACCAGGTTCTTCTGATCTCCGAGGATGGACTTGACGTAGTCCTCAGGCGCGTTGAACTGGTTCATCAACTCGTCGTCCGTCAGAAGCTCCGCCTCGGGCATACCCAGCAACTCGAGGGTCTGCTGCACGCTTTCTTTCGTGAACACGCGTTTACCAGCAGGAGCAGAATCAGCAGAAGGGGTCTCGCCCGAAGCCCCGCCGGTGCCAATCGCCGCCACCGCCCACAAGGTGGCCACGTTGTCCAGCGCAGGAATCACCGCGCGCTGTACGTCCGCGTTCGGATCCTCCAGCTCCAACGCTGCCCAAGGCACCCACTCCATCGTGGCCTCCGACTCCGCGAGGTTGCCGGCGGTATCCAGACTGGTGGTCACCGCCATCTCCCTGAAGATTTGATACTTGTTCACCGTGGCGTGATCGGCCGAGTTCGGGAAGCTCACCATCACCATCCCGCCCTGGTCGCCTTCGCCACTGGGACCCTTGTAATCCTGCACGATCAATGACGCAGGCGCAGCAGGCGCGCCGGGAACTTCGACGACCGCACCTACGACCGTCAACGTCAGACTCCCTGTCGCCTCGCCGTCGTCCCAGGATACGCCGATCTTGACGGTGGTAGACACATCTTCGGCATCGGCGCCGACCGTTGCAGTGCCACTCTCGTCAATCAACTGCGTACCAGGGGGAACACGTACCTTGGTACTATTGGAACTGAACGTGACTTTCAGCGATTCGTGCAGCTTCGCATCGGCGGCGCCCGACTTTTTCATACTCTCATTACCGAACGTGTCGGTGGCCGTCACCTTGAGCTGGAACGCTCCTGATACCGTTTCGGTAGGATCCGGGTCCAGCGCCACAATTTCAAATGCGCCGAATTGCGCAGCGACAACCACGACGTCTTCCAGCTTGGCGGAGAACTTGACCTCGTCGCCGTCCACATTCTCCAACATGACTGTGGCGTTGTCGAGCGCCTTGTCAGACGTGAAGTAGACGTCATCCCGACTACCGGCTTTCCATCCCGATGCATCGAGATAACCGATACCCTTGCCCATATCGTCTTCGAGGACACTTACACCTTCGCTGAACTTTATACCGGCAAGCTTATCTTCATCTCCTTCAGGAACGACAATACTTATCCTGGTTTTCCCCCGATACGTCACGGCCCGCACATCTTCGTCATCGGTAGATAACTCGGTGTCGAGGGCGGTTATGTTCAACTCAAACTTCTGCCCGGCGTGTACCGTGGATTTGTGCTTGGCTTCTCCGTCCTCGGTACCGTCGTCAGTCTGGATGAAAAACTTAAAGGCGCCTGCCACCGGGTTCTCAAACGCATCTACGAAGGTCAGCGTTTGAGGTGCGGTAGCGACCGCATTGCCCGCGGGGTCAACCGCAACGATCTGCAGCGTGTACTGGCGGCCGTCCACGAACTGTTCATCATCCGTAACCGTTTTTACTTCCCTGGTCAAAACCTCGCCCGCCGTCGCCACCGCACCGCCCGCAGTATAGGACTGTTCGATGAGTTGCGGTGGGTCGGCACCTACCTCAACGTACCGTATAGACAACGAATCCAGCGGCTCGCTGATGCTGAATACGGGGTCTTTGGTGACGTCGTTAATGGTAGGCGCATCGTCATTATCTGCGTCCTTGGGCGCGTTAGCCTCGGTTGGGAACTGACTACCGATCGACGGCGCTACCCCGTCATGGGTGACATTCTTGATCGTGTCGCGCTTCACGTTCCCCAACTCATCTTCAACGTGAATCCGCAACTCACCCGCCCTTCCGGATTTGTGCTTCGCGCCGTAAGTCCAATCGAGCGGTACCGAAACGACTGTCTCTTGCGGTTTATCTTTGTCCTGTTCGTCAGGCTCTATTTCTAATATCTCCAAATCGGCGCCGACCACATCGTCGCCAGCCGCTGTAAACGCGTCTTTAGTCGTCGCTACGGCGATAGAATCGGCGTCCTTTACATCCTTTACATCCGCGTACTTGTGTTCTACCGTAACAGCACCGATTCTTTCGCTGACCTTAATCTTCAACGACATCAGCAACTCGTCCGCGGCTTCCGTACCCTTGGACCCATCCTCGTCCGAAATATAATTCGCCAGCCCCTGCGCTGCCTTGCCAGAGACGATACCGTCCGCCGCGGGGTGGACCACTTCGACGGTCGGCGATTGCGAATCGGCGACGTAGACTACAAGAGCGGTGGCGATTCCAGGATCAGCAGTGGTAGCCGCATCACCATCATCGGGCAGAACAACTCCACCGTAACCCGTCAAGGGTGCGGAAACCACGTCCCCAAAATCTTGGCCAGCCGTACCGAGGCGCTCAACAGGAAAGTCGGCATCGGCTCCAGCTGTTAGGGTGGGTGCCGCCACCGCGGTATAGCCCTGGTTTCCGGCATCATCCGTCACGTAAGCGACGCAATAGAGCTTATCCAGGCCATCCGGGAAGGCTCCTTCTGCAACGGTTACTTTCTTCACCAGAAAGCCGTTCTTGTCAGGCAATGCGTCAATATCAAACGTTTGCTTACCGATCAATGAGTCCGTTTCTACGCGATAGACCCTTCTTATTCCTTCCCCGTCTGCCGGTTGAAACACGGCGGTTAGTTCTCCGCTCGCGGGGGTCACTATATCATCGCTTTCTACGAGACCGACAACGACCTCTGATCCCCCAGCAGTGGCAAGATCGGCTGCGTCCAGATAAAGCTTGTATTCAATTTTGTCGCCACCCTTGATATTGATCTGTGTATTTGTAGCGTCAGTGGGTGTGACACCACCAGCAATACCAACTCTATCGATTGAGGCGTTCGAAGGTCGGTTAGCATCGACACCAATCGAAACGCCATCGCCGACAGCTACCAGAGCAAGACCGGATGAGCCTGGACTGTTTTTCAAATGTGTTCTAAGGTTATTTAGCCATCCATCCCCGTCTGTAACCAAGGCCGAACCCGCTGTGACGCGAACACCCATTCTTACGTTAAGATCGCCCGACTCATAGTCGTCCTCGCCGTCGATAATAAACCGGACATAAAAACTATCTAAACGCGAATGCGAAGCACTGAAACGATACAAGCCGTTGGCTTCGGCGGCGGCGTAGAAAGCGGACGGGGCATCGCGATCGAAAGTTTCTGGTAACGTATATTCGTAAGCTGCAAGCACCGGGTCCAAGCCGGTGACACTCATCGTATCCGTGACCAACCCCACCTCCATCTCGGTAACAGTACCCCTTCGGGCTATCACGGCAACCGCAACGGTATCACCGATTGCAGCCCATTCGCCATCGGCCGGTTCCAGGATCTGGAGCCAGACACCATGAGCACCAGGGTTCGTCGGCGCATCGGCCGCCAGGTTGTCATTCGCCGATGAAATGCCAGCAAACCCGAAAGCCAAGAGAACTGCAAGAACCAGACTTTGAAAACTTTTCAACTGCATTTCAACCTCCCTGAAAAAAAGACGACCGGGAAACTTCCTCACTACACCTACTCCTGATAAATCTTCGGAAACCGATTCTGCATTTCGCTTCAACCGTCCGAAATGGCGGTTTTGCAATGAGTCCTGATCCGCAGCAGCGATGGGGCGCCTCCCTTCTCTTTTGTGCTACAAACACCTGCCTTGAAACGTTACGGTTAACGGTGACTTGTGAGTGTGTCTGATGCGCGACAACTGATTAACATCGCATTTTCGTGTGCACCTCCTTGTTTATATATACAAAAGCGAAAACGCGACCAACCTTCGCCACATCTGAACACCACAACGTTGGCGCAATATTCCGCATATCTTCAGTCATTCCGGGCAATTTCGTTCACCTATGTGTAGCGAAAAGCAACCTAATTATAAGCAAGGCAAAATCGGCTGTCAAGTGTTTTTTTGTGATTATTTATTCGCCGGGAACAAAAACGCCGAAGCGCCCTAAAACACTGTAAATAAAACCTCAAACGCACCCCCATGCAAGCACAATATGCAGGGGTCTGTTTATCGCATACCCCAATACGCTGTTTTAACGCATCTGATGCTCGAGGCGCTGGATTTCGTCGCGCAGGCTGGCTGCGTCGATGGGATTACCCTACCAATGACTTGACCAGCGGGACAACGACACACGCCAGGACAACGCCGAGCGTCCACTTTACCAGCCTGATGTCGCCCTGCAGCAGCCTGATATCGGCTTCGATGTTCGCCAGGCGGCTCTCAATGTTCGTGAGAGTGATCACTGGTCTGTGGTCTGGGGTCAGTTAAATTCAATAATCGGATCAGATGACGTCAGCGCTATTACGTGGACAGCCGCGACCCTCACCCGGGACCCCTCTTCCACGGGGAGAGGGGAGAAGGAGGCGCGTTGTGCGACGGGCGGGACCGGGGCGCCTAAACCCAACTTGACGAGAATCAACGTTCCCAACGTCAACAACGTCGTGACCTGAATGCCGATCATCCAGCGGAACCCGCTATCGACGCGGGCTTCCAGGTTCGTCAGGCGCTGGTTCAGCTGCTCTACGATCCCTTCCAGACGGGACAGGCGGGCAGCGATGTCTGCCAGACTATCGGCCTTAGGGGGTGCGGATGCATTGGGTGATTCCTCTGAGGCCCTCACCCCTGCCCCCTCTCGCAAGGGGAGAGGGGGAGGAGAAAGGACTAAAAGCGGGTAGACGGGAGAAAGATCTTTGCCGATCTGTTCCTCCTTTGCGCCTCCGGCATCAATTGAAACCCAACGAGGCGGGCCATCATCTAACCTCTTACGTCTTACGTCTCACCGAATTTCGTGCTCGAGGCGCTGGATTTCGTCGCGCAGGCTGGCTGCCTCTTCATACTGTTCACGCGCCACGGCTTCCCGAAGTTCCGCCCTGAGGGCCGTCAAACGGTCGGAGATTCCGCCCTCCACCCCTTCGACCTCGATATCTATGGACGAACTGATGGGCATCCCGGCCTCCTGGATGACCCGGTCTTCCACGAAAACCGGGGCGCCGGTGCGGAGCGCCAGGGCGAGCGCGTCGCTGGGCCGGGAGTCCACCCCGATGGTTTTGCCGTCGGCATTCAGGCTGACTTCGGCGAAGAAGACGTCTTCTTTCAGCGCGTTGATGAGCACCCGCGTGACCTTGACGCCCATCCCGTCCAATATGGAGCGAAGCAACTCGCAGGTGGGCGGGCGGGACGGTTCTTCGTCGTAAAGCGCCATATGGATGGCCGTTGCTTCGAAACTGCCGATGGTGATGGGGAGGAAAATCCGCTGCTCCCTGTCTTTCAGCCAGACCAGCGGACGGTTGGTGTTGGGTTCCACCGCCACGCCGACCACGTTCATTTCGACCATTAACTCCCTCTCCCAGGGGACCCTCACCCCGCGACGGAGCCGTCAGCTAAAGACGAAGACCGCCTCACACAAAGACACAAAGGCACTAAGACACAAAGAAAAGCAGGACCTCTCAAAGGCAGCTATCGGCTAAAGGCAAAAACGAAAGGCAAGACCCTCACCCGGAAAGTGAGGGGGTGAAGGCAGCGATCGGTTTTTCAGCAGATGCGCTTACTAAACGGAAATATATGGCGAAGTGCGGGGGAAAATCAAGGGAAAAAAGCGGGTAGACGTAAGCCGGGAGAGGGTAGAGTACCACACCCAGCCCGACCACCTGGTGAGACGTAAGCCGGGAGAGGTTAGAGATCGCATGCCGGGTAAGGATTCTTCTCATGCCGCAGGCGAGTCGGAGGGACATATTGGCAAGGGCTTCTTCTCCCGTCTACCCTCTTACCTCTACCCGCCTTTCATCTACCGTCTACCCTCTTACCTCTACCCGCCTTTCAGCGACCTCTCTCCCCGGCCCTCTCTCCTAAAGGAAAGAGGGTGAAAGGCCGGAAACCGGCCTCACACGGAGACACGAAGGCACAAAGGGCACAAAGGAAAACCGGAAACAGCGACAAGGCGGGCAACCACAAGGGTTGCCCCTACAAATGCATCGACGGCGTTCCGAGGGCAGGATACCCTCGCTTCCCGGGGAACCTCCACCCAGCCCGCAGAAACGGGGAGACGGGAAAGGGGAGACAACAGCACCGCACGCCAACGGTTTTCAGCTTTTCTCAGCAATCCTCTTCCAATCGAATCTTGCCAAAGTCCAATTGCAGAAGTGACAGACGGCAAAGTTACCGCTACTTCTTCCTTTTTCCTTCTTCACTCTTCCTTCACGAAGGGGGTAGGTCCGGGGAAAGGGGAGGGGAAAGCGGGCGTTGCTTTATCGATGTCTTATATGTGCTTTGATCAGAGGGAAGATGAATGAGGCGGTGGATAAACATGCGGACACACACGGAGACTCGGAGGCGCGGAGGCGCGAAAATACGCGAAAAAGGCTTTGAGGTGACGACAGAAAAAAGCCGGGACAGAGACTGACCCGGCTATCGCGGCTGAATGAAAAAGTGAGTAACTTCAATCCCGAGTTCGGTTGTGGAGGAACGGCGGCGGCTCCCTGAATCCCTCGCTCCCCTTGGCCTTCTCCTCGGAAAACCACTTCCGGAACATTTGGTCGCGTTCATTCCGACCTTCTTCACGGCCCCGTTGAAGTCCCCGTTTGAGATTCCACTGTTTAACCGCCTCGTGTACGCCCAGCATAACGTCTTTCACCTCCAATACGAAGAATGAAGCTGTCACAGCAAAAAGCCCGATAGCCCCTGCGTCCGCCACGATGGTGAAATTCAATTGAAAATCATCGTGGCCGGAAAATCGCAGAATTCCGCCGCCGATGAAGAATGCCACGAACAGTAACGAAAATATGCTCCTGTCCGTTACGCTCCATACGGATTCTCTCTCGTCCATCCGCCCGCGCTTCGTTCCGGGTCACTGATATGGATCAATCCTGATATCCGTTACTGAGGAACGGCGGCGGCTCCCTGAATCCCTCGCTCCCCTTGGCCTTCTCCTCGGAAAACCATTTTCGGAACATTTGGTCGCGTTCATTCCGACCTTCTTCACGGCCTTCCGCCAGACCTTCTTCACGGCCCCGTTGAAGTCCCCGTTTGAGATTCCACTGTTTAACCGCCTCGTGTACGCCCAGCATAACGTCTTTCACCTCCAATACGAAGAATGAAGCTGTCACAGCAAAAAGCCCGATAGCCCCTGCGTCCGCCACGATGGTGAAATTCAATTGAAAATCATCGTGGCCGGAAAATCGCAGAATTCCGCCGCCGATGAAGAATGCCACGAACAGTAACGAAAATATGCTCCTGTCCGTTACGCTCCATACGGATTCTCTCTCGTCCATCCAGGCGACACCTTAATTACGAATTTACACCAAAAAAGGCATTGAGGCAACACCACATCCACGAATTGCACGAAGAGACGGGAAGAAAGAAATTCAGGCTACAGCCTTTGGAAATATTAGGTGTAAACGCGAATAGACGCTATACGGCCTGGATCATCTGATCAGGATCAACCGCCGGGTATCCTGGAACCCGTTGGCGACGATGACCCGATAGAAGTAGACGCCGCTCGAGACGGGTGCGCCGCGGTTGTCCGTTCCGCTCCATTGCACCGTGTAGCGGCCGGGCGCCTGGCGTTCGCGCACGAGCGTGCGCACCTCCTGGCCCAGCAGGTTGTAGATCCTCAGGATCACGTCCCCGCCTTCGGCCAGATCATACGGTATGCTCGTCTGCGGGTTGAACGGGTTCGGATAGTTCCGGTGCAGCGCGAACTCCGACGGTGGGCTCCGCACCTCCAGCGCGCCCGGCGCCGCCACCGGGTTCCGCAGCCGATCCGCGTCGAACACCACGCCCCGCGCGATCTCGAAGCGGGCGACCTCCTCGAACGGCCCCAGGACCCTGAACGTGAAGGTCGCCAGCGGTCCCCCGCCGCTGACCCATCCCGATCCGACAATGGCGGCGACCACCGGGACCCGGCCCTCATCCGGCCAGTTCCCGAACAGCGGCGTCCCGCCGCCCGTCGAGTTCAGCAGGTCGTCTTCCGCGGGTGCAACGGTGACGAGTTCGAACTTCCCGGCGTCATACAGCAGCTCCAGACCGTAGCCGTTCAGCCGCCTGGCGTTGGCCATGGACACGGTAATCGAGATCGTCCCGCCGGGAGGCGCCATTTCGCCGGCCAGCTCGAGCGTCATCTCCACGTTGGCGTTCACGCCTGCACGGCGCGCGGCGACGGCGAGCTTGCCGCCGGCAGGCGGCACGGCCGTGCGGCCGAACGATGCCGCCACGGTTGCGTAGTCGGAAAAGTCCACAACCCCGTCGTCATTCACGTCGGCCTGTGGGTTGTAGGCCGCATCGCCTCTCCGGGCGCCGAAGGCGCTGGCGAATGCGACGACGTCCTCGAAGTCAACCTCCAGGCTGCCGCCCCCGGACGGAAGCACGATGAGGTAGACCGGGTCGCCGGCGGCGTCCACGAACTTCGCGCGGACGGAGACGTTGTCCACGGTGATCAATTGACCCGGCGTTACGTTGTCGTCGTCAAACGCGTCGATGCGATAGGCCATAGACGCCACGCTGTCGGGCAGGAGTTCGTCCGCGAAGCCCGTGGAACCCGGAGGCAGCGCGGCGATCTCCTCCAGGTCATCCGCTGTCGCGCCCCGCATCACCCTGTAGCCCTTCACACCCGGGACCGGAATGCTATAACCCCGAAAGGGCCAGAATCCGACCGTCCGGTCATCGGCCGAAGCCGTCCACCGCAGCGCCACACCGCCGGCGCCTTCGCCCCTGACGCCGGTAACCGGGGCGGGAGGGATATTGTCCACGGCGCCCGCCGGCGCCTCCGTAACCGTGAGGGCGGATACCAGCAGGCCGCGCCCGGTGGACGTCCGGAGATGGTTCGGAACCGGGGCGCTGCCCGCCAGTGCGCTCACGATGGGACGAACGGGAACAAAGACCAGGTCCCTCCGATCGCCGACGACGGACCCGGCGACGTCTTCGGGCGCGATGGACCCGTCCATCGGTTCCTCGACCGACCGGACCGGTTCGCGCGGGATACCCAGCAGCCGCAGCGTCCGCTGTACGCTTTCCTTCGTAAAGACACGTTTGTCGGCAGCGGCCGCATCCGACCTGCCTACGCTCCCCACGGACCTGACGCCCCAGCGGGTGGCCGCGTTGTCCAGCGCGGGGATCAAGGCGCGCAGCAGGGCCCCTCCCGGGTCGCCGGTCTCACCGCCGCTGTCCGCGGCCGGGACGATGCTCGACCAATGCATCCACACTTTACCGGGCTCTTCGCCGTGGACTTCGTTTCCTTCCTCATCGTACCCCTTGAGCGTCGTCTCGACTTCCCGTTCGATCAGATAGCGAATCACGGCGCCGTGCCGCGCGGGTCTCGGAAAGCCGATCAGCACCATGCCGCCCTGATCTCCCTGACCGTCCGCGCCAAGATAGTCCGCGACCACGATGTTCGCGGGCGCCGCCGGGGCGCCCGGCGCCGATCCGGGACCGCCCTCAGGCGCGAAACTCACCGTCACGCTGCCCGTCAGCGCGCCGGTCACGGCATCGCCGCCCGTACCGGTGACCAGGTCCTTGGAGACCGTCCGCACGGCGATCGTGGCGCTGCCTTCCAGATCGGCGGCCACCGCACCGAAATCTGCGCCGCCGGCCGTTATTTCCTGCGGGCCGAAGGGCACGGTTACCGCGGCGTTACTGGAAGCGAACGCAACGGCCACCGATTCATACGTGGCCGAATCGGGCGTTGGATCTATCTTCATACTCGGGTTGCCGAACGCGTCCGCGGGAACCACACGGACCGTAAACGCGCCGGAGACGGCGCCGGTGGCGTCGCGGCCCTCGATGGCCGTTACCGCGAACCGGGACATTTCGGAGACGCCGACGTGTACGAGGCCATCGAGCCACCCTACGGTCGCCAGGGAGTCGGTCCCCGTGACCGGATCGCTGAAACCCGCCTCGGCCATCACGGCGACGTTTCTGAGCGGTTTTGTCGACGTGAAACTGACGTCACGCCGGCCCGCGTTCCATCCGTCGCCGTCCAGAACGGCGGCTTTCGCCACCATGCCCGCGCCGGCCAGGTCGGCGGGGAGGGAATAGTCCGGCGCATCGGATACGCCGGCCCCGATGAAGCTCACGCCGGCGAGCGCGCGGGCCTGGTCTCCCGAAACGATGACCGCCAACGCCGCAACTCGATGATAGGTCACCGCGGGAACCTCGGTGTCCTCGTTGCGGGTCAGTGAGGTGTCCAGCGCGGTAATCCGCATCGAGAATTCCTGGCCGGCAACCACGGAGTCCGCCTGATCCGGCGCGGCGGCGACCTTGAATACGTCGGCGTTCGGGTTCAGGAAGCCCCTGGTGAACGTGAGCCTTCCACCGTCGGTCACGCTGGCGTTGCCGGCGAGGTCGAACGCCAGAATCTGCAGGTCGTACCGGGTCCGGTCCCGGAATCTCGTATCGTCCACCGGCCAGCTCGCCAGTACGCCGGTGGTCTCCAGCCGGCGGTTGCCCGGGCCGAAACGCTGTACGACGGCCGCGCCGCCGCCGGTCTCGACGTAACGGATGGAAAGGGAATCCAACGCCTCGTCAATGGTGAAGACCGGATTCCGGGTGGCCAGGTTGATGGTGGGCTCGCCGCCGTTGTCCGCGTCTCTGGGCGCGGCGGCAGCGGATGGGAACAGCTCACCGATCACCGGCGCCTTCTCATCGTACCAGATGCCCTTCAATTCCATCGAGGACATGTTCCCGAGGCTGTCCCAGACCTCGATCGTCAGGTCTGCCCGTTCCCCGCCGGCCCTGCCGTATTTCCAGGGAAGACCGAGCACGGCTGTGGAATCGCTGCCGGTTGGCGCCATGTCTTCATCGGGTGCGCCTGCGTCATCGATAGCGACGCTGCCAATACCGTGGGTGCTGTCTCCATGGGTGATCCTGATCGAGTCCGGAACTTCGCTGAGTTCAAACTCGAGCGGTTTCAACCTGCGGTTGGATTGAACGCCCTGCGCCTCCCCGGGCAAGGGTATATAACCCGATAGCGTCTGCGTGACGGCCGCCGAGATCCGGTCATCCATGCCGTCCGGATGGGGGTGGACGATCGCAATCCGCGGCCGGGTCGCGTCCGCGATCCATTCCACACCGTTGGGATCGAAGACACCGGCCAGCCCGTGCCCGGCATTGACGGGAGATGCAGTCTGAGCATCCATCGAGTCGCCGCCCAGGTTTCCGGCGGGATCCACGAGATAGGCTTCGACGCGTACCCGCCGGTTATCGGCAAAATCGCCCTCCTCAAGTTCCTTCGAAGCCCGCAGGTTCGTGCTGTATAGCCTGTCTCCGAAAAACTCAAAGGAAACCGGCGCCGTGGAAAACGCAGAGTCTTTCTCCACGATGCCTGCCCGAATGCCGTACGCTCCCGAATTTATAACATGGCCTGTGTTGAGATCGAGTCTGATCCGGATTTCATCTCCAATTCCGAACCTCACGCGCTCAATCAGCCCGGCCTCCGTGGTATCGACGCCCAGGTCTTCCGTTACAACGGAGAAGGACGTGAACGCGCCCACGTGGACCGGGCGATTGGCGTCGATGCCGAACCGCACCCCGTCGCCGACCCTGCTGGCGCCGAAACCCGAGGACGCGGGAGTGATCTTCCTGTCGTTCATCAGGTTGTTCAATTCGTTACCGGACGTGATCGCGTCGAGGTCGACCACAACCTTCACCGCACGGTTGTTTTTCGACCCAAAGGCTGCAGCTTGCGGGGAGACGTTTATGGAAACCCGGAACGTATCGATACCTGACGCCTCGCCGTCGCCAAACTCGACGCCGTCCGGCGGATCATCGGAATCGGGTATATATATATTGTAATAGATAAACCCATCGTCGTCGTCGGTCCCGCCGGGGGTGGCGCCGACGTCGTCGTCGTCGAGCGTTGCGTCAACCACCGAGACGCGGAAGCCGTGGTCGAGAACACCATCGTACGTCAGAATGCGGATTTCGATCCGGTCGTCGATTCCAACCCACGTACCGGCGGCAGGTTTGTCGACGCGAATTGCGATACCCTTCGTGTCCGCGACTTCCTGCGGCCACGCGACGCGGACAAAGCCAACAACCATCTGGAACGCCAGAACCGGACCCAGAACCCTGCGCAACTGCATCGCCAACCTCCCTGTAAGACAATACGCTCCGATGGACGCTGCATCGGCCGGGAGGGAGGCAAATACCATGCCAGCGGGGCGCCGCGGGAAGGATGACAATCGAGGACACGTGAGAACGGGCTGCCGGGAAAATCGACGCCGCGGTTGCGGAAACCGGCGTCGACGCCGCGCTGGAAGGCGATATGGTGGGAGATCGAACAGAGACGCCGCGACAGACAGGGGCGATTCATCAACCCGAAGGCGGGTTCACGGCGTCGGACATGCGGAGATGAGAAACGGGGACGGATCGAACCAATCGTTCAGGTGGGTGAAAGAAATGGCCAAAGGCGGGAAGACGTAAGCCGGTAGACGGGAGAGATGACCTGCCCCGTGAGGCTTCCTTTCGTGCCGAAGGCAAGGAGGAAAAACATACCGGGCGAGGATTTCTTCTCCCGTCTCCCCTCTTCCCTCTCACCGCCTTTCGGCCAGCTATTCCTTCACAACCCACACCTTCACTGTCGCGCTGACGTCCGCGTGAAGCCGGATGGAGACGTCGTAGACGCCGAGGGCGCGGATGGGTTCCTCGAGCTCGATCAACCGCCGGTCGATCTCGAAGCCCTGCTCGACGAGATGCTCGGAAATGTGCTGCGTGGTCACGGAGCCGAAAATCTGGTCTTCCTTGCCCACCGCAACCGGTATGGTGCAGGATGCCTTTTCGAGCTTCTTCGACAGCGCCACGGCTTCGCGCTGGTCGCGGTTGTCGCGGGCTTCCTTCTGGCGCTTGAACTCCTCGTAGACCTTCATATTACCCCTGCTGGCGACGAGGGCCAGATTCCGAGGGATGAGGAAGTTCCTGGCGTACCCGTCCTTCACGTCCACGACGGACCCGGCATCGCCCAGATTGTCCAGCGTTTCGGTAAGGATGATTTTCATAGTGGTTCCCTTTCCATCTGCGCATTGGCCAAATGGCTGTTTGCGTTAATAATTGAAGGAGGGTAGACGTAAGCCGGGAGACGGGAGATGATATGAGTGCTCTATCGGCTTAAAAGATGTAAAAACAATGGCTAAGTTATCCGCATGGGTTAACGTGAAACTTTGCTAATCAATCCTGACAGCAAACCAAACATTCGGTTCATTGTTTCTGTTATTGACTGAACGTCATCCTCCGAACACAATTGGAGGTTTAGTGCAATTTCAAGCTGAGTATCCAACTCAACCAACGAACTCCTGGCTATTTCGAGAAATCTTCTACGTTCAGAATTCGAAGATCTCGCTGATCCTTCGGCGATGTTGGACGGTATTGAGACAGCAGATCGTCGCAACTGGCTGGTAATGCCAAAAAGCTCGGTGGAGGGGAATTCAGTGGTCAGGGTATAAATCTCGTTAACCAGATCAATGCTCTTTTGCCATACTACAAGCTTCTTGTGGCTGAGTTCCATCATTGTGTCTTGGGTCTATCCTTTTTGACCCGCCACGGGACCAGGTAGCGAGGTTCTTTCTCCCATGTCTTCCCGAAGTTAGACGTAAGACGTAAGAGGGGAGAAGACCACACCCAGCCCGACCACCTGGTGAGACGTAAGCCGGGAGAGGTTAGAGATGTCCTGCCTCGTGAGGATTCTTTTCGTGCCAAAGGCAGAAAGGAAAAACACACCGGGCAAGGATATCATCTACCGTCTACCCTCTTACCTCTACCCGCCTTTTTTCTACCGTCTACCCTCTACCGTCTCACCGGTTTTCATCTACCGTCTACCCTCTACCGTCTCACCGGTTTTTTTTTGTGTCTGCCTTGTCAGGTTTCTTCTCTTGCCGAAGGCAAGAAGGAATGACACAACGGGCAAGGACTTCATCTACCGACTCACGGCTACCGTCTCACCGCCTTTACGACATACTGTCCGTTGCAAAAGGCAACAGCGCGATCTGGCGGGCGCGTTTAAGGTGCCGGGTGAGGCTGCGCTGGTGCCGGGCGCACGTTCCCGATACGCGCCGGGGAATGATCTTTCCCCGGTCCGTGACGAACCGCTGCATCAGCCGTACGTCCTTATAGTCTATCGTCAACGCCTTGTCTTCGCAAAACCTGCAAACCTTCACCGTGGACCGGTTCATGCTCCCTCCTCGTTCTCGACGCCGCTTTCGCCTTCCTCTTCCTCTTCGCCGCCATCCGCTTCGTCATCCTCGACTTCTTCCGGTTCTTCCTCCACCGGGGTTTCGTCCAGAACCACCAGGTGCCGCAGTACGGACTCATCCAGCTTGAGTACGCGGTCGATTTCGGGAAGGGCTTCCGGCGGGGTCTCGAACCGGACGAACGTATAGTCGCCGCGGTTCTGCTTGCCGATATCGTAGGCGAGCTTGCGGCTGCCCCAGCGATCCACCTCCACCGAGCGGCCGCCGCCTTCGGAAACGAGGCGATCGAAGCGCGCGACGAGATCGTCGACCGCGCCATCGGGCGCCTGCGGGTTGACAATGAGCGTGAGTTCGTAACGTCTGGACATGGGACCTCCCCCTGGACAAGTGGCCCGCGGGCGGCCCGACCGGGCGCGCACGAGCGGGGTAATTGGGAAAACAGCTATCAGTGGTCAGACAAAAGCGTAAACCGAAAAGGCGGGCGACCACAAGGGTCGCCCCTACAAATCCAACGACGGCGCGGGAGTGTCATCGTTCAAAGTTATCAACCCTTCTCGAATTTTCCTTCTTCCTTCTGCCTTCTTCCTTTTTCCTTTTGTTGAATCAATCAATTAACAACGGCGCGAGGACCAGCGAGACGACGGACATGAGCTTGATCAATATGTTCAGCGAGGGGCCGGAGGTGTCCTTCAGCGGATCGCCCACGGTGTCGCCGACGACCGCGGCCTTGTGGGCGTCGGAGCCCTTGCCTCCGAAATTGCCCTCTTCGATGTGCTTCTTGCCGTTGTCCAGCACGCCGCCGCTGTTGGCCATCATCAGCGCCATGAGCATGCCGCTCAACAGCGCCCCGGCCAGCATGCCGCCGAGCGCTTCCTTGCCGAGGATGAATCCGACCAGGACGGGCGTGAGCACGGCAACGATCCCGGGCGGCACCATTTCCCGCAGCGCCGCGACCGTACTGATATCCACGCAGCGCCGGGTGTCGGGTTTGCCGGTGCCTTCCATCAATCCGGGGATCTCCCGGAACTGCCGGCGGACCTCTTCCACCATCCTGAATGCCGCGCGTCCCACCGAGGTCATGGTCTGCGCGGCCACGAGGAACGGGATGGAGCCGCCGATGAACAGGCCGATTACCACCATCGGCGAGGTGAGGTTGATCACCTCCAGCTTCACGGTCGACGCATAGGCGGAGAACAGGGCCAGGGCCGTGAGGGCGGCCGAACCGATGGCGAAGCCCTTGCCGATGGCCGCGGTGGTATTGCCCAGCGCGTCCAGGCCGTCGGTAATCTTCCTGGTCTCCGGCCCGAGTTCGGCCATTTCGGAAATGCCGCCCGCGTTGTCCGCGATGGGCCCGTACGCGTCGACGGCCATGGTGATGCCCACGGTTGCCAGCATTCCCACGGCCGCGATGCCGATGCCGTATAGTCCGGCGAAGTGATAGGCGAACCCGATGGCGGCGCAGATGCACAGTACGGGCAGGAAGGTGCTCTGCATGCCAATGGCCAGGCCCGAGATGATATTGGTGGCGGGGCCGGTTTCAGACGATTCGGCCACTTTCCCTACCGGCGGACCGCCGGTGTAGTATTCGGTGAGAAGGCCGATCAGAATGCCGGTGAGACCGCCCAACAGGATCGCCCAGAACACGCCCTCGGAGAGGGCCAGGCCGTCCACCGCGAAATAGCTGCCGGCGAACATGACGCCCGCGGCCACGAAAGAAGCGTAGCGGAGGGCGGCCGCGGGACTGAAGCGCTGCAGGACCTGCATCGCCAGCACGCCGATCAGCGACGCCACCAGGCCGATGGTGGCCACGATGAGCGGCAACTGCATGGCCGTCAGCTTCACGACCTCGACGTCAAATACGGAACTGCCGGCCAGCGTGGGTATCAGCGCCGGCGCCGCCGTGGCCGCGATGGCGATGGTCGCCACGATAGATCCGACGTAAGACTCGAAGATGTCGGCCCCCATCCCGGCCACGTCGCCCACGTTGTCGCCCACGAAATCGGCGAGCGCCGCGGGGTTTCGCGGATCGTCCTCGGGAATGCCGGCCTCCACCTTGCCGACGAGATCGGCGCCCACGTCGGCCGTTTTGGTATAGATTCCGCCGCCCACGCGTGCAAAGAGGGCAATCGAACTGGCGCCCATCGCGAACCCGTTGATGATCACCGCCTGTTCCGCGTTACCGTACAGAAGGAACAGCACGCCCACACCCAGCAGGCCCAGGCTGGCCACGGAGAGGCCCATCACCGTACCGCCGGAAAACGCCACGCTCAGGGCGGTTGCCTGGCCCTCCTGGTTGGCGGCATACGCGGTGCGCACGTTGGCCTTGGTGGCTGCTTTCATCCCGAAAAAACCGGCGCATATCGAACAGATTGCGCCGGCCAGAAAGGCGAAGGCCGTGCTGAAGGGCCTGATGCCGATTGAAAGCAGGATGAATACCGCCACGACGAAGATCGCAAGCACGAGGTATTCGCGCTTCAGAAACGCCATGGCGCCTTCGTGGATGGCATCCGAAATCTCCCGCATCCGGTCCGTACCGGCCGGTTTACGGGTAACCAGGATGTACACCAGGCCGGCGACCAGCAACCCGGCGATCCCAAATATTGGCGTCCAGAACATAAGAAAAACCTCCAAAAGCGGTGAGACGTAAGACGGGAGAGGATCCCACCCCGGCCCACCACCTGGTGAGACGTAAGCCGGGAGAGGTTAGAGATGTCCTGCCTCGTGAGGATTCTTTTCGTGCCGAAGGCAGCGAGGAATCAAATATCGGGCGAGGATATCATCTACCGTCTACCCTCTTACCTCTACCCGCATTTTTTCTACCGTCTCCCCTCTACCGTCTCCCCGGTTTTACGAATTGTACCTATTCATCGCCTCGTCGATTCCGCATTCCATCCAGCATTCCACGCCGCCGGCGGCTTCGCGGACCGCCGCGTCCACCGCGTCGCACTCATCGTCTTCGAACCGGCTGAGGACGTGTTCGATCCGGTCTGCGCCCTCGGGCGGCGCGCCGATGCCCACTCGCAGTCTGGGAAACGCCGCGGACCCGACGCAGTCGATAATCGATCCCAGGCCGTTGTGGCCCCCGTCGCTGCCCCCGCGCCGCAGCCGGACGCGGCCCAGATCCAGGTGAACGTCGTCCACCACCACCAGGACGTCCTCGATATCCACGTCCAATCGATCCTGAACGTCCGCAACCGCAACGCCGCTGCGATTCATGAAGGTAACGGGTTTCACCAGCAACAACGCGCCGGACCCCTTCGCGATCCGGCAAAAAAAATACCAGGCGCTTTCCGACCAGGTTCCCTTCAGCCTTTCCGCCAGCAGATCCACCACCCGATAACCCAGGTTGTGGCGGGTATGAGCGTATTCGGAACCCGGGTTGCCCAGACCCACGACAACCTTCACGGAAAACCTCCAAAAATCGGTGAGACGTGAGACGGGAGACGTTAGAGGACCACACCCCGCCCCACCACCTGGTGAGACGCAAGACGTGAGACGGGAGAGATTTCCAGCCTTGTAAGGATTCTTTTCGTGCCGGAGGCAACGAGCAAAAACATACCCGGCAATGATCTCATCTACCGTCTCCCCGCAGTTATTCCTCTTCTTCCTCCTCGTCCCGTTTCCCGCGTTCGATGACCTCGGGCTCCTGCATCTCTTCGTCTTCCTCGAGCACCTCTTCCTCTTCCTCTTCGACCTGGGAAATGGACGGCGGGACCACCACGAACACGGATCTGTCGCCGTCGGTGACGATCTCCACGTCGCCCGTGACACTCAGATCTGAAACGTGCACAGAGTCGCCTATATCCAGATTCGTAACGTCGAAGCTTATACTTTCAGGGATCTCGGCGGGCAGACACGACACCTCCAACTGGTGCAGCAATTGCTCCAGAATACCGCCCTCCGTGCGGACGCCGGCCGGTATGCCTTCGGATTCGATACGGACTTCGACGACGATTTTCTGGGTGAGCGAAATCCGGTAGAAATCCGCGTGGAGGAGATGCCCGTCCACGGGGTGGCGCTGAAGCTCCTTGACGATGGCGGTGTCCTCGGACTGCTCATCTCCGTTGCCCACGACCAGGGACAGAAGCGAATTCCGACCATGCTCGTGAAGGACCGTTGACAACTCCTTCGCGTCGACCGAGCAGGCGACCGGCGCGCTCCTGTCGCCGTAGACGACCGCCGGAATCCTTCCGGTACGCCGCATGCGCCTGGCGTCGCCCTTACCGGTTCCGGTGCGTACCGCGGCCTGCAAACTTACGCCGTCATTGCCAGCCATTTACAGAACCTCCCCAAAAGCTGTTCCATTTTATCATTAATATACTGCCGGGCAGGGATTCGAACCCCGATAAACGGCTCCAAAGGCCGCTGTCTTACCCTTAGACGACCCGGCATCAATAACCGGAACCCGTTGTCCCGCCCCGATGGACTGCTTGTGCTACCTGTGCCGAACTTATCGACGTGGCCGGTAGCGACACAGATAGACACGACGCCCACGGCCCTGCACACGAGGGACCGCGACCGACGCCTCCCGGGCCTCGCGAAAAACCCCGAAGAGCGTGGAGCCGCTGCCCGAAACCGAACTGGCGACCGCGCCCGAGGCGGCCAGCGCCTCAAGGATCGGCGCCACGCCGCTGCCGGCGGCTTCCACGAGCGGAAGAAAATCGTTCCCCAGACAGGCGAACAATCGGCCCGCGCAGATCCGGCCGGATTTTTCCGCAAAGTCCAGAAATGTACCATACGCCCCCCCTTCTGTCAAGCCAATTCTCACGTTTTGGTACGCCCGGGCCGTGGATACCGGGAACCCCGGATACACCAGCACGTACCAGAATTCGTCCACCCAATCCACCGGCCGGATCCGCTCGCCGCGCCCCGTCGCGATCGCCGTGCCGCCGGTCAGGAAGAACGGGACGTCGGACCCGAGTTCCGCGGCGAGACCGGACAATCGTCCCGGACCCAGGCGCAATCCCCAGAGCCGGTCCAGCGCGCGCAGGGTTGCGGCCGCGTTGGAACTCCCGCCGCCGAGACCGGCGCCCGTTGGAATGCGTTTGTCCAGGTCAACGCGCACACCCCGGTTGTCGCCCGTTTCGCGGCGGAGGACCTCCACGGCGCGAGAAACGAGATTCTCAGGACCGGAGGGCACGTCCGGATGATTACAACGGACCAGCGTCTCGCCGGTCGCGGCAGGCGCAAAGACCAGCCGGTCGCACAGGTCCACCGTTTGAAGAACGGAGACGATATCGTGGTAGCCGTCTTTCCGGCGGCGAAGGATCTTCAGGCCCAGGTTCAGCTTTGCGGGCGCGATTTCGACTTCGGGATGCAAATCAATCAATTCCTATAAAACGGGAAAACCGGGCTCACACGGAGACACGAAGGCACAAGAAGACCAGGGGAGACGTGAGACGTTAGACGGGAGAGATTGCCTGCCTTGTGAGGTTTCTTCTCATGCCGGAGGCAAGAAGGAATAAAACACCGGGCAAGGGCTTCTTCTCCCGTCTACCCTCTACCGTCTACCCGCCTTTAGTCGACCTCTCTCCCCGGCCCCCCAAAGAACGGGTAGACGTAAGCCGGGAGAGGGTAGAAAACCACACCCCAGCCCACCACCTGGCGAGACGCAAGACGTGAGACGGGAGAGATTTCCAGCCTTGAAAGGATTCTTCTCGTGCCGGAGGCAACGAGGAATACCATACCCGGCAATGATCTCATCTACCGTCTACCCTCTACCCTCTACCCGCCTTTAGTCGACCTCTCTCCCCGGCCCCCCAAAGAACGGGTAGACGTAAGCCGGGAGAGGGGAGAGATTACCTGCCTCGTCAGAATTCTTCTCGTGCCGGAGGCAACGAGGAATACCATACCCGGCAATGATCTCATCTACCGTCTACCCTCTACCCTCTACCCGCCTTTAGTCGACCTCTCTCCCCGGCCCTCTTAAAGGAAAGAGGGAGAAAGGCGAAGCAGTATCTTGACGCCTTTCCATATAAACTCTCATAGACTGGAGAAGAACGTCATCTCCGTTTTTTTCTTTACGACAAGACACGGGGGAGTCCCGGTTCCCCCTTCCTTCAGGAAGGGGGTCAGGGGGTAGGTCGCGCCCATGATAACGCCCCCAGGTGACTTTTCAAACGCCAAACGGCCGCGCCGGGCCAATGGGTCTGCCAATCTTGCAGGTGACGGCAGCCGGGAAAACCTCACGCATAGAAGCCGATCCACGCACGTTCCGAATGCGGTGCGCGTGCCGGCGGATTCGAAGTCAGGGGTTGACGTCCCACCGCAAATTCGATAAATTGAGATTGTCTGACACGCGACACCGCAATCATCCATAACCTCTATAAAATATGGATATTTCACGCATTTTAAATGCACCCGCGCCATTGCCGCGTTTCCTTCGGGCCTCGGCCATCGGTCTCTGCGTTCTGTTTGCCTGGTCCGCGCCGGTTGCGGCACAGGGCGCCGAAGGAGAGCGCGAGAGTTTCGAACTCGCGCAACGGCTCTTCGACAACCGGGATTATGCCAATGCGGCGCAGGAGTTCCGGCGCTTCATCGCCGGATACCCCGCAAGCGCGCGGCTTCCGTCGGCACGCCATCAACTGGGAGAGGCCCATTTTCTTGGCGAACAGTACAGACAAGCCGTCGAAGCGTACGATGACTTTCTCGTGCGCTATCCCGGACGCCTCGAAGCCGCCCCGGTGATGCGGCGGAAGGCCGTAGCGCTCGAACGGCTTTCCGAATACGCAATGGCGGGAGCGGCCTTCCGGGAAGCGCACGACCGTTTCCCGGCGGGGAAACACGCCGCCAGGAACCTCCTCGAATCGGGAATGAACTTTCGGAAAGCGAACGATGCGGACGCCGCCGGGAAGGCGTTCGGCGCGCTGGCCGTGAATTTCCCGCAATCCGACCTCGCAGCGGAGGCCAACTTCAACTGGGGGCTCGTTCTTCTGGACGCCGGACGCCCCGAACAAGCGCTGAGCCGGTTCAGGACGATAACGGCGCCGGGGGCCGATTCCAAATGGACCCCGGACGCCCTGCTGCAAACAGGCAAAATCGCGCTGGGCATGAAGGACGAAAAAAAGGCGGAGGCGGTCTTCGGCAGGCTGCGCAGGGCCTACCCGCGCAGTTCCGCGGCGGGCGCGTCCTACCTGGCGCAGGCCGCCTGGTTCGAAAGCATGGGAAACTGGTCCAGGGCCGCCGAGATTTACGGGCTCGCAAGGAACAGCCTTCCACAAAGCGAGGGCCGCCAGCGGGCGGTACTGGGCCTTGCCAACGCCTGGCGCGAACTGGGACGCGCGGCCGAGGCGCTCGCGCTATTCACCGAGTTCATCAACGTCCATGCCGCCGGCCCCCACCTGGACCGCGCCTGGCTGGGTCTGGGGCGCGCCCACGCCGATCTGGGTCAATACCGGGAGGCGCAGAACGCGTTCCGCCGTCTCCGTGAACTCTATCCGGAATCGGAAGCCGGCATTCAGGCGTACGCGGAGATGGGCGACGTCTGGCGCGCCGCAGGGGCCCCGCGGAGGGCATTGAGAGCCTACCGGGCCTACGCTGAGCGGATGGAAGCCCCCGGCGCCAGGGCATCGGCCCGGCTGAGGATCGGGCGCACGTACGAACAGGACCTGGGGTGGCACGACCTCGCGCTGGCGACCTACCGCGACCTGGCGGCAACGGCCCAGGCCGCCGTTGCCGGGGAGGCGCAGTTCGGCATCGCCCGTATCCTGGATCGCACCGGATCGGCGGGCCCGGCCATTCGCGAATACCATTCCTATCTGAAGAGATACCACAGGCGCGCCGCCGAAGCCCAGAACCGCATCCGGTACCTGCGGGAATTCGGACGCGATTCCACCGGCATACCGGCGGCCGAACTCGCCGCGCTGCTTTCGAATCTCCCGGCAATCGCATCCGATCCGTACGCCCAGTTCGTACTGGGCCGGTTCCTTCACGGCCGCAGGCAATATCCGGAGGCCGCCGAAAAACTCGCCGCGGCGCTATCTACGGATTCCCAGCAGGCGTTCGCGGCCGAAGCGACCTGGCTTCTTGGCGAGAGCGCCCTGAAAATGGCGCGGAAATCGGGGCTGCAGGGCCGGCCGGATGTGGCATCCGTCTGGCTCGACAGGGGTTTCGCTGCGCTCCGGGAGGTTGAAGCGGGACATCCCGAAAGCGAGTACGCGGACGACGCCGCCCTTCTGCGCATCGAAACCGAAATCGGGGAGGCGGACCCGGATTCGGCGCTGGCGCGGCGCATAGTGGCGGTATATGGCGAATTCAAAGAGAACTACCCCAATTCCGACCGTCTCGACCGGGCGCTGCTGGCCATGGCCGACGCCATGCGAACACTGGGCGGGATCGAGCCCGCATGGATCGACACCGCCCTGACGACCTACCGTGGCATCCGGAAGGCATATCCTGAGAGCCCGGCCGCGGAACGGGCAGCCTACGGCATCGGCCTCTGCCAGGCGTTGAAGCAAGACCACGCGGCGGCCGAGGAAACGCTGCGCGATTTCCTCTTCGAGTTTCCGGAAAGCGATCTGGAGGGCCACGCCAGGTACCAGCTCGGCCGTATCCTCCTGGACCGGGGGTTCCCGCGCAGCGCGGCGGACGACCTGACCGAGCTTCTCGCGGGCCCCGCACCGCCCGAACTGGCGCAGTCCGCGCGAGACCTGCTGGCCGAGAGTTATTTCAGAGCCGGTGACTACCGGCGCGCCATCAACGTCGGCGTTGAACTGCTGTTACTCGGACCGGACGGGCCCGCTTTAGGCCGGCTCGCGCGGTCCTACGAGAAAAACGGACAGGCGGCGGAAGCCATCGAAACCTGCAAGGCCCTGCTGGACGCTTTTCCGAACGCCGCTTACGCCGACAGCTTTGCATACGCCAGGGCCCGGCTTCTGGCGGAACTCGAGCGGAAGTCCGAAGCCGTGTCGGCCTTCAAGGCGTTCCCGGAACATTATCCCGAAAGCCCGCTCAAGGCCGTAGCGGGCAAGACCCTCGCCTCCCTCCTGTTCGATACCGAAGACTACCAGGGCGCGCTCGCGGCCCTCGCGCAGGTACCGGCGGACGCGCGGGACGAGTCGGTTGCGGGGCGCGAAGTCCTCAGCCTGTACCGCCTCAAACGGGTTCAGGAGGCGAAGAAGGCATCGGGCGGATTCAAGAAGACCTACCCGAACAGCCGTGAATGGCTCGCCCGGTTCCGGAACGAAGAGGGCAGATATTATCTGAACGCCGGCAATTTCAAGAAAGCCCGCCAGATTTTCGAGGACGTGGTCAGGAAACATCCCGGCGGGGAGGCCGCGGCCGAAGCTGCGTACTATCGCGTCAGGACGCTGAAACGGGAAGGTCCGAAGGAAGCCTACCGGGAGGCGCTCGCCGCCTTTGTCAAGACCCGTTCAGGCAGCCGCCACTGGCCTGCCGCGGCCCTGGCGTTGGCCGATATCCTTTATGATTCGGGCGATTACGAGAGGGCGTCCAGGGCCTACCGGAACGTGCTTGAGGCCGGCCTGACTCCCGAAGAAACGCCCAAGGTGCTGTCCAGGCTGATGAAGGTGTACAGACGCCTGAAACTGTTCGATACCGCGATCGCCTACGCCAATCGGCTCGTTCAGGAGTTTCCCGGCAACCCCCTTGCGACGGACGTCCGCATAGAAATCGGAATCATGCTGTCCGACAACAAGGAGTTCGGGCGGGCAATCGCCTGGCTGACCCCATTGCTGAAAAACGCCGAGGAAGACGACTGGTCGACCATCCAGTACTGGCTCGCCGAGAGCCATTTCGGCCTGGGAGACTTCGAACGCGCGAAACGGGAATACCTCAAGCTCAAATACCAGTTTCAGGGTAGCACGCAATGGCTGGCGAGCGCACAGGACGGCCTCGCCAACTGTTACGAAGCCCAGGGGAACTATAATGAAGCGATCCGGGAACTGAAGGACGTCCAGCGGCGGGAGGGCGCCGCCAGCGACTTCGGTCTGCAGGCCGGGAAACGCATCGAAATGCTGAAGGCGCTGCTTGACAGCAGCCGGGAGACCGCGCCAACGCGATAAACCCTTTGTCCGAAACCACTGCCGGCCAGGAACAAAGCGACTGTTCCAGCGATCATAATTGTGCTCATTCGGTCCCATTAGGCCCGATGCCTTTCCCAGGAGCGAGGGCATCCTGCCCTCGACAGAGAATGGGAGGGATCTTTGGGCCGTCAATCCGGATGTGGTTTCGGATGGCAGGAGAGCAATTGGCGCTTGAAATGGAAAATGGCAGGTGGCGTTAAGTTCGAGGGCAGGGATGCCCTCGCTCCGGATACGGATGGAAGTCCGGACCATTCGGAAGACCAACTTGATTTACCCAACTGAACGCTATGGCCGACACATCCAGAAAAGACGCACTGATCGTAACCGCCGATCCGGAAATGGGCCAGTCCCTGCGCTCGGAACTGGAAGCACAGGGATGGAAGACCGTTCTGACCAATAGCGTGGGACCGGTGCCGAAGCTGCTCAGGCGCGGAGGCGTCGACCTGATCCTCGTGGACGAGGCAAACCTCGCGCGCGCGGTATCGGACCCGGACTCCCCCCTGCCGGCGAGTTCAAGCGACGTTTCCCTCCTGGTTTTCCTGACGCCGGAAAAACGCCAGGACCGTACGCTGCTTCAGGGTCTGGAACCGCGGGCCATCCTGGACCTGCCGATGGACGTCGAGCAGGTCAGACAGGCGCTGCAGCTGGTCACCGACCAATCCACGTCGGCCGTGGACACGGACCTGCTGGGCAATTCAGAAGCCATCCGGCGAATCAGGGAAACCATCCGTCAGGTCGGTCCGGTGCCCGTCAGCGTACTGATCACCGGCGAGAGCGGTTCCGGCAAGAACATGGTGGTCCAGGCGCTGCACCGGTACAGCGCCCGGGGCAACGCAAGGCTCATTACCGTGAACTGCGGGGCCATTCCCGAGACCCTCCTGGAAAGCGAACTCTTCGGCCACGAAAAGGGCGCGTTCACGGACGCGCGGACCCGGAGGCAGGGCATCTTCGAGGCCGCGGACGGCGGCACCGTCTTTCTGGATGAAATCGGCGAGATGACCCTCGCGGCCCAGGTCCGCCTGCTGCGCGTGCTGGATACCCGGGAGATCACGCGCCTGGGAAGCACGCAGCCGATCACCGTGGACGTGCGGGTGCTCGCCGCAACGAACCAGGACCTCGAGCAGGCCGTCAGCCAGGGGCGCTTCCGAAGCGACCTCTATCACCGCCTCAAGGTCGTCGAGCTCCGGGTGCCGCCGCTGCGGAGCCATCCGGAAGACATACCCATTCTGGTGGACCACTTCATTCAGATTTACCTGAAGGAACACGGCGTACCACCCATCGAACTGGACGCGAGGGCGATGGACGTCCTGCTCAACTACCGCTGGCCGGGCAATATCCGCGAACTCCGGAATCTGATCGAACGGCTCATGGTCCTTGCCGTCAACCGCAGGATCGGGCCGGCCGAAATCACGCAACACCTTGAAGGCATGGACCCGTCGCAGGTATCGGGACGTCCGGCTTCCAACCTCCCCGTCCAGGTGGGAAAGACGCCTGAGGAATCCCAACGCGACCTGCTGTACTGGGCCGTCCTCGAGGTCGCGAAAGACATCAAGGAACTCAAAGCCTACCTGATGGAGAACCCCGCCGGACTGCCCTCCCTGCCCGTCTATTCCCAGGGCGCCCCACCTGTTGCGGACCGCGTCGCGGAAGTCGAATACACGGAAGCCGACGCCGCGCCGCCTCCCGGCGACGACGTCAAGTCCCTCCGCGAAGTGGAACGCGAGACCATTGCCCGGGCGCTCAGGGCCACCGGCGGCCACCGCAAACGCGCGGCCGTTCTGCTGGACTTGCCCGAGCGCACGCTTTACAGGAAGATACAGCAGTACGGGCTGTAGAAAAGGCGGGGAGACGTGAGCCGGGAGAGGGTAGAGGACCACACCACACCCCACCACCTGGTGAGACGCAAGACGTGAGACGGGAGAGATTTCCGGCCTTTTAAGGATTCTTCTCGTGCCGGAGGCAGAAAGGAAAAACACACCGGGCAAGGATATCATCTACCGTCTACCCTCTTACCTCTACCCGCCTTTTTTCTCCCGTCTACCCTCTTCCGTCTTACCGTTTTTTCGGAACCTTTGCCCCGCCTTCCGGGTCTAACACCCGTAAACCAGGGTGTCATCTTCGAATCTTCATGTAGACCCTAATACAGCAGAAAGGGGCACTTCCCGATGTCGCAAAAAACCATCCGCTTTCGGCAGTTGACGCTTCTCATCGGTCTGCTCATCGCCGCCGGCGCTTTCACCACGCCGGCATTTGCATCCGAAGACCAGGCCATCGAGCAGCTTCGGAACCTCAACAAGGCCTTTACGAGCATTGCCGAGCGGGTTACGCCGACTGTCGTCACCATCAGCACCAGAGAGACCGTTTCCGGCCGAGGCTGGTCCCGGCGAATGCCTGAATTCTTCAATCCCTATTTTCGGATGCCGCGGGGCCGGGAACGGCAGGAGGAACGCCCGGGACTCGGCTCCGGCATCATCGTGACCGCGGACGGGTATATTCTGACCAACCACCACGTAGCGGGGCGAGCGGACGAGATCACCGTGATCCTCAACAATAATGAGGAGTTCGAAGCCCGGCTGGTGGGCACCGATTCACTCACGGACGTGGCGGTCATCAAAATCGATGCGGAAGGCCTCCAGGCCGCTCCTATCGGCAACTCCGACGAGGTCCAGATCGGTGAGTGGGTCATGGCGGTCGGCGCGCCGCTGGCCCTGCGGTCGACCGTCACCTCCGGCATCGTCAGCGCCCTGGGCCGAAGCCTCGATGTCATCCGCGATCGGGACGGTTTCGCAGTCAATGACTTCATCCAGACCGACGCCGCCATCAATCCCGGCAACTCGGGCGGCGCACTGATCAACCTCGACGGAGACGTTATCGGCGTCAACACGGCCATCGCGTCGGCTACCGGACAGTTTGTCGGGTACGGTTTCGCCATTCCGATCAACCTGGCCAAGAAAATAATGGATGATATCGTCGCGCATGGCGGCGTCCGCCGTGGTTTTCTCGGCATAGGCCTCAGGTCCGTCGACGCAGGTCTTGCCGACGCGTTCGGCCTGGACCGCCCGCGAGGCGTATTCATCTCCAAGGTATATTCAGACACCCCCGCGGACGTCGCCGGGCTCAGGGAAGGAGACATTATCCTGACCATCGATGGCGAAGAGGTCAATCGTTCGAACCACGTACAGAGCCTGATTACGCGAAAGCGACCCGAGGAGTCCGTTACGGTGAAAATACACCGGAAGGACAGGACAATCACGCTTCAGGTCAAGCTGGGGGAAAAACCCTCGCGGATCGGCGACATGGCCACGGCCAGGACGCCGGCCGGCCAGTCCCAATTCCATGGCCTCACCGTGAGCAACATCACCCCTGAAATGGCGGAAAGATGGGGCCTGGAAGTCGGAATGGAAGGCATTCTCGTGACCGACGTGGCCGCCGGAAGCCGCGCCGCGAGAGCCCGCTTTGAGCGGGGAGACATCATTTTCAAGGTCCGCCAGGGGAATTTCGAACGGGACGTCCGTACGGTGGTCGATTTCAAGGCGTCCATGCGCAAACTCGAAAAGGGCCGAAACGCCGCTTTTTTCGTCCGGCGGGGAACGCACAACCTGTTTCTGACCATGAAGACTCCTGAGTAGGAAGGCATGCGCGGCGCGCGTCTGTTCGCGTGTGCAAGACGATTCGTACGAAGGAAGCCCGGCGGGAAAACACGCCGGGCTTCCTTCGTGCTGTCAGCCAAGAGCGGGGAGACGTGAGACGGGAGAGGGGAGAGATTTCCTGCCTTGTGAGGATTCTATTCGCGCTGAAGGCAAGGACGAATAACATACCGGGCACGGATTTCTTCTACCGGCTTACGTCTACCCTCTCCCCGCCTTTTCGCGACCTCTCCCGCCGGCCCCACAAAAAGCGGGGAGACGGAAGACGGGAGAAGGTAGAGGACCACACCCTGCCGCACCACCTGGTGAGAGGGGAGCCGGGAGAGGGTAGACGACCACACCCCACCCCACCACCTGGTGAGACGTAAGCCGTGAGACGGGAGAGATTTCCTGCCTTGCAAGGTCTCTTCTCGTGCCGGAGGCAAGGAGAAATAACAAACCGGGCGAGATTTCTTCTACCGTCTTACGTCTACCGTCTACCCGCCTCTTTGCGACCGCTAACACGACATCAACCAACAGTATCCGGAGCGAGGGCAAAGATGCCCTCGCTCCTTGGAAAGGTGCCCAGACCAGAAGATTGACCGAAAACAACCCTTGAAAAAAGAGGTAGAAACAGGGTATATTGTATGGCAACAAGATCCATTGCGCCTCTGACGGCAGATCGTCGATGACGGATTGACTACTCCGACAAGGCTTACCAAAAATGACCGAATTTGATCCAAAATACAGAAATCTAGCTACATATCAGGTGGCCGAGGCTGCTCGCTTTCTCAGGATGCATCCCGGAACGCTGAGAGTATGGCTGAAGGGTAATCCGCTGCTGAGACCTCCCGCAGCACAGCGGACTCAGCTCTCATTCCTGAATCTTGTAGAAGCCCATGTCCTGTCCGCGCTTCGGGGGAAATTTGGTCTTTCTATGCAGCGCATTCGAATTGCGCTGGACGAATTGCGACATCAGTGGCCCGACGTTGGGTACCCGCTGGCAACCGAGGAATTTTTCACGGATGGAAAGTACCTGTTGGTAGAGAAACTCGGCCAGCTATTCAATCTCAACCAGGGTAGTCAGATGGAGGCGGGCGAATTAATCCGGGTTTACCTGCGGCGTATCGACCGGGATGAGATAGGCCCAGTACGCCTTCATCCCTTTACCGTAGACCCGGAAGTAAATCCGAAGAGGGCAGAAAAACGAACTGTACTTATCAGCCCATACGTATCGTTCGGTCGCCCATCCATCACTGGTATTGGTGTAGCCACTGAAGTTGCTTATGACAGATTCGTTGCGGGAGACACCATCAGCGAAATGTGTAAGGATTATCGCCTCACACCCGTTCAGATCGAGGAAGTCTTAAGGTATGAGTCCGCGATCCGCCGGGCCGCCTGAATCCCCTATACACATATTTGTTGACCGCAACCTGGCGAGCGGTGTTTTGTTACGAGAACTGCGCGAGGCCCAGATCACACACGACCTGGGCCTCGAATTTCGTTCCCATATGGAGGAATTCCCCGAATTCGATACTGTCGGGGAGTTGTCAGATGCGCAGTGGCTGGGAGAAATCGGACAGCGCGGTTGGTTAATCCTGTCTCGTGATCTGAGAATCCGGTACAACCAGGCCGAAAAACAGGCAATCAAGGACTCCCGCGCTTCATTCTTCGCAATAACCGCGAAAAATGTCTCTTCCAGGGAACTTGCGCAGATCATCCTCAAGGCAATGAAAAGAATCGTAGGCTTTGCTCGGCATCACGACCCGCCATTCATAGCCCTGGTTTACAGGGATGGAAAAATCAAGGCCGTCGACCTTTGATCCCTCAACGCCGCAGACCTCTCCCCCCGGCCCCACAAAAAGCGGGGAGACGGAAGACGGGAGAAGGTAGAGGACCACACCCTGCCGCACCACCTGGTGAGAGGGGAGCCGGGAGAGGGTAGACGACCACACCCCACCCCACGACCTGGTGAGAGGGGAGACGTTAGACGTGAGAGATTACCTGCCTTGAGAGGATACATTTCGTGCCGAAGGCAAGGAGGAAAAACATACCGGGCGAGGATTTCTTCTCCCGTCTCACCTCTACCGTCTACCCGCCTTTTGGCGACCGCTATCACGACATCAACCAACAGTATCCGGAGCGAGGGCAAAGATGCCCTCGCTCCCGGGGGGGGGCAGGTCCGCGGCCGAATATGCCGAAACGTCTCCTCATTTATGGGACGTTTCTTACGATCTTGATGACGTAAGTTTCGGGGGATTCCGTGGTGTGCATCACGGCGAAGCTATTCGGATAAGCTTCAAGGGCCGGCACGATGTATTTAAACTTTTCGTGAAAATTCGGGATGTTGTCGAGAAGTATGTAGTCGAATTTCTTCAGTGCGTCGAGGCCTTTTGCGGGATCCTTGATGCGCGGATAGCCGTTTGCTTCACGTTCCGACCAGAACCACACCAGGCCCGGCTTTCGCGTGGTGACCCGGCTTTGTGCCGGGGTATTGTCCCTCATCCAGACGCTGGCCTCGTAGTACGTCTTCCAGAACGTACCATAGCCCGGCGTCATCCGGCGCGCTCGTACGGTTTCAAAATCCACGAACAGGGACGGCAGCAGGAATACGCATGCCAGAAACACGGGACTGTGTCTGACCAACACCGGGCGCTGAAAGCAGACCAGAATCTTTTCCAGGGGCAGATAACGGGGTGACCGGCGGCGCGGTGCGATGGATTCCGGAAAGCGGTTGCAGATCCCATCCACGCCCTTAAAAATGTAAAAGACGATAATCGGCAGGACGGGAAGGAGATATCGATCCGGGGAACCGGGCAGAGTGAACAGCGTGGCCGTGTATCCCATCACGTACCAGTCGTGGACCTCCAGACTTCGCAGCAACGAGATCGGCCTTCTGTCCGGGGGCTTTCTGCCGAATACGAACCCGATGGCGATCAGCGCCAGAATGAACCAGCCCAACGGGCGCCATTCGGCTGAGACAGGCAACTCATTTCTGAATTGGCTGGGCAACAGGAAGTATTCCAGATTCTTCAGATAGTCCGCAGGGTTTTTTCTGAAGATATAATATGAAAAATTCTGCCAGAAGGTGCCCACTTCGCCCTCCGGAATATAGACACCTCTGGCGATCTGGTTTGTCATTCCCAGATAGCCCTGGGACTCCGGAAAGTTAACCTTCAGATAAATCGCCCACGGCAGGACCCATACGGAGGCGAATACAGCGAGGAGCAGCGGTTTCTTCACCTCCTTGCGAAGCCCCAGATATATCGCTGCCGCAATAACCAGGTAAATGGACGGGGACTTCACGTGGTAAGCCCAACCCACGGCGCAGGCGGCGGCAATCAACCACTTCCAGGAGATGCCGGGGCGCCTGATATACTGAAGGATAGCCCAGAGGGCGAGCAACGAGAAGGCGGGAAAGGGCATGTCCGCCGTGACGACGTTGGAATACCTCACCGCCAGCCAGAAGGCGCCCGAGATCAGGGCCATCAGAAGCGCGCGGTTATTGTCGACAAATTCCCGGAAGACCATGAACGTGCAGAACGGGAAGAGGAAGCCCGAAACCGCGATCGTGGCCTTGAGCGCGGGTACACTGTCTGGGAACAGGACGACGGCCGGAATCAGCATGGACTTCACGCCCAGACCGTACTGGCTGTCCAGTACTCCCTTACCCTGAACCAGGCGCCTGGCGTCCCTGATGTACGCGATATTGTCGCCGATAACCTCCACCCATTCGTTGCAGGTCAGGAGGTACAGGCCGCAAACGGCAAGGGAACCTGCCAATGCTGCATGCGTATACCTGTGTTTCGGTATCTGCCGGAACGCGGCCAGCGCGGCGACGCACAGAATCACCGTCGCACATGCCATAGTCGGAGCCAGCGTGGCAAGATTCAGACCGAAGAAACTCTGATAGGTCAGTAGAACCACAAGGCTGTACGGAAAGATGAGGCTCAGGTATCGCGCGGTCAAATTCCGGAGAAGCGGTATTTGAGGAGGGTCTTGATATTGATGAAGAAGTCGGTCCAGCGCACCTTCTTGCCGGCGCTCACGTCCCGACCCGTGTACGTAATCGGGACGTCGACTATATTGCAGCCCTTTTTCAGGAGTTTGGCCGTGAGTTCGTGTTCCAGATCGAAACCGTCCCGAACGAGTGGGATCTCACGCACGGTTTCGGTCCGGTAGAGTTTGTACCCTGTGCACAGGTCCGTAATCCGTGAGTGAAAAAGAAGATTCGTAAACCAGGTGAGCAGTTTGTTGGCAATGAAGTTCGGCAGCTTCATACCTTCGATATTGCCCAGGAAACGAGAACCGAACACTGCGACGATGGCAGGGTCCCGAAGAAAGGGGGCAATCAGTTCGGGGTAGTCTTCTGGAGCGTATTCCAGATCGGCATCCTGGATGAGGGCCCATTCTCCGGCGGCGTGGTCCAGGGCCGTGCGAACGGCCGCGCCCTTTCCCCTGTTTTGAGGATGGCGCACGACCCTGATGCCATCATCCTTCAGTTTCCTTAAAATAGCTTCGGTACCGTCAGTTGACCCGTCATCAACGACGATGATTTCCTTGTGAACGCCTTCCTGAACCGGTACGGCCCTGACACGGTCGATCACGGCGCCAAGCGTATTCGCCTCGTTGTAAACGGGAATCATGATGGAAAGCAGGTTTTTCCGCGGGGCAATTTCAACCCTTTTGTCCATGTATCGGTGTTTCCGTCTACCTTATACGATTGTCTGGCTTGTTGGCGGGTTTCTCTTTGCCGTTAGACGGTAGACGGGAGAGGTTAGAGGACCACTTCGCCGTCCACCGGTTTCGCGCTGTCAAAGTCAATGCCTTCTGTTTACCCTAAGGCGAAAATTCAGTTCCGTGGCTGTCATACAACAAAGTTACAGGCACGAGTTACGTGGTCGTCATTATCTCTTCTAGCCGTTTCACGGCGCAACCTGCCTGACCTCGAGGCCGGCGGGATCGACCGTGGCGGGAAGGACCCGCGCCGTGGGCACAGCGGACAATACTTCGCACCAGGCGGCCGAGAGTCCGGGTACGATATCGGCATGCGGCGCAAGCGCCCAGACGCAGCCGCCGTTGCCGCTGCCCGCGGTGGCGAATCCTGCGCCGAATTCGGCGCAGACGGCCTGAAGCTTTTCTCCGAGCACGGTCATTCGGGCCGGCACGATTGCGCAGCGAATCGCGGTCTCCTCGTCCATCAACCTGCCCGCGGACTCCCAGTCGACGCGTTTCAGCGCCTCGGCGAACTCCGTAGCGATCTCATTGACGCGAAACCACCGGCCGCGATGTCGACCTGCCAGGAAATCCTCGACCTGCCGGCTGTTGACGTCGTTGGAATCATGCGGTTTGCCAATATAGGCGATCAGAAGCCGGTCGCCGAGGGCGGCGTACTGGTCCTGCGGGAGAATCGCCCTCCTGCGAAACTTTCCACCCTGGTTTCCGTACGTCCATCGCCAGGTATTTACCCCCCATACGCGGCGGCACACTGGTCCTGCAGGCCGGTATACGAGAACCGGAGGCCGTCTTCGATATTGTAGACGATCTCCACGATTTCCTCCCGCGAAAGACGCTCGCCTCCAACCCGTTCCCTTGCGCAGGCCAGCGCCCCGGCCAGGGCCACGGAGAGCGTGCCGGAACCGCCCACGCCGCTGCGTGGCGGGCAGCCGTACGAGATCTCGATTTCGACGCCGCCCATCGCGAAGTGAGCCGCAACTGCGAACAGGAGTCCGAAGTGGCCCGTCATGTCGGGCGCGTCCGAGGGAAACGTCTCTCGATGAAATTCGTCCTGAATCCGGACGTAGCCCGGCCTGTACGCTCTGAGGCGGATGCCGGTGCGCGCGGAAATGGCAATATTGGTGGTGGCCGGGTTCAGGCTGGCGTAGGGAAGTGCGAAACACTTGAGGTCCCAGGTACCGCCAACGTCCAGCCGGCAGGGCGCCGACGACAGGATTTCGACCGCCTGCAGATGATCGCTGAGATCGGTGAATGCCTTTTTCATACGTATTTAACCGGATCGTCCTAACAGGCTCAGTGAGGGCCTTTTGACTCGACAAGCACAATGAACATCCATCCCGCGCCCTGAGCCGTTCCCTGAGCTTACGGTCCCTGAGCCTGTCGAAGGGTCGAAGGGCCGGCGAAGGATTCCAAATCACGGGCATTTCGACATTTCGACACGCTCAATGCAAGCATGCTCAATGACCACGCATTGATAAGTTTCAATGAGCCAGATGTGCCGCGACCGGCACCCCCCGATGCCTTGAACCGCTACGTGAGCCTGGCGATGGGTGCCGGAGGCGTTGGCCCGAGCCGATCCCTGAGCTTGTCGAAGGGCCGGCGAAGGGTCAAAGTGGATTCCAAATCGCGGGCATTTCGACAAGCTCAATGACCACGCATTGATAAGTTTCAATGAGCCAGATGTGCCGCGACCGGCACCCCCGATGCCTTGAACCGCTACGTGAGCCTAACGATGGGTGCCGCTGGCAAGTCGGAGAGACAAATCGGTGCGGGCTTCTTCTACCCGCTTCCCTCTCCCGTCTCCCAGCTTCTCTTCCTTCTTCCTTTTTCCTTTTTCCTTTTTCCTTCTCCCTTCTCATGCCCTTGGATGAAACGTCCGGTGGACCTCCTTGAGGTATTCGCGGTCGACGTGGGTGTAGATCTGCGTTGTCGAAATATCCACGTGGCCCAGCATCTCCTGCACGGCCCGGAGGTCGGCGCCGCCTTCCAGCAGATGGGTCGCGAAAGAGTGACGCATCGTGTGCGGGCTGACCGATTTCCGGATACCGGCGTTCTGAACGTATCGCCTTAAAATCTTCCATACGCCCATTCGCGACATGGCCCCGCCGCGAAAATTCAGGAAAACCGTATTTCCCGACGCCGCACAGCTCAGTTCCTCACGTGCGCCCGTCAGATAGCGATTGACCCACGCCACGGCTTCCGTTCCGATGGGCACAACCCGCTCCCGGCGGCCTTTGCCGATCACGCGCACCACCTCCAGGTCGAACAGGAGATGCAACCGTTCCAGGCCGGTCAGCTCCGAAACCCGGAGACCCGCTCCGTACAACATCTCGAGCAGCGCGCGGTCCCGAAGGCCGAGAAGCGTCTCCACGTCCGGCTCCACCATCAGGCGTTCCACTTCGTATACGTTCAGGACGGCTGGCAGTTTCCGGCCCAGCTTGGGCGACTTCATATGCTCCGTGGGGTCGTTTTCGATCATCCCCTCAGCTTGCAGGTACCGATGAAACATCCGGACGGCAGTCAGGTTTCGCGCCACGCTGGACGCTTCCAGGCCGAGCTCACCCAGTAACTGCAATAGCGCGGAGACGTCCGCCTGCGACACCTGGACGGGCGTTGTTACGCCCCGGGCCTCCAGGACGGTGGCGTACCGGTCCAGGTCCCTGGCATAGGCCGAGACGGTATTCTCGGCCAGACCCTGCTCCAGGTGCACGTAATCCATGAACCCGCGCAGCGCATCGCGCCATTCCGCGGTCAGGTGCTGCTCGCCCGCGTCAATATCGGTCTCGACCGTCATCCCCGCGTTCTCCCTGTCTCCCGTTTTGCTCCAGGGCCAGCAAAGCGGCTTTCCATTCGCCACCGTAGGCGAAGCCCGTCAACGCCCCGGAAGCCCCCACAACCCGATGGCATGGCACCACAATCACGTACGGGTTCTTCCCGAGCGCGGCGCCCACCGCGCGGGCGGCATTCGGGCGACCGACGGCAGTCGCGACATCGCCGTAAGTGCGCCGCACGCCGTACGGAATCTCACGCGTCGCCCGCCAGACCATCTCCTGAAAAGCCGTATAGCCGGATATCCCCGGGAGGTCCTGAAACCGCACGGGCTCGCCGGAAAAGTAACGGTTCAGCGTTTCGATGAGGCGCTGCCCCGCCGGATCCGGGGGATCTCCTTCAATCAGCGCGGGACGGGCGATGTCCACGCGTCCGAAGCGCCCCAGCCGGATCGACGCCAGCCGGGCTCCGTCCCAGGCAACCTCTACCTGCCCCAGGCATGTCTGAAGGACGGCGGAATGAATGGTCGATGGCGTGCCGTTTCCATTTTTCATAAGGTTCTCCTCGTGAAGGGCCTTTCTTCCGGCCCCTCAGAAGCGGGTAGACGCAAGACGTTTGACGGGAGAGGACCACACCCTGCCCCACCACCTGGTAAGACGTAAGCCGGGAGAGGGTAGAGGACCACACCCCGCCCCACCACCAGGTGAGAGGGGAGACGTTAGACGGGAGAGATTACCTGCCTTGAGAGGATACATTTCGTGCCGAAGGCAAGGAGGAAAAACATACCGGGCGAGGATTTCTTCTCCCGTCTCACCTCTCCCGTCTACCCGCATTTTTTCTACCGTCTACCCTCTACCGTCTAACCACCTTCTGGCATTTCGACATTCTCACTGACTTTGTTTCGACAGATCCATTGCCAATTGGTCCGCGATCTGTTCGGCGAGCTTCGGTCCGATGCCCTCCACCGCCGCGAGTTCCGCGACGCCCGCCTCCCAGACCTTTTTCATGGATCCGAAATGCGCCAGAAGCGCTTTCCGCCTGGCCGGACCCACGCCGTCCAGCTCATCCAGCCGGGAAGCCAGCGTTCGTTTCTGCCTCAACTTGCGGTGATAGGTGACCGCAAACCGGTGCGACTCATCCCGGACGGCCTGCAACAGTTTGAGCGCCGCCGAGGCCTTGGGGATATTCTGAGGGTCAGGGTGAGCCGGGAGGAAGACGTCCTCGAGACGCTTGGCGAGACCGATCACCGGCTGATCCCGGACGCCCACCGCATTCAACGCCGCCACCGCGCTGGAGAGCTGCCCTTTGCCGCCGTCGATCAGCAGCAGATCGGGAAACGACCGCCCCTCCTCCATCAGCCGTTTGAAACGCCGCGTCACCACCTGGCGCATCATCGCGAAATCGTCCGGGCCCTCGATACCCGTAATCCTGAAGTGCCTGTACTCGGACTTCCGGGGCCTGCCGTCGACGAAACATACCAGCGACGCCACGGGGTCCGACCCCTGGAAGTTCGAAATGTCCATGGCCTCGATCCGCTTCGGCGGCCGCTCGAGGCGCAGGTCGCGCTGCAGCGCGGCGACGGCGGCGGGCGCCTGGGACCTCCTGTTTTCCCGCCTCAACCGGCGCTCGCTGAGCAGCAGCGCGGCGTTGTTCTCCGCCATTTTCACCAGCCGCGCCTTGTCGCCCCGCTGGGGCACGCGGATCTCCACCAGACCGCCCGCCCGCCCCCGCAACCAGTCCAGCACGGTCTCGCGCGACTCGATATCGCACGGCAGGCAGATCTCCTCCGGCACGAACGAGGCCGTCAGATAGAGCAATTGGACAAAGGAGCCCACCACCTCTTCGATCGGCGCGTCCAGGACGCCTCCCAGGAAGTAGTGCTGCCTTCCGATGAGCCTGCCCTCCCGGACCTCCATCACCACGCAGCAGGCTTCGTCGTCTTCCCTGGCGACCGCGATCGTGTCCCAGTCTTTCTGTTCCGCGGACACCACTCTCTGGCGGTTGGTCGTCTGCTCCAGGTCGCGCAGCCGGTCCCGGTAGACCGCGGCCTCCTCGAAGTGCTGTTCGCCGGCCGCATTCCGCATGCGTTCCTTCAGCGCGGCGACCACCTGCGTGTGGCGCCCCGTCAAAAACAGCACGGCCTCGCGCACGATCTTGCGGTACTCCGACGCCGGGATAAGCCCCTCGCAGGGACCGTCGCAACGTTTGATCTCATAGTCGAGACAGAGACGGACGTTCGTCGCCGGCAGCGCGTAATCACAACTCCTTACCCGGAACAGCCGGTGCATGGTTTCGAGGGTCCGGCGCAAGGCCTTGACGTCAGTATAGGGGCCCAGATAACGCGAACCGTCCTTGACCACGTCGCGCGTAAACAGGATTCTGGGAAACGGCTCATCGGTAATCCGGACGAACGGGTACTTCTTGTCGTCCTTCAGGTTGATATTGTACCGGGGTTTGTGCTCCTTGATCAGATTGGACTCCAGGATCAGGGCGTCCACCTCGGTATCCGCCACGATATATTCCAGGTCCCGCGCGTTACGTACGAGCGCCCGGAACTGACGCCTGCCGTCGTCCGCGTTTGACCGGATGTAGGACTGCGCCCGGCTTCGCAGACATTTCGCTTTTCCTATATATATGATCCGCCCCTGTTCGTCCTTCAACAAATACACGCCGGGTTCCCGCGGCATATGAGACACAATCTCATTGAGGCGCCTGCGCACGGCTTTACGGCTCATTTTGGCCGGTGCGGCACTACGATTTTCCGATACCGGGTTCATCTTCCATACCTTGTTCGGCGAGGCCTGCGCCGCCGCCCCGTTCCCGCGGTCAGAGGTCCAGAATCTCGACCTGTATGTTCTTCAGGTCCAGCAGCCCGACGGTACACCGGCCGGTCACCCAGCCGCCCGCCTCTCCGGGATTGACCACCAGGGTCCCGCCGGTGCGGACGTCGATCTCGTGCGTATGACCGTAGACGATCACGTCGTAGGCGCCGCTTGCCGCCAGCGCGTCCACTTCATCGGGTTCGTGAAGAACCAGCAGCCGCCTGCCCTCGTGCACGAATGCATACGGCGCGCGGTGGATGGCGCCCAGCGACTCGAACTGGGCGCGAAGCCCGAAGCGCTCGCCGTCGTTGTTGCCGAATACGCCCACCATGGGCGCGCTCAGGCCGGCCATCCATTTGGCGTTGAAGGGCGCGATATAGTCCCCTGCGTGCACCACCAGCCCGACTTTCCGCTCGTTGAACAACACCGTCGCCTTCTCCACCGAAGCCTTGTTGTCGTGCGTGTCGGCAATCAGTCCCACCAGATGCGCGTGTGCCATGGAAACCATCCGTCCGTGTGCGGTTTGGAAGACCGGGTTTTCGTCTGATAAGGACGTTGAAACCCCGGCCGCGGGCCCCTCCTGAAATCAAGACAAACTTACGCCTCTCCGGTGGTTTTGTCAACCGAAGGGCGGAAGCCTTCGGGCGCCCGTCCACCGGCCACGCGGGCCTTTCCTCGCCTGTTTGGGATAGGTTTATGTTGACAAGTATGATAGATTATGTGAATTTTGTGACCGTCCATCACAGGGGAAACTTGAATGGCGGTTTTGAGAATCGCGCTGCCGTCGGGCAGCCTCCAGGAGTCCACGCTCAATCTGTTCGCGAACGCCGGCTATCGGATTCGCGCCAATCACAGGTCCTACATCCCGTCCATCGACGATCCGGACCTGGAGGGCCTCTTCCTGCGCGCACAGGAAATCGCCCACTACGTGGAACGGGGCGTACTCGACGTGGGCCTGACGGGCAGGGACTGGATCCTGGAAAACGACGCCGACGTCGTCGAGGTAGCGGAACTGCCTTACAGCAAATCCACCGCACAGCCCGCGCGATGGATCATCGCCGTGCCGGAAGAATCCCCGGTGCGCACCGTGGAAGACCTCCAGGGCAGGCGTATCGCGACGGAACTGGTCAACGTCACCCGGAAATACCTGGAAGCGCGGGGCGTACAGGCGGAGGTGGAGTTCTCCTGGGGGTCCACGGAGGCCAAGGTCCGGACGGCGGGCGCGAGGACGGGGGGAGACGGCGGCGGGGCCTACGAGCCCGGGCTGGTGGACGCCATTGTGGAACTCACGGAAACCGGGTCTTCGATTCGCGCCAACAAACTCCGGGTTGTGGAGGACCTGCTCGAGACCACCCCTCGCTTCATTGCCAACAGAAGCGCATGGGACGACCCGTGGAAGCGGGAGAAAGCTCAGAATATCGCCACGCTGCTCGTGGGCGCCTTCCAGGCAGAAGACAAGGTGGGCCTGAAGATGAACGTACGCAGGCGGGATCTGGACGCGGTCGTGGGACTGCTTCCGGCGCTGAACAACCCCACCATTTCCAATCTGCTCGACGGCGACTGGGTGGCCGTGGAGGTTATCGTCGACGAACGCGTCGTGCGCGACACCGTGCCCCTGCTGAAGAACAAGGGCGCCGAAGGCATTATCGAATATCCATTGAATAAAGTGATCTACTGATGATCGACGTTGTCACCCATGATCCGGAGAATCCACCCCCGAAACTCCGCGCCATTCTTTCGCGGACCACCGATTTCGAGCCGGACCTGCTGGCCTGCGCGCAGGAAGTCGTCCGCGCCGTGCGGGAACGCGGGGACGATGCGGTCCTGGAGTACACCCGGGAATTCGACGGCGTGGACCTTTCGGCGGACGGGATGCGCGTGCCGGAGACGGATATCCAGGCCGCCTACCGGGAAGCGGACCCGGACCTGATCAGAACCATGAGGGCCGCTGCGGACAACATCCGGCGATTTCACGACGCACAGAAGCAGACCTCCTGGTTCATCGAAGACGGCGACGGCGTGGTACTCGGCAGGCGGGTGCTCCCGATCGAGCAGGTCGGCATTCTCATTCCCGGCGCCAGCGCCCCGCTTTTCTCAACGCTGCTGATGGCCGCCATTCCCGCCGGCATCGCCGGCGTGACGCGAATCTGCGTGGCCACGCCCCCGCGTACGGACGGATCCGTGCATCCGGCCGTACTGACGGCCGCCCACGTCGTGGGCGTCAATGAAATCTATCGGATTTTCGGCGCCCAGGCCGTTGCCGCCCTGGCCTACGGCACCGAGTCGATCCCGGGGGTGGACAAGCTTGTGGGCCCCGGCCACCCGTCCGTGCAGATCGCCAAGAAGCTGGTCTTCGGAACCGTGGACATCGACATGGTCGCCGGCCCCAGCGAAATCGTCGTACTGGCCGACGAGAGCGCCAACCCCAGGCACGTCGCCGCAGACCTGCTGTCGCAGGCCGAACACGGGAGCGGCTTCGAAGCTGTCGTGTGCATTACGCCCAGTTCAGATCTCGCCGGGGAGGTCGCGGACGAAGTCGAACGGCAGGCCGCCCGCCTGGGCCGCCGGGACGCCGTCCGCAATGCCCTGCGCAACTTCGGCGCGGTGGTGGTGGTAACGGACCTGGACGAGGGTGTCCGGCTCGCCAACCGGATCGCCCCCGAACACATCGAACTCCTTGTCCGCGACCCCTGGGACCGCCTGAATGAGGTCAAAAACGCTGGCGCGGTCTTTCTGGGCCCGGCCTCGACCGAACCCGTCGGCGACTACTACGCTGGCGTGAACCACATTCTGCCGACGGCCGGCGCCGCGCGGTTCGCCTCGCCGGTGGGCGTGGATACCTTTCTGAAGAGTTCGAGTATCGTCTCCTACACGGACCGCCGGCTGAAGAAAACGGCCGGCGATATCATCGCCCTGGCGGAAGCGGAGGGACTGGACGCGCACGCCAACGCCATCCGTGTCCGGCAGGAATAGCGCCGGCAGCCTCAACAGTCGCCCGCTCGCGCGACCGCCGAAATCCGGCGTCATCGCGGGCGCGGCGTTCTCATTTTGGATCGTGTCCGATGATCGATTCGCCTCTGAAACGTATCAGGCCGGAAATCCGTTCCGTGGACGGGTACCACCTGACGCACCACGACTGCCCGGTAAAGCTGAATCAGAACGAGAGCCCGTTCGACATTCCGGACGATCTCAAGAACGAGATCCTGGCAGACGTCCGGAAGCGGCCCTGGTTTCGCTATCCCCAGCCGATGGAGATGGACCTTGTGGAGGCCCTGGCCGACTTCGCCGGCTGGCGTCCAGACGCGCTGATCGTATGCAACGGCTCCAACACCCTCGTACAGCTCGTTCTGGCCGTCAGCACCCGTCCAGGCGCGCCGGTGGTCATCCCCTCGCCCGGTTTCTCGCTGTACGGCCTCTACGCCGGCTTCTTCGGAGGTCGCGTGGTTCCGGTGGACCTAAGGGCGGACTACACCTTCGACGTACCGGGAATCCGGGAAGCCGCCTGTCGGGAATCGGCGAACATGATCATCCTCGGTTCCCCAAACAACCCGACGGGCTGCGTCGTTTCCAATGCGGACCTGGAAGCCCTGCTCGGAGAAACCGACGCACTGGTGATGGTGGACGAAGCCTACGCGGAGTTCAGCGACGAGACGGCCCGAGACCTGATCGGGGAATATCCCAATCTCATCGTGTTGAAGACCTTTTCGAAAGCCCTCGGCGCAGCGGGTATCCGCATCGGCTACCTGATGGCGCATCCTGAAATCGCGCGGGAGGTCCTGAAAGCCAAAGTGCCGTTCGATATCAACGTCTTCTCCCACTCAGCGGCGCTGCACATTCTGAAACACGATGGCCTGATCCGGGAACGCGTGGGGATGATCCGGGAGGAACGCGAGCGGGTGTTCGCCGCCCTGGGAAAAGTCGAGGGCGTCCGCCCTCATCCATCGCATGCCAATTTCATTCTTTTCGAAGTCGGCAACCCGGGCCGGGTCTTCGACGGACTCATCGAAAGAGGCATCCTCATCCGCAACGTAACTTCCTATCCACTGCTGGACAACGCCCTGCGCGTGAGCATCGGCAAGGCAGAGGAAAATACCCTCTTTCTGGATGCACTCGAAGAGACACTCAAGGAATCATGTGTGTAATTTACATCGTCGATCCTGCCGTGGAAACACGCAGCCATGCTTCCGCCGGTTCAGTCGTCGGGAGAGAGAAGTCATACGGGAAAGGTAAACCCCCATGCCGGTCCTTCGCACCGCCCGCATACAACGCAAGACATCGGAAACCGACATCGATCTCACGCTGAACCTGGATGGGTCGGGCGACTGCCGGCTCGAATCCGGCATCGGTTTCTTCGACCATATGCTCAACGCGTTCGCTCGACACGGAGGATTCGACCTGGACGTCGCCTGCCGGGGCGACCTGGACGTGGACGCGCACCACACGGTGGAAGACGTGGGCATCTGTCTGGGCAGGGCATTCTCGGAGGCGCTGGGCGACAAGGCCGGTATCACGCGTTTCGGACACAGTTTTGTGCCGATGGACGAAGCCCTGGCGCGCGCTGCCGTCGACCTCTCGGGGCGGCCGTTCCTGGTCTACAACGCCGACATGCCCGACGAGATGGTCGGCGCGTACCCGACGGTGATGAGCCCGGAGTTCTTCCGGTCGCTCACGGACCACGGCCGTCTGAACGCACACATCGACCTGATTCGCGGGACAAACGCGCACCACGCCACCGAGGCGATTTTCAAGGCTGCCGGCCGGGCGCTCAGGCAGGCCTGCGGGCTTGATCCGGGGGTTGAGGGGATCCCTTCGACGAAGGGCGTGTTGTAGAATACTGTTTCACGGCCCGCACCTCCATCCGCATTGGGTTCCGTATGACTCCCGACCAGGCGCTCTCCGTCCGATTCGATCCCGACGCCGCCGGGAAAAAGGTCCTCACGCCGGATCAGATCCGAGGGGTACGGCGGCGTCTCAAAGAGGCCGGCGCAACACTGGTTTTCACCAACGGCTGCTTCGACCTGATCCATCCCGGCCACGTGGCATTTCTTCAGCGGGCGCGTTCCCTGGGCGACGCGCTCCTCCTGGCGCTCAACAGCGACGACTCCGTGCGGCGCATCAAGGGCAGAGGCAGACCGATTCTGTCGATCGAGGAACGGATCGGCGTGCTGTCAGGCCTGGAAGCCGTCGACTATATCTGCGTGTTCGAGGAAGACACGCCGCACGGTATCCTTCGAGACCTGCTGCCCGACGTCCTGGTCAAGGGCGGGGACTATTCGCAGGACCAGATCGTCGCCCGCGAGGTAGTGGAAGACGCCGGCGGCCACGCCGTAACCATATCCACGGCGTACCAAACCTCAACCACCGCCGTCATCAAACGCATCTTAAAAACCAAGACATACAAAAGCGGGAAGACGTAAGCCGGGAGAGGGAAGAGGACCACGCTCCGCCCCACCACCTGGTGAGAGGGGAGCCGGGAGCCGGGAGAGATTACTTGCCTTGTGACGATTCTTCACGTGCCAAAGGCAAGGAGGAATATCTCATCTGGCAAGGATTTCATCTACCGTCTAACGTCTTGCGTCTACCCGATTTTCTCACCTCTACCGTCTCCCCTGATTATGAGAATCCTCCACACCATCTACGACGACGTGGACAACCCCTGGTGCGGAGGAGGAGGCGCGGTGAGGACCATGGAAATCAACCGCCGCCTTGCCGGAAGTCACGAGATCACCCTCCTGACGGGACACTTTCCCGGCGCCGCCCGGGATGAAGACCGCGACGGCATCCGAATCCGACGGCTGGGGACCGGCCGGAGCTATCTGCTCAGCCGTCTGAGCTTCTCGGCGCTGGCTTCCAGGGCGCTGGCAGAGTGGCCCTTCGACCTCTGGGTGTACGACTTTTCCGCGTTCTCGCCCGTTTACGCGCTTCCATCCCGGCAGGCGAGGTCGGTGATGGTTTTTCACCATCCCATCGCCGCACACGCCACGCGGAAATACCCCGGGATCGGGCTGGCGGCCGCCGCCGCCGAAGGCCTGCACACGCGGCTGCACCGCCGGATCATCGCCGTTTCTCCGAGTACCGCCCGCCACCTGGAGAGACGAGCGCGCCCGAACACGCCCATCGATACGATATGCAACGGCGTGAGTCACCCCGCGTTGGCAGAGTCTCGCGAAGAGGACTATATTCTCTTCTTCGGGCGCCTGGACACCTACAACAAGGGCATCGACGTCCTGCTCACGGCATTCGCCAGGCTGAAACCGGCGCATCCGGACGTCCGCCTGGTTCTGGCCGGACGGGGTACCGAAGCGCGCCGGAACGAACTGATGTCCGTCTCCCGTTCCCTGGGCATAGCGGATCGGATGGAGCTCACGGGTCCGGTCTCGGAAGCGGAAAAGTGGAACCTCTACGCCGGCGCGCTGTTCACCTGTCAGCCGTCCCGATTCGAGGGGTGGGGCATCGCCGCCATCGAATCCGGCGCCGCCGGAAAAGCGGTGATCGGCACGGAAATCCCCGGGCTCGTCGACGCCATCCGGCGGGACCGCACCGGCCTGCTTGTGCCGGCGGAGGACCCGGAAGCCCTCGCGGGCGCCATGAATCGTCTGCTCGAGGACTCCCGCCTGCGCGCGGATCTCGGCAGAAACGGGAGGGCATGGGCCGCCAACTTTTCCTGGGACCGGATTGCGCGGGAACAGGAGCGTGTATACGTCAGTTCGCTCGGATGATGGCAGACAGGAACGTCTGCCCCACCTTCACACTGGCTACCTCTGGATGACAGCAGGAAGCATCGTGCTTGACTATCGGCCGGCATGTCATTCAGAGCGGAGCGACGGCCTGACCGATACAATTAGCCAATGGTTGTTGCGAGTCAAGTTATTTAGAGCGGAGCGAAGAATCTCCCGTCTTCTCGATTGGATGTGCAGCGGAAGCCGCCACGGGACCATTTGCGCGGACGTTTCGTGTGCCTTTCGGCTTCCTCCGCATGACGGTTTGTGCCGACACTTGACCGACAGATTTCGCCAACGGTTTTCGCAACGCATGCCTTTTTGAGCGAAGTCGAAGCGAGAGCGGGATTGTGCTGCATTTGTTGCCGGACCGAATGCCAGACGCTTTGCCATCATCCCATGCTGCAGTAGATCCTTCGTCGGCCTGCTCCGCATGGCAGCGTGCTTTTACGTGTAACGGACGTGTTTCGCCGACGTCGTACGCAGGCCTCCTCTGGATGACAGTTTTGGCGAAGGTGTGGGCTAAGCGTTTCACCAGTGGCTATTGCAAAGCATGTCATTCTGAGCGGAGTCGAAGAATCTCCCGTATTCTCGATTGGACGTGTAGCACATGCCCGTTGAAGACGAACCTGTGCGCGGACGCTTCGTTGGCACAACGGGCAGTCCAAGACTCCAATGAACCAATACTTCGTCTACATTATGACAAATCGAACCGGCACCCTCTATATTGGCGTCACAAACGATCTCAGGCGACGGGTCTATGAGCACAAACACAAGCACTTAGCAGGATTCACTAGCAAATATGGGTTGAATCGACTGTTATACTTTGAAAAGACATCCGACATTCACGTAGCGATTTCGCGGGAGAAGCAACTGAAGGGTTGGAGCCGACAGAAAAAGCTCGATCTGATAAGTTGTATCAATCCGGCCATGGGAGACTTGTCCAAGGATTGGTAGATGAATATAGATGTTGACGCGACGATTCACGAGTATTTCTCCCGTGTGGTCTTGAACATAACGTTCGGTTACCTTGCCTTGCCATTTGACGCCGTCGACGCAGGAGGCGGACGTGCTGCCTCTCAGGCATTGACACGTGTAAAACGCGCGGGGATGAAGCAATGCCGCAGTAGATCCTTCGTCGGCCTGGGAAACGCCTCTGCATGACGATCTGGTCTCCTGTGAAACAGCTGTGATTCCTGGACGTTGCACCCAGGCCTCCTCTGGATGACAGCGGGAAGCACGTGCTTGACTATCGGCCGGCATGTCATTCAGAGTGTAGCGAAGAATCTCCCGTCTGTGACGGAGATGGGCTTCGGCAGACAGGAATGTCTGCCCCACTTTCAAATCCTCAGATCCACAAGCCTGAAAACCTTCACGTCAACCACATCTTCGGCTCGATGAGCCATTGTTCATATGACCACCGGATACGCAAATGACATCTGCATTGTAGGCGGGGCCGGCCGCGTGGGTCTGCCGCTGGCGCTGACTTTCGCCGGCAAGGACTTTCGCGTCATCGTCTGCGACATCAACGAAGCGGCTCTCGAGTCGATCGGCGACGGACAGATGCCGTTTGCGGAAAAGGACGCCGGGGACCTACTCGCCAGTGCGCTCGAGGAAGGCCGCCTGAGCGTCTCGTCCGAAACGTCGTCCGTGTCCCAGGCTGCCAACGTGATCGTCACCATCGGCACGCCAGCGGACGAACTCTCGAAGCCGATACTCTCGACGTTTAAGAGTCTCGCGGACGATATGCTGCCCCATCTTTCCGACGACCAGCTTGTCGTACTCCGGTCCACGGTATCCCCGGGTACCACGGACTGGCTGTACGACTACCTGCGGGCGAACGGCAGAAACACCAGGGTCTCCTTTTGCCCCGAGCGCATCGTTCAGGGCCAGGCCATCGAGGAGATCCAGCTGCTCACCCAGATCGTCAGCGGTACCACGCCGGAAGCCGAACGGGAAGCGGCCGCCCTCTTCAGGGAGATCTCGCCCGGGATCGTTCGCCTCACGCCAATCGAAGCGGAATTCGCGAAGCTGTTCAGCAATGCGTACCGGTATATCCAGTTTGCAACCGCCAATCAGTTCTATACGATCGCAAACGCCGCGGGCGTGGACTACAGCCGGGTACTCGAGGGTATGAAGAAAGACTATCCGCGCGCCCGGGACATTCCCTCGGCCGGATTCGCGGCGGGCCCGTGCCTGCTGAAGGATACCATGCAACTGGCCGCCTTCGCCAGCGACGGATTCACTCTGGGACAGGCGGCCATGAACGTCAACCAGGGCCTGGTGAACTACCTGGTCGAGGAGATTCGCAACCGGTACGGCGACCTGCGCCGCCTCCGCATCGGCCTGCTTGGCATGGCCTTCAAGGCCGACAGCGACGACACCCGGTTTTCGCTGAGCTACAAGATGAAAGACATCCTTGCTTTCCGGGCCAGGGAAGTGTTGACCACGGACCCGTACGTGACCACGGACCCGAACCTGCTGCCCGTCCGGGAGGTTATGGAACGGAGCGACCTGCTGGTCCTGTGCGTGCCGCACGCCGCGTACCGTCGGCTGAACCTGAATAACAGACCTGTCGTGGATATCTGGGGGTTTCTTAACCGTGATTCGTAAGTCTTCAGGGACATTAATTCGAATATGTGTTAGTTAATAAAGGCGATTAGACGGCAGATTGCCAGGATACACCAGGTCACTTGACGTGAGGGAAAAAAATGTCCTTCTATACGTCGATAACGCCCCGTTTCGGAGGGTTTTATCGCGTCGCCGCGTTGCTGTTTTTTTAGGTTTGAGGTTAACCGTGAGTAAGCTCTACCTGGTCACGGGCGGCGCGGGATTCATCGGTTCCTCCCTGGTACGGCGCCTGCTTCGCGACGGCCACCGGGTCCGGGTTCTCGACGATCAGTCCAGGGGGTGCGCCGGCCGCCTGAAGGACATATGGGACCACGTGGAATTCATCGATGCGGACGTCCGGGATGCCGATGCCGTCCGGAGGGCCGTCCGGGGTGTGGAAAGCCTCTGCCACCTGGCCTCCGTAAACGGTACCGAGTGGTTCTACAGCAAGCCTGAAATCGTCCTCGACGTGGGTGTGAAGGGCATCGTGAACACCATCGACGCATGCCTGAAGCACGACGTGCCCGAATACGTCCTCGCCTCCAGCTCCGAAGTGTACCAGACCCCGCCGAGCATTCCCACGGACGAAGCCGCGCCCCTTTCCGTTCCGGACCCCCTGAATCCCCGCTATTCCTACGGCGGCAGCAAAATCATCAGCGAACTCATGGCTCTGAACTACGGCCGAAGACACTTTGAGCGCGTCCTCGTCGTTCGCCCGCACAACGTGTACGGTCCTGACATGGGCCGCGAACACGTCATTCCTCAACTCGTTCTGAGGGCGGCCGCACTCGCAACCGAACATCGCCGCGGCGTGGTACCGTTTCCGATACAGGGCGACGGCTCGCAGACCCGGGCTTTCGCACACATCGACGATTTTACCGACGGGCTTGCCACTGTCCTGAAAAAAGGCGCGCACCTCAATATCTACCACGTCGGCGACGACGCCGAAGTCCCCGTCCGGCGTCTCGTGGAGCTGATATTCGAACGCATCGGCAGGGATTTCGAAATCATCCCGGGCGCGTTGACAGCGGGCAGCCCCCACAGAAGGCGCCCAAGCATCGACAAACTCAGGGCGCTCGGATACCGGCCCCGCGTCTCACTTCGTGACGGTCTGGCGGGCACCATCGATTGGTACCTGTCGGACCGCTAACGAACCCGCGACATCGAGCAGGAGGCGCACGCGTGCCGCCCGCAACTTCCCGAAACCTCACCCGCTGCCAGATCAGCCAATCCACAAACCTACAGTCGGTTCTGTTTCTGGGTTTCGTGCCCCCGGTGAACGACATGCAACCGGTGGGCGCACCTCCCGTCGAACGACCCAGGTACCCCCTGGAGCTTCTCTACTGCCCGGACTCGCACCTGGTGCAGATCGGCTGCCAGGTGGACCCGGAAATCCTGTTTCCGCCGGGGTATCCCTACACGAGCGGCACCACACGCATTCTCAGGGAGAATTTCGCGGACCTGTTCGAACGGTGCAGGGACCGGCTGGGCGTCAACAGCTCCTCGTTTGTCATCGACGTCGGCTCCAACGACGGCACGCTGCTGGCCAACTTCAAGACCGGCGGCTGCAGGGTCCTGGGCATCGACCCCACGGACAGGGCCCGGCTTGCAAACGAGAGGGGTATCCACAGCCTCCAGGCTTTTTTTTCTCCCGAGACCGCGCGGAGGGTTGCCGGCGAATACGGTCCCGCCAGCCTTGTGACTGCAACCAACGTCTTCGCGCACATGCCCGAAATCGACGAGGTCGTAGACGGGATTCTGGACGTCCTGGACGAAACCGGGGTCTTCGTCTCCGAGTCCCACTACCTGCTGGACCTGATCGGGACGCTGCAGTACGACACCGTCTACCACGAGCATCTCAGGTACTATTCCCTGCACAGCCTGAAATTCCTCCTGGAAAAACACGCCCTGGAGATCTTCCACGTCGAACGCATCCCCACGCACGGCGGTTCCATCCGCGTCTTTGCCGCCCGCAGGGGACAATACCCGGTGGATCCGACCGTTTCGAATCAGCTGAAAGAAGAAAAACGGGTCGGCCTGCTCGACCCCGAAACCTACCGCCGCTTCGCCGCGGACGTTCTGCAGAGCAAACTCGATCTCCTGGGCCTGCTGCGGGACGTCAGGGGCCCCGGCGGGCGGATCTACGGTATCGGCGCCCCCTCCCGCGCCAGCACCCTCATTACTTATACCGGACTGGACCACGAAACGATCGACTGCGTCCTTGAAATCAAGGGATCGTATAAAATCGGAAAGTACATGCCGGGCACCCGCATCCCCGTACTCGAAGAGTCCGTACTGTTCAGCGATCAGCCTGAATACGCGCTGCTCTTCTCCTGGCACATCGCTGGGGAGCTGATGCCCAGACTCACGCGCAGGGGTTTCAGGGGAAAGTACATCGTCCCGCTTCCTTCGCCCCGAATCGTGGCGGGATAACCAACCGTGCGAAGTTTCTGTCGATTCGAAAGCGTGAACCCGGACCATGCCCGATCTCGACGTCGTCATCCCCGTGTACAACGAGGGCGGCAACATTCTGAAGGTACTCAACGCACTGTGCGATGCGACAAGAACGTCATTCAGGGTGCTGATCTGTTACGATGATGAGTCCGACGACACGCTGGACGCCCTGAAGGATTTCAAAGACACCCGATGCGAGATCGTCAAGGTCCGGAACCGTGGACGGGGGGCGCACGGGGCCGTCGTCACGGGCTTCGACGAAAGCGACGCGCCGGCGGCGATCATGTGGCCTGCCGACGATACCTTTAACGCCGGCATTATCGATTCGATGTATCGGGAATACCTGAACGGTTGCCACGTCGTCTGCGCCAGCCGGTTCATCCGGGGCGGCTGCATGGTCGGCGCGCCCTGGCTGAAATCTCTGCTTGTCAGGAGCTCCGCCTTCACCCTTTATTATCTGGCGCGGCTTCCCGCCAGGGACGCAAGCAACGGGCTGCGCCTGTTCTCCAGGCGACTGCTGGACCGCGCGAGGATCGAATCCTCGGTCGGTTTCGCGTACGGAATCGAACTGCTGGTCAAATGCCACCGGCTGGGATGGAACATCGCGGACGTCCCCGCGGGGTGGTTCGAAAGGACTTCCGGCCAAAGCCGCTTCAGAGTCATCCGCTGGCTGCCGGAATACCTGCGCTGGTTTTTCTACGCTTTTGCAACCACGTATCTTGGACGGGGCCCCGAAACCGTACCCGGTAACGAGATATCCCGATGCCCGACCTGAACCCCGGAGCCGAACCATGAGCAAGCGAAGGAAAAGAGCCGCCCGGCGTTCCGCAACGCCTCGGCATGATGCCTCGAAGACCCTTTCCGACCGTTTCGCTCCCTGGCTCGCCTCGCCGTGGGCCCCGGTTGTGTTCTTCCTGCTCCTGAGCGTGGTCTACTTCGCAGGGTTCGTCTTTACCGATCACGTCATTCTCGGACAGGACACGGGAAGAGAATTTCACAAGGGACGCGAGCCCTTCCTGGATAAACTGGCCAACCTGGCACCCGCCAACTGGACGCGATACCTTGGGGGCACCCCGGTGACCGGACAGCGGACGTCGAGCTACTTCCCGCTGGAGATCATCGCCCTGTTTACAACCCGGCACCGGCTTCTTGGCTGGCGGTATTTCTTCGCCATGTTCATGGCCGGCTATTTCATGTATCTCTGCATCCGCGGTTTCGGCATGAAGCCGCTCACCGCCTGGCTCACCGGCATCGCGTATGCCTCCGCGCCCGCCCTGCTCACCTTCATCTACGCCGGCCACGAAGCCAAAATGCTCGTTATCGGCCTGTTCCCGCTGATGGTCTGGGGGCTGCACCGCGGTTTGGAGACCGATCGTCTCATCTACTATCTCGTTCTCTCGGTCGCCATCGGCGCGGGCATCTACACGCCGCACCTGCAGATGCTGTACTTCGCCCTCTGCGGCCTGGGCATCATATTCGCCGCCCGGCTCGCACAGTCCCTGTACGGCGAGAGAGACATCGCGGCAGCCCTGCGACGAAGCCTTCTCAGCGCCGGCGCGGTCTGCCTGGGTCTGTGCATCGGCGCCATGGGCGTGTTCCCGCAATACTGGTACACCCGAACGGAATCGAGAAGGGCGCTCGGGGGCGGCGAAGGCAAGGGCCTCGAATACGCGCAGACGTGGTCGCTGCACCCGGAGGAAGTCGCGTCGCTGGTCGTACCGGAATTCGCGCACTTCGACGACCCGGACCGGAGACAACGAAACTACTGGGGCCGAAACGCCTTTAAACTCAATTCCGAATATTTCGGCATTGCCGTTCTCTTCTTCTCCGCACTCGCCCTGGGGCGCATTCGCCGCGACCCGAAAATCCGGATCTTTCTTCTGCTCTTTTTCTTCGCCCTGGCGTTCGCTCTCGGACCCCATACCTTCGTGCATGGATACGCGTACCGATACATTCCCGGGATGAAGGTGCTCCGCGCGCCGGGCATGATCGCGTTTCTGTTCGCGTTCCCCGCATGCGTTCTCGCGGCCATCGGACTACAGCGTGTCCTCTATCCGACCGACGTTTCGCCCCGGACGCGACGCAATCTCGCCATCGGCGCCGGGGTCGCGGTGGCCCTTCTGCTGGGTGTCGCCCTGGCGCCCCAGAGCGCCGTGAACGCGTGGACCGGACTCTTCTGGTCCGATATTCCTGAATCAGCCGTCCGCGTCGCACAGGCGAACGCGCCCCACCTCAGCCGCGGCGCCACATTTGCCGCCCTGCTCGTGTCCGTCCTGGCCATTCTGACGTGGAGACGCCTGGGCGGCGGCATATCCCCCCCCGTCTTCGCATGCCTGCTCGTTCCGCTGATGCTCTTCGACACCTGGCGGATCGACCGGCAGTTCCTGCGATATTTCGACCCGGACATGCAGCCGCCGCCCGAACGCGTCTACGGCGGCGTTCTGCGCCACTTCGAGCAGGACCCGGACCTGTACCGCGTGCTGTACGTATCCCAATTCTCCATTCCGCCGCCGCACATGGGCGCCGGCAAGCGAACGATCGTCGACCGGGTCCGCGTGGACTATCACGAACCCTTTACCATGCTTCGCTACGACCGGATGACCGAACCCCAATACCTCCGGCATTTCCCAATCCTGAATCTGCTGAACACCCGCTACGTCGTGACCCGGGACCCCTTTCCGGACGGTCCCGCGACCGTCGTGACCGACGGCCTGCATATCTACAAGAACGACTTCGCGCTGCCCTGGTTCTACCTGGCGCCCGGATACCGGATCGAAACCGACGAAGACCGCATCCTGGAACTGCTTTCGGAGCCCGGTTTCAAGCCCGATGAGACCGTTATCCTGGAGGCCGCGCCGGAAGGATTCTCGGCAGACAGCACGGACACGCGGTCTCAGGACCACGTCGAGAAGGTCACGTACGACGAACGCAGAGGACATATCGAACTCAACGTCAAAGCCGGTGGCCCGCGCCTGCTCGTGGTTTCCGAGAATCACCACCCCTTCTGGCACGCCTGGGTGGACGGGGAGGAGCGGCCGTTGTTCAGGGCCAACTATGCCTGGAAGGCGGTCGTCGTGCCCGGAGGCGAGCACCGGGTCGTACTCCGCTTCCTCGATCCCATCGCAACGGCCTGCCGTTGGATTACCCTTCTCTCCACCCTCTTCGCCATCGCCTGCGCCGCCGCATGGTATTGGCGGCAGCGCTCCGGGAGACCGGCCGCCGCTATCGCGGAGTAATCCATGGGCGGCAAGTCACCGGTCAGACGGATTGCGGGCAACACCGCGGTCCAGGTATTCGGACGAGTCATCGAGTTCGCGATCTTCCTGTTCCTCGTCCACTACCTGGACCTCAAGGCGTTCGGCGCCTATACGTTCATCCTGACCAACCTGATGTTGTGGGGGGTTCTCGCGGACGCGGGGACGTATAACGTCCTGATCAGGGAAGCCGCCAGCCGTGAGAACGCCGACCGGCTTCTGGGGAACGCGTTATCCGTCGCGCTTATCGCGTCCATCGCCGCCGTGCTGACCTCAAACGCGTTTCTCTACCTTACGGGCCAGGGCAGGGAAACCCTCATACCCGCGCTTATCGCCTCGCTCACGCTGTTCGTATCGCCGCGGCTGAACGCATTTCGCAGGATGTTCCAGGTCCGGTTTCAGGCAGATCTCAGGATGGGGTACGTGGTGGCCTGGAACACCGTTTCCCACCTGCTCATGGCCGGCCTGCTGGTTGTTGTTGTGCTCAACAAGGGCCTTCTCGTCGCCATCTTCTGCGCGCTGATCGCCGCCGAGTTTTTCTCGTTCGCCGGTCTGTGCATCACGCACCGGCGTCTCTTCAAGCTTCCCCGGTTTCGTTTCGACCCGCAGATCGTCAGATCGCTTCTGCGGCAGAGCATCCCGCTCATGCTGGCGACGATATGCGCCACAGTCCACGACAAGATCGGCATCATGCTGCTTGAGTCCATCAAGAGCAAGGAAGCCGTAGGCCTCTACAACATGGCGGCCCGAATTCCCGACAGCCTTCCCTTTCTGGCTTCGATATTCATCGCTTCCGTCTTTCCGGTGATGGTCAGACACCGGGAGTCCGATCCGGTCGCGTTCGACAGAATCTACCGCCGAAGCGCACGCTACCTGTTGCTCTTTATTGTCCCCATCGCCGGGTTCTGCACGCTCGCCTCGAATGACATTCTGAATCTGCTCTTTCCCGGCAGGATTCCCGAAGCCATGTTCGGCCATGCCAGCCTGACGCTCGTCCTGCTCATCTGGGCGATGGTCTTCAAATACATGGGCATTGCCTTCGGATTTCTGATCGTGGCCGTGGGCCAGGAGAAACGCCGGCTTGTCTGCCTGGGCGCGGCGGCGCTGCTCGGCACCCTTCTGAACGTCGCCCTCATCCCCGCCCACCATATCCTCGGGTCGGCCGCGGCCGTCCTGGTCGGTTCCATCGCGTTTCCGGTTGCGGGGCTCTTCTTCACGCCGCTGCGAAAATACGTGGTCACGCTGGGCGCGGCCGCCGCCAGACCGGTGCTGGCGACTGTTCTGACCGTGCTTTGCGTCTCGGCCATTACGGATCACTTCGAAGTCGCGGCCCTGGCGGGGCTGCTCGTCTACGGCTCGCTGATCCTGCTCCTCAGAGGCGTCACACGGGAAGACATCGCGCTGCTCAAGGAAATGCGGGAATAGCTGTCAGCCAAAAGCCGTCCGCTAAGGACGAAAAGGCGGGCGACCACAAGGGTCGCCCCTACAAACACAACGACGGCTCTCGGAGGGCAGGATGCCCTCGGTCCCGGGGGGTGACCTGCCCCGGCACCCTCTGAAGCGGGGAGTCACGTAAACCGGGAGTGGGGCGACGACACGGCCCGCCACCGGTTTTCCGCTCTCCTCAGCAATCCTTTTCCATTCGAATCTTGCGAGAGTCCCATTGCAGAAGTGACAGAAGTCAAAGTTACCGCTGTTTCTACCTTTTTCCTTCTTCCTTCAGGACGGGGGTAGGTCGGGGGTGGCCAATTGACCGCCCCTTCGTTGTGTTGGATACGGTAGGGATATCGTTTATCATACCAGTATCCGATCGGATTTTCACTGTCGCATTTTGCGACAGGTTTCGGTACAGGTCCGACGGCCGGAGCGAGGGAATCAGCAGACGTCAACGAAAGTCGGGAGACGCGGGATGGTATCCAATAGACCGGTTCCGGATTCCGTAGCAGATGTCGCCGAGGCGTTCAATCGCGATGGTTTCTATATCGCAAAGGGGCTCTACCCGGCGGAAGAGATACTGGACTGGAAGGCGCGCATCATCGACGTCCTCGATGCGGGCGGCCACATCAGCAGGGATCCGACGTCCACCGGCGTACACGTATTCATGGCGGACGTACTGGACCCGTTTTTCAGGGAACGGATGAAGGATGATTGCGTGGTTTCGGTTCTGAACCGGATCATTGGTCCGAACGTGGAGTTTCTGAGCGTGAAGTCGGTCTACAAGAACAAGTTCACGCGGTTCGGGTCGCCCTGGCACCAGGACTGGTACTATTGGAAGGGCGCGAACAAGATATCCGTGTGGATCGCGCTGGACGACGCCACGCCGGGAAACGGCTGCCTCAAGATGATCGCGGGCAGCCATTTCAAGCGGTTCAAAGTGAAACAGGTCAGGGCGCAAAACGGGTTCGGGTGGCGTATCGGAAACGAAGAGGTCGCCGGGCTTCCCGAGACCACGCTGGCGGTGAACCGAGGCGACGCGGTCTTCTTTCACGATCAGACCCTGCACAGCTCCTATCCGAATACCACGGGCGCCGACCGCTGGAGCTTCATATCGACATATCGCGACGGGTCAGAGAGGGACGAATCGACGGTATGGAAGCATCCGATGGTCGTCACCGGCGAGAGTGTGAACGTCGGATGATGCGAGCAGACAGGAATGTCTGCCCCACCCTGAAACCAGCTTCGGCGATTTCCTCCAAACGGAAGCGACAGGACTGTGGAGCGGGCGTAGTGAAAATAATCCCGATCGGAATCCTCTGAATGCTTTCCCACCGTAATCTCATCGTAACTCTGCAGCGTCACGTCATGCCACCAGCCTCCCGGCCATTCGCGGTCGATCTTGGACTCGCGGCCGGATTCTTCGGCGCCTGGCTGGCGCTGTGCGGCTTCGACCCCCTCGTCGCGGCGGCGTCGGGTGAGTTACGTCTTGCTGTGAGGACGGGGCCATACCGCCCGCAGTGGCCGTCCCTCGGCCCGACCCTCATCGGCCTCGCCGGGCTGGTCCTGGCATGGATCCGGCATCGCTTCCAAGACGGCGGGACCGACCTGCAGGATCGGCTCCAGCGTGCGACATTGCTGGCAGGTGCACTGCTGGCCCTTCGGCTTTTTGCCCTGGTCGATCCGATCGTACGCATCTTTCCCTACCTGACCATCCTCTGGTCTCCCCATTCGTTGTGGGCACTTGCGCTAGTCTTTCTCGGGTACATGCACCTGCCGGCGTTGGGCTCGTGGAAACCCCTCCGCACCGCTTACGTCGCCGGCGCCCTGTTTGCCTTGTGCCTGCCCTTGTACGTCTTCTATACCCTCTACTTCTGCCAGGTCACCATGCTCCACAGCGATGAGGGGCAGTACCTGCGCGTGACGCAGAGCCTGGTCCACGACGGGGACATGGACCTCGCCAACAACCTGAATTCCAAACACGTCAGGGAATTCCACGTCGTCGATTTTTCGATAAACAAAGCGCCTGCCTCGCCTGAGGGCAAAGTCCACTCGAAACATCCGATCGGCCTTTCCGTTGCCCTTGTACCAGCCTACCGATGGGGATTGGAAGCCTGGGCAAACCCAAGACTGTCCACCGCACTTTTTATTGCGCTGCTCGCCAGTCTGTGCGTTCCCCTGATTTTCATCTATCTCACGAGACTGGGGGCCGAATCCTGGTCGGCACTGACGGCCACAGCCATAACGGCCATTACAGGACCGTACTTCTACTATTCCAACCAGATCTATCCGGAAATCCCGGCCATTGCCATCGTGTTGGCCACCCTGATCGCTCTTGCTCACTGGCAGACTCCTGGCGGCACTTACCAATCCCTGGGACGCTGGGAGATACCGGTACTGGGCCTTCTGACCCTTCTGCTTTGCTGCCTTCCGTTTCTGCATCCGCGCCTTGTTCCGATGGGACTCTTTTGCGGCGTTATCGTGCTGCTGCAGGCGTGGAGAAGCCGACGACGATGGTGGGCCCTGTCCACAACTGGCCTGGTCGTCGCATGCGGTCTCTGGTCGCTCATTGCCTTCCATTATGCTTTCAGTGGGGACTGGCTGGGTCCACTTCGCCCGGGAAGCGGCGCATGGGATGAGAACGCTCTCGATATTGCCATCTGGAAGATTTCGCTTCCCGGCCACTGGCTGCACGCAGGCCGGGGCATTCTGAACACGTCGCCCATCTATTTCTTTGCACTATTCGGACTGCTGACCCTTGCCAGGTTGCGCGACCGGCGTATTTTAGTCGCCTTAGTCATGTTTGCCGCCACTGCCGGCATCAACGGCCTTCACACGTTGTGGGTTTTTGGTCACGACCTTCCCAGCCGCTTTTTAATGACGGCGCTCCCGGTGCTGGCCATGGGTCTGGCCTGGGGCCTGCCTCCGCTGTTACGTCGGGCGACGACCAGTTTCTTCTTCGCGCTTGCCCTAGCGATCAGCCTGGAAAGCGTTCTACACACGCTTGTGCTTCCTGAACTGGGGTATAGGGGATATAATCTCCTTGGCCGATCTATCAACGGCTTCTATCCACTTCATCTGCACTTTTTCGAATCAGACCAGCGGAGCCTGCCTCTGGTCGATCTCGTTTTTTGGGGATTGTTAACAGGGGCGCTGTACTTTCGCCCCCGGCATTCCCTCCTTCGGACGGCCCTTCTCGTGGCGGCACTCTTCACGCCTTTCCTTTGGGGCCAGACCGATACGCTGGCATCTCGCTTGGAAAGTAACAGGTCTCCCTACATGCATCTTCTCGGCCCGAAAACATCGCAAATGCAATACGAATTCAATGTGCGGCTAAAACCGGTAGGCGAAAAGGCCTTAGATCCCGAAGGACGGCTTCGCGCTCGGGCGGGACACACCCCTCCGGGCTGGGTCCTATACTCACGAATGTCTGTACCGCTATTGAATGCTCTCTACCCAGGCATTTATAGGCTTCGCTTTCGCGGCTTAAGCGTCGAAGCGCCCGACGGCCGTGTTTCGGGCTATCTGACGCTTTCGCGCCATTATACGGTTCCTAGCGTATCCTCTTGGAGCACAGTCACGCACTATCCGCTGGAAGGAGGCAAGGTCGACGGCGATCAAACGCTCTCATTCCTCATCGATCGGCCGCGCTTGTTTTCCATTTTCAGCCTCTACACGGGATTGGGGGACATGGCGCTTGACGCAATTCGCGCTACATTTTTACCTGTACACACACTGCCAGAACCACAGATCACCGAGATCGGCCGCATTGTGCCTGAAACGAGTCCTAATCCCGTCGAGTTTCTCGGCCAAATAGACAATCTTCCCAAAGGGTATTACCAGATCCACTTCAAGCTCAGCGGTTCGACCTTCACCAGGTTTTTCGAGCGGAACCCGGCACCGATTAGAATCACCGTTTCTACCCACCCACACCAAGGACTACCCCATACACAGAGCACGCATCCCCCTTGGTGGCTGTCGATCCCGTTTGCACGTGACGAGGCCCGCCAGCTCCGATTTAAATTAGACCAGACCGAGGACGTTCAGATCACTCTAAAATACGATGGCAAAGCTGACCTAGACGTCACGGAATTTATAGTCTACCGGGAAACCTTCGGCCGACGTTGATGCACCCCCATCGCTGCGGGCACACAGAAATGTCCGCCCCACCCTCGTACCGGCCTATTCTCCACAGGAACGTCGAGAACGGATAGGCATTTGACAAGACAGCATGCCGCGGGGTATTTTCTGACGACGAAAAGTGCAAACAGCACGCGGGGACGTCGGAGCGGATATGCCAGAAACAAAACTTGAACTGAAGTCGAAAATACACTTGCGCAGGACGGTGGTGGTGGAAGGGCGGTACGCGCGGCGATGGCATCAGACACAGGCCGCCATCAAGGGCGAGCATGGACTGCTGGTCGTTTCGATGGAAGAGCTTGCGGCGCGGCTTGCGGGAGGGTTCCTCCGATCGGTCCGGACCGATACCCTGAAGACCAGCGTCAGGGAAGCCGTTGCAGCGGGACCGCTCGACGATCTGGAGACAATCAAAGACCTTCCCGGATTTCAGCGGGCCGCGGCGGCCACCCTGGCAAAAGCCTGGCGCGCGGGACTGAATCTGGGACACAGCGCGAATCCACGCACCCGCTCGCTGGCTGCGCTCGAACGGAGCGTACGTTCCAGGTTGCCGAAGAATCAGCTCCCGCATGCCGAACTGGCGAAGGCGGCCATGGAGCGAGCGACCCTTGCCCCGGCCGTCCTTGGCCGAATCGAGATCCACGGCCGCACCGAATTGTCGCCGGTATGGCGAGACCTCTTGTTGCGCCTCGGCAGGGCAACGGACCTGACCTGGGTGGCCGGCGCAAGGTCGACGCCGGAGTGGCTGTCCGAAACCGGTATTGCCGTGTCGACGACGCCGGCGGCGGAACCCGATATCCGGGCGGTGTCCTGCGCCACACCCCGGCACGAGATCCGGGAGACCTTGCGGTGGGCCCGGAAACATCTCACCCAGGGGATTCCAGCCCACCGTATCGCGATTTCCGCGGCGTCTCCAGCGTTATGGGACGATCATATGATGGCGCTGGCGCAGGACGCGAATCTGCCGGTCCACTTCATCCACGGCCGGCCGGTGCTTGCGACCCCGGACGGTCAGCTTGCCGCCGCGCTCGCCGAAGTCCTCATGCGCGGGCTGTCGCGCTCCCGCATGGTCCGCGTGGCCGGTATGCTTCGGTCTTGCGTCGTGCATTTCCGAGCACTGCCGGAAGACTGGTGGGAGGTCCTGCCGGACGATGCCCCGCTGCTTACCGCTGACAGTTGGGACCGCCACCTGGACAACCTCACGCGTGACGACTTTTCCGACGGCAACGACCATCGACCGCTGCTGCGGCATATCATCGAGGTACTCCGCCTGGGCCTTGCCAGGGCGGAAGACATAGGTGAGGCGCTCCTGAAGGACTCGGAAGCGTTGGCAATCTGGCAAAGGGCCCTGGTCGAGGGACCGCCGGCCGCTCTGGACGTGACCCTCGCCGGACTTCGCGTGCCGGACGAAGAAGAACCGGGCGCCGCCATCGTCTGGGGGCCGGCATCGGCCGTCGCGGCGGTTCCCCGCCCCTTCTGCTGGCTGGTGGGCCTCACTTCACGCTCCTGGCCCCGCCGCGCTGGTGAGGACCCGCTGCTTCCAACACACGTGGTGCGGCAGGAAGACCTGGAGCCACTTCCCATTCACGAATCGGACCGCCGGGATTTCGAAACGATATGCAGGACGGCGGATCGGCAGGTCGTCTGTTCGCGGGCGCGGAGGGACAGCGAAGGCCGGCTCAACGGCGTCTCGCCACTCTATCCCGAAGACGTAAATGAAGAATTCCTCGCCCAGAGCCGGGTACCCGGGCATGCGGCCAGCGAAAGCGACCGGCTCACGGCCAGACCCGGCGAATTTGCCGCGCTGCCATTGGCCCGGTCAACAACTGGGACGTGGATCGACTGGCACAGCGAGAAGCTGACAGCCCATGACGGTCTGATCTGCAAGGGGCATCCGATGCTTCTTCGCGCTCTGGACCGCACGCAATCCGCCACGTCGCTCGCCCGACTGCTTCGGGACCCCCTTGGCTATCTCTGGACCTACGGATTCGGCTGGAAGGCGCCCGAAGAAACGGAAGAACCTCTGACGCTTGACGCGCTCGCGTTCGGGTCGCTTCTGCACGAGTTTCTCGGGGAAAGCGTGAACCGGCTGGAGGGCGCCGGGCGCCACGGATTCGCCGGCGCTTCCCGGCGGGACGTCGAACGAACGGTGGCATCGGCGGCAGACGCGGTTGCGGGACGATGGGCCTCCGAACGCCCCGTTCCACCGCCCGTCATCTGGCGGCGGAAGTGCGACGAGGCAAGAATGCTGGCGGTCCGCGCGTTGGCGCGCGAAGAAACCCCGCTTCGGGGGCAGAGAACCTGGGCGGAAGTTCAGTTTGGCTATGCGCGTTCCAGGAACACATCCGATGGAACCGCCAGCCTGCCATGGGACCTGGCAACGCCGGTTTACATTGAAGGCACTCGGATTCGAATCGGCGGTTTCATCGACAGGCTCGACCTTTCGGAAGACCGGCGCCAGGCGCGCGTTACGGATTACAAATCGGGGAAATACCCCCGCAGACCTCCTCAGATCAATGGCGGCGCGGAACTGCAGAGATGTCTTTACGCCTTTGCGGTGAGGACGCTCGTCCCGACGCGGCCCGAAGTCGAAGCCCGCCTGGTCTATCCTCGCAATGACGATATGGATCTGGTGCTTGACGACACAGCGGAAACGCTCGCGGGACTGGTGAAATACCTCAACGCAGCCACGGAGCTTTTCGTGGAAGGCAAAACGCTGAACGGCCCCGCCGCCGCTGATCGGTATTACGACCTGTCATTCGCACTGCCCGGAGGATCGAAGCAGATGTACCTGAAGACCAAGGCGTTCAGGTCAACACCGGCACTAATGCCGCTATCCGATCTTTGGGAGCAGCCCTGAGATGCCCGGCAATCCTCAACCGGCGCCGCTTTCCGACCTGGAAGCGCGCATCGAAGCCCTCACGCACCACGATCGTTCGCTTCTTGTCGAGGCCGGAGCGGGCAGCGGCAAGACGGCGCTCATGGCCGGCAGGGCGGCCCTCCTCGTAGCGGGCGGGATTGCGCCAAGAAATATCGCCGCCATCACTTTTACCGAAGCGGCGGCTGCCGAGCTTCTGGAGCGAATAGAACGCATCGTGAAGGTCCTCCTGTGCGGCAAACCGCCTGCCGAACTTGCGCCGGCCCTTCCGACGGGTCTCAGCGACGGGCAACGCGCTAATCTCAAGAGGGGCGCGGCGACGCTGGACGAGTTGACGTGCACGACCATCCACGGCTTCTGCCAGAAACTGATCACGCCTTATCCGGCGGAGTCCGGCCAGGACCCCGGCGCCACCATTATCGACCCGGCTGTCGTGGAACTCGTCTTCGACGACCTGCTGGATCGATGGCTGTCCGCGCGATTCGGACGGAACCCGGCCGAAGACAACCTGGGGCGCATACCCCCGATTCGGCAACCGGGCAACGAAGGGGAGGACCTCTTCGCCTGTCTCCTGCAGAAATCGCCGGACCAGACGCTGCGGCTGATCCGGAACACGGCCCATTTTCTGAGACAGCACCGCACGGCGGGAGCCGCGGATTACGAAATCGACAGGGAAGCCCATACAAAGCTGGTCGACGCCGCGCGCGCATTCGCGGCCTGGTACGACGGCACGGGAATTGAGGAACCCGCCGCCGCCGCCATTGCGAATGATCTCCTGGGCACCGTGGAGAAAATGGGCGAGCCCTGGGCGGATCAGATTTCGGCGGAACACCTCGCCGAACTCCTCCATCACAGTCCCCCTGACGCCTGCAGGAAGGGCGAGCGCGGCTTCAGGCAGTGGCGCGCCAAAGGCAAGTGGAGAACGGCGGCGAAAACGGACGGACGGAGCGCCGCCGACGGAGAACAGCTTTATGAGGCAGGACTGGCGCTTTATGGAGCGTGCAACGAGGCGTACGCCGAATTCTGCAGCACGCTCGGCGACGTCGCATTCCGCAGCTTCATTGCCGAATTCAATGCAATCCGCGAGCTCTACAGTAAATTCAAGCGCGACGCGGCGCTGCTCGATTTCGACGACCTGCTGTACCTGGCCAGGGATCTCCTGCGGGAACAGGAATCGATCCGCCGTGCTCTGTCCCGGCGCTACACACACATCCTTGTGGATGAATTCCAGGACACCGATCCGCTTCAGGCCGAAATCATCTGGCAACTGGCCGGTGATGGAGACCCCGGGCGACCATGGCAGGAACGCGTGATTCGTCCGGGCGCGCTCTTCCTGGTGGGCGATCCCAAGCAGGCGATCTACCGGTTCCGCGGCGCGGACGTGCAGACGTACCTCACGGCTCGGGACGCGCTTTCGCAGCGCGACCCGGCGTCCATTCTAAGTATTACTGCCAATTTCCGGTCGCGGGCGCCAATACTGGATTACGTGAATCGCCACTTCGAGGGCCTGCTGGGCGCAGAGCGGGGACAACCCGGATTCACCCCGCTGACGTCAACGCGCGACGCGGGCGACGGCGCGAGCGTCGCGGCCTTCGATATTCCACTTGGCGACGAACACAAAACCTCCAGGGGTAAGCTGAGTGTCGAGAGCGTGCGCGAGGAGGAAGCCATTGTCGTTGCCAAAATCGTAGCCCGGCTGATCGGGTCTTATCCCGTGTACGACGCGGACACCGGGGAAACGAGGCCCGCGAAGGCCTCCGACGTCGCCCTGCTCGCCCCCACCGGAACCAGCCTCTGGATTTACGAGCGGGCCCTGGAGGAAAACGGCATACCCATCGCCACGCAGGCCGGCAAGGGGTTCTTCCGGCGGCAGGAGGTCCAGGACCTGATCGCGGTGGCCAGAACAGTCGCCGATGCCCGTGATACGCTCGCGTTCGGCGCATTGGTCCGGGGGCCGCTGGTCGGCCTTTCCGATGAACAGATTGCCGACGAGATTCTGGCATTGCCGGTGGACCCGGACCGAAGCGTCCACCTGGACGTCAACACGGACCCGTCGCTGGTCACCAGCCCGGTCCTGGCGCAGACGCTGCATGTCCTGCAGGACCTCCGTCGAAAACGCCGCGGCACCACGCCCTACCAGATCATGGCGGAAGCGGTCGAGGCGCTGCATGTTCGCCCGATTCTCATGGCGCGCCACAAAGGAGGCGCCCAGCGCGCGCTTGGGAACGTCGACCTGTTGCTGGAAATGGCGCGTCCCTACGCAACGCGAGGCATTGAGGACTTCGCCCGTGCGGTTTGGCAGCGGTGGGAAGACGCGGAAGACCAGGTGGAGGGCCGTCACGACGCGGCGGCGGATGCCGTTTCCATTATTACCATGCATTCGGCCAAGGGCCTGGAATGGCCTGTCGTCATTCCCATCAATTCCACAACCGGACTCAGGCACCAGGAGGGTTTTCTTTACAGGCGCCGGGACGACAGCGTCCATTTCAAGGTGCTGGATTATGCGGGTTCGGAATATGCGGAGACCATGCTGGAGGAGGCGAATGAACTCAACCTGGAGCGCGTGCGTCTGTGGTACGTGGCGCTGACCCGTGCGCGGGACCTCCTGCTTTTGCCCAGGCAGAGCGAACGCGTGGAAGGCGACTGGATGAGCCTGATCGACGTCGACGTGAATTCACTCCCTGCCTTCGACGCGGAGCGGTACAAAAAGACACGTACGGTTCAGGATGAAGCCGGCACAAACAGGCAGGACCGGGAAACATGGCTGGAGGAGGCGTCAGCCATTGCCGACAACAGGCGGACGATCACCTGGCACCGGCCCAGCCGTCACGTGGACGCGGAGCAGACCGAGGCAGAAGTGCCGCCGACCGTATATGCGGGTGAGGAGGAGGCCAAGGAAGCCGGCGAGGAGCCCGTTGGAGCGAACACCGACAATCACGCGTTGAAACGCGGTCTGATCCTTCACAAGCTGATGGAGGAAATACTCACGGGAGAAACAGGGGACGCGGCAGGCAACGTTCGGGCTCGCGCCGCAGAACTCATTGCCCAGCAAGAGCTTGAGGACTCACCGGATGCCTCGCACCGGATTTCCAGCGCCGGAATGGCGGAAATGGTTTCCCGTACCCTGATACGTCCGGAGATTGCGGCCCTCCGTCCGCGTCTGGTCCCCGAGTACTGGGTCTATGGCGGCGAGGTGAGTGGCCGGGAAATGGCCATTACCGCGGGCATCGCGGATGCCGTCGCGTTCGATGCCAGGGGCGACATCGACGTTGTCGTGGACTGGAAGAGCGACGCAATTCTCAGGGAGAGGCAGGTCCAGTCGTACCGGGAACAGGTGCGATTGTACCTTAAGGCCACGGGAGCAAACACCGGACACATCGTATTTCTCGGCCTGGATCACATAGAGACCGTCATGCAGGCAGATTGATCGGTCGATCGGAACTGGCGTCTGTTCTCAAAGGTGGGTTGCCGGGGTGAGGCTGCCGGCCGCGATAACAAACTGCCATTTGAGGCCCTTGTAAAACCTGGTACGAAATGTCCGTCCCTGTGCCCGGAGCAGGCTGAGCGTTTTTTCAATTGTGTCGATTTCGCCGCGCCGTTCCGCATCGTCGAAAACGACGAGGAAGTCGTCGCCGAGACGGTTCTCAATCCATTGGAGCGCAGCCCAACGGGAGTGTCTCGAACTACCCTGCGGGCCGTCAACCAGAAGCAGGTCGAGTGAGGCGTCGAGACCGGCGTCGGTATCGTAGACAAGGGTCCTTCGTCCCTGTACGACACGTTCGACCAGGCCCGCGCAGATAATCTCGTGCTTTACCTGGCATTGAATTCTGCGTGCCCACTCACGGTCGTGCTCCAACGTGGTGATCTCGAACGGTCGCAATTGCCGCAATGCGTCAAACAACAACGTGGACTGGCCGCAGCCGAGTTCGAGAACCCGCTGCACCTGGAGTTCTGTAATACAGCGAAGAAGGATGTACATAAGCGAGAAATTGGCGGCAACTCCGGTCGGATAGTACCGGTTCTCCAGTTGAAACCGACTCAGCGCGTTGGAAAAAAGGCGCTCGTACAACATTTCCCGGCCATACATCGCGGAAGGATGCTGTAAGGACCGTGATAAAGCCAGCAGGGGAGGGCCGAACCACTTGTACAGCCGGAGGCCCCATCTGCCTCCCTGGTTTATTGGACGAATGAATTTCATTGGTCGCACACTCCGGTCTATACTCGAGACTCTCAGCAAGGACAGCCCGTTGGAGGATTTGGTTTGTCGTTGCCGGCAATGACGGCCGGGGTTTGACAGTGCTGCGACTTCACAACGTAAACCGGCCAATCGAGTCTCAAGACGGCAACAGCTCGAGAACAACCTGAGGCGAAGGAAGTAATAAAGCTATGAAGAAAGTCACGATATACAGAGAAACACCTCTGAACAGTAACTACAGGCCTCTGTTTCATCTTGCAGCGCAAGAAGAGATCGACCTTGAGGTATTCGACCACAAGGGATTCAGATGGGCCGGCGTCAAAATGTGGCATTGTTCGCCCGCGATGAGGTTTCTTCTGAAAAAATGGGTTGAAAACATCCCACGCCGGAGCCCGGCATCCCGTGCCGGTGTATTGAGAAAGTTGGTCGAAAAGGCTCAACATGAAAAGGAACCTTCCTGGGGCGACCTGATGAAGAGCTTCATTTTTCCCCTTCGTCTGTTGTTCCTGAGAAACATCGTTGTTGCATTTGCCCCTTATTCCTTGATGGGATATTATCTGCTCCTGTTAAAGGTACTGGGAAAAAACGTTACCTTTTTTACGTCGTGGCCCTATTGGAATGGAGTAGACTATGTTCACAAGCCAAGATTGGGGTCCAGGAAGGTATGGGAAGCGTTTTTGAGAGACGTTAAATCAGTGTGCGTAACAAGGAATTGCGCAAGACAACTGGAGAATCTGGGCGCAAACGCAATGTATATACCCCACAGCGTAGACATCCATCGCTTCACTCCAGGAAAAAAGAGCCCGAAGGAAAAGCTAACTCTGCTGTACGTCGGTCGAGTTGTCAAGGAGAAAGGCGTCCGGGAACTTTCGGATGTGTTTGGACTTCTGCTTGAGAATTACCCTGAGCTGGAACTGGTCATTGTAGGCGATGGACCGGAGTTGGACGAGATCAGGGACAAGAAAGGGGTTATCTGCAAGGGATACATTGACAATCCGCACGATTTGGCTATGGAATACCAATCATCAGATATCTTCGTCCTGAATTCGTTCAGGACTGAAAACTGGCAGGAACTCTTCGGTATCTGCCTCATAGAAGCCATGGCTTGCGGCTTGCCCTGTGTCGCAACGGATTGTGTGGGACCAAGAGAAATCGTAAAAGACGGAATGAGCGGGTTTCTCGTTCCCACCCAGGACGAGAGGGCATTGTACCGAACGCTTGAACGTCTGATAGGAAATCGAGAATTGAGAACGGACTTTGGCCGAAATGGCAGGGAACGCGCGTCTGACTACGCCGTCGATTCAAACGCGAGGAAGTGGAAGGAAGTCATATTTGCGCAGGCTGCTCACCGGCATCCGCCGTTCTGAGGATCCTTCAATGCGGACGAATACACAGACTCGAGGCGTATGCTTTGTCTGAAAGCCGCCCCTTGCTTTCCGTAATCATCGTCAGTGTCAACACCGGGAACTGGCTGAAGCCGTGTCTCGAATCGCTGCTGTCACAGAGTATCCGCGACTCGCTTGAAGTCGTGGTTGTCGACAACGGTTCCAGCGATGGTTCAGCCGACATGGTACGGCGTATGTTCCCGGTCGTGAAACTGGTGCGACTGGAAGAAACCGTCGGTTACGGCAAGGCAAACAACGTCGGCGCCGGGCAAAGCCGCGCGCCGATTCTGCTCTTTCTGAATCCGGATACGAGACTCCGCGAAGACAGTCTATCGCCGATATTGGCGAGATTCGAGGACCATCCCCGGTGCGGAGTGGCGGGGGGTGTGGTCCTGGACGACCAAGGCGAATTCGAGCGCTCTTCGGGATCGCTTCCCTCGCTTTTCAGCATGGGAACGGGCCGTCTCCTCAAACACGTCCCGCCGGCCAGGCCGTTTCTCGGGCGGCTTTCTCATCAACATTGGTCCGGCTACAATGAATCTCGCCGCGTTGACTGGGTCACCGGCGCTTTTCTGTGGATCCGCAGAGACGTCTTCAGGAAATCAGGCGGGTTCGACGAGGGTTTTTTTATGTACTGCGAAGACGTCGATCTGTGTTACAGGGTCGGCCAGCTCGGATTCCAGTGCTGGTTCTTTCACGACGCGGCAATCGTACATTACAAAGGGAAATCGCCTGTGCCTCGCCCGCGCAGGAGGATGCTCTTCGAGAGCCTTCACTGTTTCGGAAAAAAGCACTACCGGTTGCACAAATATCCGTTGACCCGGTTCATCTTCTGGATACAGACCAGGTTGTAACGTCCAGTACACTCCCTTACCGCCGCAAAGATCTACTTCAGAGGAACCCGCGGTATTCGACCTGGAACTGCTCCAGGCATTCCCGGACAAAACGAAGAAGCTATTCGCGAATCTGCCCCAGCCAGTCTCTGATTTGGGCGGCTTGAGATTCAATACGCTTTCAAAGTGATCCAAGACGTCGCATCAGCGTTTCAAAGCGCGACAGGCTGGGCCCCGGGAAATGTGCGCGCGAGAAAAAGCACGTTTCCGGGATGCGGACTTGATCTCTTGCAACTGGAACGGATGACTCAGTGAAGAGTCAAACGTCTTGCACATCGGCGACTGAATCCATCTATGTACATACAAACGGACGATGGCCATAACGGAGGTAGACTCAATGCGACCGACACTGTACATCCTGCTTTCGGCAGTAGCTTTTCACGCACTTGCCAATCTAATTGTCACAAGCGAGGCGACATCGACGCCAGCGCAGACCAACTCCACCAGCGCCTGTAACCTGGGGGATCTCGATGGCGATTATGACGTTGATTTCGCGGATTTTTTGGCCTTTGCCGGTTGAGCGGGAATATCCCTGTTACTTTAGCCAACCTGCGTTTTCTTGAATCGCTTTACCTTCACCTCAACGAATTGACTGGCCCAATCCCTCCCGAACTGGGTAGCATTGCCAGCCTTGAGCGCCTCTGGATTGGCAACAACCCCTTGAGTGGACCAATCCCGATCGGATTGACCTACCTTCCAAGCCTGGCTCGATTGTTCGTTGGCCAGTCTCAGGTAAGCGGACCCGTCCCACCCGAACTGGGCGACGTCTCTACCCTGACGCATCTGAACTTCCACACTTGCTCATTGACCGGCCCGCTTCCGCAGAGTATGACGCACCTGCAGCATCTTAACCTCTTGTTGTTCCACAGGACGGGCTTGTGCGCACCCGCAAACGAGACCTTTCAGAACTGGATCCGAGGCGTACCAAACGTCCGCGGCCCGAATTGCGGTTCCTCCGAAAGTAGTGAAGCGTGGGAAACATCAGGTGGAATCTGAAGAAAAGCAATGCCACTTCGATTTTCAGAACCAACATCGCTACGAATTTGACCTGCAGCACCCTACCGTAACCGTTAGCGATGTGTACACGCGACGTAGATCAGCGATATCCGCGCCAGCAGCGGGCGACCGGCCGGTCGCCCCTACAAATCCAATGAAGGCGCGGCGAGGGCAGGATGCCCTCGGTCCCGGGGACCTCTCCACCCGGCGCCCTCTCCTGTGAGGAGAGGGGCAGAAGAACCGAGCGTTGCCTTACGGGTATCCTGACAAATTATCGCGGAGCTCCCGGATTCCTGCGTGGGTCCGGGGTTTTTTCATTTCTTCGCCGAATCAATGCGGCAGATTTGGCAGAACATATGTGCCATTTTGTCATTATAGTAAATCGTATATGCCAAAATGGCATATAACTATCTCGGACGCGTGAGCGTTATGCCGATTCTGAAGGAGTCATTTCTCGGAATATCTGTATAAACTATTGATTTTTATGAATATGATTGAAGTCTGATTCGGTTTCGGCGATATTGGCACGGGGCTTGCGGAGAGGTATTGGCGCAGGCTCAAGGGCGAGCAGGAAGTTCTCGAAACCCTCAACAACAACAATTCGTCGGGAAAACCGTTAACCAAAAGGAGGATTTACCATGACACTCACCAGGTGGCAACCCAGGCGGCGCTTCGGGCTCGTTCCCGAGATCGATCGGTTCTTCGACAGCTTCTGGAGAGGTCCGCAACACGATCTCCCGGTACTTTCCACGTGGCGTCCGGCGACCGACGTGCAGGAGACCGACACGGAACTGCTGGTTCACGTGGAGCTTCCCGGCCTGTCCAAGAATGACATCAAGGTCAACATGGACAACGGCGTGCTGACCGTCCAGGGCGAGAAGCAGCACGCGTCCGGTGAGAAGGAGAACCGGTACCACGTCTCCGAACGGACCTACGGTCGCTTTGCACGGTCGTTCACGCTTCCGTCCGAAGTGGACGCGGAGAAGATCAAGGCCGGATTCGAAAACGGCGTGCTCACGCTGACCCTTCCGAAGGTGAAGGCGGCCACGCCGCAGGCGATCGAGATTGCGTAACCAGGCGTTACATTGCCTGAGAAAAAGAGACCGACGGAAACACTGTCGGTCTCTTTTTTTTCAGCCAAAAGCGGGTAGACGTAAGCCGGGAGAGATGACCTGCCCTGCGAGATTTCTTCTCTTGCCGGAGGCTATGACGGATACAATATCGGGCAAGGATTTCTTCTACCCTCTTCCCTCTCCCGTCTTACCGCCTTTGGGCGACCGGCCGGTCGCCCCTACAAATGCAATTATCGCGCGGCGAGGGCAGGATGCTCTCGCTGCCGGGGGCCAGTCCCCTATCCGTCAGGATTCGAGGTCCAGCGCGACGGCGAGCGCGCTGTCCAGCGCCTGGACTTTTCTCGGAGACAGGGTTCCGATGAAATGCTTCAATGCGGATTTTGGAATGCTGATCAGCTGGTCGCAGAAAACGCTGCTGTCGTGCTTCAGGCCTTCGTCCACCCCCACGGGTACCTGTGTGGACAGCGCGTCGTACGAGGAGAAGACCGGCGCACAGATCACGCTCGAAAACCTGGAGTCAATAAGCGCCTGGCGGCTGACGATCACAAATACCCGATAATTCCGCGGATCCTCGCGCGACCCCCTGTAGACCCTGTAGAGCTCTCCACGAGTCACAGGTCGACCTGCCAGGATAGCACGTCCTTCGCCTCATCGTTCAACTCCGACGCCTTCCGGTCCAGAATCTCCGCATCGCGGGAATCCCGGATCCGACGTCTCAACAAAGCGACGTATTGACTCAGTGCCGCTTCCAGGAACGCGGATCGGTTTTTCGGCGTATCGGGCGCCTTCAGCAGGCTGTCCATATCCCGGACGAGCCCTTCGGACAGGGTAATGGATGTCTTTATTTTCAACGGGTCGTCCTCCAGGAAATGCGGAAGGTAGTATAATTTTCTTACTAAAAGTAAGATAAATGGATATGTTTGTCAAATGTAGCGGTCGGCTAAGAGCGGGGAGAGGGAAGACGTTAGACGGGAGAGGACCACACTCCGCCCCACCACCTGGTGAGAAGGGAGACGTAAGCCGGGAGAGATGACCTGCCTCGTGAGGGTTCTTTTGGTGCCGGAGGCAAGAAGGAATGAAATATCGGGCAAGGATTTCTTCTACCCTCTTCCCTCTCCCGTCTAACCGCCCTTAACCGCCGGTCGCATGGCCTCGATGTGCTCGGGGCCGGTCGCGCAGCAGCCGCCGATGATCTGCGCGCCCAGGGCCTTCCACGCGCCGGCGTAATCGGCAAGTCGATCGGGCGTGTTGTCGCCCGGCTGCAGGATTTCGGCCGGCTCATCCGGCGCTTCTTCGCCCTCAGCCGGTCCCAGCGGCGCGAGCGGACGGTATCCGATATTCGGGTACGCGCCCACGCAGCCGTCGAACGCCTCCCTGAGGAGGGGAAGACCGGCCGAGACCTGCTCCGGCGGCGTGCACATTAGCAGCACGCCGGCGACGCCACGGCCTTCCAGAGACGCGGCGAGGTCCTCCAGACGTTCCTCGTATTGCATGGTCCCGTCTTCCCGGACATGCCGGACGCCCAGAAAGACTGGCAGGCCGGTCTCGGCGCCGGCATCCGCGGCCGCCACACAGTCGGCGACATATCCCACGTATTCCACCCAGACCGCGTCCACGCCAACGCCGGCCAGGACCTTTGCGTGGTCGCATATCTCGCTCCGGTACGCTTCCTCTCCCAGAATGTCCACGTCGGACGCGGCGCCGCCAACCCGCCTCTGGACACACGGCGGCGCGATACCGCCGGCCACAAACGCATCCGGATTCACGGCATCGCGCGCGGCCATCGCGTTTTCACCCGCGGCTGTCGCGTACGCTTCCCACCTGCCACCCAGACCTATGGGTTCCATCCGCGTGGGGCTCGTCCAGAAGTTGTTGCTGATGATGATGTCGGCGCCCGCCCGCAGGTAGTCCCCGTGGACCTCCCTCACCGCTTCGGGCGCGTCGATATTCGCCGTGGCTGACCAGGCCTGGAGGCCGCCCTCCGCCGTGGCGCCCTTCAGCACGTCGACACCTCGACGCTGGAGTTCGGACCCCGTTCCTCCATCCAGGAGCAGCGTATCACCGCTTTCGAGTCGATCCAGAATTCCAATTGCAGACATCGATTCCTCCTTATTAAAGCGGGGAGAGGGGGAGAAAACCGGGTAGACGGGAGCCGGGAGAGGGTAGAGATGGCCTGCCTCGTGAGGATTCTTTTCGTGCCGGAGGCAAGAAGGGATAAAAATTCGGGCAAGGATTTCATCTCCCGTCTCCCCTCTTACCTCTACCCGCCTTTAGTCGACCTCTCTCCCCGGCCCCTCAGAAGCGGGGAGACGTAAGACGGGAGAGGGGAGAGATTTCCTGCCTTGTGAGGTTTTTTTTCTGCCGAAGGCAAGGAGGAAAAACATACCCGGCAATGATCTCATCTACCGTCTTACGTCTACCGTCTACCCGCATTTCTTCTACCGTCTCACCGCCTTTAGGGGGTAGGTCTCGCCCGATCTGATTCCGCCAGGGTAAATCGTACCGTATCGAACCGCCGGGCCATCGCGACCGCACGTTCCCTTGCGCCGTCCGGATCTCGCTTGCTCACTACGTCCAGAATACAGCCCGCAATATCGGGAGCATCCGCCTCCGTCATGCCGTATCGGGTCACTTCCTGCACGCCGATGCGGAGGCCGTGTCTCCCCATCTCTTTCGGCGCGCCGGCGGCGTTGACCAGAATATGGCAGGCCTCCAACTCTCTGACCAGCGCGCCGCTTTCGCCGAACGCATCCACAACCGGCAGCACCGTGTGAGATTCCGTAAAGCCCCGGTCCGCGCCCACTACCGGCACACCCTGTTCGTGCAGCGCCCGGCCCAGCGCTTTGGCGTTGCCGATGATCGCATCGGCGTGCGCCCGTCCGCACGCCATCCACTCCAGGAACGTACCCGCGAGCGACGGCAGACGGCTGAGGTGGTGGTTGGCAATCATCAGCGGCGATATCGCCTTCGCGATCCGTTCCGCGACATCCCTGTCGTTGGTCAAAATCATACCCCCCTGCGGACCGGCCAGGGTCTTGTGCGTGCTTGTGATGATGACGTCCGCGCCTTCCGTGAGCGGAGACTGAAACCGACCGCCGGCAATCAGCCCCATCACGTGGGCCGCGTCGTAAACGAGGATCGAACCGGGACTGTACCGATCCATCGCGGCCCGCAGTTCCCGCACGGGCTGGGGAAAGACAAAATGCGCCGATCCGATGCTGACGAGTCCGGGGCGATGCTCCCGGATCAGCGAAACCGTTCGATCCAGGTCGATATTGGCGTTCATGGCGTCCCACGGGACCCGAATCGATTTCAGTTCCACGTTCAATCCCGAATTCGCCAGCTTGGCGGCGTACATGTGCCCGTTATGCACCTCCAGTACGGTATCTCCGGGACGTCCAAGCGCGAACATCGCGATGAGGCCCGCGATATTCCCCGAAAGCGGACGCAGGTCCACGTACGCCGCACCGAAAAGCTGCTTCGCCAGGTCCTGCGCGACCTCCTCCATTTGCGTGAGGAATGCATTTCCCGGATACCCCCGGTTTCGCGGATCGATACCGGTATACGACCCGTACCTGTGGTCGAGGTCATTCACGATCAGCCGCTCCACCAGCGGACTGGGCCTGGTCTCCGAGGCGATCAGATTCAGACAGCTTTCCCGGAAGGATTTGTGTTTTTCGACCAGGGTATCAATTTCCCCGACTTTAAGTTTATGGTCCATGGGGTAATCCCGTCTAAATGGTATTTCGGGTTAACGCCTCGATCAGGTCGACCTCGCTATAGAGAAGCGCGCGCGCAAAGGCGCCCTCGCCCAGGTAATCGGTTGCGTTCCACACCCGGGGCGTGCTGTAATAGGCCGTTACGAGCCGCTCCCCCAACCGGACGGTGGAGGGATAGCCCAGATCGCGGTTCCCCAGGTCGTCGCACACAATCAGCGGACCACTCCAGGTCCGGCCCGAGTCTTTGCTCACCCTGGCCTGGACGCCGAACGGTTCGCGGCGGACGCCATAGACCATCAGAACCCAGTCGTTGGAAAGCAGCGTGAGGTCCGCCGGGTGTTCCCGCTCCCTGGTCACCTCCGACGGCGCGTCCCACGTGCTGCCTCCATCCGTGGATCGGGACACCGAGACAAGGCCGCCCCGGTCCGCCGAACGCATCGCGGCCAGAAGAACCCCGTCGGACGTCAGGAGCAGGGCCGTTTCGTTGTACCGTTCGGCAATCAGCGACGGCCGGTCCCAGGTCCGGCCGTTGTCGTCGGAACGAAGGAGATGCGCGCAGTCGTCCGCTTCGTCCGCGGAATCGTTATCGGAACCGTAGAGCGGCAGCAGCATTGTCCCGCCGGGAAGGGTCACGATGTGGCCGAACGCGGAGTGCTTTTTCATCGCCGGGAATCCGAGGGGCCGATCGTCTTCCCAGCTTCGCCCGCCATCGCGTGAACGGATGACGCGCATCTGCACCCGACGCAACTCCGGAGACCAGGTACCGTCTTCGCCGTAGGACCCCTGTGTGTGGTACGCCAGCACAACGGTCCCGTCGGGCGCGACGCCCACCGCGGGATTCCGGTCGTCCGCCTGCGAGTCGACGATCACGACCGGCACTTCCCACTTACGCCCGCCGTCCGACGAACGGATCGCCTCCAGACGGCCGGTAACGCCCACGTGACCCGCACCGGCGCGGATGACGGCCAGGACTTCCTCGCCGCGCACGCTGGCGAGTACGGGAAAATAGCCCCGGTCCCTGCAGAGATACACCTCGGAAGCTGAAGGAAACCGGCGAAAATCAATCGAATCCATGAGAATACCCTTTCAAAATCGGCTCACAGCCGGTGGCAAAACCGAAAATCGGCTCACACGAAGACACAAAGGACACAAAGGGAAAACCAGAAACGGCGACAAGCCGGGCAACCACGAGGGTTGTCCCTACATTTACAACGACGGCGTTCCGAGGGCAGGATGCCCTCGCTCCCGGTGGGTAGGTCCGGCCCCACGCGGAGACTTTACATGTGCCACACATCCGGTATCCGCCAGGTGTCGCCAGGAGCGACGTCGTAGATGTAGAACGGTTTTCCGGAAAACGCCTCCGCCCGGCCGGCGTCAGCGAGCGTCAACCTGCCTTTCTCCGCGGCCGTCAATCGAGGTCCGGTCTGCCCGCGCGTGTGCGAAATCGCCTTTCCATCGTACAGATCGCGCACCACCTCCAGCTTAAGCATGGGCGTGTCCGTCAGCAGCGTTGCGCCTTCCACCCTCCCGATCCGTCCCTCGCTCAACAGCAGGTCCATCTCGTCCAGCGCGATCAGATAACGGCCCTCCCCGGCATCCTCCACGCCCGCGACCCCGTACGACGAGTTACAGATGGTGTCGGGATGCCCGATGACCGCCGTCCGGCCCGTCAGCGAACCATCCAGCGGAAGCGGGACGCGCGACGAGACGAGGATCCGGCGGTCGTCGATATCCACCGCATGCACCTCTCCCGCCCACGCTCCCGGGCCCTCCATCCCGATCTCTCCAAATCGGAATTCCCTGCCGTTCACCACCTGCGCCCGCAAGAAGGAATCGCCCTCACGCTCAACGAACGCCCAGTCCCCGTCGAATCGAATCGGCAGGCCGTCCACCTCGCCGTCCAGAACCCCGTCGATGCCGTGAAGTATATAGTGGATCCGTTCGCCGATATCGACCCTCATGCCCGCGGTACGTCCGCCCACCGAGAGCGGCGCGACCCGGTCGATATAAGGCATCCCGGAAAACGGCTCGAGAACGCCCATGAACCGGTTTTCCTTCCCATGCAGTCCCGAACGCCGCACGACCACGTACCGGTCCCACGGGCTGTGGCCCTGAAGTCCCGTCCCCTCCGCGAGCCCGGTGATCGCCTTCGAACCGGCCTCGCCGGTCATATGCAGACGGATTCCGGCGCCGTTTTTCTCCGTCCGCCAGGTCGCCGTCAGCCCGCCGGCCGTACGGGCCCTCGCCACGTCCTTCACATACCCGTATCCGGGCGCTTCTCCGAACGGGACTTCGGGACCTGCGAGGGTGCCTTCATCCTGCTTCTGAAAGGACGCGCCCCCGGACAGTGCGATATCGAACCGTTCCGCATTCTCTCCGGCCCAGCCGTGGAAGCTGTAGTCGTGTTCCCCACCCCCGGAAACACGGAACAGATCGACCGCATAGGACCGTTCGTCGTCCACCGGAACCAGCGCCACCGCGCGCCGGTACCGTTTCGCAAGATCCGGATAGGCCCGCTCGGCCGACGCGTCGGCCATGCGCACCCACGGCCCGTCCACGAGCAGATTCAGACTGCCGGTCGCGAACTCCTGATTCACGCCGTCGATTAACGCGGTGCAATGGCTGGCCGTATGCGTCTCCCATCCGTCCTTTTTGGGCGCCACCCAGCTTGGCGGATATCCCAGATCCGCGGACAGATCGTAACCGTACGCGATAATATTCACCGCCAGCTTGTCCATATGCCCGTGACCCCGGTTCCCCTTCCCGTAATTCAGCACCACGTGCCGGCGGCTGGCCTGCTTGTTTCCCGCTCGCAGGATGCAGAACCCCGAGTCGTGCAACACGACGCTCCCGGAAGATTGCCCTTCTGCCTTCACCGTCTCGTTCCATGGTTCGCAGTGGAACAGCAGATAGAGGTCGCCGTCTTTTCGCGCGGCATCCGGATCACCGCGAGTCCCCGCAAGAATCCGGCGCGCGTAAAGGTCCCGCGCCTCCGGCAGGCGCAGGTAACCGATTTCGTCCTCCAGCGAATACGGCGTGCGCAACACGCGGTTTCGCCCACCCCCCGTGTCCCCGATCATGGGCACACGGCCGTCGCAGTCCACCGCGCTGGCGAATTCCATCATCTCCCGCAGGCGGAACCTCGGGTCGCGATACAGATCAACCGGCGACTTGAAGTGGTCCCCATCCCGAAATCCGAGGGTCCACTCGGCCGCATTCAGCGCCCCCCGTATGTTGCCCGCACCGTAGCCGATGGAGTCGTACCAGAACCTGCCGTCCCGGAAGAAACTGTTGGACATCACGTTGTAGAGACCGGTGGGCGCTTCCAGGGCCTGCCGGATCATCGCCCCATTCTGCATACAGGCCCCGACCTCGAGCAGACAGTAGAGCGACGACGTCAGGAAATCACCGCCGGCGATGGGCAGCGTCCGGTCCAGAAACTCGTAGGCATACGTGAACAGGTTCCGATTGATGTTAAATATGATATCCCCGGTTGTCACGGGACCGGCGGCGCCGTCTCTTGAACGGAAGAACCCGACGAGTTCCTCATCCTCCTGAATCGCGTCGAAAACCAGATCGCTGGTCAGCGCCACGTTGTGCAGGAAGGACTGTTCCCGTCCCGACGCCTCCCCGACGTAGCCCCGGATGGGATCCTTGCTCCGATCGTAGGTCTCGTATCCCTCCTTGATGCCCTGCAGCCTCCCGTACACGTCGGCGAGGCGGTTCAACAGGATCCCCGCTTTATGTGCGTATTTGCGTTCACCTGTGAAGGCGTACGCAAGCGCAAGCGCCCGCGAGGCGGGCCGGCCCTGGTGCCCCTCGCCCGTCTGGGGGGCGTAAGGACTGGAAAACAGACGATATAGCAGAAAACATCGGTAGGCCCCCACTAAGTAGTACGTAACGCCGGCGTTCATGAACCCCGGTGGGGCCACCCATCCCTGTCCACCGTCCATCACACGTACCGGCTTTCCCGTGCCCGGATTCACGACCTCGATTCCCTGGTACCACCACTCGTCCCCCAGATTGCACCGCCACTGGTACGGATGCAGGAGATCACCCTCGAACGTGGACCGGTTGCCGCCGTGAATCGGACACCCGTCGTACTGGGCCACCGTCAACGCCATGGGATTCTGCGTTGGCACCATCGCATAGAGCGTTTCATCGGAGAACCTCGCCCAGAAGTCGGCATCCCGTACGATCCGGTCCACCATCTCCCGCGCCCAATCCAGCCGTTCTACGTTTCGCCTGGCGCGCTCCAGGTCCTCGCGATTGTAGATGCCCACCAGACCCTGCCGTTTGCCGTCGCCGATCACCGTTTCGTGGAACCGCGCGGCCCGCTCATAACGGTCCGGTTCGTGATCCGGCAGCGGATCGCGCAGATGCAGGTCCTCGTAAAGCGCCCGAAGCGCCGATTCATCTTCGACGATCTCCCCCTTCACAGGCATTCTGACCATCTCGTCTCCTCCATCCATGCGTCCAGGAAACCATCGACCCCCAAAGACCCGATGCCTCCGAATATTCCCTTCAAGGTAGAAGAAACCGCTTCGAAATCCAGGAACTTCCCGTTATTTTCTACGACGGCAGGGTCATTCAGAAGCAGCCCGGGACCTTTCCAGCCGGCCCCTTAAAATCGGGGAGAGGGGAGACGGAAGAGGGGAGAGGACCACACCCCGCCGTACCACCTGGTGAGACGCAAGACGGGAGAGATTACCTGCCTTGTGACGATTCTTCTCGTGCCAAAGGCAACGAGGAATATCCTATCTGGCAAGGATTTCTTCTACCGTCTTACGTCTACCGTCTAACCGCCTTCTCATCCCCACCCTTCAAGATATCATCCAGGAGACCGATAAAACGATGACCAAACCCTTGAGACTCGCGGTTGTGGGCGTGGGCCGAATCGGTGTCTTCCACGCCATGCACGTCCAGGAACTGGGCAAAGCGGATGGAACCTGCGAGCTCGTTGCCGTGGCAGACCGCTATGGGAACACCGCCGTAGACGTCGCCCGCGATCTCCGGAAGAAGCAGGCGTCCGAAATCCGCGCCTTCAAGAGTACCCGGGACCTGGCGGATGCCGGCCTGATCGACGCGGCCGTGGTGGCCTCGAGGACCGAAGACCACGAAGCCGACGCCCGGACGCTGATCGACTCGGGCTGCCGCGTCATGCTGGAGAAACCCCTTACCGGTTCGGTCGAGGCCGCTGCCGACTTCGTGAGATACCTGTCGAGAGATAATACGAAAAAGCAGGCCCTGATGCAGGCCTTTATGAGGCGCTTCGACGAGCCGTTGCTCCATGCGAAATCCCTGCTGGACCGGAACGCCATCGGCGATCCGTTCAAGGTCGTTTCCGTCCTCGAAGATCCGCACCCGCCGCCGGTGGGCTACAACAGCCCGGGCATCGTGCCGGACATGGCCGTGCACAACATCGACGAAGCGATCTGGCTTCTGGGCGCGCTTCCGGAACGGGTTGGCGCCATAGGCGCGAACCTGCACAACTTCAGGATTACGACCGTCAAGGAGGATTTCGACGACGCGCACCTGCACATGACGTTTCCCGACGACGTTATCGCGCAGGTTCAGGTGAGCAGAAACCACGTGGCGGGATACCGCAACGAAACGTGGGTCTACGGCCGGGACGGTCTCATCCACGTGGGTCCCTTCCAGGAGGATCCGTTACGGGTGATCGTGGAAGCGTACTCCCGGGAGGGCGTCATCGAAAAGAACGACTTCCGGATGAGAGATTACGGCGGGGAAGTCCCGGTATTCATCGAGCGGTTCGGACCGTCGTACAAACGGGAACTCGCGTATTTCGTCGACCGCTGCCTGAGAGACGAACCCTTCAGCGTGACTCAGGAGGACGGCCTCAATGCCATGCGCGTGGCCGAGGCAGGGGTCCGGTCGCTGCACGCCGGCGCAAAGACCGTTGCCATTTAGACATACCGGGGAGACGCCGGTCCCGATAACAAAGGCTTATCCGAGGCGGGAAGGACGTCAACGTACCTCGCTGACCCAACCACGCCTTACGAGAGCGGGAAGTCGACCCGGCAATTCCCTCCGTGGTGCGACTTCAGAATCCCCATCATCACCTCCACCGTCTTGCGCGCCTCCCGCGCGGGCGAGACCAGGTCGCCGCCTTCCTCGAGTACCCGGATGAGTTCTCCCACTGCCGCCGTCTGATTTTCCATCGCGTATTTCTCTGCCAGAATGGGAGACGTGGACGACTCGTAGTGCGACCTGCTCCGGATCAGGGACGCATTCCGATCGGATATCTCGATGCGTCCGTCCTCGCACGTCAGCGAGAACTGCGAACCGGGATAGTTCACCTTATACGCATTGTAAAACGCCCGGACGCCGTTGTCGAACCGGATATACGCCGATGCGTACGGATCAACGGCCGGATCTTTTCCGCCGTCCCCCTTGTACTCGGTGAAATGCTCGAACCCTTCCTCCAGTTCGGCCGCCAGCCATTGAGGGTTTGCCTCGGCAAAGAAACAGATCATGTCCAGCAGGTGGGTGCCGTTCCGGAACATCATCGCCCGGCGGCTGAACTGCTCGCACACAACCGTTCGCAGCGGTCCGATCTCTCCGCTTCGAATGATCTCTCGCGCCTCCAGATAGCTCGGATTCCACCGCCTGGTGTGCTCGATCGAGAGCAGTACGCCGTTGGCTTCGGCTGCGGCGATCATCCGGTCCGCGTCTTCCAGCGAGGTGGCGATCGGCTTCTCGCACAGGATGGCGCGCGCGCCGGATTCGGCCGCGGCAACGGTCATATCCGCGTGTACGTGGTCCGAAGTCGCCACGCTCACCAGATCCGGCTTCTCCCTGTCCAGCATCTCCCGGTAATCGGTATAGAGACGCGCATCCGGCCACACGTCTGCCCACTGTGCCTTGAAATCCGCCAGCGCCTCCGCCCTGAGGTCGCACGCACCCACCACCCGGGTCCGGGGATGCCGATCGTACGCAGCGGCGTGCGAGCCGGGCATCGGGCCGTACACCGGAATGCGCTCATCTTCCTCGGGTCTCCTCGCGCCAATGCCGGAGAGACCGATAATTGCGGCGCGGTATTCGGGTTTCGACATGGAAATGTCCTCCTGTTCAGCCTGCCTGTGCGGCACCCGCTGGCAGGTAAAAATCCGACGCAAGGGCGACCACAAGGGTCGCCCCTACAAATACGCCGGGGATCCATTGAGTAATCCGCCGTTTGCTGTACCACGGCTGGCTTCAGAGCCTATTCCAGTTTCTCCAGCGCTTTTCTCGCGCCTTTGTGATCTTTATTCAATTTCAGGACGTTTCTGTACGCGCCGCGCGCGAGGTCCTGTCTTCCCTGGCGCGCGTAGATACGGCCGAGCCTGTAGAGTCCGTTTATGCGAGCAAACTTCCATCGCGCCGGCTGTTGGCGAAGATAGGCCGTCAACGACTCCAGTCCCAGGTCCAGTACCATCCCGGTCAAGGCGGAAAACCTGCCAACCGCATAGAGGGCCTGAAGGCGAAATCCCTCGGCCCTCAGCGCTTTCTCGAAGGATTGGACGCCCGGGTGTGATTCGGACGCCAGCGCCGCGAGAGCTTCCGTCGCCACTTCAAGGCTGCGGCGAGCGGCCTGGAACGCTTTTTCATTTTCGTTCTCCAGCCGATACAGGTTGCTCAGTCGTCGCAGGATCGGGCTACGGTCGGGATACGACTGTAGAAACGCCTCGTAGACCCGGATCGCGTCGAGAAGTCGTTCGTCGCGGAGATAGTGCGTTGCCAGTGAAACCACCGGCCGGACGTCGCTGTTCGCTTGCGCGACCGCATCGAGATAGGCTTTCTCCCGTTTGTCCTGCGCCTTTTCCTTTGCGTGGATGAGGGCCCACGCCATGTGGCCCTCCATCGTGTTCCGGGACGCGATCTCCGAAGCCTGTTTCAGCGCTTTTTCCTTGCTCCCGCCCATAATGCCCGGCGCGTGTAGGTGGTATTCCAACAGCTTGATGCGCGCGGGAACGTGATCGGGGTCCAGTCGAACCGCCTTTTCGAACGCCTTGCGGGCGCGGCGGGCCTTACCTGGCTTCCCGAAAATGCTGGCGCGCTGCGCCTTCGCGCCGTATAGCATCCCCAGCCAGTATTGATAGTCGGCCGTGTCGGAATCCGTTTTAACGGCCTTCTCGAACCAATCGAACGCCGCCTCGATGTCCCCTTCCCATGTATTGATGCGTCCCAGCAGGTACCAGATCTGTGCGCGGTCCGTGTCGTGATGCGCGAGCATTGTCTTCAGACTGTCTTCGGCATCGGCATATCGGCCCTCGATGAATGCCGCAAGGGCGGGGCGGATCTCCGGTGACGCCGCTTCAAGGCTCGGCGACAGGTACACCAGAACAATAAAGAAGATTACCACATGCCTTGCCAATTCACCCTCCTGTTTTACGAAACTACGAAGGAACGAAACTACGAAAAAGCGGGAATACATCATTCGTCTTCCGATTTTCTCGTCTTTTCGTCTCTTCGCCCTTCGTATTCTCGTATTCTCGTATTCTCGTATTCTCGTTCTCACATTACGAAACTACGAATTTACGAAACTACGAAAGAGCGGGAATACATCATTCGTCTTCCGATTTCCTCGTATTCTCGTCTCTTCGTTTGTCGTCTTCTCGTATTCTCGCCTTTTCTTACGCCTGCTGCCACAGTCCATGGAAATCGGCGTACAGCGCGTGCCGGTCCAGCAGCTCTTCGTGGCTACCCACGTCGATGCCCCCGCCGTCCATCACCAGCACCCTCCGCGCGCGCCGGGCGGCCGCCATGCGGTGCGCGACAACGATCAGGGTGCGGCCAGGGGCCATGAACGCCCGCTCCGCGCGCTCCTCCGCGGCGGGATCCAGGTGGCAGGTGGCCTCGTCCAGCACGACGATCGGCGACGACGCCAGGTGCGACCGCGCCAGGGTCACCAGCTGACGTTCCCCCTCGGACAGGCCGGATTTCGTGAGGTTGACTTCCGCGTCCAGCCCGCCCAGCCGGTTCAATACACGATCGAGCCCCACGGCCCGGGCGGACGCGGCGATCTCCTCTTCGGTTGCGGAGGGCCGCAGGTACACCAGGTTCTCGCGCAGCGATCCTGCGAAGACGTACGCCTCCTGGGGCACCATCGTAATCAGTCGTGGACGATCCGGACGCAGAAAGCAGGGCTTCCCGCCGACCGTGATCGCGCCGCTGTCCGGACGCAGCACTCCGGCCAGCAGGGCGGCCAGCGTGGACTTGCCGATCCCGCTGGGCCCGACGATGGCCAGATGGTCTCCCGCGCGGAGATCCAGTGAAAATCTCTCGACGATCGGCTCCCCCGCGCCGTATGCGAACGTCAAGTCGCGTACTGCCAGATCAGTCGGTTTATCCGTCGGTGGCGACGCAGACGGGACGTCGCCGACCCGGTCTTCCGCCTTTTCGCCGGTTTCCATCAGGCGCTCATGGTGGACGCGCAACGTGACCAGTTTGGACAGACCGTACGTCACAAATGACGTCGCCGCCGTCAAACCCGCGAGCAGGTACGTAAACGAACCGACCACCTCGCCCGCGCTGAGCAGATCGTTACGAACCAGGTACGGAACGAAGCCCAGCGCCGTCAGGGCGGGAAACGTGGTGGCGACGGCGTTCACAACTCCGAATCCGACAGCCTGATGCTCGTATTGCCTGAGTGTCGCCCCGACGGACCGGTTGATCCGATCCTCCACGCGGTCCATGGCGAAACCCTTTGCGCCTGCCGCCACCAGGTCCCGTACCGACTGGAGCGCGCGCGTCGTTTCGCCGTGGGTATCCTCATCGGCGAGCATGGACGCCGTTTCGTTGCGAACTTTGGCGCGGACAACCACAATCTGCAGAAACGCAGCCACGACGAGCCAGGGCAAAGCCAGGATCAGAAGCGTCCACGACAACGTCGCGAGTCCGGCCGCGGATCCGATGGCGAAAAGGCCGCTCGGGCCCAGACGCAGAAAGTGCGCCAGCACCTCTACGAGCGCCGGAACGTGCCGTGTGAGCTCGGCGCCGGAACGCAGTACCCGGTCCGAATGCACCGCATCTCCCAGTGTGTGCAGAACGGTGTCGCGGGTCAGGTCCGCCTGCACCCTCGAAGTGAGTATCGCCGTCCAGTGCGAGAGACGCAACAGCGACCAGACGCCGACCGCGCCCGCGACGAGAAGCCCGCCGATCCACGCCAGGGACGCTGAAAGGTCGCCCTCGCGCGCCGTATCGATGGCACTGGCGATGAGGCGTCCGGAGAGCGCCGGCGCGAGTGTCACGCCCACGCTGCACACGCCGATACGAAACAGGCATCCGCGGTGCCTCGACACGTAGCAGTATAGCGATCGGATGGGCGTCACGAAGCGTTCTCCTCCGCCGGGTCGCCCTGGAACGCGTCGCGGTAGGCGGGATCGCGCCATAGTTCGGCATGCGGCGCCACGCTCCGTACCTCCCCTTTAAAGAGCCAGGCCACGAGGTCCGCTGCTGCCGCAGTACTCGCCCGGTGGGCAATGACGACGGTCGTCCGCGACCTTCCAAGCCTCCGCAATGCCGCCAGGACACGAGCCTCGGTGGCCACGTCCAGGCTGCTGAGGGCGTCGTCCAGAATCAGGATGGGCGTATTCCTGAGCGCGGCCCGCGCCAGCCCCAGCCGCTGGTGTTCGCCGCCGGACATCGGCGCCTCGTCAAGGGGTGAATCGTAACCCTTCGGCAGACGCTCGATGAACACGTTCGCTTCGACCTGCCTCGCGGCCGTCCGTACGGCCTCATCCGTGACTGCAGCGCCCATCGCGATGACGTCGCGAACCGTGTCGCCGACGAGCGCGGGCCGCTCGAATGCGTAGCCCACCCGGCGAGAGAGTACGTCACGCGGCAGTTCGGTAACCGGTGTACCGTCGATTCGGACGACGCCCAGATCCGGGTCTTGAAGCCGGCCGATCAGTCCGGCGAGCGTGGTCTTGCCGACGCCTGATCTGCCAACCAGGGCGACCGTCGTTCCCGCGGGGATGAGGAGGTCCACGCGCCGGAGGATATCCCTTTCCGGCCCGCCGAGGGTGACGCCTTCGATCCGGACCTCGCCCGGCCACCCCGTGTCGGAAGCGTCCGATATTGGCTCGGCCACAGCGGGCGGAGATTGAAGAACGGCGAGCACCCGGGCCGCGTGGGCGCGAAAGATGGCGATCTGGAACCAGCCGTTGTCGAATATACCGGCGACGCTTGCGTAAGTCATCTGCGCATAACGTATGGCGGCCAACAATGCGCCCACGGACAGGCTGCCCGACGCCAACAGAAGCACTCCGGCGACGGCGGTGATGGTCAGAACGACGTGATTGGCGCTGGTCACCAACACGGCGCCGCGTCCGAAGTTCTCCATGATTTCGCGCGTCTTGTCGGCCAGTGCAGGCAACGGAGTCGTGATGCGTTCGACTTCCCGTTCGAGGGTACCGGCCGCGCGTATGGTGCGCCTTCCGGCAAGGGCGCCCGTGTACGCGTTGACCATCCGGCTGTTCAGCTCGTCGAATCCGGTCTGTCCGGCCGTAAGCGCGCCCCACAGGCGGCGCATGAGTACGGTCACGGCGCCGACGCCCGCGAGCGCAACCGCTACAAACGCCCAGTGTACGTAAGCCAGCGCGGCGAGACTGCCCGCGCCCGTGAAGAACCCCGTGCCGATCCTCAGCAGGGTCTCCGGGTAGCGCGGCAGGTACGCCGCCTCGGAGCGGATCCGGTTCTGCAGGTCCCCGTCGTCGAACGGCCGCCGACCGGGAAGGCCGAGGTCCAGCGCGTGATCGACCATTCCGCGCGTCAGCCGCCTTTCGATGGGGGCGCGGAATCTTGCCCTCACGGGTTCCGCGACGATGTCGATGAATACCGATGCGAGCATTGCGACCGCCAGCCCCTGGAATCCCCATCCGATTCGACCGTCCACCGCCTCGTCGATGGCGAGAGCTGCAAAGGCCGGCGCGGCCAGACCCGCGGCGACGGCCAGCAGGCTGAACACGGCATCGAGGGCGAACCAGTGCCAAGCGCCTCGGGCGTAGGGTCGCAGAAACGCCATCACCTCACGGATATTGGGCAACGGCGGATCGTCTCGAGGAATATTCTTGCCCTTCGGACCATTCTCTTCAGGCACTACGGTACCACCTTATACAAACACCGAATAGCTGACCGCGTACGCGTCGAGTTTGCAGGGGCGACCCTTGTGGTCGCCTAAGAGCGGGGAGAGGGGAGAGGTTAGACGGGAGAAGAAGCCATTGCCGGTTTGTTTCTCCATCTTGCCTGCGGCATGAAAGCAAATCTTACACGGCATGCGATCTCTACCCTCTCCCGGCTCACGTCTCCCCACCTTCAGGCTTCTTCTTTTCCCCTCTTCCCTCAATACAAATGTATCGACCCGTCCGGTCCCTCGTACCGACGCGGGGGCAGCGCCTGATAGGGCCGCGACTTCACCAATTCCATATCCAACTCGACCCCAAGCCCCGGGCGCCGGCCCAGTTCCTCCACGTCCACGCAACCGCCCGAGAGCGGCACTTCCATCGTCTGCACGTCGTCGAACCAGGGACGCAGCCGGCAGTGCTCCAGGATCTCGAAATTCTGCATCGCGGCCGCCGCGTGCGCGGCAGCAGCCAGAGCAACGGGGCCGTAGGGATTGTGCGGCGCGATCCCGATCCCGTAAACCTCCGCGAAATGGGCGATCTTCATCAGTTCGCTGATCCCGCCGGCGTGGCAGATATCCACCTGGCACACGTCCACCGCCTGTTTTTCGAACCACTCCCGGCAGTCCCACCGCGTGATCCACCGCTCGCCCGCGGCAATCCGCATTCCGGGAAAGTCGCGTTTCAACCTCACGTACGGTTCAACCGTGCTCTGCTCGATCGGCTCTTCCACGAAAAAAAGGTCCAGCGGAAGCAATTCCCGCATCAGGCGGTGGGCCGCCCGGGGCGAGAACACGCCGCCGCAGTCGATCATCAGCGCAACGTCCGGCCCCAACGCCTGGCGCAGCCGGGTCATCTCCCGGACGGCGACGTCCACCTGGGCGTCCACATCGAACGGCGTTACTGCGGGTCCGTGCCCGTGCTTGAACGCATCGAACCCCTCGTCCAGGGCCTGTGCCGCGTGCGCCTCCAGCGAATCCAGACCCAGGTCCGCCCGCGCGTAACACCGCACCCTGTCGCGGACCCTTCCGCCCAGCAACCTGAATACGGGCTGTCCGGTTGCCTTGCCCACAACATCCCACAGCGCCATGTCGATTCCGCTCACCGCGCTCGTATGAACCACGCCCCGCTTCCACCAGAAGTCCCGGTACCCCAGCTGCCAGACGTGCTCCACGTCCATTGGATTCATGCCCAGCAGCCTGGGTTTCAGGGACGTCTCCACCTGAGCCGCCACGGCCATTTCGTGGTGCTCCGTGGTCGCCTCGCCGATCCCGGTGATGCCGGCGTCCGTCTCCACCTCCACGAATATCCAGTTCCGTCTGGGTGTCCGCCCGTCCGCCGCGGGCACGTTCATGACGTGCGCCCTGATGTCGGCGATCTTCATCCCTCAGTCCTCTTTCTCCATGAACGCACCCTCCCGTTGGATTCGTTCGTAGACCCGCGCGAACGCCGCCGATCCGTCGTCCTCCCACACCTCCGAACTCACCCCGCGGATGGACCCTTCCTCGAATCCGGTGAGCCGGCGCACGTCCGGTATGCTCGGCGAATACATCCTGTTGCCGCCGGGCAGGTAGAGAACACCCACGTGTTTCGGCATCTGTGTGGGTCCAACCGCCGCCAGGCGCGCGAGCTTCTCCTCGTCCACCTCGAACCCCAGTCCCGGCGCCTCGGGCACCGGCGAACATCCCTCCGCGATCTCGATACGCTCTGTTGTAATGTCCTCTTCATACTGGTCGTCCAGATTGATCGAATGCCCCGCGGTCGGCAGCACCGCCCCGAGGTGCATGGCCAGCGCCTTGGTCAGCGTGCCCCCGGTCAACTGCACCACCGCCTGCACGTTCGCCTTTCCGTACGCGAACCCGCGGAAGAGCGCGTCTCCGAACCCACCGCAATATTCGCCGATAATGTAGGCGTCCGCCATACCCATGATCATTTCCTGCAACCCGCCCAGCGGGGGCAGATGCATCACGAGGGGTACGTTGCACTGCGCCCTGAGCCGCCGCCACCCGTCCACGGCCGTCAACAGCAGCGGGTCCTCGATGAACCCCACCACCCTGGACCGCTCCAGGGCCTTCACGATGGGCAGCACCGTTGCCATCGCCCGATTGTGGTTCATATCCCACTGCATCAGGAATCCATCCGGCGCCACGTCCTCCACCGCCCGGTTCTGTTCGAACACGTCGAAATGCTGGCATGTATGCATCTTGAACATCATATAGCCCTGGTCCACGGCGCGGACGATCTCCCTGCTCAGGTCTTCCGGCGACGCCGGCCGGGTCCACGCCATCACGGGAACGCGGTCCCGCACTTTCTGTCCCATCAGCTTGTAGGCGGGGATGCCCAGGTGCTTGCCCATCACGTCGTACAGCGCGCCGCCCAGCGCCAGGTGCAATGCCTCATGGTTCAGGAAATCGAACGGGCTGCGGTCTATCAGATGCGCCACGCTCTCCTTCGACGGCGCCGCCGACCTGTAGTCTCCGTAGCCCACGATCCCATTGTCGGTCACCACCTTGAAAATGGTCCGCTGGTCGATGGCGCGAAGACGCACCCTGTGGTCCGCGTACCGGGCGGCGAGCCCCGGGTTGATCGGGATAATGTCGATATCGACGATTTTCATATCAGCACTCCTCCAGCTTCTTTTATTGAAGAACCCAAACTAAACATGGATGGACTGGATAAACAGGATTAGAAGCCAGTGCAGGATCAAAACCGACCAGGATTAGCAGGATTAGAAACCAGGAGCAGGATCTCACCTGTGCAAGATCACCTGTTCCAAGTTAGCCTGGACAAGTGTGATTGATGACATATTCACGGGATTCAATGTCAATCACAAGATACCTGCCCTCTATCACGACACAACATGATCCAACAATATCCGGAGCGACGGCAACCTACCCCACATCAGTACATGGTCTGCCAGCATCCGGCGCGCGGGCATCCCTGGAAAGGCCTTCGTGAATTCTTCACCTTAGTAGCTTCTTCGACCTGAAGAATTCTCTCAACCCTTCCATTTCCCGATCATTCAACGAATAGTACGGTTTCCGGCGCCATCGCTTCGCCACGCCGAAGATCTCCATCGCACCGTGCAGCCCCGCGTTCCACCCGCCGGTCAGTTTGCCGATATAGTCGAAGAACGGCATGTCGTACTTCCGCATGACCTTTCGCGCCCCCTCGACGTCCGCTTTCCGGATCGCGCTCCAGTATCGGCGGGCGATCTCCGGCTTGAGTGTAATGTACGTCGACATATACCCGTCGCATCCGTACGGCCACATATTCATGTGGTTCACCTTCTGCCCGCCGGCGAACACCGCCACCCGTTCGTGAGCGACCAGACACAGCCGGCGGGCGAAGTCCCCGCACATATCGTCCTTGATGGCCACCACGTTTTCGAATCCGTCAAGCGTTCTGTCGATCACCTCCAGTCCGAATTCCGGACCCTGCGCGGAAAAAGCGCCGGTAACGATCATAACCGGCATTGTCCGGGACACCGCGCCGTAGTGTTCGACCATCGTCTCCACCGTACACGACGGCCCCCAGTTGGGCGGAAGCACCATCAGCACGTCCGCACCCTGATCTTTCGCGAAAGACGCGAAGGCGATCGAGCGCCGGGTGTCGTGATACCGGTCGGCCGCCACCACCATTCCGCGCCCCGCCGTATGCTCGCACGCGACCCGGGTCACCTCCGCGATCTCCGCCTCCGACATACAGATATAGTGGCTGTCCCCCACCGTCAGCAGTACGGTGCGGCTCCCACCTTCCAGCACGAAATCGATCTGGTGCCGCAGCCCGTCGTAATCCACGCTGCCGTCCTTCTTGAACGGCGTTGCGATCGACGAAATGATCCCGGTCAGATGCGCACGAACTTCGTCTCGATCCATGAGGAACCCCAATCAAGAAAGGTAGAAGGACGAAGGAAGAAGGAAGAGGACCCCACCCCATCCCACCACCTGGTGAGAGGGGAGACGTTAGACGGGAGAGGAACACACCACGCCCCACCACCCAGGTGAGACGGAAGACGGGAGAGGGTAGAGATCGCATGCCGAAAAGGGGCTCTTCTCATGCCGCAGGCAAGCCGGAGGGACATATCGGCAAGGGCATTTTCTCCCAGCTCACCTCTACCGTCTACCCGCTTTTCTTCTACCGTCTACCGGCTCCCGTCTCACCGCATTCAAGCAGTTTCTCCATCTAATGGTGCCCTTCCTCGGTGTCGCTGTCTTCCTCGATCCCGTCGTGCTTCTTCCTGTCCTCGCCGTGTTCTTTCGCCCCTTCACCGTGCCCACCCTTGCTTGGCCCCCCGATGCGCAGAATGTGGCCGTCTCTGTCGGCAACGAGCATCTCCCGCGCCCCCCAGGGCTGATCGACGGGCTTCTGCCTGATGTCCGCCCCCGCCCGCGCCAGCTTCTCGTGCAGTTCGTCGACACTATCGACGCTGTAGTAGATCCAGACCGGCCGGGCGCCCTGCGCATTCTCGCAGAGAAAGATGGTCACCTCTCCATTGGTTATGGAGGCAAAGGTCTTGTCCTCTTCCCCGGCAGGCCAGTCCCAGTCCTTCCTGAAGCCGAGAACGCCGGTATAGTGCCCGATGCTCGCTTCGACGCTCGCGACGTTCAGAATCGGGGTGACCGCCGTGAACGCGGTGGATCTAGGACCGGACTCCCCGTCGTGGCCTTCGTGGGCGGCGGCGATATGACTGACGCCGATGACAATTCCTGCGACGATTGCTGCGATTCCGTGACCCGTCATGGTTTTCCTCCTGCGTTAAAGCAATTGGCTGACAGCACTCATCCGACAGTCAACACAGGTTAACGATACGTGTCCGAGATGTCAAACCGCGATATTCGCGTCAGGAAGTGGACAACCTGAATTGTTGCAGAAAGCGACTTGTGACGCAGATTGACGCGCATTCCGCACCCTCTCATTCGGGTTTTCTCATAAATGACTTTTAAACAACTATTTGTATTGATATACGGCGCCGGGACACCCGGCACGGAATACTCCAGCGGTGCAATCTGCAACACTGCCGCGAGCCTACCGGTGATTATCGATAGATTTAACCCATTGATATTTAGGCAATTGACTCCAAATCCCGGATTCGGCACGGATTTTGTATGTATTCAATAATCCTCGGTCCGGCAGTACGGCATGCGCCGTCTCTCTCGGGATTCAGGAAACGCCCATCGTCGACCCTCGTGACGACCTCGCGGTTCGGAGCGTCACGTCGGCGACGGAGAAGACCTCATCGGGGCTCCTTTAAGAGACACACTCTTACGCATCACCCATCGTGACCACCAGGACCCGAAGATCATGGGAGGGAAACCATGCGGTCTTCCGGCAACGGACACGCCCACCAGATTGCAAAGCTGTTCAAAGAGTTGGTCGAACGGGAACTGAAAAGCATCGAACGGGCTATCGAAACGCAGAGGCGGGAGCTGCACGAAAAAATCAACGCGAGGGAAACAGAATTGAGAGATGACGGCGGACTGGATGCCCTGTTTGAGAATTACAAAGCCGGCCTGTCCAAAACGGAGCGGCCGGAGAGCCGGGTACAGGAACGCCGCATGTATTACGATTGGGAAGGGCGACTCAGGTCGGAACTGGGCAGTTGGAGAATGGAACTGGCTGAATTGGAAGATCGCATCAGTGACCCGCAGGCAATCCTCACAAGCGCGCGCAGGAAGGTCATGCGGCTGTTGCTGCGCGAGACGCTGGTTGTGGTGAATCCGGGTTACAACAATATACCGACATCGCAAGACGAGGTGTGTGATACCCTCGAGGACTGCGTGATTCCGGTTATTCGACAAATGAGAAAGGGGAAAAGCCATTCGGAGGCTTTCCGGGTGGTTGCCGAAAAACTGGGTATCCGAAAAACAGCGGTTGCGTCCAGATGTACCAGAGGCCTGGACCTTAATACGGAACAGTTTGTCAAACACGTTTCGGATGGACGGATCGTTCAAGTCGTGAAGGAGAAATTCCCCGAGCAGATGCAACTGATCCGCCGTGAGTTGGCGTCGCTCTATCCGTAGTACTTATCGATCTGTACGGGAATCGAATAGCCCGCAGCCCCGGGGCGCGTTCTATTTCTTCAGGGCCTCCAACCCGAACCGCTCGGTGGTGTCAAGGGTCTCCCTGACGTCTTCCCAGCTGGTGTTGTGGTTGATGATACACAGCCTGAGCGAAAACGTCCCGTGTAGCGTCGTCGAAGAAAAAAACGCCCGATCTTCCCAGAACACGCGCGCAAGCACCTTCCTGTTGATTTCTTCCAGGGACGCCTCATCCAGTCCCGCGCCGCGGGGATTCACACGAAAACAAACCACGCCCAGCGACACGGGCGTCACGAGTTCCAGGTTCTCATTCTCCTCCACGTACTCACCGGCGCGAATCGCAAGCTCCATCCCCTTCGATATGGCGCGCCGGAACGCCGCCATCCCGAACGTCTGTACCGACATCCAGATCTTCAGCGCGCGCATGGACCGGCTCAACTGCAAGCCCCGGTCCGCGATATTCGGATGGTTCGTACCCCACACCGTATCCTGCAGGATATCAGGGTGCACGGCGAATGCTCGCTCGAGGGCGCCGGCGTCCTTCACCAGGAGGCATCCCGCCTCGTAGGGCTGGAAGAACCACTTGTGGGCGTCCAGACCGACCGAGTCGGCGCGCGCGATCCCCTTAAGTAGACGCTTGCCCTGTACGGTAACCGCCGCAAAACCGCCGTACGCCGCATCCACGTGCAGCCAGATGCCTTCCGCCTCGCAATAATCCGCCATCGCCTCCAGGGGGTCTATCGCGCCGGTGCTGCTGGTTCCGGCGTTGGCGCAAACCGCAATCGGGTTGAAGCCCGCCGCACGGTCCTCGGCCACGGACCGCGCCAGCGCGTTCATGTCCAGCCGGAACCGCTCGTCGCTGGCGATCATTCGAATACGCTCCGGACGCACACCCACGATCCTCGCCGCACGTATATGCGCGCTGTGGCTCTGGTCGCTCATATACACGGTCGGCCGGTCCGGATGTCCGGCCGCTTCACGCGCTGCCACGAACGCGTCCAGGCTGGCGGCCGAGCCGCCGCTGGTGAGCAGGCCGCCGGCGCTTTCCGGATAGCCGATCCAGTTTCGCAGCCAGTCAATTACCACCAGTTCAAGCTGGCTCGGACCGCTGGCAACCAGCCAGGTGCAGACGTTGTTGTTGTACCCCGCTGCCAGAAAGTCGGCAAGCACGCCCGGCCAGGTGGTCGACGACGGGATGAAACCGAAGCACCGCGGATGATCGAGCCGGGTCGCCACGGGGAGAATTTCCTTTGCGGCCTGCTCCATCACCTCCTCGCCGGGACGCCCCTCCTCGGGCGGCGGCGCCATCAGACGGTCATCCAGTTCCCGGCGAAATTCGCCGTCCCAAGCGCCTTCCTCCGGTAGACTCGCGAAACGGGCAACCAGGAGTTCGGCGGCTTTGCGCGCCAAGTCGATCATCGCCTCAGGCGACATCTGAAGACCGCCGCACTCGCCGTTGTTCTTTCTGTTATCGGATTCTATGGTGTCGTCTCGCTGTTCTTCGTTCGCTCTCGGGAATTTCGCCTTAGTGCTGTCTTTTTTCGAATTTACGCTGAGAGTCAGGATTGGGAAAGTTCATTTATTTGCACGAAATGAGTTGACATTTCCCAGAGAAACGGCCATATATATAACCACGGAGACGCAGAATTGCAAACCAGAACGGAACGAATCAGGCGTCTCCTCGAAAACGACGGGTGGTACCTGGCACGTCACGGCTCCGGTCATGACATTTTTCGGCACTCTGACATCAGAGGGATCATTACCCTGCCGAGACACAGAACCGTATCCCCGGGCGTTGCCAGATCGATCGCAAGAAAAGCGGGCTGGACGGAATAATCAACATTTAAGGAGAAGCGAAACATGGCTCGATATCCCGCGTTGATCGATGGCAAAAAAGGCGCCTATGGGGTTACGTTTCCCGACCTTCCCGGAATCGTCGCCATGGGAAACACCGTCGACGAGGCGCTGGTGAACGCCGAAGAAGCCCTTCGCGATTACGCAATCGAGGCCGAGAAGGACGGTGAGAAGATCTCGCCGCCGAGCGCATTCGAGCAGTTGGAAGTTCCGTGCGGGAATACGCTTGTGTCGGTCCCGTTAATCCGCGTAACAGGCCGCAACGTCCGCGCCCATATGACCCTGGACGAGGGCGTTGCGGCCTTTATTGACGGCGAGTCGCGAAGACGAGGTATGACCCGGAAAACCTACGTTGAGTGGATGGTAAGGCGAATCGCACAGATGGGAGGATAGGAACCGGAAGCGTCGAGGCAGCTACCGACGCTTATTCGAAAACAGCCAACTCACCGTCCCTGACGATCAACACAACCGGATCGTAAACCGCGTCACCGCTGGCGTCGAAGGAAAACGCGCCCAGGACTGTTTCCAGATCACGCGTACCGGCCATCGCGTCTCGAATCGCGCCCGCATCCGTTGATCCGGCCTCTGTGATCGCTTCCGCGAGAAGATGCAGGGCGGCGTACGACTGCGCCGCCCACGGGGTCGGGTCAGATCCATATTTCGCACGGTATTTCTCAACGAAGGCCTGGTTTCCCGGCGTGGAAGCCGTGCTCACCCACGTCGTAAAGCTAACCGCGCCTTCGGCGGCATCGCCCGCAGCTTTTACTTCATCTGCCGTCATTACCGGAACAATAAAGGGAACATCGGAGGGAATCCCGACCCGGCGGCCCTGGATCAGAATCTCTGGCTGGTCCGCGGGTAGCGCCGAGACAAAGACGGCATCCGGATTCAACGTCAATATTCGGGTGAATTGCTCGGTAAAGGTGGTATCACCCGTTGCAAACGTCTCTCTCGCTAAAATTTCGACGCCGTTTTCAGTGAGTGCGCTCCTCAACGCCTCGTCGCTGCTCTGAGAAAAGACGTCGATCGAATCGACCATCGTCGCCACCCGCTGGTAACCCAGCTTCTCCAGGGTAAGCCTGACGCTCCGGGGAACGAGCGTGTCTACGGTGAGACTTGCACGGAAGATGAAGTCCCCAATTGCGCTCAGGCCAGTGGCGGCTGAGGTCGAACTGAAAGCCACAACCCGGTTTTCCTGGGCGATGGGGAACGCCTCCCTGGACGCGGTCGAGGATCCGGGGCCTAAAATAACGGACACGCCGTCCTTATGAATCAACTTGTTGAACGCTTCAACGGCGCTTTCTGCAGTGCTTCGAGAGTCTTCGATGATGAATACGATGCTCGCCCCGTCGAGTCTGGATGAACCGTTCAACTCCTCGCGAGCGAACTCGAAGCCGTTCATCGCCGACACGGCAAGTACGCCCAGATGACCCGTCAGCGGCAGAACGACGCCGACGGCAATCTCTGCGGGGAGACCGCCCGGCGCCAACTTGATCGTACCCGCCGTGCTCGCCCTGGCGCCAATCACCAGTTCGACGGTCGTTTCAAATCCGCCGTTGACCGGAATACTCGACCACGATCCCAGCATGCTCACGCCGCGCATCGCGCGCGCGCGATAGTAACCGGTTACCCCTACCTCTGCGATCTCAATCCTCGCCCGACCGCGAGCGTTGGTCGTGCCCGACCACCGGTATTCCGCCGCCCGCCCTGAAACGGATCTTCCAAATTCGACGGTGACGCCGCTGACCGGCGTTTCACCCTGCATCACGCGAGCGTTCAAGACCGCCAGGGTCTGGCCCCCGCCCAAGGCCAATTTACCAGGTGACCTTGCAACCCGATCTTCCGCCTCCGGTGCGAGCGAAGGCGTCCTGCTCTCGCTGCCGCAGCCCCACAACGCTCCGGTAACCAGCGCGAAAACAATGGCTCCGCGAGTCCAGATGTACATTGAAAGTCCTCAGGATAGACCACTACGGCACGAAGCGATAGACCACGGGCAATTTCGAAGGATCGGTGACGCTCGTGTCCGTGTGGTGGTAGATGTTGATGCGTCCGGTGCCGCAGTCGCCGAATTCGTCGCAGGCGAGCGTGCCGACGAGAGCCTGAAGATCCGACGTCGCGTGGAGTTTCCGGCGCAGCGCGTTGCGGTCCACGATCAGCTTTCCGTCCCTTGCAATCGCCACGGACTCGATGGCGCTGAGCAGCAACGTGGTGGCGTCGTAGGAATGCGCCCAGTACGGGGTGCCCGGAAACCCGCCGTACGCCGCGTCATACGCGGCCAGTGCCTCGTCCACGCTCTTGCCGGTTACGGCATTCACATTCGAGCCGAGATCCGCCTCCGGTCCGGCGGCGTACACGCCTTCTGACTGCGGCGTAGCGAGAAACTCCGAGTCGAGCAAGGCGGCGCCGGTTATGAGCGTCACGCCCTCAAGACCGTCAAACTCCCGCGCCTGTTTCGCGAAAGGCAATCCTTCCTCGTCGAAAAGCGGGAAGAAGATGCCGTCCGGCCCCGCTTCCGCGAATTCCGACAAGACGGAAGTCATGTCCATTTGCCCCTTGTCGATCCGTGCGCTTACGGGTACCTCGCCGCCGACGGCGGCGAACGCGTCGCCAAACGCACTGACGAGGGCCGTGGTATAGGCGTCTCCGTCGTCGACGGCCACCATGCGCCTTAGACCCAACTCATTGTATGCAAAATCGGCGACGGCCCGCGCCTGGTAGAGATCGTTGATCGCAAGGCGGAAGTAACCGGGGTGATAGTCGGAACTCGCATTGCCCGCCAGGTCGGACGTCAATCTCGGTGACGTATTGGATGGCGAAATCATCACCAGTCCGGCCGCGCTGATGACCGGCGAGGCCGCCACCGCCGCGCCGGAGCATGAAGTTCCGATGACGCCAAGCACACGCGTATCCGAGACAATCTGCTCCGCGCCCGCCCGTCCGCCTTCCGGCCCGCACAGGCCGTCAACCGGATCGCCGAGTTCGACGTCGCGGCCGTGGACGGTTCCGTAGTCCCGGACCGCCAGTTCAACGGCATTGCGCGACGGATCGCCAAGCGATGCCGCGATCGTATGGGTGAGCAGCGATCGGATATGCACGGCCTGGCCCTCGCCGAACGCAACCAGGGCCCGTTCATACGAACCCGTTACGCGCGCCTTGTCACCAACAGGCAAATCGACGTTGGTTTCGTACCCCCCATTTAACGGTATACTGGCCCACGATCCCAGCGAACTTCCGTCCTGCATCGCCCGAGCCCGGTAATACCCCCCCGACCCGCCGATCTCCACCCGCGCGACGCCGTTCGCATCTGTCGTTCCGGATGCCTCGTAGTTGGCCGGGCGCCCGGAAATGGAACGTGCGATTTCCACGGTGACCCCGCTTACAGGATTCTCATCCTGCGTCACGCGGGCGACGACCAGGGCGGGCGTGGCGTCTCCATCGACAGCCAGTTTACCCAATGGCTGGCCGTTTCGAACCTCCCCCTCGGGTACCTGCGACGTCGTCAGGCGTTCACGCCCGCAACCCCAGGTTACAACTGCGACAAGCGCGAACAGAAACAAACTGCGAACACGGGTTGACATGGCAATCCCCTCCGGTTTGAATTCTACGTGTGAGACGAACCTGGAAAATCGGTCGGTGGCTTAGAGTTCATTGAAAGACTTCAATGCAAAACGCGTTCATCCTGATTCGGGCTGCTTGCATTCGGTACGGGTTGAAATCCCGCCACCGCATCAACCGTCGCCGGCCCTTCGACAGGCTCAGGGGACCGGCTCGGCCTCTGCGACTCCCCCTCAAGGGGGGAGTGATCGCACCGTCAAACGGGCTAGCGCATTCGCTTCTACCCTTCTGGTTGCGGTTGAGCAACGCGAAGCCGCGATTGAGTTTTTCGGTTTGACTTCTGCACAAGCACGAAACGTGCGGTCACTCGAAAATCTCGAATTCGCCGTCCCGCGCGATCAGCACGACGGGATCGTATACCGCGTCCCCGTCGTCGTTGAACGTAAACTGGCCCAGGATTGTTTCCAGATCCTGGATTCCCGTCATCGCGTCTCGAATTGCGCTCGCGTCGGCTGAACCGGCAGTCGCGATCGCTTCCGCGAGAATATGCAGTGCGGCATAGGACTGCGCCGACCGGCGGCTGGCGTCAATATCGTATTTCGACTCGAAGTCCTCCACGAAGGCCTGGTTTCCCGGTGTGGCAGCCAGTCTGGTCCATCCTGTAAAGGTAATTACGCCCTCAGCGGCTGCGCCCGCGGCTCGTAGTTCGTTCATGGTCGTCTCAAGCGTGATAAAGGGAACACCGGGGGGAACGCCGAGCCGACGGCCCTGGATCAGAATCGCAGACTGTTCTGCTGACAGGGCCGAGACGAAGACGGCATCCGGATTCAACGCTTTAATCCGGGTCAACTGTTCGGCAAAGGTGGTATCGCCGGTCTCAAAAGTCTCCCTGGCAAGGATCTCGACTCCGTTTTCTGTGAGCGCGCTGCTCAATGTCTCGTCGCTGCTCCGGGAGAAGACATCGATCCGATCATATATTGTAGCCACCCTCTGATAGCCGAGATTCTCCCGGGTCTGCCGGACACCGGCAGGCACGAGGACATCCACGCTGAGCGCAACACGGAAAATAAAATCGCCGATTGCGCTCAGGCCGGAGGCGCTTGAGGTTGAACTGAAAGCCACCACCTGATTCCGCTGCGCGATCGGGAAAACCTCTTTGGCCTCGGTTGAGAGGGTGGGACCGAGAATGGCGGGCACGCCGTCCTGATGAATGAGTTTGTCGAACGCTTCAACGGCGCCCTCTGCCGATCTTCGAGAATCCTCGATAATGAGCGCGATGCTCGCCTCGCCGAGTTTGGATGAGGCATTGATCTCGTCGCGAGCGAGCTCAAAGCCGTACCTCACCTCCAGTCCGCGTGGGGTGGTCAGCGGCAGAACGACGCCAATCGCAATTTCACCCCGGAGCCCCCCTGAAGTCGGAAGGGATGAACCGGTCACGCGGGCGGTCCCCCCAACGGGCAGGTCAACCGTCACTTCATACCCGTCATTTATTGGAATACTCGACCACTTCCCCAACGCATGACCGTCCCGCATGGCCCGGGCCTGATAGTATCCGCTCACCCGGTCCCCCCCGATCTCTACCCGCATCTGGCCGTCCTCGTCGGTTGTGCCCGACCATTCGTAACGGGCCGCCCGTCCTGAAACTGAACGCGCGAACTCGACGGTGACGCCGCTTACCGGATTCTCATCCTGCATGACCCGGGCCACAACCAGAGCGGCCTGGAATTCTCCACTGCCAGCCAGTTTTCCCAATGGCTGGCCGGTCTGATGGTCAGCCTCCAGTACTTGCGAGTTCGTCAGGCGTTCATCCCCGCAACCCAAGGTTGCGGCAGCGACAAGCGCGAACAAAAGCAGACCGCGAACACCGGTTGACATTGCAAACCCCACCGTCTTGGAATCTACCTGCGAAACGAACCCGAAAAATACGAATCGTGCGTTCACTCGAAAATCTCGAATTTACCACCCCGCGCGATCAGCACAACGGGATCGTATACCGCGTCACCGTCGGCGTTGAACGAGAATTGTCCCAGAATCGTGTCCAGATCTCTGATGTCGGCCAATTCGTTTCGAATCGCGTTCACATCGGTCGAATTGGCGTTTGCGAACGCTTCAGACAATATATGTAAAGCGGCAAAGGATTGCGCGGCCCAGTGGTTGGGATCGGACCCGAATTCCGCCGTGTAGTTCTCGACGAACTCCTGGTTTCCAGGCGTCGTTGCCGTCCGGACCCAGCCTGTAAAGGTGATCGCGCCCTCCGCGGCTTTACCAGCGGCCTGCACTTCGTCGACGGTCAGTTCCGGAACGACAAACGGCACATTGAAGGGTATGCCGAGCTGTCGTCCCTCAACCAGGATCCGTACCCTGTCCGCCGGCGATATCCCCGAAACAAATACGGCGTCCGGGTTCAGCGCCTGGATGCGGGTCAACTGTTCGACGAATGTGGAATCGCCTGTTTCAAACGTCTCCCTGGCCAGAATCTCGACGTCCGCACCGGTCAACGCGCTATTCAGTGCCTCGTCACTGGCCCGTGCAAAGAAATCGCTCTCATCCACCATTGTCGCCACCTGGCGATAGCTCAGTTTATCCTTCGTCAATTCGACGCCGCCGGGAACGAGTACGCCCAGACTGAGGCCGGCGCGGAAAATGTAGTTGCCGATAGCGCTCAGGCCGGGGACGACCGACGTTGAACTGAAGGCGACCACCTGGTTTTGCTGCGCGACGGGGAAAGCCGCGACGGCCCCGGTGGAAAGCGCCGGACCGAGAATCACCGGTACTCCGTCGTGATGAATCAGATTGTCGAACGCTTCAACCGCGCCTTCCGCGGTGCCCCGGGAGTTCCCGACAACAAAAGAGATGGACGCTCCGCCCAGCCGGGATGAACCGTTGATCTCCGCGCGGGCAAGTTCAAAGCCATTCATAATCGGCTGACTGAAGGGACGCTGCGTTTCTTCCCAGGGCAGCACCAGTCCGATCAGAATCTGCTCGGGAAGGCCTCCCGGCGTCAATCTTAATGAACCGGTCACACGGGGCTTTTCACCGATCGGCAATTCAACCGTGGATTCGTATCCCGCGTTGACGGGAATGCTGGACCAGGAACCCAGTGCGGTCCCACCATGCATGGCCCGCGCCCTATAATAACCGCTCACCCGGTTTCCCGCAATCTCGACGCGTGCGCGCCCACGCGCATCCGTCTCTCCGGACCACGCAAAATCCGCCGCCCGTCCGGAGACGGATCGAGCGAACTCAACCGTGACCCCGCTCAGCGACGCCTGGCCCTGGCGAACGCGAACGATAACCGAGGCCTGAGCCAGGCTTCCGTCTGCAGCGAGTTTGCTCGCCCCGCGCCCAACGTCGTCCTCTGCTTCCGGAAGCTGCGACGTTGTCAGCCGGTCGCCGCCGCAGCTCCAGGTCACGCCAGCAATAAGTGTAAATGCCAGCGCGCCTCGGAGATTGTTGAACAAACCGAACCTCCTTGTGTTCTGTCCCAATAATACCTCACCAATATTCCGCCGCTTCATCCCGACTCGCGGCGTTGATTACACTACTTGTGATGCCGGCATGGAGTTTGTCACAACGGCCTGTTGAAGCGCATTCGCTCTCCGTCCGTGAAAGCGCAAAATGACAGGCAGCCTCCACTGCCTGTCATTTCAGGTAGTCCCAACCGGACGTTGCGGAAAATCCCGACCGGTGAACCGTACACTCGCCCGGAAAACCGGAGTAGACCGTCGCAGGAAATCGATGTTTTTCGTTTCTTAAACAACGTTCAGATTTGCATTGAATGAGTTCGAACCCGGAATACAGTTCCTACTCCCGACCGCCGGCTGGCGCATCAGGGCACGAAACGATAGACCCCAGGCTACTGCGCCGGGTCTACGATGCTCGTGTCCGTGTGGTGATAGATGTTCACACGCCCGGTGCCACAGTCTCCGAACGCGTCACAGGTGAGTTCGCCGATGAGACCCGGAAAGCCGGCCGTGGCCCCCACCTCCGCGCGCAGCGCGACGCGGTCTATGTGTAATTTTCCCCCATCGGCCACCGCTACAGAGTTGATGGCGCTCAGAAGCAGCGCTGTGGCGTCGTACGAGTGGGCCCAAAACGGATTGGTTGGGTTCCGCCGTAGAAGGCGTCTAAACCTTCACGATCCTGCCCATTGAATACCGAAAAAGACAACCACCGGGCTCAGGATTTCAGGAAACCGCAAGGCGAGAACTTACTCGAACAACTCGAATGCGCCTTCCCGAACAACAAGCACGATGGGATCGTAGACCGCGTCGCCGTCGGCGTTGAACGAGAACCGTCCCAGAATCGTGTCGACGTCCCGGGTAGCGGCCATCGCATCCTTAATTGCGCTCGCGTTCGTCGATCCGGCGTCCGCGATAGCATCCGCGAGAATGTACAGCGAAGCGTACGAGAGCGCGGCCCACGGTCCCGGCTCGCTGTCGTTTTCTGTAATATAACTTTCAATGAAGGTCTGATTCCCCGGCGTGGCAGCGTTGGTTGCCCAACTCGTAATGCTGATCACTCGTTCCGCGGCGTCTCCGGCGGCGGCCACTTCATCCATCGTCATTTCGGGAATAATTATGGGAATGTCCGAGGAAATCCCGATTTCTCGCGCTTCAATCATAATCTGGATCATTTCCGCCGCCAGACACGAAACAAAGAGGGCGTGCGGATTCAACTCCTTGATGTTGTTCAACTGGTCCGTGAACGAAGTGTCTCCCGTTGCGAATGTCTCCCTGCTTAAAATCTCCACCTCGCCTTCCCCCAGGGAATTGCTTACCGCCTCATCCAGGCTACGGGAATAGACGTCGGCGTCGTCAACCATTGTCACGACCCTGCTAAACCCAAGTTTCTCCTGCAAGTCCTTGACAGCGCCCGGGACCAGCGTACCTACGTTGAGACCGGAGCGAAAGATATAATCGCCGATCGCGCTCAGGCCGACGGCGGTCGAGGTCGAACTGAATGCAAGGACCTCGTTCTGTTGGGCGATCGGGAACACTTCCTTTCCCACGGTCGAGATACCGGGGCCCAGGATGACGTCTACGCCGTCTTCGTTGATGAGTTTGTTGAACGCTGCAGTGGCGGCGTCTATCGTGCCCTCTGTATCCTCTACGATAAATTCAATACTTGCGCCGCTGAGTATCGAAGAATTGTTGATTTCTGCCTGAGCCAACTCGAAGCCTTCTAACGCCGGCAGGCCGTACACGTCCTGAGGACCCGTAAGCGGCATGGCCACGCCGATCGCGATTTTTGCGGGAAGTCCGCCGGGCGTCAGCGCGATCGAACCGGCAGTGTTTGCTTTTTCGCCTATCCGCAGTTCAACCGACGACTGATACCCGCTGTTGACCGGTATGCTGGACCACGAACCGATCTCGCTCCCGTCCCGCATCGCCCGCGCCCGATAATATCCGGTTACCCCGGCGCCCGCGATATGCACATGGGCCTGGCCGCGTGCATTGGTCGATCCCGACCAGTCGAAACTGGCAGCGCGGCCCGAAACCGAACGCGTGAATTCTACCTTGACGCCACTGGCAGGCATCTCGCCGTCCGTCACGCTGGCCACCACTACGGCCCGCGTCATGCCGTTGAAAGCATGCTTGCCGGCGGATTGTCCGTACTGTTCCCCGGACTCGGGTACCTGCGACGTTGTCAGGCGTTCACTGCCGCAACCCCACGTGAGACTCGCTACCACTGCGAATACAGACAAAATGCGCATACCGCTGAACATGACGATCCCTCCAATGCTGCGGGTTACCAGCGAAAGGAGCCCGAACGCCACAAGCAGTGTACTCAAATAACGCCCACTGAAACCGGCCCCTGACGCCTTCGCCATTATGTATTGAAGCAGCGAATGAACCGGACGACGAACGCCCCGCTTCAGCATTCGAACGGGTTGTGAGATTTAACCGTAATATTGAATATAAGTGCAATTTCCATGTTCACAAGGGCATGTCTGGATTTCTCAAAAAAAACCCGAATCATTTCGCCGGAATTCGAGCGGTCAACGTTAGAACAGTTACAATGTATCGTTAATCGGTCACGCCTCGAACGCCCTTCCTGTCAGGTATTTCCTCCCCGGTTTCTCGGCAGGCGCCCGGAAACCGCGGACGGTCGGCTATATGCCGAGGACACCTCTCGCCGCCTGTCGCGCCTCGTCCATCGTGTCGACAATGCGATGCCTCGGTACATGCTTGAGGATACCGAGCGCGTTCAGGGTTCTCGGAACCAGGCCGGACAGTCCCATCACAATGCACTCGGCCTTCTCGCTCCTGGCGATGTCCATGAGCTGCCCGATGACCCTGGCTGCGGTGTCGTCCAGATACGTGGCCCCGGAGAAGTCGAGGATAACCACCTCGTGGTCCTTGATTTCCGCGCCGATCACGCTCGCCAGCTTGTGGGAGGATGCGACGGTGAGGCTTCCTCCGAGTTCAACCTGTCCCACACGAGCTGAGTCCGGACTGAAGGCGGCCACGTCAATGTCCTCCTCCCCGGAAAAGAACGTCCGGTCCAGCAGGGGCACGGAGACCACACTGTCCAGCGCCAGGCGCTCCAGTTGCCGCGCGTGTACCATGCCCGCAACGATAAGGCCGATCGCTACGGCGGTCACCAGGTCGACAAAGACCGTGAGGCCCAGAGTAATCAGCATCACCAGAAGGTGTTCGCGTCGCAGGCGGTGGACCCGCGCGAGAAGACGCCAGTCTACGATATCCCATCCGACTTTCATCAGGATTCCGGCGAGAACCGCATGTGGAATCGGCACCACGTACCGGCCGAGGCCCAGCAGGAGACCGAGCATCAGTATCGCATACAGTGCGCCCGATACTGGCGTTTCTCCTCCGGCGCGAATATTGGTTACGGTTCCCGTTCTCGACCCCGCGCCAGGGAGACCGCCGAACAGTCCCGAGACCATATTGCCGACGCCCTGCCCCACCAGTTCCCGGCTCGGATTATGCCTCGTACCCTTGTACGAGTCGGCAACCAGAGAGGTCTGGAGGCTGTCCACGGAACCCAGCAGGGCGAGAATGAGCGCGGGCACCAGCGCATGCACCAAAAAGCTGACGGAGGGCACCGTCAATCGCAGATCCGGCAATCCGTTCGGTATCCGGCCGATGACCGGCACGTTCGTCAGCCAGAACACGCCGAGCATCGTCCCCGCGACCAGTGAAAGCAGTGGGCCGGGGAGGTATCTGGCCAGCCTTCGGGGCCAGACCACACCCACAACGAGAGCGACGACGGCGATGGCCACCGCGTTGTAGTTCACGTTCTCAACCGCTTCACACACCGCGCGGGTCGTGCCGATCACACCGCCCGGCGCCAGGGCCGAGCCGAGGACCGGAAGGATGTGAATCACCATGATGATGATACCGATGCCGGACATAAATGCCGAGATTACCACACGCGGCGTATAGGCCACGAATCGGCCGATCCTCGAAAGGCCAAGCAACACCTGCAGCAACCCGGCCATGACCACCACAGTCAGCGCTTCGGTGAGGTTGGACGTGTAGATTGAGACAATGACCACGAAAGCGACGGTCATCGGCGCCGTAGGACCCGAAATCCGGGTCCGAGTACCGCCGAATACCGCCGCGAAGAAGCCGACCGCGATCGCGCCGTACATGCCGGCCGCCGCGCCCATGCCGGACGCGACCCCCAGCGCCAACGCGACAGGCAGTGCCACGAAGGTTGCCGTGACACCGCCTGAAATGTCCCCCCGGAGCGTTTGGTAATCGATTTTCGTCATATAATATCCCTGGCGAGGCTTCTTGATGTTCAGCCGGACCGGATGGGTGGCGGGGAACGCGCGCGCCCATTCGATGGACCAGTCACTGCAAACCGGGCGACAGGCTTGACATTACCCCCACATACCTTATCATTTATATGAAATATCTACTTCCAATCAGGAAAGGAATGGACGATGCTGAGATTCCCCGAAGAACTCCTGCTCCTCATACTCGACGACGAAAACGGGAGATTCGCACGCGTACCGGATCAGTCCCTGCGCTATGCGCTGGCCGGCGGGGTGCTGATGGATCTGGCGATGGAGAACCGCATAGACACCGATCCGGACCGGCTGGTCCTGGTGGATTCGACCCCGGTTCAGGACAGCCTTCTCGATCCGACGCTTGCCGATATTTCGCATGCTGACGAGACCCACGATGCGCGCTTCTGGGTGGAACGCACCGCCATACGCAGCGCCGCCGGCATTCGGGAGGCGTCTCTTGACCGGCTGGTAGAAAAGGGCATCCTCGAACGTCGGGACGACCGGTTTCTGTGGGTCTTCCGGTCACGGCGTTACCCCGCCGTGGACGACCAGGCCGAGCGGGAAGTCAAGCTCAGGATTATGGAGATCCTGTTCAGCGACGAGATCCCCGACCCTCGCGACGTGGTGATCATCAGCCTTGCGCACGCCTGCAATCTCTTCAGCCAGATTCTGTCTGCCAGAGAACTGGCGCGCGTGGCCCCCCGCATCAACCAGGTGAGAAAGCTCGATCTGATCGGCCAGGCGACGTTTCGGGCGATCACGGAAATCGAACTCTCGCTCGCCCTCGCGGTTCAGATGCGGCCGTATTAGCAGCCCCCCCCGGTCCGGCAGCCCTGTTCGCCGTTCTTACGACGCGCCGTCCACCCGGACGGTAACGATGTCCAGATCGTGATATTTCTGGTGGCGCACCGACGACGCGTAATGGCGTAAAAGCCGGAACGATATTTCGTGCTCGTCCAGGATCTCGGGCTGTTCACTCAGATAGGCCAGCCTGTCTTCCAGATTATCTCCCGCCGCAGCCGCCAGAAACTCCAGTTCCGCTGACTCTTCCACCTTCCTGGCGGTGATGACGAGCAGCCGCCCGCCCTCAGGCGCAGGCTCACCGGCCTGTTCTGTCAGAATCGACAGGGTCTCTTCGCCCGCGGCGCACAGCCTGCCTGTTGCCGGCTCGGACCACCCGATACCTGCCGCGAACCCACGGATGAACTCGTCGATCCCGGGAAGTGAGGCGGTGGACAATTCGACCTGGAGGCGTTTCCGGCGTCGGGCCGTCAATTCCATGAAAGCGGTCAGCAGGATTGCCGCGAGGCCGCCCGCGGTCATCCCGTTTCCGAGCAACGTACCCCACGTCCCGCCCAGCAAGTCAGGAAAAATCACCTGATTCTGAAAGCCCACGCCCAGCCAGAACGCCAGCCCGACCACCGTGGCCTTCCGGTGATCGATGCCGTCCTCCACAATCAGTTTCATGCCCTGTACGAATAACAGGCCTATCAGCAGCGTGACATAGGCGGATGCGACGGGATTGGGAATGGCGATCACGAGGGCGGTTACCTTTGGGGACAGGGCCAGCAGGGCGAATATGACCCCGATGTATATCCCGACGCGGCGCGCCGCGACCCCGGTGAGTTCGGCAAGCGAAATGCTGGTGGAATAGGTCGTATTGGGAGGCGTCCCGAAGAGACCGGAGAGCAGATTGCCCATCCCGTCGGCGTTGAGGGCGCCCTGTACCAGGCGGAAGTCGGTTGCACGGGGCCGGCGCCGGGAGACCCGTTGAATGGCAACGCCGTCGCCAACCGTCTCGATCGCCCCGACGACGGTGACCACCACAAATGCCGGAAGCAGCGCCCAGAACTCCGCGCTCAACGAGAGATCCAGCCCCGGCCATGCGTAATTCGGAAAACCGATCCATGGCGCGTCGAAGACCGGACGCACATCGTACAGTCCGAACGGGGCGGCAACCGCGCATCCAACGGCGATTCCGATCAGCGGCGCCCACAGCCGCAGGGATGGGGGGGCCCGCACCGCCAGCACGACGAGGGTAACGAATGCCGCACCCGCCGCGGCCGGCGGCCCTGCCGCCGGCGTCCCCTCGGGCACGTCCGTCAACAGGCCGAAAACCACCGGCATCACCGTGACAGCGATCAGCATGATCACGGTTCCGGCGACAACCGGGGTAATGATCCGGCGCAGGAGTGAAAGACGTGAGGCCAGGGCGAACTGAAACAGCGAGGACACCACGATCAGACTCGCCATTAACGCGGGCCCGCCCTTCACCAGCGCCGTAATGCACACCGCGATGAAGGCGCCGGACGTGCCCATGATGAGCACATGTCCCGCCCCGATCCGCCCCACTCTCGCGGCCTGCAGGACCGTACTCACGCCGCTGACCACCAGCGCCGCGAAGGCGATCCAGTTCAGATAGCTGTCAGGTTGATTGGCCGCCCGGCCAATAATCACGGCGCTGAGTACCACGGGCGCCAGGACCACAACCGCGGCCTGAAAGCCCACGGCGGCGGCGACGGTGTGCGGGGGCCTTTCGTCCGGCTCATACCGGATGGTTTCGTTTGCACGGGTTTCTTCCGAAGGCATTCATCTCTCCCGAACGGTTAGCACGATACTCCGTTTACATTCGCCAGACCACCAGCATCTGCGCGGTCATTTCGTCTTCATCGGTTCCGAGCTTGTTGCGCCAATATTGGAACTCTACGCCGACCATGAACTGGCTGGCTTCGCCGGCCATCGCCTTTCCCACGTCCCACACCAGTTGCGGTTGCGCAAGGATAGACCCGTTTACGTCATCTCCGAACTCGTTGGTACGACCGCCGATGTATTCGGCGTGCCCAGTGAACGTGAACGACTGCTCGCCCGCTTCGATGGGCAACAGCCAGCTGACGTCGAACATGAAGCTGTTGCCCGTCTTCGGCGCGCCGCCGCCGTCCACGCCGGTGTTGTCGTCAATATAGGCCGTCAGGTCCGTGTTCAGGAACAGGAATCCCGGCACGCTCCAGGAGGCCCTCACGCCCGGCAGGTATTTCATTACCTTGGCGTCGCCCCCCGCGTTGAAGCCGGTGACCAGGGCGAAGTCCCGAATGGGACCCACGCGCACTTCCTTTTTCGACAGTTTGCCGAAGCTCAACGTCGGATACCACTCGGAATAGAAGTCCCTGTCGTTGAAGCCGTCGCTGCCGCTGTCGTCGATGTAATCCAGAAAAAAGAAACTGTCGCCCAGTTTCCATCCGGACGCGTTCTGCACGGTAAACACAAGCGTCCATTCGTCGGTCCCTGAGAATGGATTCATGTGTGAACCGTATTGAAGGTGAAACTCGGTCTGCGCGATCGCGGAGGTCCTTGCGGTAAGCAACACGACGCCCGCGATGCCGGCATACAGTATTTTCATTGCGTTAAACCCGCCTCACGTCAGATATTGGACTGGCCGGACACGACATGGATATGATCGACGCAAGAAACCCCACGTCACGGCAATTGCACGACCTCCGGTTTCGACATCGTCCGGAGTCGCATTATCCCGTGGTACGAACGCTGACATTCACATGGCGCCCCATATAGGAGACGATATGCCTGGTATCGAACCGACGATCTTGATACTCATTGTGTGTATTGCGATGTTTGCCTGTTGTGAATCGGAAGATCCGCCATCTCATTCGGATAAGGCCGGGTGGGGGTACGGCGCCGATAACGGGCCCAACGTGTGGGGTCGGCTCAGCCCGAACTATGCGCTCTGCGCCACAGGGTCGCGCCAATCACCCATCGACCTCCGAAACCCCAGGTCGGCAAGCCTGCCGGCCATCGCATTCAAGTACCAGCCAACGCCTCTGAATATCCACAATAACGGCCACACCATAGAAGTTGCTTCCTCCGGCGAAAATCGGATAGAGGTTGGCGGCGAAAAATACAGCCTGCTGCAGTTCCATTTCCACGCGCCGTCCGAACATACGGTGGAAGGCAGGTCGTTCGACATGGAAATGCATCTCGTTCACCGCAACGGCGAGGGCGCGCTGGCCGTAATCGGCGTTCTGATCGAGCGCGGAAGCCGACACGTCGCATTCGATCCCGTATGGGCGCATTTGCCGCAAACGCCTGGTGAAATGAAACGCATCGAAGGCGTCACGGTCAACCCCGGTGACCTGCTGCCGGGTGACACGCGTACCTACAGGTATGACGGCTCGCTGACAACCCCGCCCTGTTCCGAGGACGTGAAATGGCTTGTGATGGCGACGCCCGTTGAACTTTCAGAGGCGCAGATTGCCGCATTCAAGGCTATCGTCAACAAGAATAACCGGCCGGTACAGGTGTTGAACGGCCGCGAGATTCTCACGGATTTCTGAAAGGTAGAATGGACCGGGATTGGCAGGCTGAAGAATTGGGGGAAGGAATTCTACAGTTCGAATTTCGTGTCTGCGGTTATTGGACTTCGATGCTTGCATTCCTGTAGCGTTCACATCGCGTCGCCGACTGCCTTGAGAACGCATTCTACGAATTTCGGCACACTCTTGCCTCGCGAGCCAGTATAGCCAAGGCGCAGGTCCACCCGTGGTCGCGTTCAGGATTTCCCCGGTACAGGTATCCCGTATCGATGCAACGTGCTTGAAAGCGTGGGACGCCCCAGGCGAATCCTGCCGTCGTTCAGCAGGTACGAGAACAGATACCCGACGCCGAGCATGAGAATTCCGATGAGGAAACAATACATGACGGCTCTGTCGGGATAGACGTCCTTGAGATACCCCACGTACAACGGACCCGATATGCCCGCGGCCGCCCAGGCCGTCAGGACGGCGCCGTAGATGGTGGACATCTTCTTTGTGCCGAAGACGTCCAGAACGAATGGCGGCATGGTCGCGAATCCGCCGCCGAAGCAGAGCAGGACGTAGCAGACCAGGGCGGAGAATATCCACGGATTGGTCTCCGTCATGAGGATGCCGAAGACGACCATCTGGCTGGCGAGGAGAACCCTGAAAACCGTGACCCGGCCGAACCGGTCCGAGAGCAGTCCCCAGAACAGACGCCCCAATCCGTTGCAGATCGAGCTGACGGCGATGAGCGTTGCGCCGTATTCGGCCAGCGTGCTCGGCTCGATCGTACTGTCTGCGAGGCCCCAGATCTCCTGGAGGATTTCCGACTGAAAGCTGATGACGGAGATTCCGGCGGCGATGTTGAAGAAGAAGACGATCCACATGATGACGAACTGGGTCGTTTTGAGGTACGTTACGGCGGAGTCCGGCTCCCCGTAGTCAAACGCATCATCGGCGGTACCGCCCGCGGGAGTCGCGGACGCAGGCGGATCGCTGAGGGCAAGGCTGCAGGGAACCAGAATGACGCCGAATATGACCCCAAGCCAGATGAAGACAAGCGGAAGCGTGCCCGACGTGGTCACGATCAAAAACGGCGCCAGCCCCTTGCTCAGAAGGAAGGCGCCGACGCCGAAGCCCATGACGACGATACCGGTTGCCAACCCCTTGCGGTCCGGGAACCACTTCGCTACCGTGGCGACGGGCGTGACGTACCCCAATCCGATTCCCGCGCCGCTTATCACGCCGTAACCCAGGTAGAACAGCCAGATTGAGTCCAGGTGCAATGCCGCCCCCGAGACCAGGTAACCGCCGGAAAACAAAATGCTGCCGGTTACCGCCAGGAACCTGGGACCCAGCCGAGAGAGCATATTACCCGCCCATGCTGCGGAGACTCCCAGGGTAAAGATCGCAATACTGAAGGCCCACGCGGTTTCGGTATGGGTCCAGCCACCCTGACGAACCAGGATCGTCTGGAAAAAACTCCAGGCGTAAACCGTGCCGAAGCATACCTGCAGAACCGTGCAAAAGAGTGCGATAGCGCTTCTTGGAATACGCAACGCCCGTCCTCCGATTAACCTGGCTTTTCCGCCGACCCTCCCGGTCCCCCGACGCCAGGCGAATTCCCTGAAATGTGCCGGAACAACCGGGCGAGGTCGCCTACTTCATCATCGCGGGCGAGCAGTTCGTCGTCTTCCTGCTTATCCTGCTTTCGATCGTCGGCCAGGTCCACCGCGTAGGAAAGAAGCCCTCCCAGCGGCTTTGCGGCCAGGTTGACCAGCCAGATCGAAGCCAGCACGCCCACAACGAGAAAGATACTGATGAGAATGACCTGCTGGCCGATCGCGCGTTGAATCTTGAGTGCGACGATGTCCAGGTCCATACCGACGTGTACCGTGCCGGCCACTCCGGCCAGGATCGGGCTGCCCACCTCAAGGAAATCGCCCAGACCGGGAATGCTTCGTTCAACCGGCTCGGTGCTGGAAGGATCGCTCGCGAGAATTTCCTCGGGGATGCCCGGAACGAAGGTATGCGCCAGGTACTCGCCCTCTTCGCTGGTGATATAAATGTAGCGTATGCCCTGAATCTCGACGAACTGGTCGATCATCGACTGCAGCGTTGCAAGATTCCGGTTCAGGAGGATGTCCACACTGGCGTTGGCGATGGTCTTCGCGATGTCCTTGCTGTTGGACGCGTACTCGGCCGACAACTGCGTGTCTACCGTGTAGATGCACAGGAAAGACGTCGACAGCACGATCAGCCCGAAGAGCGCAAAGATGCCGAACCGTGTTTTCTGAAACAGCTTTTGTATTTTCATATTACGAAAGCCAGCTTTCCCAGTCGTTCAGAGTGACGAAGCGGCCGTCCTGAACGACGGTATAGTAAACGGTTTGCAGTCCCTGTCGACGGTCGGGTCCGAATGAAACTTTCTCCCCGATGCCGAGGTCGAAATCCCGGACCGAGAAGACCGCGTCCTCCAGCCCGGCCCTGCTGGGATTGTCTCCCAGGCGCCGGATTATCTCGGTCATCAGCTTGGCGTCGAGAAAACCCTCCAGGCTGACAAAGCTCTGCTCGAACGGACTGTAGGGCTCTTTGACGAGTTCCTCGGGAACGACCGGGTTGTAGCGCGCCATCAACACCCGGTACTCTCTCACGGCAGGAATGGACGTGTCTTCATAGCTGGGCACGACCTGGGAGTTGACGAGGTACTTCGTATAAGTCTCCGCGTCATCCCTGCCCTCACTGAGCAGATGCAGCAGGTTCTCGCTGCCAACAAACGAGAGATTGGCGATCGGCACCTTCAGGCCCAGGTCGATCGCGTCGCGGGCGAAAGCGGCGCACGCCGCGTATGATCCGATACAGATGACGGCGTCCGGAGAAGCCTTCTTCAGGATTTCAACCTGCCGCCTCATGCTTCCGGTGAACCTTTGACCCCGCCGGTAGGTCGCCTCGCCGGCGATATGTTCGCCGTGCGCCTCGATTGCCGCCCTCACACCCGCCCATCCGCTGCGTCCGTACGCGTCGGCCTGGTAGAACACGGCGATCCGCTTTCTGCCGGTCCGAACGAAGTTGTTCACAAGGCCGGCGGTCTCCTGTCGATAGGACGCCCGGAGGTTGAACGCGAAATCCCCATAGGGCGGCTCCCTCTGCGGCTGGGCGCCGGTAAACGGGAAAAACAGATAGACTCGCTGGTCCTGGAATTTTTTCAGCAGGGGAAGCGCACGAGTAACGGTTGGCGTGCCAACGTAGCCGAAAAGCAGGAAGACACGATCCTCGATCATGAGTTTCATCGTGTTCTTTACACACGGATCCGGCTGGTACCCGTCGTCGTACAGCTTGAAGTCAATCTGGCGGCCGCCAACGCCGCCATGGTTATTGACATGGTTGAAGTAGGATTTGGCTCCTCTATAGAGTTCGCTGCCGAGCCCCCGGGAGGGCCCGGAAAACGCCGCGGACATGCCCAGGACGATCTTGCCGTCATAAACGCCTTCAAAACCTTCGCCACTGCCCGAATCATCTGGTGAAACCCTGCCTGAATCACCGTCCTGGGCTCCAGCGTCCTGCCAACCTCCCCAGGACAACGCCAGCAGCCCGAATAAGCCTCGACGGAGCATCGACCTTCGCGTAAGATCGGACGCATGGCCGTCCCGCACGTGGTGTCCCTCGGTGCAATTGGGGATTTCCATTCCGCTCCTCGTCAACTGATACCGGCCCGCCTGAAGCCAGGTGACTTCACGTCAATTCAACCTCGGTCCGACAGATCCTCAGAAATTGTAGGTAAAGTGAATATCCAGCCGGTTGGCGATCCCGTCGTTCGGTCCCTTGTAGGAGGTTTTCCAGTAAAGATATTCGACGGCCACCTGTAACGGCTTCCAGGGCCGATAACGGCCGACAGCGAAGAAGGCCCCATTTCTGGTGCGCCCTCCCGAGGGCACGGCATCCTCATCCGGCTGCTCCACCGTTGCCCCGGCGTAGAGCTTCCATTGGGCATTGGGCATGATCACGATCTGCGCCCATCCACCCTTGGAGGCGATCTCCTCGCCCGTCGAGGTGTTGACGCCCTGCCCGATGCCGCCGCGGATGTCCGTGAGATTCGAGCCCGTCCAGCCTTCACCCTGCAGGGTCAGTTTTTCCGTAATTGAAATCGAAGCGTCGAAGCCAACCGCAGCAGAGGTGAAACGGGTCTCGCCAGCCACGGGTCGGGCTGTCTCTTCCGCACCCCAATGGGCCCAGGCGCCAGCCTTGAATTTGGGCTGTTCCAGCCCGAGTCGCGCCTGCAGGAAAGGCAGCGCCGCGTCCCAGCCATCCAGAATGCCATTCTTGTCCAGGTCTTTCTTGTCCACGGCCCCGGTTTGACCTGCCGCCGTCGCCAGGGAAAACCCGCCCTCAGGTTTGTACGTAAGCCGCACCTGGGGATGACGGTCTCCAAGGTTGCCCGCGTGCCACATCAGACCGTCGTTGTTTGCTATAGGGAAGATCGGCGAGATCACGTCCCAGCACTGACCGGCAAGAAAGTGCCAGTCTCCCCGCTGAAGATTGAAATAGGCCTGCCGCAGACGCAGAATCTGGCGCGATTCGCTGCCTCCGTTCTGAAAATCGATCTCGACGAGTCCGCTTATGCTTGAGTTTTCGTCCAACTTCACGGGTTTGAATCTCGCCCCGAGGCGGGTGAGACGCGGGTACATGGTCAAATTGCCATCGGTTTCGGCCCCAGGTTCTTCCGGCTTTACCCAGAAGCCGAATTGGTGGCTCTGCATCTTCGAATCGTCGAAAACGGCGTCGAAGCGGACAAAACCGTAAATCGACAATTCTCCGGCAAAAGCCCATTGTCCCCCACTGAGCAGACAACCCAGAATCGCTGCGGCAATTGCCTTTTTCAAGAGTCACTCCTTCGCAGGTGAGTATCCAGGTCCAACGCCACGCAGGCAGTACAAATCCATGACCTGCCTATATTGTCGAATGCCACGTGGACGAAAAATCTAGGATTCGGCGGGTTCTTCCGCACCGTCGCCGTTTTGCGCGCGGATGCGTTCCACGAATGACCTGCCCTTGTTGACGGCTCTGTCCACGTTGCGTCGAACGGTCTGGCGGGTTTCGATACCGCTCCGGGGCGCCAGCAGAACACCGGCGATTATCCCCAGAGCCATCCCGATGATGGCGCCGAGACCGAAAACGCCCAGGCAAAACCCCATGTTATTCATCTCGCGATCCACCGAAGCCTCCTGGTCAGTTGGTTGTCCTCTATTAAGATTCTCGCGGGAATCCCTAATTTATAATGCAAATTATCAGATTAGTCAATGTATTTGGTTGAATCTGCTCCGAAACGGACCGCAAAAACTGCGACGATCGGGACCGGGAACTGTTGTCGTGCGCCGCTCATGTTCCTTTGCGATCGTAGAACCACGCCAGCGGATAGACACGTAGCACCAGTTCGCCGGGCTTTCTGGCCGTGAGCTTCCGTTCACCGAGCGTCACGGCTTCGCCGGTGTCCTCATCCGCCTCCACCCAGCTTCGATGATACATCAGCAGCACGCGGTCGCCGTGAAACCATACGTTCGCGTAATCGAACGTCGCGAAGTCGTCCGGCAGCGTCCCCAGCTCCGGAAGCGCGATCACGGGGCTGACGGGATACTGAGCGGGGACCCGTTCCACGTCCTCCATCCCGCCGCTGAGTTCGATGGTCCTGAAGTGAGACCAGCTGGCGCCGCCGTCGCTCGAGATTGCCGAGGACAGCCTTCCGCGCCGGTACCCTCTCAGGATTTCCTCCCTTGACGTCTGGTTCCAGACGCACATCAAGTCGCCCGTACCCGGAATCCGTCTGAGCCTGGGCGGCGAATAGGAAGCGGCCAGGTCGCTCGGAACCACGGGCGTCCAGGTCTCGCCGCCGTCCTCACTGTAACACTGCACCAGCCGCCCCACCGTGGACCTCGCCATCATCATCAGCCGTCCGTCCGGACACACGGCCACGCCCGGTTCGTCGACCGCGGTGATGCCGCCGCGGCCGTTCGGTATGCCCCCGGCATCGAACCAGCCCATCAACTGACCCCCGCACATCTGCCACGTGCGGCCGTCGTCGTCCGAATAACTCACAGCGGCGATATCCACCTCGGGGTAATGATAGTGCCCGCTCACCTGAAGGCGCAGCCCCTTCCAGGACCCGTAGCTGCTCACCCGCGCGTACTCCAACCCCGAATGGTGGTTATTGCTGTGGCAGATCCGGCTCGGCATCACCAGCCTGCCGCCGGGCATCTGAATCATCGTATCGTAATACGGCCCCCCGAGCAGATTCATCGGCCACCCTCCGGACCAGGACCCGCCCTCGTCGTCAGATACCGACAGGTAGAACGGATTCCAGTTGAACATCTCGGATCCGCGATGCCGGTTTCCTTTACCAAGATGCGCGAGGGCAAGCCCGCCGGACTGCAACCGGATGCACGACAGGCAGGAGGTTTCTCCGAGGGATTCCCAGTCGGGCGCTTCCGCTTCTTCCCAGGTCAATCCGGCGTCTCCGGACCGGTAACACTTGCGGCCCGCTATCATCAGCAGCCCGCCCCGCGCCTCCACAACAGCCGTCGCGCTTCCGGCGCCAACCCCGATATGCTCGATAACGCCGTCAGGGGCCGGCTTTCGAAAATTCGGCTTTCCTGAATCGGCCATGCTTATTTCCTCCAGGTCTCGTTACGCACACATTCGAAGAATCGAGGGCGGGATCCCGGCCATGAAGGGCATTCAGGGTCGAACGCCCCATCAGCTACCGGAAGCGAATGGCGTAGAGGTCGGCCTCCTTCATCGCCACGCGAAGACGCACCGGCCTTCCGGCCAGCGCAGACACGTCCGAGCCGCTGTCCCAGCTGACCGCCCGCGCAATCTCGTCTCCAAAGATGTCCGCGCTTTCGGAGAGGGAGCGGCCCTCGATGGGGTTGCCACGTTCGTCCTGCATTTCGAACCGGATTTCGCCGGCCACCGACGTCGAATAGTTGATGACCAGCTCACTGCCGGCAAACGTGAAGGGCCTGGTGATGATCTCGCCGCCGCCGAAGGGCGCGTTGACGGAGACGAAACCGTCGGTCCGAAGAACGCCCCGGCGGAGCCGGCACGTCGGGTTCCGGTAGTTCTCCACGTAGTAGATCGATATTTCATCGGCACCGGTGGGCACAACGCCGACGCCGGCGGCCATATTCCGCTCATTCCAGTTCCGTGAGTCAAGGCCAGGGCGGATAAACGGCCCCATGAACCGGCGGTCCCACCGGATGCCGTCTCGGCTGGACATGAAGACCCCCTCGGACAGGCCGTCGGACACCCAGTCCGTGTGGAATTTCCGGCCAAGCCGAAGCCGCTTGGGGAACATCAGGTAGACGTGGGGAGCGCGGAAGTACTGGGTCGCCGCGTTGGTGTAAAGGTGCTCCTTCTGCCTTCCGCCCATGTCGATCAGCTCCGGCACGGTCCAGTCCAGGAAGTCGTCCGACTCGGCCCTCCGAATCGACCGGTATGCGCCACCCTGAGCGGGGCCCCCGCCACCATCGCAATCGGGCGTGAAACCCCTCAAATAGCTGACGTACTTGCGAATATTGACGTCCCAGAAAGCCACGTTCGGTGAGTCGAAGTTGGGGCGGCCGTCGGGTGGCGCATGCAGGATCGGTCTGTCCCGGATCAGCTCCCAATGGATGCCGTCGGGCGAGCCATAGCCGTAAATCGTACAGCGCCCGTCCAGCTTCTTTCCCCTCAGGAAGCCCTTGTACCGCTGTGAGTCCTGCACGGCCGGACTGGGATCCTTGAAGACGCAGGCGTTCCAGTGCGTGGCACCCATAACGATGTTGTTCTCCTTCGAGCCCTCGAACTCGTGGAGCCCGAGGATTGGACGCACGAAGTGGATGCCGTCGGGGCTCTCCGCGTAACAGGTCGTCCGGTTCGTTCCATCGGGGCCGGTGGCACGGTACCAGAGGCGATAGCGCCCGTCGTCGAGGATGACGTTGGCTACCCAGGACGTCTCCCCTTCCCAGGGTTGGTCGAAGTCGAGGGCGACCTCAGCCGGCGCCGGAGGATGGAGCTTGAGGCTCGTGTTCGTCATCGTGTCGATCAGCCAGTCGTCGACGAATAGCTCAAGTCTGGAGCCTATGTCTTTCGCGCCAGCCATGGATAATCCTCCTGTTTCGCCGCTGATGGCTAATTCCAGTCCACCGGAGACTCCAGCACGCCCAGCACGGCCCTTCTGACGCGGTCCAGGCTCAGCATCACCGTCCACCGCCGAACCAGGTCCGAGTCTTCGAAGCGTCGCCCCTCCTCGTTCGTCTTCAGATCGCCCGGCCCACGGACCGCAATTGCCGTCGACCTACCCGCCAAAGGACCGATCATCGCCAGCCCCATGCCGCCTTCAGGCGCAACCTGCTCCGCAAGAATTCCCGCCAGCGTCCGCTCATCGCCGTCTTGCTGCAATCCGGCGCGTGCATCAGCTACCGCCTGATCGGCGTGGCTTCCGTGCAAATCCGAGGCGATGACGCTCTGGAATCCCGCCTCGTTCAATTCCCGCGACAGTTGTCCCCCGGTCAAGGTATCCACCACGCCCAGCTTCAAATCCCGCTCTGACAGCAGCCGGCCCACGACTTCGGCTACGGTCTCTTTGCCGACGCCGTAGACCGCCACGCCCAGCCGGTTTCGGAGTTCGGCCTCCATACCGGCAATGAGCGCGTCGGCATCCGCCTCCGAATCGGCCCTGGCTGTCACGCGAACGTCCGTCTGTCCCGCGTGCGCGGCCAGGCCAACCGTAGGGTTCGACGACGCCATCAGGTCCCCGATACCCCGGTCGATATTGCTCTCGCCGACCGCGCACGTCCGGAGTACCCGCACCTGGATTACCTTTATCCCTCCCATCCTTTCCACGAGCAGCGGCACGATGGTATGCTCCAGCAGGTGCGCCAGTTCCCTGGGGACGCCGGGCAGGCAGACAATGAACCCGCGTTCTTCCGTATCTTCGCTCAGAAAACACGGCGCGGTCCCTACGGGGTTCTCAAGCGGCAGCGCGCCATCCGGCAGATACGCCTGCCGTTTGTTGTTCGCGGCCATCTTCCGGCCGAAACCGCGAAAGCGCGCCGCGATCTGTCGTTCCAGTTCCTCGCTGTAGATCAGCTTCCGGCCCGTCGCGCGCGCAATCGCCTGGCGGGTCACGTCGTCCACGGTCGGCCCGATGCCTCCCGACGTGATCACCACGTCCGACCGATCAAGCGCGAGATTGAGTACCTGCGTTATGCGGTCCTCGTTGTCTCCCACTGTGGTCTTGTAATAGAGGTCCATTCCGATATTCCGGAGCGCCACGGCCAGCAGGTTCGCGTTCGTGTCCACGATTTCCCCCAGCAGAAGCTCGGTCCCGATCATGACGATTTCTGCACGCAAATCTCCTCCTCAACTGAAATTGAATGGTTGAATACCACCCCCGTCCCAACGTCCCCTGCCCCCTTTTGAGTGTCGGTGAGAGGGGAGACGGTAGCCGGTAGAAGAAATCCTTGCCCGCTGTCTTATTCCTTCTTGCCTCCGGCACGAAGAGAATCCTCACAAGGCAGGCAATCTCTCCCGTCTACCGGCTTACGTGACTACCCGCTTTTTGCTTTCGGCTGACCGCTGACGGCTGAGAGCTGATAGCTGTCTATCATCGAAATGTCGGCGCGGCGGCCGGTTCAATCGCCACGTTCACGCACGAGGGAAGGCCGGACGCCACCGCTTCGTTCAGCGCGTCCGGGAGATCCTCCGCGCGGTCCACAAAGGCCCCGTATCCGCCCAGCGCCTCCGCAACCCGATCGTACCTTGTCTCGCGCAGATCGCAGCCTACAGTACGATCGGCGCCGTAGGTTTCGACCTGGAGAACGTGCTCGGCATTCCACCTTGCATCGTTTCCCACGATCGCGACAACCGGCAGCCCATAGCGCAGCGCCGTATCCAGTTCCATCGCATGGTAACCGAACGTCCCGTCCCCCTGGAAGACGAACACGGTCCTGTCCGGAAAGGCCAGCTTTGCCGCCAGACCCATCGGCAACGCGCTCCCGATTGCGCCGGACGGTCCGTTGATCAACCTGATCTCCGCCGCCAGTCCCGCCTGCGCCCACTGCCCGAACTCCCCGCCGTCGCTCACGAATATCGCCCCGTCATCCAGGAACGGCTGCACCGCCTCGCACACGCCCAATGGATGCACGGGGCTGGCGGCAGGGCGCAGCAGGCCGTCCCATTCCGCCGGTGCGGCGACACGCAAGCTGTCCACGTCTGACCGCCACGACCCGGAATTCCAGGTTCGCTCGCGCGCCATCTCCACAAGCCGTCGCGTCGCTTCCAACGGGTCCGCGCAAAAACGCAGCGCCACACAGTCCCGCAATTCACTCTGTTCCGCGTCGATCTGAATGAACCTTCGCTGTTCGGAAAAAAACGGGCGCTGCCCGAAGCGCAGCGAAAAATCGAGCTTCTTGCCAAGCAGAAGCACAACGTCGGCGCTCGCCAGGCACACGGCCGCCCGGCGCAGCGCCGGATCGTTGACGCCACGCGGGCTCTCAATCGGCAGCGCCGGGATCCCCGTTGCCTTCGCCAGCGCTTCCACGGCCAGCCAGCGCTGCCCCCGTCCCATCGCGGGTCCGGCCAGCATCAGCGGCCGCTCCGCCCTGCTCAGCAGTGCCAGCACCCCGTCCAAATTTCCGTCCACCGCGTCCGCCGCGCCGTTCGAAGGCGCATTGTGCGAGCGGCGCGCCGATGCTTCAAGGACGTCCGACGGTAAGCTCAGGTGCACCGGACCGGGGCGGCCGGATACCGCCAGTTCCAGCGCCCTAGACAGGTCGCCTTCCAGATCTTCGCTTCTCTCCACCCGCCAGGACGCCTTACTGACGGGCCGCGCGGCGGCCGCCTGATCGATCTCCTGGAACGCGCCCCGCCCGATCTGCGCCTCCGGACAGTGACCGCTCAACATCAACAGCGGCGACTCCGCCATCAGCGCCACGTAGAGCGCCGTCAGCCCGTTGCAGTGTCCGGGCCCCGCGGTGAGCAGTGCGACACCGGGCTCCTCCGTCAACCTGCCCCAACCGTCCGCCATGTGGACGGCCGCGGCTTCGTGGCGGGTGTGGATCAGTTCGATGTCCCGCCCGATTGTCGCATCGTAAACCGAAAGGATCTGGTTGCCAGAAAGCGAAAACAGGTGCTTTACCCCGGCCGCAATCAGACCTTCGACCAGCACTTCGGCACCTGTCAACGACATGAGATGCTTCCTTCCTGTATCTTCAATTGCGGCGCGCGGAGCGTTCGATCTACTTGAGAAACGTCCTGTCGAACCTTCCTCTCACCAGCGCTTTCATCTCTATCGCCCTGCGGAGTGTCTCCGCGACTTCCTCTTTAAGGTCTGCCGGCCTGTACAGGATTCCCTTTCGAACGGTCAACACGGGCGTTATCATCCGCGAGCCCACCTCCTGGTTGTCGCCCACGTCCCGGAACTCGAACGCGCCATCCCGCAACTCGAACGCCGCCAGGTCCGCCACGGTCCCAACCTTCAACGTACCCAGTTCATCGTCCCTTCCGATCGCGGCCGCCGGCGCGGCTGTTGTCTGGTAGACGACCTCCGGCAACTCCATTCCCAGATTCAGCATCTTGGAGGCCGTTTCGGGCAGACTGTAGACCGGATCGTTCAAACAGTGCACGTGCAGGTCCGTGCTGATCACGTCCGAAGGAAAACCCTGAGCCAGCGCCTTCTTGGCCACTTCGAACAGGAAACTGCCGCCGCCGTGGCCCAGGTCGAACAGGACGCCCCGTTCCCGTGCCGCCCACACTTCCGGAATGACCCGTTCCCCGTTGCCCAGGATCGTATCGCCGCCGCCGTGATAGCAGTGGGTGACGATATCCCCGGTGCGAACCACGCCCAGCACGTCCGGCAGAGGAACGCCGGCGCCGGCGTGCACCATCACTTTCGAGTTCGAAAGCTCGGCGGCCTTTACCGCGAGTTTCAGCGGCGCCACCCCGTTGTCCCCCACCTGGTGTTTACCCTCGCGCACCTTCACGCCCACGCAGAGTTCCGGCCATCGACCGATGATGTACGCCGTGCGCTCCGGGTCCGCGTACCTCAGGTCCTGCATCTCGCCCACGGGTCCGTAGGTCAACCCGATCCCGCTGATATGCACGAACGTCAGGACCTGCGTCCGCGCCGGCGCCGCGACGTAATCCCTGAAGCCCATGAAATTCGCCCATCCCGGGCTGCCCGCGTCCACGACCGTTGTCACCCCGGTTGCCAGGCAGAGCGCATCCCCCCGGATGCCCCAGGTGGTCGCTCCCGCGTAGATGTGGGTATGGATATCGATCCAGCCCGGCGTCAGAATCCTTCCTCCCAGGTCCACCGTTTCTCTCGCGGGCTCGACGATTTCCTTCTCCACGGCGGCGATTTTTTCACTATTCACCGCCACGTCGTACTCCCCGTTCAACCCCTGGGCGCCGTCAATCACGGTGGCGCCTTTCAACACCAGGTCATAGGTCATACCCTGGGTTCTCCGCTTCCCGGCTAACAGTCCGTTGATAAAGTCGCTCCGCAGGCGAGGCCGAAGACAAGGCGCGCGACCGAGTCCCATCCTTCGATTCGGCGAGGGAGCGCAACGCAGTAATTCGACCGCAAGGGCCGGCCGTAGCCCGGATGGGCTCTTTCAACGGGCTGTCAAACCTGAACGCGTTCTCGTTCGGCGCCTGCCCGAGTCAAATATTTCTGAAAGAATTCCTGCGGGGACAACCCGGATTCCACAAATATCCGACGCAGGTCCCTCCGGTTGACATCGGCTTCCCACGGCCAGATCCGGTCCTGCAGACAGACGGTGCCGCAGACCCCGTCCAGGGCATCGCCGATCCACCGGCGGTGCCACCAGACAAAGGGATCCGGCAGCTGATTGGCACAAAAATAACCGGATTCGATAACCTCCTCCGGTTGCGGCGTCATTCTCTGGCTGAGGGGTCGGGACGCAAAGACAACCGTGTGATTTCCCCCGGAAAGCCAGCGCGGGCTTGCGTAAATTCCCACAAGCCGCGTCAGCTCGATCGCGATCCCCGTTTCTTCTTTAACCTCGCGGATGGCCGTTTCCGCGACGGTTTCTCCTGCCTCTACGTTCCCGCCCGGCAGCGCCCACGCCTCGCAGTCCCGCCTCTTGATCAGCAGCACGTCCCCTTCAGAAATGACAACCGCCGCTGCTCCGAACGTCGGCATTCAGTCTCCCTACTTCGCTGCGCTCAGCCGCAACCAGATCAACGGACTGCTAATGGTAATGGGGATGTTCCATCACCGCCCGTTCCGCCTCCGTCATGTCCATGATGTAGTCGGGGTACGACACCGTATGCGCGCCCACCCCGTAAGCCTGAAATCCCGGGCTGAACTTGTACAGCAGCGCCCGCCGCTGATGGTCGGCCGTCCACGGCAACGTCCCGTGGGTCAGCGTCTCCGTAAAAATCACCACGTCTCCGGCGCGGCCATTGACCTCCACCACGTGTTCCTGGTATTTCTCACCCCGCGTCATCTCCCTGGGGCACGCCAGATTCGCCTTGTGGCTTCCCGGCAACACGGCCACGCCCCCGTCGCCCGGCCCCTCGTCCGCCAGCAGGTATTCCACGACCGTCAGCCCGCAGTAGATGCGCCCGCTCTTGAAAAAATACGCTTCTGAAAGGTCCGGACGTTCCACGCCGCCCCCGTGCAGCGTGCCCCCTTCGCAGCCCTTGTCCATGGCGATCAGACCCGGCCCGTGATCCAGCCGATATCCCTTGCCCAGGATCACGTGCAGATAGGGCATCACACGGGGATGCACGAGCATCGCCCTGAAGGGTTCGCACCACGGCCGCTCCCAAGCCAGCATTCCGCCCAGGTCCTTCCTGTTCGACGTGCCCCCAAGCGCCGGCGCGCCTATCGTGAGCGACCCCTCCCTCTCCCTGAGCTGATCGTCATGGCGATCGATCGCCTCGTTGCAGCGGTCGACTTCCTCCGACGTCAGAACGTCTTTGAGTACCAGGTACCCGTTCAGATCGAAGAGATATTTCTCGTCCTCTGTCATGGCGTTCCTCCTTGGAAATCCCTGCGCCTATCAGGTAGATGAAACGTCGTGATATCCCAATCTCGATTATTTGTACATCTGTATTGAAAACATCCCATAGCCGTGCCGTTCATAGAATCGATACGTACGCAGCCAATCGACGTTATTTGAGCCGACCATGGAGCGGTTGATTCCTTCCGATTCCGATCTGGATAGCAATGCCTCCATGAGTCGGTCTCCGACTCCCTTTTCGCGGTGGTCAATATGGACAAAGACCTCATGAACATCCAGATAGCGCTCGCCATCGGGTTCGAATATCGCGTTTTTCCCGACTTTCACGACCCCGGCAGCGTATGCAATGACACCACATTCAACTTCGCCAACGAAAAAATATCCGCCGTCAAGCCATGACTGTAGATGCTTGTCGCCTTCCTTCACCGCGACATAGCCGATTGTACAGCCTTCATCAGCCCAGAGTTTCGATAAACCCACGACCGCACGCACATCGTCAGTTCCTGCCGGCCTTACTAGATAACCTGGATCGACTGCCACCTGCCTTTTACCTCCGGATCAACCCACCTGAACCCGTACATCATCCCGCTATATGACAGGCACATCACCGAGTTACGACGTTCTGGCGATAGTCGCCGTGGGCAATAAGCTCCGGCGCGTAGGCGAACAGCGCCGGGTTGCCTCCCGTGTGCACGTATACCACGGTCGATCCTGACGGAATCTTTCCCGTCCGGATCCGGTCGATGACCCCGGACATGGCCTTGCCCGTGTATACCGGATCCAGAAGAATGCCCTCCGTCCTCGCCAGCAGGTGCAGTGCGTCCAGCCCAGCTTCGGTGACAATCCCGTAGTTCTCTCCCACGTAGGCGTCCGTATTCTCCATTTCACCAGCAGTCATCAGAACATCCAGTTCCATCAGCGCCGCGGTTTCGTTGGCGATTTCCGCAATTTGCGCGTTTCGCCTCGCGTTGTCTCCCCTGCTCGGCGAGAATCCATGTGTGCGAACCGGCAGCCCCAGCGCCTTGACACCCAATGCCAGACCCGCGTGCGTACCGTGTCCGGATGCCGTACAGATGAAATCCGTCCGCGCGTCCATCGCCTCGAGTTGCTTTACAATCTCCAACAGGCAGCCGACGTACGCCACCGTACCCAGAACCACCGCCCGCCGTCCGATGATATAGGGTTTCTCTCCCTGCGCCTGCAGTTCCTCCGCCGCCCGGTTCTTCACCTCTTCCTGGTTGACCCCTTCCGCAACCAGCCTGACGTCAGCGCCAAAGATATTGTCCAGAAGCTGATTTCCCTGAATGCCCATCAGACTTCGATGGTCGTGGCGGTTCACCAGCACGCATTTCATGCCCAGCCTGGCCGCAGCAGCAGCCGCCTGCCGCGCGTGGTTGGACTGCGACGCCGCCCCCGTAATCAACGCCGTGGCACCGTCTGACAGCGCGTCGCCCAGGGCAAGATCGAACTTGCGCGTCTTGTTTCCACCAAATGCGAGACCGGTCAGATCATCCCGTTTTACCAGTACCCTCACCTTCCCACCCAGCGCTTCCGAGAATCGCGGGCAATCGTGCAGGGGCGTGGGCAGTTCCGCCAGTCCCGTTCTTGGAAAACCGTCGATAACCGCCTGCAAATCCTGAGTGCTTACGGCCATGCATTCCTCCATATCGACTGTGGATCCAGGTGTTGTGGACAGACGCGTACGACCTCTCGTTCCGCATTGCGGCGACGCCGTGCCCGGCAATGCTGCCATGATGGCACAGTTTCCCGCGGATGTCAAAGAAAAAGGGTCTGTGCGCCCGCCTTCAAATCCATTGTGTCCGCTCTGGCCGATCCCTATATTCGGGAAAACGCAGCACAGCCATGGAGGTAAGTATGACCACATACGATAACAGCGTCATCGCAAGAGACACACAGGCCTTCGACGAAGAAACCACGCGGAAGATCGTGGAACAGTTCAGCCGCGACGGCTATTACTTCATTGAAAACGTGCTCAATGTCGAGGAGATTGACGCGCTCAGGGACGGCATGGTACGCAAATGGAACGATCCCCGGATCCAGGCGGACGAAGCCGGCGACCACATCCGCGGCATCAGCATGATGCGCATGTACGAATACGACCGCAATTTTCTGGACCTTATCGAGCGGGAGCCCATTGTCAGCCTGGCGGAGGCCATCCTCGGCGAGGACTGCCATATGATGTCGCAGAACGCCCTGCGTTACGAACCCGGCCAGGGCGGCGGCTGGCACCTGGACGACAGAATCCACTTCCCATTGCCGGATGGCGTCCCGCGCCACAGTCCGGATATCCCCATACCCTGCTTCGTGATCAACGTGATGATCCCCCTGAGCAGGGCCGATTCCGTCGAATACGGCGTCACGCAGGTCATTCCCGGAAGCCACTTTGCGGGCCGGAATCCGAACGACCGCCAGAGTCCGACCTTTGAAGGCCGGGGGCCGGTATCCCTGGTCGCGAATCCGGGCGACGTCTACATGTTCCACAACCAGGTCTGGCATTGCGGTTCGCGGAACAATTCCGACGAGGTCCGGTACGTGGGTTCCGTTGTCTACAGCCAGCGAATGATCGCCCAGCGCCTCTATCCGTTCATCGACTACCGCATGCCGGACCATGTCTGGGAAGACGCCGGCCCCCGCCTCCAGCGGCTCCTGGGACGGCACGAAAAAGGGGCGTACGGGTAGCCAAAGAGCGGTTAGACGTAAGCCGGGAGAGGGGAGACGATTTCCTGCCTTTTGAAGTTTCTTCTTGTACCGGAGGCAATGAGGAATAACATACCGGGCAATGATTTCTTCTACCGTCTACCCTCTACCGTCTCACCGCCTTTTGGAGACACAAAGAGAAAGACATTGATGAGCGATCGGCGGGAAACGAGAAAAAATAATCCCATGAATACGATGACGTATAGAGGATACGCGGCTCGAATTGACTATAGCGATGAAGACGGCTGCTTCGTCGGTCATATTGCGGGGATCAATGATGTGGTGGGTTTTCACGGCGAGTCGGTCGAGGAACTGCGTAGTGCTTTTGTAGAATCGGTGGAAGACTATCTCGAAACCTGTGAAAAGCTGAACAGACCCCCTCAAAAGCCCTATTCCGGAAATCTGATGTTGCGGATTCCACCACAGGTCCACGCCGCGATTGCCACGGCGGCGGAAGTCAGTGGGAAGAGCATCAATCAGTGGGCGTCCGATACGCTCGCCGGTGTTCTGGAGAAGGATGGACGTTAATGGGGGAATGATAGTCAATGTATGGGGTTCATTAAGGTCACTGTCAGGTACGAAAATTAACGAGTCAGCCCCTGATTCTTGCGGATCTTGGGCTGGCAAATAAGGCGCGTACGGCTGAGCGCGACAGAAATCGTCTTCGTTCTTGCCATAGCTTCCAATTGTCGGTATAATTTCACGTGCCACCGGGAATGCGACTGGCGGGGATTGATCGAATTCCTTCTTTCGGTCTGCAAGGTGCGCTATATTCGCAATTGACTCAAGGTAACACGTACGAGTGTGAGAAGGGACCTGCCATGGCGCAAAAATCACAAGCATCCAATTGCAGGAGAGTGCACGTCATCTCAAGAAGAGATCGCTGGGTCGTCAAGAAGGAAGGGAATTCCAGAGCGTCGAAAATCTACGACTCCAAGTCTGCTGCCGAAAAAGGCGCCAGCGAAATATCGAATGGCAGTGACGTTGTCATCCACAGACGAGATGGAACGGTACAAAAATGGATAAAGGCTAAGTGAACAGTCGGGGGGAAGCTTCGCAAGTATATGGCCAACTTCTATCTTGAGAGGGAGGCCGAGGGCTTCAGAGACAAAGATCTGGAGATGATGCCGGTTCCTGAGTATGTCGGATTCATACAAGACTGGTTGGGATGACTCAGTTTTAAACCAGGAGTTGCAGTTTCAACCTCATGTGAGATTTCGCACGAGGTTTTCGTTTATTCAGGTGGAGCTATCAGTGACTGCATGAATGAGACGATGGTCCCGCGTAAACAAGCGAGCAATCGAGGGAGTGACGGAGCAGAACAGCCTTAAACTCCAGCTACCTGCCTGGTCAGAAGTCTATCCAACCAATGAGGGAATTTGGAGTAATATTTCCAGATGACTGCGCACTCGCGCAAGGAGTTGAAGAAGTGACCAAATTGCTTCAGCAGGCATTTTCGGAAATCCAAAGGCTTCCGCCAGACAAACAGGATACCATTGCCACACGTATTCTGGCCGACCTGAAGGATGAGCATGTCTGGACAGCACGTTTTGAAGCCACAACCGATGAGCAGTGGGACCGTTTGGCCGAAGCAGCCAGAAAAGAGATTGCCGCGAGCGAACCGTTTGCATTTGATGATGTCTTCCGGACGGCGCAGACCTCTCCCCCCGGCCCCCTCTCCTGAAGGAAAGGGGGAGAAGAGCCAGAAAAACAGGCGCCGCGCCGAGGGGGCGTCAATGAACCATGGGGCAAACGGCGACAGTTTGCGCCTTCTGTCTATGCCAGTCGATACCCTAACAGCGAAAGGAATCACATGACGAAATCGGATCCATTTGAACAGGGCCTCGCAGCCGGGGAGGCGGCGGCTTCCGCCTCCGGAGACGCGTCGCAGTCATCGTCGTCGAACGGCGGGCGCATGTACGTGCGCACGCAGAGTTTCGGGTCCACCGATGCCGAGTTGCGTTTTCTGCAGCGCTGCGGCGTGCGCCACAAGGCCGTTGTCTTTCCGTTCCATGACGGCCGAGGATGGGACCTCGACGAACTGGTCCAGGTACGGGAACACCACGAGCGGTTCGGGATCACACTGGATATGAGCTCGCTGCCGATATACGAGCGTTTTCACAACATCATCTATTATGGCAAAAGCCCGGAACGCGACCGGGAAATCGACATTGTGTGCGAGATGATCCGAACGGCCTCGCGCGCCGGCATCGACTCCCTGCGCTATAACACCTGCGTCCTGCCCATCGACCGCACCGAACCGGAAGAGGGCCGAGGCGGCTTCTTCCACACCGCTTTCCGCGTGGACAAGATTCCCGCGGAAGAACAGGCCGGGCTTACCGAGGCCGGCCGCGTCACGGCGGACATGTACTGGGAACGCATCGAGTATCTGCTGGAACGGATGATTCCAGTGGCGGAAGAATTCAAGGTGCGAATGGGCAATTCACAGGAGGACCCCGCCACGCCTCCCGGCTACAAGGGCGTTGACAAAGTCCTCAATGACTTCGAGGGCATGAAGCGTTTCATCGAGATTCAGCGCGGGCCCTATCACGGCTGGAACTTCTGCGTGGGCTCCGTCGCGGAAGGGCTCGAAGACCCGGCCACTGAAATCTATCCCATCATTGAGTACTTCGGCAGCCGAAATACGATCTTCCTGGTTCACTATCGAAACATCATCGGAGGGCTGTACAGCTTCCGCGAGTCTCTGCCCGATGAGGGAGACATGGACTTCTACCGTGTTATAAAGGCCCTCAAGGACACCGGCTACTGTTACGGCATTGATCCCGACCACGTCCCTTGGACCGACGACGATCCGAACCGTTCCTATCAGTCCTACGCGTACTGCTTCGGTTACATCAATGCCATGATTCAGGCGGTGTACGGTTAGCACATACGCAGGCGGGCCACGGCAAAGGACAAACACATGGATCCACGTGAAATTGCGCGCCATATCAGGGAAAACGGCTGCTGTATCGTCGAGGACGTCATCCCCTCCGGGGAAGTGGACGGGATCCGCGAACGCGTCCTGCGGGCGCAGGCCGCCAATGACGCCGCCCACCAAGCCACGGAGAGGGCGACTCGGGCCAGAGGCCACCGCGTGGGCGCCCGCGGCGTCGGCGTGCTCAAGCAGGCCATCAACCACGACCAGTCGTTCGCGCCGTACCTGGCCGACCGGCGGATCGTCGGGGCCCTCGAGATTATCTTCGGTCCCTGGCTGAGGATCTCCTGCACCGACGTCGTGGTGAACCATCCGGGGAACGAGCGCGGCTACTGGCACGCGGACTGGCCGTTCAACCAGACGAATGCCTCCAATGTCCCCACCCCCTACCCGGACGCGATGATGCACGCGTCGTCGCTGTGGATGCTGACCGATTTCACCGCGGCCAACGGAGGGACGCTGCTGTTGCCCGGCACGCACCTGAAGGACCACAATCCGGCGACGGGAGACATCGCCGGCTTCGACAACGAGGCGCCCCAGCCGACCGAGATCAATGCCCAGGGCAGGGCGGGATCGGTACTGCTCTACGACAGCCGGCAGTGGCACGCGGTTGCCCCCAACCGTAGCGGCAGCCCCCGGGTGGCCCTGATCGTGCGTTACGCGCCCTGGTGGCTAAACCTGAATCCGACGCACAAAGGCACGCCGGAGCACGAGATGATGGTGGTGGAGACCGGCGGGAAGAACTACGAAATGGAGCCCCTGAGCCGAGACGTGTACGAGGGACTTCCGGAGGAAGTGAAGCCACTCTTCCGGCACTTCGTAGGCAGTTAGGCGAGGTGTCCGATATCGGGAGAAATTGGCAGTTGTTTTGGCTGGCAGCGAACGCATCCTGATGGATTAAACAATGGCGTTCAGCACGCCAATATATGTAGTAGAGGTTTCCAACAATGGCAAAGAGGACTCATCGAAATGAATCCCCGTCAAGAGACGACGTATTTGCAGACGCAATCGGCATGTGCAACGCTGCGCAAGCCGGAGACGTGGAAAGAGTAGAGACGCTGATGAAGAGGAATCCGGATCTGGCAACTGCCAAAAACCATCCGCAACACGGGCGGCGCCCCATTCATTATGCCGCTCGGGAAGGTCATACCGAGGTCGTTAAGATACTGCTTGAGGCGGGAGCCAGTCCGGCCGTTGGGATCTGGCCTAACCGGGAGGCGTCGCAGCCGTTGACATTGGCACGGGACCGAGGGCACACCGAGATCGTCGCTTTAATTGAAGCGTGGTTGAACGCGCAACAAGGGACGACATCTCGCGGGGTGGAATTTTGCGATGCAGCCCGGATGCAGGAGATCGAGAAAGTGCGTTTCATATTGGACAGGGAACCAGCAATTGTAAACGAAAGAGATACAACCGGTAATACAGCGCTTCACTACGTGGTGTGGCATATGCAGTTTGACCTTGTGGCCGACCTGCTCGCCGCTGGGGCCGACGTAAATATCAGGAATGCCGAGAATGAACTACCCATCCACCGCGCTCTATTCAAAGGTAATGGCCCCAACCGTGATAAGCCAGCGGATCGAAAGATGGCGGAATTGTTGCTTGAACATGGGGCAGATCGCGACATCTGGGTAGCCAGTGCTCTTGGTGATCTGGAAGGCGTCAGGAAGATGCTGCAAGCGGACTCCAGTCTGGTGAATTATCAGTGCGGGCGTGTGAATAACAAGAATGCATCGACCTATCCCCTTGCGATAGCCGCGCGCGAAGGGCACCTGGAAGTCGTGGACCTGCTCCTGGATTTCGGCGCTGACGTGGATACAAAATGTGAACGCAATGGTACGGTGGTACATATTTCCGGCGCATTGTTTTATGCACTGGAACGCAGACATTTTGATGTGGCCGAACGGTTAATGGAACGCGGCGCCCGAACGGATGCACCCTCAAATGAATCGGAACTGGGAGTAGCTGACGAGGCGTTGCTGTCGGGCAACCAGGAATTGGCAAACCGCGTTTATGTTAACGGCGGGCGTCCGATGATGTGGACGTACGTGAAGGCGAGGCAATATTGCGTGATTGGTGAGTTACTGGATCGCGCCATGGCTGTTCCGGAAGCAGGCTGTCTGCCTCAAGATCGTAGTGAAGGCGTGGTTCGACAGACCATGCGTTGGGGATTGAGTTTCGGAGACGTCAACGTCGTAAGAATGTGCTTGCGTTGTGAACCGGATTTTGACGCGGATTATTGGTTTGAATGTCTGCGTTGGGGGCTGCAGAGCGGCGCCGGAGAAACCGTGCGGATGATTCTGGATTATGGAGTTGACGTTAACGTCCGGGGGCCGGAAAACTCAACCCTATTGCATTGGATCGGTGGTAGCTATCTGGAACGTGAGGAAGAATGGAGCAATAGCGAAGCCGTGATGATTGAGATGGCAGAAGTGTTGCTCGACGATAAGGCTGACGTGAACGTTCAAGATGAGGAACTGTGTTCGACGCCGCTGGGTTGGCATGTCCGCGCGGGCCACAAAGAGGTGGTTGCTTTTCTGCTCGAACATGGGGCTTACGTGAATATTCCCGACGCGCCGAAATGGGCGGCGCCACTGAGTTGGGCTGAAAGACGTGGGCATATGGAAATCGCGGAGATGCTTCGGCAAGCAGGTGCCAGGTCGTAAGATCAGAAAAGGTTGAGCGTCTGGGCTCCGCGGGTTCGCAATCCCGGTGAAGGCGAAAGCGTCTCGGTGGACGGCGGACAGCCCGCAGCCGGCAGCCAAAGCAAGACAATCCCGACGTTTATTGAAGAGGAGTGAACCAAGTGGTGTCCGTTTTGGAGTGGTATGAGGATGAGTCGTTCTGGAAAGCGACTTATCCGTTTCTTTTTTCCGAGGCAAGGTTCGAGGCCGCAGAGACGCATCTTGAAAACATCCTCGATCTGGTTGGCATGGACTCGGGGGCGGTCCTCGACCTGTGTTGCGGTCCCGGCCGTTTTGCGATCCCCCTGGCGCAGCGCGGGTTCAGGGTCACGGCAGTCGACCGGAGCCCGTTTCTACTGGACGAAGGGCGGAAGAGGGCTGCGCGAAGGAATCAGGACATCAAATGGATCGAGAAAGACATGCGTGAATTCGAGCGGCCGGAGGCCTTCGACCTTGTCCTCAACCTGAACACTTCCTTCGGATACTTCGATGCCAAAGACGAGGACGTACGGGTGCTGCGAAAGATCTTTACCAGCCTGAAGCCCGGCGGACGTCTCGTGATGGACCTCATGGGTAAAGAGAAGCTGGCGCGGATTTTCCAGCCGACGGTCTCCGAGAAGCTCGAAGACGGTACCCTTCTGGTTCAGCGCCACAAGATCTTCGACGAATGGACCCGCATCAGGAATGAGTGGATTATCATCAAAGGCCCGGAGGTCCGCACCTTCGAATTTCACCACACCATCTATTCCGGCCAGGAACTGAAGGACAGGTTGCTTGCGGCCGGATTTGGAGACGTGAAACTCTGCGGGAGTTTCGAGGGAGAGGAATACGGCCGGGAATCCGATCGATTTGTCGCCGTGGCCGGGAAGCCTGCCGTGACAACTGCCTGATCGTTCGGCAGGAAGCGCGCCGGTCCCGCGAAGGTGTCAGTCCTTATAGCAAGCAATGGAACTCAGGGACACCCACGACGCGATGTCAATTACATACCAAAATACCCTTGAGGGAATCCGGCCCGAGAATCTCGAGGGTCACTTCATGGGTTGGCCCAATCCCCCCTCCCCGGATGCGCATCTCAGGATTCTGCAGGGCAGCGATTACTTCGTTCTGGCTGTTTCGACGCACGGGACCGTCGCCGGCTGGATTTCCGCCATCACGGACGGCGTGTCCTGCGCGTATATTCCCCACCTCAGCGTACTCCCGGAATACCAGGGTAAGGGCATTGGCGCCGAGCTTGTCAGGCGAATGCTCGAACAGGTTGGCCATCTGTACATGATTGACCTCGTGTGCGACCGGGATGTGGCCGAGTTCTACGTCAAGCAGGGTTTTTCCGAGTGCGTGGGCATGGTCGTTCGCAATTTCGAACGGCAGAACTGCAAATAGAGCGGCGAACCGTGACACGTCATCAATTATTTAGAGCAAATCCCGACCGATAAATACCATATATAGTATAGACCATACTATATTTAATATAAATAGGCGCCAGAATCCCTTTGGAAGTACTTACAATAAGACTTCGATGCAAGATGTGTACAAGTTTCATCACACTGCTTGCATGCGGAATGGTGTGTTGGAATCCCCCCACCGCATCAGCCGTCGCCGGCCCTTCGACAAGCTCAGGGGACGGCTCGGCTTCTGCGACTCCCCCTCAAGGGGGGAGTGATTGGTCGATCAAATCGGCGGGCGTTCCCTGCCACCGATTCGGTTGCGGCTGAACATCACGAAGTCGGTATGGGAAGTGCTTACAACAGAGATGAAAAAATGAGGACCGTCGATACGGACAAGGCAGCCGCTTTCGTTCTCGACGCGAATGATCCGGTTCTTTCGAGTCTCGCCCTGTATGCGAACGGCAGTTGCGGTCGCGAAGAGGTGATCAAAGCGCTTCGGGTCTATCAACGAGATGATGGGGGCTGGACGCGAACCGACAAGGACTTTCAGGGAGACCTGTCCATAATCAGCGCGACGTGGGTGGCCGTGCAATGGTTGAACTGGATCGGAGATCGAAACAGTTCGGTACTTACTGACACGGTCGATTATCTTCGAAGAACCCAGCGTGAAGACGGGAGTTGGGACGAGCCGGATGAGATCGTCAACTTCAATCCGCCATTCTGGATGCTCCCGGGGCGGTACGAGAATCGGGTGTGGCTCACATCCGCACTATGCTGCAAGCTGAAAGAAGCCGGCCGGGAACAACAGGTGGACTTTCCGAAGGCAGTGCAATTTATCCGACAGGCGTGGGATGGCGAAAGATTCCCGGTCTACCAGCACACGCATTGGATGGCAATGCCACTGTTGAGTCTGATTGGAACCGGCGACGAAGCGGATGAGGAAATCATCAGAGGCTGCAGGGATATTCTTTACGATGCGGTAGCGGCAGGCAGGGCGGATCCGGGAGACACGATCTCGATCGCTTATGCCAGCCACCTTGCCGGTGAAATCGCGAAAGACCTTTTCGATATATCGCTCGAAAAGGTGAGAGGCTTTCAGCAGGATGACGGGGGCTGGACCACGAATCACGGAGACGAACATCGAACCGTCTTCACGGTCGAAGCGCTGTTTCTCTTCAGGAAAATCGGCGTGTATTGAGTTCATGGCGCGCGCGGAGGAACTTCCCGTGAAATTGCCACCGCACAGGAATCTCCTCCAGGAATTTTCGAAATGACGCCTCATTCCAGCGATGCGACATCCGATGAGACTGCCCGGTACTATGCGGCGCGTGCGCCGGAGTACGACCTCAGCGCGGGGTATCTGACTCTCGATGCAGACCCTGTCCGCGTTGCGAAAAAGAGAAGATTTCAACAGATTTTTCAAGGACACGACGTCATCGAGATCGCGTGTGGAACCGGATACTGGACGGAGGTCATCGCGGAAACCGCAAAGTCGGTTGTCGGAATCGACGTCAATCCGGAGATGATCTCCCGCGCTCAATCGAGGTGTGAACGTTTCCCGCACGTTAAATTTCGTTTGACTGACGCCTATAACCTCGGCCCGGATGCAGGTACTTTCACCGCAGCGTTCGCCGTCTGGTGGTGGTCGCACGTTCCCAGGTCCCGCGTGCGACAGTTTCTGCATTCGCTTCACCGCAGGTTGACTCCCGGAGCGCCGGTGCTGTTTTCGGATCAGCTCGAATACGACGTTCCCAGGGTTGACGGCATGGCAACGCAACGGCATGAGGATTCCAACGGCGATACCATCGAGCGGCGGGTTCTCTCAAGCGGACAGGAGTACGACATCGTGAAGAATTTCCCGACAGAACAGGAGCTCGTTGCTGCCGTGAGTGGTTTCGGATCGGGCATTCAGTACCGGGAGTGGCAGGGAGAGAAGCATTGGGAGCTGACGTACAACGCCGGCAAGTTGGCACAACCCGAATAAGGCAGAGTACATCTGATGAAACGATCATTGGCGATACTGGTAGTTGTGATGTTGAATATACCTGGCTCCGGTTGGACAGAGGCTGAAGACCATCTCCACGTTCGAGAGCGGACCGGTTACTCTTCTGAGCCTATGGGTAGTGCGCGGATGGACAAACGCATTACAGAGTCCGCGTTACGTTACCGGAAATATGGTGCTGTGGCTGCACGGGCCGGGTTTCACGACATTGCGTTTCCAAAGGATAGCAAGGAATTTCACCGTTTGAATGGATATGGGCTCCTGGTCGTCACAGCCGTCTCGCAAGATAGTTCTGAGCTTCCACTCAGGCGCGTTTACGTGCAAGGTGAACATGGACCGGAAGTCCTGCGGCGGCTTTTTTCAATCTCATCGGCGGTAGAACCTCCGGACGGGGCCGTTGCACAGGTTTTCGGTCCGTTCCGGGCTGATGCCATGTATCTCTTTCCGGTACATTGGAAGTTTAAGGACAGCAAACTTCTCACTGATTTCGCGCAGAATCGAAGAGGCTTTCAACTGGCAACCTTCCCCGAACGTATTCCGTCAGCCTTGAAGGCGCTTCCAAAGGAGAAGCCCACGTCGATTCCTCCATTGGAAGAAATACGACAGTTCGCGCTCAGAGAGTATCCTGATCTCGGTCGTTTTCTGGTAGAAGTGCAACGGGAAAGACGTAAAGAAGATTAAGTTGCACTGTTTCGCCTGGAGCGCGTGACCTTGAATGGAATCTACCAACTCCCCGAGTATTACGAGATCGCGTTCTCTTTCCGCGATATTCCGCGGGAGGTAGACGCCCTCGAAGAGGCCGCCCGTCGCTTTGCAGAGATCCCTGTCAAAACCTTTCTCGAGATTGGATGCGGCAACAGCCCCCACATGGATGAGCTGACAGGCAGGGGCTATGACTTCATAGGAATCGACATAAGTGACGAGATGCTTACGTACTCGATGGAGAAAGCCAAGAAACTTGGAACTCACACGCGGTTTCTGAAGGCAAACATGGTCGACTTTCGTATCGACCGGGCTGTTGATTTCGCCTTCGTGATGCTCGGCTCTCTTTATGTGAAAAATAGCGAGGAGCTTGTCTCGCATTTCGACGCGGTCGCCAGAACATTGAGGCCAGGCGGTCTTTATCTGCTTGATTGGTGCGTCAGGTTCGACATTCAGGATTTCAGCGAGGATTCCTGGGAAGTTGAAAAGAATGGTGTCGTCGTGAAAGCCAGTTTCGCTTCGCGGGTTTTGGACAAAGTAAAGCAACTCTACGAGGACACCGAATGCCTCGAGATTCTAGAAGACGGAGAGGTCAAGAAAGTTGAAGGAACATCCGTCAAGCGGGTGATCTTCCCTCAAGAGTTTTCATTTTTCATTTCTGCGCGCTCCGACTTCGAGTTTCTTGGATGGTGGAATGACTGGGATTTATCAGCACCACTGAGCGGCGATGGGAAGATCAACCGTCCGATCATCCTGCTCAGAAGAACATAGAAACCGCGCCATCGCCAGCTTCTTCCTTTGCAGGCATAATTCATGCGCCCACGTTTCTACAAATCTCAAGACCGACGCTCTTTTTCCCAACGAAGGCAACAAACCGATATATATATGCTGCAGGGAAGTTAAACGTGGGAGCGGACCTTCCGCCGGCAACCAAAGCGTTCTTCGTCCATTCTCGACGTTGCTCCTGTTAACTCGGGTCCTTAGTTGGTGCCGACAGCCGGGCTTGGGCTGCTGGCTGGGGTTCGGCCTGATATTTTTCGGCTTCTCGATCATGGTGAGCGGCCGTGAGTCATGGAAGGCCGTTCTCTGCTGTCTCTGCTGTAAAAAAGACGGTACAGATTTTGGAGGCCATCGCTATGATCAAGCCAGGTCACGAGTGGGTACGGCGGGCGCGCACCTTTCAGATAGAGCAATACCACCCGCCCTTCTGGCCCGACATCGACTTTGACGCGAAGCAGCTCGTCGATGTCGTGCGGAAATACCACGCCAACGCTATCTGGTTCGGCAGCGCGGGTAAGTGGGCGGTCTTCCCCAATGAGTTCTTTCCCCCGCACCCTAAATTAGGTGAGCGCGACCTGCTCGCCGAAACTATCGCCGAGGCCCATGCGCGGGAGGTGCGCGTCATCGGGTACATTCCCGTGGGGCACATTATTCCCGAAGATAACATGCTGATCCATCATCCGGAGTGGATGTACCGCCCAAGCCCCGAAGGCAACGCTCCTGTCCTGAGGCACCACGGCGGCGGATTTCACCGGCACGTCTGCTTTAACACACCGTACCGAGAGGCTATCTGCGCTTTCATCGCACAAGTGGTGGACCACAACGTCGACGCGATCTACACCGATTCTGCCTGTCCTTACCATTCGCACCACACCCCGCAGTCACCCTTGTGCTACTGCGACTATTGCCTCGAGAAGTTCGACAGGCAATTCGGCTGCCCGATGCCGTATGCACCCGATCCGCACAGCCTGCCTCGGGAAGACCAGGAGATGCTGGAAGAGTGGAGCCTGCAGTACGGCAGGATCGTCGGCGATGTCTTTCTCGAATTCGCCGCCGCGACGCGAAAGAAGAAGGACATCCCGGTGCTGACGCACGGCCTGGGTGTGGCCAACTGGCCCGAACGCAGGATCGTGGAGGTGCACAATGGATTTCTCTACGAGGCAGGGGGCGACTTCCTTCATCGGCTCGAAGCGGCCAGTCTGGCCGAGTCTTCGGGTTGGGCTATGTGGCAATACGTCGGCGCCTTGACGGGCTGGTCGCGGACGCAGTGTTTCGGCATGGAACTCGTCGAGGAAGCGGCAGCCAGCTTTGCTTCCGGAGGGGGCGTCCTGGTGGCGTGCGGCGTGAACCTTTGGCTGTCGCCTCCCCACAAAGCCAATCGTGAGCTGGTGGAGTTCCTTGAGATCCTGGAGACGAATGAATCACTCTTCGAAGATCTCCACCCGTCTCCGTTTGTTGCTATTCCATTTGTTTTGCCGGTGCGGGTGTATGAGATGCTCGAGCGGTTGCGGTTCCGCGCCGAGCCCCTGGTGATGCGCGATCGTCCGCGCGATGTCATCGGCCAGCTCAAGCAGGACCTCGCCGACCGTCCGGGGGAACTCGAGGCCCCGCTCTCCGAGGCGGGCTATCTCGTGCGCACGCCGCCGCAGCAATCCTGCCGTCGCGGGGCTTTCTCGACCATGCTGGCCAACCATTTGCCGACGTCGGTGATCGAGGAGCGGGTTCTCTCCGATCCGGCGGCGTTGGCAAAGTATCCTGTTCTGTTTCTGCCCAACGTCGGCCACCTCACGCGGGAGGAAGTCGAGGGCATCACGGAATATGTGAAGGTGGGCGGGCGGCTCCTGGCAACGTACCGGACGAGCCTGTACGGTGCCGAGCCCGAGGAGATGCGCGATAACTTCGCCCTGGCGGACCTTCTGGGCGTGGACCGTGTGGACCCGAACCCCGACCAATTCGCTGATTACGAACAACACCTCTGGGCCGCGGGGACGTTCGACACGTACGGTCGCTGCGTTCCGGGTCAATGGCTGGCCGAGGGGTGCTCGCATGAGCTGTGGCCGATCAATCGGTTCGAGTTCGTCCAGGCGCGGCCGGGAACCGACGTGGTGGCGAACATCGTCTTCGGTGGGCGCGCGGACGACGCTCTGTGTCCCGCCGTCACCTGCCGGACGGTCGGCAAGGGGCGCGTCGCCTATCTGGCCGCGCCGGTGGAGGAGCTTCATTTCGAATATCGCCTGCTGGTCGTCCGCGATCTTCTAGCCGCCGTGATGGATTGGCTCTACCCGGAGGGTCGACCTCTGATGACCGATGGCCCGAACCAACTCGTGATGATTCCGAATGAAAAACCAGGAAGCCAGGTGTTGTTTCTGATCAATCACACCGGCGAGCGCGTCGAGCATCTGCCGGAGATCTGGCCGCGCTTCAGCCCACAGTTTGACTATGTGCCCACGATACCCGAAGTGAACCTGCGCTGGCGGCTCACGGAGCGGGGCACCCCTCGTCGCGTGTGGGACGTTTGCACGGGAGATGACCTGGAGGTCACGTTCGACGGAAACTACCTGGAAACCACATTGACGAACATCGGACAGTACGCGATAATTGCCGCTGAGTTCTGATTCAATGAGAGTATCGGTGTGAATCAATATCACGAAGCAAACAGAGAACGCCACAGCGGCCTTACCGAACCATTTCGTTCCGATGATTGTCACATCCCGCAATCGCAAATGCGACGATCTGTGAGAGAAAGGGTTGCCTCATGACCGAAACGGAAAAATACCTCTTCGATGTTCCACGGAGCGGGTCCATGGCGCTGATGACCGAGGAGCAGAGGTGGGCCTTCGAGCTCGACGGCTATATCCTCCTCCCGAGCCTGCTCGGCGCTCGGGCAGCGGCGCACGCCACACCCGCCGCTCTGGCTGAGCATCCGGACTTGCTGGCTGCGCTTGATCAGCTGGCCGGCGGGGAGTTGCCACTGTGGCACCGCGCTGCGTACGACGGTACTGAAGGGAAGGAACAGGAGTTCCACACGATCAAGTTCGAGCTGGACCGGCCGTCGCGCCGCCTGACCAAAGAGGGACAGTGGGCCAATGATCTGACGGTGGATGAGCAGCGCCGGCTGGGCTACGACACGACCAGCCGGCCCGACCGGGTGTGCGTCTGGGGGCTGCGCGCGCTGTGGGCCGTGGGCGACAGCTGCGTGGTGGTGTGCCCCGCGTCGCACAAAGCCAACGTCCAGCCGCCCCCGAGCATGGCGCGCGCCGAGGAACTCGGGGCGACGGAGCGCGTCCAGCTCCGCGCTGGCGACTGTCTGCTCGCGGTTGCCACCACGCTGGTCGGCGCCGCCCCAGGCTCCTCGCTGCACGAGTGCATCTTTTGCGACGACACCCGCTACCCTGGGGGGGCCTTCGGCAACGGCGCGACGGGTGTGGACAGCTGGCTGGATGAGCTCACGCCGGCGCGCCGAGCGCTGGTGGCCGGCCCACCACGCGGCCTCGGCCACGACGGCCAGCCCCTCAGCAACGAGCAGCAGCTGGCGCCGTCGCTGCTGGACGTCAACACGCGACCTGACGCTCCGAACCACGAGGAGGTCTGGTTCTGGGACCTGAGAGGCTACCTGGTGCTGCCTGGCGTGATGGACCGCGAGTGGTTAGCGCAGTGCAATGCAGCGCTCGACTCGCCCTTCGCCAAAGCCAACCGTCGGCCGGTGGGCTTTTCAAGCAGTGTCGTGGGCGAGTACCCGGACTACGAGGGCTGTTCGCAGACTATTGCCCCGGCCCCGGGCACGCGCTGCACCGAAGAGCGCGTCTCGCAGACCTGGACCCATCCCCCACCCTTCAGCGACGGCTTTCGACGCATGATCGACAATCCGCTCGTGAACGCGCGGCTGAAGTGGATGATCGACCCGGGCTTCGTCATGACGACGTGCTACACCATCGTCAGCCGCGACGGGGCGGCCGGCCAGCCCCTGCATGGCGGCTGGTTTTACGGCGCCGGCCCTAACTATCAATTCCGGGACGGACAGCCTCGTACGGAGCAGGTGAACATCGGCTGGCTGCTCCAGGACGTCGAGACGGCGACGGGCGACGGCGGACTGATGTTAGTCCCCGGAAGCCACAAAGCGCGGCTACCGCTGCCGCGCCCGAAGCAAACCAGCTGCGACCTGCCGCAGGTCAAGCATATGCAGGGGGTTGCCGGGACGGTGATCATGTACCCGGGCACGACGACGCACGGCGTGCGCAGCTGGCGCAACCCCAATCGCGAGCGGCGCTTCGTCAACACCAAAGCGGGACCCAATATACGGCGGCCGGAGCGCGAGGAGGCGCAACCGGGCCCCTGATGACCTTTGGCGATCTATATCGCGAGAAAAGTACAGGAAATTCAAAAGCGTCGGGCTGCCCACAACCACCACGACCCCCGCCACCCACACGCAGCTTCGCCGCGCGTCGCAAAGCCTGAAACGTTAGTGACCATGCGGTCGCAACCCGAAGTCATGAAAGGATAGGAGTCAAATCGGTGAACCGTCTGTTCCTGTCAATGTTCCTCACTCTGTGCAGCACAGGTCATGCTGATGCATCCGATGATTGGAGGATTGGTACTCTGGCTGAGCAAGGTCTGGATGCGGATACGATAGCGGAAGGTCTGGCCGGGATCCGGGATGGGGAGTACAAGAACCTCCACAGCTTTCTGATTGCTCGGCGAGGCATTCTCGTACTGGAGGAGTACTTTGCGGGCACCGATGGGTGGCGGGGGCATGTCGTATTCGACAAGGACCATCTGCATGACACACGCTCGGTTTCAAAGAGTGTAACGTCCGCGCTCCTTGGAATAGCCATTGACAAGGGCTTTATCGATTCTGTTGACGTGCCAATGCATCAATTCTTCCCGGATCATTTCGCGCACATAACCGAAGCAAAAAAACAGATCACTTTGAGACATCTGCTGACGATGACTTCCGGGTTCAGGTGGGACCAGTCGGGAGCGCATCATTCTGAGCCTGGTTCTCCAAACTCAGAAGCTCAGATGGAGAACAGTGACGACTTCATCGGATATGTACTGTCATCTGACATGTCTGACGAACCCGGCAGACGATTTAACTACAATAGCGGATGCGCAATTCTTCTTGCGGGGGTTATCAGGAAGGTTTCCGGCCTGCACGCAGATGCCTTCGCTGACGAACATCTCTTTGGACCTCTGGGCATCCGTCGGAGTGATTGGTGGCGGACAAAGACAGGATTGCCGCAAACACATGCAGGTCTTCGTCTTAGACCCCGTGACCTGGCCAGAATCGGTCAGCTGTACCTGGACCGTGGGGTGTGGAACGGAGTCGAGGTACTGCCTGCGGAATGGATCGAAGAATCTGTCAGCCCTCAGTTTGGAAACGAACGATACGGGTTTGGCTGGTGGCTGGATCGCTTCAGTGTTGCCGGACGTCCTGTCAAAACCTTCGTTGCCGAAGGAAATGGCGGTCAGTTCCTGTTCGTGATTCCCGATGTTGAGATGGTGATTGTCTTCACAGGTGGAAATTACGGATCCGCAGTCGCCAACCAGGTCTTTCGCATCGTAACAAGGCATGTCCTGCCTGCGGTGACAGATCACCCCTCAGAAAGCAGAGGAGAGTCCGATGGGGAGTGACTATTCGTCTTTGATGGAAGAGCTGGACAGTAATTTGCGTACGGCAGACTGGTTTTCGGATGGGTGGAAAACGCGACTGGACACGTTTCCTGAGAGTGGGGGATCAGGGCTTCAGCTGTTCAAGGACCAGTGGTTCAATCACGACGGAATGGGTATCCATTTCGAGACCTGGATTACTGACCGTGAAATGCAACAGATGAAGACACGTCTTGTCATGCACGTGCTTCATCAAGACTCATTCCCAGGAACTCGATTGAAGCGCGCTGCTTTCAGCCGGCCTTTTGTGAAAGAAGCACGCGGTATGATTGAGACATGGAAGGGATACAAGGTGTCGAACAGTACGATGAAGGTTTTCAGTCGAGACGTTCGCTTCGGCGACGATGACCTGATTGAGAAACTCTCTGCGGAATTTGCGAAAGTGCAGCAACTTGGCTGCGTCGTTGATCAGACTCTACACGATGAGATCGGAGTCTAGCAGCCCGCTGAATAAGTCCATCCGGGCTACGGCCGGCCCCTGCGGTCGAAATACTGCGTTACGCTGACCACCACACCCGGGAGAACTGTTGACGTGGCAAGGCAACCCCTGCAAGTGATCGTGATACCGTTCAGGGAGCGTGAGAGTGTTGGACGCGAATTTGCCGTGTTCCATCGGTCGGATGACTCTATGTGGCAGTTCATTGCAGGCGGTGCCGAAGACGATGAGACGGCAGAGCAAACCGCGCGGCGTGAGGCGGAAGAGGAGGGAGGCATTCCACAGGGGGCACGTTTCTTCAGGCTGGATTCTCGCGCATCAGTTCCCAGGACGGCATTCTCACCAACAGAACACTGGCCCAGGGACATCTTTGTCGTGCCGGAATACTCGTTTGCGGTTGATGTAAGCGGTCAGGAACTTGATTTGTCCCATGAACATGACAAGGTGAGCTGGTTGTCTTTTGAGGAAGCCACAAGGCTGCTCACATGGGAAAGCAACCGAGTCGCACTCTGGGAACTTAACGAACGTCTGAATGCCGACCGGATTGACGAGCTTCCGGTTATCGACGTCGTGTCGCGTCCACCGGGCCACGGCAACGAGTACCACGACAGTGTTCGGCCTGGACCATTCGGCCCTTCGCGCTATCGGCTTAGGTAGTTCGCGCACGGCGGGAACGTCTGCAGCACGGCAGCCGAGGGATGATGAGGGAATCGGAGAGCTGATGCACTCCGGAGTGAGCGGAGATCTGCGGCATCATATCTTGGATCCTGCCGAAGGAATAAGAAAAGTGATACGAATACAGCCCACCAAAACGCGATTCGTTGATATTCATCACCTGGACTGGGACCTGAAGTGGTCCATCCAGTTTCCGGAAGTCATCACGTCGATGAATGGCGTGACGATGATGTGGCAGAAGATCTGCCCTCGATGGACCAGGACTGGAGACAATGCGTGGGCATACGAATGGCAAACAACGCCCGAGTACATCGAGGAGCAGTTGGCATACCGTCAATCGGATCCCTCAGGGAAGGTCATACGACACAACTTCATAACAGGTCTTGTTCTCAAAGCATCGTTGTCCGGACTCGAGGACAGTGTGGAATTGACGTTGACCCTCACGAATCAGTCATCCGCGAAATTCTATGACGTCGCTTCCGATGGCGGATGTCTCCAGGCAAAGTCATCCGGTTTCATCGATCAGGATGAAGTCAGACGATCGTACATCCTGGTGACGGGCAAGCCGGAGAGCATGGGCGATCTTCACAGAACGATAGACATTCGGGCCGCGTATCATGCAGACCTTATGGACTATGATAAAGAGTGGGTCAACAGGTCAGCATGGTTCTGGGGAAGAAGCAACACGGCGATAGACCGACCCGCGATCCTGGGCGCCGTTTCTCATGACAGGTCCAGGGCAATCGCGTTGGGATATGAGTGCGCAACTTCGGCGCTTCAGAACGCTGACGGCCATCATTGCCTGCATAGCAGACCCCATTTTGGCGATATCGAACCGGGGCAGTCCGTAACCCGCCATGGCTGCATCCTGTTCGGCAGCGAATTCCCTTCGCTGGCAAGGCGACTTGGTGATCAACTCGACAGACTCGAAACCTCCGCGTCGGTTCAGCATTAGGGCGGGGCCGGGTCTAATCCCAATTTCGGCCCTGAAGTCGCCAACGCTCTTGCCAGCATCTTCCTTTGTGGGTATAATTCCATGTGCCAACGGTTCTACTAATTTCAGGATGGCGACTCTTCTTTTACGCAAACGAGGGTAACGAACCCGCCCATATACACTGCAGAAAGGGTGAGAGCGAGATTAAATTCTGGCTCAATCGTAGCGACTTCGACCTTGAAGAAGCCTACGCTTTCAGCATTTCAACAGGCGACAGGCGAGCAATTAGAAGGATTGTCCTCGAACATTTCGAATATATCGGTCGAGAGTGGGACAAGTTCGAACGGAGGCGTCAAAGGTGAGAAGACATCACGACGTAAGCGATCTTCATTTCGATGGCGACGAAATGGTCCTGACGATCGACGGCCACGTCAGGAGGTTCAAGATTCGCGATATATCGTCCGTACTCTTGAATGCCACAACCAGAGAGAGAAATACATACGAGGTGTCACCGTCCGGATACGGCGTTCACTGGCCGTTGATCGATGAAGACCTGTCGATCGACGGATTGCTTGGAATCACTCACGGCAAGAGGGCGGCCAAGCTTGCGTAAATAATACGCCACAGACCTGGAGATGGGTTATTTCCGATTAGCGAAGAGAGGAGCGATTCGAAACAAAGTTCTTGATGTTGTCGAACCGGCGTCGTATATTTCATTTCCACAGACTGCACGTCGCCAACGTTGAGTGAGTAGACAAATCTTGAAAGTGGTCATTTCTCAGGAGGACTTTTCAGATTTAAATAGCGCAGCAATTACATAAATATTTCGGATTCAGGTTTCAAAACAGGGAAAACGGTGAAAATCCGTTGCGGTCCCGCCGCTGTAACTGGGGATGTTTCCGGCAAAGATGCCACTGGTTAAATACCGGGAAGGCGCTGGAAACAGATGATCCAGGAGCCAGAAGACCTGCCTGAATCTCAGACCTAATAGATTTCCTCGTGGATTCGGGAAAAGGTGACATAAGCGTGTGCTTCGGCCGCGTGGTTGGCAATTGCCCTGATTTCTGCATATGGAAATCGGGGATTTTTTTTAGAAGCGGTAAGAGGTGAGCCGGTAGACGTAAGAGGGCCGCCCCGCTTCCACCGGACATCGATACAACCCGTCGAGATGAATTGCCGTTGTCAACGCCCGAACGTGGGCAGCCACAAGGGCTGCCCCTACAAATGCAACAACGGCGCATCGAGGGCAGGATGCCCTCGCTCAAAAAAAAATAGCGAGACACCAAATGAGAAAGATAACCGGCTGGCGCACTACCCTTATTCACTCGCGTCTAACGTCTCACACGGTGCAGTTGAGGGGTCGGAGTCTCAGGCCGGAGGTCGATCTCTTGCCGAATATGAGAAGATGGATACGCATGCTCTGTTTTATTGGGATCTGCGCCACGGCCGTACCTCTTTCAGCGCAGGTGTCACTGAAATATGCCGAGGGTTTTCGGGTTGACTACTTCGACGGGTACAAGGTCGTGGCGGTCGTCGTGCCGGGGTCCGAAGCGGGAGAAACGCTTCAATACGTCCTGGTACAACGCGGCCGGAAACCGCCCGATGGCTATGAAGGCGTCCCCAGGATTCGGATTCCCGTGCGGAAGATGATCACGACGTCTACCACGCACCTGCCCCACATCGAAAAGCTGGATGAGATCAACAGTCTCGTTGCGGTCGACAACATCAAATTTGTCAATTCGAGAGCCGTCAGGCAGCGTTTCGCGGACGGAAGGATATCGGAAGTCGGCAGGGGCAGGTCCATCGATATGGAGCGGGTCCTCGTGCTCCGGCCCGATATCGTGGTCATCGACGCCCCTTCACAGGACAATGCATACCATTCGCTCCTGCAGGCCGGGGTGGCCGCCGTGGTGAATGCCGCCTACACCGAACCGACACTGCTCGGGCGCGTGGAGTGGCTCAAATTCGCCGGCGCCTTCTTCAACAAGGAGAATCTGGCCGCCGCGCAGTTCGACAGGATTGCAGCCAGGTACGACGCGCGCAAATCGTTGACCGCGAGCATGCAGCCTGACAGGAAACCCACCGTGTTCGTCGGATCCCTTTGGCGGGGAACCTGGTTTATGTCGGGCGGAAGATCATATCCGGCGCAACTGCTCGAGGACGCGGGCGCGAATTACCTGTGGGGGGACAATGAATCGCGGCGGAGCCTGTCTCTGGATTTTGAAGCGGTCTACGAAAAGGCGCACGATGCCGAAGTCTGGATCACCATGAGAAACGAATGGCGAGCCATAGGCGACGTTGTGGCGGAAGATGAACGATACGGGAAATTCAATGCGGTGGGGACGGGCAGGGTATTCAACGCCAATGCGCGCCTCAATGAACACGGCGGCAATGACTATTGGGAAACCGGACTGATCGAACCGGACGTACTGCTGGCCGATATCATCAAATTGCTTCACCCGGAACTGGTCCCGGACCACGAACTCAAGTACTATCGGAAGCTGGATCCATAGCCTATGCGATACGTGCATTTTCTAGTACTGTCGAGTTTCCTCGCGACCGCGCCGATCGAGGCGGCGGAGGTCGCCGGCCGCGTCACCGACGCGGAGACGCAAGCGCCCGTCGCAAACGCGCGGGTCCGCGTTCTCAATGCCGATCTTGCAACAAAGACGGACCACCGCGGCTATTTCGGACTTTCCGATCTGAATGCCGGCACATATACGATTGCGATATCGCATATCGCTTACCTGCCCGCGCAGCGCACGGTCAGCGTGACAGGAACGACAGACGTTCTCATCGAGCTGTCGACCCGGACGTATCCTCTTGAGGACTTCCCGGTGATCGCCGAACCCTTCGGCGCGGGCGACATTCACAGGAATCCGGCATACGCGACCGTGATTACGCGCGAGAGCTTCCAGGGCAGAGAGACGACCCTGCCGGACGTCCTGGCCGAGGCCACTGGTGTACACGTCAAGCGCCTGGGCGGGTTGGGCGCATTCAGCACGATTTCTCTCCGGGGTTCGTCCGCCGATCAGGTCGAAGTGTACCTCGACGGGGTTCTGTTGAATGCGGCCTTCGGCGGCGGCGTGGACCTCGGCAATCTCCCGCTGGCGCACGTCGGGCAGATCGAAGTGTATCGCGGGGCGAGCGCCGGTGGCAACGGCCTGGGAGGCACCGTACACGTGCGCACCCGTCAATTGCGAAGACAATGGCGACATGGGGTTCGAGGGTCGTGGGGGGCTTTCGATACACGCCTGCTGAGCGGTGTACTCGCGGGTGCGCGGGGGCATTCGGACTTTCTCGTTGTGGCTGACTATGCGCAAAGCGATAACGATTTCGGGTTTCTGGACGACAACGGGACCGAATACAATGCCGATGACGACGTATGGAGCAGGCGCCGGAATAACCACCACCGGTCCTTCAACCTGCTGGGCAAATGGCGACACGCTATAGGGGAACACAGCGGCCTGTCCGTTCACGAGACGATGTACTGGAAGGTCCAGGGCATGCCGGGTATCAGCAACAACCAGTCCCGGAACGCGCAGCTGGATGCCTTCCGCACGATGACGGAAGTCACATACGAGAATCGGGCGCTGTCGAACGGCATGAGTACGCAGCAATCGGTTTACGTCACGCACACCAGGGAGCGGTTCCGCGATCCCGGCGGCGAAGTTGGAATCGGCCGCCAGGATAACGAATATCGCACGCGCACGTATGGATGGCGAGGCCGTTTGCAGACGGTGTTGCTTTCGCGCTGCAATGCAACCGCCGTCGCCGGCCTGCGCCGGGAGGCCTATGCGCCCGCAGCGCGGATCCGGGGCGTCGCGAATTTCTTCGACAGCCGGCGATGGGACCTGTCCGCGCGCGCAGGTGTTGACGTTTCCCTGCCGTGGAACATCGGCGTCTGGTCCGCAAGTGCCGAACGGCGGCTGATACACAGTTCGTTTACGGGCGCGAACCCGTTCGATTTCTCTCCGCTTGCGCCGGATTCCGCGAATACCCGCAATCTCACGAGCGTGCGAACCGGCGTGCGGCTGAACCTGGCATCCCACCTTGCGCTCAAGGCCAACGCGGGGCGTGTCTTCCGGATTCCGTCATTCTTCGAACTCTTCGGCGACCGCGGCGGCGTGGTGGGCAACGTCAATCTCCGGCCCGAATACGGATTCGCGTGGGACGGGGGCGTACGTTACTCGGACGGGACGAATACGCTGGAACTGGCGTTCTTCGATCACCGCTATGAAGACCTGATTCAATTTGTCCACACCTCCCAGGCCACGTCGCGGCCCGTCAACATCGGCAGCGCGCGCGTGAACGGGCTCGAAATAACCGCGCAGAGGCGCTTCGGAGCCGGCTTCAGCCTGTCCGGAAATTACACGATTCAAAACGCCAGAGACCGATCGGCAATTCCGTATCTGGCCGGAAACATCCTGCCCAACCGTCCTCCCCACGCGCTTTTTGTCCGCGCCACGACGCGGCTGGGACGTTGGACACTGGCCTATGATTACAGCCTCGAGGACGGCAGCTTTCTGGATCAGGCCAACCGACGTCCCCTGTCGACTCGCCAGATTCACAATGCCGACGTGACGGTGGATACCGGGCTGCGGTTGCAAATCGGACTGGAGGCGAAAAACATGTCCGGTGCGCAGATCGCCGATACCTGGGGTTATCCGCTGCCGGGGCGCGCGTTCTTCGTGAGTATAAAAACGGAATAGGTAAAGGCGGGATGGAGCAGGAAGGCCTGGTTGCGGTCCCGACTCTTTCAACCGAAGTCTTCCTGTCCAGTTAGCCTCAATTCGAAAAAAGACTACAGTCAAATTGGCCACAAAAAGCCTGAATGCGGGTAGAGGGTAGAGGGAAGACGGTAGAAGAAACCCGTGCCCGATCCTTTATTCCTACTTGCCTCCGGCAGGAGAAGAGACTCCACAAGGCAGGATATCTCTCCCGTCTCCCGTCTACCCGTATCCGAGGGGATGGGAGGAGAGGTCCCGTTCACGTCCAGTAACCTGATGTATCCTGGTAATCCGCAGTTTAATCGCCTTTATCAACTTGCACATATTCGATTTAACGTCCCCGAAAACTCACGAATCAAGGTCAAGACTGAACAACGGATCGCGGACTATTTACATTTTAACCGAGGAGGGATTCAATGAAGTGGATTCTGCTGGCTCTGTTTCTTGCAACCGATGCATTCGCGAACCAGGCGGTGATGACCACGACGGATTACACAAGCGGAGCATTGTCAAGCCTGGATCTCGGCACGAATACGGCTGCGAACGACCACCTGGTCATTCATTCCGACGCCGTCGTGCGCGTCTATCGCGACAAGGTGTACGTTCTCAATCGTCTGGGTCAGGACAACGTGATCGTCCTCGATGGCGGCGATCTTGCGACGCCTTTGACGCAATATTCCACGGGGAACGGCTCCAACCCCCACGATATCGCCTTTGTCAGCGAGGAGAAAGCCTACATATCGCGATACGGCCTGACACATTTACTCGCCGTCAATCCCGTCACGGGCGATTCGTTGGGTTCGGTTGACCTTTCTACGTTCGCGGATGCCGACGGCCTGCCCGAAACGTCTCAACTGGCGGTACACGGTGGCTATCTGTTCGCGGCATGTCATCGGCTGGACAGGGAGAATGGATGGGTGCCGACCGAATTCTCAGCGATTGCCGTTGTTGACGTGACGACCGACGAACTGGTGGACGCGGATCCGGCAGCAGATGGCATGCAGGGGATTGAAATGGCCAGCAAAAACCCCGCGGGTGCAGCCCGCCGAGGCAGCAAGTGGATCGTAAGTGCGGTGAATACCTACTCCGACCTGACCGACGGCGGTATCGAGGTGATTGATCTCGCGGCCATGAGGAGCGAAGGCATTGTGCTGGACGAGGCGGCCGTGGGCGGCAATCTGAGTTCTCTGGTGATGACTTCCGATAGCGATGGATACGCCGTCGTAACCGACGAGAGTTTTGTCAATACTGTCAAACGGCTGAATCTGACGGCAGGGTCCGTATCCGAGGGGCTGGCCGGTCTCTCCGGCGGATTCGTACCCGGCCTTGGCGTGTTCGGTGAACGGTTATATATTCTGGACCAGGGGAGTTTCGGCGATCCGGCATCCGCCGGCGTCAAGGTCTACGACGTGAGCACGGATGAGCTCGTGGCCGGTCCGATCGGCACGGGCTTGCCGCCGTCCAGCATTGCATTCGTCGGCAGCGTGGCCGATTTCGATGGGGACTGCGTTGTGGATTTCAGCGATTTCCTGGAATTCGCCTCCGCGTTCGGCAGGACAGCCGGTGACGATGATTTCGACGGCAAATTCGACCTGAACGGCGATGGTGAGGTCGATTTCCAGGACTTCCTGATCTTTGCTTCGGAATTTGGAAGGTGATGCACAGAGGGGAAGACAAGGGTAGAAGGAAGAGGGAGGAAGAAGGAAGAAGGTTTGAGAACTTTTCCGTATGGGACGCCCCGAAATGTTCTCAGGTTGTGTTGCGAGAAGTGGAATGGGAATGGGAGCGTGACCTACCCCCTAGCCCCCTTCCTAAAGGAAGGGGGAATGGTGATGGGTCGGTTGCACTGGGATTGTGATGACGCCGGGGGAAGTGGTCCCGGGATCGAGGGCATCCTGCCCTCGCAGTGCCGTCGATGAATATGCAGGGCGACCGGCCGGTCGCCCCTACGAAAACCTGACCGACCGTGATGTTGACATTGCCGTTTTTCGCGCCGACGTTTTATTCGTAGGGGCAACCCTTGTGGTTGCCCGCCTTGTCGCTGTTTCAGGTTTCCCTTTGTGTCTCGGTGACTCCGTGCGAGCCCGGTTTTCCTGGCTTTTCTCCCTCTTTCCTTTAGGAGAGAGGGCCGGGGAGAGAGGACGCCAAAAGGCGGTGAGACGGCAGAGGGTGGACGGGAGAAGAAGCCCTTGCCGGTCTATTCTTCCAACTTGCCTGCGGCATGAGAAGAAGCCCGTTACGGCATCCGATCTCTCCCCTCTCCCGTCTTACGTCTACCCGCATTTGGCTGATAGCTGCTTTTTTACTTATGAACGAATACCTCGATCGCCACGAACACTACGATCTGCATCGCGATGGCCGTTATCTGATCGCTGAACTGCGGACGCCCCACCAGGTCCTGAGTACGTCGGCGCATCGCGGCGGACTGTGCGCGGACCTCCGATTTCTGGTGAATCACCAGAGTTGCGAAGGGACGGGGCACGAAGCCCGCTTTGCGTTGATCAGGCAACTCGGGCAGGCGGGCTATCACCGCCACGTCTGCGCGGAACGCGGTCTGCCGCCGGATGACGTCGCCGTGATGGGTACGGCCGCGAACATGAACTGCGCGGCTCACGTCGTGGAAACCCACGCGGAATTGCGCGTATGCACGGTCGTAACGGCGGGCGTGGAGGGCAATGCGGGATGCGCCGGTGATCCGGCAACCTGGCACGAAGAGGATGCAGAATGGATCCGTACGAATCCGCACGCCGGCACCATCAACATCATGCTGCTCATCAACTGGCCCCTCACGCCGGGCGCCATGGCGCGGGCGGCAGTCACGATGACCGAGGGCAAGTCGGCCGCACTGCGTGACCTCGCCATATCCAGCCGCTATTCTCACGACCTCGCTACGGGCACCGGGACCGACCAGTATTGTATCGTGTCGCCGCTGGACGAATCGAGAGTACCAAAGACCAACGCGGGCCATCACGCGAAACTGGGAGAGCTGATCGGACGGGCGGTACGCAAGGCCACACTGGAGTCCCTGCGATGGCAGAACGGCCTGGAGCCGTCACATACGAGGAGCGTCTTCCACGCGCTGAAGCGTTTCGGATTCGGGCGCGACCGGTTTCTGCGGGCCATGGACGTACGCCTGAAGGAACAGGAGCGCGAATTGATGGAAAAAAACCTGGAGTCAGTCGTAAATGAGCCGCGCGTGTCGGCTGCGGCCTATGCGTACGCGGCGGTCTGGGACCGCGTACGGTACGGGACGCTCTCGCAGGCATTGGCCGATCCGGTGTTGCGGCAGCAGGCGGCAACGTTGGCGGCCTCCCTGGCGGCAAAACCCGAAGCGTGGCCGTCCTGTTACGCCAGGCTTCACCCAAAGGAAAACGCCCCGCTGGATCTCGTTTACGATGCGCTCGCCCTCGGATGGCGTTTGAAATGGACCTGATCCTGCTTGCGCCTGACCCGATTCTTCTCCTCTTCGCGGTGTTTCTGGACGGGCTGTTCGGGGACCCGGTCTTTGCGTGGCACCCCATTCGTCTGATGGGTGGTACGCTCTCCATTTTCGAACGGATGCTGCGCCGTCTCGGCCTGGGCGGCTACGCGGGCGGATGTATGCTGATGTTGCTCCTCTCCGCGTTCTGGATTGGGCTTATCTGTGGGTTGGCGATGGTTTTGAGTCATTTCCAATACGATATCGGATGGATCTTCCAGGCATATATTATTTTTAGTATGATTGCGCTCAAGGACCTGTGCAGACACGGGATGGCCATCGATCGCGCCGCCGATCCGGATGGCGCGCGAAGGGCGGTATCGATGCTCGTCGGCCGGGATACCCGGAGAATGGATGCCGTGGCCTGCCGGCGGGCGGGTATGGAGAGCTTGAGCGAGAACGCGGTGGACGGGTTTGTTTCGCCAATCTTCTGGTACGTGGTTCTGGGACTTCCGGGGATCGTCTTCTTCAAGGTGGTGAGTACCATGGACTCCATGGTGGGATTCAGGACACCGCAATACCGTTACTTCGGCTGGTGCGGCGCCCGGATGGACGACATGCTCAACTATGTCCCGGCAAGATTGACCTATCTTGGGATGGTGGCGGTCGCCTTCATCCTGCCCGGATGTTCCGCCCGCAAGGCGCTGCTTGCCGGTTGGCGGCAGCACGCGATCGTTCCCGGCCCGAATTCCGGCTGGAGCGAGGCAACGGCCGCCGGCGCGCTGCAGCGGCGTCTGGTGGGTCCCATCTGGCAGGATGGAAAGCAGATAACTGACCACTGGCTCGGCGAGGGGTCCGATCCTGAAGGCGGACAGCCCGGGGACATGCGCCGCATGTGCGCGTTTATCATTGTCACCAGTCTGTTCGCGACAGGCGTGGCGGCGGCATGTTTGTTCATTTTGCGCCCGCACGGGTTGACTTTCTGAGGTCCCGCCGCTATCTTGGTCTGCCATGCCCATCGTGATCCACGGACTTCCATTAGAAAGGCGACCATGATGAAATCTCTGATCGCTGCGCTGGGGCTGGCGGCTCTCTTTTTCTTCTCAACACCTGCGTGCGCTCACGACGACGGGGTGCGCGCGCACGAAGTTGTAGACAGAGAGACCCTGATGGCGTTTGTAGACGCGGCCCGGGACTCCCTCGAGAGCGCCGCCGACTACGCCGCCGTCGGGCGACTGGTGGAGGCATTCAGGTCGGAAGTCGACTGGAAAGACGGCCCGGTCTATCTCGTCATTCTGACCCCGGAGGGCGTGGTGAGCTTTCACGCGGCCGACGTGAAGTTCGAGGACATAAATATCCTCGATCTCGAGGATGACCGGGGCACAAAGTTTGTCCGGGACATGCTCTCCGCGGCCGATGACGGCGGCGGGTTCATCGAGTACTACTGGGACGATCCGGCCGTGGAAGACGACGAACCATCCAGACTTGCCTACGCGGTTCCCGTTGCCATTCGCGGAGATGACTTCATCCTTGTCGGCGGCTTTCATATGGATCTTTCGGACGTCGACGCCGAGCCGAATATCTTTGAGCTACTGGAAGTGACGGCCCGGGACGTCAAGGACAGGGCATCGCTGAAAGCCTTTGTGGAAGGTCTGAGAGTCCTGGTACCCATCATCGAGGAAAAGGGCTATCCCTACCTGGCAACCGTGCAGGCCGCAATCAGGACCGAGGGCGAGGACTTCAAACACGGTTCGATCTACATCTTCGTCATAAACTCCTCGGGCTACCTGATCTTTCATGGGACCGCAGACCTCAGTCTGATAGGCGAGAACATGATCGACGTCGAGGACGTCAACGGCCTCAAGATCGTACAGGAGATCATTGCGAAGGCCGAAGCAGGGGGCGGTTTTGTCAAGTACTATTGGGACAATCCCGCGATCATCGGAGATGAGGACACCAGGTCGCCCAAGCTGAGCTATGTGATCCCGGTCAACGTTTTCGGACAGACCTTTATCGTGGGAGCAGGCATCTATCTGGAGAGCGATATCGCATTCGAAGACGTCGCCCAGGTGGATGTGCAAATTGTGGGCGATGGCGATCCGGGGGGCCTGACCGTCGAGGTTTCGCGTTCGATTTCCGGACGTGCGCCTGTCTTTGCGTGGCGCAAGACCACTGATGATACGGGGCGCGCCGTGGTGAGAGTCACGCCGGACGAACAGCGCCGCGTAAACGGCATGTACCGGGCGCGCGTGCGTCGTGAAGAAGGAGAGACCATCGCCAGCTGGAGCAGCATTCCGCTGATGCCCGGCAGGCGCGTGACGTATGAGGTCAATCTGAATGGCGACGTAAACGCCGTCAGCCGGCTTGCTTCATCGTTGGACCCCAACCGTCCGAATCCGTTCAACCCCGCGACAACCATACGCTATTCCCTGGAAAAAGCGGTCAACGTGAAACTGGCGATCTACAACCTGTTGGGCCAGGAGGTCCGACTGCTGGTTCGACGGTTCCAGCCCGCGGGAAGCTATACGGTCACGTGGGATGGCCGCGACGCTGCCGGACGGCCGGTGAGTACGGGCGTGTACCTGTATCGGCTTCAGGCGGGGACGGACGTGGTGTCGCGCAAGATGGTGCTGGCGAAATAATGGCCGCGCGAAAACTTTCCATTCGTTGACTTTCAACAGACAGTCCGCTATTATTTGCAGGCTGTTTCAAATGCACGACACGTCATCTGTCGAGATCTTATAACGGACGGCCTGACCTGCTGGGCACCAGAAGACTGGCGAGTCGAGAAAGATCCGTTCATTTGCGCATCGGCAATGGTATAGTACGAACTGAGGTTAAAATGAAAACATATTTGTTTAAGGCAGTCCTTGAGAGAGACAGATGGCCTGATGAGCCGGAATCAAATGCGGTGTGGCGAGCTTATATTCCCGCGTTGGAACATAAAGGGGCAGCTAGCTGGGGAAAGACTGAAAAAGAAGCCCTGGAGAACTTAAGGAACGCGGTTGATCTTCTTGTTGCGTACCTGTTGGAAAACGGAGAAGAGATCCCATCCGAGCCATCTTCACAGATTGAGGTCAGCGACGTGCCCATGGTCACTGTAGCCATCTGATATGGCTATTGATTATCGCAGGCTTCGTTCACTGACGGCACGCAGATTGATTCGGGCACTAAACAGAGACGGGTTTCGCGAATACAGAAGGAAAGGCGCGACCCGTTTTTTTGTACACGCGGATGGGAGAATGACAACTGTCCACCTGCACAACATGAATCAGACCTTTGCAGTGGGTACGCTCAAGTCAATCGTCGAGCGTCAAGCTCGGTGGGAAGAGTACGACCTTGACAGCCCGTTGAAAAAGATCATCCGGGCTGCGGCCGGCCCTTACGTCCGAGCTATTGCGTTACGCTCCCTCCCCGAATCCACCGATTCGACTCGGTCGCGCGCCTTGTCTTCGGCCACAATGACTCGGCCTCGCCTGCAGAGCAACTTTTACAACGGACTGTTGAGCGCCTTGGGGTGTTGATGTGAAGCCTTTTGATTCTACCGGAGACGCGGTGACTGAGGCGATTCTTACGGCGCGGGATCTGTCCATCGGTTACAAGAGTGGTCGCCGTCCGCCCCGCGTTGTGGCCAGCGAAATCGACGTGACGCTCGATCACGGTGAATTCGTCTGTCTGCTGGGTCCCAACGGCGCGGGAAAATCCACGCTCATGCGCACGCTCGCCGGGATGCAGCCGCCGCTGAACGGCGAAGTCCACATCGCGGGGAAAGGTATCGTGGAAATGTCCGCGACGGAAGTCGCCCAACTGCTCAGCGTTGTGCTCACGGACCGTGTCAGCGCGGGTGCCATGACGGTGCGCGATCTGATCGGCCTGGGACGATATCCCCACACCGATTGGATCGGACGCTTCACCCACGAAGACAGCCATGCCGTTTCATGGGCGATTCGCGCGGCTGGGGCGGGGGACCTGGAACACCGCAACGTGGCCGAACTCAGCGATGGCGAGCGCCAGAGGGTGATGATCGCGCGCGCGCTGGCGCAGCAGCCGGACCTGATGATCCTGGATGAACCCACGGCTTTTCTCGATCTGCCCCGTCGCGTGGAAATCATGGCTCTATTGAGAAATCTCGCACACACGACCCGGAAAGCCATCTTCCTCTCCACGCACGACCTGGATCTGGCGCTTCGCTGCGCGGACCGCATCTATCTCTTACCGTCTGAAGGCGCATTGCACACCGGTGCGCCGGAGGACCTGGTCCTCAATGGCGCTTTTGAAGCGGCGTTCGGGAGCGATGGCGTACGTTTTGACGCCGATTCGGGCGCGTTCAGGCTCACCACAGAGCGCGGGGGGGCCGCGGTCGAAGTTACGGGAACGGGGCGGCACGCGTATTGGACGAGGCGGGCGCTCGAGAGGGCGGGATTTCAGGTGCGTGACGCGGCATCCGGGTGCCGCATCGACATCCCGGACGGCGAAAATGGAGCCTGGCGTTTCGAACGCGACGGAAACACGATGGAATTCCATTCCATATACGACTTAATCACGGCGATCAAATGCGAATATGGAATAGATACACTACGGGAGTCTGGAACAACGGGATGAGATCTGAACAGAGAAACGAAGCGCCCGATGGACCACGGCGCACGATCATCGTGCCGGGGTTGTTCCTGCTGCTGTTGATCGCGTTCGGTCTGAGCCTGTCGCTCGGATCGGTCCGCATTCCCCTGGCCGGACTGTTCGACGTTCTCCTGGGGAGGGAGACGGGATCTCCCGCATGGCCCATCATCATTCACACGATCCGCCTGCCGCGTGCCATCACGGGTGTGCTCGCCGGCGCCGCGCTGGCCGTCAGCGGCCTGCAGATGCAGACGCTGTTCCGCAATCCGCTCGCCGATCCGTTCGTGCTCGGCATCAGCGCCGGCGCCAGTCTCGGCGTGGCCATCGTGGTGTTGTCGGCTGGCGCGGCAGGTGGCGTGCTGATCGCGGGACTGGGCTTCGTGGGCGACCTCGGCCTGGCTGCCGCGGCTATCCTGGGCGCCGCTGTCGTTCTGGGGTGCGTGCTGCTGGTTTCCCGCAGCGTGAGCAGCGTGATGACGCTGCTCATCCTCGGCCTGATGTTCGGATACGCGACGGCGGCATTCGTCAGCATTCTGATCTACTTCAGCGTTCCCGAACAGATCCAGTCGTATATCCTGTGGACGTTTGGCAGTTTCGGCAGCGTGACGTGGCGCCAGATACCGGTGCAAATCTGCACGACGCTGTTCGGCCTCCTGCTGGCGCTGCTGTGCATCAAGCCTCTCAACGCGCTCCTGCTGGGAGAGAATTACGCCAGAAGCATGGGGCTCAACGTAAAACGCGCGCGCCTGTGGATCCTGGTCAGCGCGTCCGTTCTCGCCGGCGCCACCACCGCCTTCTGCGGGCCCATCGCGTTTCTGGGGCTGGCCGTGCCGCACCTTTGCCGCAGTCTCCTGCACACGTCGGACCACCGTGTGCTCATGCCCGCCGTCATCTGCCTCGGGGCGACGCTGGCGCTGCTGTCCGATCTGTTCGCCCATCTGCCGGGGAGCCAGTACGTGCTTCCGCTGAATGCGGTAACCTCCCTCATCGGCGCACCCGTGGTCATCTGGTTCATCCTGCATCGGAAGAACCTGAGCCAGACGGTTTAGCGAGTTGAAGTCAAAGGGCGAAGACTTACATGGATAGACAGGATGGGCAGGATTAGAGCCCAAGTCGCCAGACCGGACACGAATGGTCTGCGACCGAAGGCAATCTGTCCTCAATCACGACTTGATCTACCAGTCTCCGGAGCGAGGGCCTTACAATCCATAAACCGGACATGCCCCGACCTGCTGCCGTTTCCTCCATAAGTAAAATACAGGGCGCTATCTGACCGCAACGTGAGACGGTCACAATGAACCGAATCCCGTCGGCATATGCTGCCAAAATCAGAACAGGACAATACACTTGCAAAGTGTATTGTCCTGTTTTCTCGTTCAGGGTGAAAGGTACTCAGGAAATGGAATTCATCCCGATTCTTCATCCAACAATTGACCGAACGCGTCCAGACCGGATACCTGAACAGCCGCGCGATGCAACGCCTTTAGACCCTGTGTGTCGTCCACGTTCGCTATGCGTTCGGCGTATGGATGCGACGGAGGGAGATCGAATCGAACTTCCAGTACGGCGAGGATACTCTCCCGGAGCCCTTGTTCAATGCCTTGCTCAATGCCCTGTCGGGTGAGGTATTGGGCAAAGGATGATTCACGTAAGAGATCCATCATGCCCTCCTTCGAGATGATATCGGAAATGGCTTCCGGTGCGTATACCAACCCGCTCAGCAACGACATGCCGGCCATGAAATCCGCTTTTGCCGGCGGCGCTATCGGACGCGCGTGAGCGGTGCGCAAACAGTGAAGCAACCACGCCCGTGAAGCCATTCCTTCAGGCCGCTTCATCAACGGCGCAAAGGGTATCAATCCCTCGTGTCCGGCATCGAGAACCCGTTGGCCATCCACTTCACTAAGCCGAATCACCCGGTACCGCACAAGCACCTGATGTCCCGGATGCGATTGCCAATACTGTCCCGGATCCCGTCCGCCGGCATCGGGACGCAGATAGATGACGCTCGAACAGACTGGCAGGCCGTGCCGTTCGATGGCTCGACCGATATAGCCGGCCATGCGGCGCGGCATCGGCGGGTCAGTACTGTCGCCGGTTTGAAACTCGTTGTGGACCAATGCCTCACGGCCATCGATGCGGACGCGGATTAGGCTGTCGGCGTGGTTTGCAGAAACGGTGGGCTGCTGTGTGTCAAGGACTTCAAGGACCTCCACGTCCTCCCGCCCGAGGGTGAAACCCACAAAGTCATCGGGATAGGTTTGGATCAGGTGTTTGGAAATCGCATCGAATTCTGCCATGCAGGATGTCCCGGGGCCGTGGAGCAGAGGGAGTGGCTCCACGTAGACAAGATACGGGATCAGGGCGGAAAGTCAATTGCGTCACGAGAATTTGTGTGTCAGGGCGGACAATGGCGAACGTTGGAGACGAACTGCGGCGATAGATGAGGGATACCTGAAGCGCCGTTCCGGAAATGAAACGCCTATGACGTTCGCCATTGGATAACTCTTCGCACATGATGTCTTCTGCGAACCGGTGTCAGATTTCATGAACGTGTCAGGCCCTCGCTCCCTGGAACGCCAACCGCACCGGTCCCAGGTCGGTCTCCGTCTTAGATAGCAGTACTCCGGAAATACGATATATGATATAACACGAACAGAGGTTTTAGAGGGTGGAGCGGACATTCCTGTCTGCTCACGTTCATAGACCCAGGGCCTTACGATCCAACGACCATGCACGCCCCGACTCGCCGACGTTTCCCACCATGGAAAAAGCGACGCGCTGTCTACAGGAATACCTGGGGCGGGCATACAGGATTGTCCGCCCCACCTTCAGATGCGCTTCCTCGACGGATTGGCGGGCTGAGCCCAAGTGCTCAGGAATCCCAAGTTCAGGAGCCGAATACCCGTTTCCCTCCTCTTGTCTAACGGCGTCACCTATATCAACCCCTTCTCAGTCGCGATTGCGACGGCTTCGGTACGGTTTCCCGCGCCGAGTTTTGCGAGGATTTCACTGACGTGGAACTTGACGGTGCGTTCGGAAATGTAGAGACGGTCGGCGATTTCCTTGTTCAGCAGGCCCGTTGCAATCAGATTCAGCACTTCCTTCTGCCGCGTTGTCAATGCATCCGGATCGTTGATGCTGTCCAGAAACCTGGATGCAACCGCCGGTTCCAGCAATGACCCGCCCTCATTGACGACACGCACCGCGCGAAACACGTCCTCTCTCGGCGCGCCCTTGAGCAAATACCCCATCGCCCCCGCGCGCATCGCCGAAACAATACGGTCGTCTGTGTCAAAGACGGTGAACACAATCGTCCGCGCACGGACGTTCATTTGCTTTAACCGCTGTAGGGTCTCGATACCATCCACCCCGGGCATCTCCAGGTCCAGCAGCAGTACGTCAGGGTCGTCATCGGCCACCTTCCGCACCGCCTCCTCGCCGTCGCCGGCTTCTCCCACCACCTCGAAATCGGACTGCGTATTCAACATCGCGGCCAGACCGTCCCGCACGACGGGGTGGTCGTCTACGATCAGAATGCGAATCGGCGCGCTCATTTCGTCTCCTGCGCAGGAATGCGAATTTCCAGTCGGGTACCGCGCCCGGGCGCACTGTCAATTGCCAGCGATCCCCCCAATAAGTGCGCCCGTTCTCTCATTCCGATCACACCGTGTCGACCCTCCAGGTCGCCTTCAACTTCGAACCCAGTGCCGTTGTCTTCAACGACAAGCGCCACGTGATCGGGCGTCGACGTCAGTTTGAGGCGCGCTCCGGTTGCGCCCGCATGTTCCGCGACGTTGTTCATCGCCTCCTGCGCGATTCGATACAAGCCGGATTCGACCCTGGCGTTCGTCGGGTGTCCGCCAACACACTCCACGCGGACGTCCAAGCCTGCCCTGGATCCGATCTCCTTCCCCAAATCTTCCAATGCTCCCTGCAGCGAGCGATTCTCGAGCGGCGCCGCTCGGAGGTCCAGTACCGCACGGCGCGCATCCTCGAGATTGTTGCGGGCCAGTGTCATTGCGCCGCGCAAGACCCCGGACAGCCTTTCGCGATCCGTATCGTCGTCAAGCAGCGCGTCCAGCGTTTCCAGCCGCATGAGAATCGCGGCCAGATTCTGACCGAGGGTATCGTGGACTTCCCGCGCGAGTCGGAGTCGCTCGTTCGCGACGCCGGTTTCGACGCTCTGCTCATACAACCGCGCCCGTTCGATCGCGATGCTTGTCAGATCGCCCACGGTATTGAGCAGGCGTAAGTCCTCGGACGAGAGTTCGCGCCACTCGACGCTCGCCACGTTCAACACACCCACTCTTTTCGCCTTCGCGTACAGCGGAATGCTCGCGTGATACCGCAAGCCTCCTGTCCCTTCAACAAGCCCGTTCAGCCTGCTGCAGGCCACGACGTTCACGTTTGCGGCCCCCTTCAGATCTCCCTTCCGATATGTATCCAGGCAATAGCACCATCCGCCCATTTTTTCCGGATTGTCCCGCAACGCGGGCGGCAGGTTTTGTGCGGCGGCCAGGTACGGTTCGCCGGTCTCCTCGTTCATGAGCCAGATCCAGCTTGTACTCAGGTCGAGCAACGCGGCAACCTTGCGAAGCGTTGCTTCCAGGGCCTGATCCAGATCAACAGACTGGTTCAGTGCGTGGGCAATATCGTTCAGAACGGAAAGTTCGCGATTGCGCTGTCCGAGTTGGTCGATCGAAGTCGGCATGATGTCTTTCGATAGCATTTGGTTTTTTTACCGTCAACAGACCTAGCCAATATATCTCCAGGTCAGGGCAAAATCAAATGCAGATCGCCGAATTCGTGCCACAGATAACCTTCGGCAAGCGCCGCCTCATAAGTCAGTTTCAGATGATCCAGTCCAGCCAATGCCTGCAGCATGGACAGATGCGTAGCGCTCGGTTCGTGCATTCCGGTCAGCAAGCCGTTTACGACTCGCATGGGTCGTTCCGGTGAGATCACCAGTGTTGTCCATCCTTCACCTGGAGAGACGCTTCCGGTCCTGTCGGCAACGGTTTCGATCGCCCGGACGACCGTGGTGCCTACGGCGATAATCCGCCCACCGCTCTTTCGGGCGTTGTCAATCACCTGCGCGGTTTCGACCGGAACGCGGTAAAACTCCTCATAGGGCGGTTCATCGGACTCCAGACTCGCGACCCCGGTATGCAGGACGAGTGGCGCAATATGAACGCCCTTCGCCACCAGGTCGGTGATGACCCGGGGCGTGAACGCGCGGCCGGCCGATGGCATTTCCGCGCTGCCCGTCTCCGTCGCGTAGACGTTCTGGTAAAGCTCAATAGGCCAATTGTCCCGCGCATAACCGTACCGAACCGGCATGCCGTAAACGTCCAGGTAAGAGTCGACATCAAAGGGTAATTTCAACGTCGCGATCCATAAACGCACGTCGGCTTCGGGATCGTCCCTCAGTTCGGGCCTGTAGGGCGCGTGCAGGTTCGCTTCCCCGCCACCGGGCAACGCGTACACCTCGCCCGCACGGGCATCAAGGAAGGGCCGTGTGCCGTCGGATGCACGCATTTCAACAGCCCACATCTCGGCCGGCAATTGCGTTGACAAATGCAGTCTGAGTCCGGAATCATCAGACTGCAAGATCGGCAGGGACGCCTTGCGCGTGCCGCTCGTATTGATCACCACCACGTCGCCCGGACGCAACACATCGGGAAGTTCGCGAAACGCAATGTGTTCGATTGAGTCATCGCTTCGCCGCGACACCATCAGGCGAACGGCATCCCGGCCGAGGCCGCGCGCTTCAGGGGGTTCGCCTGCCTCCAGGTGCGCCGGAAGCTCAAAGGCCAAAGAGTCGAGCTTTGAATTCACCATGGTAACGGGTAGAACCGTATTCGGCATTGATTCAGACATGAGAAACCCCTTTCACCCATCAGCCACAATTAGAAAAAAGACAACAGTCAAATCGGCCACATAGAGCCTGAATGCGGGTAGAGGGTAGACGGAAGACGGTAGACCAAAGGCGGGGAGACGGTAGCCGGTAGAGGGTAGAGATAACCTGCCTTGTGAGGCTTCTTTTCCTGCCGGAGGCAAGGAGGGATACACTAGCGGGCAAGGATATCTTCTCCCGTCTCCCGTCTTCCGTCTACCCGGTTTTCTCCCCCTCTCCCGTCTTACGTCTCACCCGGTCGTAGGGCGGCCGGGGGGACAGGTCCCGAATACGTCCAGTGACTTGGTTTGTCCTGGCAATCCGAAGTCAAATCGCCTTTATCTACTTGCATATATTCGGTTTTACGTCCCCGAAAAATCACGAATCAAGGTTAACTCGTGGCTGCGGTGAATGACTCACGCGCTTCGTAACGCCCGCTTTCGTACGGACCGTCCAGCAGTTCGATGAATCCGGCTACGCTCGATTCCGGCAGGGGACGATCGCTGATATCCTCTCCGGGAAATGCCTCCTGATGCATCCGTGTCCGCATATCCCCCGGGTCCACCCGGTAGACGCGCAAGTCCGGGCGTTCCGCGGCAAGTACGTTCGAAATCTGTTCAAGTGCCGCCTTTGAGGAACCGTATCCGCCCCACCCCCCGTACGCCTCGCGCGCTGCGTCGCTCGTCACGTTGATCACCCGCGCGCCGGGCTTCAGCGAATGTCGAACCGCCTGCAGCACGCCCAGAGGCGCAATTGCATTGGCGCGATACACATCTTCCAGGATATCGAGTGGATAATCGAGCAATTCAGGCTGTGGACTCGGTCCGAGCATGCCGGCATTGTTGATCACGGCGTCCAGTCCGCCGGCTTCACGCGCGGCCCGGGAAAGCTTCAGGCGATGTTCGGACCCGGTCACGTCTCCGGGAATGGCAATGACGTCTGTCCGCTTCGCCAGTTCCTTGCGTGCGCCCTCAAGTGCCGTCGGATCCCTCGCGTCAATGACCAATCGCCATCCCTGCACTGCGAGCTCTCGCGCGAGCGCGAATCCCAGACCGCGGGATGCGCCTGTGATGAGTGCGGTTCGTATTGACATAATCGACCTCCTTTGTAACTGATGCGCCTTCCGTTTTGGGCCGCTTTCTCTTGACGTGGCTGAAATCTAGCCAAACAAAAGGCCCTCCGCATCGAACGGAGGGCCTGTTTGAGACCTGTACTTTTGGACAGGGAGAATCTGGCTGCAAGATCTGCTTTTCTTACGTCAGTGCTACCGACTGCTATCTGAATAGAGTATTGATGAGTTGGTGAGGGTTTTTAGCGGAATGACTTTCCCCCCACCGCATCAGCCGTCGCCGGACGCTTCGACAAGCTCAGCGCAGCGCCTTCGACCCTTCGACATACTCAGTGCAAGCAGCACAAGCAGGGTAAGTGATCACGAAGCGCCTCTGGGCGGGTTAGGGGTCTCCTAGCACCGGCTCGATGGTCGTCCATTAAACTGAATTACGCGTGGTCATTGAGCTTGTCGAAATGCCCGCGATTTAACGGCCCTTCAACCCTTCGCCGACCCTTCGACAAGCTCAGGGAGCAGCTCAGGGTACTCGGTCAATGTTGTGGAAAAAAGGTAAACTATCGGGTGCTCCCCGTAATATGACGAGCTGGCAAGGGTGTACGTCGTCATGGTGTCGGGTCGTGTTTTTCACCTCAATAGCCCGATATCTTCGCTTCCCCGATTGAGGTAAGCGAGCGGTCGGCCGTTTGCGCGAAGGCCGATGTGCGGATGCGGTAACGTACGGTTCCCGGGATTTCGCGATGCGGGAAGAACAGGTGGCGCATGCCATCGCTATCGACGTCGAATCCGGGGTCGCCATCCAGCAGCACGTGCGTCTCCTCTCCTTCGCGCGAAACCGCACGCACCCGGCATCCCCGGGTCGATCCGTCGCCGAAGGTCACGATCGCGGTCGCCCCGTTCAATGACTCGCCGGCCGGTAACTCGCCAGTAACGGCCAGCCCGTCGTACGCCGCGCCGGCATCTTTCCTTATCGTACCCGTCACTTCCCCCTCATACGCGCCGCTGCCTGTGAGTTCGATCTGTTTCCACTTCAGCAACGTTCCTCCCCACAACCCCATCATTTCGGGCATTCCATCCCGCACCCTCACGAATCCGACTTCGCCATTCAGCGACAGGTCTCCTGCAGATACGACGTTGTCACCCGATCCTCCCCGATACACGACATGATCTATAACGCCGTGATGACTCACCGTGATCCCGACGGCGTCTCCATCCAGCTTTTCGAGACGTACGTCGTCTACGAATGGCTTTCCTTCGAACGGTTCGTGAACAGCGGCGAACAGACTTGACAGCGGCGAGGAACCCTTCCGGCGCAACAGCAAGATGGGCATTCGAAACCGGTCCAGCAGCGCATCGTTCTCCTCCGCCCTCCGAAACGACATGGCATCCCCCGCAAACACCTCCGCGCCCGCCTGTCCGGGAATATGCGTCCGCACCGCCACGGGTGAATCGTCGACGTTGAACGTGACCGACAAATCGTCCGAAACCGCGCCGCGAGAGACATTCTGGAAATACGCGTACGCGATATTCCGTCCTTCGGCGTCGCCCCGGTCCGACTCGCCGGTGGGAAACCGGACGTCCACGCCCGGCAGCAGGTGCTCGCTATAGGACGCAAGGGGAACGCTGACCGCCGCGTCCCCGTCCGCATCCGCGTCCCCGTGCAGCGCCCAGTCGTGCTGCGAGCCGCCGGTCACGCGAAACAGGTCCACCGCGTAACCATCCGACTCCCCGGCGCTCACCAGCAGCAGCGCGCGCCGGTAGACCTTCGCCAGTCCGGGGTACGCCGCCTCCCCGCTAGCATCCACCCACTTAACCACATCGCACCCCGGCTCGAAAGCCAGCAGGCGCCCGTCCGAGGGCCCCTGTCTGCCGCCCGAATACTGCCGCTGCTCATCGATAACCACCGTATTGTGACACAGCGTGCTCGTACTCCAGATCCGGTGGCGCGTATGGGTGTACCCGACGTCCGGCAACAGTTCGCGGCCCTTGGCGAACAGAACCATGTTCAGATTGTCCGCGTGCTGGTGCCCGTAGCCGCCTGAAAAGTGGAGGTGAAGCTGCACCTGCTCGTCGGCCTGGCCCCGCCCCAGCCACGCGTGCCCGACCCCCGCCAGCAACGTCGAGAACGAGCGTTCGGGTACTCTCAGGTTTCTGAAGTGCGCCCAATTGTCGTGCATGGTCATCTGCCGCCCGTCGGGATACCGGCAGATTTCCAGGATTCGCTCCGCCCGGGCGATCACGGGGATATCCCGAGCAAGGTCAAGGTTGTCCAGCCGCGTCCCGTCGTCCGGATTGACATAGCCCGGCGGGTCGCTATAACCACGGACGGCACGGAATACCCTGTTCATTCCACCCATCGTCATCTGATGATATCCTACGCTGCCCTCCATCCAGAACCCGTCTTCGTAGAACATCCGCCTGAACAGTTCCCGGCTTCGCCGTACGCCTTCGTGCACCAGCCCGGGATCTGACAGGACCCGTCCGATCGCAATGTAACCTTCGTATATTCGCGGCCCCGCATTGCCGTAAACGATCCCGTGAAACTGGTCCTGTCGCACTGCGCCGCGAAAGAAATCGTTCTCGATACGCGCCTTCACGTCCGCCCCCACCTCTTCCGAGAGCCGCTCCAGCTCTCCGCTGCCGTAGACCGAATCGTACGCGAACACCAGGTTCGTGGGCATCTCGTCGTGGCGCCACCGCCCCCATTTTCCGCCGCCATTGGGATACGGCGGCTCGGTCGCGAAACCCTTCGGTCTGTGCGGCCAATCGCGGCTCACGAGGAATCCGGGGTAGTACCGGGCGAACGCATCCAGTATGAGGGCCGCACGCCGCGCATACGCACGGTCGCCTGTCACCTGGTAGAGTTCCCCAAGAATCTGCGCGATCCGCGAAAAATACGATCGCGCCTCACGCCATCCCCTGGCCGAAAACAGGTACCTGTATCCGGTCGCGTCTTCCCAGTACGGATATTCCACCTCCACGCCAACGGGATTCACCACCTTCATCACCCGGTCCTCGGGATACCGATCGTTCGGAAAGACCATGTCGCAGAATCGGCATTTCACCCGGTGCGGATCGGATATCGACCATCGCAACTGCCCCTCCTGCGTCCCCTCGTCGCAGTTCGGGCAGCCCATGAAGCGAAAGCCGGTCCTGTCCGGAACCAGGGCCACCATCTCGGCTTCCGTCATCGCCATCACCCTGGAAACCACGCGTTTCAACACGGCCACGCGTTTCTCCGATGCCTCAATGGGATAGACCGGATGCGTCGGCTCTGCCATGGCTGAACGCGCCCGGCCGACGACAATCATGCACACGACCACCAACACCAATAGACCGATCCCATCCATTCCACACCGTCCTTTCTTCTTCGCGCATTGCACAGGCCGGTAGTACGGGTAACAGGCGTTCGTGTACATGGGTGACACTCTCTGAAGTGGAAACCTTCTCCACGATTACGCGTCGTCCGTACGAACCAGCTTCCAGACGTCCGGGAACATGTTGTTGCCTGCCACCATCCAGAGCGCATCGTCGTATACGAACACACTGGCGGCGTGGCGCGGGGCCCACGGCGTATCCGGCAGTTCGGACCAGTTCACCCCGTCCGGGCTGTACCAAACGTCGTTCCGGTTCCAGCTGCCGGTCGCCTCGTCCATCGAACGATGGGCCGCCTCGTGATAGCAGCCCTCCATCACCCAGAGTTTATCGTCCCACACGCCAACGTCGTGGTACTGTCGAGGCGCCCAGGGCGCCGCTCGCGTATGCAATTCCCAGTTGACGCCGTCGGCGGTGCTCCACACGTCGCCGAACATCTTCCTGCTGTTGATACGCGGCGTATCGTACGTCCCGCCGCCCAGAATCCAGATCCGGTTGTGAAAAACGGCGCTGCCGCCAATCATTCCCCGTTCCTCCCACGGCGCGTTTTCGGCGACCCGGTTCCAGTTCCTGCCATCGGCGGAATTCCACACGTCGTTGTGAAAGACCTCCTCTTCATCCGCGAATTGGGGGATGGTCTGCCCACCCATCACCCAGATCCTGCCGTCGTGGACCGCCGTATAGTGCAGGACCCTCGGGCCCCACGGGACCGGATCGCACACGAGGTCCCATTCCACGCCGTCCGAACTGCGCCAGACGTCGTTCTGATAGTGCCCCTGGTTGCAGTCTCCGCCCACGATCCACATCCGGCCGTCATGAACGGCGTAGCCCGCCGTGTGCCGGCCCTCCCAGGGCGCTTCCTCGTTCACCTCGATCCAGGTTTCCCCGTCGGTGGAACTCCACACCTCGCTGTTGCAGATGATCGGGAAATTGACCCTGTCGCGCGGATTCCAGCCGCCCAGCAGCCACATTTTGTCCTGGAAAACCAACGCGCCCGCGCCGTCGCGGCCGGCAAAGGCGGCATTTTCCGTTACGCAAATCCATTCGTATTCGGCCATCACAGTCTCCATATAAAAGGGGAAAGAAGGAGCGTATCAACACGAAGACCACGGCTCACACGAAGACACGAAGACACAAAGGGCACAAAGGGAAAGACCAAAGGCGGGGAGACGGAAGACGGGAGAGATTACCTGCCTTGCGAGGTTTCTTCTCGTGCCAAAGGCAGGGAGGGAAAACATACCCGGCAAGGACTTCCTCTACCGGCTTACGTCTACCGTCTACCCGCATTTCTTCTACCACCACGGCCGTCCCACGTACAGAGCCCGGTTCTTCATCGGCAAACGGACCCGCACGCCGCCCAGGCGGTGGGACTCGATGAAGCCCATCACCATTTCCTGGCTTCGCCGCGCCAATTGGACGGGGCCCAATGTCTCCCGTCCCGTGTCCAGCGCCTCCGCGATATCCCGAAGTCCGTTCACGGTGCCGCTTTCGATGGACACCTCGGGAAACGGCCGTTCCTCCAGCACATGCCTCACGCCGCAGGCCTTGCGGAACTGGCACGTCAACCCGTTGTCGAACGACCTCAACTTTCCCTCGGAGCCGCAAAGCTCGAATTCCGTTCCGCTGCCGCCCACCGTATAACCAAGGACGCCGTTGTGAAACCGGACGAATCCGGCCGCCACGCCCGGGTCCACGTTCAACCGGTTGTCCTCCCAGTCCGCGTCTTCGCAGACAATGGTTCCCTGAACGAAATCGATTTCCGGATCGCCCGCCAGATACAACATCATATCCGACCCGTGGGTAAGCCCCCACAGCGCGGAGGTCACACCCTGCTGTACGATCACGGCCTGAACCGATCCCAGGTCTCCCTCGTCGGCCAGTTCCCGCATTTTCTGATAAACCGGAATATATCGACGTTGGGTGCCGTAATTGAACTTCGTTCCATTCCGTTCTACCGCCGCCACCATTGCGTCGGCTTCCTCCATCGAGCAGCAAAGCGGCTTTTCGCAGTAGATCCCCCTGACGCCGCGGTCGGCCGCGAAGACGGTCATCTCCGCATGGGTCGCCGGGCGAGTGGCGATACACACGATGTCCGGTTTCTCTTTGTCGATCATCTCCCGGTAATCGGTGTAGCAGACTGGCACGCCGTACCGTTCCCTGATGGACTCCGCCTTTTCGGCCACCACGTCCGATACCGCCACCAGATCCGTCCGCTCGCACGCCACCGCGGCGGCCGCGTGGGAGTACGGGATCCAGATCTGGCTGTTGGGATGGTCGCGCACTTCGTCGTCGATCGTGGCCCCCATCCGCCCACATCCGATCAGTACCGTCCTGTATCGATCCGCCATTTTCCTACCCTCGTGATAATGAGCGTTACTCCACCGCGTTAGACCGCATCTCCGCTCTCAGGGGCCCGAACATGCCGTGGCCCCATTGGATATCCGCGTCCTTGACCGTCTTCTCCGCATGTCCGGGTCGGACCGGCGCCGTACCCAGAATCCGGCCGTCCTGCGCGATGCTGATCCGCTCCTCGTCGATGGTAAACTCCAGCGTCGTCGGCTTTCCCGTCCAGGCAACGGGCGCGGAAACGCTACCGGGTTTTCTCACACGGTAGACCTTCCGGTACTGGTTCCACACCTCGTCATCGTGCAGGAACGAATGCCGCATGTCACGCACAGGGCACCCCTTTGCGCTCACGGAGAGGTAAAGCGCGTCTCCCATCGGCGCCAGTCCGGTCACGCGCTGTCCCCAATCGTTAATCACCAGGTCGGTACCATGTTCCTCGTTGTAGGCGACCACCCGGTCTTCGTAGGGATGGTTCATTCTGTCCGTAATCGGCGGCTTGCGGAACATTCGTTTCACAAACCGCCACGCGTCTGCGTGCGCGTCGTACCGCCACAATTCCGACCAGGGCCATACCCCCACGTAGAGGTCCCCACCGTAAATCGTCGTTGTCTGCGCCTCACGCACGCTGCCGGACACGCCCGGCATCACGGGAGGATAGCCTTCCAGATGGCGCAGCTCCCTGCCGTCGTACCTGAACAGGTTTCCCGTGGGGTACTGGGCGATCAGCATCTCGTCGTACCAGTTCAGCATCGAATACAACTGAAAGCTCACGCCCGCCAGCGACGCCCGCACGATCTTCCATTCGGACCCGTCGAATACGTACACGCCCCCCATATTGGAGGAATTCACGATCTCATCTCCGAGTTGTCCAATGGAAAACGGCGTCTCCTGGGGATACTTCAGGTCCAGCGTCACCGCTTGATCCAAGTCCACCGGTCCGCTTCCCGGCGTCCAGGGCACGGCATAGAGTGTTGTAAACGGCGGGTCCGAATCCTGGTCCTTGTGGAAAAACGTAAGGTAGCCCAGGGCGTAGTAAAAATGGTGATAGCGTCCTTTCGCGGGCTTTTGCAGGACGCGCCCGCCGTCGTACGTGGCCTCGCTCTCCTTGAACTGAAAGAGCTTCCCCGCAATTCGCATCTTTCCGTCGCCGCTCACGGTTTCGCCCACGCCGAAACTCTCGTCGGCCTGCCACGAGCCTGACTCGTCGTCCCACCACCGCGCGGTCCGGTCCTGGTGATAGCTGCACGAGTACACGCGGCCGTCCAGATCGAACAGATAGCTCCCCCCGTCCTCCGTGGATGGCGGCAGGGTCTCGAATTGCGCCTCGGCCTCGTCGTCGCGCAGGAAAAACTGCAGCGTGAACCGGTCCATCCTGAACGCGGTGTTGTAGACGCCCACAAATCCCGCTCCCAGAACGGCGCGGCCATCCCCGTCCCGGGCCTCGAACAGCGAACCCCAATTCTGCCCCACGTCCTGTCCGAAATTGATCGTCGTCGTGATTCTCATGACATGTGTCTCCCCGGCAAGCCCCGGCAGCGGCCAGAGCAGCAAAGCGGCAAGCATCCAGTGCATCGCAGGCGAATTCTCCGCGTTTTACCTCAATTCCAAAAAATGAAAACCGTTCAATTGGCAACAAAAGGCACAGAAAGTATCGGCCCGAAACGGCGTGTGTCGCAACGCCGCCACCCCGGACGCAGACGTCTCGGACGCCGTCAGAATGCCAGGACGACCTTGACCGCGCCTTCCCGTTCGGGATGCTCGAATGCCAGATCGAACGCGTCCTGGATTTTGTCAAAGGGCAACAGGTGCGTCAGCATGGGACGCACATCCAGCCGGCCCTGGGTGATCCAATCCAGCGCCGCCGTATAATCCAGGTCCGGATTCGGTCCGACCGACGTGACGATCTGCAGTTCCTTCCTGAACATCTCCATAAACGCCAGGGTCATCCGTCCCTCGGCGTTCTCCTTGTTCGGCACGCCGAAATAGACCAGCGTACCGTTCTGACGCAACAGGTCGCCGCAAAGGTTGAACGTCGATTCCCTGCCCACGGCTTCCACCGCCAGGTCCACCATCTCCCCGCCGGTGATTTCCGATATCGCTTCCGAGAGATCGCAGGTCTCCGGATTGATGGTATGGGTTGCGCCCATCTCCGGCGACACAGCCAGCCGGTGGGGTAGCGGGTCCACGCCGATGATGTACCTTGCACCCAGGTTGCGCAGTGTGGCGTTGAACAGTTGTCCCACCGCACCCTGCCCCATCACCAGCGCGTTCCTGTTGATCACGTTTCCGAGTTTATAGAAACAGTGGATAACCGTCCCCAGCAACTGGCTCATCAGAGCGACCTCCGGCTCGAGGTCCATCGGCAGTTTGACGCACCCCGCCGGATCGGCCAGCACGTATTCCTGAAACAGGCCCCGGTCGAAGCCCCAGAGCAGCACCCGGTCGCCTGCACTATAGGCGTCGGAGGCACAGGCCTCTACGATACCAAGACCTTCATGCCCGGTCTGCCCAAGCCCCATCGGATACGAAGCGCCGATGCCATAGAACGCCGGTTTGTCCGTACCGCAAATCCCCGCCCGCTCCAGACGCACCAGCATCATATCCCTTGTTGGCTCGGGTCTCTCCACTTCGGCGATTTCCCAACGCTTCGGCGCGACCAATCTAGCCGCCTTCATCTATCTCGACCTTTCTCTCGTATAAACAGTCCCAAACCGGCCAATCCTGGCTCTGAAGCCGCTTCCACAACCCGTCGAACTGCTCGCCGCCGTCGTCCTCCCACTCATCCAGCCGAACGCCGGGCGCAAAGGACTCGTCCACACCCTGCTTCATCAGCCGCTCGGCCTGTTGCAGATTCCGATAATAATGCCTGAGCCCGCCCGGAAATGTCACCACCGACAGATGCCGGGGCCATTCCGCCGCCGGCGTCTCGCTGTACTTCGCGACGGCATCCTCGTCCAACGCCACACCCAGGCCAGGAGCCTCCGGGACCTTCATAAAGCCGCGCTGGATTGGATGCGCGTCCACGATCAGGTCGTCTTCGTAGGAATGGCTGGCCGTTACCCCCGGCAGCGTCGCCGTAGGCATTACCGCACCCAGGTGCAGTGCGAACGCCGTCGTGATTCCCGTTCCCACGTATTGCAGCAGGATCGGCGTATTCGCTGCGGCGAACGTCCACCCCGCCGCCAGCGCGTCGCGCACACACTCGTGGCTGCACAGCGCGCCTTCAAAGTCGCCGGCCCGAAGCCCGGTCCATGGCCCTGACGGCTGCCGCGAGGCCGGCTCGGAAAGCACCCGCACGCCGTGCAGATAGAATGGAATGCGGATCTCGCCGTGCAGCCGGCGCCATCCTTCGATATCGTAGGCAAAGATCGGCTCCTCGACGCCCTTCACCACCGGGATCTTCTCCAGCGCCCGAAGCACAGCCAGCGCTTTTTCCACACAGATCAGCGCCCCGTTGAAGTCGAATTCCACGCGGAAATCCGGCGGCGCCACGTCCTGAATTGCCTGTGCGCATTCCACCACGTCATAAAACGCGCGCGCCTTGCACTTCAGCCCGCGGTACCCGCGTTCCGCCGCCACCCGGACTTCCGACGCCGTATCCTCCGGCGACATGCTCGGCATCCACCAGCCCATCGCCACCCATTGACGCGCCTGCTGACCCATCACCTTCCACGCGGGCAGGCCCAGATGCTTCCCCATGAGATCGTAGCACGCCATATCCAGATTGAACCTGCCCCGGCCCATCACGTGGTCGAACGGGTCCGTGCCGATATAGGCATCCAGCGCCTGCTGTTCGAGCGGCGGTCCGGGGTTCTCGCCCAGCCCCTCAATCCCGGTATCCGTATGAAATCTGTAAACCGTCACTTCCTCCGGCATCGCGAAGTGATGGTACGCCTTGCGGATTCGGGCTTCATACGGGACCCGCAGGGGAATCACTTCGATTTCCGTTATCTTCATCGATCTTGTCCTCGCAAGAGAGACCCGGCGGTAAACCCCGTGCCCGCCAGCCTGCTGCGACGCTTGAATTGAGCCGTATCCGATGGTATATATAATGCGGTTAGAGGTAAGACGGGAGACGTGAGATGAATTCCTCGCCCGATTGGTTGCACCTACTTGCCTTCGGCATGAATAGCGACCTCACAAGGCAGGCGATCTCTCATCTCTTGCGTCTTACGTCTTCCCGCATTCGGACTCTGGCCTTTTTATGCATATTGCCACGTCGTGATTTCGTCAATGGCTACCAGGTGGTAGGCGTGAGACGGGAGAGGACCACACCACACCCCACCACCTGGTGAGAGGGAAGACGTGAGACGGGAGAGATTGCCTGCCTTGTGGGGTTTCTTCTCGTGACAAAGGCAACAAGGAATAAAATATCGGGCAAGGGCCTCTTCTCACGTCTCACCTCTCCCCTCTCACCGCCTTCAGAAAGGTGTTCCCATGCCCCGGCGCCTTGTCTATTTCAATGGCAGCTACGTCTCCGAACGGGATGCCCGAATCTCCATTTTCGATTCGGCCCTGATGTTCGGCGACATGGTATTTGAAATGACCCGTTCATTCAAGCAAAAACCCTACCGCCTGCGCAACCACATGGACAGGTTCTATGCCTCGATGAAATACGCCCGTATCGACTGCGGCCTGAGCATCGAGGAGATGGAAACCGCCACCGGGGAGACCATCGAACGGAACCTGCCCGCGCTGGAGGGCCTGGACTATCAGATCATGCACAACGTCACCCGTGGCGCCCTTCCCCTGTATGATACACTTGTCACCGAAGGTGTCAGTCCCATCGTCACCATCAACGTCATTCCGCTCGTGCGCCACATCGGAGGCGCGGCGCATGATTACGAACAGGGCGCCCATTTCGTGGTCACGCCCCAGCAATCCGTTCCCGCACGATACATCGATCCCAAAGCAAAGAACCGCAGCCGGATCTACTACCAGCTTGCCAATCTGCAGGCGCAACGCATGGAAGACGGCGCCAATGCGCTGCTTACCGACGAGCACGGATTCATCACCGAAGGCACCGGAAACAACGTCTTCTTCGTCCTCAATGGGGAGGTCCTGACGCCCAAACCCCACGATATCCTGCGGGGGGTCTCAAGACAGGCATGCATGGAACTGGCCGAAAAGCTGGACATCCCGATCCGCGAAGCCGATATAGAACCCTACGACGTCCGGAACGCCGAAGAAGCATGGTATACGGCGACGACCATCTGCATGGTACCCATCACCCGCTTCGATTTTCAACCGGTCGGCACGGGACGACCCGGCCCAATCTTCGGACGGCTCATCGAAGCCTGGTCGGAGGAGGTCGGCCTGGACATCCCCGCTCAGGCCCGGGAATACGCGGAACGGGCGAAATCCTGGGCGCCCTGATCGCCGGCGTTATAATCGATCCGCGTCGCCTCATCGTCCGAACCCATCACACGGAGCGACACCAATGCCGTCATACCGAGCGGCCCTCATCGGCTGCGGCAACATCTCCGGACGCCATGCGCGAGCCTACCTGGCACAGGGCAACGTCGAGCTTGTTGCCGCCTGCGACATCAACCCGGAAAACCTGAACAGGACCTGCGACGAACTCAAGATTCCGTGTCGATACGCGTCCTATCAGGACCTCTTCAGGCGCGAGGCCGGCATCGACCTCGTCAGCGTTTGTACCTTCCCGAAAGTTCACGCGGAACAGACCATCGCCGCCGCCAACGCGGGTGCGAAAGGCGTACTGTGTGAAAAACCGATGTGTCTGAGCCTCGACGAGGCCGACGGCATGATCCGGGCGTGCCGGCACAACAACACGCGGCTTGTCATTGCCCATCGCCACCGCCAGAGTCCCAACTTCAACAAGGCGCGGAGTCTCATCGCCGGCGGCGCTATTGGCGAACCCCGGCTCGTGTGGAGCTATCTGACCAGTTGTCTCGTGGACAACGGCACGCACATCGTCGACATGATGCGATACCTTCTCGGGGATCCGGAGGCGGACTGGGTGATGGGACAGGCCTCCCGGAAGCGCGACACACTGTATCAGGGCTCCCCCGCCGAAGAATCCAGCGTGGGGCTTGTCGCGTTCAGGACCGGGACCCGCGCGGTGGTGGAAATGGGTGAAAGAACGCCGAAGGACGGGTTTCGCTTTCGCGTTCTGGGAAGCGAGGGGACGATAGACGCCGCCCTGGACGAAGTGGTCCTCACGGACAGGAACGGCATCACCACGTTTCGGGAGGAACCCAGGCCTGGATTCATGGAACAGACACGGGAGATGATCGCATGGATGGAAGGGGGCCCCGAGCACCGGAGCAGCGACAGGCAAGGGCGAGCCGCAACTGAAATTCTCGTGGCCATGCACGAATCCGCACGCACGGGCGAACTGATCGAACTGCCGCTCAAAATCGGGTACGATCCGATGAAGAAACGGGTAGAGGAAGCTGTCAGCCGTCAGCGATCAGCCGTCAGCTAAAGTCAAAAACGAAACCTGAATCAAAGTCCACATCTTCCCGGCCCCGCAGACCTCTCTCCCCGGCCCTCTCTCCCACCGGGAGAGAGGGTAAAAAACAAAGAAGCCGTGACATGATCTTCCAATATCCGGAGCGAGGGCATCCTGCCCTCAAACAGCAATTAACCCGTCGATATCCGCATCGAGGGCCTGTTCCTTCCACCCATCCGAAACCATTACTGGAATAACAGCGCCAGGACCTCGCGAATCAGCCGCCGAGGGCAGGATGCCCTCGCTCCCGGGGGTCAGTCAGACGGAAGACAGTAGAGGGTAGAGATCGCATGCCGTGTAAGTTTTCTTCTCATGCCGCAGGCGAGTCGGAGGAATATATCGGCAAGGGCCTCTTCTACCGTCTACCCTCTTCCGTCTCCCCGCATTTATTCTTCCTTCTTCCTTTTTCCTTCTCACCGCCTTGATGACGGCGCCTTCTTCGGGGTGGCTTTGGTGTATAGCCCGCCCCGACTCCGGTCGTAGATGACCTCGATGCTCCCGTTCTTCGAAATCAGCCGCGGGACGTTGCTGGCCTTCTCGTCGCGGTCCGGTCCCCGCATCACCGCAAGCTGCGCCTCATCCATTCCCTCCAGAAGGTCCCCCCAGCGTTCCTCCGGAGTCGCCATTGCCGCCCCGCCGTTGAAGTGGCGAGAGGAGTACCGCGTGAGAATAACGCGGCGCGGCACGTCGCTCTTCCACGCCAGCGCGCCGTGCGCCTGCGGGCCGTCCATGAAGAAGATGACGTCCCCGGCCTTCGCCAGCGGATGTAACACCAGCCCCATGTCCTCGTCGCAGGTCCAGACGCCCCTGGGGATGCCGTACTGCGACTTGTGGCTTCCCGGCACGCAGGCAAACCCGCCGTCGTCTTCGGTGACATCCCTCAACTGCCATGCCACACCGACAGACGGTCCCCCCAGCGCATAGCTGCGGCCGTTCTGGAAGGTGTAGTTGCGAGACGGGCTCAGTGGCTCGTTGCCGCCGTGGAGGAAATGTCCGGCGCCGCCCCTGGGCGTACAGATCGCTTCAAAGCCCGTACACCGGAAGCCCTTCCCGCCCATCCAGGTGAGACGGTGGACCACCGCCGGGTGGGCGAGCATCTTCCGGAACGGTTCGCACCAGGGTCTGGGCATTTCAAGCAGGCCGGCAATGGTGGGTCGTCCGGTCCCGGCCAGGCTCTTCGACCCCATGGCGAGGTCTACGCTTTCGACCACGATGCGGTCCGAAAACCGGTCGATCGCCTCGTTCGCCAGCGCCAGGTCTTCCGGAGTCATCACGTTTCGGAGGACCAGATGACCGCACAGGTCCCAGAAATAAAACTCCTTCTCGTCGATGTTCGAATCCGGATTCCTGATATAGATGGAAGGGTGGGACAGGTCGGGTTCCGGGTCCACCCAACAGGTCTGTCCGTCCGAGCTGAGCGTGGGAGGCGGGTCCGTATCGCTGTATCCGGGCTTGTGGAGCATCACACGCTGCTCCGGCGTCAGTTGCTCCATCCATTCCGGCTGGTCTTCCCGCCGGGTCTTCGGTCCGGTGCCGGTGGACTGCACCGCCGCGTGCCCCGCGTAACTGTACTGGAGCAGCTGCTGCGGGTGCGCCGCCGCTCCGGGACGGACGCCCTGCAGCAGGGTCGCCGCGCACAGCAGCAGATCGCCCGCGTCAAGCGACGGCTGCACGGTAAGTCCCAGGTCGTCCCTTCCCGTCAGCACGTCGTCAGGGGTTTCAACGTTGCTCTTGTGGCTGCACGGAACCAGCGAAAACCCGCCGTCTCCCGCGCTCGCATCGGACAGCGCCCAGATAGCGTGTATTCCCTGGCAGTGCCGGCGGCCGTTGAGAATGTAGTAGGCCCGGCCGGCGTCCATCGGTTCATTGCCGCCAACGAGGCCGCCGGCGGCCCCCTCCGCGTTGCCGATCAGCTCCGGTTCCCTGTCCAGCCGGAATCCATATCCGATCAGCTGGTTCAGGTAATTAACCAGAAGGGGATGGACCATCAGATCGCGGAACGGCTCCCTGTGCGGCGCGGGCCATCCCAGCATCCCATTCTCGCTGCCCTCGAGCTCGAGCGCCCGATTGCAGGCTTCAATCTCGCCGGGAGTCAAAACGCCCCGCAGAATCAGGTAGCCCGAGACGTCGAAGCAGTAGTTCTCCTCGTGGCTCATCTCTTGCCGGTCCATTTCCAACCTCCTGTAATTTGTACATTCTCCAGAAGCCATCATAATATGTAGTAGTCATGATAATCGCGAATTTCCGGAGGTGTCAATTGAAAAGGAGACGCGACTGTTTCGGAAATCAACATTTCTCATTTCAATGGTCTCGTGAAAGCCTGCACAAGCCGCTCCGAAAAGTGTTACCTATGTACCCGAACAGATGTTACCCTGAGTAGCAGTCAGGCAAAGGCGGTGAGACGTGAGGCGGTGAGACGTGAGTCACTATGTTAAAATGAGTTGAGCCTCAGCTTGTGAGAGTATACT
>JAPPFJ010000017.1 GCA_028877215.1 Gemmatimonadota bacterium | reverse complement strand
GGCAAAGTATACTCTCACAAGCTGAGGCTCAACTCATTTTAACATAGTGACTCACCGCTCTTGGTCTACCTTCTACCCGATTCAGGCTCTTCGTGGCCAATTGAGCAGTTGTCTATTGTCGAATTGAGTTTAACCACTTGAAGGAGGTCTCTTCGTGAAAAACTGTATACTCGCGGTGATACTGTCTGCCGTTGTCCTGTTCGTGTGGGGCTTCATCTCGTGGACGATATTGCCCTGGCATAATGCGGTTGCGAACAGATTCACAGACGAATCGGCCGTTTCATCGGTCCTCAAGGAAAACGCGCCTTCAGCCGGGATGTATTATCTTCCGTTTGCGCAGGAAGACCTCAAGCCCGGGGTGTTATTCGCACTCGCGAACGTCTTGCCCGACGGCGTTGAATCGGGCATGGTCGGGATGATGGTCGTCGCCGTGCTCGGTCAGGCGGTCTCCGCGCTGCTCGTCGTCCTTCTTCTGTGCAAGACGTCGAACCTGGACTACTGGGGACGGGTCCGCTTCGTCGCACTCGCGGGCGTGGCCATCGGATTCGTAAGCCACTTTCCGTATTGGAACTGGTTCGGCTTTTCCACGTCGTACACGCTCGTGATCATTCTGGATACGCTGATCGCATGGACTCTTGCCGGCCTGGTCCTGGCCAGATTCGTGGAAGGAAAATCCGGGTAGGTTGTGTCAGCCGCGCATCAATCGATTCCATGATGCGAAATGGTATGGCGAGCCCTTGGTGAAGCAGGTGTGAAGGTGGGGCGAACATTCCTGCTTCCCTTCTTATAATCCTTCTCCCTTTGCGGATGCAGAAGAGGACCGCTTCCACGGGCTCGGCACGGGCAACCGACCTTATTAAGTCCGCAACGCTGACTCTCGTCTTGAGCCGACACACGTGACTCTCGAAATGTCGGCGAAGGATATCGTCGACAGACAGCAGTTCCCGATTCCTTACCCCAAACGGAAAAGACCGCGAGTTCTCTCGACTCACGGTCTTTTCTTTATGGACCCCATCTTGACTGTGCGTGCGTTCACTTATTCGTACCGCAACGCTTGAACCGGATTTGCCCTTGCCGTCTTAAAGGTATGAAACGTGACAGTCGCAACGGCAATTGCAAAACTGAGCATGGCGCCGCCGAGGAAAGGACTTACGCTCATGGCGATTCTATATGGAAAATCCTCGAGCCACGGCCTGACAATGCAATACGCAAAGGGAAACGCCAGCAAGTTTGCGAAGACAACCGGAATTAGGAGATCCCTCGACAGCAGGAGTGCGATGTCAACAGTCGAAGCACCAAGGACTTTTCGCACGCCCACTTCCTTTGTTCTTTGTTCGGTAGAGAAGGCCGTCAGGCTGATTAATCCCATACACGCGATGGATATGGCCATCACGGCGAAGGCACACAAGATACGTGCCTGCCTTTCTTCGGCACGGTATTGTTCGCCCAGGCTCTCGTCCAAGAAGGAGAATTCAAACGGACGACTGGGGTTGAATTCATTCCATTTCCGAGCCAGGAAACCCAATACATCCTGTACATCCGAACTCGCAATCCGTACCGACAGATAGGCATAATAGTAAGACTTTTCAATCGCATCGATGTGAAAGAGGATAGGCTCAATGGATCGATGCAGAGAATGGTAATGGAAATCGTTTACCAGTCCTATGATTCGCCCTTTCTTTCTTATCCATCTATCTCTCCAGTACCTGAGCGTCAGTTCTCTGTCGATCGGTATTGCCCAGCCAAATTTCCTTGCGGCAGCTTCATTGACGAGGAATGCCTCGTTCGCGTCGCTGGCATGTCGTTCGGAAAAGTCACGGCCAGCGAGAAGGTCGATTCCATAAGTCTTTACGAAATCCGCGTCCACAGTCAAGGTGGGGATCTCCAGACTATCATCTCGAACGGCGCCGGGAAATACAAAAAAGCCATCAGGTCCAATCTGGCCTGGTACGCCGGAAGAACCCGTTACGCTTATCACACCAGCTATCTCGATGAATTTCTGCTTAAGTACTTTGTGTGCCCTCTGATCGTCGATTTCGCGTAGAGGAACTATCACCATTGCTTCCTTGTCAAATCCAAGGCGCGCATTCCGCAGGAAGTCGAGCTGTTTATCGACAATCAACGTACCGATGATCAAAATACTTGAAATTGTGAACTGAAAGATCACCAGCCATTTTCGTAACCGGGCGGAGCGGACGTGAAGCGTGAATGAGATACCCTTGTCAGCCCTGCCCGGTTCAAATCTCGAAAGGTTTAGCGCCGGGTAGCTTCCTGCAAGCACCCCCACTCCGATGATGATCCCAAATGATGTGAGGAAGATAGTCGTATATCCCAGATCCTGCCATCCAACCTGCTTTTGTGAAAGGGAATTGAACGTCGGCAGCATAACCTCCACGAGCGCAAGCGCGAGTCCCATAGCAAGTGCAACGACCAGTATCGATTCGTACAGGAACTGTCTGGTAAGTTGGATGCGACGTGCGCCAAACGTCTTGTGTATGCCAACTTCCAACGCGCGTGGCGCCGACCTGGCTGTCGACATGCTAATGAAATTGGTGGAAGCTATGAGCAGAATGGAGAGGGCAATTATAGAAAAAACATATACATAGGTTATATCACTGTTAGGCGTCAGTTCCCGTTCAAGATGAGAATGCAAATGTATATTCCGTAAGGATTGCACCTCGAAGCGCACCCTTTCTCTAAGATTCGAAGGTAGATGGCCTGCGATTGAAACTGGCATTCGTGTTTGAATCTCAGTGATGTCGCGCCCATCTGCAAGTAGGAGATAGGTGTACATTGGGGGCCATTGCCAATTTTCGATCCACGGTTCCATCGATACAGCGGTTGCAAGCGAGGCCAGGAAGTCAAACTGGATATGTGAGTTTATGGGCGGGTCCTGCACTATGCCAGTTATTCTGCAATCGAATTTCCCGTCAATATTAACCACTTCACCGACTGCAGGCTCAGTACCGTAGTACCGTCTGGCTGTCGATTGGGTAATGACTACCGAGAATGGTGTATTTAGAACATCGGCAGGATTCCCATCCACCAGCCGGAAAGAAAAGACATCAAAAAAACCAGGATCAGTATAGAAAAAGCGATCCTCCTGGAATTCTGTACGAACGTCATCGCGCACGACAAGGGAGGATTTAGGATACAGACGAACAGTCGTCGCTATTTCCGGGAAGATTGTCAGCAGGGTCGGGGCGAGTCGTGCTGGCGTGGTGGCGGATCGTGTGACTCCCATACCTTTGTGAGTCACTTCGCTGGTGACGCGACAGATCCTATCGGCTTTGGTATGGAAACCGTCGAAGTTCATTTCGTCTCTTACGTAAAACACTATTAAAAGGCAGCACGTTATACCCAGTGCGAGCCCAAAGACATTTATGCAGGTGTAAATCTTGGACTTTAGTATTATCCGTACGGCCGCCCTAAAGTGCCAATCCGGCATTATATTCTCGATGAAATGCGTGAGTTAGACCGGTTCCGATTGGTATCGGGCCTTAAGCGAGAGGTTCGTATCTGACGCAAAAATCGATGTTCCCATTTCTGCTCTCGTTTTCTCTACCTCTCCGGATCTCCCGACAGCATTTCCCTGGCCCAGCGATTGTCCGGGTCGATTTCGAGCACGTTTTCGAAAGCCTTCCGCGCGGCCTCCAGATCCTTCCTTTCCAGATTTGCGATACCCGTCCATATGTACGTGTCGCTGTGTCCCCAGACGGGATGGACGGGATTGGCCGGATTCTCCCGTGCGAAGAGTTTCGCCGCGCTGCGGAAGCCTGTCATTGCCTTTTCGCTGTTCCCGCCAAAAAACCGCGGCGTCATGAGATATCCGATGGCGCTGGTTAGAACCACGCGGGGATTGTCTGGCGCGAGTCGCTCAGCTTTCCGTAGGCAACTCGCCGCCTTTGGTCCCAGGTATATACCTTTTATGGAACTGAGGGAAATCTGACGTCCGTACACGCTGGATAGCAATGCGTAGACTTCCGCAGCCGCCTCGCTAAATTCTTCACTGTCGTCAAAGGCACGTCTGGCAATCTGCAGATGCTCGACTGCTTTCTCGAGGTGATCCGACGCGTCGGCTTTACGTTTCTTCCCCTGAGCCATTAGAACATTGGCGATCCGATAGTCGGCGAGGCCAACGTAATAGTGGCCCCAGCCGGAAAGTAAGGTATCGTTCAGGGCGCGTTCAAATATTGCGCGAGCGGCGTACATTGTGTCGAGGTCGATGTAGCTGAAACCCTTCTTCAGTAGACGTCTTCCCGCGATAAGGGGATTCCCGTCCGAGCGTATCGGGTCAGACGATTTGAACTGTGTACCCTCAGGATCTGAGCTTTGCGAATCCTCCGGTTGCTTGGCGACCGACCGTCCGGGTAGAATGAGGACAGAAAGCGCGATGATGAGAACGTGAATGATGTATCGCATGGTTCGTCTCCATTGATTTCGATTTGTTTTCATACCTGACACCCATTCGGCGTAACCTGTTTGGAAAGGCAACTCCGTATCGATGCCGCTTATCAAACCCAGCGCGTCGATTTCGAGTCGGGCGACGGCCAGTGAAGTCCGTCGTCAATCACTCGACACCTGCACTGCCGATTACCGCCTGCAATGCTTTGACGTGCGCGGTTAACGCCGTACGGCCATTATTGGTTAGGCTGTACCATGAAACCGGCTTCCGGTTTTCAAACCGCTTGTTGACGCTCAGATAGCCTGCGTCTTCCAGTTTTCGAAGGTGCGCGCCCATGTTGCCGTCGGTTTCCTTCAGCAGCTGTTTCAACCGGCTGAAGTTGAGGGCGTCAACGTCGGCGAGGAGTACGCATGCGCCAAGGCGGGACCGGTGTTCAAGCAATTTGTCCAGTTGGGCAATGCCGCTGGCGGTGGCTTCAGAGTGCGTTCTTGTCACGAGGCTTCATCCAGATCGCGCTGACGATCAGACTGGCGGCAATGGCCAGGCCGACAATGGTCCAGGGGTAGGGGGCGAGATAGTCGACCGCGGCGGCGCACAGAGCCATTACGACGCCGGGGACAAGAAGGCGTCGGTCCAGGTGCAGTCCCGCCAGAAAGCAGGTGATACCGGCGGTAAGCGTGATGAGCTGGCTGATCACTGAATGTTCCAGTCGATGAGGCAATGCAATGAACAAGACAATGGCGATAGCGACAAACAGGCTGCCCCAGTGCAATCCGAACCTGAATCCGTCCCTGCGGTTTGCAATTCCCAGTGTCCGGGCTGCGCGCACACCGATCCGGAAGCTTAGCAGGTATCCGGCAGGAGTGGCAATGCACCAGTAGAGCGGACTGTAGTGGGGAGAAAAGTCGTTAAGAGAGTGACCTGTGGCCAGTATGACCGCCCAAAGAACGGCTATGGCGATGGATCTATGGTGCGTTTTATCGCGTCTCTCGACGGCTTCGCGAACAAAGGCCATGTCCTCTTCGAGTTTTCGTTTGGGATGCATGCAATACCTCCGTTTCCAAGAAAGTAGAGTTCTCTATTTTATAGAGTATACTGTAATGATAACGGAACGGGAGATCAATGTCAAGTCGCTTTTTGGTTTTTTTAGTGTGAGACCGTGGCCGCTGATGGATCTGTTCCGGGTTTTGCCTTGGGTGCAGTCTTTGAAAACGCCATTGAACGCGCCGCGCTGGCTTGCGTTCCGTGTCTTGATTTATTGCAAAACGGGTCTTATTTTGGTTTAGGGCGTGTGTTGCCCGCGCTTCTTTGGTGTTACCGTTGCGCCAGGGATCGAACTTCAAGCCAATGGAATGTCAACAACAGAGGTTTCGAATGGCTTCACAGCAATCGGGACTGTCATCGCAGGCGCACAGGGCGAGCAGAACGGCGAACCTGGCGGCGTGCGTGCGCGCGTATCATTGCCGCTGGCACGCGTCGCCGATATTCGCGGATACCTGCGCATTTGACATGATTTCGGGATTCTGGCGGGCGATTGCCAGGCATCGCCTGTCAAGCTGGATTACCGTTCACACGGTGTTCCGCGCGTTCCGCCCCATACACACGGAAATCGTGCTGCGGTCCCGGTATGCCGAAGACCGCCTGATGGACGCCGTGGGCGCGGGCGTAGTGCAGTACGTCATTCTCGGGGCCGGGCTCGATACGTTCTCCATGCGCCAGGATGCCCGTTCGGAGGGGTTGCGGATATTCGAGCTGGATCATCCCGCGACCCAGGAGATGAAACGTGAAAGATTGCTGACGGTCTATGGCGAGATTCCAGCCAATCTGGTCTTCGTTCCCATCGACTTCGAAACCGATCACCTTGACGAGGCGCTTGCAAAGGCCGGATTCGATGCCCTGGCGCCGTCGTTCTTTTCCTGGCTGGGAACGACCTATTATCTCTCAAAGGACGCAATACGCGAGACGCTGGATCGCGTTTCGGGCATTTTCGCACGCGGCAGCCGCATTGTTCTCGACTATAAGCTTGACAGGGACCTCGTTCCTGAGGAGAGTCTGCCGTTCGCCGACAAGCTGGACCGCTTCGTTGCGCGGCGCGGGGAGCCGATGCTGTCCACGTTCACGCCGGAAGAGTTGAAGGACCTGATGTCCGGGTTCGGCTTTGCGGAACTGGAAAACCTCCCGGCCGGCGAGCAGAAACGCCGTTACCTGAACGAGAGATCCGGCCTTGTGGATCCTGCGCCGAATTTTTCATTCGCATTATATGGCGTGCCTTGATTTGAACGCACGGCGACGTTTACACGATATGCGGTTCCTGTGACGAATCCTGGATCCGAAGCGAAGAGACCGGATAATGACAGACGCAGTCAGACGACGGGGCAGAGTCACCTTGCGGCAGGGTCTCCTGTTGATCTTTGTCCTCGGAAGCATCGGGCTGGGCGTCGAGTTGCTGCTTCTGGGACATTTCCAGGAGTGGCGGCAACAGGTGCCCCTTGTGCTGCTGGTATCAGGCCTGGTCCTGGTAACGATGAACCTGGTCTGCAGGCGGCCGGTCGTCCTCCGGATATTCAGGCTGGCGATGCTGGCATACGTGTTGGGCGGCATCGTGGGATTCTGGTTTCATATCAACGGCAATATGGAATTCGAATTGGAGATGAATTCAAGGTTGACCGGTTGGGACCTGGTGTCCAGGACGGCCGGCGGCGCCCTCCCGGTCCTGGCGCCCGGCGCGCTCGTCCAGCTCGGTTTAATCGGCGTGCTATACACGTACCGGCATCCCGGTCTGGACGCTGGGCAACGCGAAATGGATTAGCTTAATCAGGGTGTATCCGGTTCCCGGCCTTGATCGACCCCGGGGTCACGACGCAGACCCGGTTTCCGGATTGGCTGTACAGAGAGAAAGCAAGAGAGCGGCGCGTCTCCGGGCAGATGCGCCGCTCTCATTCTGGTACCGCTGGCGGTTGTCAATCATTGGGAGTCTCTGAGGTAAACCTAATATTCTATGCGGTCGTCCATATTGTGCCATTCCCGAAAGACCGGCAGCGCCTGGTCCCGCATGAGTTGAAGGGACGGGATTCGCCGCTCGGTCCTCGGCATTTGTATTTCCCGGTAGAAGAATTCGTCGTCAAAACCGATTTCCGCCGCATCTTCGGCGGTATTGGCGAAATAGATCTTCTCGATCCTTGCCCAGTAGATGGCGGCCAGGCACATCGGGCACGGCTCGCAACTGGCATAGATTTCACATCCGTCCATGTGAAATGCGTGCAGTCGCGGTCCCGCTCTTCTGAGCGCCATCATCTCCGCGTGGGCGGTGGGATCGTTGCGCGCGATCACTTCGTTGCAACCCTCCGCAATGATCCTTCCGCCCTTGACGATGACCGCGCCGAAAGGCCCGCCCCGCCTCGTCCGCATCTGGATTCGTGAGAGTTCGATCGCTCTTTCCATGAATTCCCGCTGCATCTCAATCCGCTCCTCACCGGTATCATATGTATGTTGCGATCCCGATACTTTGCATTTGGGGTCGTCGGGCAATCCCGTGTGGTCGAGATTCGCGTTCGCGCCACCGGAAAACCGCGATGGTTCATCCTTACGATATTGAAATATCCCTGGTCTTGACAGCGGCGCATCGGAAACCTATGTTCCTGACGCCCCTCTGTCGTGTCGTTTAAGCATACCCGGCAAGGTAGTATATGCAACAGGTTACGTCATACGCAACCGATACCCCGCTTCCCCGTGTGCGCAACGTCGAAGTGATCCCGATCGACCAGGGTGGCGGCCGCATGTTCTACGTACGCGATCCGCTGGAGATCGCACCGCAGCCGCTGGTGCTCGGGCCGGCCGGAATGCTCGTTCTGTCGCATCTGGATGGCCGACGTTCCATCGATCAGATTCTCGATTCCCTGCGAAGTGGCGCCCCGGGCGCTGACGTCCGGGCTGACGATATCCGTCACGTGCTGAACAAGCTGAGCGAGAGCTGCTACCTGGACGACCACGTGGCTGCGGCGCGGGTCGGCCGGATACGCGAAGAATTCGAACGCGCCGAGGTGCGACCGGCATGGCACGCGGGAACCGCCTACCCCGACGACCCCGGGGAACTCGCCGGGATGCTCGACGGGTTCTTCGAAAACGCCGCCTCGACAGTGGAGGCGCAGAGTGGAGACAGGAACGGGGTCCAGGAGGGTCGGCTCGTCGCTGTCATGTGCCCGCACATCGATCTGCGTGCCGGCGGGGAGACGTACCCGCCGGCGTTTACCGCACTGGCCGAGGCTGCAGGCGCTACTCAGCCATTTGAACTCTATGTCATTCTGGGTGTGGCCCACAGCGGCGGCACGGAACCGGGAAAGAGCTTTGCCATCGCGACCGGCAAACACTTCGAAACGCCCCTCGGGCGGGCGCCGGCCGATACAACCGTAATCGGGGACTGGTCCAGCCGCGCCGGTCGCGACGTCTCGGAACAACAGTGGCTCCACCGCACCGAGCACTCCGTCGAGTTCGCTCTGCTGTTCCTGCAGTACATCCACGCCCGGGCGGAACTCCCGCCGTTTCAGGTGGTGCCGGTCATGCTCGGAAGCGTCGATCACCACCTGCAGGAGGGACGGAATCCCCTGCATTCCCCCGAGGTGGCCGGCGAACTCGAGGCGCTTCGGACGTCGGTATCTGCAAGCAGGAAGCGCGCCCTGTACGTTCTCAGCGTGGACCTCGCACATATCGGCCCCAAATTTGGCGACCGGGCAAGGGTCGATGATGCGGCGGCCGCCGCCTGCGAGGCGACCGACCGCGACCTGCTGGGGTACGTCCAACGATTCGATGCAGCGGGTTTCTTCCACACGTTGAAGGCAGACGGAAACGCGCGGAACGTGGACGCCGTCTCCGGCCTGTTCTCGCTTCATACGCTTCTGGCCGGCGCCGAATGCCGCGGCGACCTGCTCAGCTACGGGCAGAACCGCCAGGACGATACCGGTTCACTGGTCAGCTATGCCAGCATGGCCTTTTACCAGATGCCGACAGCATCCCCGCTGAGTGTCTGAACCCTGGGGCCTCTCGCGCACGCTGCCAGCGTCTCAGGCAAGCGTAAGCAATTCGCGCCGCGTGCAGTACACTTGCCAGTTTCGTTCTGTCCCTCTTTCCTTGTTTCTCGCATCGTTGCCTTTCGCGCATTATATTTGGCGCACACCGTGACTTCCATTGTTTCAGGAGGCCGATATGCCCAGGAGATGGTTGCGCGTTGCCGCGGTACAGATGCACGCCGGCGACGATATCGAGAAGAATGCTCGCGAGGTTGTCGACCGTCTGAACGCCTGCGCCCGCGACAGAGTCGATGTGGTCGCGTTTCACGAGGGCGTCCTGTTCGGATATTGCGACCATCCGGATTTCTGGGCGGATCTGGATCAGTCCCGCATCGAAAGGGCCGAACGGCAGATCGTCCGCGCCTGTCGTGACATAGGCATCGCGGCCGTCGTCGGATCAACCCATCAGGAACAGGGGCGCCGCTTCAACAGCCTGCTGGTTGTGGACAGAGACGGTTCGGTGCGCGGGCGTTACGGCAAGATCCATCTTGCGGGCGAGCGCTGGTTCGAGCCGTCCCAGCACCTGCCCGTTTACAGCCTGTGCGGCGTACCATGTTGTTTCCTGATCTGCCACGATATCCGCTATCCCGAACTCGTGCGGCTGCCTGCGGCAGCCGGCGCGCAGGTCTGCTTTTTCTGCAGTTGCGAGAGTCCCGTTACTTACGAGCACAAGCTGTCGGCCTACCGGGCGATGCCCATCAGCCGTGCGACGGAAAATGGTATCTACGTGGTTATGTCCAATGCGCCCGCCGATCCGAAGGACATCGACCGAGCGGGTTCGTCTCACGGCGAATCGAAGATCATCCATCCGGATGGCAACGTGATGGCGGAAGCCGGTTTTTTCTCTGACGAGATCGTCATCCGGAGGCTCGATCTCCGAGAGGCGTCGCGAAGTGTCGCGATGCGCGCGGTAAACGACGTCACCTGCCTCAGCGGATGGATGAAGGACGGTGTGAGGCTGGTGGACGGGGGAATCGCCTGACGGATCGTTTCAATCCGATCGAGGAGGATGCATGAGGGGGTCGAGGCCGAATATCCTCTGGATCTGTACGGACCAGCAGCGGTACGACACGATCGGCGCGTTGGGGAACCCGCACGTCGACACGCCCAATATCGACCGTCTGGTCGGCGAAGGATTCGCGTTCACGCACGCGTATTGCCAGAGTCCGATCTGCACGCCGAGCCGCGCGAGTTTCCTGACAGGACAATATGCGAGCGCCATCCACGTGAACGGAAACGGCAACTCGCATTTTCCGGACGCACCGCCGCTTGTTACGAAATTGCTCGCCGACAGCGGGTACGATTGCGGTCTGATCGGCAAGTTGCATCTGTCCAGCGCGTTCGGTCGCGTGGAAGCGCGGGTCAACGACGGGTACCGGTACTGGCAATACAGCCACGCGCCAAGGGACGACTGGGAAACCGGACACGGCTACGCAGACTGGGTGCGGTCGAAGGGGGAGGTGCTGGGCGAACTGACGAAAAGCCTGGACGGCGTGCCGGCCGAGCTGCACCAGACCACGTGGTGCGCGGAAAAGACCATCGACTTCCTGAGCGAAGCGCGCGAAGGCCCCTGGCTGGCTTCCGTGAACATCTACGACCCGCACCCGCCGTTCAATCCGCCACGCACCTACCGCGACCTGTTCGATCCCGAACAGGTAGGCGGACCGTTGTTTCGGGAAAGCGATCTGGCGCAGCAGCAAAAGCTGGAAGCCATTGACTTTCAGTCCAAAGGGCGGCATCCGCGTGACCTGGACATCAGGAGTCCGGTGATCCCCTGGACGCAGACCCGCGGACTGGTGGAGCCGGAGACGGCCGGAAAACGGGATGCGAAGACATTGATCGCCGCGTATTACGCCATGATCAAGCTGATCGACGATCAGGTCGGCCGGATCATGGCCGCGCTGGATGCCACCGGCCAGCGCGAGAATACACTCGTGATCTTCACCAGCGATCACGGCGAGATGCTGGGAGACCACGGGCTGATTCAGAAGGGCTGCCGCTTCTACGAAGGGCTGGTGAGGGTGCCGCTAATCTTCTCGTGGCCCGGACACGTGACGTCCGGCCGGCGAAGCGACGCGCTCGTGGAACTGCGGGACATCGCCCCGCTGCTATTGGAAATGGCGGGGCTGCCGGTTCCCGAGCGGATGCAGGCGCGTTCACTGGCGCCGATGCTGTGCGCCGAGAAGTCGACCGGCGAACATCGCGAATTCGTACGCTGCGAGTTTTACGATGCGCTGGACCAGGCCGACGGGACCTTCGCCACGATGTATCGCGACCGACGGTACAAGCTCGTCGTCTACCACGGACATGGCCTGGGCGAACTCTATGACCTGGAGCAGGATCCGGGGGAGTTTGACAATCTCTGGAACAGCCCGGGTCACGCGGGCGTGAAACTCGACCTCATGCAACGCAGCTTCGATGCATCCATGCTCGCCATGGACCGGGGCCCCGAACGCATCGGGCCGATGTGAGAAACGTCTGGCAGTTCTGGTGACCCGTGACATACTCCACCTACGGAGAGTTCGGAACCTTGAGAATTAATGACGAGGATGGCATGTTCGCCGCATTTTTTATTATTGTCTCGGATGTGATTCAAACCAACCCTGCCTTCGAACCTGAAATTTCCTAGTCCATGCAGCGTGGAAGATAGCGGTTACGATTTAGGTGAAAAATGGGTATTGGGGAACGGCAGGTCACAAAGCGAAAATGACACACTTGACACGATTTTCTTTGAACCGTGGATGCTATCACGACGTGTTTTTCGGAAATCCGCATGAAACCAACCATCCGACTTACTCCATCCTCGGAATCCACGCTGAAAACAACGGATCGTGATTGGAGCCCTCAAGCATTTACTTACATCCCGTATAACGGTACAGACGATTATTCAATCTTAATTGCGGTTTCTTGATCATGGAACACATCATCTCTTCCAAACTTCAAGCGTATGTATGATCCAACTTTTGGGTATAACGCCTTAAATCATCACGTCTCCAAGAGTGACATAAGAAAATACCCTGCTATAGCCGCACCTGAAACGCGTACCGAAATTATCCAGGAGGCCGTCAAACTAGCCCATTGTAGCCACGCCCGATTCCCACTTAACGCGAATGTCATAGCGCGGAGTACGGTCTATCGGCTAATTGACCTTCCATCCGAACTTATAAGTCGCAAAGCCGCCCAAAATATCCGTGTTATCTCCAATGCTAAACAAGCCAACCGTTTAGAGATCGTCCGTCGCCTCGCCCTGCTATTGAGTGAAGGGATCCCATTCACCGTAGCGAGGTTTGACATCCAGAGTTTCTATGAATCGATTGACCACGGCTTTCTGAAGGAAATATTGAGGTTGCGTTTCCGTACAGCGCCAGGCACGCGACTCGTGCTTAGGAATTTCGTTGATCAATGCGAGGAGCAATGCATTAGTGGTCTGCCACGCGGAATAGCGATTAGCGCCGCATTGAGCGAACTATATTTGCAAGATTTCGATGATCGAATCCGTCGTGACTTTAACACGTACATATATGCAAGGTACGTCGATGACGTAATTTTAGTGATGGAATCAACAGATCGGTTGTGTGCTTTCCGGAAAGCCGTCGTTCGCATGCTCCCTCGGGGTTTAAATCTAAATGCGCAAAAGACCAAGTTAATGACGTTCGGCGGCATACGGGCATCGTCTCCAAAGCTAGAACACCAATTTGACTACTTGGGTTTCTCTTTCGATGTCTATCAGATTAAAAGGGACAAATTGCATACGAGAAAGGTTATAATTGACATTGCGGAGTCGAAGATAAAAAAGATCAAGACTCGAATTGTCAGATCACTTATTCAATACCTAAAGGACGGCAATTACGAAGATCTGGAGGATCGTTTCAAATTAATTACGTGCAACTATTGCTTCTACGACTTCCGGAATGACCGCAGGCGTTTTGCAGGACTTTATCATACCTATGCATTGATAAGTACTCCGTCCGGTGCACTATCGGAGTTAGACCAGTTTTTGCCAAGGGTGCTTCTTAGCAAGACGGGGAAAGTTAGCGGGCCATTGGCACATCGGCTCTCTAGGTCCCAAAGGAGACGGCTGCTTAGTTTGTCATTTACTCGAGCGTTTCGAAAAGGAATCCATTTCTACTTCTCGCCGGATCGACTCAATCACTTGATAAAGTGTTGGAAGTATGAATAGGCTTCGCAAAGCACGTATTAGGCTTAATCGCTCTGACATCTGGCGCACCGTATTGACTGATACGTCGCCTTTCGAAGTGCCGATAATCTTCAGCAACGATGGATTTTACAACAACCTGTCCGATTATGAGAACAAGCCACCGAGACTGAAAAATCTCATAGACGCCCTTGTCATCGAAAAACGTAGATTTACGATACCGATGAGGTTCAGAATCATAAACGATGCAGATAGTGTTAGGACGCTTAGTCTATTGCATCCACACGGACAAGTGGAACTCTCGCAAGTTTATAATAAGTACGATCAAGTCATATGTGAATACGGACGGAGAAGCGCGTTTTCGATTCGAAAGCCGGAGAGAGTAGGTACGTCATATTATCTTCGATGCTCATTGTCAGATATGAATAAGTATAAGAATGTCTCAGTTGATACGATCGGAGTTGATAGGCTTGTTAGGAATCCCGCGAGTTATTTCTCCTACTACGGTTTTTCTCGTTTATATCAGTTCTTTTCGTCACCGGATTACGTCCGCCTTGAGGCTAAGTTCACGCTACAAATGTCGCTAGATATCAGCAGATGTTTTGACAGCATCTATACACATTCAATAGCGTGGGCGGTAAAGAGTAAGGAGCTGGCAAAGGAGAGTACTCAAGCACTGTCGTTCGAAAACCAATTTGACCGCGTTATGCAGCGCCTTAACCACAATGAAACAAGCGGCATTTGTATTGGTCCGGAAGCCAGCCGGATATTTGCTGAAGTAATACTAGCAAAGGCAGATCAAAACGCATTGAGTGCGCTATCCCGATACGGTATACGTGACGGTTTGGATTTTGAATGTCGTCGCTATGTTGATGACTACTATGTCTTTGCGAACTCGGAAGAAGTGCTATCGAAGTTTCACATTGAGATTGCGAAGGCATTGCGAGAGTATAATCTTCACCTAAACGAAAGCAAGAAAGCGGTAATTGAACGGCCGTTCTACAATCAAAAGACCTTTGTACGAGATAAGGTCAATTCCTGCATAAAAAACCTTTCAATGCTGATATTGGATCAGAGGTCCTTCAATGGTGTAAAGCTCAAAATTCCACGACGTATTCACAATCGCCGTTTCTTGTTTCTTAACTTCACCAGGGAAGTGAAGGCAGCTTGTTATTCTTCACAGTTGGGTTATGACGCTGTTGCGAACTATGTGATAAGCGCCATGAAAGGGATCGTAGTTGATCTAGTCGACTCGTACCCCATTGCACGCACCATGAACGACATTCAAGTATCCGCATTGGATTATCGGCGGGTCCTTTCATTTCTGCTAGATGTGGGTTCCTACTATTTTGCCTTTCATCCAACTGTTGCTTCATCATTAAGGTTATCGGTTGCCGTCGTACGGACCGCTCAACATCTCGCTAAATTTGACCCAGAAGGCATGGAGATCGTAAGAGAAACCATTTTTCGGTGGAGTGCCCAGTTGTTGCGATCTCCGATGTTCTCGCGACTCACTCAGGAGGGTTCGGCAGTTCCGGTGGAACTGCTCAATGTGTTGATCTGTCTTCGGGAGATCGGTTTTGATATAACGACTGTGTCCGAGCTAGTTGAAGCCGCCGTAAAAGAAAACCCGAAGGCAAACTACTTCACCACTATTGTGCAGCTGTACATATATCGGAATCACGATGGCCTCAGCGATCGGAAAGACGAAATTTTCCAATCAGCCCGCGAGAGGCTACTGTCCGCACGGGACCTCACGAGGGATGCTGAACTGACACACCTTCTATTGGACCTGCTGGCGTGCCCATTCATTGAGTTACCGAAGCGAGAGATGCTTATATACGATATTTGGCCGATCTTGAGACGAGCCTACAACAATATCGGGAAAATCACGAAGAGAGATGCGCGAAAGATCGTCAGGGAAATTGAGAAGCAAAACTGGTTCGTACGTTGGGAAGGAATTGATTTGTTGAATATGATTGAGAAGAAGGAGTTGGGCACAGTTTACGCATAATGTCGGGATGGGTTGGAGATGCGTCTCTTGCCGCTTCGATATTTCACGAAGAAGGTATAGACCGAATGCTATCGCTAGTTGGGCTTGATCATCCTAATTTAGCAAGCACTCGGAGCGAGAAATCGTACACACTTTCGGCGCGTCTCCAACCCCTAATTCAGTTTGCTCGGCTCAGCGTCTAGCGGCGTTTCAGGCGGTGACGAAAGATCAACCTCACTCGCCCGTGTATCCAGTTGACGCCCAGACCATTCGGGCCAACCTCCTTGCATCGTCGGACGGTTCAATTTCGACGAGGATGTTGGAGGGCGGCTGGCTGCAGGAGTTTCCCAAATGAAAAGATGGGATAATGGCGAAGCCGGCCCCACATTACCTTGGACACCGTAAGCGCCTTCGCGATCGGTTCCTCAAATCCGGTTTTTCCGGATTCGCCGAACATGAGTGCGTTGAGTTGTTGCTTACGTTGGCGATTCCGCGTTCTGACGTGAAACAGCAGGCCAAGGCACTACTCGCGCGCTTCGGTAGCTTCCGAGGCGTCCTTGATGCGCCACTGGCAGAGTTAAGGTCGGTAGACGGCATCGGCGAGGTCGCCGCGGTCTCGCTGAAGGTGATCCGCAATGCGGCGACGCTGTACTTGCAGGAGACGTCGGAGGATGCACAGGTGCTTCACGAACCCCACCGGCTCAGCGACTATTGGAGGATGGAAATCGGCCATCTCAGACACGAAGTGTTCGCGGTTGCTTACCTTGACTCCGCATATCGGCTTTTGCGCGACGGCGTTGAAATCCTGCAAGAAGGCACAATTGACAGGGCAGCGGTATACCCGCGGCGTGTTGTGGAGGCTGCGCTCAGGCGCCAGGCCGCGGCGGTAGTGCTTGCGCACAACCATCCAAATGGAAACGTTGATCCGACCGAGCACGACAAATTGGTAACACGCGCCATTTCGCTTGCAGCCGAAACCATCAGCCTTCGCATTTTAGACCACCTGATCGTATCGTCGTCCGACACGTTCAGCTTTAGAAAGGCCGGATTGTTGTGAACATCGCGCCCGCCATCCTGAGGCACTTTCCGGAACTGGCCGATAGCCAGCGCGAGGTCGTCGGCCATCTTGACGGGCCGCTGCTTGTCATTGCCGGGCCGGGATCCGGCAAGACCTTCAGCATTGTTCTGCGAGCATTAAATATACTATTACTGAAAAAAGCGGAGCCAAAGGAGATCGTGCTCTGCACTTTCACCGAAAAGGCCGCCTTCGAAATGCGCGACCGGCTGGCAGCGGCAGCCCGGAAAGTTCAATACCGCGGCGACCTTTCTGAACTGTCCATCTCAACAATACACGGGTTCTGCGACCGCGTGCTTTCCCAGCACAGGCACCGCACGGAACTCGGGCACAACTACGAAACGCTGGATGAACTGACGCAGCTTCTCTTCATATTCGAACATTTCGACGAGATCATCGGACCGCCTGACAATGACCTGTTCCTCAAGCACTGGAAAACGCGCTGGACAGCAATTGAGGGGGCGCGCGGCTATTTTGACAAGATCACCGAAGAACTGGTCGATGCAGACCGGCTCACTGCGGCCGACGACGAGTTTTTAGCGGCGATCGGTTCTGCCTATCAACGCTACGAACAGACCATGCTGGAGGAAAATCGGGTCGATTTCGCTCATCTGCAACGACATGTTTTCGACCTGTTCGACGAAGATTCCGACGCAGAAGCTGTGGCGCCGGACGTAAAATACCTCCTCGTAGACGAATACCAGGACACGAACTATATCCAGGAGCGGCTTCTTCTCAAATTGGCCGAACCATCCAACAATCTGTGTGTTGTCGGAGACGAGGACCAGAGTATCTACCGCTTCAGAGGGGCGACCGTACGCAACATTCTGGAGTTCGCGCAGAACTTCGCGGATTGCCGGATTGCAAAGTTGACCACCAACTACCGGTCGCATCGGGGGATCGTGGAACGCTACGATCGTTGGATGGCCTCAGCCGATTGGTCCAACCCGGGCGGTGGATCGTTCCGACACGACAAGGCGATTGTTGCAGACCCTGAAGTGCAGCACCCGGACTACCCTTCCGTTATCAGCATCTGGGGCAGTGACAAGAACGATGAAGCCGAACGGTTTGCGGATTTCGTCGAGTTCCTGAAGGAGAATGCCGTCATTACGGACTACAGCCAGGTCGCCTTGCTCCTTCACAGCGTACGCGACCAATATAGCGGACCCTATGTAGAGGAACTCAAGAGAAGGGGCATTGCAGCTTACTGTCCGCGGGCGCGCGTGTTCTTCGAAATTCCCGAAATTCGCGATCTGGTCGCTTGTTACGCCGTGCTGTTGGGTTGGTACGGGGAGCAGCGAGGGGAGATTGCTGGAGTCGTCAAGCAACTCGCCGAATACGTCGATAAGGCCATTGTCGACTTAAGTGAGAGATTCGCTCCGCCTGATCCGCTCGCCGAATTGCTCAGGCGTTGGACCGAGGATGTGGCCGCCCTTGAGGAGGGCGAAACACTCGACCTTCGTCTGGCTGACTATTTCTACAGGCTCCTGGCGGTCGAGCCGTTCAGGAATGCGATTGGAAACGAAAACACTTCCCGCAACCTGGCCATCTTCTCGCAGCTTTTGAATGTGTTTCAAAGCTACTATCACTATTCGGTCATTACGTACAGGAATCGTGAGTACATACGCTTTCACTTTTTTAACAGCTTCTTTCGATTCCTTTTTGCCGGCGGCATCAACGAGTATGAGGATCCCGATCAGCCGTTCCCCAAAGGCCATGTTCAGGTGATGACCATTCACCAGGCGAAGGGGCTTGAGTTTCCCGTGGTCGTCGTTGGCTCTCTTAGCGTCTTACTAAGGAGCCAGAAGCAGATCGACCGAAGTCTTGCTCCGTTCTATCACCGTCCGCCTTTCGAACCTGAGGATCGGATTACCCTCTTCGACCGCATGCGACTGCATTACGTCGCATTTTCAAGGCCGCAGAGAATGCTGGTGCTCACGGCCCACGAACAACCAAAGCACTACTTCGCGTCCATCTGGCAGGGGCTCCCGCAATGGCCGTACGTCCCCACGGAAATGCTCGCGGAGCAGTCCTTCGAGCAGCACGAACGTATCCCGGTCAAGAAGACGTACAGCTTCACCGGCGACCTGAAGGTCTACGAAACATGCCCGCGACAATATCAGTTTTTCCGGGAATACGACTTCACGCCCTCTCGTTCCGCGGAGATGTATTTCGGTCTGCTTGTTCACCAAACAATTGAAGACATTCACAGATTCGCCCTGGACGGACAACTCCATACGTTGGACGAGGAACGGATCCGCGGGTTATTCGAAAGGACGTTCCGGTCTCTGCAACTCTCCGGCAGACGCCCGATCGGCGACAAAACAAAAGAGTTGGCTTTCTCGCAGGTAATCAACTATTTTCGGCAGAACCAGGGGGCAATGCATCGCATCGTTGAGACGGAGGTGGATGTCTCGTTGGAGAAGGACGGGTACATCCTGACGGGAAAGGTGGACCTGCTGATCGGCGGCGACGGAAAGCTGGAATTGCTCGACTTCAAGACGTCGCCACGCCCAACGAACTCCTCGGAACTAATCTCGGCATACGAACGGCAACTTTGTACCTATGCCCACATTCTCGAACAGCGACACGGAAAGCATGTCGACCGGCTGCTTCTATATTGGACTGCGGAGAACCGCAAGGATCAGGCGCTCATGGCCCTGCCGTATCGCCCTGAATCTGTGGAAGAAGCCGGTCGGCACTTCGATGAGACTGTAAATCGAATTCAAGAGGGCCAGTTCAAGGTCAGTACGCCACCAGAAGCGAAAATCTGCCAGGAGTGCGATCTACGGATGCTGTGCCATTCTGAGGGTGTGATCGGAGTTATGCAGGCGGTCAATTGAGTAGAGCCACGAAAAATCTCCAGACCAAATAGCGTGGTCATTGGAGCGCAGATAAGGACAACGAATATGGCAAAAATCGACGTAACGAGAGCCGAACTTGTTTGGCCCGGCAAGTACAACGAGGATGGAACGCTCAGGGAAGTTCCTCGTGTGAACCTGCCGTTTCAGGTCATCGAAACCGTGAACGAAAGCCGCGCCACACGCGAAGCAAAGAGAATCGACTTGCAGGCGTCACTATTCGATTTCTATGAGGGCAAAGAAGGGGACACCTTTGAAGACGGATGGAAGAACAAGCTCATCTGGGGTGACAACTTGCTGGTGATGGGGTCGTTGCTCGAGAAGTTCGCCGGGAAGATTGATCTCATCTACATCGATCCGCCGTTCTTCACTGGAGTTAATCAATTAGCCACAGTATTTCTCGGGGAAGGCAACACCGGATTCGAGAAAGAAGCCTCAATAACTGAGGATGTCGCATACAGGAACGCCTGGCGCGACGGCGCGCCGTCCTTCATGACATGGATTCGAGATCGACTAAGCTTAATGCGTGATCTACTCAAGCCAAGCGGCATGATCTTCATTAGGTTCGATCAATATTGGAGCCATAGTGTTAAACTGATTGCAGATGAAGTCTTTGGACGGGACTCGTTTCAGAACGAGATTGCTGTGAAACGTACCTTCAAAAACGTCACAGGTCAGGGACGTGTCTCAATCCCGCTCGCTACCGACTCGTTGTTTCTGTACTTTCGCACCGATCAATCGCGATTTGTGAACACACTAGTCCCCAGGGAGAAAACGAGACCGGGATTCTGGCGACGCATGGACGATTCGTCGGGTGTTAGGCGTCCACCGGAGCGCCGCATCCATGGTAAAGTTTTCTATCCTCCGCCCGGAAAGCATTTCAAGTTTTCTCAGGCAACCATCGACAACAAGATCGCAGATGGAAAAGTCAGGCTCAATCCTAAGACCGGCAAGCCCGAGTACTGGGTTGAGGAGAGTTCGGTTAAGCCCTTGAACTCGAATTGGACAGACATCCCAGGCTACTCGTTCACAACAGCGTATCCGACGGAAAACTCTGAAGTGCTTCTGCAGCGAGTCATTGAAGTTGCGTCACGACCGAACGCGCTTGTAGCAGACTTCTTTGGCGGTTCTGGCACGACTGCAGCCGTCGCTGAAAAGCTTGGGCGGCGCTGGATCACGTGCGACGTTGGTCGTTTCTCGACGCACACGATTCGGAAACGCCTTCTCGATATCGAGAATTGCCGTCCCTTTGAGGTGTTGAACCTCGGGAAATATGAGCGCCAGTATTGGCAAGGGGTGACATTCGGTGGACGGAACGACAAGTCTCCAGCGGAAAAAGCTCTCTACGAGTACCTCGCCTTCATTCTTAAGCTCTATGGCGCCCAGCCTGTGGCGGGATTGGAACACCTGCACGGGAAGAAAGGCAAGGCCATGGTTCACATTGGCGCGGTGGATGCGCCGGTCACTATCGATGAAATCGGCAATGCCGTGGCAGAATGCACTAAGCTGATGCAGGATGAATTGCACGTACTCGGCTGGGAGTGGGAAATGGGCCTGCAGAATCTCGTAGTTACCGAAGCACAGAAAGAGGGTGTGAAACTCACACTCCTGCAGATTCCTCGAGAAGTGATGGAGCAACAGGCCGTGGGCGGCGACGATCTCCGTTTCTTTGAGTTGGCATATCTAAAGGCAACGGTTGAAAAGCCGCAGGAGTTAGCCGTACAAGTACGGCTTAAGGATTTCGTCATCCCCAACTCGGAACTCATCCCCGACGAAATGCAAGACAAGGTAACAAAGTGGTCGGACTACATCGATTACTGGGCGGTCGACTGGGACTTCCGGAACGACACGTTCATGCAGGGATGGGTAGCATACCGTACGCGCAAAGATCGAACGCTTCCGCTCACTACTGATACGAAAGACTACAAGCGGCCCGGCAGGTACAGGGCATTGGTCAAAGTAATCGACATCTTTGGTAACGATACTTCGCAAGCTCTTGATATTGAGGTGAATTAGGCATGGTAAGCACCGTCATCAATTACGACAGGGATCTACCGGAAATTCGAGATCGGTGCCCGTGGGAACGGCCAAAGTCCTTTCTCGTTAAGGACGACAATGAAGCTACTGGTTGGCGGGAGGATAAATCCGGCCGTCGTCCAAGCAATCTCTTGCTGGTGCCGAGAATTCGCGATGCAGTGGATACCTGGCGCGTGGGCGGCTACCAAGGCGCATCCGAAGTCACCCGACGCCTGTTTAATTTCTGGTTTGAAGAGGATCACAACGTCAATGGATTTGATCAGCCGTTCCGGTACTATTTCTGTCAAAGGGAAGCCATAGAAACCCTAGTCTGGCTGGTGGAAATCACTGGCCAGCGAGACTTGCAGGAGCTAATAAGTTCACATGGACCGACCGCGCAGCGAGACCTCATTTCAAAGAATGTCGAGTTTCAGACCACAATTGATGGAAGGCGTCGAATTCACCGATATATTCCAGAGCTGGATCGCGTAGGTGAACAGATTCTGCCGCCTGAGAACCTCCGCCGGTTCGCGTTCAAGATGGCAACGGGTTCGGGCAAGACCTGGGTGATGGCGATGGCGCTCGTCTGGTCGCGCTTTCACAAGCATTTCGTCCCAGGCTCTGACCTGTCCACCAACTTTCTCATCGTCGCACCCAACGTCATTGTCTACCAGCGGCTGGAGAAGGACTTCGCAAACAACAGGGTATTTTACGAATTACCATTGATCCCGCCTGAATGGAAATGTTCCTTTTCGCAAAAGGTGATCCTGCGCGGTGATGCCGCCGATCCGGATCCCTCCGGGAATCTGTTTCTCACAAACATCCATCAACTCTACGAATCTGATTCCGAAGAGCAGAAACCGGAAAACGCTGTTCAAGCGCTTTTGGGCAGGAAACCCGCACCAGACCTTGCAGCGTCCGGTCAGCGAAGAATGTTGGATCGCGTAAAGTCATTAAAAGACTTGATCGTGATGAACGACGAAGCCCACCATGTGCACAACGAAGACCTGAAATGGAGCCAATCGCTTCTGGCCATTCAAAATGAACTGCCAAGGGGTCTGAACATGTGGCTCGACTATTCTGCAACGCCCAAAGACCAGAACGGGATGTACTTCCCCTGGACGGTTGTGGACTATCCTTTAGCCCAGGCAGTGGAGGATAGGATCGTCAAGGCGCCTATCATCGTGACCAAGGAAAACGACCCCAAACAGCCTGCCGACGATCCCGACAAAGTAAACAGGTACAACGTGGCAGAGAAATACGGTTACTGGCTAAGGGCGGCCGTACACCGGTGGAAGGATCACTGGCAAATCCATAAGGTGCTTAACACGAGGCCGGTACTGTTTATAATGGCCGAGAAAAACGCTTATGCAGACGCCTTGGGGGAGTACTTGTACAATACAGAGGAATTCGGATTCAAGAAATCCGAAGTGCTGGTAATCCACACGGACAAAACAGGCGAAGTCAGGAAGGGAGACATTGAAAAAGCCCGTAAGGCCGCACGGGATATTGATAAGGCTCAGAGTAACATCAAGGTGATTGTTAGTGTTATGATGCTTCGTGAAGGATGGGATGTCCGTAATGTGACTGTTGTTTTGGGGCTCAGGCCGTTCACCGCGAAGGCCGAGATACTTCCTGAGCAGGTGATCGGGCGCGGACTGCGCCTGATGACACAGGTTAGCCCCGACAAGACGCAGACATTAGAAGTACTTGGTACACGCAACCTCCTGAACGTGTTAAGACACCAATTGGAAGTGGAGGGCGTTGGCGTTGCGACTACGCCGGACAATCCGCCTCGGTCTGTCATCATTGAACCTGTTAATGAGCGATTGAAGTACGACATCGCCATACCTATTACCAAACCGAGTCTTGAACGCGATTACCGGAAACTCTCGGCATTGGATCCTTTGTCTCTTGAGGCAATTTTCGATCAGGAAGAACTGGGGGAACCCTTCCGGATCGGTTTGAAGATGGAATTTGCAACGACGAAGACTGAGATACATCAGGCCAACATCGCGGTGGTCCCGAAGCTGGCTTCGGATATACTGGCCGACATCGTGAACAAGACGGAAAACCGCGCCAAGCTGACGAACTGCTTTGCGGAGTTGTATCCAATTGTCAAGGAATACGCGGTCAACCGCTGTTTTGGTCGACGGATTGAACTGGATGACGAAGTCATACGCACCCATCTGGCAAGGCTGGAGTTGCAGGAGGGTATCGCCAGATATTTAGCCCGGGAGATCGCGGCAATCGCCGTCGAGAGGCGCGCCGTCGAGTTCGAGAGTGAAGACTTTCGTATTTCGCAGACAAAGCCCTTTCGCTGGCGCCGGAATCTGCCGCCATTGCAGGCAAAGAAGACTATTTTTAACTACGTTGCCACATACAACGCCTTTGAGCGGAGTTTCGCGGAGTTCCTTGACCGTGCGGAAGACATCGCCCGTTTCGCGGCACTCGGCACGACAGAACAAGGCGATTCTGCGACTACGTTCCGAATCGACTATCTGAAACGAAGTGGAGCTATTGGACTCTATTATCCCGACTGGGTCGTCGTCCAAGTGACAGAAGCCGGCGACGAAAGCTGGGTCGTGGAAACCAAAGGCCGGGTCTGGGAGGGCACTGACGATAAGGATTTTGCAGCGCGGGAGTGGTGCAAGCGGGTTAGCGAAGCTACCGGAAAACCTTGGAAGTACACACGAATCAATCAGTCGGAGTTTTCCGACGAGTACACCACGTTTGGAGCGTTGCTGTGGAATCGAGCGCTCAAAACGTCGAGTGAAGACCAGCGGGAGATGCAACCGGTGACGCAGGATGAAATTCGCACGTGGAAGGAAGAGGGTCGGGACTGATGGCGACGGTAATCGACGCGTCGGTCATTGCGGCACAGCTACTTCGCGACGAGGTAAATAGCGACTTTGCCCGTATACTGCTAGAACAACTGGATACCGAGGAGCGCATCGCACCGGCTATTTTCTGGTATGAGATTCGAAACGTCCTGCTCATGGCGAAACGTCGTAATCGAATAGACCAGCAACAACTTGAAGCCTGCCTTATCCAACTGACGGACGAGCTTACACTTCGCGAGGACACCGAACGCAACGACGCCGCGATCCTGGACCTCGCGCAGCGGCATAACCTAACAGTGTACGACGCCAGCTATCTCGAAACCGCCATCCGGCGCAAAGCCAGTCTGGCAACCTTCGACCGAGACCTTGCGAACGCTGCATTCAAAGAGAAAATCGAGAATCCGGCGGTGGAATTGGGGGCGGTGAGGGTGGGATAAACAGAGGATCCGTCTTGTTCGTGGGCATCCCATTGGCACCAAGGAGATTTCTATCCATCAGAAACAGACCTTAGAGCCAAATCCTCGAAGGTGGCTGCACAAAATACCGTTAGACAGACGTGTGTAACGCGATCCAAGGATGTCTCTTTCGGAATTGATTGACTCTGTATCCCGTGTCCATTCCTCCAGCCCGCGGTGCCGGTGTATAGGACGCTCTTCGCCCGATAATTTCGAATCCTCTCCATCTTCGCCGACGATTGTGGTTCGCAGACCCTCATCAATGGTTCGCGGATAGATGCCAATTGGAGACCTTGTATGAATGCGATCGACCGAAGTCTTGAACTACTCACATTGAAGCAGGTATTTGATGATGGCCGGAGATCGTTTGCGATCCCTGACTTTCAACGCGGATATTCTTGGGAGGAAGATCAACGTGCGGACTTGCTCAGAGACATTGAATATGGCATGAGCGGTGACTACAACCATTACGGAGGTACATTGGTCGCGGTGAAGAATCACTCAATTCAGGATTTCGATCACTACGAAATCGTTGACGGACAACAGAGACTGACATCCCTGATAATCCTCTTGTCCTGCATCGCTCACACTAATGGTCGAATAGACTTTGCAACGAAGGAGGACTTACGACGCTGCTTCATTGAAGAAGGTAGTGATCTTGGATCGACCCGTCGCAAGTTCCAACTGTCGGATGAACAGGATTCGCTTTTTTGGCAGATGGTAAATGAACCCGATTCACTTGTAACCATCAAGAACAAAGGACACCAGAACATCGTTGAAGCATTTGGCCAATTTAAGAATTGGATTCAAGAACCGAAAAACGAAACTTCAATTTACGAGGTCTATAAATACGTAACAAACTGCCTTGGCTTTATCTTGTATGCGCCTGAAGATACCAAAGAAATCGGCATCATGTTTGAAGTAATAAACAATCGGGGGAAGCCACTGAGCGAATTGGAAAAAGTGAAGAACTATCTGATGTACTTTTCCGAAAAGAATGAAATACGCGACCTGAAAACAGCGGTAAACGACAAGTGGCCTAGAATTTTAGAGCACCTCAACAGCTGCAATCATACATCCAACGATGCCGAAAACGGATTCCTCCGGAATTGTTGGATTGTGTTTTGGGACACGAACAAGAGCAAGAGCCAGCATGTCTATGACAACCTCAAGGCTCAGTTCCCGACGACAGACGAGACGAATTGGAAACCACTATATAGATTTGTCGCGTTCCTCGAAGAATCAGCGCGCAGTTATCGGATGTTATACACACGCGAAAATGTCACCAATATAGAGGAACTTGAATGCCTTAGACGGCTCGGCAATCAACCTGTCTTGGCATCTGTGCTGCCCTTAATACTTGCGATATTTTCCAGGGAAACCGACGAACAAACGAGGGTGGCGTTGTTGAAGCTTGTTGAGAAACTTAACTTTCGATTTTATGGAACGGGCATTGCCTCCAGATCCGATTCTGGCCAGGGTGAGCTCTTTAGGTTAGCACATGATTATTACGCCGATCGCATGGAAGACGGTCGTTCGTTCGATGCATTTTCGCTGGAATCAATGCTTCGTGAATTCGTGAATCGCAACGCAAACGATATAAAGCTCGTCAAGAATCTGACATTGGACAAAGATGAGTCTGGGAACTACTATTCATGGTCTTGGCTCAAGTATTTCCTTGCGAGTTATGAGGGGACTCTGAAGAAGAATAAACAGCGCGACGAGAAGCTAGAGGAATTGCTGGCTAGGCAAGATGCCCAAAACCCAAATGACTTTTATCAGATTGAACACATTTGGGCAGTTAAGGACTATGAAAAATTCGACGACAGTGAAAATCCTGACATCAACAAGAGGCGCCTCGGGAATTTCATTCTACTCCGTGCGTTACCAAACAAAAGGATTTCGAACAATCCGCCCGAGGTGAAAGTTGAAAGTTACCTAACCAATTATTCGGACGTGCCGGAGACGTTGATGATCCGAGAATTGAAGGGGTTATTCGACAAGGCACAAGAAGAGATAGAGAGGAATCGAACGAACAAGACATGGAAATATTGGTACGAAGTCTACTCAAGATTCCTCGATCTTCACGAGGAAAAATACGTAAATTTCGCACTTGAACGGTGGCAGGTTGACGGAATAAGCCATCCCGTGAAGGGTGTTGCACTTAACAGCCTAAGCGGCCGAAATGAGATTTATGAACTGACAGATTAGACTCCAGGCTTGGATACCAATGCCTGCAGTCGAAAAGGCATTTGGGCTCTGCAATTGCGTGCATTAAAAGGTTCATCGTACGTCATTCGAGAGACCCTTTTTGGGGCGAAATAGGATTGAATTCAGCTGGCGCCTCCGATAATGGTCGTAATAGCGTTACAATTCGATTTGCGTGAGCAAGTTGGAGGTCACCGAGATCACGTCGCATATCGTCAGATGATCAACAGAAAGAAGACTGAATCTAACATTAGGGGCCGATATCGTGGATAGAGACGGAATCAGTGACTCGGTAGAGTCCACAGCGGACGCGGAAGAACTAAAAGAGCTAATTGTCCGATCCTTAACGACTCAGGGTTTTCAGGTGAAGAACGGGTCGATACTACCTCCGAGCACTCTCTCGAAAGATAAGATCCGAAAGCTTCACGAAACCGCGATCAAGCACAAGATTGCGCAAGCCAAACGTGGTCTCATTCGCAAGGAAGCAGATCTATTGAGTTGTATTGCGTCTGGGAATGAGGTTTCTCCCTTGAGAATCCGGCCGCGATTAGTAGAAGTAAAATCGGGATCGAAGGAGGAACTTCTATTCAGATATGCAAGCGCTCATTGGAGTATTCCTGTGTCATCTGGATATGGTCGCCGCCTGAGGTTTGTAGTCATCGATGAAGACAACAACAAACTCATGGGTTTGATCGGGCTGGGAGATCCCGTATACAACCTAAGGCCGCGAGATGAATGGATTGGATGGAATGCCAAGGACCGGAGGGGGCGCCTAACACACATAATGGACGCGTTTGTCCTAGGTTCCGTACCCCCTTACTCATTACTATTGTGTGGAAAGCTCATAGCAATGTTGGCGGTATCGAGCACGGTTGTTGAAGCATTTAAGGAAAAGTACGGTGGTGAGCGTTCTGTCATCCAAGAAAGGGTACATGACGGACGCCTAGCAATGCTTACCACGACATCAGCGCTTGGTCGCTCATCGGTTTACAACCGGATTCGATTTGACGATAGGCTATTGTATCGAAGCGTTGGTTTCACTAGGGGATCAGGCGAATTTCATTTCTCAAATGGAATCTATAGCAGAATCGCCCAATATGCTTCGGAACATTGCAAACCCACCGCGAAACAAAAGCGGTGGGGAACTGGATTTCGCAATCGTCGGGAAATCATCAAGAAGTGTCTTCCGGCCCTCGGGCTACCGAGCGAATGGCTTTACCACGGCGTTGAGCGGGAAGTCTTCGTCATTCCTTTAGCTAGCAATTCTCGGGATTTTCTTCAGGGGAAACAAGATGACTTAATGTGTTATACTCATTCTGAAGACGACATATTCGAATACTTCCGAGATCGTTGGATGCTTCCACGCTATGCATGGGACCGAAGATACGAATCGTGGTCCAAACGTGAATGGGCAATCTGGCTGAATGGAAAAAACAACCGTTGACGGTGTCCTATGGATGGCTAAGTGTCAGTTGGAGTATTGCTATGAACGAACGTATTCAACTTAGTGATGAGCAACGGGAATGCTTGCTCGATCCGAATAATCTACCGACATCGATCTGTGTAAATGGCAAGGAATATTCTCCTGAAAGACCTGAAAAGGCAGGATATAAGGGCGCGATCTGGAAAGTACGAGATGAATTCAGCCGCATTAGGGCACTGAAACTGTGCATATACGAGGACTATCAAGATCGCTCCTACCTTCAAGAAATGAAAAGAGCCTCCGTTCTGGAACCTTTTCCTGAGTTCGCATCTTTCGTAGACGCTGGTTTGACAACGTTGACCATCGCTACAATTCAGAACGAGACGTTCGTTTGTTTCGTGGAAGAGTGGATTGACGGGTTAACACTGGAGAGCTTTGTGCAAGAGCAGACAGACGTTGTTACGCCTGCCTTTGTCGTTGCATACGTCACGGCCATGTGTCGTGCCCTTAAAGCTCTCAGTGCTGTTCGCTTGCGGCATGATGATTTGCATGCCGGGAATGTTATGCTTCAACGCCCTGTTCACGGTGATCTTTCAAATGAGTGGAAGATAAAGGTAGTAGATACTGGCAGCATGAAACCCGCGGATTCGACAAGCAAAAAGCCGAAGAATGACCATGGTAATTTCGTCGCGCACCTTGTCCTTCTGTGGAACACGGTGAAGGCGCGCAAAGATCTGACCATTAAGGATCGCCGCTTTCTTGTAGAATCAGAACGGCTACTCCGATCGATGCTTGATGACGATCCAAGCATCGCGTTACATCAACCTGAACAGATCACAAGACAATTCAATCTTGCATATACACGCGCTAGCACATTCGTGTTGGACGAAGGAGATGAAGTGGAGACTCGGGATCCATTTGAGTATATTTCTGCGGAACACATCGCGGATGATCGATTGCTCGTGAATATGTTCGCACGCTCATGCCCGTTCCTAGAAAAAGTAGATGGACCAGATCCATGCCTAGTAACTGGACCCCGCGGCTGTGGAAAGTCAACTATGTTCCGTTGGCTGAGCCTTAAGGCGCATCTGCATCAACCCGTTGAGGATATCAAGCAATTCCGCATTTCGGGTTTCTACATCTCCTGCAGTAGCGATCTTCAAAACAGACTTGCATGTATAAGTACAGAGGCGTTGGCTAGGAGATTTCAAAGGGAGATCGTACATTACTTTAATCTGTTGTTGACGCGTGAAGTCATTCAGACACTTTCGAGAATTTCCTTGCGAGATGACCGAATCACTTATTGGGGATTTGGAATTGTACAAGAAGAGCAAATTTGCGATTTTATCCTGGACTCGCTTGCTCCCACCACCCGTCCACGCATGCAAGGTGTATCGCGTTTAGAGCAAGTAGCCGAGGTTGTTGAAGCTGAGATGTTTTCGACGCACCGCAGGATGCTAAACGGTTTGAATGTCCCTTGGACTCTAGGGAGCGCCTTTTTAGGAGATTTGACGTCTACGATGGTCCAGCAAATTCCCCATTTCAAGACAAGGAGAATTGCGTTCTTGGTAGATGACTTCTCCACACATCGTTTGCCTGAGTTTGTTCAACGTGAGATAAATCAGGTAATATGGGAACGGCGTCCATCACATGCGTTTAAGCTATCATCAGAGAAATTCGGTGCCATACTGCTAGGCAATTTAGACGCTACCGCTGAGATTGGGAGAGAGATGTTGGAGATCGACTGCGGCAGAGAGTATGTCGCGCTAGATGACAGCAACCAAGTCGCTCGCACCAGAAGATTCGCTGTTGAATTGTTGGATAACCGCCTGAAGGCGGCGTCCTACAGTGGAACTTCCGAAACCTTGATTGGCCATTCTGGTTGGCCGGAGGGTAGCTTAGGTTCAGCATTAGCGTTGAAGAGGCAAGGTAGATCAAACGATCAGTATCACGGTATCGAGTGCATCGCGGATCTCTGTTCTGGTGACGTGTCCACTCTTCTTCTTGTATATAGGAAAATCTTCGACCGCGGCGGAGTCCGTAGAGAGACGACGGCCCGTATTTCGCCAGTCGATCAGCACGAAGCAATCGTCAGCGCTTCAAGAGAACTCTTTGAAGCTATCAAACACCACTTTCCGTACGGTCGAGAGATGTATGCGATCGTAAATTCGTTCGGTAGCCTTGTTCGGAACATACTACAGTTTGGACGGTGGCAAAAAAAAGGATCGACATTTACACCGCCACAAGCCCCGCGAATCGAATTAGACCAAAGAGAGGGTGCGGCGTCGGACAACCTAAATGACGAACAACAGACTCTGGCTCAAGAGTTACTGCGGAGAGCCATATTTATTGAAATGGAATCGGGCCTCTCTCGACATCAAAACAAAACGACGTTGCGCTGGCATTTGCGAAGGGTATATTTGCCTTCATTCGGTGCGGCATTAGCGAAAAACAATGCAGTGAAGCATAAACGCGATTGGCTTAAGTACTTTCTCACCAATCCACACGAGGCCTGCGAACTAATCTGGCAGCAATGGCCAAAAAAGTCTGGTACCCAGCAAGACTTGGATCTATTTCCGCATTAGTTCTGTACCCCATCCATCCTTGTTTACGACTTTCTGTTTCGTGGAATGAGAAGAATATGGCAAGAATAGTCAAGTGTGGACTAGCAGATATCATTTCAGATCTTGAATCCATTAGTGCACTGGACGTTTGTGAATTAGGGTCTGGAGATACTGATGACCTTTTTCTTTGTGCATTGGGATTCGAGCCGCGGTGTCTGACTCTACCGTGTCGTCTGAACGGAAAAGGATATAAGGCCAAGAAGGCATTCTACTTCAAATATAGCACGAACCTTGAGGACAACGCCGTAAACCTCCCAGAATTGGAACGTCATTTGTTTGGAATTGCTGCAACTGTTGAGCCAATCGAGGCTGACGCATTGGATTTTGCCAACCGGTTTAAAAGCCTGCTCAATCTCGTGGTGAGTGACGCGCGAAATCGCGCGCCGAAAGTAACTATCGATATTAGTGTCGCCGCCAATCGACTCTTGCTCAGATGCGTAAGGATTTTACTAGCGTATGAACTCTCACTACGAGTCATTTATTCCGAAGCTGAAGTCTATCACCCTAGCAAGAGCGAGTACGAACTCAATTCGGCCCATTGGGAAAAAGAAGGCTTGCGTGGCTTGGAGTTCGGTGTCGGTGATGTAATCCCAAGCGTTGATTATCCTGGAGACGATTTGGATCCGCTTCCAGATTCGCTGATTCTTTTCCCAAGCTTTATGCCTGATCGAAGCAAAGCAGTCATAAGTTCTATTGATCCGTCATTGCTGCAATACCCCGGCGAAAAGGTCATATGGTTGCCTGGAGTTCCTCGCCTTGAGCAAGACTGTTGGCGTCTCGAAGCGACCAAACGACTAAACGGCATCGGTGGGACTACTAGACACTTCGAGATTTGTACATTCGACTACAAAGAAACATTGCAATGCCTAGAGCGCTTACACTCTGAACTGTCAGCAAATAGCAGGATCACGCTCTCCCCATTGGGATCAAAAATGCAGGCGCTTGGGACGGCATTGTTCTGTTATATGCATCCAGATGTTCGCGTTATATTATCAAGTCCTAAGGAATACAACGCCGCACAATATTCAGAGGGATGCAAGGAAGTCTGGAAGATTGACTTTGGTCTGCTTGCGAACTTACGGCGTAACTTGGACGAAGTGGGTATGCTTCGAATAGTCGATAGTAATTCAAATTGAGCGGCAAATTTGTGCGATTGAAATGCTCTTATTACTTGGGCGGCTCTGGAAAATGCAGAATTTCGATGCCTGATTTAGTCGTTTAGAGTTATCCAATCACAAATGCTACATCAATCCCCTTTTCGATATTCCTCACCCCTCTCCTTTCCGGCGACTATAGTTGTCGATCTCAGCGTAAGAATTGTTGCGAATGACGTTAGTCATTGGGATCACCCGTCAATAAAACGGTGGCTTCTTTGAAAGAGCTACCGTGAAACGGGTCCCTGACGACTGTACTGTTGATTAGTCTCCACACGGTGTATGTAAGACCACTTGACCCATTGCAAAAATGGGTGTGTCAGTTCCGATTATTTGCGCATTGAAAGAAACCACGCTACGATACTATTGGTGCGGCCACGTCCAGTGATTGACTGTTCGACCTCATTCCCCCGTGTATCCCTTTGACGCCCAGACCTTTTTGGCCAGATTCTTCGCCTCGTCGGACGGTTCGATGTCGCCGAGGATGCTGGAGGGCGGCTGTCCGTCTTTCCTGCGGGTGGGGTCGGGCGACCAGTCGTCGCCTTCGTATTGCTTGCGCACGGACTCGTCGCGAAAGTCGGGCACTTCCATCGAAGCCGAATCGTCCAGCGCAGACCGCCACGCCTGGATACCCGCGATGCTCATGTCGAGCCCGCGATAGACGTCGAGATACGGCTGCTCTCCCTTGCGGATCGCCTCGGCGAAGTGGTAGGTCGTGAAGAAGTCCCCGCCGCCGTGGCCGGTGCGGGTCGCCCGGTTGTGATGGACGGGGAAGTCGGGCTTGTACACCGTTTCGACCGGATCACTCTTGCGTTTTTCCCACGGTTCGTACCAGACGCGCAGCCGCTGTTTGTCGCCGTGGCGGCAGTTTTCCATCACGCCCCTGTTGCCGTGGATGCGTACGTAGTTGCCGTGACCGCGCAGCCCCCCGTGCAGGGACTTCATCACCGCATCGTTGTCCATCCTGCAGATGATCACCGCGGCCGTGTCCGATCGCTTCATATGGAGTGTCTGGGAGGTGTCGCCGAAGTCATACGGGATGACAAAGCCGTTCACTCTGGTCGGCCTGGTATCAGTGATATACATCACCGGTGCGATGGAGTGCGTGCAGTAGTACGTGGCGGGCACCCAGTTGCGCCAGTGGTCTCGCCCGCAGCTGCGCCCCAGCTTGACCTCGGGCGGGTCCGGGTGGACGTATTCGCCCTCTCCGTATTTGAACTCACCAACGCGTCCTTTTTGATAGAGCCGCCTCATCTCCTGGTTGAAGACCATGTAGGGGTAATTCTCGGCGAACATGTAGGTCCTGCGGCTTTTTTCGACGGCTCGCGCAAGAGCCACGCCTTCGCCCAGCGTGTGACATGCCGAAGTCTCGCTCATGACGTGCATTCCGGCGTTGAGCGCCCTGATGGCAAACGGCGCGTGCTCGTGAAAGTAGTTTGCCAGCACAACCGCGTCCATGTCGCATCCCAGGAATTCGTCGTAATCGACAAATGTCCGCACGTTCAGCGCTTCGCCCTCCGCGATGAGCCGCTCTTCCCAGGTGTCGCAGATTGCGACAAGCTCCATGCCGGTCGCTCCTGCCGCCCGCGCAAAGGAGCGTCCCCGGCCGACGCCGATCACGCCGACCCGGATACGCTGTCTGCCTGTTCGTTTGGCCATATTTCAATTCCTCGACGTTGCATTGTGGATGGGCAGTTTCGAAAGCTTGTAGAAATACATCCGGTCTACGAAAAGATAGTACTGTTTCTCGCGCTTCATACTGAATTTTCGACCGCGCCCCATCTGTCGCAAACGCACATTTCTTGTTACAATAAACAGTAGCGGGTCGACTGAGCTGATTTGTGTGTGCTCACGTCCGGCCTCTGAGGTCGCATCGAGCGCTCAGGACCCTGCCGGAGGCGAATCGACATGGAAACCGGTAAGAAGAAAATGACCGGGCTGACGCCGGCTCAACGTTATTTCTTCGACGTCAGCGGCTACGTCCTGCTCAAGAGTGTCTTCAGTCCGGCGGATTGCAGGCGACTGATCGATCTCGCGGACCGGATGGACGCTGACGACGGATGCACGTACAAGCACGACGGGTATCCGAAGACGCCGGTGCTGACGATTCTCTCCCGGTGCGCGTGGTATGATCTGCAGTTGCTCGAAACGGCGATGCATCCCGTGCTGTTGCCGATCATGCAGGACGTGGTCGGGGGTGACGTGCGCCTCGAGGAGCATCAGTATCTCATCAACTATCCAGTTGAGCCGGAACGTGATACGGCGTTCAATGACTCCCGTGTGGCAGATGAAGGATGGCACCGGGGCATCGCGCCGAACTTCGGGAGCTTCGAAGCGGACGGGCACTACCACTGCATGTTCAGCAAAGCCTTCATCTACCTTACTGACAACGGTCCGGCAGAAGGCACGTGGGTCGTGCCGGGAAGCCATCGCATGGACATGCCCATGGCGTCGCTGCGCGAAATCATGGACGAGACCCTGGCGCGGCAACTTGAATCCGTGGCCGGAGACGTGCTCATCCTGAGTGAAACGCTGATACACGCGGGTCCCAGATTGAAACCGGGCGCGTCGCCCCGCTATTCGCTGGTCTACGGGTACACGGCGCCGTTCATGCAGACATGGGACCGCTACGACCCGCCGGCAGACCTGCTCGAACGGGTGACTCCGGAACAACGGCGCCTGTTGACGGGTGAACTCCGATACGCATTCCGCCGCGGGCAATTCTGAGGATCGGCGGGAATCCGGGGGTGCAAGCGGCGCGGGCGCCGGCACACGGTAGGAGTCACATATGGCGCAGGAAAGGAGGATGGCTTTCCAGTCAGAGTACGTTCGCTGGCTCGTCGTCATCCTGTGCATATACGTACTGCTGGTCGCCGTCGGCCTGATCGGCAAGGGTTTTCGTCTGGAGTTCGGCAAGGAGGGCGTCGCATCCCTGTTCGAGCTTGGGACGAACCCGTTCGTCGGACTTGTGCTTGGTATTCTGGCCACGGCGTTACTTCAGTCTTCCAGTACCGTTACTTCGATCATCGTTGGTCTTGTCGCGGGGGGAATGCCCATTGCCATGGCCATACCCATGGTGATGGGCGCCAACGTCGGGACAACGATCACCAACACGATTGTCAGCTTCGGTCACGTTGGAAAATCCGGAGAGTTCAGGAAGGCGTTTGCGGCCGCCACGGTACACGATTTCTTCAATGTTCTGAGCATCGTAATCTTCCTGCCGCTGGAGCTCGCGTTCGGATTTATCGATAAACTGAGCGGCGAGTTGACCCATATCGTCGAGAACATCGGCACGGTCGACGCGGGCGGGAAGGGCATCTTCAAGGTCGTCATCGGCTTCGGCACCGGCCTCTTCGAGTCGCTGATATCCTGGCTCCCGGACGTTTGGGCGGGACTCGTTCTGATCATCCTGGGAATCGCGCTTATTCTGCTCTCGATCATGTACCTGGGGAAGGCGCTGAAGAGCGTGTTCGTGGGCAAGGCGCAGAGGTTCCTGCACGCGGCCGTCGGAAAGGGTCCGGTTACCGGAATATTCTCCGGAACGCTGGTTACCGTGCTGGTGCAGTCTTCCTCGACAACCACAAGCCTTATCGTGCCACTGGCGGGATCGGGGGTAATCCGGCTTCGTCAGGTCTACCCGTTCACGCTCGGCGCAAACATCGGGACGACCATTACCGCGCTTCTCGCCGCAACCGCAATCACGGGCGCCACCCATGCCGTTGCGCACCAGATCGCCATCGCGCACTTTCTCTACAATCTGGTGGGTGTCGTCGTCATCTACGGCATCCCCTGGCTTCGGGATGTTCCCATCATGGGCGCCGAGTGGCTGGCGCGGCTCGGCAGCGAACGGAAATGGCTGGCCATTATGTATATCATCTTTGCATTTTTCGGCATTCCGGCGGCGCTCGTGTTTGGTAACGCGTGGCTGTCCTGAGAAGCTGTCTTAAAATTCCCAGCGGTCTTCGCACGGCTGCAAAAGCGCCGGTCGGCGTTGGTCAAACCCACCCAAGAGTGGCGAGGGGCGCGCAGCCACGATACATTGGATATGGGCGGATCTTCCCGCCTTGACCGCCGCTTTTTCGCTCGCGCTCGGGAACTCGCCGGTAATTTTAAAACAACTTCTGAGTGCAGCAAGCAACGTCCCGTCAGTAATCTGGAATCCAGGATCCTGCCCTATGCCATTCGGCGTTGCAGTGCTGGGAACCGGCCGCATCGGCGGCAGTTACATCGACGTCGTGAAGAAGACGCCCGGCGCGGACATGAAGGTTGTCGCCGAGCCAGGGGAGGATGCCGCCGCGCGTTGGCGGAGCCGGCATCCCGACGTCGACTTTGTGGCAGACTACAGGGAAACGCTGGAACGCGACGACGTCGACGTGGTCATCGGGACCCTGCCCCACTGGCTTCATTACCAGGCCGCGCTGGATGCCGCGGCCGCGGGTAAACACATCTTCATGGAGAAACCGCTCGCGGCCTGGGCGTGGCAGGCGGAGGAGATGCTGGCCGCGGCCCGTGAGAACGGCGTCAAGCTCATGACGGCGCACACGCAACGCTACTTTCCTGCCGTCGCGGCGATGAAGGGAATCGTGGACCGCGGCGACCTGGGGGCCGTGATCATGGCCTACGACATGTGGCACAAGCCGTACGGTCCCTACAACCGGCCCGAGTGGATGCTGGACCGCGAACGGGGCGGGGGCATGGGCCAGATGGACGGCGCCCACCAGATCGACCGGCTGCTCTGGATTATCGGGAACGACGTCGCGACCGTTTCGGCACAGCAGGGGCAGTTCACGTTTCCAAAGTCCGAACATCCGGCCATTGACTGCGACGATACCGGCATGTATTTTATCCGATGGAAGAGCGGGGTCGTCGCCGCAGTCAGCCGTATCGCGTGGGCGCGCGGGGCAACGGAATACGGCGGAGACTGGTTCTTCAGCCGCGGCATGGCGCGCTTCCGTCTGCCCTACGGCGGCGGCGATCCGCCGGCCTTGTTCATCGCTGACACGGCCGACGGGACGTGGCGGCGCGAATCCGTTCCCGTTCGGGAAAGCCTGGTGGACGAATTCACCGATTTTATCGAGTCTCTCGAACGGGGTGACGACGATACGCCGATACCGCAGGTTCACGGCCTGAACGTACTCAGGGTACTCGAAGCGACCGAAGCATCCGCGCGCACCGGCCGCGAAGTTGACCTTGATTCGTAAGTCTTCGGGTACGTAAAATCGAATATGTGCTTGTAAATAAAGGCGATTAGACGGCGGATTACCAGGATACACCAGGTCACTGGACGTGAAGGAAGAAACGTCCTTCTATACGTCGATAACGCCCTGTTTCGGAGGGTTTTATCGCGTCGCCGCGTTGCTGTTTTTTTCGGATTGAACTTGAGTTGAGTCTCCAATGAAAACCGGAGGGCAGGATGAGAGAAACGCGCACGTTCTTTGAGGAAAACGGTTACTACCTGGCCAAAGGCGTCTTTTCGCCCGATGAAGTCGGCCGGCTTGCGGATGAATTCGATCGCATTGTCCGCCAGCTCGGCAAAGACGCCGAGGGCGCTTCGAACGACAACGGGGTCTTCGGCACACGCAACGTGCAGCAGTATTCGGGATTGTGGATGGCGGCCCTGCTTCACGAGAAGTTCCTCGACATCGTCGAACAGTTCATCGGTCCGGACATCGTACTCAACCATTCCACGCTCTTCGAGAAACGGATGACAACCGGAACGACACCATTCCATATGCACCAGGACTGGAGCTATCTGCCAACCGAAAAGAACACCATGATTGCGGGAATGATCCATATCAGCGAAGCCACGGAAGAAATGGGCTGCCTCAGAGTCTATCCGGGCTCGCACAGACACGGCAGGGTGGAAGGCTCTACCGCCACGAATGCCGAGTTCCACGAGCGGTTCCCGTTCGAAGGATCCACGGCGATCGAGGCCGAGCCGGGCGACGTCACTTTTTTTGACTACTTCATCGTACATGGTTCGCCGTCCAACCGCTCTGAAATACCGAGGAAGGTTGTGATCGCGCGGATGTTATCCGGTAAAGATCGCAAGGAGGACATCCACCAGTTCAGCGAGAACCTGGTGTTGCGCGGATGGAACTACCACACAACCGCCGAAACGGCCAGGAAAACCGTCGCCAGGGCCTGAAAGCAAGCTGAACGGCCTGCGCGTCGACGAGCGCGCGTGGGCGGACTGTTTGGCGTCGCTCGTCTATATCACTTAAAATCAGCTTGCCGACTCAGTGAATGAAATATTAATTTTTTAATTGACGAGGCGGTCACGACTCCATATATTAAATTATTAGTAGATTCGATGAGAGACCGTGTCGGGACGGTTGTGCTGCATTTCAGTTCGGACCGAATGTCTGACGCTCCGGGATGATCCCAGGCTGCAGTAGATCCTTCGTCGGCCCACGGGGCACCCTTCGACAGGCTCGGGGCAAGTCCTCTGGATGACAGCGAGAAGCTACGTGTTTGACTATGGACCAACACGTCAGCTTGAGCGGGCATGCCTCCTCGGCATGACAATTCAAGCGAACACCTGAAGGATACACTTCACCAATGGTGATTGATCGTCATGTCATTCAGAGCGCAGCGAAGAATCTCCCGTCTTCTGGGCAGTACATGTCGCGCAGACCTTAGACAGGCGAACGTGTGCGCGGACCCATCGCCTGCCTCGCGGCATCTCCGTGTATCCGCATTTTGACAGAAAAGCCTCGATGTGGGCAGACAGGAATGTCCGCCCCACCCTCGCACGTGCTTCCAGAGTGTTATAGTACGGCAGGCGTGTAACAGACACATTTCGCTAATGGTCATTGCAAAGCATGTCGTTCCGAGCGAAGTGGAATCGCGCCAGCCATGGCGGAAGCCTCACACAAGGAGGTGCAAAATGAAGACCGTTATCCTCACACTCTTCGCGCTGCTCCTGCCGGGAACGATAATGGCGAAGGCGACGCTGACGTTGGACGGCGCTTCCACCGCCAGTACGATTACCATCAACTACGTCGTCCCGGAGTCATCGCACGTGCAAGTGATGGTATCATCGTTAGGTGTTTATTCTGCACCGCAATACGGTATCAAGACACCGGGGAACTATTCCATCGTGCTGAACAAATCCGGATTCCCGACGGGAAGTTATACCGTAAGATTGATAATGGATCGAGATCGTGAAAAGGTAACCCGGCGCCGCTTCCTACACAGCGCTTCGGAAAGGCCGGTTACCAGGACGAGGGAAGAAGTGGATCATTGGAATCGGAGCTTTGCCGTCTCCTCGTTTAGTCCAAAAGAAGGCGTCGAACTGTGGAATGAGTTCCTCGCCCTTTATCCCGACTACGTGGATCGGGGACGGGCTTTCCTATACTCCATCATTGCCAGAATTCCGGCGACCGACAGTATCGACGTCCACGCGGCCGCGGACAGCGCGACAGTATTGCTACCGCATTCCAGTACATACTACACAATCGGGCGTATTCTCGTCGGATTGGATGGACATCCGGAAGGGAGATATCCGCGTAGCGCACTGGCTTTTGCAAACAGGGCAGTAAGTCGTGTCGCGGATGTACCCGAGCCGTACCGCAACGAAGCCCTTTTCAAATACCAGTGTCTCAGTGGCCACTGCCTGCAACTCCTTCACAGATTCGAAGAGGCAGACGAGGCTTACCGCAAGGCTATCGAGATTCTTGATTCGATGGGGGGTACTGGCACTTACTCCGATTTCCAGCAAGCTCATTTGGCGTACGGTGGCCTCGCTTCGCTTCATGACCAACAAGGCAGGCACGGAGAGGCGATCGAATTCTACGAAAAAGCCGTTAAGAGCAAGCCCAGGGATCCCGCACTCTGGATGGCGTTGCAGCGCAATTTCAACCTCTTCCATGGGTCCGACGAGGGCTTCGAGGAATATAGCCGGGGGCTCGAGGCGCGAATACGCAGCGACCCGCGGAAGAAAGATGACGATCTTGTGGGTAAGGCCCTCCCGGGGTTTGTGTTGCCGCTGCTGGGCGGAGGTACGTTGTCGCTAGATGAAATCAATGATGAGGTAATCGTCCTGAACTTCTGGGCTATCTGGTGCGGACCCTGTCTGGCGGAATTGCCGATAATAGCGCGGCTTGCGAAGGAAACCGCAGCCAATGACGTAAGAGTGATTGCCGTTCATACGCCCCTGGAACACTTTCCTGGCATCGCAAAAGAGGAGTACCCGGTGGTTGTTCGGAAGGCCGTGAGCAAATACGAAGGTTCATTCGATACCGTCTGGGACACCAGGGAGCAGAGTTTATTTCTGCGATCTCAGGTCAAATCCCTGCCGGTAACCCTCGTTGCGGACAGAGAGGGGATTGTCCAATATAAAGTGGTCGGCTTCGATCCTGAAAACGCCTACCGGAAACTAAAGGCCGTTGTGGACAGCCTGAGTGCCCCTTCGACGATACCTCGATAGGGAACCTCACGGTCGGCTATAATAGAGGTGATTCGATCATCACCACGCCCGCGCGATAGACTGTAGGGGCAGGTTTGAAACCTGCCCCTACGCTGTTAGGCCACGACCTAACGTCCTGAACGGGAACCGATTCTCCCTGGGGGCGTTCAACAGTTGATGAAAGAAATCGCCAGACCCCAGACTACCTTCCAACTGTCGCATTTTGCGACACTCGGCGTGTTTCCCCGGGGCCATCACAGAAAGGCGCGTCAATGAGAACAATTCCCAGGACTATTTGCCTATGGCTACTCTTTACCGCATTTACAGCGGCCGGAATCGGGGCGGAGACCGCCTCCCCGCTGCTGCAGGCCATGCGAGAGGAATTGAACCGCTCCGTTGACCTGCTCAAACGGCAGCCGGTCCCGCCCTATTTTCTGAGCTATGAGATCACGGAAACGCACGAGGTTCGCGTCGAAGCGTCCTTCGGGGCGCTGACCCGCGACCGGGAAACGCGACGTCGTCTGTTGGACATCGATCTGCGCGTGGGTGACTACGCCTTCGACAATACGCACCCTGTCCGCGGCCGCATACCCAGTTGGAGCCGTCGGTTTTCAAGGATAGATATCCCGATTGAGAATGACCCCGACGCGATTCGCAGTGTCCTTTGGTACCACACCGATAGAAAGTACAAGCGCGCTATCGAGCAGTTGACAACCGTCAAGACGAACGTTCAGGTCAAAGTGGAGGAGGAAGACCGGTCTGCGGATTTTTCACGGGAGCCTGTAGAACGTTATCTGGAGGAACCCGCATCCTTCGATATCTCTCGTGACGAATGGGCGGCCAGACTCAAGAAATATACGGCGCCGTTCGCCGCGCACGGTGACATCTACGAGGCTGATGCCAGCCTCACGGCGAATATCTCGACTCGTCAGTACGTCAACAGTGAGGGCAGCGAGGTCCAGACCTCCCAGGTGCTCTACCGGCTTTTTATCTATGCCTTTACAAAGGCTGACGACGGCATGGTGTTGCCGCGTTACGAGTCTTTTTCCGCAATCGCTGAGGAGGGCTTACCGGGCGATGACGAGATTGTTGAAATCGTCGAGCGCATGATCGCCGATCTTCAAGCCCTCCGAGACGCCCCGGTCGTAGCACCTTATACGGGCCCGGCCATCCTGTCAGGACGCGCAAGCGGTGTCCTGTTCCACGAAATTTTCGGTCACCGCATCGAGGGCCACCGCCAGAAGCGCGAGGAAGAGGGCCAGACGTTTAAAAAGAAGATTGGCGAGAGGGTACTGCCCGAGACGTTTTCAGTGTATTTCGACCCCACCACGCACAGCATGGCAGGAAAGGACCTGGTTGGCGCCTACGCGTACGACAATCAGGGTGTCAAGGCGCGGCGTGTGGCCGTTGTGGAAAACGGAATTTTCCGCCGCTTCCTCATGTCCCGTTCGCCGATCGAGGGGTTCCCGAACTCCAACGGACACGGGCGAAAACAGCCGGGCTACAGCCCTGTCGCGCGTCAGTCCAACCTCGTTGTGGAGACGTCCGAGCCGCTCAGCCGTGCCAGGCTCAAGGAAATGCTCATCGAGCAATGCCGCAAGGACGGCAAGGACTTCGGCCTTTACTTCGAGGATATTCAGGGGGGATTCACCATAACCGGACGCTTTATCCCGAACGCATTTAACGTGCTCCCCATAATGGTCTACCGAATCTACACCGACGGACGAGAAGAACTGGTACGAGGGGTCGATCTCATTGGGACACCGCTCACTGCCTTCAGCCGGATCGCCGCTGCGGACGATCATATCGATGTATTCAACGGCAGGTGCGGCGCCGAGTCGGGGCTCGTGCCCGTGGCCGCGGTTTCCCCGGGCATCTTCATCACACAGATCGAGGTGCAGAAGAAACCGAAGTCCCAGGAGCGGCGCCCGATCCTCGAAGCGCCGTCTTCCGATACGCCTGACGAAGGCGAAACAGGAGGCCTGCTCTGATTCCCAATTCATGCCCCAGGAGCCATCACATGCACAGGGTGATTTCCTCCCTTATGATCGCGGCCGTCGGCCTTCTGGCGGCTCCGGCCGCCCGCGCGGAAGACAGCATACTGCAGCGCGCCATGCGTGACGAACTGTCGCGCTCGATGAAGGAACTCCGGCTTGAAGCCCTGGATCGACCGTACTTTATTTCATATCTCGTGCGCGAAATAAAGGCCAGGGTAGCCTCGGCGACCTTCGGCAGTCTGCTGGAGAGCAGGGATGTCCACTCGCGCACGCTGCACGTAGAAGTGAGGGTGGGAGACTACGCCCTTGACAATACCAACTTTCGCTCGTTCACCTTCGGAGGATCGGGCGTGGTCCGTATGCGGGGCGGCCGTGTGACATTGCCCCTGGAAGACAGCTATAGTCAGCTCCGGCGCAAGATCTGGCTGGCCACCGACGGCGCATACAAGACCGCGCTGGAAGATCTGGCCAAGAAGCGCGCCGTGCTGCAGAACAAGACGCGCACCGAGGAGATACCCGATTTCAGCAGAGAGGCGCCGGCAACCGAAGTGTTTGAGGTGGCGCCGATCGTTGTGAATCTCGACACACTCGAACAGCGAGCGCGCCATCTTTCCGCGCTGTTCCGTGACATGCCCGACGTCTATACGTCACGGGTGCGAATGAACGGCAATAACACCAGATACGAATACGTGAACAGCGAGGGCACTTCGTTTTCGGTAACAACTTCCGCTGTAGGGTTCACCGCGGTTGCCGGCACGCAAGCCCTGGACGGCATGCCCCTCGAAGACTTCGTCGCCGCATACGCCCGAACACCCGAAACCCTGCCTGGCGACGGGGAACTTGCTGACAGGATCGGTGTTATGGGAAAACGCCTGAGTGCATTGCGTCATGCACCGCTCGTCAATCGCTTTACCGGCCCGGTAATTTTCGTCGGCCAGGCGGCGACGGAACTGTTCAATCAGGGGTTCGTACCCTACCTGCTGTCGAACCGCCGTGCGTTGCACGACAATCCCGAATACGAAGGCTATTATCCACAAAAGAAGGAGAATCCCTTCCTTGACAGGATCGGCGTGCGTGTGCTGCCCGAATTTCTGAATGTGCGCTCCGTTCCACAGATCGACACCTACAAGAATCAGCCGTTATTGGGCGCGTATCGTATCGATGATGAAGGGGTGCGTGCGCGCGAGGTCCAGCTTGTACGGTCCGGCGTACTGGAAAACCTGCTGACGACTCGCACGCCTGTTCGCGGGATCCATCGCAGCACGGGAAGCCGTCGCGGGCCCGGGGTCGCGCCTGGCAATATACTGGTTGAACCTGAGAAGGGATTGAGCGAAGAGCAGATCCGAAAAGAATTCTACAAACTGATAAGAAGACAGAAAAAAGAATACGGATACATCGTCACACGCATGTCCAATCCGTCGTACAGTATGTCCGAAGCGCCGGTCGTTGTATCATTCGGCGGCTCGGAAAATGGGGGAGCCAGGCTGCAAAACCCGATCGTCATTTACAGGGTCTATCTCGACGGGCGGAGGGAACTGGTTCGAAATGCGGAATTGGGTGGTACGGGCGCCTATACCTTCAAGGACATCTTCAGGGTGTCCAGGACGCATGAAGTCAATACGGTTACCTTTCGGTCGGTGGATAATTCCTCGCCGTTTACCGGGAGTGGCCGCGGACGTCTCGCTCTTGTAAGTATCGTCACCCCCCGAATGGTCCTGTTCGAGGACATCACGCTGAAGCCGCCCACCGGCGAGATTGCCAAACCGCCGGTTTCCCCGCATCCCTTCTTCGGTGGATGAGTACAGGCCGTTCCGCAAACGGGCGCCATCTTCCAATATTGGTTCAGACGCCGGTGAACGCTTTGGCCTTGTCGTCCGTTCTGGACGGCCGCGTCCGGCGTTCGCCTCGCAGCTCGCCCCACAGGGCGATGGCGATGCCCGCGAGGATGATGCCGCCGCCGATGAGTTGCGCGGGCATGGGCACCTCGCCCAGGATGAGACCGGCGAAGAGCACGCCGGCCACTGGCGAGAAGGACGACGCGGTGGCGATGTCGGCGGGACCCACGCGCTTGATGCCGGCAAACCACGCCAGCTGCCCGCAGGCGACCACGATCCCGCCGTAGAGGCCCATCCATCCCCACAGCACCGGCGAGAAGACGTCGGCGAAGTGCTCGATGCCAAACAGGTAGAGCCCGATTGCGAGGAAGAAGTTTGCGCCCAGCAGGTTGCGGTAGACGCTGAAGATGCCCAGGGGGATCGTCTGAAGCTGCTTTCGACCGATTTCCGCGCCGCATACCAGCAGTACGGTCGCAGCCGCCGCGAAGACCTCACCGCTGCCCACGCCGCCCCGCATTCGCGCCGCCGCCATGCTGTCCGGCGACGCGTCCATCTGCAGCACAAGCGTTGTCGCCACGCCCCCGACGGCGCACAGCGCGCCGAATACGGCGGTTCCGCTCGATTTCTCCCGATAGAACAGCCAGGCCAGCAAGAGGACAAGCGGGATTTCTATCGTCTCGATCAGGATGATATTGGTGACCGAGGTGCGCGCGATGGCCGTAAACATCAGGGCAGGCGCGACCGCGCCGGATGTAAGGGCCAGGACGGTTTGTACCAGCCACTGGCGGCGCGACAGCCTGCGCAGGCGGGCGGGGCGCCATTCCCGTTGATTGAGGCCGAACAGGGTCAGCGCCGCCACGAGATTGCCCGCGAAGAGCAGATTGCAGAATGAAATCGGATTACGGCCGTCGATCGGATGCGCCTGTCCGATTTCCACCAGCCGCGCCACCACCGACGCGGCGGCGGCGAAGATCAATATCGCAATCCACAGATAGATTCGTCCCAGGGTCATCGGGCCTCCAGACTGTTCGGGTCGAGCGCCTCTCCCGTCGCGCGCACGATCACAATCGCGTCTGGTGCGCGAGACACACGTATGTTCCGGTGTTTTCTCCCGCTTGACGCAGGTCAACCCGGGCTCTTTATTGTACCCAATACCGTGTTTCCACGCAATCGGGTAATCTCCGGAACAAAGATAAGAGGATGCCAATGAGCCGGACACACGCCGCGAAACTGACTGGAATGAGCCCTCAGTTCCTGGTCGCCGATCTGGACCGGTCGATCGAATTCTACACAGGGCAACTCGGGTTCAATCTGGACTTCCGGTACGAGCACTTCTACGCGGGAATCGTACGTGACGGTCACTCCATCCATCTGAAGTTCGCCGACGCGCCGGGCGACGAGAGGGAATTCCGCCGCGAAAACGAGCATCTGGACATTACGTTCACGGTGGACGACATCCACACCGTATATAATGACGTGCGGAACAAGCCGGTTCCGGTCATTCAGCCACTACGTGAGATGCCCTACGGTCGCGAATTCTATATCTCGGATCCTGACGGGTATATCCTGGCCTTTGTCGAGACAGTATGACCCGGGCGCCGGCCTGTCGTTAGCGGGAACGAGGACGGGCTTCAGACGGTTGACATCGGACTTGACATCGTCGATGGATTTTCCTATACGTATAATACACGTATAGTTGTTTCCCGTGCCGTCTGAATAGGAGAAATACATATGCGCAAGAAGCTGACCATCACCGTTGACGAAGAAGTGTATGAAGGTTTGCATCAGGTGATCGGCCGCCGCCGCATCAGCCGCTTCGTCGAAACGCTGGTCCGCCCGCACGTGCTTCGCCCCGACCTCAAGCAGGCATATGCAGATATGGCGCGCGATGAAGAACGGGAAGCCGAAGCCGCGGAATGGGCGGAAGCAACCGTGGGAGACGCATTCGATGCGCCGAGGTGAAGTATGGTGGGTGGATTTCAACCCGTCCATCGATGGCGAAGTCCGCAAGAGACGCCCCGCGATTATCGTCAGTAACGACGCATCCAACAGGCATCTGAATCGTGTTCAGGTTGTGCCGTTAACGAGCAATCTCGATCGCCTCTATCCCAGTGAAGCCTATGTGACTGTCCGTGAAGAAAGAAGCAAGGCGATGGCCGATCAATTGTCAACGGTCAGCAAACGCCGGTTGAGCACGCTTAAAGGGCGTATCTCCGTTTCGGATATGGACGGCGTCGAACGCGCGATAAGGATCCAGTTAGGCATGTGATGTCAATGGCGCACGTGTATATTGTATGAAATCTCAATTTGGTCGGGATCGGCGGGCGAATGAACGCCACACGCCGGCATCTGCCGGTTACGTTCACAATCGGGAAACAAAGGAGGAAGTCAAATACGATGGCGACGATCAATTCCAACTACAACAAACTCTCAGCCGGCTATCTGTTCCCGGAAATCGCGAGGCGGACGGGAGCATATCTCGAAGATCATCCCAATGTCAACGTGATGCGACTGGGAATCGGAAACACGACGGAGCCGCTGCCTCCAAGCGTGATTGCCGGTTTGCATCAGGCCGTGGCAAACCTCTCGGCCGTCGAGACCTATAGCGGTTACGCGGACGGGAGCGAAGGGGAACTGCCTCTCAGAGAGGCGATCGCGAGCCGATATGCGGATCGCGGCGTCACACTTGATCCGGAAGAGATATTCGTGAGCGACGGCGGAAAGCCCGATTCCGCGAATATTCAGTCCATTTTCGGCCTGGACAACGTGGTGGCGGTCCAGGACCCGGCCTATCCCGTCTACGTGGACAGCAACGTGATCGCCGGACGCACCGGGAACGCCGTGGAGGGACAGTACGACGGAATCGTCTACATGCCCTGTACCGAGGCGAACGGCTTCTTTCCCGATCTGCCTGCGGGCAAAGTGGATCTGATCTACATTTGCAGTCCGAACAATCCGATCGGTTCTGTTGCAACCAGGAGTCAGCTGCAGACGTTTGTGGACTATGCGCGCGAACACCGGGCCGTGATCATCTTTGACGCGGCATACTGCGCGTATATTTCGGATCCTGAACTGCCGCACAGCATTTTTGAGATCGAAGGCGCGAATTCCTGCGCGATCGAGATCAACAGTTTTTCCAAGGATACCGGCTTTACGGGCGTGCGGCTGGGCTGGACGGCGGTCCCCCGGGAACTGGCCGTGGAAGACGCCGGGCCCGGCGTCGTTAACGGGCTCTGGCGCAGACGGCAGAATACGATGTTCAACGGCGCCTCCAATATTGTGCAGGGCGGCGGCCTGGCTGCGTTTGCGGAGGCGGGTAAGGCGGAATGCGCCGGGATGGTCGCCTATTATATGGCCAACGCCGCGCGCATCCGTTCCGGGCTCGAGCGCATGGGCCTGACGGTCTATGGCGGGGTCCACGCGCCCTATCTCTGGATGAAGACGCCCGGCGGCATGGGTTCGTGGGAATTCTTCGACAAGCTGCTTTCCGAGGCGCACGTCGTGGGGACGCCGGGGGCGGGATTCGGTCCCAGCGGCGAGGGATTCTTCAGGCTGAGCGCGTTCGGACACCGTGAGGATATCGAGTCGGCCGTGGAGAGCATCGAGAAAAACCTCAGGCTGTAGTTGCCCGCCCGACCCCGGCTGCCCGGTACCGGTCGCCTCGCGGGCGGGGTTCCCCTGCGGACGGGTCGGACAGGAGAGATGGAAATGCGACTGCGTGCCCTTGTTTTCTGTATCTCGATCGGGATGGCGGCGCCGGGCGTTTCGGAGGAGAAAAAACCGCCGCCGAAACTTTCGGTTGCTTTCCGCTTTGTCTCGGCTTTCGGACAGAAGGGCGGGGGAATCGGGCACTTTCATGATGCGTCCGCAATCGCCCTCGATTCGTTCGGCAATCTCTACGTGGCCGATACGGGGAACGACCGCATCCAGAAGTTCGATGCGGACGGATCGTATGTATCGGAGGTGGGCACCTTCGGCTGGGACCCCGGGCAATTCAGCCAGCCGGCGGGTGTTGCGGTGGGAAAGGGCGGGCTCGAGGTATGCGTTGCGGACGGGAGAAACAACCGCATTCAGATTTTCAGCCCGCACTTCCGGCTGCTGGGTGTGGTCGGAGGGCGGGACGTCGACGGCCCGATCCGCCTGGGGACGCTCGGCGGGATCGCGGTTTCCGAAGACGGTGAGCTTTACGTGTCGGACACGGACGCCGACCAGGTGGTACAGATCAGCGATTACAGCCCTGTGGAGAACCAGTTCGGGGGATACGGATACGGCGCCGACCGGCTCAGGCGTCCTCTGGGACTCGCCGTCGGACAAAAGAACGAAGTCTACGTCTGTGACAGCGAGAACGATCGGGTCGCGGTATTCGACCGGTACGGAAGTTTCAAGAAAGGCCTGGCGGAAGGGTCGCTCTCCGAACCGGCCGGTGTTTGTACAGGGCCTGAGGACGTACTGTTTGTGGCGGACACCGGACATCACCGCATCGTGGTCCTGGACCTGCGGACGGGGGACGTGGCCTCGTTGATGGGCGGGCCCGATGCCGGACATCGGCCGGGCGCGTTCAGGGCGCCGACGGACGTTGCCTTCGCCGCCGGCAGATTCCTGTTTGTTCTGGACGGCGGCAATCATCGCATTCAGAAGTTCGAAATGCTGATCAGGAGAAGGTAGCGGACGTCTGATTCAGGATTCGGGAGTCGCCAGTAAGGCCGCGGGGTCTCGGAACCCGGTCTTTCGGACTCCCGACCTTTTTTATGTTCAAGACCTTTCCCATCCTGCAGGTCTTCATGATCTGCGCAGGCTTATTGACCGCGGCGGGTGCGGCGCCACCGCCAGATCGGTTGACCGTCTTCGATATGGAACGGACCATTCGGTCGGATGGCGGCCGGGGCCCCTACCGCATTTCGGACCGGCCCATTCTAAGTGATAGCGAAAGGGTCTGGGTGGCGGACAGCCTGCTCGTCAGCGGCCTGGACTACGAACTGGACTACGCCGACGGATTACTGCTGCTGGCGCGGGAACGGCCCCGCGGCGTCGAGCTTCTGGTCCGGTTCCGGCAGCTGCCCCGCGTGCTCCCGAAGGTTTTCAGGCGCCGTGAGCAGAACGCGCAACGGGCGCCGGTACGGCAGAACCGGGCCCGGCGGCGATGGCGCCGCGCGGCGGCGAAGGCGCCGGAGGCGTACGGCGAAGCGCAGTCACGTCTCGACGTCGGGGGCGCCAAGCGCATTCAGGTCGCCGTTGGCGGGAATCGCGATCTCGAGCTCAGCCAGGCGCTGCGGGTGCACATTGCAGGACAGATTGCGGACGGCGTCGAAGTAACCGCGCTGCTGTCCGACCGGAACCTTCCATTGGGGTTCGAAGGAAGCACCCGTAGCCTGCAGGAACTGGACCGCGTGATGTTTCAGGTCCGTTCACGGAAGTTATCGGCTTCACTCGGCGATCTGGACGTTGCGTTTGACGGCACCACGTTCGGGAGGTATCGCCGCAGGCTCCACGGCGCGCACGTCGCGTTTTCGTCTACGGGAACGGACCTGAGGGTTTTCGGGGCCGCCGCGGATGGACGCTGGATCAGCCACCGCCTTCTTCCCATCGAAGGATATCAGGGCCCTTACAGGTTGCCCGGTGACGCCGGGGCGCCGGGCGGAAGAATCGTGGCGGGTTCGGAACGGGTCTATCAGGACGGACGTCTGTTGCGGCGGGGTGAAAGCCAGGATTACGTCGTGGACTATGAAATGTCCACAATCACGTTTACCCCCGTCAGGCCGGTAACCGGACAGAGCCGCATTACCGTGGAATACCAGTTCGAGGCGCCCGGGTCCCGCCGGCGCCTGATGGGCGCGCGCGGCACGCTCGCGCTTTCAGACGACCGGCTGAAGCTGGGGGGCACGTTCATACGGGAGGCAGACCGGGACGGCCCGATCCCGGGTGTCGGCATTTCCTCACCTCCGTTTCAACCGGTTCGGCAGCAGCTGGCTGTGATGGATGCAGCGTATGAACCCGTCGGGGGGGTGCGGCTCGACGGGGAACTGGCAATGAGCCAGGCGCCCACGCAGGTGGACGCGCGTCAGCAGCAGCGGCGTGGCCGGGCTTTCAGGTTGGGACTGGACCTGTGGCCGGACGCGCTGCGCTTGCGCGGATATGGCATCGGGAGGTTTCGACTGACTGGCGCATACAGGCAGGTCGGCGCACAGTTCCGCGGGATCGAGAGGTCCGTGAGGGTAACGCACGAGGGGCGGTGGGGCTGGCGGGCCGACGGGCCGGAAGCCGGAGACCGGACGGGCGAGGTCGCTTTGCAATACGCTCTGAGGCCCGGCATCCGTCTCGACGCCGGCTATGGCAGGCGTCACGGAAAGGTGAACGCGGTCCGGCGCGACGTCGGGTTGCAGATTTCCGACGCGCGGGCGCCGCGGGTGTTCTATCGATTCGACGAGGTGTCGCACGGGGCGGGAACGTTCGCCAGGCATCGGGGCCGCATCCGCGCGCCTGTGCGAGGGGTTACGCCCGGGTTGCGTTTTGAGTCGGAAACGGCGACCGGGGCGTCGGTTTCTCATTCGACCCTGTTCTACGCCACGGCGCCCGATTCCGCGCATCGAGGGATACGCATGCGGACGGGGGCCGTGGACCTTTCCTCGCGGGTACTGGACGCGCTGGCATGGACTTCGGAGATTTCGATCCGGAGGATACACCTCCTGGAGCACGCGTGGCAGGACAGCCTCCGGGCCTGGACGACGACCCACCGCGCCTCGATGTCCGGCTGGCGCGGGCTGTCTTTTTCGGGGGAGTACAGCAGGAGCAGGACGAAATCCCCGCTGCATCCGGCAAGGGGGCGAATGACGGACCTTGGCCGGATAAGATGGGGGTACCACGTCTTGAAGGGCGCCGTTTCGCACAGATTCTCCTATCGGATCTCCAGTACCGGGGCGCCGGACAGTCATCCCGTGTTCATCGACGTTGGACGGGGTCGAGGCACGCATGTGTGGGAAGACGTGGATGCCGACGGACGCCGGGATCCGGAGGAGTTCGTGGCAGACGCGGGTGGCGAGTACGTCAGGTTTTACAGCCCCGTCGTCGGATTCCGGCCTGTGCGTGACGCGGCTCTGGCCGTCAGGACCGAACTCGTGCTGAAGCGTTTGCTGCGATCTCCCGCGGGCGTGTGGCTGCGTCTCCTCTCCGGGCTGTCGCTCGACGTCTCGCTGGAAGCAGACCGGCAGGCGCCGCCGGGCGATGCCGGCGTGGCGCCCTGGGACCTGTACGGTTTCGGTTCCGGCGCCGGGATGCTCCACGGCAGGCGCGAGCTGCGCACGCGGCTCTACCTGTTCCGATATGGCCGTCCCGCCACGCTGCGTCTGTCCGCCCGCCAGGGTTCCCGCGCGGACCGGAACTTTACCGACGGCGCGCTGGAGACGACGTCCCAGGTGGCCGCTCTGGGACGTTTCGCGCTTGGGCGGACCTCATCCCTGGAAATGGAGCTGCACGGTGGGATGCGAGACCGGCCCGGTGACGGGCCGTTTTTCTACCGGATCCGATCGCGACGGCTTTCCATGAACGGGTATCGGCATCTCCCCAGGTCGTGGCAGACGCGAATGGAACTGTCTCTTGGCAGGGACCGGGAGGAAAACCGTGCGCTGCTGGCCCGCTTTGTATCAGTCCGCCCGGAAATGAGGCGCGCCCTGCCCGGCCGCGGGCGGATGCGGATTTCGTGTGACTGGACCCGTGTCTTCGCTTCGGGATCAATGCCGTTGTTCCTTGGAATGGCCGATGGAAACCGCGATGGAAACAACGTGGGCTGGCGCCTGGGCGTGGACTACCGGATGGGTCGGTACCTGACGGCCATGGTCCTGTACGACGGTCGTAAACGCCCCGGAAGAACCCTTCTGCATCTCGGACGCATGGAGATGCGGGCCCTGTTTTGAGAAGCTGAGAGGTACGGTGTGATTCGAAAATCGCGTGTATGGCGCTACAGCCTCGTCGTGTCCCTTGTGATGGGCGTATGGGCGTCCGCGTCCGCGTCCGGTCGTGTACTCATACGGCAGGTGCGGATCGACGGGGCGCACCGGATTTCCGAGGATCGCATTCGAGGCTGGCTGATGACGCGGGCAGGCCTGCCCGTGGACAGCCTGATGCTCGAGAAGGACATGGCGCGAATTCTGGACGGATATGTGGCCGAAGGCTACTGGCAGGTTTCCGTTGCGTTTCCTGAGGTGGAGCTGGACCGGGGGCGTGTGCGGTTTCGGATCGGGGAGGGCAGACGGACCTTCATCGATACGGTCCGGATTACCGGAAATAAACACGTTGCGACAGACTCGTTGCTGAACGAGGTATTTTCGCGGAGCGGGTCTCCGCTCATCAGGGAATCCGTGACGACGGACCTCGAAGCGCTTCTCAGGTTTTACGAGAACCGCGGGTATCCCTATTGTTCGCTGGCACCCGAGGTAAGCCTGGTTCCGGGCAGCGACTCGGCGCAGGTTCGGATCGCGGTTGACGAGGGTCCCTTCGTTCGTGTGGATACGATCCGCTTCACGGGTAACCGGATCACCCGTGCAGAGACGCTCCTCAGGGAAATGCGGATCGCGCGGGGCGGCCCCTACGATCAGCGCCGGGTGGACCGTGCCCTTCGTGCGCTCAGGCGTCTTCCATTTCTGCTGGACGTGGATGATGCGGCGTTGACGACCGAACCCGACGGACGTACGGCGCTGGTGGTTTCCGTCCGAGAAGCGCCGGCAGGCAGGGCCGAAGGCGTCGTGGGCGTTGTGCCGGCGTCGCGGGATGGCGCTCAGGGCCTGACTGGATCGTTCGCGATCTCGTTCGGAAATCTGCTTGGAACCGGGAGGCGGGCGGACGCCTCCTGGTCGCGCAGCGGGGGCGAGGCGTCAGATCTGGATCTGCGCTACGTTGAACCCTGGATCTTGAGGCGTCCGCTGGGTCTTGACGTTGCGCTTCTGATGCGGCAACGGCCCGGGTTTGCCGAGAATCGCATGGGTCTCGGCGTCAGTCTGTCTGCGGTCGGCGGCACCGAGGTCCGGTTGGGTGTATCCCGAAGCGGCGTCCGGCCGGATTCGAGCGGGGCACGCCGGTTTGCCAAGGGCCGTATCACGTCTCTGGACGGTGCGCTGGAATACGACGGACGGAACGATCGATGGAATCCAACGTCGGGTACGATGTATCGCGTCGGCCTGGTCTGGAGCCGCGTGACGCAGAGCGGCGGCGCAGGCCGGAGGTTGCGCGCAAACGCGGACCTGCAACGGATTCTTGGGCTGGGACGGCGGACCGCGTTGGCCGCTTCGCTGCATGGCGCGGGCGTGGCCGAAGCCGGCGTGGAGCTTCCCGACGGGCTGTTGCGACTGGGAGGAGCCACGTCGATAAGAGGCTATCGCGAGGAAGCGTTTCTTGTGAATCGGGCGTTCTGGATGAATCTGGAGGTGCGGCTCATACTGGCGCGCAGGTCAAGGGCGTTTCTCTTTCTCGATGCCGGTGTTCTGGGGGATGCCGCGGGTGGTGCACGGAACGGTCTGCTCTTCCCGCTGGGATTCGGACTGGGCATGCGGACGGTTTCCCGGCTCGGGACCATCGGGCTGGATTACGGATTGGCAAGAACCGACAGCCCCGGTCGCGGCAAGGTGCATATACGCATGGTGAACGACTTCTAGTGACTCGTCCTGGAAATCAGATCGGATGGTAGGGGCAGGATTCAAACCTGCCCTTTCTGTTTTTTGAATTCCAGCAGACAGAGACGCCTGATCCAGCCTGCTAAAACGGGAACAGGACGGACGCATTTTCAGGTGTGAGTGCCGCGCCGTATTCGCACACCTGGAAGGCCTCGGCATAGCGGACGGTGCGCCCACGGCTCTCACCGTAACGTCTCACGAGAATGTCCCGGTGGCGGTCGGCAACGGCCCTGAACTGCTCCAGTCTGTGTTCCAGCCACTTTCTGCGTTGGCGGGGCGAATTCGGCACTTCGTCGAGTTTCCCCGCGTTAAAGGGCAACCACTCGTACATCTGCGACGTGTGACAGTGCAGCATATCAAGCTTCTTGTCGACGATGTCGTCGATGTCGATCGCAACCTCGGGCATAAACGGTGCGGGAAACCGGAAGTTATCGCTCATGTAGGCGATCACCGGATTGTACGCGAGCGCGGGAACGTCCGTACAGACGTTCGGGACGGTGACCATGTAGGCGGCGTCCTGAACGAGGATGCCTGCGTACCGATGGTCCGGATGGTAGTCATTGGGCCGATGGGTCAGGATCAGGTCGGGCGTGTAGGAGCGGATCATGCGGATCACCTTCTTGCGGTTCTCCAGCGTGGGCTCAAGCTCTCCGTCGTGGTTGTCCGTTACGTGGTATTCGATGCCGGCGACGGCGCCGGCGGCCTGCGCTTCCGCCCGGCGCCTGCGGGCGAGCGAGATGCCCCCCATTTCGTGATGGCCCGCGTCTCCGTTCGTCATGGAAACGAAACGGACCTCATGGCCCAGAGCCGCGTAGTTGATTGCAAGCCCGCCAGCCTTGATATCGCAGTCGTCGGGATGCGCCCCGAAAACGATGATTCTGAGAGGTCGGTTCGCCACAGTATGCTCAGTTCGGATTCGGGTGATAGTGGACCTCGATCGATATCTCGTTTCGGCCCCCGGGAATGGACAGGAGGCCCACGTGTTCCCGGTATCGGACGTCCGTGTCCGCACGCGCCTCGTTTCCGTCCATCCGGATTTCGCCGACCGACGCGCCGGAGAACTGTTGCGGAATCTGGATGCGGAGATCGGGGTGCTGCGAACGGCCCTGCAGGTTGAATCTGAGTCTGGAACCGTTCCATTGCACGTCGGCGAAGCGCCAGGTATCGCGTGCGCTCCAGAAGGCCGCCCACTGGTCGAATGACCAGATTGGCAGGCCTTTCCTGTTTGCCTGTCGAAGCAGTTCCCGGCCCTGTTCCTCCGAAAATTTCACCCAGTTTCCGGGATGGATACAGACGCCGTAAGGTGTGTGGAAACGGGTCGTTATATCCGTAAAAATGCGTTCGATCATGACCGAGAATACAGCCGGGGACAGCTTGTAAGAATAGTCCTGCGGGCCGAACATGCCGTCGTCTATGAGGTGCGTATGCTGCTGATAGACATTGACGAGGCGCCCGTCCGGGTGGCAGAAGCGCATGGGAAGCGCCGCGCCGAAGGACGCGTAGGGTGCGCTTTCTCTGTCTTTCATGTAGGTCCCCGAGAAGTAGTTGCCGTCCATCTGCACGCCGAGTCTTTCCATGACGTCCACGAGGTCCAGATAGCCGGCCCATGCCGTGCAGTGATTGCGCACGGTACGCGCGGGAATCCGGAAGGTCTCCTCGAACAGGCGGATCTGGCGCTCAAATTCGGCAACGCGTTCCGATACGGGACGCCCGTCCAGCGGGCGAAGGTTCGGGTGAGGTCCGACGTCGTGGCGTCTTGCGTATCTTGCCACGTCCCCGGGCGTGGATTTCGTGTGGCCGGGTATGACATACAGGCTCATGCGTCCCCCGGCGTCGGCAACGCCGTTGAACTCGTCCTCGTTAGACGCCACGTCGGCGTAGTCCTCGTCGCCGGAGTAGAGCAGGATGCCCCGTGCGGAGCGGGGAAGGTGGGACAGAACGGGAACCGGCGCGGGCAGGTACCTGCGGGCCAGGTCTGCGAACAACCGCGAAAGCAGGTCGGCGTGGGGGATCCATCCGGCATCGTACGGGCCCACGCGGGCGGCCATGTGCGTCGGCCTCGCGCAGCCATCCCCGTCGGGAATCCTTTCCGCGAGATCGGGATCGCCCTGCCGCAGCAGAAGAACGCAACGGGGCAGGTCAAAGGCGAAGGAGACGATTCGACCGTCCCCGAGCCGGGTCTCCGCAATGCCCGCGGTTTCGCCGCCATAGCGCCCCGGGTGAGACAGAAAGGCCAGTGGTTTCGCGGTTTCTGAAAGTTCCCACGTGTGAACAGACCCCACGACCGGAACGAATTCGCCGGCCAGGCCGCCGGTGGGATACGCGACGTTGCGCAGACGCAGCGGCGGTTCTTTCGTGCCGCGCACCTTCAGTCCGGCGGCGCGCGCAAGCGTCCTTCCCGGGAGGAAGCAGAGAACCGTGCCTCCCCGCCGGGCGTAGTCTGACAGCGTGGCTTCGTCATGGTAAGCCGGACACACAAGCACCGGAAAATCGGCCGGTTCCAGTCCGGGTACCATGTCGTCGGAGACGGGCGTGAAGAGGGGCAGACCCCAGGTCTTGAGAATCTCGGCGATGTAGGCCGAGAGCTTGGAACGGTTTGTTATTATGCCGATCTGCATCAGTCTGCTTCCTCCGGCATGACGCCGTTGGCCCTGGCGTCCGTCGGACGAAATTCGGGCACTTTCATCGGCCTGGCGCCGCAATCGATGGAGTCCGCCGCGAGGATGGCCGGCGCCGCTGTCTCGATCGCCCGGTAGACGTCGAACTCCAGGGACTTGCCGTCGCGGACGGCGTCGCGGAATGCGGCGTGCACGTAATAGTCGGCGTCGCCGTGGCCGCTTGCGCGCGCCTCGGGCGCGGCGTCGGTACGCTCGAAACGCCAGTCGACCTCGGCCATGTCGTGCATCTGGTCATCGGCCAGCCACATGAGCGGTCGCCCTCTCTGCGAACGCTTCCATTCAACGCTGCCCCTTGTGCCGAGTACCTGATACCAGTGGTGACCCCGGCTGCTGGGGATTTTCTGCGTGAATCCGGCGGCCATCCGCAAAATCGCATCTTTTTCGGTTTTCATCAGCGCGACCTGGATGTCGGGCTGGCCGATTTCGGGATGGGAATAGCTCGGCCCGGTCGTACTCATGGCCGTCACTTCCACCACACGGTCGTCCAGGACCCTGAGCATGGGGCTGAGTTCGTGAGGAAGGTAGTGGATGGGCGGCATTTCGTGAAGCCAGGTCGGCCTGGCCCCGGGGTGCTCGTCCAGCTGTTCTACCGTATGGAAGTTACCCGTATTCGGGTCCTGAAAGAACTGCCTCGTACCGTAGTAGCCGATATACTGGCCTTCGCAGAAGGTGATCCTGCCCAGCCGCCCCTGCGCCACGAGGTCCCGCCATGTGTCCACGAAACCCCAGTACCTCGTTTGCTCGGCCAGATGGTAGACCAGACCGGTGCGTTCAATCCGGGTGACGATCCGCCAGCAGTCTTCCAGGGTATGGGCGGCGGGCACTTCGGAGTTTACGTGTTTGCCGGCTTCCAGTGCCATCGCCGCCAGCGCGCCCTGTTCCCTGCAACGGACGCAGAGGGCGATGGCGTCCACGTCGCGGTCGGCCAGTATGTCCTCGTACGCCGAATACGCGGTGGCCGGGTAATCAAGCGCGGCGAGCGCCCGTTCGTGCAGTGGCGCGATGGGGTCGCACACGGCCGTGATCCGGTAGCCGCGGAGGCGTTGGAGCAGACGGAGCCAGTGCAGGCCCCTGTGTCCGAGGCCGACGAGGCCAACGCGAATGTCATCCATTGAGTACCTCAGAACGAAAGAACGAAAGAACGAGACTACGAAAGAACGAGAATACGAAAAACAAAAAGGCACGAGGCTACGAAAAGACGAAACTACGAAAAACAAAAGGGCACGAGACTTCGAATAGACGAAACTACGAAAATCCAAAAAGCGCCTGTTGGGAACTCAACTGGAACTCTACGACAGCCTTTGCCGCGGGAATGGCCGAATCGAGACTCCTACTGACGGCGGAGGCAGGAATCGGACGAATATACGGATCTGCGACCGGCAAGCAAGCGCATCTTTTTTGCCGAACCGGCGTCGTTCTGGTTGAACCTATTCAGGGCGCCGTCCGGGACCGGGATCGGATGCCCTGTGAAAATAGTAGAGTCCGATGCCGCAGGCAACCGCGCCCAGGGCGAAGACGGCGCCGATCGCGAAGGGTAAAGAAGTGCCCCAGTCGATGAGTTTTCCGCCGCCCAGGCTCCCGGACAGCATGCCGGCGCTCCACGCAACGTGCGCGCTGCCGACCACGCGACCCTCTTCGCCTTCACGGGCGGTCAGTTGGAGAATACCGGGCATGGTCGTGGAAAGGGACCACGCGAAAACGGAAGCCACGATCCCGAAGATGTACAGTCCCGCGAGCGTGTGCGCCGTAAACGTCAGGCCCACGGCGCTGACGGCGACAAGCGAGGATGAGATGACGACGGGTTTCCAGCGGCCGATACGATCGACCAGCCTGCCTGTGAGTAACTGCGAGCCGCAGGCGGCGACCAGGGTGATGGCGCTGTAAGTCGTGACGGAGGTGTTGGTCCCTGAGACCCGAAAGATGAGTAGCGGTATGAGCAGGGTCACGGCGCCCCAGTAGCTGGTGGGCAGGTACCGGATGGCCAAGAGCAGGCGTACCTCCCGCCGCCGGCAGAGGTCGACAAAACCAGCCAGGGAACGCGTGGCCGATCTCTCGTTGTCTTCGCGACGAGGAAGACTGGGCAACAGGACGAGGGACAGAACGACGATTCCCGCGGCGGTCGCGCAGGCCAGATGCCCGAGGCTCTGATATCCCAGGTTGTCCGCAATGGGTCCGGCCAGCAGGTTTCCCGCGGCGCTGCCGAGCGTGCTGCTCAGGAAGTATCCCCCCGCAGCCATGCCCAGGACCCGGGCGGGAACCGCGCCCAGAAGATAGCTCTGTCCGCCCGTACTGCTGAAACCGAACGTCATGCCCAGGCCAATACAGAGGGCCGAGAGGAGATAGGGGTCGCCGGTGAGAAAGATCGCGCCCGCCAGCAGCGGTCCGAACTGGCCCAGAATGAGTACCCGTTTGATACCGAAGGCATCGCACAGCATGCCGGCGGGAACCGAACAGAGTCCCCCCAGCATGAAGAAGAGTCCGCGCAGGCCGGCGGAGAACAGCGGGGACCGGTCAAGGCCGGCTTCCACGTACACCGGAAGGAGTGAGGAATAGAGGGGAGAGGAGACGAAACTGGCAAGGAAGGAAACGACGAGAAGGGCGACGAACCGGCGGTTCAGCAACTCCTTGAGGCCTGAGGAGGATGGTTCGGGCATTATTGAACCGGATTATGGCGATTGGCGTTCGAAAGCGCTGGACAACAAATCGCGGCGAAATCATATTTAGTCGTGATTTTCAGGCGCGCCTATTATGGACGATCGCCGCCGCGATGTCAACCCAAAAGCGTTTTCGACGCCACTGCGGTTGCGGGCCGGCCCTGAAGCGGCGCAGGTCGTCGAAGTGCCCAAACGCGCGTGCCGGGTCGGCGGCAGGGGGTGCAGAGAGGTCTATTATGGGAGAAAAAGAAAAAAAGGTGATACCGGGCTGGACCGGCAGGTGCTATGAGGATTTCGCCGTGGGCGACGTCTATCGGAGCCGGTTCGGGAGAACGGTGACGGAGGCCGACAACCAGTTGTTCACGCACCTGACGCTGAATACGAATCCGCTTCACTTTGACGAAGCGTATGCCCGCGGCACGCGGTGGGGAAAGATCCTGGTGAACAGCACGTTCACGGTGGCGCTGGTCGTTGGCATGAGCGTGCCCGACGTAAGCGAGCGGGCGATGGCGAATCTGGGCTGGAGCGAGGTCCGGCTTCCCAATCCCGTTTTCGTGGGAGATACGCTCTATTGCGAGACGGAGGTGCTCACCAGGCGCGCGTCGAAGTCGTTTCCGGAAGCGGGCATCGTAAAGGTGCGGACCCGGGGAGTCAATCAGGACGGGCGCGTCGTGATCGACCTGACGCGCAGTGTAATGATCTACAAGAGGGCGCACGCGCCGGCCGGCGCGAACTTTCCCGAGATTCGCGAGGAGAAGGACGGGTGAAGGCGATGCGGTCCTGGCTGTTTGTGCCGGGGCACCGGCAGCGGATGATCGCAAAGGCATTCGGTCTGTCGCCGGATGTCGTCATCCTGGATCTGGAAGACGGCGTCCCGCCGCGCAGTAAGGACGACGCGCGCGGGACGGTGGCTGCCGCGCTGGGGCGCGTCCCTGAAGGCGTGACCCCGTTCGTGAGGGTTCACGCGACAGGGTCCCCGGAGTTGCGCGCCGATCTGAGGGCGCTTTCCGGAGCGGGTCTGCAGGGCCTCGTGTTGCCCAAGGTACAGGGTCCGGATGATGTGCTTGAAATGCACCGGTGGCTCGACGGACACGAGACATTGGTAGATTTGCCGTCCGGCACCCTCAGGCTGCTGGCGACAATTGAGAGCGCCGGGGGTCTGGTCCAGGCTCCGGCGATTGCAACCGCCACCCCCCGGTTGGCGGGGCTCATGTTCGGCGCGGAGGACTTCGCGCTCGATATGGGCCTTTTCTCGCATCCGGGTCAGGGTTTGTTCGACTACGCCCGGTCGGCGCTGGCTGTCGCCGCGGCAAGCGGGCGAATAACGGCCATAGACAAGGTCTTTACCGACGTCCGTGATTCTGACGGTCTGGCCCTCGAAGCGCGGCGGGCCAGGGACCTTGGATTTACCGGGAAGGCCGTGATTCACCCGGACCAGGTCGCTGCGGTGAATGAGATTTTCAGCCCCACGGGGGACGAGGTTACGCGGGCGAGGAGGATCGTCACGGCCTTCGGTTCCCAAACGGAAGGCGCCGCGGTCGTGGACGGCCGGATGGTCGACAGACCGGTGCTGGAACAGGCTCGAAGAATTCTGGACCTCCTCAAGGAATAACGCATTTGCAGCCACGCTTGGACCTCTGGGGGTTTAAGACAGTTGCCATAGCCCCTTTGCGGCACCCATAAGGATGTAAACCGTTGCACTGCCAGGCTGACGTGCAACATTGCGGCTTTGCGCCTCTTGTGACAGTTGATTTCAGCCACATATTTTTCACGGTCTCGCAGTTTCATTTCTTCGTAGTCTCGTAGTCTCGTAGTCTCGCAGTTTCCAATGTTAATTTTCACGCAGCTCCCACGGGCATGGGGGTCACTTGCAGGAAAGACACCACCACCCGCCGTTGAGCGGCATCAGGATTGTCTCGGTGGAGCAGTTCGGCGCCGGTCCGTGGGGAACGATGATGCTCGCGGACCTGGGGGCGGAGATCATCAAGGTCGAAAACCCCGGGACGCGCGGCGACGTCGCGCGCTATGTGCCTCCGTATACCGCTGATCGCGACAGCCTGTATTTTCAAAGCTTCAATCGGAACAAGAAGAGCATAACGTTGAATTTACAGCATCCGGAATCCAGGGAGGTGCTGCATCGGCTGGTGAGGATTTCAGATGGCGTCTTCAACAACCTGCGCGGGGACCTTCCCGCCCGGCTGGGCCTGGACTATCCGTCCCTGAGCGAGGTCAAGGCTTCGATCGTGTGCTGCTCGCTTTCGGCATTCGGGCGCAGCGGGTCTCGCGCGGACGAACCGGGATACGACTATCTGATGCAGGGCTATGCCGGCTGGATGAGCCTTACCGGAGAGCCGGACGGCCCGCCGACGAAAACAGGCCTCTCCCTCGTGGACCTCGGCGCCGGCGCGATGGCGTCGCTGGGCATGGCCAGCGCAATCTTCCGCGCCAGGCAGACGGGTCTGGGTTGCGACGTGGAGGTGAATCTGTTCGATACGGCGCTTGCGCATCTGGGATACGTCGGTGCGTGGCACCTGACCAGGGGCTACGAGGCGGAACGGACGCCCGACTCTTCCCATCCGTCGCAGATACCGTCTCAGGTGGTGCCGACAAAGGACGGTTGGCTTGTGGTGATGTGCGCGAAGGAGAAGTTCTTCCGAAATCTCGTTTGCGTTCTCGGGGCGCCGGAACTGGCGGAGGACCCCCGGTTCCGTTCCTTTGAGGACCGCCTGGAAAACCGGGACAAGCTGGTTCCGATTCTCAAGGACCGCTTCCGCGGGAAGACGACCGCCGACTGGCTTGCGCTGCTGAAGGGCAAGGTGCCCTGTGCGCCGGTGAACACCGTTGCACAGGCCTTTGCGGACCCGCACGTGGCGGAGCACGACATGATTCTGGAGCTGCCGCATCCGGAGTTCGGCGCCGCCAGGGTCGTGGCAAGTCCCATAAAGGTCGACGGCCCGTCGGTCGAACCCCGGCGCGGACCCTCGCTGGGAGAACACAACGAGCGGGTCCTGGGCGACTATCTTGGCTATTCGACCTCGGAGATCGAGAGACTCCGCAGCGATGGCGCCATCTGAATCGTCGCATCAGGGACATCTCCCCCCGCCCGCCCAAGACCTCTCTCCCCGGCCCTCTCTCCTAAAGGAAAGAGGGAGAAAGGCCGGACGTCGACTCGCCGGCTTTCTATAGAGACTCTCATTGAAAGAAAATCGCCGTCCCGGAAAGTCTGCAAGTCCGGTACATACACCGGTTACCGTTCCCCCTTCCTTTAGGAAGGGGGTTAGGGGGTAGGTCCGGGAGAGGGGAGGGGACCACAGCCCGACCCACCACCTGGTGAGAGGGGAGACGTTAGACGGGAGAGATTGCCTGCCGTGTGAGGATTCTTTTCGTGCCAAGGGCAACGAGGAATATCTTATCTGGCAAGGATTTCTTCTACCGTCTTACGTCTTCCGTCTACCCGATTTTCTCACGTCTACCCGCATTCAGGCTTTTTGCTGCCAAAACTACGGTTATCCTTTATAGAAATGAGGCTAAAAGAATGGAGACCCTATGGGCAATACGTTGACGCTTCCGGCGCACTACTACCGTCAGCACGACGCGGACCTGGACGCCGACATTCCCGGACGCGGCTACGCGGGCTGGACCACACGGACGCTGGACGTGCCGCTTGAAAGGACGGCGCTGGTGAGCATGCACGCGTGGAATCCCGGTCTGGTAGACGAGATACCACCGGGGCCCGGGTCGCCCTACGACGGCTGGTTCCGTATGGTGGAATACCTGCCGAGGGCGATGAAGATCTCGCAGGACGTCTTTCCACCGCTTCTGCGGGCGGCAAGGCAGGCAGGCCTTACCGTAATTCACGTTGGATCGAGCGAGAGCTATACTGCGTCGTACGACGAATACCGGCGCATCAAGGGGATGGCCGGGGAGGAGCCGCAAGCTGCGTGCGGCGCGGTGGAAGACCCGCTGAAGAAACAATGGCAGGCGGAACGGGGCAGACAGATGACCGGCGCGCACAACCAGCCGGATATTTCGGCGGGGTTCAAGTACATCGACTTTGCGCCGCAGGCGATTCCGGAAGCCGGCGAGCCCGTGGTGATCAATTCACATCAGCTCAACGCCGTATGTCGGGAACGTGAGATCTGGCACCTGATCTATATCGGGTTCGCCATCAACTGGTGTCTGCTGGCCAGCCCGGGCGGCATGATCGATATGGGGCGGATGGGGTACGTTTGCTCCACCATCCGGCAGGCGACAACCGCGGTGGAGAACGGAGAGAGCTGTACCGAGGAATGGGCCAAGGAGATCGCGTTGTGGCGGGTTGCGCTGATGTTCGGCTACGTGTTCGACGTCGATCCGGTGATGGACGCGCTCAGTCGACTATCGGATGGGTGACACTCGATCATGGGGTATCGACTCCGGGCGTAAACCGGACTACAGCGCCGTCATCAGGGCGATGGCCCCCACAACGAGCAGGGAGACCGCCCAGATCAGATCGAAGTTGATCCAGTTTCGCCGCAGCACGGCCAACCCCAGTTTGCGGTAGACGACCCACGCGACGGCGCCCATCACGAGCCACATGGCGAACGTATGGACGCCAACGGCCAGAACGACGTTGACAGGCGGGTTCGTATCCGGTGCGCCATGGCCGTGGCCGGCGGTCGCCACACCCAGCAGGGCGGGAACGACCATCAGTCCGGCGCCGTGCGCGGTGGCCATCAGAAACGACCAGGAGAAGAGGTCTCCGGGCCCGACCTTCATGCCCACCCAGCGTGGATGCCGGTAGTAGTTGAACAGCTTGTAGACCCCGAACGCGATCAGCAGGAGGGCGGTAATCCACTGCACGGCGGACAGGGAAATGAAGTGGAGGCCCGCCAGCACGCAGGCGGCCACGAGGGCGACCGAGGCGGCGTGGCCGGCCGCGATGGGAAAGAGCGCGATCCAGACGGCGCGTCCGCTGTTCTGCTGGAGCCCCAGGGACAGGGCGAACAGCCAGCCCATGCCGGGATTCAGTCCGTGAAAGGCGCCGAAGCCGATCATCGCCAGCCACGGACCCAGCCAGTCAGGAAGGGTAGCAGAAAGAGTCGGTGGAGGCATCTCCTCCTTCCAGTCTGACCTGGTGGACGCGCGTTTCGCCGAAGTCGATGAAGAAATCGGGATCCAGTTCGAGTCCCCCGTCCTGACCGGCGTTGGCTTTCGTCATCCACCCGTCCATTCCGGACGGATAGAACTGGTCGTCCCAGGCGCTGTAGAGCGAATTGGTAAAGTAGATCCTCCGGCCGTCGCGGCTGATTTCCACCATCTGCGGGCCACCCGACAACGAGCCGTCACGCTTCGCGTGCGGCGTCTTGTTTACAATGCCCCCAATATCCACCTTGCCGGTCAATACCGGTTCGAACGGATCGGAAACGTCGTACTGATGCAGTTCGCCCAGGCCCCAGCATGAAACGTAGAGAAACCTGTCGTCCAGCGATAGGTCGATATCGGTGACCAGGGGCGGTACGGCTTCGAACGCTTTCAATATCGGCGGCAGGTCGGCCGCACCGGCCGGCACCGCCGGAATCGAGATCACCTTCCGCATTCGCCAGGCGTCTTTTTCGCGGAACCAGGTCCAGATGGACGCGGACAGGTCTGCCGTGCTGACGACCACGCCTGCGAATCCGTAGGTCTTCCGCGGATCGTGCGCCGGGCGCAGTTCCAGGAGCATCTGATTCTCGGGGCCGATGTCGACGGTCTGATCGAGCCGTCGCTTTCTGAGGTCCCAGAAGTGGAGCCGGTGGCCGTACCGGTTCGCGAGCAGGTCCTCGGGCACCACCCCGTTCTCGAATTGCTCCGGCTTTCCCCACTCGCTGCTTATCATGACGTCTTCCGCCAGGTGCCACCAGAAGTCGTACGCCAGTTCCTGCGATCCGCGGTGGATTTCCCACGGACCGATGACGTCGAAGCTGAAGTGGTCGAGCAGGAAGATCCCCCCCGGCCCGTCCGATCCATTGGCCGGCCCCAGGGCGCTGACGTAGATCGCGTCGGGACCGCAATGTACGGTGTGGGGCCTGCTGTAGCCCGACCTGGCCATGAGCTCCTCGGGCTCTATGATCTTGACGATATGAGGCCTGGTGGGGTCCGGTCTGGTATCGACGATGTATATGCGTGACGTGCGCAGGGCGGGCAGGATCAGGTACCGGCGTTCAAGAAGGGGATGGGGCGCATAGGGACACAGGGCCGAACTGCAGGCATTCCAGCCGAAGTGGTGGAGTTCGTCCCCGTTATACGGCATCTGAAGGGAGTAAACGGTTTGACCGTACGTGGGCGATTCTGCATCCAGATCCACCACGCACAGCGCGTCGGGTCGGTCGTTCCCGTCGGGATTGAGAGCGGATACGTAACCGTATCGTTCAGGCGGGGCTTGCATGGCCATCCTGGGCGAAGGGTAGAACGATGGATCGGGTTTCCATAGTGGCATTGTCGCAAGTTCCTTCCAGTTGGAGATAGAGGAGGTCCGCGTTGGCGAGTACACTGGATGCGTGCGAAAACGCACGGTCTCCGGTGCGCCGGGTCATAACCGGACTGCAGTCTGGAGCGGAGATGTCAGAGTTGGTGATAGTCGATGGTACCGGGCTCCGAAACCAAAGCGCACCCTGAAACTTCGAGCACGGAGCCGGCAGCGAGCAGGCCGGAGTCGACGTTGTCTTCCACGGTTCGGACGTGCGCGAATTCCGCATCCGTCCGAATGCCGTGGCAGGTAAACGTACTTTCAGGCCCCGCGGTCAGGACGGTGTCGGCCACGTTGCCCGATTGAATGCGAACGGCGCAGCCCGCGGCGGTTCCGACGGCGTCGATCTCGGGAGGCGCCATGTCTTTGTGGTACGGAACGAACGCGACAACGCAGAACAGAGGGCTCCAGAACCAGTCGTAGCGCAATCTGGGATGGTCGTGGAAAATCTCCTCGCGCCACCGGCCTGGCCACGGCGTCGCGACCTGGACGTCGCACCGGTTCTCGCGACGGCATCCGATGATGGATACCCTGTCACGTCCGCACTCCATCCGATTGCCGGCGGCGGTGTGCAGCAGCCACGAAAGCATCGGCCGGTCGTGCATTTCGAAGTCGAGCCGGTCCACGATAATCACGGCGGCGGGCGCGCCGGCTGCATCCGGCAGGCAGATCGTCCGCCGGACGAAACGTTGCGCGCTCGCGTAGCTTTCTCCCGCCTCGGACTCGATGTAGGGGAAGACCCCCTTGATATCCGCGCGGACGATGCCGTCGTCGCCGGCGGGTCCGCGGCGCTGCATCTCGCCCATCACCAGCGGCAGATTGTGGGCTTCTCCCAACGCGCCCAGGCGAAGGACCTCGGTGGTGTCGGGGAGCCGCTCGAGGGCGTATCCGGAATCGCAGGCGAAAGACTCTCCGAGGGCGTGCAGCGAAAAGTGGTTGCGATCCGCCTGCCGGTGCCCGCCCGCGGGGAAAACGTCGCACAGAAACGAGAGGAGGAAGTCTTCGGACCGCCACCCGGAACGGATGTCCACGAGCCCCCGGTTGCGAAAATGCCTGACCCCCGGCATGTCCAGACGGTCCGGCGGCACGGGTTCAATCGACGGGTCGTAATACAGCAGATAACGCGTGACGGTGTCGCTCCAGACGTCGGCCGGCATACGCCACGTTTCGCCGCCGGCCGGCAGTCTGTCGATGGTCTGCCAGAGCCATTGCGCCAGACCGCTGTTCTGCTGAGAAGCCAGAAGAGCAAGCCATTCAACCTGGAACTCGTCATTGCAGTCGTTCAGCGGATTGGGTCGCCCCGTCGCGGGGATGAGTTCATACGCCAGGCCCTCGGCGATGCGTTCCCATCCGGCGTGGCTCGTGAGGTCCCGGTCCCCGCAGGCGGCCAGCGCCAGGGCGAACGGGGCGAGGTAGTGCAACGTGGCGCTGCCGTAGGCCGGACCTTCGTAGAAGGCGCCGTCCCCGTCGTGGCCTTTTTCGAGGAAGAGCAGGCACCGTTTCTTACCTGCCGCGAGCGCGCGGTCGAATCGTGACTCGTCCAGTACGCCGTAACCGCGCAGCACCAGTCCGAGCAGGCCCAGGCCGATAAGGCCGATGGCGGCCATGTTCCAGTCCGGGCGGGTCTCCCCGGGATCCGGCGGGTTATCGAGCGTGTAGTCGATGAACGGCAGGCAATAGGCGCCGATTTCCAGGCGTTCCGCGTCCGTCAGTTCGTGCCGTAACAGGTCCAGGCCGATGGCCAGAACCATGGAACTGGCGCCGGCGTCCAGGCAGTTGTCCCGCCACGTGCTGTACGGACGTCCATAGTTCGTGCCGCCACAGTTCTCCACAATGCGGTATTTCACGATCGTCCGGAGAATGTTGCATGCCTCCGCCGCGTACTTTCCGTCGAGGAGAGTGCCGCCCACGGCAAGGGTTTCGATCGACTTCGGAAGCAGGCGGCCGCCGGGCCTGGTCAGCCAGAAGTCCGCTTTGCGTTCTTTATAGTCTATGTATGCGTTCGACGCCGCGTCGAGATGGTCATCGCAGGCCTTCCTGAGGTTGCTCTTCAGCGAGGCGACGATTGGGCTGGCGTCAACCCGCCGGTTCTCCAGGATGGGGCGAAATAGCGATTCCGGTATATTCATATCAAACCTTCTGGTGAGAAGTTAGACGGGAGAGGGGAGAGATTTCCTGCCTTGTGAGGATTCTTCTCGTGCAGAGGCAAGGAGGAAAAACATACCGGGCAAGGACTTCTTCTACCGTGACTCACCTCTGCCGTCTCACCTCTGCCGTCTCCCCGCATTCAGGCTTTTTGTGGCCAATTTAACGGTTTTCTTTTTTCGAATTGACGCTATCCCTGATTCGTCGGTGCGCCGGCTGACGCCGGATCAGAACCCGTCCATATCCGGCGGCATGAAGATCTCCCGCCGCCTTCCGTCGCTGTAACCTTCCACGTCGCTGAGCACCACGCCGGGGCTGGCAAGCGCCGCCCTGACGATCTGCCGGTTGAAGGTGTGGACGTATTCCGACGTCAGGTATTCTTCAACGGGCATCCACACGCATTCTTCGATTTCTTCGGGTTGAGGCGTGATGTCGTACGTGAGCGGCTTGAGGCGGCAGACGAAATAGATGTCCGACTTGTCGTAGCGGTATCCGTGCCAATGGCGAAAGCACACCATGGACTCAAATCGCGTCTGAACCCCCGTTTCTTCCACGATTTCCCGTACGACGGCCTCGGCCAGATGTTCGCCGGGATGCAGCGCGCCACCCGGGAGCTTGTAGTAGGGCCGGCTGCCGCCGCGGTGTTTTTCGCAGACAACCAGTACCTCGTTCTTCTCGCTGACGACCACCCCTCCCGCGCCGATGTAGTGGGTGGCGAAACCGGGAATGAACGCGTTTTCGACCAGCGGCCGGGTCATCATGAGATACGACTCGCCGCTGTGGTGAAATGAGAAACCCGTTTGTACGGCAACGGGTATGAATTCGGATTTTGCGATGGGCACTTCCAGCCAAACGAGCTGATACCCTCTTTCTTTCCAGATCTTCAGCGACTGCGCGAGGCGTCTGCTGAATGCACCAACGTCCACGGGAAGGGCGTCGGGGCTGATGACAATGCCGTTGAAGGGGTTGGTCGTATGTTCAAGAACTTCCATGGGAGTCCCAGGAACCGGGCCGATCGGGCTGCGGGCGACCTGAATTTAAACAGCCGGCGGCCGCTATACAAGAGGTTTTGATACGGAAAGGTTTTGGCTTGACAGGCCGAATATCGCGGTTGATATTGAGCGAATCAACCGTCCGAACACGTAAATGCGGACAGTCCGTTACTTGTCGTCTTGCGCGCCGGTTCAAAGGGCAGGAGGTGGTGGATGAGCAGCGTCTATGAACGCCTGGGTGTTCGTACCATAATCAACGCGGCCGGGCCGTCCACACGGTTGAGCGGGTCGATCCTCCCGGCGGAGGTGGCGCAGGCCATGGCGGAAGCCTCTCAGCATTGCGTGGATATCGCGGAGCTGCAGGCCTGGGCGGGCCGGGCCATTGCCGACGTCACGGGCGCCGAGGCCGGATACGTCACTTCGGGCGCCGCGGCAGGCATCATGCTGGGCGTGGCGGCGTGCGTGACCGGTCTGGACCCTGGCAGGATGAATCGTCTGCCGGACACCGGGGGCATGAAGGACGAGGTGATTATCCCGCGAAGCCACCGGAACTTTTACGACCACGCCATCCGCGCGGTTGGCGTAAGGCTCGTGGAGGTGGGGATTTCCGACCGGTACAGCGGCGCCGGAGTCAGGGATACGGAAGCCTGGGAAATTGCCGATGCGATTACCGACCGGACCGCCGCGGTTGCATATGTGATGAATGCGCGGGCGCGACCGGACCTGACGGACGTCGTGAAAGCGGCCCACGATCGGGGTGTGCCGGTCGTCGTGGACGCCGCCGGACAGCTTCCGCCCCAGTCGAACCTCCAGCGTTTTGTCGAAGCCGGCGCGGACGTGGTCTGTTTCAGCGGGGGAAAGACCATCAGGGGGCCGCAGAGTTCCGGAATCCTTTGCGGTCGGAAAGAACTGGTCATGGCAGTGGCCCTGCAGCACCTGGACCAGGACGTTTTTTACGATCTCTGGAACCCGCCGTCCTCACTGATCGAAAAGGATCGGCTGCCGGGTGCGCCTCAGCATGGGATCGGGAGACCATGCAAGGTTGGGAAGGAGGAGATCGTGGGGCTGATCACCGCGCTCAGGCTGTTCGTCGCCGAGGGAGACGAGGCGCGCCACGCCCGATGGTCGGCTGAAATCCGGAGTCTCGCGGATGCACTCGAAACATTGCCGAATGTGCGGGTGACCGCGGCGATCGATCCGGGCAGGCCCGTCCCCGGTCTGCGCGTTGAGATCGACGAAGCCGCGGCAGGAATCTCGGGGCTGGAACTGGCGCGGCGCCTCATCGAGGGCGAGCCCGGGATTCACTGCAATACGGCTGACGTGTACGAAGGCGCATTGGGGTTCGGTCCCATGTGCCTGAGGGAAGGGGACGTGGAGGCGATCGGAAAGAGGATGGGTGAATTGCTGGCTTGAGACCAGTGTCCTGTCCCAAAAATCCCTCACCATTCGACCGCCGATTCATCCAGTCTCGCTACGTTCCCCTCGCTCGCCGACCTTACGCAGGTCGCCTGCGCTCCGGCGCCTTGCGAGCCAGGCGACTCGACGGTCGAATTTTGGCAACTTATTTCCGGGACAGAACACTAGAGAGGACAGGCCGGCACACAGGCGCGGCCGGCATGAACGCGACGCGAGGGCGTTGGCGGGGCCGGTCCGGTATCGGGAGATTCAAGTATGAACGTGGATTGGGATGCGGCGGGACGGGAAGCGGTGGACTGGCATTGCAGGCTGCTTCGTTTCGACACCACGAATCCCCCCGGGAACGAACTGCCCCTCGTCAGGGACATTGCCGGAGCGCTGACCGGCGAGGGACTCTCTCCCGGCGTCCTGGAATCCGCGCCCGGGCGCGGGAATCTGGTGGTGCGTCTCAAGGGCGACGGATCCGAGCGTCCGCTGCTGCTGCTGTCGCATATCGACGTGGTGCCGGCGGAGCCCGCGAAATGGACGCGAGATCCGTTCGGCGGTGAGGTGGACGCGGGATACGTGTGGGGACGCGGGGCGATCGATTCCAAGCTCACGACGGCCGTCGGGCTGCAGGTCCTGTTGTTGTGCAAGCGTCTGAATCTGCCGCTGACGCGAGATCTGGTCCTGGTGGCCGCCGCGGACGAGGAGCTTGGGGGCGTGCAGGGGGTGCGGTGGCTTTCGGCCAATCACCCGGAGGTGTTCGACGCGGAGTACGGCATCAACGAGGGCGGCGGCTTTGCGTTACTGATCGACGGGCGTCCGGTATACACGTGCCAGGTGGCCGAAAAGGGGAGCGCCGAGTTGAACCTGGTCGCGCGCGGTCAACCCGGGCACAGTTCCGTTCCCCACAGCGACAATGCCGTTTTCCATCTGGGAGGGGCGCTGGCGCGATTGAGCGGCGTGAAGATGCCTCACCGGATTACGTCCGGCGTGAGGGCGTTCTTCGAAGGCGCCGCCGCCGCGCAGGTGAGAGACGAGGTGGCGGAACTGCTGCTCGGCGTGCTGGATCCGGATCGCTGTGAACCCTCGCTGCGGGCCCTGCCGGTTGACGAGCCGACCCGGAAGATGTTCGACGCGATGGTGCGCAATACGTGCGCGCCGACCATGCTCGAGGCCGGCGTCAAACGCAACGTGATCCCTTCCGAAGCCGTGGCGCGGCTGAGCGGCAGACCCTTACCCGGGGTGGACGAAGAAGGGTTTATCCGGGAAGTTCGCGCCATGGCCGGCGACGGCGTCGCTCTCGAAATGGAAAAGGACTTCAGGCCGGGCACGGAGTTCGACCATCGGACGCCGCTGTTCGACGTGGTCCAGGCGTCGATTTCCAAATGGGATCCGAATGGGGTCGTCGTCCCGTACATGCAGACGGGCGGCACGGATGCGCGGTTTCTGCGGGACCGCGATATCCACGTCTATGGATTTCTGCCCATGCGGTACGAGGAGGGCGAGGCGTATTTCGACTTGTGCCATGGTCACGACGAGCGGGTGTCCGTCGCAAACGTAAGATTCGGTGTGCAGGTTCTGTTCGACGTCGTGTGCCGGTTGAACGGCATCGCGTAGATGCCGGATTGGCTCTTTCGACGGGCAACTATCGTTCCAGTACGTGTCGAAGCGCGCCTTCGAGTTCGGGGTGTTGAAAATCGTATCCGGATTCCTGCAGCCGGGTGGGCGTGACGCGGGTGCTGGACAGCAGCAGGGCATCCGCCATTTCCCCGAATGCAAGTTTGGCGGCGAATGCCGGCATGGGGAAGAGCGTCGGACGAGACAGCACACCCCCCAGTGTTTTGGTGAATTCCCGGTTTGTCACCGGCGCCGGCGACACGGCGTTGACGGGGCCCGCGAGCGTTTCGGTGTTAAGCACGTGAACGATGATTCGTGTCAGATCGCCCAGAGAGACCCAGCTCATATACTGATTGCCGCCGCCGATCACGCCTCCAACGCCCATCCTGAACGGGAACAGCATTTTGGCCAGCGCGCCGCCGTCCGCGCTGAGTACGATTCCGATTCGCAGGTTTACCGTACGGACGCCGGCGTCAGCCGCGGGCCGCGCGGCATTCTCCCACGCAATGCACGTCTCCGCAAGGAAGTCGTCGCCAGGCGGGCTTTCCTCGTTGAGGATTTCGTCGCCGCGGTTACTGTAATATCCGATCGCCGACGCGGAAACCAGAACGCCGGGGGGGGTCTGCAGCCCAGCAAGGCCCTGCGCCAGAAGCCGGGTGCCATCTTCGCGGCTGCTGCGGATCCTGCTCTTCTTTGCTTCGTTCCACCTGCCCGAAGCGATGTTCTCGCCTGCGAGATGCACCACGGCCTGGATTCCTTCGAGGGCGGCAGGCGCAAGTTCTCCCGATTCCGGGTCCCACCGCCGCTCCAGGTCGTCTTTCGGACTCGTGCGAACCAGCCGCAGGACGCGGTGGCCGCAGGCTTCGAGATGCGGAACGAGAGAAGAACCGACGAGTCCTGTCGAACCCGTCACGAGTACGGTCATGGGGTGCCTCCTTCGTTTATTAGAGCTGGTAGAGCATCACGTAGATGATCACGCCGCTGACGCACACGAACATCCAGACCGGCCAAACCCAGCGGGCGAGGCGTTTGTGTGGCTGGTATCGCCCCCGCAGGGCAAGCCATACAACCGCGAGGACGAACGGCGCGTTCAGTGCGGCCAGTACGATGTGCGGGACCAGGACGGCAAAATAGACGCCGCGGGTCCAGTCGTGGTGAGGATAGGGCACGGACCCGACCTTGAAGTGATAGAACAGATACGAAGACAGAAACAGGGCCGAAAAGACGAGGGCGAAAAGCATCATTCGCCTGTGTTGCCGGACGTTGCCGCGCCGGATCTGTAAATAGCCGATCAGGAGAAAGACGGCGCCAATCGTGTTGAATATCGCATTGAGTGCTGGCAGGTCGTTTACGGCCATCCGTACCTCGTAAGGGATTCGAATTCAAGTGTACTCATTTTTATATTCGTTGGCAACCGAATGAGATTGCCGCGATCTGGAAATCGAAGCTGCGGCGGGGTGCGCGCGCGGCAAAGACCGTACCCATGCGACCCGCTTCCCGTGGATGGGCAGAACCGGTTGGCACTGTATTGGATTTCCGCTTTTTTCGTCTTCTCAGGAAGTATTTAAGCCGTTTTAAAACAGGAGGATTGTGGCATGTCGTCAACGGGCGGCAAGTGGATGACTCCGGGAGAAATCGAGCAGGCACTCGGGAGCAGAAAGGCCAGGGAGGTATTCGAAGACCTGATATACGACCGGCGCACCCGGCGAGAGATTCTGGATCTGCTGATTGAGGCCACAGCCTGCAACGAGTTTTCGGCGGAAGACTTCCTCAGGGAAATTGTAAAAACAAGGGAGTAATTCACGCTGCCGCCGCACCGCCAACGCCACCGGAGGGGTAGACCGACCGTGTCCGAAGTCTGGGAAACCGACTATCTGGTTATAGGCAGTGGTATTGCCGGCCTTTCATTTGCGCTGAGAGCGGCCGAGTCCGCCTCCGTCGCGGTGATTACCAAGAAGGAGTCCCAGGAGTCGAATACGAACTATGCCCAGGGGGGAATCGCCGCGGTATTCGATTCGGACGATTCCTTCGGACGTCACGCGGCTGACACGCTCGCGGCCGGGGCCGGTCTCTGCCGCAGGGAGACCGTGGAGCTGGTGGTTGGACAGGGTCCGAGGATGGTTCGGGAATTGATCGACTGGGGCGCCGCATTTACAACCGGCTCTGCCGGGCGTCTGGCGCTGGGGCGGGAAGGTGGGCACACCAGGAACCGGATTGTCCATGCGGCGGACCTTACCGGAAGGGAAATCGAACGGGCGCTGACCGAAGCGGTCGAGGCGCACCCCAACATAACGCGGTTCGAACACCATATGGCGGTGGACCTGATCACGGAACACCATCTCTTCGGCGTCAGGAGCGAACCGCAGGGTCGGATTCATTGCTGGGGGGCCTACGTACTGGATTCAGCGTCAGGCCGCGTCCGGCGATTCCTGGCGCGCGTCACGCTTCTGTGTTCCGGCGGGGCGGGGCAGATTTATACGCACACAACCAACCCGGGGATCGCAACCGGCGACGGGATCGCCATGGCCTACCGGGCGGGGGCGCCGATAGCCAATCTGGAGTTTATGCAGTTTCACCCCACGACGCTCTACCATTCGGAGGCCGATTCGTTCCTGATTTCCGAGGCGGTGCGCGGTCACGGCGGCGTGCTGGTGGATCGTCACGGTCATTCCTTCATGGACGCCTATCACGATATGGGGGCGCTGGCGCCGCGCGATATCGTTGCCAGGGCAATCGACAACGAGCTGAAGAAGAGCGGCGCTCCCTGCGTGTATCTCGACGTCACCCACGTGCCCGCCGCCGAGATTCGAGCGCGTTTTCCGAACATCCATCGGCGGTGCCTCGCGCTCAACGTCGATATCACCCGGCAGCCCATCCCCGTCGTGCCCGCGGCTCACTATATGTGCGGCGGCGTGTCGACCGACCTCTGGGGTCGTACGGATATCGAAGGGCTCTACGCCTCCGGGGAGGTGGCGCACACCGGTCTGCACGGCGCGAATCGGCTGGCCAGCAATTCACTTCTCGAGGCGCTGGTGTTTTCGGATCGCGCCTGGCGCCACGCGTCCCGGCGTCTGGACAGGGTAACCGGCTTTCCCGACGTACCCCTCTGGCGGGATGACGACGTGTTCAACGCCGAGGAATGGGTGCTTCTGTCCCATGATCGATCGGAGCTCCGGAGGTTGATGTGGGATTACGTTGGCATCGTACGTTCCGACTTCAGGTTGAAACGGGCGGCCCGGCGAATTGGCGTTATTGCCCGGGAGGTCGAGGAATTCTACAAGCGGACCAGGGTTACGGAAGCGCTCCTGGAGTTGAGAAACATCACCACCGTGGCCGCGCTCGCTGTTCGCTGCGCACTCAAGCGGCGCGAAAGCAGGGGCCTCCACTATAACGTGGACTGTCCTGCGGACGACACGGCGACACCGTCGGATACGGTCCTGTCCGCCCGCGAGACCTGGCAGTCGTCCGAAATCGACTGGCAGGCGGCCCTGAATGTCTGAACCTTCGCCCGGCAGGGCAGCATCCTGAGTCGTGCGCGCGCCCTGGAGAAGCCTGCATGCAAAACGGCATCGCCGTGCTGGATTTCGGGGGGCAATACGCCCACCTGATCGCAAATCGCGTCCGCCGATTGCGGGTCTATTCGGAAGTCTTCCGGCCCGACGTGGACGCCACCGCGGTGAATGGATACTCCGGGCTGATTCTGTCCGGAGGACCCGCCAGCGTCTACGACCCGGATCAGCCTGCGTTCAATCGCGCGCACCTGAAAACAGGTCTGCCCGTACTCGGGCTCTGTTACGGCCACCAGCTGGTCTGCCGGGAACTGGGCGGGGAGGTTGCCCGGGGTGATATCCGCGAGTACGGATCGGCGGAACTGCGGATTCAGTCCACAACAGGCCTGTTCGCGGGCATGGAATCGTCTCAGGTGGTGTGGATGAGCCACGGCGACGTGGTCGGCCGTTTGCCGGAGGGGTTCGAAGTGCTGGGCGCGACCGAGGATTGCGCGACGGCCGCGGTCGGGGATGCGCGGCGCAACGTCTATGGACTGCAGTTCCATCCGGAGGTTGCGCATACCGCTCGCGGCATGGATATACTGGACAATTTCCTGAATATCTGCAAGGCGCCGCGTACCTGGACGATGGCCAATTACGTGGAAACGGCGACGAAGGAGATTCAGGAGCGGGTCGGGCGGAAGCGCGTGTTCCTGCTGGTTTCCGGCGGCGTGGACTCAAGTGTGGCCTTTGCGCTTTTCAACCGCGCGATCGGCCCGGAGCGGGTGCTGGGGTTGCACATCAACAACGGCTTTATGCGAAAGGGGGAATCCGCCGAAGTTTCTGACGCGCTCACGAGCGAAGGATTCGAAAATCTGATTGTAGAAGATGCGACGCAAGCGTTTTTACTGAGCACCGAGGGTGTGGTGGAACCGGAAGAGAAGCGGCTGGCCGTCGGCCGGGCGTTTCTCGAAGTCAAGGATCGCGTATTGGCCCGAATGGAACTGGATTCCGATGGCTGGCTGCTGGGCCAGGGCACGCTTTATCCGGATACCATCGAATCCGGCGGTACGGAACACGCCGCGGTGATCAAGACGCACCACAACCGGGTGGACGCCGTAGAGGAATTGATCGCCCGCGGTCTCGTCATCGAACCGCTGGCACACCTCTACAAGGACGAAGTGCGCGAACTGGGGATTGCCCTCGGCCTGCCTCCGCATCTGATTTGGCGCCAGCCTTTCCCCGGACCGGGGCTGTCCGTGCGCTGCCTCTGTTCCCGGGGAGACGGCGCCGATACGCCGCAGGCGGAGGCCGAGGAAGCCGCCCGCGATATCGCGGTCCGCGCCGGACTGGGCCTCCGCCTGCTGCCCCTGAAGAGCGTGGGCGTTCAGGGAGACTTCCGCACCTACGCTCACCCCGCGGTTGTCTGGGGTGAGGCGAACTGGGAGGTTCTGGAGGACGTTTCCACGCGTGTCACAAATGCGGTATCCGCGATCAACCGCGTCGTCTACCTCCTGGCGCCATCGGCGCTTCCTGAACTGAAGCTGAAGCGGGCCTTCCTGACCCAGTCCCGTCTGGACCTTCTCAGGGCCGTGGACGCGCTGGCGATGGCGGCCCTCGAGCGTGAGGGCCTGTCGAAGACGGTGTCTCAGATGCCCACTGTCCTGCTGCCGTTGACATCCGACGGCGTCGCGGAGACCGTGGTCCTGAGGCCGGTGGAAACACCGGACTTCATGACGGCGCGGTTCAGCGCGCTGCCTTTCGATTTCGTACGGAAACTCGCGCGTGAGATTCTGGATGTGGGAGGCGTCGAGGCGGTGTTTTACGACGTGACGCACAAGCCGCCTGGAACGGTCGAGTGGGAGTAGGGTCCGGGATTGTGGACGGTCTCGCGGCGGATTCGAAAGGCCGAGGGCCGCGCTGTCGGTATGTTTGAATTCAATCCTCGAGGAGGCAACCTGCAGAACTTGCGCGAGGGTCGCATCAACGGGCAACACGCTGGAAACCTCCAGCCATCCCTCGTGGCATGCCACCTCTCGAAGCGCCTGCCTGTGCGTGTCCGCACGCAGACAGGCGCTGGCCTTCTGCCGACCTATCAACCGTGAACAGGCGATCGCACGACCCGACTCGCCCAAACGCATACGCGTCAATACCTGGCGATACTGATACATCTCGAACCTCCGGTTTGCCATGATCTTCCCTCCTGACTGTCAGGGAGACACTCAGAAGGTAGAAACGTCGCCGGAAAGTCCGAAACCTCAATCGTACCCCACGTGGCCTGACTATGCCGATCTTCAACTGGCCTGATTAAGGCGATCCTGAGGTGGCCGCATATGGGCGATCATTGACAGTTATAGCTCCTGTCTGAAAATTCTCTAATCACCATTTTGATAAATGGTAATTTGTCTTGTGAGATCTCCCTCCCTTTTTGGCTGGCTGAGTATCAAAGTTGTCGATTCAGTTAATCCCGACACCTGGGAAGCATTCCAGTTTGCGAGGTCGATTTCCGGAATCTCAATAGGTGCGATCTTGGAAGCAGCTCCGGAGTTGGGACGGGAACGCGTTAGACAACGGCAGGACCGATAAACGGGAGTTGCTAAAATGAACTAAGAACAACCCCTGGGCCGCGATCGGTCCAGGGGTTGTTTATTGATTAGTTTTTAGGAAAACTATCGCCGTTTCGGTAGTGCCGGAGGGAGACCACCGTTCAAGAATAATTGTCGGCGATTCACTAACTGAAACGAATCTGGCGGTAAATCGCCACTAGTTTCAACAGTTGTGAATAGGTCTAGCTTCCAAGGCGCACTAAGATAAGTTTCCCATTTAAACGACAAAGGCTCCAATTCAGCAGAAAGCTGTCCCCCTTCTAACTGAAATCCTTGATAACGGTCAATAGCAGAATCTTCCGTTCCCGGAACATAAGGCACTGGAATTGGAATTACGATCCGATGCCTATTTTGCTCCAATGGTTGGATCCACAATAATCCCAAATTGCCTTTACGTTCCATTGGGATCTGCACTTCGTCCACTAACCTTAACGTTGACTCATCCTCATAAGAATACACACTCAAATGAGGGATCTGTTCATTAGTAACTGAATCTCTTGAGAAATAACCTGAACGCAGAATTATAAGTTCTGCCTTGCCATCGCCGTCAAGATCAGCCACACTTGTTATCATATGTGTGGTGGGAAGCGTAACATTGGCAATACGTCTAAAGCCCGTTCCTTCTCGGGAAAGAACTATAATGTCCCAGGGGCCATCGCCAGAGAATTCAGTACCTCCTTCCGGCATTGTAGAAAGAACAATCTCATCGTTCCCGTCACCGTTCAAATCTCCAATATCCGCCCAAACACCATGAAATTCAGTATTAGCTTCCTCAGTTAAGATGTTGTCCTTGATCTCATAAAGAGTGAAACCAACTTTGTCCCAGTGTGGGCCGGGTCCCTCTATACCAGGGGTAACATGCAATAACTCATAAACCCCATTTCCATCAGTATCGCAAAGATGACGGTCTTGTGGATTACTGACAGGAGCTGGTATTTTTGCTAATTCTTGTTTTGAATTAGCGTCTATAAATACCAGTTGAGCCTTGTCAAAATTTCCAACCCCCAATCCTATTTCTACATTATTGTTGCCGCTAAAATTGGCAACATATGCCTTATACACCCATTCTTTTGAATCGGTCGAGTAGACAGGAGTAAGTTGGGCAAATGTTGCAACTGGCCAGGACAGGAGTACAAAGATGAGTGTTTTCATATCTCGTTTAAACCTCCTTGTGCGATAGATTGTTGTTCAATATGAATGTGTATTATTGGTCCGTGTATTATAGAATCATAACCTACCGTACCAATAAGTTCTCTAATTCTTCGCAGTAATACATTTCTACGTTCATTTAAATTAACTCGAGTTATATTCAAAAGTTGTGGATGAGGTAAAAAAAGAGCGTATCCTTTAGTATCACAATTAACCCACGAGGCCCCTCAGACGAGGGAGAAAGGATACGCTCGATGAGACAATATACAGCCTCCGAAGTTGAGACGATAGTCAAAGATGAAGTGACGTTGAGCC